>NZ_NOJZ02000029.1 GCF_002251085.2 Romboutsia maritimum | reverse complement strand
TTACCTTACCAACTAGCTAATCAGACGCGGGTCCATCCTGTACCGCTAAAGCTTTGGTGCTTCGAAGATGTCTTCATAGCACTTTATCTCGTATTAGCATACCTTTCGGTATGTTATCCGTGTGTACAGGGCAGGTTACCCACGCGTTACTCACCCGTCCGCCGCTCTTTCCCGAAGGAAATCGCTCGACTTGCATGTGTTAGGCACGCCGCCAGCGTTCATCCTGAGCCAGGATCAAACTCTCAAATAAAAGTTTTGATGGGCTCAGATACTGTTATATATCTGGCTTTGTTTGGTTGTTTCAAATTCTATAAATTAACCTACTGTTTAATTTTCAAAGTTCTTTCATACTCTTCTCTTGAGTACTTTCTTATAATAACATCTAAAATCTTATAAGTCAATAGTTTTTATTTTATTATTTTCATTTTAAACAAATAATAGCTTACATCTAAGCAAAAATATTCTTTGATATAAGCTATTATCTTCATTTTTTTAATTTTTATACTCATTAGAACTAAAATATCTTTGAATACCAACATATATCGACCAAGCGATTTTTTCTTGATACTCTTTATCTGCTAAAAGCTTAGCTTCTTTATCATTAGACAAAAAACCACACTCTATTAAAACTGACGGTATTTCATTTTCTTTTAAAAGATATATATCTTGTGTAGATTTAATCTCACGATTATTTGTTTTATCTACAACTCTTTTTAATTCTGCTTGTATGTACTTAGATAATTCTTTACTATCATCTTTCCCCTTTGGATAAAACGTTTGTGCTCCATAATACTCAGATTGCTTAAATTTATTTAAATGAATTGATACAAACATATCCGATTTAGATTCATTTATTATTTTTTTTCGATTTTTTAAATTTTCATTATACTTTTGTCTAGTAGTTTTATTTCCACTTTCAGAGTATAAACTACTATCATCTTCCCTTGTAAGTATAACTAATCCACCACTTGATTCTATTAGTTCTCTTAGTCTTAGAGTAATAGATAAGTTTACCTCTTTTTCAGCAGTATCTTTATCTTCAGCAAGAGCTCCTGGATCTATCCCTCCATGCCCTGCATCTAAAATTATAGTTTTATTAGTTATAGGCATACACTCCATAACACCTTCAGAAACATCTTTAATCTCAAAAAATGACACTCCCATCAATAAAATACCTATAACTCCAAATACTATGTATTTTTTATATTCTCTCACAACATCACCCTGTACATTTATATTAAAAAAGACTTTGGAATATTCCAAAGTCTTTGTACAAACATATGAGATTATCTCTTTGAGAATTGTGGAGCTCTTCTTGCTGCCTTTAATCCATATTTCTTTCTTTCTTTCATTCTTGCATCTCTAGTTAAGAATCCTTCTTTCTTTAAAGCAGGTCTTAAATCTATATCAGCTTTTAATAAAGCTCTAGATATACCATGTCTTATAGCTCCAGCTTGTCCAGTGAATCCTCCACCTTCAACTTTTACTATAACATCGTATTTAGCTTCATTTCCTGTTAAAACTAATGGTTGTTTAACATCTCTTATTAATGTTTCATAGTTGAAATATTCTTCAACTGTTCTTCCATTTACTACTATATTTCCTTCACCTGCAACTAATCTTACTCTAGCAACAGAGTGCTTTCTTCTTCCTGTTCCGTAATATTGAACGTTAGCCATGATAACTCCTCCTTTCACCCGTTAATTATTATTTGAAGTTTAAAACTTCTGGATTTTGAGCTGCATGATCATGGTTAGGTCCTGCGAATACTCTTAATCTAGTCATCATTCTGCTTCTTAATTTGTTCTTTGGTAACATACCGCTTACAGCATGACTTACAACTTCTTCAGGCTTTTCTGCCATCATAGTTCTGTAAGATATTTCTTTTAATCCACCAACATATCCTGTATGGTATCTGTATAATTTTTGATCTAATTTCTTCCCTGTTAAAACTACCTTATCTGCATTTACAACAACAACGAAATCTCCACCATCTACATGTGGTGTGAAAGTAACTTTGTGCTTTCCTCTTAATACAGTCGCTATTTCAGTTGCTAAACGACCTAATGTTTTTCCTTCAGCGTCAACTAAGTACCATTTTCTTTGTACTTCAGCTGGCTTAGCTATATAACTTTTCATAGTTGTCCCTCCTTAACTTTTTTCATATAAAAATTTTACCGTTTATGTCAAGTCCGGGGCAAGTGGACTTATTAACACACTCTAACTTATTTTAATACATGCCCCCTGGTGTGTCAAGCTAATAATCAACTTTTTTAAGAAATAATCCATGAGCTGGTGCAGTATGACCACACTTAGATCTACTCTTAGCATTAATTATTTCAAACATATCTTCTTTTATTCGTCCTCGTCCTATATCTACCAACGTTCCTACTAGTATTCTTACCATGTTGTATAAGAATCCATTCCCCTCAACCTCAAAAACAATTAAATTTTCTTCTTTAGTTAATGAAACGTCATATATAGTTCTAATAGTATCCTTAACTGATGATCCAGAACTCATAAACCCTTTAAAGTCATATGTGCCTATTAACTTTTTAGACTCTTTACACATTTTTTCAAAATCAAGCTCATATTTGACATGATAAGATATATCCTTATATATTGGAGTCCTATACATACTATTATGTATCAAATATCTATATCTTTTACCTTGAGCACTATATCTTGAATGAAATTTACTGCTTACTTCTTCACATTTTACTACTGATATATCTTTGGGTAATTTTGAATTCAATGCATTCGGAATTTTATCTACAGGAATAGAAGACATTAAATTAAAATTTGCTACTTGTCCCAGTGCATGAACCCCTGCATCTGTTCTTCCTGACCCTGTTATTTTTACATTTTCTCTAGTGATTTCATAAATAGCTTTCTCTATCGTTCCTTGTATCCCTAAAGAATCTGGCTGTTGTTGCCATCCACAATAATTAAAACCATTATATTGTATTTCAATTTTTATATTTCTCATAAAATACCTCTTTAAATAAATCTAGTAGAAATAATAATACCTAGGTATACTATTTGAATAACACATGATATATAATCATTTCTGGTCATGAGAGCTTCTTTCATTTTTGTTCTATTATATCCACCTCTATAGCATCTTGCTTCCATAGCCATAGCAAGTTCATCTGCCCTTCTAAATGCACTAACAAACAACGGTACTAATAATGGTACCAAATTTTTAGCTCTATTTATAATGTTCTTACTCTCAAAATCAGCTCCCCTAGACATTTGAGCTTTCATTATTTTGTCAGTTTCATCTAATAAAGTTGGTATAAATCTTAATGCAATAGTCATCATCATCGCTAGTTCATGAACTGGTAATCCAACTTTTTTTAATGGATTTAAAAGTCTCTCTATGCCATCTGTAAGCTCTATAGGCGATGTCGTCAATGTTAACAACGAAGTCCCAACTACTAATAAAATTAATCTTATTGCCATAAATACAGCTTGCTCTATACCTTGTCTAGTTATATTCATAAATCCAAAAGACCAAATTACATCTCCCGGAAGGAAAAATATATTTATTACAAATGTAAATAATATAATCCATCTAAGAGGTTTTATTCCCTTAAAGATATACTTCATAGGTATTTTAGACATTTTTATAATACCAACCATAAATACCAACACTATAAAGTATGGCCAAAATTTATTTATTATAAATAAAGATATCATAAATATAAATGTGGCTATAAGTTTCATTCTAGAGTCTAGTTTATGAATAACAGAATCGGACGGATAATACTGTCCTATAGTTATATCTTTTAACATTTTTTTCTCCCTCTCATAACTTTAAGAATTTCTTGTTTAGCTTCTTCTACAGTTATTATATCTTGACTTATATCAAAACCTTTGTCCCTAAGCTTTATAGCTAATTCTAAAGGTTGTGGAACATCAAGACCTATTTCTTTTAGTCTTTTTACATTATCCTTAAAAACGCTCCTAGGAGAGCCCATAAATTCAATTTTTCCTTTATTCATGACAATTATAGTTTTTGCCATTTTAGCCATATCATCCATACTATGAGAAGATAAAATTATAGTCATATTATGATTTTCATGTAATTTTTTTATAAGTCCAAAAATTTCATCCCTTCCGCCAGGATCTAATCCTGCCGTCGGTTCGTCTAATATTAAAACTTCAGGCTCCATAGCTATAACTCCAGCTATAGCCACCCTACGTTTTTGACCTCCCGATAACTCAAAAGGTGATTTATCTTTAAATTCGTCATAATGTAGCCCTACAGATTCCATCGATGTTTTAACCCTCTTGTCTACTTCATTCGCTTCTAATCCTAAATTATAAGGTCCAAATGCTATATCCTTAGCTACAGTTTCTTCGAAAAGTTGATATTCTGGGTATTGAAATACTACTCCAACTCTTTTTCTTATTTCTGTAAGATTTAGATTCTCATTTGTTATATTAAAACCATTTATGAAAATTTCACCAGAAGCAGGTTTTAATATACCATTTAAATGTTGTATTAATGTTGATTTTCCAGAACCTGTATGTCCTATAAGGCCAACGAAATCTCTATCTTTTATTTCAAATGATATATCATCTAATGCCTTACTAGCAAAAGGCATATCTTCATTGTATATATGTGTTAAATTTTTTACTATAATTGACATAATTCCATCACCATCTCATCTACAGTTAATATGTTACTTTCAATATTTAATCCTTCTTTCTTAAGTTCGCTAGATAACTCAGTCATACAAGGTACATCTAATCCTATTTTTTTTAATTTATCTATATTTGAAAATACCTCTTTAGGTGTTCCCTCTAAAATTTTTCTACCCTTTTCCATAACTACAACTCTATCTGCCTCTACTGCCTCTTCCATAAAATGAGTTATGTGTATAGTAGTTATATTTTCTTTTTTATTTAATCTCTTTATAGTTTTCATTACTTCTTTTCTTCCAGATGGATCTAACATAGCTGTAGCCTCATCGAATATAATACACTTAGGTTTCATTGCTATTATTCCTGCTATAGCTACCCTTTGCTTTTGACCTCCTGACAACAAATGAGGTTGTCTATCTCTTAATTCATATATTCCTACACTTTTTAAAGATTCATCTACTCTTTTTCTAATTTCTTTAGATTCTAATCCTAGATTTTCTGGCCCAAATGCAACATCCTCTTCTACAACAGTTGCAACTATTTGATTATCCGGATTTTGAAATACCATACCTGCTGTTTGTCTTATATTCCATACATTTTCTTCATCCTTAGTATTTATGCCATCAATTATAATGTCACCTTCACTTGGAAGTAGTATCGCATTTAGATTTTTAGATAAAGTCGACTTACCAGATCCATTATGACCTATTATCACTAAAAATTCACCTTGACTTACATTTAAACTCAATCTATCTATCGCTTTAAACTTAGATTCCTCTGTTATATATTCAAACGATATATTATTTACTTCTACTATATTATCCATTAATCATACTCCTTCTCAATAAGCAGTGAGTTTAAAAAACCATTTTAAATAGTATTATACCATAATTACTAATAAAAATGATATTTCGATTTTATATAAAAATCCATTCAAAATAAAAAAGGACTAAGCTATTAAGCTTAATCCTTCCTACTATACTAATTCTATAAAAGCCATTTCAGCGGCGTCGCCTCTTCTTGGTCCTTTTTTGATTATTCTAGTATATCCACCATTTCTCTCAGCATACTTTGGAGCTAAATCAGTGAATAAATTGTTAACTACAGTTTCATCCATAACATAAGCTAAAACTTGTCTTCTAGCGTGAAGATCCCCTCTTTTAGCAAGAGTTATCATCTTTTCTGCCATTCTACGAGTTTCCTTAGCTCTTGTTACTGTAGTTTCTATTCTACCACTTCTTAGTAAGTCTGTTACTAAGTTTCTTAACATAAGGTTTCTGTGCGATGTTACACGTCCTAATTTACGGTAATTAGCCATGCTTATTCCCTCCTTTGCTCACTATTCTTCGCTTGGTTTAAGACCTAGGCCAAGTTCTTCTAACTTTTGAATTACTTCTTCAAGAGACTTTTTACCAAGGTTTCTAACCTTCATCATATCATCTTCAGATTTATTAGCTAATTCTTCAACTGTATTTATTCCCGCTCTCTTTAAACAGTTGTATGATCTAACTGATAAATCTAATTCTTCTATAGTCATTTCAAGAACTTTTTCTTTTTGGTCTTCTTCTTTTTCTACCATTATCTCAACACTGCTTACATGCTCTGTTAAGTCTATGAATAGATTTAAATGTTCAACTAATACTTTTGCTGCAAGTGATATTCCTTCTTGAGGATTTATACTTCCATTAGTCCATACTTCAAGTATTAATTTATCATAATCTGACTTTTGACCTACTCTTGTGTTTTCCACATGGTAGCTCATTTTTTCAACAGGAGTATATATTGAGTCTACAGGTAAAACACCTATAGGCATATGCTCTGTTTTATTTTCTTCAGCAGAAACATAACCTCTACCTTTACCTATGTTTATTTCCATATTAAGTTTAGCATTATCATCTAGCGTAGCTATATGTAAATCTTCGCTTAATATTTCAACATCTGGAGGACATATTATGTCTGATCCTTTGATAGAGCATGGTCCTTGAGCTTCTATTTTAAGTGTTCTATTTCCTTCACCATCTATAGTAGCTGAAAGCTCTTTTAATGCTAATATTATTTCTGTAACATCTTCTTTAACTCCTGGTACTGTAGAGAATTCATGTAGAACTCCATCTATTTTTATAGAATTTACTGCAACACCTGGTAAAGAAGATAATAATATTCTTCTTAAAGCATTACCTATAGTTATTCCATATCCTCTTTCTAGAGGCTCTATGACAAACTTTCCATATCTATAGTCTTCGCTAAGTTCGATTATATCTACTTTTGGTTTTTCTATTTCTATCATGGACAAAACCCTCCTTAAAATTTATTAATCCACTGAGGGTAAACAAAATCTCAAAATTAGTTTGAGAACATGCTTATTACTTAGAGTAAAGCTCTATGATTAAGTGTTCTGCTATTTCAAGATCTATATCTTCTCTTGATGGCATTGCAACAACTTTAGCTGTCATTTGCTCTACGTTAGCTTCTAACCATTTAGGAGCTATTCTTGAGTTAGCTTCAACTAAAGCTTTGAATTTAGCAGAAGATTTAGAAGTTTCTTTAACTGCTATAACATCTCCAACTTTAACAGTTATTGAAGGTATATCTACCTTTTTACCATTGAAAGTGAAGTGACCATGAGTTACTAATTGTCTAGCTTCTTTTCTAGAAGATGCTAATCCCATTCTGTAAACTACATTATCTAATCTTCTTTCTAATAAACTTAATAAGTTTTCCCCTACTATGCCTTGCATTTTTTCAGCACGTTCATATAAGTTTCTGAATTGAGTTTCTAAAACTCCATATATTCTTTTAACTTTTTGTTTTTCTCTTAATTGTAATCCATAGTTAGAAACTTTCTTTCTTCCTTGTCCATGTTGTCCTGGAGCATAGTTTCTCTTAACTATAGCACATTTATCTGTATAACATCTATCACCTTTAAGGAATAATTTCATTCCCTCTCTACGGCATTGTCTGCATGATGCACCAGTATATCTTGCCATTTCTTTACACCTCCTATTATCCTCTGTTTAAATTACACTCTTCTTCTTTTTGGCGGTCTACATCCGTTGTGTGGTATTGGAGTAACGTCTTTTATCATAGTTACTTCTAATCCAGTTGCTTGTAAAGCTCTTATTGCAGCTTCTCTTCCTGATCCAGGACCTTTAACGAATACTTCTACGCTCTTTAATCCATGCTCCATAGCAGCTTTTGCAGCTGTTTCAGCAGCCATTTGAGAAGCGAAAGGAGTTGCTTTTCTTGATCCTTTGAATCCTAATTGTCCTGAACTTGCCCAAGATATAGCATTTCCATGAACATCAGTTAAAGTTATTATTGTATTGTTAAAAGTAGATTGTATATGAGCATGACCACGTTCTATGTTCTTACGTTCTCTTCTTCTAACACGTGTAGCTTTCTTTTTTGGTTTAGCCATTGTTTTCCCTCCTTACCTAATTATGTTATTTTATTATTTTTTCTTCTTACGAGATACAGTTTTTCTAGGACCTTTTCTAGTTCTAGCATTAGTCTTAGTTCTTTGTCCTCTTAGTGGAAGACCTTTAGCATGTCTCATACCTCTGTAACATTTTATATCTCTTAATCTCTTTATGTTTAAAGCGATCTCTCTTCTTAAGTCACCTTCAACTAAGAAATCAGCGTCTATTATTTTTCTTAATTCATTAACTTGATCTTCTGATAAATCTTTTATTCTTATATCAGGATTTATCTCAGCTTTAGCTAATATTTCATTAGCAGTAGCTTTACCTATACCATATATATAAGTTAAGCCTATCTCTGCTCTTTTTTCTCTAGGTAAATCTACCCCAGCTATTCTTGCCATAAATTCGCACCTCCTACAACTAGTTTATAGTGTTAAAATTTTAATATCATATTAATCCGAAGCCAGATTTTTTAACGACTTTAATGCTTTTTTGTTAACATCACAGTTTAATATTATACTATAAAAATTAACAAAATGCTAGTAATAATTTATTAACCTTGTTTTTGCTTGTGCTTAGGATTTTCACAGATAACCATTACTTTTCCTTTTCTTTTTATAACTTTGCACTTTTCACACATTGGTTTTACTGATGGTCTTACTTTCATTATTATTCCCTCCTTAGACTAATTATTAAAATAGTCTACTTCTTACGCCAAGTAATTCTTCCTCTTGTAAGGTCATATGGAGAAAGTTCAACATTTACCTTATCACCTTCAAGAATTCTTATGAAGTTCATTCTTAGCTTTCCAGATAAATGACATAATACTTCATGTCCATTTTCTAATTTTACTTTAAACATAGCATTAGGTAAGTTTTCAACAACTGTACCTTCAAATTCTATAACATCTTTTTTGGCCATTAACTAACCAGACCTCCATTCAACAAGCTAAATAAATAAATTTAACTTAGTAAGTTCAGCTCTTAAAAAAGCATCTGTCATCGTTTGATCAGATACTATTTTGTTCTTAACTTTATTATTAATAACATTAAATCTTTTTAAGTGCTTAACTTTCTTTAGCTTAGGTCTTTCAAGTTTTCGTTTTTTTCCATCAGATATCAAAACATATTCATGGTCAATTATTTTCACTACGAAAAATATTCTTCCTTTTTCTTTACCTGCGGAAACTTCAACAACTTGACCTACACTTAAATCATTTGATAGCACTTTTTTCACCTACTTTTAAGATTAAAACTTTGTTAATATCAAAGGCTCATCTTCAGTAATCGCTATCGTATGCTCATAATGAGCTGAGTTTTTTCCATCTATTGTTACGATAGTCCACTCATCTGCTAAAGTCTTTACATGGTAACGACCTGCGTTAACCATAGGCTCTATAGCTATGACCATTCCTTCTTGAAGTCTTGGTCCTTTTCCTGGTGGTCCATAATTAGGAACTTGAGGATCTTCATGAAGTTCTGAGCCAACTCCATGACCTACTAAATCTCTAACTATTGAGAACCCATATTTTTCAACGTGTGCTTGTATTGCGTGTGAGATATCAGAAAGTCTATATCCTAGTTTAGCAAACTTTAATCCTTCATAGAAGCTTTCTCTTGTTACTTCTATTAATTTCCTATTTTCTTCAGATATCATACCTACTCCATGAGTTTTCGCAGAGTCTCCATGATATCCTTTATAATAGGCTCCTACATCTAAGCTTATAATGTCTCCCTCTTTAACTATATGATTTCCAGGTATTCCATGTACAACTTGATCATTGATAGATGCACATATACTACCAGGAAAACCACCATAGCCTTTAAAAGATGGTACTGCATTATATTTTTTTATATTCTCTTCAGCTATTTTATCTAACTCTAAAGTAGATATTCCCGGAATAATAGCTTCTTTTAAAATTTGATGAGTCTCAGCAACTATTTTACCTGCTTCTCTCATCATTTCTATTTCTTTTTTTGACTTTAAAATGATCATTATTTTTCACTTCCTAGAGCAGCCACTATATCCTTAAATACATTGTCTATAGATTGTTCTCCATTTATGTTAGATATTATACCTTTTTTAGTATAATAATCAGCTAATGGTTTGGTTTCATCTAAATAAACTTGTATTCTCTTTGATACAGTTTCTTCATTATCATCTGCTCTTTGGTATAACTCTCCTTGGCATACATTGCATATACCTTCATTTTGAGGAGCGTTGAACTCTATATGATACGTAGCTCCGCAAGATTTACATATTCTTCTTCCAACAGCTCTTGATACTAATATACTTTTATCAACCTCTATATTAATTACATTAGTTAATTCTATATTAGCTTCTTTTAAAAACGTATCTAGTTGTTCAGCTTGAGATACATTTCTTGGAAATCCATCTAACATGAATCCTTTTTCACAGTCCTTTTGAGTTATTCTATCAG
Source organism: Romboutsia maritimum (assembly GCF_002251085.2). Classification (GTDB taxonomy): domain Bacteria; phylum Bacillota; class Clostridia; order Peptostreptococcales; family Peptostreptococcaceae; genus Romboutsia_B; species Romboutsia_B maritimum. Next base: position 11,420 of record NZ_NOJZ02000029.1, on the reverse strand, counting down.
TAACTAAACCTACAGTCAACTCATCTGGAACTAATAAACCTTGATCCATGTATTCTTTAGCTTTCTTTCCAAGATCTGTTCCCTCTTTTATATTCTTTCTGAATATATCTCCTGTTGATATATGAGGTATGTTGTATTTTTCAACTATTCCTGCAGCTTGTGTGCCTTTTCCAGCTCCAGGAGGTCCAAGTAATATAATTCTCATACTATCATCTCCAATTTATTTTAAGAAACCTTGATAGCTTCTCATAACTAAATTTGATTCTAATTGTCTCTTAAGTTCTAAAGCAACACCTACTACTATTAATAATGATGTACCAACTAATGTTATATTAAGTTTCATAAAGAACATAATAAATGCTGATATCATTACTATTACAGCTAGGAATAAAGCTCCAGCTAGAGTCAATCTCGATAATATTCTATTTAAATAATCTATAGTAGACTTACCTGGTCTAATACCTGGTATGAATCCTCCATTATTTTTCATATTATTTGATATATCTTCTGTATTAAAGGTTACAGTAGTATAGAAATAAGAGAAGAATACTATCAACAGAACTTCAATACTCCTATATATCCAAACTCCTGGAGACGCCATTGGGTTCATGTAAGTTTGAATAAAGCTTTGAGCATCTGCACCCATAAACATTGCTATAGTTTGAGGAAAAGCTAAAAGTGAACTAGCAAAAATTACTGGTATAACTCCTGATTGATTAACTTTCATAGGTATATGAGAACTTTGTCCTCCATACATTTTTCTTCCAACAACTCTTTTAGCGTATTGTACAGGTATTTTTCTTGTGGCTTCTTGTATATATGTAACAGCTGCTATAGTAAGAAGAATCACTACTACTAATAATGCTACTGCCCATATTTGTATAGTTCCACTTTTTATTTGAGCTACAACCTGAATAACATCTGATGGTATTCTAGCTATGATCCCAACAAATATTATTATTGAACTTCCATTACCTAATCCTTTTTCAGTAATTTTGTCCCCTATCCACATTAATAACATACTAGCTGCAACTAATGTTAATATTACTGTAGCTACAAAGAATACACTATTTGATTTCAAATAATTTTTTGCAAACCCTAGGGTAATTCCTATTGCTTGTACAAAAGCTAATGCTAATGCTATATATTTAGTGTATTTATTAATCTTTTTCTTACCTTCTTCACCAGACTTTTGAAGTTCTTCCAAACTTTCAAAACCTACAGTTAGAAGTTGTATTATGATAGATGCGGTTATATATGGTCCTACTCCTAAAGCAAATACTGTAAAGTTCCCTAAGGCCCCTCCAGTGAACATATTATATAAGGAAAGTAGACTACTTTCGCCTACCAATTTCCTTATAGAATCTGTGTTTACCCCAGGTACAGGTATTGTCGTCCCTATCCTGAATACTAAAATCATCATCAAAGTATATATTATTTTTTTTCTTACATCTTTAAGTTTCCAAGCCTGTTTTAACTGTGACAACACGTTAACTCACCCCGCCTGTAATAAATAGAAGAGCAGAGATTAAACTAATTCTGCTTTTCCTCCAGCTTTTTCTATCTTCTCTTGAGCTGAAGCAGTAAACTTAGCAACTTTAACTGTTACAGCTTTTTCTAAGTTTCCTTCTCCTAATACTTTAACGCCGTCTTTTTCTATTTTGCTTATAGCTCCTGTAGATTTTAATAGTTCAGCTGTTATTTCTGTTCCATTTTCAAATCTATTTAATAATTCAACGTTAATTTCTGTGTAAACTTTCTTACATGGATTCTTGAAGCCTCTCTTAGGAAGTCTTCTAGCTAATGGCATTTGACCACCTTCAAATCCAACTCTTACTCCACCACCTGAACGAGACTTTTGTCCTTTTTGTCCACGTCCTGCAGTTTTACCTTGTCCAGTAGCAGTACCTCTACCTAATCTTTTCTTAGATTTCACTGCACCTTCAGCAGGTTTTAACTCATGTAATTTCATGGATTGCACCTCCTTCTCTTGCTTGTAACAAAATTATTCAGCTATTTCAGTTACTTCAACTAAATGCTTAACTTTATTTATCATCCCTCTTGTTTGGGCATTATCTTCTTTAACAACTACTTGTTCTCTTTTTCTTAATCCTAACGCTTCTACGTTCTTTCTTTGGTTAGGAGTAGTTCCTATAGTACTTCTAACTAACTTTATTTGTAATTTAGCCATTTTTCACTACCTCCTTAGCCTAGAAGATCTTCAACTTTTTTACCTCTAAGCTTAGCTATATCTTCAACTGTTTTTAGAGAGTTAAGTCCTTCTATTGTAGCATTTACCATATTTCTTGGATTGTTAGATCCTAAAGATTTAGCTCTAACGTCTTTTAGTCCAGCTAACTCAAGTACAGCTCTAGCAGGTCCACCAGCTATAACTCCTGTACCTTCTTTAGCAGGCATTATTAATATTTTTCCTGATCCGAAGTGTCCGTTTACTTCGTGAGGAATAGTTGTACCAACCATTGGTACGTGTATAAGATTCTTTTTAGCATCTTCTACAGCTTTTCTTATAGCATCTGGTACTTCCATTGCTTTACCAGTACCTATACCAACGTGTCCGTTTTCATCTCCAACAACTACTAAAGCAGCAAATCTGAAGTTTCTACCACCTTTAACAACTTTAGTAACACGTCTTACTTCAACAACTTTTTCTTTCATGTCAAGTTGTCTTGCATCTATTGGCTTACGACGTAGCATGTGTTTCCCTCCTTCTTATTAGAACTTAAGACCAGCTTCTCTTGCAGCTTCAGCTAATTCTTTTATTCTTCCGTGATATAAGTATCCACCTCTATCAAATATAACATCAGTGATTCCTTTTTCTACAGCTTTTTTGGCAACCATTTCTCCAACTTTTTTAGCTGCTTCTTTGTTTCCTGTATGATTAACAGCACCCTTAACTTCTGCATCTAAAGAAGATGCAGCAACAAGAGTTACTCTATTTGTGTCATCTATTATTTGAGCGTATATATTATTAGCACTTCTGAACACACATAATCTTGGTCTTTGAGTAGTTCCAGATATTTTTCTACGAACTCTCTTATGTCTTTGAAGTCTCTTTGCGTTTTTATCAGCTTTATTTAACACCGAGCTCACTCCTTTCTAACATTTAAGTTTGGTATTATTTCTTACCAGTTTTTCCTTCTTTACGTCTTACAACTTCACCAGCGTATCTTATACCTTTACCTTTGTATGGCTCTGGTTTTCTCCAAGCTCTTATCTTAGCAGCATAGTTACCTACTAATTGCTTGTCTATTCCTTTAACTATTAACTCAGTTTGGTTAGGAGCTTCAACAGTTATACCTTCTGGATCTTCCATTTCTACTGGATGAGAGTATCCTAAGTTCATAACTAATTTGCTTCCTTGTTTTTGAGCTCTGTATCCAACACCAACTAATTCTAATTTCTTTTCGAAACCATTAGTAACACCTACAACCATATTATCTAATAAAGTTCTAGTTAATCCGTGTAAAGATTTGTGTAATTTATTGTTTGTTGGTCTTTCAACAAGTATAGTACTTTCCTCTTGCTTTATAGTTAATGCACCATCAAGTTGCTTAGTTAAAGTTCCTTTTGGTCCTTTAACTGTAACGAAGTTTCCTTCAGCTATAGTTACTTCAACACCTGCTGGTACTGTTATTGGTTTAACACCTATTCTTGACATAGTCGCACCTCCTTACATTGTTCGTTTTTATTACCAAACGTAGCAGATTACTTCTCCACCAACATTTTCTTTTCTTGCTTGCTTATCAGTTAATATTCCTTTAGAAGTAGATATTACTGATATTCCTAATCCATTTAGTACTCTTGGCACTTCATGATTAGCAGCGTAAACTCTCATACCAGGTTTAGATATTCTCTTAAGACCTGTTATAACTCTTTCGCCTGTTTGTCCGTACTTTAATTGTATTCTTATTATTCCTTGTTTTCCATCTTCTATAACATCATAACCTCTAATGAATCCTTCTTCTAATAAGATTCTAGCTAGTTCTTTCTTTATATTAGAGGCAGGAACATCAACAGTTTCATGCTTAACCACATTAGCGTTTCTTATACGAGTAAGCATATCTGCAATTGGATCTGTCATTGTCATATTGAAACCCTCCTTCCATTCTTAGCTGATTTCTACCAGCTTGCTTTTCTAACACCAGGTATTTGACCCTTATAAGCTAATTCTCTAAAGCATATACGACATATACCGAATTTTCTTAAAACTGAGTGTGGTCTCCCACATATAGTACATCTTGTGTACTCTCTAGTAGCATATTTTTGCTTTTTTTGTTGCTTAACAACCATTGCTTTTCTAGCCACTGGAATCCCTCCTTTTTGTTTGCTTAGAAAATGTGCTTTCTAAGCTTACTTAGAAAACGGCATTCCTAATAATTTTAATAACTCACGAGCTTCTTCGTCAGTCTTAGCTGTAGTAACAAATATTATATCCATTCCTCTTACTTTATCTACTTTATCGTATTCTATTTCAGGGAATATTAATTGTTCTTTAACACCTAGAGCATAGTTTCCTCTACCATCGAAAGCGTTAGGATTAACTCCTCTGAAGTCTCTAACTCTTGGTAAAGATACAGATACTAACTTGTCCATGAAGTAGAACATTTTGTCAGCTCTTAATGTAACTTTTGCTCCTATTGGCATTCCTTCTCTTAATTTGAAGTTAGCTACTGATTTTCTAGCTTTAGTAGTAACTGGTTTTTGTCCTGAGATTATTTCCATCTCTTCTACAGCTTTTTCTAATCCTTTTGGATTTTCTCTAGCGTCACCTATACCCATGTTCATAACTATTTTATCTAACTTAGGTATTTCCATAACATTTTTGTATCCAAATTTCTCCATTAAAGCAGGAGCAACTTCTTTCATGTATTTTTCTTGTAATCTAGAAGCCATTTAAGGTCCCTCCTTTCAAGCAATATTATATTTCTTTTCCGCTCTTAACTGATACTCTTACTTTTTTTCCATCTTTCATTTCAAATCTAACTCTTGTCCCTTTTCCTGTTTCAGGATCAAATGGCATTATGTTAGATATATGAATTGGAGCTTCTTTGTTTATTATTCCACCTTGTGGGTTTATAGCACTTGGCTTTTGGTGTTTAGTTATTACGTTTACACCTTCAACTAATACTTTATTAGTTTTAGGGAATATACTAACAACTGAACCTTTTTTACCTTTATCTTTACCTGCTATAACTACAACAGTATCACCTTTTTTAACACGCATCATGTCCTATTGCACCTCCTTATTATAGTACTTCTGGAGCAAGAGAAACTATTTTCATAAATTCGTTGTCTCTTAACTCTCTAGCAACAGGCCCGAATATACGAGTTCCTACTGGAGTCTTATCATCTTTGATTATAACAGCAGCATTCTCGTCGAAAGATATATAACTTCCGTCTTTACGTCTAACGCCTTGTTTGCTTCTTACTATAACAGCTTTAACAACTTTACCTTTTTTTACAACTCCACCAGGTGTTGCACTTTTAACAGTAGCAACTATTACGTCGCCTATGTTACCATATCTTCTCTTACTTCCGCCTAGTACACGTATACATAATATTTCTTTAGCACCAGAATTATCAGCAACTTTTAAACGTGTTTCTTGTTGTACCATACCGTAATCCCTCCTTTTCCAAAAAAACTACTTAACTTTTTCAACAACTTCAACTAGTCTGAATCTCTTGTCTTTAGATAAAGGTCTAGTTTCCATTATTTTAACTCTATCTCCGATTCTACATACGTTTTGTTCATCATGAGCCTTGAACTTTTTAGTTCTCTTAACTGGCTTATTGTATAATGGATGACGTACGAAATCTTCAACAGCAACAACTATAGTTTTATCCATTTTGTCACTTACAACACGGCCTATTCTTACTTTTCTGCTTCCTCTTTCCATGTTAAAAAGCCTCCTTTCCAAATTAAGCTCTAGTTTCGTTTAACTTTCTTTCAGCAAGGATAGTTTTCACTCTAGCTATATCCTTTTTAACAAACTTGATTCTTGCTGTGTTTTCTAATTGACCAGTAGCTAATTGGAATCTTAAGCTAAATAATTCACTTTTGAAATCGTTTAATTTATTCATTAGCTCTTCGCTTGTTAAATCTCTTATTTCTTTAGCTTTCATCCTATTCACCACCCTTTACTTCTAAATCTTCACGCTTAACAAACTTACATTTTATAGGAAGTTTGTGCATAGCAAGTCTCATTGCTTCTCTTGCTTTATCTTCAGGAACACCTGCTAATTCGAACATAACTCTTCCTGGTTTAACTACAGCTACCCAGTATTCTGGAGAACCTTTACCAGCACCCATACGAGTTTCAGCTGGTTTTCTTGTTACAGGCTTATGTGGGAATATTTTTATCCAAACCTTCCCGCCTCTTTTTATATATCTAGTCATCGCGATTCTGGCAGCTTCTATTTGGTTAGAAGTTATCCAAGAAGCTTCCATTGCAACTAATCCAAACTCTCCGTAAGTAACTTTGTTACCTTTTTGAGCTTTTCCAGCCATACTTCCTCTATGAACTCTACGACGCTTTACTCTCTTTGGCATTAACATGAGTATTTCCTCCTTCCTTGAACCTTACTTATATTAATTTTCTTTGTTTTCAGTTCTTTGAGGTCTTGATCCTTGAGGTCTTTGTCCTCTATTATTATTTCTGTTATCATTTCCTCTTCTGTTATCATTTCTTCTGTTATCTCTTCTATCGTTTCTTCTGTTATCTCTTCTATCGTTTCTTCTGTTGTCTCTTCTTTCTTCTCTTGGATTTACACCGTTTCTAGTTGGTAAAACTTCACCGTTGCATATCCAAACTTTTATACCTATTTTTCCATAAGTAGTATCAGCTTCAGCGAAACCATAATCGATATCAGCTCTTAAAGTTTGTAAAGGTACATTTCCTTCACTATATCCTTCAGTTCTAGCCATTTCTGCTCCACCTAATCTACCTGATGCAGAAACTTTTATACCTTTAGCTCCTGATTTTAAAGCTCTTTGTATAGCTTGTTTCATAGCTCTTCTGAAAGCAACTCTTCTTTCTATAGCTAAAGCTATGTTCTCTGCTACTAATTGAGCATTTTTATCAGTGTTTCTAACTTCAACTATGTTAACTATAACACTTTTCTTTGTCATTTTTTCTAATTCAGCTTTTAATGCATCTATTCCAGCACCAGCTCTTCCTATAACTACACCTGGCTTAGCAACGTGTAAGTCTAGTTTTATTTTGTTAGCTGATCTTTCTATTTCTATTTTAGCAACTCCAGCTGAGTATAATCTTTTCTTTAAGAATTTACGTACATTATGGTCTTCTAATAATAAGTTTCCGAACTCTTTTTTATCAGTAGTGAACCATCTTGAGTCCCAATCTTTTATAACACCGACTCTTAGTCCGTGTGGATTAACCTTTTGTCCCATTATTTTCCCTCCTATCTTTTAACTATTTTTTTTCCTTAAGAACAACCTCTATATGAGAAGTTCTTTTTCTTATCATTGTTGCACGTCCCATTGCTCTAGGCATGAATCTCTTCATTGTAGGTCCTTGGTTTGCAACTATTGATGCTACGTATAAATTTTCAACGTCCATCTCATGGTTGTTTTCAGCGTTAGCTTTAGCAGATTTTACAACCTTAGCTATTATCGAAGCTGCTCCTCTTGGAGTGAACTTTAATATTGCTAATGCTTCATCAACATTCTTTCCTCTAACAAGGTCACAAACTTGACCTGCCTTTCTTGGAGATACACGTACATATTTTGCAGTTGCTTTTGCTTCCATTATTATTCCTCCTTTCCTAGTCAGAATTCATTATTTTCTCTTATTAGATTTTTCGTCGTCCTTGTGTCCTTTAAAAGTTCTAGTAGGAACGAACTCACCTAATTTGTGTCCAACCATATCTTCTGTTACATATACAGGAACATGTCTTCTTCCATCATGAACAGCTATAGTATGTTCTACCATTTGAGGGAAAATTGTTGAAGTTCTTGACCAAGTCTTAATAACTTCTCTATTTCCAGAAGCGTTCATAGCCTCTATTTTCTTTAAAAGTCTCGCATGGACGAAAGGTCCTTTTTTAGTTGATCTTGACATTTAATTTCCTCCTTTCCGAGCAAAAATAAATCTATTACAATCTATTATTTAGTTCTTCTTGATACTATTAACTTATCAGAAGCTTTATTTTTCTTTCTAGTTTTGTATCCAAGAGCTGGTTTACCCCATGGAGTAACAGGTGATGGTCTACCTATTGGAGATCTACCTTCCCCTCCACCGTGTGGATGGTCACAAGGGTTCATTACAGAACCTCTAACAGTAGGTCTTATACCCATATGTCTTTTTCTACCTGCTTTACCTATAACTACGTTACCATGTTCTATGTTTCCAACTTGTCCTATTGTAGCTTTACAATTTATGCTAACAAGTCTCATTTCTCCTGAAGGTAATCTTAATAATGCATTTTTACCTTCTTTAGCCATTAATTGTGCAGAAACTCCAGCAGATCTAACTAATTGAGCTCCTTTTCCTGGCTTTAATTCTATGTTGTGTATTACAGTACCAACTGGCATATCCTTTAATGCTAATGCATTTCCTGGTTTTATGTCAGATGTTGGTCCTGATAATATTGTATCTCCAACATTTAATCCAACTGGTGCTAATATATATCTTTTTTCACCATCTGCATAGTTTAATAAAGCTATGTTAGCAGTTCTGTTTGGATCGTATTCTATAGTAGCTACCTTTGCAGGTACTCCATCTTTATTTCTTTTGAAATCTATTATTCTATATTTTCTTCTGTTTCCTCCACCTCTGTGACGAACAGTTATCTTTCCGTGTGCATTTCTACCAGAATTTTTCTTTAAAGAAACTAAAAGAGATCTTTCTGGTTCGTTGCAAGTTATTTCATCAGAAACTAAAACTGTCATTTGTCTTAAGGCAGGAGAAGTTGGTTTAAACTTTTTTATAGCCATCTGTTTTCCCTCCTTCGTTTGTTAGGATATTACATACCTTGGAAGAATTCTATATCTTTGCTATCAGCAGTTAATTTAACTACTGCTTTCTTAAAGCTTGCAGTTCTTCCTTCATGTCTACCCATTCTCTTAACTTTTCCATCGTAGTTTAATGTGTTTACTTTTTCTACATTAACTCCGAAAACTTTTTCTACAGCTTTCTTTATTTCAGTTTTGTTAGTATTCTTAGCCACAACAAAAGTATATTTTTTCTCAGTCATCTCAGCCATACTTTGCTCAGTTACAACTGGTCTTATTATTATATCATGTGGATTAGTCATTATGCGTACACCTCCTCCACTTTTTTAACAGCGTCTGTAGTTATTATGAACGAATCATATTTTAATATATCGTAAACGTTTATAGTGTTAACTAATGCAGTTGCAACACCTTCTAAGTTTGCAGCTGATTTTATCACGTTTTCGTTCTTTTCTGACATCACTACTAAAGCTTTTTTAGCAGAATTTACATTTTTTAATATTTGAGCGAATTCTTTAGTCTTAGGAGCTTCCATATTTAAAGCATCTAATACTATCATTTCACCATTTTGTACTTTAGCAGTTAAAGCACTCTTTATTGCTAATCTTCTTACCTTTCTAGGTAATGTGTAGCTGTAATCTCTTGGCTTAGGTGCAAAAGCAACTCCTCCGCCTACCCATTGTACAGCTCTTATAGAACCTTGTCTAGCTCTACCTGTTCCTTTTTGTTTCCAAGGTTTTCTTCCGCCACCTCTAACTTCTGCTCTAGTTTTAGCAGATTGAGTACCTTGTCTCTTGTTTGCTAATTGGTTTTTAACAACCTCATATAAAACATGTTCATTAACTTCTACGTTAAATATAGAATCTGTTAATTCTATTTCTCCAACGTTTTGTCCATTAATATTTAATACATTTAATTTTGGCATTGTGCTTCCTCCTTTCTTAGGTTAGTCATTATTTAGAAGACTTAACAGCTTCTTTTATAGTTACTACTGAACCTTTAGCTCCTGGTATAGCACCTTTAACTAATATAAGGTTTTTATCAGTGTCTACTTTAACAACTTCTAAGTTTTGAACTGTAACCTTAACGCTACCCATGTGTCCAGCTAATTTTTTGTTCTTGAAAACTCTACCAGGGAATGAACAAGCACCCATTGAACCTGGTCTTCTGTGGTATCTAGAACCGTGAGATTCAGGACCTCTTGATTGACCATGTCTTTTTATTGGACCTTGGAATCCCTTACCTTTACTTATTCCAGTAACATCTATTGCTTCACCTGTTTCAAATATATCAGCTTTTATTTCTTGTCCAACTGTATATCCTTCAACAGAATCTACTCTGAATTCTTTTAAGTGTTTCTTTAAAACATTAGCAGCAGCTAAATGACCTTTTTGAGGTTTGTTTAAAGATTTTTCTTTAGCATCTCCAAATCCTATTTGGATTGCATTGTATCCGTCTTTCTCAACTGTTTTTATTTGAGTTACAACGATAGGTCCTGCCTCAACAACTGTTACAGGTACTACTATACCTTCTTCAGTGAATATTTGAGTCATACCTATTTTTTTTCCTAATATTCCTTTCATATTAGCACCTCCTATAATTCTTACAGCGGATTACCCGTTTAGGTAATCATTCTAAGATAAGTCGCCTTATAGGATAAATATCTTAGGGGTTCTTATAATTTTATTTCTATATCAACACCAGCTGGTAAGTCTAATCTCATTAATGAGTCAACTGTCTTAGGTGTTGGGTTTGCTATATCTATTAATCTTTTATGAGTTCTTATTTCGAACTGTTCTCTAGAATCTTTATACTTATGAACAGCTCTTAATATAGTCACAATTTGCTTTTCAGTTGGAAGTGGCACAGGTCCTGAAACTTGTGATCCAGCTTTTTTAGCAGTTTCAACTATTTTTCCAGCTGAAAAATCTAATAATTTGTGATCATATGACTTTAATCTTATTCTTATCTTTTCATTGTTAGCCATTTTAATTTCCCTCCTTTATCGCACTTTTAATCTTTTAAAGTTAAATAACTAATACCGATACACTGCTCCGGGTGTGTTGTATTTTCATACTCAGTATTTAGTCATAAACTAACTAAGATTTAATTTAATAATTTCGTATCTCTCAAGCACACTATTATATTTTATATCATTATTTACATTTTATCAAGTTTTTTTTATAATTTCACAAACTTTATTTTACATATGTAAAACTTTCTCGCAAACTTGACTTTTTCTTCTAACAAAGCACTAACTTAGTATATACGTTTTATAACATATTGTCAATAAAATATAACATGTATATTATTACTATTTAATTTTTTTCAAAAAATAAAGAGAGAGTATCACTACCCCCTCTTTTATCTAATTCCTGTTAAGAAAATTATTCCATTATAGAAGCAACAACACCTGATGCTACTG
>NZ_NOJZ02000028.1 GCF_002251085.2 Romboutsia maritimum | reverse complement strand
TTAACATGTGGTTTAGTTCTTTCGTATTTAGCTTTAGCCATTTTGAAATACCTCCTATTTTTATCTGTATAATTTAATATGCTTACATTAAGCTTATGGTAAGTATTTTACTATTAATCATTTCTGTTTTCAAGATGTTTTTCTAATTTTCTCTTAACCCTTTGAAGGGCGTTATCTATTGATTTTACATCTCTTTCAAGTCTATCCGCAATAAATTGATATGACTTGCCATTTAAATATAATTCTAACACTTCCAACTCTAAATCACTTAGCAATTCATTCATTTTAGATTCTATATTTCTAAGCTCTTCTTTACTAATTATAAGTTCCTCTGGATCTGTAACTATACTGGTTGCTATAATGTCCAAAAGAGTTCTGTCCGATTCTTCATCATATATCGGTTTATTTAAAGACACATACGAATTTAACGGTATATGTTTTTGTCTAGTCGCTGTTTTTATCGCAGTTATTATTTGTCTAGTTATGCATATCTCTGCAAAACATTTAAAAGAATTAGTCTTAGTTCCATCAAAATCTCTAACAGCCTTATAAAGACCTATCATACCTTCTTGTATTATATCTTCTTTATCAGCTCCCACTAAAAAATATGATTTAGCTTTTGCTTTTACAAAGTTTTTATACTTGGTAATAATATATTCTAAGGCTATTTTATCCCCTTTACTGGCTTTTAATACTATGCCATACTCATCTTGTTGACAGTTGTCCAAAAATTCATACCCCTTATCATTAGCTACTAACATGTAAATCTCCCCCATATCTAACAGTTTCATAGCTATATTATAACCTATAAAATCTAGTAATTTCAACGCATTCTACGAATGTTCTCAAGTTTCGACAAAGTTTCTTTATCTAACCTCTCTTCTAACCAATTTCGTTGAATTTTTTTAGTCGAACTGCTATTTTGTTCTCTCATCTTATTTCTAGCATGGTCTAAATCTAACTTTAACTCTCTTGATGATATTCTACTAGCACCTTTTCCTAAAACAATTTGTTGTTCTGCATAGTCATTAGTAGCAACTTTTACATCATCATACTTAGATAAAGAAGTTATATATTTTTCTATATAGCTATCTGCTGTTTGATGTTCTTTCGTATAAACTACAGTTATATATTTTCGCTGTTCAATTTTTTCTCTAAAACCTTTAACATTATATGCATCAAAAACTACTATAGCCTTTTTGCCTGTAAACTCAGCATACTCTATCACATCATTTATGAGTTTTTCTCTTGCATGCTCTAAGTCTGTTCTTGCTAAATTTTTTAATTCTTCCCATGCGTTTATAATATTGTAACCATCTATTATTAAATAATGATTTATTTTCCTACTCATTAAGTTATTTTTTACCTATTCTTTGTCTGAATACTTCATATAAAAGAATTCCTCCTGCTACAGAGGCATTTAAAGACGTAACATTACCTATCATAGGCATTTTAACTATATAATCACAATTCTGTTTTACTAGCCTAGATATTCCAAAACCTTCACTACCAATTACTAATCCTAGTGGTCCCGTAAGGTTTTGTTCATAAAATGTTTGTCCATCCATATCTGCTGCCGCAATCCATAATCCTTCTTCTTTTAATCTTTTTATTGTATTTACTATATTGGTTACTTTACAAACTGGAACATATTCAACTGCTCCAGCTGATGCCTTTGCAACCACTGGAGTTATATGAACAGATCTTCTTTTTGGTATTATTACTCCATGAGCTCCTACAGCATCAGCTGTTCTTATTATAGATCCTAAATTATGTGGATCTGTTATTTCATCTAAAATAATAAAAAATGGATCTTCTCCTTGCTTCTTAGCTGATTCTATAAGTTCATCTAACTCATGGTACTTATATTCACTAACTTGTGCTATAACTCCTTGATGTGAATGACTTGTACTTATTTCATCTAGCTTATTTTTATCAACATACTGTATAACTAAATTATTTTCTTTAGCCATACCTATTATTTTTTTTATAGATCCTTCTTTAGCTGAATTTGATATCATTATTTTATCTATTTCTCTATTGTTTTTTATTGCTTCTATTACTGGATTTCTTCCTTCTATATTTGCCAATTCTTCCACCGCCTACAAATTCTTAAATTTTTCTCTTACTTCTACTATTTGTCCACACGTCATTTTTCCTTCCGGACATGGACCTTTAACACAATTAGGACCGCTGTTTTTAAACAATATAGGCGCTACTTGTTTTACTTGTCTTAACATTTCTGTTGCTAACGCTCTTATTTCCCATTGAGCTCTATCACAACATCTATGATCAAAGAAATTAAATAAACTTCTTGTATTCATTGTAAATACCATTTTTGTTTCACATGCATTAGGAAATACATATCTTGCATCTTCTATCGCTTTTTTTTCAGCTTGTCTCTTAGCCTCTTTTTCATTTTTTCCATTTTTTATTAATTTATTATAATGTTTTTCAAACAGTATATCCACCAATTTATCATAAGCTTCTTGATCTTTTCTCATCGATTCAATAAATACTTCTTTTGCTTCTTCTATTTCGTTTATTTGTGGAGGAATTATATACTCAAACTGATCTAGTTTAACATATCTTTGACTTTGTTGTGAAAAACTCGCTATACGATGTCTTACAATTTGATGTGAACATGCTCTAGATATACCTTCAACTGCAAATGTAAATGAAACATGTTCAAGTGGTGATTCATGACCTACATTTATTAACATGTTTAAAAACTTTTCTACATTTTCCTCTGTTAAGTTTTTCTCTATTTCTTCAACTCCAACTTGTGAATAACATAGCTTTGCCGCCATAGATATAACCTTCTCTGGTTCTGGCGTATGAGATATTAACTTTACTTTCATAATTTACGTTCCCTCCTAATAATTTATAAATACTATTATACATTAGTTGCAAAAAAAAGTATCGCCTTATTAAGACAATACTTTAATAAATCTATAGCTGTTTTTCAACAATTTTAATTCCTTCTTTAATTATGTATTGAAGTCTCTCTATATCATTACATAAATATAAATATCCTATTAAAGCTTCAAATCCCGTTGCATGTTTATAATCTACAATATCTGCATTCTTAGGTGATGTATGAGATTTTTGATTTCTTCCTCTTTTATAAATTCTACATTCTTCTTCTGTTAATTCTTCTTCTAATTCATGTATAATTGTTGCTTGAGCTTTTGCATTTACATATTTTATCGCTGTTTTATGAAGATCATTAACCTTCTTATTTATGTTTTTCTTTATTAAGTGCTCTCTTATATATGATTCGAATACTGTATCACCTAAATAAGCTAATACTAACGGAGACATTGTAATCAATTCTGTTTTTTTCATATTTATACTCTTTTCCATTTAACGCCTTGTCTTGTATCTTCTAATACAATTCCCATGTCTAATAATTTTTGTCTTATTTCATCTGCTAATTTGAAGTCTTTATTTTTCTTTGCACTAGTTCTTTCTTCAATTAATCTTTCTACTTCTTCATCTACTACATCATCTTTTTTCTTATTAACTATATTAAGTACACTTGTTAATTCATTGAATTCATCTAAGCATTTAGTTGCAAATTCCAAAGTAGATTCTTCATTTACATTTGAATTTATGAACTTTGATAATTCAAATATTGAACTTATCGCATCTGCTGTATTTACATCATCTTCCATAGCTGATATGAATTTTTGTCTATAGGCATCTAATTCCTTAACTATTGATATTTCATTTTCAGTCATAGAACTTTTTTGTAAATTACTTATTGTAAATTCTAATTTTTCTTTTGCATTATAAAGTCTTTCAAGCCCTGCTTTAGATTGACTTAACATTTCATCACTGAAATTGACTGGATTTCTATAATGAGCAGATAACATAAAGAATCTTACTGCTTCTAAATCATATAACTTAGATATATCTCTTACTGTAAAGAAGTTCCCTTTAGATTTACTCATTTTTTCATTATTTATATTAATATATCCATTATGTATCCAATAATTTGAGAATGTTTTTCCACTTCTGGCTTCACTTTGGGCAATTTCATTTTCATGATGAGGGAACGTTAAATCTTGCCCTCCTGCATGTATATCTATAGTTTCACCTAAGTATCTATTAGACATTACTGAACATTCTATATGCCAACCAGGTCTACCCTCTCCCCATGGACTACTCCATCCAGGTTCTCCTTCTTTTTTAGCCTTCCAAAGAACAAAGTCCATAGGATGTCTTTTTTGACCATTAACTTCTATTCTAGCTCCAGCTTCTAAATCATCTTGATTTTGTCTAGATAATTTTCCATAACCTTCAAATTTCTTTGTATCAAAGTAAACATCTCCATTTACTTCATATGCATATCCCTTATCTTCTAGTTCTTTTACAAACTTAATAATTTGCTCTATATTATCTGTTACTCTAGGATGAACACTTGCTCTTTTTATACCTAAACCATCTGCATCAACGAAATATTCATTTATATATTTAGTAGCAACCTCTTCTGGAGATATGCCTTCCTCATGACCTCTTTTGATAATCTTATCATCGACATCTGTAAAGTTTTGTATATAAGTCACATCGTAACCTCTATACTCTAAATATCTTCTCAATGAATCAAATATTATAAATGGTCTAGCATTCCCTATATGAATGTAGTTGTAAACAGTAGGCCCACATACATACATTTTTACTTTTCCTTCTTCAATTGGAACAAACTCTTCTTTTGTTCTAGTTAGTGTATTATATAATTTCATTCTCATCACCTCACTGCATTGTTATAACTTTCCATAAACATTATACAATATATTATAGTTGAAAACCCACATAATTAATAGTATTACTATTATATCCTTATACATGAAAAAAAATTTACTAATTGAATTGTTATTAATCTTCTATAAATAATATCTTACTTGTTGTACATTTTATAAATGTATCCTCTGTTATTATCTCTTCGTTTTTTAACTTTTCTAAAATCATCACATATTCAATACAAAGTTCCTTTAAGTCATTTTTTACATCATTTATACTACTATACATATTTACCCCCTTAAAATAAAAGCAAACTTTTTATAATCTAATCTATCTAAACATATATCTAAATTATTCTAACTTTATATAATTTTATATTGGTGTCTTAAATATATTTAAATTTATTAGAGTGAATTCCTCCACCAAATAGGGAAAATACGTTCATCAAATAATTACATAAAAAAAGTCCGCATTTAATTAGCGGACTTTTTTTAACTATAAAACATTATTTTTTACATAAGATATTCTATTTAAGCAAATTTCTTTTCCTAAAACTTCCATAGTTTTTGGTAAATCTGGACCATGCATTTGACCAGTTAATGTTATTCTTGATCCCATAAATAAGTTTTTACCTTTTATTCCATGTTCTTTTTGTATCTCTTTAAACATAGCTTTTACAAAAGCTTCATTTACAACTTCTGTATTTCCTATTTTTTCTTCTAATGCATTTATTAAAGTTGGTATATGCTCTAATTGTAAAAATTCTTTACATTCTTCAGTTTCTAATTCAACATTATCACCAAAGAATATAGATGCATGTTCTGTTATCTCTTTTACATATTGTAATTTTTCTTTAAGAACTGATACCATTCCCTTTAAGAATTCACGTTTAGTAGTAGCTTCTTCTTCTGTTATTAGATCAACTTGTACTAAAAATGGTATTGCTAAATCAGTTAAATAATCATCATCTGCATCTTTAACGTAGTGTTGATTAACCCAATTTAATTTTTCAGTGTCAAATACTCCACCACTCTTAGATACTCTTTCTACAGAGAAGGTATTTTCTAATTCTTCCATAGTAAATATTTCTTGATTATCTTCTGGAGACCATCCAACTAAAGCAACATAGTTAACTAAACCTTCTGGTAAATATCCTTTTTTCTTAAAGTCCTCTACTGCAACATCACCTTGTCTCTTACTTAATTTTTTCTTTTCTGTATTAAGTATATTTGGTAAATGTACAAATACTGGTGATTCCCATCCAAATGCTTCATATAAGTAAACATGTTTCGGAGTTGAAGATACCCATTCTTCTCCTCTTATAACATGTGTTATTTTCATTAAATGATCATCTACTACAACTGCGAAGTGGTATGTTGGGAATCCATCAGTTTTTATTAATACCTGATCATCTAAATCGTTTGTATTAAATTCAGTTTCTCCTCTAACTAAGTCAGTGAATTTTATAACATGATTTTCTGGTAATTTTAGTCTTATAACATATGGTTCTCCTGCTGCTATTTTAGCATCTATTTCTTCTTGAGAAAGTTCTCTACAGTGGCCATCATATCTTGGAGTTTCTCCAGCTTCTTTTTGATCTTCTCTTACTTTATCTAGTCTTTCTTTAGTACAGAAGCAATAGTAAGCTTTTTTATTTTCTAATAATTCTTTAATGTATTGTTGATATATATCTAATCTCTCTGACTGTATATATGGACCATATTCCCCTTTTTGAGTTATATTTCCATTTTCATCTAACATAACACCTTCGTCATGATTAATTCCAGCCCAACTCATAGCATTTAGCATATTTTCTATAGCTCCATCTACTAATCTTGTTTGGTCTGTATCTTCAACTCTTAATATGTATTCTCCACCCATTTTTTTTGCAAATAAGTAATTATATAATGCTGTTCTTAAACTACCTATATGTACAAATCCTGTTGGACTTGGAGCAAATCTTACTCTTACACTCATTTTCTTACCTCCTAATAAAGTTTCTACTTCTTTATGATATCAAAATACCATATATATTGTAATGTTATTTTATCCAATTGTAAAAAACACACTCATTTTACATATCTTATTTTAAGCTTCTGTGGATAAATTATCATTATATAACAATTAAAATAGTATATATATCCACATTATTATTAAAATGTTAATAACTCCGTGGATTATATATACTATTTAATTAATTTCTAGATTATCCTAATTTCACTTCATTTTTTACAAATTCAGCTTCAACTCTTGATTTTACTTCTTCTAAAGATATTACTTCTTTATCTTGACAATCCCTTAATTTAAATTCAACATTTCCATCAACAATATCTTTACCTACAGTAATTCTCATAGGTATACCTATTAAATCTGAATCTTTGAATTTAACTCCAGCTCTTTCATCTCTATCATCCAATAATACTTCTACACCCATTTCTTGTAACTGTGCATATATCTTTTCTGCTGCTTCTTTATGTTCTTCTTTTTTAATATTTACTGGTACAACTACAACTTGGTATGGTGCTATTGATAATGGCCACATTATACCATTTTCATCATAATGTTGCTCAATTACAGCTGCTGCTGTTCTTTCTACACCTATACCATAACATCCCATAACTATAGGTTTTGATTTACCATCTTTATCTATATAGTTAGCATTCATAGTTTCAGAATATTTAGTCCCTAGCTTAAATATATGACCAACCTCTACTCCTCTAGCTATTTCTAAACTACTACCACATTTAGTACATTTATCTCCTTGAGCTACATTTCTGAAATCTCCAACAACTCCTTCAAAATCTCTTCCATAATTAGCATTTTCTATATGATACTCAGTTTTATTAGCTCCTACAACTAAGTTATTTTTCTCAGCAATTTCTTGATCTATAAATAAGTAGTCAGCTTTAATTCCTATAGGTCCAGCAAATCCAACTTCTGCACCTGTTACAGCTTTAACAACTTCTTCTCTAGCTAATTCAAATTCTATAACCTCACCAATAGCATTAGCTACTTTAGTTTCATTAACTTCTCTATCTCCTCTTACTACTACAGCTACAGTTTTTCCATCTGCTTCATATATTAATGTTTTAGCAAATTTACCTGATTCTATCTTAAAGAACTCTTCTAAAGCATTTATAGTACTTACTCCTGGAGTATGAACTTCTTTTAATTCTTTCATTTCTTCTTTAACTATTTCATGGTTTACTGATTGAGCTTTTTCTATATTAGCAGCATAGTCACAACCACTACAGAATACTACTTCATCTTCTCCTACTTCAGATTTAACCATGAATTCTGCTGAAGTTGAACCTCCTATAGCTCCTGAGTCCGCTTGAACTGGGCTATTGTCTAACTTACATCTTGCAAATATATTTGTATATGCATCATACATGTCTTGATAAGATTTGTCTAATCCTGCTTCATCTACATCAAAACTATATGCATCTTTCATTGTAAAAGTTTTAGTTCTCATAACTCCGAATCTTGGTCTTCTTTCATCTCTGTACTTAATTTGTATTTGATATAAGTTTAATGGAAGTTGCTTATAAGAAGTTATTTCTTGTCTTATTATATCAGTGAAAACTTCTTCATGTGTTGGTCCAAGACAGTAATCTCTCTCATTTCTATCTTTTAATCTGAACATTTCCGCTCCCATTACTTCCCATCTACCTGATTCCTTCCAAAGTTCTGCTGGAATTAATCCTGAACATAATATCTCTTGGCAACCTTTTTTTTCTAACTCTTCTCTTATTATGTTCTCAATTTTTTTGAAAACTCTTATACCCATTGGTAATTGATTATATACTCCAGATGACATTTTCTTAATCATTCCAGCTCTTAACATTAATTGATGACTAGTAATCTCTGCATCAGCTGGAACTTCTTTTAACGTTGGCATTAACATTTTTGACATTCTCATATTATTTTTCCTCCTGATTTTTTTAATTTATACAATAAAAAAACCCTTCATCTCTATTAAAATAGAGACGAAAGGTTTGTCTTCCGCGGTACCACTCTAGTTAGCCATATGGCTCTCTTTAGGGGATGTAACGGTCCCAACCGTAAAAACTTTTTACCGTCTTTATGCTAAAAGATTGGTTCAAAGATTTCTTCTTAGAAACTCTCAGCTCTGTTTCCTCTCTGTAAAGATTTCCTCTTTTACTACTTCTTTATTATAGCTTTTTCATATATTTCATTATATATAATTATTTATGTTATGTTACAATTATTTCTAAGTTATGTTTTTATTAATAATAATATATCATTTAATATTAGTTGTCAACTTTAACTAATAAACAAATACTTTGAGCTGAAATACCTTCCTTAGATCCTGTAAATCCTAGACCTTCTTCAGTTGTTGCTTTTACATTTATGTTATCTATATCTGTATTTAAAGCTTTAGCAATGTTGCATCTCATATCATTTATGTGCGGAGCCATCTTTGGTACTTGAGCTATAATAGTACAGTCTATATTATTAACTTTATATCCCTTAGATATTATTAAATTATTTACATATTCTAATAATTTTATACTATCTGCTCCTTTAAATTTTTCGTCTGTATCTGGGAAGTGTTTACCAATATCACCTAAAGCCAACGCTCCTAAAATAGAATCCATTACCGCATGTACCAATACATCTGCATCTGAATGACCTAAAAGCCCCTTTTCATAAGGAATATTAACCCCTCCAAGTATTAATTTTCTTTCTTCTACTAATCTATGAACATCATATCCTAATCCTACTCTCATAACTTCCTCCTATAAATTTTGTAACTCTAAAATTTGAGTGCCTATGTTTATATCTTCTGGTGTTGTAATTTTTATATTATTATAAGACCCTTTTATCATTTTAACACTATAACCTATTCTTTCTACAAGCATAGCATCATCTGTACCATAAAATTCATCTTTAAAAGCTCTTTCATAAGACTTAATTAAAATGTCATAATCAAACGTTTGAGGTGTCTGAACTGCCCATAAAGTATTTCTATTTGGAGTATCTATTATACTTCCTTTTTCATCAACAATCTTTATAGTATCTTTAACAGGCACTCCAACTACCACAGCTTTATTTTCTGTAGCTTTTAAAATTGAATTCTCTATTATATCATCTGTTACAAATGGTCTAGCTCCATCATGTATCAACACTATTTTACAGTTATTATCCAACATCTTTAATCCGTTATATACCGAATCTTGTCTTTCATTTCCTCCAAAAGCAATTTTAATGTTATTAAATCCATATTTATTTATTATTTCTTTATTAAAATAATCTAACTCATCTTTCTTTATAACCACAACAACATTATTTATTTGTTTGTTATTGTAAAATTTTTCTAAAGTATGAGCTATTATTTCTTTTCCATTTATTTTTATAAATTGTTTATTTTTATTAGCGTTCATTCTACTCCCACTACCTGCTGCTACTATTATAACTCCATTCATATTTTCACCTCTTTAATAAAATTGTTTCACGATTAACTTATACTAAAATTTAATACATAAAAAGCCTTCGAAAAATACGAAGACTTTTTTATTATTACATTAATTTTTAGGTTTTCCAAATATCATTCTTCCAGCTGGAGTTTGTAACACTGATGTAACTAATACTCTTATAGTTTCACCCATATGCTTTCTTCCTCCATCTACAACAATCATAGTTCCATCATCTAAATATGCGATACCTTGATTAGATTCTTTACCTTCTTTAACAACTTGAACTACCATTTCTTCCCCTGGTATAGCCACAGGTTTTATAGCATTTGCTAATTCATTGATATTTAAAACTTCCACGCCTTGGAATTGAGCTACTTTATTAAGATTATAATCATTTGTAACTACTTTCCCATTTAATACTTGAGCAAGTTTTAAAAGCTTACTATCAACTTCAGCTATATCATCAAAATCTCTTTCGCTTATTTCAACTTCTATTTCTAATTCTTTTTGAATTATATTTAATATATCCAGTCCTCTTCTTCCTCTAACTCTTTTTAAATCATCAGATGAATCGGCTATATGTCTTAATTCTTCTAATACAAATGAAGGTATTATAAGTTTTCCTTCGATAAAACCTGTTTTACATATATCAGCTATTCTTCCATCAATAATTACACTAGTATCTAGTACTTTCGGTGGTATGCTTTTTACTTCTTTTTTATTTCCTTTTTCTTTTGCAGAAGACAGCCTTACTAATTTGTTTAAATTAAATAAATCCTCTTTACTTTTAAGTGAAATTCTTACTCCTAAATATCCCATAAATATATATGTAAGTAATGACGCTAGTCCTCCTACTATTGGTATAGATCTTAGTAATCCACTTAATAGATATGCTATTACGAATCCTATTATAAGACCTATAGCTGCTAATAATATATCTGTTTGAGGATATTTAGATATTTCCTTATCCATAATCTTAGCTACATCTTTAACTTTATTTATAACCCAAGGTTCTACTAAATAGAATAGTAAACCTATAACTATCCCTGCTACCACAGATAAAATAAATCCATATGTATCCGTTCCAAATTTAAGTGCTTCAAAGTCTTTCATTAATGTTAAGTAAGTAGTTAATCCTAATATAAATCCTAATATTCCGATTACTACTCTTGTTACTTTCCTTATCAAAGTTTCACCCCCTAGTTATATATTGTATATTTTTTAATTATAATGCAAAATGTTCATTATATTCAACAACAAAGTAACGACATTTTCTATATATGTCTGTCCAATAAAACTAATTGTTGCATTTTTATTAGTCCATTTTTTATATATGTAGCTCTTATTTCACCGATTCCTTCAACATCATCTAGTTCTTCAATAGATGCGCTTAGTATCTCTTGGAATCCTTCAAAATAATTAATTAAATTTTCTATAATTGTCGATGGAAGTCTGTGTATTTTATTTAAAATTCTATATCCTCTTGGTCTTATCGGCATATCCATATTTTCTGAAAAATTACTATATCCTAGTAATTTTGCTACACTTACTAAATCTAATAATTCTTCAGATGATAAGTTCTTCATTTCTTTTTTAAAATCTTTTATATCAATATCTTGTCTTCTATAATCTTTAAATATTAGCTTTTGATCTATTCTAGCCGTACCCATTAACTCTTCAAGCTGCATACTTACTAAAGTTGACTCTACACCTAATTCTATTATATATTTTTCTATTATATTAGTAATTCTCATAACCATTTCCATCTTTTGAATTACAATAGAAACATCATATATTGTTACTAAGTTATTAAATTCTAATGCATTTAAATTTATAACAGCTTGATCTAAAACTGATTTATACTTTTCTAATGTCTGCAATGCTTGATTTGCTTTAGTAAAAATTTTTGAAATTTCTTCAACTACATACTTTTGACCTTCTCTATAAACCGTTATTACATTTCTTCTTTGAGATATAGCTATTACTATTGCTCCAGTTTGTTTTGCCACTCTTTCTGCTGTTCTATGTCTAGTTCCAGTTTCTGATGTATCAATAGAATAATCAGGAATAAGTTGAGCATTTGCAACAAGTATCCTTTTTATATCACCACTAATAACTATAGCACCATCCATCTTTGCCAATTCATATATATGAGAAGGTGAATATTCTGCATTTATAGTAAATCCTCCATCTACCACCTTCATAATTTCTTCGCTATTAGCAATAACTATAAGTCCACCTGTTTTTGCTTTTAATACATTATTCAATCCCTGTCTAAGTGGTGTCCCCGGAGATATCATTTTCAATGCTTGTAATAAATTTTTATTGCTTAGGAAATCTTCCATTTTTATTTATTACCCCCCAGTACTATATTTATTGCTTGTCTTAAATTATCAACTGGCCAAATTTCTATTCCCTTTATATCCTTAACTGCATCGTAATTATTCTTAGGAACAACTATTTTGGTAAATCCAAGTTTTTTACATTCAGCAATTCTTTTTTCTATAAAACTAACAGCTCTTACTTCTCCAGTCAATCCTACTTCTCCTGTAACTGCTATATGAGCATCTACAGAAATATTTCTAAAACTAGATGCAACTGCAATTACTATACCTAAATCTATCGAAGGCTCATTTATCTTTATTCCTCCAACTATATTTATATATACGTCTTGATTTTGAATTTGTAAACCTACTCTTTTTTCTAATACTGCTAAAAGTAATGCTACTCTATTATAATCTACTCCCGTAGCAGTTCTTTTCGCTATTCCAAAACTAGTTGGAGACACCAAAGCTTGTAGCTCTAACAGCATCGGTCTTGTTCCTTCTACTGTAGATATTATTACAGATCCTGCTACATCTTTTGGCTTTTCTGATATAAGTATTTTAGATGGATTCTCTAATTCTACTAAACCTAAATCTCTCATTTCAAATACACCTAATTCATTTGTAGAACCAAATCTATTTTTTACTGCCCTTACTAATCTATACGTATTATATCTTTCCCCTTCAAAATATAAAACAGTATCTACCATATGTTCTAATAATTTCGGCCCAGCTAAAGAACCTTCTTTTGTTACATGTCCCACAACGAATGTTGATATACCCATTTTTTTAGAAATTCTCATAAATCTTGAAGTTCCCTCTTTTATTTGGCTAACTGTTCCTGGTGCAGAAGATATTTCTGGACTAAATACAGTTTGAATAGAATCTAATATTATTAGTTCCGGATTTATGCTTTCTAAATGAGCTTCTATTATGCTAATATTATTTTCTGCAAATATATATAAATTATCAGAATTAATTCCTAATCTTTTAGCTCTCATTTTAATTTGAGATTCAGATTCCTCTCCTGATATATATAAAACTCTTTTTCCTGAATTTGCAACATTATTTGATACCTGAATTAGGAGTGTGGATTTTCCTATCCCTGGGTCTCCTCCAACTAAAACCAAAGACCCTTTGACAATTCCTCCTCCTAATACTCTATCTAATTCATTTATATAAGTTGAAAATCTTTCTTCTTCTTTAGTTTTTATAGAATTTATACTAACTGGTTTTGAAGATGATTTATCTACAATGAATACATCTTTCTTTGAACTTTTTTGCTCTAATTCTTCTACGAATGTATTCCATTTTGTACACTCTGGACATTTTCCAATCCATTTTGACGTTTCATAACCACATTCTTGGCATACATACTTAGTTTTTATCTTTGCCATTTTAAATCACCCTTAACTTCCTATTATACTATATAATTTTAACATATGTATGGTATAATATGTAAAGTTTATCAAATTTTTAAACATTTTCTTACTTATGTTTTTTAGTCTAAAAAAACTAAATAAGAGGAGTTTTTACTCCTCTTTAATATTACTACTATTCTGTTTCAAATACTATCTTATTATCTTCAGCTTTAGCTTTTATAATACTGCCTTTTCTTACATCTCCTCTTAAAATTGCTTCTGACAATTCATCCTCTAATTTTTTTTGAATAGCCCTTTGTAAAGGTCTTGCTCCATATTTCAAATCGATTCCAGACTTAGATATTAAATTTATAGCATCATCTTCCATCTTTAAATATATATCCATATCTTCTAATCTTTTAACTACCTTTTTTGTCATAAGCTTTACAATTTTTGAAAGATGTTCTTCGTTAAGAGAATGAAACACTATTATATCATCAATTCTATTTAAAAATTCAGGTCTAAGGCTTTGTTTTAATTCACCCATTATACTTTCTTTCATTTTTTCATAATCATCTTTTTCTCTATCAATATCATTTACTACCTTAAAACCTAGTAATTTCTGATTTCCTATTTTTGTAGCTCCAATGTTTGATGTCATAACTATTATTGTATTTTTAAAATCCACAGTTCTTCCTTTTGAATCCGTTAACCTTCCATCATCTAATATTTGCAATAATATATTAAATACATCTGGATGCGCTTTTTCAATTTCATCAAACAGTACAACTGAATATGGTTTTCTTCTTACCTGCTCAGTTAGTTGACCTCCATCATCATGTCCAATATATCCCGGAGGTGAACCTATCATTTTAGATACAGCATGCTTTTCCATGTACTCAGACATATCAATTCTTATTATATGATTTTCATCTCCAAACTGCACTTCTGCTAATGATTTAGATATCTCTGTTTTACCTACACCTGTAGGTCCTAAAAATAAGAATGATCCTATTGGCCTATTCGGATTTTTTAAACCTGCTCTAGATCTTCTTATTGCTTTAGATATTGCTTCTACTGCCTGGTCCTGTCCAATAACTCTATTGTGTATCAATTCTTCTAAATTAAGTAACCTATCTGCTTCTTCTTCGAGAATTTTGTTAACTGGAATTCCGGTCCATAACTCTAAAACTTCAGCTATGCTCTCTTCATTGACTTCATCTGTATATTTAATCGACATATTCTTTTGCATCTTAAGCTTTATTAATCTATATTTCATAGTTTCTTGTTCATCTCTAATTCGAGCTGCTTTTTCAAAATCTTGACCTTTAATAGCTTCTTGTTTTTGTCTATTTATATTTTCTATTTTATCTTCTAGTTCCTTTATATCTGGTAACTTATTATTTTTTCTAAGTCTAACTTTTGATGCAGCTTCATCTATTAAATCAATTGCTTTATCTGGCAAATATCTGTCAGTTATATATCTAGTAGATAATTCTACTGCTGATTTTATAGCCTTATCAGTTATCTTCACCTTATGAAAATCTTCATATCTTCCTCTTAATCCTTTTAGAATCTTTATGGTATCTTCTTTGCTAGGTTCATCTATTACAACTTGTTGAAATCTTCTTTCTAATGCTGTATCCTTTTCTACGTGCTTTCTATATTCATCTATAGTCGTCGCGCCTATTACTTGTATTTCTCCTCTTGCTAATGTTGGCTTTAATATATTAGATGCATCTATTGAGCCTTCACCTGTGGCACCTGCTCCTATTATAGTATGAAGTTCATCTATAAATAAAATTATATTTCCATTCTTGACTATCTCATCTACTACTTGCTTAATTCTTTCTTCAAATTCACCTCTATACTTAGCTCCAGCTAACAATGACCCCATATCTAATGTGTATAAAGTTTTATTTCTAATAGATTCAGGTGCTTTTCCTTGCACTATATCCAATGCTAGACCTTCGATTATTGCTGTTTTTCCAACTCCAGGATCACCTATAAGAACCGGATTATTTTTTGTTCTTCTACTTAATATTTGTATAATCCTTTGAATCTCTTTTTCTCTTCCTATAACCGGATCTATTTTATTTTCTTCAGCATATCTAATAAGATTTTTCCCATACTTTTCTAAAAACTTACATGTGGTTTTTTTATTGTTATTCGTGTAACCTTCATCTTCTTGTTTTTGAACAGAAATTTCATCTATTCCCATCATTTCAATTATTAATTGAATAATTAACTTTTCCTCTATTCCAGCATAATTGAGTATTTTTACAGCTATTCCTTCTCCTTCTTGAATTATAGCTAATAATATATGCTCCGTACCTATATAATTTGTTTTTAATTTATTTGCAAACATACCTGAAAGTTCTAATATTTGCTTACTCCTAGGACTTAGTATTACTTCATCTGAAATGTTATCACCCTTACCTACTATATCAATTATTTGTTCTAGTAAGAATGCTTCGGTCAAACCTAATTTAGTTAATACTTTGGCTGCGACACCTTCTTTTTCTTTAAGAAGACCTAAAAGTATGTGTTCACTTCCTACCACTCTGTGGCCTAAACCTCTTGTGCAATCTATTGCTAAATCTATTGCCGCCTTAGCCCTTTGAGTAAATCTGTTGAAATACATAATTTATCCCTCCTATCATACTTTTCTTGTCTATTTGAATAATTTAATATGTCTATTTCATTTTTAGCATATATATTTTAATATCAAAGGAATTGACTTGAAAATTTTATTTTTAGACAATCCTTCATTTTCTATATTATTAGTAAACATAGTTTCTATATATCCTATGTTTGAAATTTTTTAAATTTACTTCTTTTTTAATAAATATTTATTATTTATTAAATCAATAAAGCTCCAGATCATGTATCTGGAGCCAAGATGAGGTTTATTTATTATTAGCATGTTCTATTATTTTTTTAGCTATCTGTTGAGGGACTTCTTCATAACATTCTAATTCCATTTCAAAGTAACCTCTTCCCTGAGTCATAGATCTTAAGTCTATCGCATATTTAAATGTTTCAGCCTGAGGTGCTTGAGCGTATATTACTTGTTTTCCTTTATCATCAGGTTCCATACCTAATATTTTTCCTCTTCTCTTGTTTATATCTCCCATTACATCTCCCATATATTCTTCTGGTACTGTTATTTTTAATTTCATAACAGGTTCTAATAAAATTGGTTCAGCTTGTTCCATTCCTTTTTTAAAAGCTATATTAGCAGCCATTTTAAATGCCATTTCAGATGAATCAACATCATGATAAGATCCATCATAAAGAGTTGCTTTTATATTTGTAACTGGAAAACCAGCTAAACTTCCTTTTATCATAGAATCTTTTAAACCCTTCTCTACTGCTGGTATATATTGTTTTGGCACAGATCCTCCAAATATTTTTTCATTAAATTCAAAATCATTATTACTTCTTTCAAATTTTATTTTTACATCTCCATATTGTCCGTGTCCTCCAGATTGCTTTTTATGCTTTCCTTGGACATCTGCAAAACCTTTAATAGTTTCTCTATAAGCCACTTTTAAATCTTCTAAATCAACATCTACTCCAAATTTATCTTTCATTCTGTTCTTAACTGTGTTGATATGAAGTTCTCCTTGACCTCCTATCAGTGCTTGCTTTGTTTCTTTATTTCTATACCAACTAATTGTTGGATCTTCCTCTACTATTTTATTTAATGCCGCTCCTATTTTTTCTTCGTCACCTTTATTTTTAGGGGCTACAGCATAATATATTTGTGGTTTAGGAAGTTCTATACTTTCTAACAGTTCTGTGTTTTTATCTATGGATAAAGTATCTCCTGTTTGTAATGAATTTGTCTTTGTTATAATTACAATATCTCCACATTTAGCTTGATCTACTTCAACTAATTCCTTATTTTTTATTGTATATAAATTTATTAATTTATCCTTTACAGATTTATTTATATTAAACACATCACTATCTTTTTTCAGTTTACCTTGCGTAACTTTTAAATAAGACATCTTTCCTATAAATGGATCTATTACTGTTTTAAATACTAAACCTTTAAATGGTTTTTCTTCTTCTATGTACTTTGGTTTTAAATATTTAGATACTGTTTCTAAAATTTCTTTTGTCCCTATATTATTTATTG
This sequence comes from Romboutsia maritimum, assembly GCF_002251085.2. GTDB lineage: Bacteria > Bacillota > Clostridia > Peptostreptococcales > Peptostreptococcaceae > Romboutsia_B > Romboutsia_B maritimum. The sequence goes on along the minus strand of NZ_NOJZ02000028.1, from coordinate 5,324 downwards.
TAGAACCACATATTACAGGGATAATATCTCCATTTCTAATTCCTATAGTTAATCCTTTTTGTATATCAGTTGTACTCAATTCTTCCCCACTAAAATACCTATCTAATATCTCATCATCTGTTTCTGCAATTAGTTCCATTAAAGCTTCTTTTACACTAATTGCTTGTTCTTTAAATTCTCCATCTAAATCACTTATGTTTTCAAATATATTATGTAGTTTTATAAATTTTTTATCTTTATATATTGGAATGAGCATTGGAACTACTTTGTTACTGTATTTTTCTCTTAACATCGCTATTGCATCTTTATATCTAGCTTTTTCATTGTCTATTTTATTTATAAACATTATTTTTGGAACATTTTCAGTTAATTCTAATGCTTTTTCAGTTCCTACTTGAATAGGCGTTGTTGCATCAATTACTATGACTGCTGCATCACTAGCACTAAGAGAAGATATAACCTCTCCGCTGAAGTCAAAATAACCTGGAGTATCTAATAAATTAAACTTATAGTTATTGTACTCCACTGGAATCAGTCCCATACTATATGTCATATTTGATTTTTCTGTTAATTTTGGTATTTTGTCAGTAAGATTTGATGTGTATGATATTGCTTCAATTAGGTTTGTCTTTCCACATCCACTATGTCCTAATACTGCTATGTTTCTTAACATATTACTATCATAGACCTTCATATAAGCACCTACCTTTTTAAATTTATACAAAATTCAAATAACAACTCGCATTACTTTTCTAGTTAACCTTATTAAGATAAACTTTTATTTTGTAATTGCAGGTGGTGAAGTGGTTATAGCGACATAACATTCCCGCGATAAGGATTTACGATAAAAGGTATAAATTTATCTTCTTTTATACAATATGTATTTTTTTTAAATTCTATACTATTTATATCTTTTGAATTTTACATAGAATTTTTTTAAATAATTTATATCTTATAAAAGATAATTAACTTATGACTTTATTTCTAATCAACTAATTAATTATTTTTGTAAATCTTACCACGAATATAATGATTGTATTTCCCAAGAAATGTTCTAAAATAATCCGCTTAAAAATTATTTCTACACTGATTTTACTTTTCCTCTTTATTTCTTAAAATAAAAAAACTCTAGATTTTTTATTTTTTAATATAAAATCTAGAGTTTAAAATTTATTATACTATTTTGTCATTAGCATTAACAATTGTTTATCTCCTACCATGTTGTTTTCATTAACTTTTATTGATTTTATTATACCATCTTCTTTTGAAACTATATTAGTTTCCATCTTCATAGCTTCTATTACTATTAATGGTTGATTTGCTTTAACCTTATCGCCTTCTTTAACTAAAACTTTCACCACTTTACCTGGGATACTAGCTCCAATTTGCATAGGATCATTCATATCTGCTTTTTCTATATCTTTTATTTTTCCTGCAAAATTATTATCCTTTATTTCAACGTCTCTTATCATTCCATTTAGTTCAAATACTATCGTTCTGTGACCATTTTCTTTAATATCTCCTATATCAACCAATTTAATAATTAATACTTTTCCTTCTTCTATTTCAACTTCACATTCTTCGCCTTCTCTTAATCCATAGAAGTATACATGACTTTCTAATTTTGAAATATCATTATAATCTTGTAAATGTCTTAGATAATCTTCATATACTTTTGGATATAGAATATAGCTAAGAATATTTCTAATATTTGAATCCATATTAAACTCATAATCTAAATGTTTTTTAATTTTATTAAAATCTTCACTTGGTATTAATATTCCAGGTCTTACATTTATAGCTTTTTCTCCTTTTAATACTATCTCCTGTATATCTTTAGGAATTCCACCTTCTGGTTGACCTATCATACCTCTACAATAATCTACTACTGAGTCTGGGAATGATAATTTCTTACCTTCATCTATTATATTATTCTTATCTAATTTATTTTTAGTCATAAAAATAGCTAAATCTCCAACTACTTTTGAAGATGGTGTTACTTTTATAATATCACCTAGTATTTCATTAGCTTCCTTATATTTTTCTTTAACTTTATCAAATTTATTAGATAATCCCAAACTGTCTGCCTGTGGTTTTAAATTTGTATACTGTCCTCCAGGGATTTCATATTTATATATTTCTGTACAAGGATTAACCAAATCACTTTCAAACTTATTATAAACTTTTCTTAAATCTTTATAATAATTTCCTATCTCATTATATCCAAATAAATCAATATTAGTATCTCTTTCAGTATGTCTTAGAGCTTCTATAATAGCATTTATTGAAGGTTGACTTGTAAGTCCTGCCATAGTTTCTAAAGCTCCATCTATTATATCAACTCCTGCTTGTGCTGCCATTAAACAAGTAGCTATTCCATTTCCACTTGTATCATGAGTGTGTAAATGTATTGGAGTTTCAACATTTTCTTTTAATTCTTTTATTAAGCTATATGCAGCATATGGTTTAAGTAATCCTGCCATATCTTTTATACATATAATATCTGTTCCTAATGATTCTAATTCCTTTGCCATATTTATATAATATTCTAAATTATATTTAGTTTTACTGGTATCAAGTATATCTCCTGTGTAACAGATACTTGCTTCCACTACCTTACCTGTTTGTAAAGCAGCTTCTATAGATGGTTTCATATTTTCTACCCAGTTTAAAGAATCAAAAATTCTAAATACGTCTATTCCTTGATTAGCTGATTCTTTAATAAATTCTTTAATTACATTATCAGGATAATTTTTATAACCTACACCATTTGAAGCTCTAAATAACATCTGGAACATTATATCAGGAATAGCTTCTCTTAGTTTTTGCAATCTAATCCATGGAGATTCATTTAAAAATCTATATGCAACATCATAAGTCGCTCCTCCCCATAATTCTAAAGAAAATAAATCTTTCATATATTTTCCTGTTGGTTCTGCTATTTTTAATAAATCATAAGTTCTAAGTCTTGTTGCTAATAATGATTGATGTGCATCTCTCATAGTTGTATCTGTAAGCAATAATTTCTTATCATTTTTTATTTTTTCTATATATGACTTTTTACCTAATCGATTAAATAAAGTTCTACTTCCTTCTACATTAAGTATTTCTTGTTTTATTTTTGGTTCATATATAGATTCAAACACAGGCTTTTCATTACACTTATTATCATTTACTACCACATCTCCGATGAATTGAAGTAATTTAGTACCTCTATTCTTACTTTCTCTAAACTCAAATAAATCTGGATTTTCATCTATAAATTTAGTGCTACATTTTCCTTCCTGAAAAATTGAGTTATTTAATACATTAACTAAAAATCCTACATTAGTTTTTACACCTCTAACCCTTAATTCTTTTATTGACCTAATTGTTTTGTTAATAGCCCCTTGGAATGTTCTATCCCATGAAATAGTTTTAACTAACAAACTATCATAATATGGTCCTATATTAGCACCTGTAAATCCATTACCTCCATCTAATCTTATACCAAAACCTGAACCTGTTCTGTATACTTGAATTTTCCCCGTATCAGGCATAAATTTATTTTTTGGATCTTCAGTTGTAATTCTAGACTGAATAGAATATCCTCTAACTTGTATGTCCTCTTGAGATTTTATATTAATTTCTTCACTATCTAATCTATATCCCTGAGCTATTAAAATTTGACTTTGTACTATATCCACACCAGTAATCATTTCTGTTACAGTATGTTCAACTTGAACTCTTGGATTCATTTCTATAAAATAATATGCTCCGCTTTCATCTACTAAAAACTCTAATGTTCCTGCATTAATATATCCTACATGTTTCGCTAATTTTATAGAATCATTGCATATAGATTCTCGAATTTTTTTATCTAATGAAAAGGCTGGTGCATATTCTATAATTTTCTGATGTCTTCTTTGTACAGAACAATCTCTTTCATGCAAATGAACTATATTTGAATATTTATCTCCTAAAATTTGTACTTCTATATGTTTAGGGTTTGATATATACTTTTCAATAAATATAATAGCTTCTCCAAACGCTTTCTTTGATTCACTACATGCATTTTGATATTCAATTTCTAAAGTGGATTCATCATATACAATTCTCATGCCTCTTCCACCACCACCATTTGATGCCTTTAACATTATTGGATATCCTATAAATGCCGCAACCTTCTTAGCATCTTCAATAGTTTTAATTGCCTTATCTACTCCAGGAATTGTATTAACTCCAACTTCTTTAGCTATTTTTTTAGAATTTATTTTATCTCCCATCATATTCATAATATCAGCTGATGGTCCTATAAATGTAATTCCATTTTCTTCACATTTACTAACAAATTCTGGATTCTCAGACAAAAATCCATATCCGGGATGAATTGCGTCTACATTTTTCCTCTTAGCTAAATCAATTATTCCATCTATATCTAGATACGCATCTACTGGACCTTTATCTTCTCCTATTAAATAAGATTCATCTGCTTTTGTTCTAAATAAACTATATTTATCTTCGTTACTATATATACCTACACTTTTTATCCCTAATTCAGAACAAGCTCTAAATATTCTTATTGCGATTTCTCCTCTATTTGCAACTAACACTTTGTTAAATTTTTTAAGCATAATCTCCTCATAACCCCTTCCTTCTTATAATATTAAAGATTATAGCCTATTTCACTTTATTTTTGAAGACATTTGACTAAGTTCCTTATTTAATAATATAAATTTAATAAAGTAAATAACTTTTAGACTATGATTTTTAAAAACACCACATAAAAGTTAAGGCATTTTTTCAAGAAAATCTTCATACAATTTCACTATACGTTATAATATGAATTTCATTATATAAAATTCTCATAAATAAAATAAACTATACAACTAAAATAAAAGTTGTATAGTTAAAATAATATAAAAATTTATAAAAAAAAATAAAGTGCATAAAATACACTTTATAGTTAGTTAAAAAAGTAAAAAAAAGATTACGTGGCTACGTCCTACTCTCCCAGGAGGTTGCCCTCCAAGTACCATCAGCGCTAAAGAGCTTAACTTCTGTGTTCGGAATGGGAACAGGTGTATCCTCTTTGCTATTATAACCACATAATCTTTATGCTTAACATTTCTATTAAGTTTTAGAGTTAATACTCTAAAAACTGCATACATTTAGGAATTATCATTTTAATTCTTGGTCAAGTCCTCGATCTATTAGTATCGTTAAGCTAAATACATTACTGCACTTACACCTTCGACCTATCAACCAGGTAGTCTTCCTGGGATCTTACCCTTACGGTGGGAAATCTTATCTTGAAGTAGGCTTCGCGCTTAGATGCTTTCAGC
>NZ_NOJZ02000027.1 GCF_002251085.2 Romboutsia maritimum | reverse complement strand
GCTGAAAGCATCTAAGCGCGAAGCCTACTTCAAGATAAGATTTCCCACCGTAAGGGTAAGATCCCAGGAAGACTACCTGGTTGATAGGTCGAAGGTGTAAGTGCAGTAATGTATTTAGCTTAACGATACTAATAGATCGAGGACTTGACCAAGAATTAAAATGATAATTCCTAAATGTATGCAGTTTTCAAAGTATTAATTAAAAAAATATGCGGGTGTAGCTCAATGGTAGAGTTCCGGCCTTCCAAGCCGGCTGTGAGGGTTCGATCCCCTTCACCCGCTCCAAATAAAAGATTATGTGGTTATAATAGCAAAGAGGATACACCTGTTCCCATTCCGAACACAGAAGTTAAGCTCTTTAGCGCTGATGGTACTTGGAGGGCAACCTCCTGGGAGAGTAGGACATAGCCACGTAGTCTTTTTTTATTTTTTGTAAAAAAGAAATAAAATTCTATAAAAAAATTTAAATAAAAAATAGTTAAAGAATTAGAGATATATATAAATTTACAAAATACATATGTGGAGTTATACTATTAAGGGGGAATAGATAAATCAATAGTGTGGAGGTTGGTTATGAACATAGGAGTTGTAGGGGTGAATCATAATTTAACTCCGATAAATGTGAGAGAAAAAGTATCTTTTACAGATACAAAAAAAATAGAGGCTATAAATTTATTGCTAGATAAAGAGATAGATGAAGTTGTTATATTATCAACATGTAATAGAAGTGAAATATATATTAAAGCTGAAAATATAGCTGAAAAAATAAAAATAGTTGAAGAATTTTATGAAAGTTTTTTTAATTCTGAAGGAATAAAAGAATATCTATTTACAAAGATAGATAAAGATGTTTTAGAGCATTTATTTGAAGTTACATCAGGCTTAGACTCTATAGTATTAGGAGAAGATCAGATACTGGGACAAGTTAAAGATGCTCATGATTTTTCTATGAAACTTGGAGCTAGTAAAAAATTATTTAATAAACTATTTAGAGAAGCTATAACTACAGCTAAAAATATAAAAAATACTACGAAAATATCTCAGCAACCACTATCGATAAGTTATATAGGAGTTAAATTTTTAGAAGATAAAATAGGATCATTAGATGGGAAAAATGCTTTAGTAGTGGGAATTGGTAAGATGAGTAAATTAACTATGAAACATTTAGAAGAGCAGAAGATAAATACTATATATGTGGCAAATCGAAGTTATGAGAAATTTACTGAAATACAAGATTTATATAACAATATAGTACCTATAAAATATGAAGATAGATATAAAATTCTTAAAGATGTTGATATAGTAATAAGTGCTACAGCATCCCCACACATAGTAATAAAATATGAAGACATTCCTAATATTGAAAGAAACATATTTATGATGGATATAGCACTTCCAAGAGATATTGAACCTAAAATAAATGAATTACCAAATATAGAAGTTTATGACATAGATGATTTAAAGAAAATTCACGATGAAAATGATGAAAAAAGAAGAGAATTAGCAAGTATTGCACATTCTATGATTCAAGAAAGTATTAAAGATTTTATAGAATGGGAAGAGTTAACTCAGACTGATCATACAATACAATCTTTGAATGATAAATGCATGGAAATAAGAGAAGATACATTAGAATATATTTTTAGAAAAGTTGAACTTAATGGTAGAGAGCAAAAAATCATTGATAAAATGATGGCATCAGCTCTTAAAAGACTTGTAAGAGAGCCTATAATCAATTTAAAGAAAGTAAAGGATAAAGGAAAAAGAGAAGAATATATAAAACTTGTAGAAGAGTTATTTCAACTTTAATTGTGGGAGGAAATACATATGAATAATAAAAAATCAGCACAAATATATCAAGAAGCAACTAAATATATGCCAGGTGGAGTAAACAGTCCAGTTAGAGCATTTAAATCAGTAGGATTAAATCCTTTGTTTATAGAGAGAGCACAAGGAAGTAAAATATATGATGTGGATGGAAATGAATATATAGATTATATATGTTCTTGGGGACCTCTTATGTTAGGTCATAGTCCAAGTCAAATAGTAGATGGAATAGAAGAAATAATAAAAAAAGGTACAAGTTATGGAGTTCCTACTAAAATTGAAGTAGATATGGCAAAAATTATAGTAGAAGCTTATCCTGCTATAGATCAGGTTCGTATGGTTAATTCAGGAACAGAAGCTACAATGAGTGCATTAAGAGTTGCAAGAGCATTTACAAAGAGAAATAAAATTTTAAAATTTGAAGGATGTTACCATGGGCATTCTGATGCGTTATTAGTTAAATCAGGTTCAGGAACTATAACATATGGAGTTCCAACAAGTCCAGGAGTACCTGATGATGTCGTGAAAGATACGTTAGTTTGTAGATACAATGATTTAGATGCAGTTAGAGATATATTTGAAGAGTATGGAAATGAAATTGCAGCAGTTATAGTAGAAACTGTATCTGGAAATATGGGTGTTGTTCCTGGTAAACAAGAATTTTTACAATTATTGAGAGATATAACTAAAGAATATAACTCAGTTTTAATATTTGATGAGGTAATAACAGGATTTAGATTACATTATAATAGTTCTGTTGGTTATTTTGGAATAAATCCAGATATGGTTTGTTTTGGTAAAATCATAGGAGCAGGTTTACCAGTAGGAGCGTATGGCGGGAAGAAAGAAATTATGGATATGGTCTCACCTGTAGGACCTGTTTATCAAGCAGGAACATTATCAGGGAACCCTCTAGCAATGTATATGGGTAAAAAAAATCTAGAAATATTAAGAGATAATCCTCAAATATATACAGAACTAGAAAGAAAAGCTACAAAACTAGCAGAAGGATTAAAATCTAATATAGAAAAATTAGGTTTAGATTATACTGTTAATAGAGCTGGTTCTCTAGTTTGCCTATTCTTTGCAAAAGGTCCAATAAACAATTATGAAGATGTTACAAAATGTGATATATCTAAGTTTAATAAATACTTTAAGGAAGTATTGAAAAGAGGAATACTTTTAGCTCCAACTCAATTTGAAGCAATGTTCTTATCAAATGCTCACACAGATGAGGATATAGAATATACAATTAAAGCTATATATGAAGCATTGAAAATATCTCATAATCTTTAAGAAAATACTATAAAAAGTAAGAAAATATAAGATTTTTGTCAGTTTTAATATAAAAATTAAAGGATATATACATATAATGTAGAATAATTTAGTTAGTATAATATTTTTTTAACGAATAAGTAAAATACTTATTATGTTATGTATATGTAAATAGAAATTAGATATTAAAATAGATAAGGCAAAATAGGACTTGATTATAAAACCTAGCCTTTTAGGCTAGGTAAATTATTTTATATACAAAAGACATTGAGAGGGGAAAAAAATGAGTTTATTAGAGAGTATATCTAGAAATATATATTCATTAGATAAAACTTCCATTGAACAAGCCAAACAAAGATTAGATAGGCTTATTAAGCCAAAGGGTAGTCTTGGTAAAATGGAAGATATTTGTATGCAATTAGCTGGTATATATGAATCAAAATATTTTGATTCATCTAAGAAAGTTGTAATAGCTTTTGCAGGTGACCATGGTGTATATGAAGAAGGTGTAGCACCTGATCCTCAAAATATAACAGTATTGCAATTTCCTAATTTCGCAAAAGGATTATGTGGAGTAGGAACAATATGCAAATACGTAGGTGCAGATGTAGTAGCTGTAGATGTAGGTATAAATTGTGATGAAAAATTAGAAGGAGTTTTAGATTATAAGATAAGAAAAGGTACTTCTAATATGGCAAAAGGACCAGCTATGACTAGACAGGAAGCAATAAGATGTTTAGAAATTGGAATTGAAATGTCAGAAAAATGTATAGAAAAAGATTATAAAGTTATAGGAATAGGAGAAATGGGTATAGCTAATACAACTCCAAGTACTGCTATAATTTCTACAATTGTAGGTTGTGATCCTTCAGAAATAACTGGAATAGGGGCAGGACTTAAAAAAGAAAAATTAAAGCACAAAGCAGATGTAATCAGAAAAGCCATAGAATTAAATAATCCTAATCCTACAGATGGAGTAGATGTTTTAGCTAAAGTAGGTGGATTTGAAATAGGTTCAATGGCAGGAGTTATATTAGGATGTAGTGCTAATAGAATACCTGTTGTAATAGATGGCTTTATATCATATGCTGCAGCTTTAATAGCATACAAAATAAATCCTAAAACTAGAGAGTATATGATAGCATCTCATTCATCAGCTGAACTTGGAACTAATAAAGTTTTAGAAATTTTAAAACTAAGTCCTGTATTAAATATGGATATGAGATTAGGAGAAGGAAGCGGAGCTGCTCTAGCATTTGATATAATAGAAGCTTCAAATTATACATATAAAAATATGGCAACATATGATGAAGTAGATATGGGAAGATAATAGTTTTTAGCGAGGAGAATTAATATGAGCAATATTATTTTAGTAACAGGTGGTGCAAGATCTGGGAAAAGTAATTTTGCAGAATCATTATGTAAAAGTAGAAATAATAAAACCGCATATATAGCAACATCAATACCATTTGATGAAGAGATGAAAGATAGAGTTAGAAAACATAAGGAAAGTAGACCTCAAAATTGGACTACATATGAAATTTATAAAGACATCTACTCTATAGTTAAAGAGATAGCCAACAATCATAAGACTATAATACTAGATTGTGTAACTTTGTTAGTTAATAATTTAATGTTTTCTTATGATATAGATGTAGATGATGCAAACTCAAATCAAATAAACCAACTAGAAATTTATATAAAAGACCAAGTAATTAAATTGTTAGAAGAAACTAAAAAAACAGATTTATATGTTGTATTAGTAACGAACGAACTAGGAATGGGAATCGTACCAGGAAATAAACTTAGTAGAGTATACTCAGATATAGTAGGTAGGGTTAATCAATATATAGCATCACAAAGTGATGAAGTATATTTTGTAGTGAGTTCGATACCTATGAAGATAAAGGGGTAAAGATATGAAAAGATTTATTTCAATTTTACAGTTTATGACTAGAATTCCTATTAATATAGATACTGGTTTTGATGAAGAATTTCATAAAACAATAGTATATTTTCCGCTAGTTGGATTTGTACTTGGAATATTAATGTTTTTAGTTGGATATGTTTGTAATTATGTTTTTGAACCACTTATATGTTCAGTATTAATTACTTTGTCAAGTGTAATTCTTACAGGTGGTTTACATATTGATGGATTAGGTGATACCTTTGATGCAATATATAGCTATAGAGATAAAGAAAAAATGCTTGAGATAATGAAAGATTCTAGATTGGGAACAAATTCACTTTTAGCCATAGTATTTTTGATTTTACTTAAAGTATCGTTTATATATAGTATTATCAATGCAGGATACTTATGGATGATAATATTTATGCCAGTAACATCAAGACTAGGAGTAATTTTAATGACATATAAGACTAAAAGTCCTAGAGAAAAAGGGATGGGTAATTTATTTATAGGAAAAGCGACTAAGAAAATGTTTATAACTGCAATTTTATATACAATTTTACTAATTGTAGTATTAGGAAAAATGCTCTTTTTAGCACCTAATATAGCAATTTTAAAAATGTTAATTTCTATATTTATAATATTTTTATTTAATGAATTATTCAAAAGACATATATACAAAAAAATTGATGGAGTAACTGGAGATATACTAGGTTGTACTATAGAACTTGGAGAAGTTATATACATAATATCAATTTACATGTTATTATCAATATAACCTTAAAAGAGGTGATATCTTGGTGAAGTTAATATTAGTACGACATGCATTAACAAATGATAATCAAAGTAATAGATTATCAGGACACATAGATAGCTTAATAAGTGAAAAAGGAAAAATTCAAATAGAAAAAATTACAGAATTTTTAAAAGATATACATATAGATAGAATATATACGACAACATCCAAAAGAACAAAGGATACAGTAAAAAAATTAGCTCAGTTAAAATCACTAGAAATAATAGAAAATGAATTTTTAAAAGAAATTAGTTTTGGTGATTTTGAAGGAAAAACTTTTGATGAGATAAAAGTTGAATATCCTAACGAGTTTCAAAAAATAATAAATGAGGGATATGAGTACAAATATCCTAATGGAGAGAGTTTAATAGACTCTTATCAAAGAGTAGTAAAAGAGATAGATAAAATCATTTTAGATAATAAAGACAGCACAGTACTTATCTGTTCTCATGGAGGAACTATAAGGAATCTAATAACGTATTTGATAACAAATAGCTACAAATATCATTGGAATTTTAGGATTGATAATGCTTCAGTTACTATTTTAGAAATAGAAGATGGATTTACAGTTATTAACACAATGAATAATACAAATTTTATCTAGCCTTAAAAATCGAATATTAGATTAAATTAGGTTCTTAATAGAAAGAAGAATTAATAGGGAAAAAGGTTAAATGCCTTTGCAGCCCCCGCTACTGTAATACTGACGAAACTATAAATTGCCACTGTCATTTGATGGGAAGGTGTAGGAGTAGGGTGAAGTTAAGCCAGGATACCTGCCTAATTTAATTTATTGATAGATCTTCGGGGTGAGAGATTTTTATTTATATATACAAATAAAAGTCCTAACTCTAGAGAGTTGGGACTTTTTTGAATATTCAGTAAATTACCTTAAGTAGAATTGTATAAAAATCAAATCTAGAAAAAGGAAGTGAAAAAATGGGCAAGAAAATAATGTTACAAGGAACAGCTTCTAATGTTGGAAAAAGTATAATTTCAGCTGGATTATGTAGAATTTTTAAACAAGATGGATATAGTGTAGCACCTTTTAAATCACAAAATATGGCTCTAAATTCTTTTATAACAAAAGAGGGACTTGAAATGGGTAGAGCTCAAGTTTTTCAAGCAGAAGCTTCAAAAATAGAACCAACTGTAGATATGAACCCTATACTATTAAAACCATCAGGAAATCATAGATGCCAAGTAATTGTAAAAGGCAAAGTTAGAGAAGATATGAGTTCTAGTAAGTATCATGATTATAAATTAGAATTAGTAGATATATTAAAAGAAACATTTGATGGATTAAGCAACAAATACGATATTGTAGTTATGGAAGGAGCAGGAAGTACTGCTGAGATAAATTTAAAAGATAGAGATATCGCTAATATGGGAATGGCAGAAATAGCAGATGCACCTGTAATAATAGTAGGGGATATAGATAGAGGTGGGGTATTTGCCTCAATATCGGGAACTATGCTTTTACTAGATGAGAAAGAAAGAAAAAGAGTTAAAGGTGTAATAATTAATAAATTTAGAGGAAAAAAAGAGCTCCTTTATGAAGGAGTAAAGATGCTAGAAGATATTATAAAGGTTCCTGTTTTAGGCGTTGTTCCATATACTGATATAAAAATAGAAGATGAAGATAGTGTAACTACTAGATTTAAAAATAAAATGAAAAAAAATGATATAAATATAGAAATAATTAGAACTCCTCATATGTCTAATTTTACAGATTTCAATATATTTGAAACACAAGAAGATGTAAGTATTAGATATGTAGATTTTGGAGAATCTCTTGGAAATCCAGATGTTGTTATAATACCAGGGACTAAAAGTACAATAGATGATCTTAAATATATAAGAGACAGTGGAATAGAACCTCAGATAAAAGATTTACACAAAAAAGGAAAACTTATATTTGGTATTTGTGGAGGATATCAAATGCTAGGGAAAAAACTAAAAGACCCTTATCATGTAGAAGGTGAAGTTGAAGAAATTGAAGGAATTGGACTTTTAGATACAGAGACAGTATTTGGAAACGAAAAAACTACAACACAGGTAGAAGCTACTATATGTAATAATTTAAATGGATATCTTGAAAATTTAGGAAATAAAAAAGTAAAAGGATATGAAATACATATGGGGTTAACTTCTAGGGGTGAAGTACATAGTTTAGACACAATAAATAAAAAATTAGATGAAGTAGTTAATTATACTGAAGGAAGTATAAATAAAGAGTGTAATGTAGTAGGAACTTATATTCATGGAATATTTGATGAAATAGATTTTACTAGAACGTTGTTGAATAATATAAGAACAAAAAAAGGATTAGAAGTAATTGACAGTAAAGTTAGTTCTTTTGAAGATTTTAAAGATAAAGAATATGATAAATTAGCAGACTTTTTAAGAGAGCATCTAGATTTAGAAAAAATATATGAAATTATGAATGATTAGGTGAGTGCCATGAAAAAAATTTTAATTGCAGGAACAAACAGTGGGGTAGGAAAAACGACTATATCACTAGGAATAATGCAAGCCCTTACAAAAAGAAATATGGAGGTACAACCATACAAGGTTGGTCCAGATTATATAGATCCTTCATATCATACATTTATAACAAATAGAAATTCTAGAAATTTAGATTCATATATGTTAGATGATGAAAAAATTAAATATATAGTATCAAAAGCTTCTAAAGATGCAGATATATCAGTTATAGAGGGTGTTATGGGATTATATGATGGGATTGGAATTGACTTAGATAATTGTACAAGTTCTCATACATCTAAAATTTTAAAGGCACCAGTTATATTAGTTATAAATGGCAAAGCTATGGCAGCATCTAGTGCAGCTATGGTGTTAGGATATAAACAATTAGATAATGATGTAAATATAAAAGGTGTAATAGTTAATAATGTAAAATCCAAGAGTCATTATGAGATAATAAAAAAGGCTATAGAAGAATATTGCAATATCGAAGTTTTGGGATATTTTCCACCAAATAATGAGTTTTCATTAGAATCAAGACATCTAGGTTTGATACCAAGTGTAGAAATTGACTCACTTAAAATAAAATTTAATAACTTAGCAAGTGAAATTGAAAAATATATAGACATAGATAGAATAATTGAAATTTCAGAAACACAAGAAATAGAAAGTAACTTTAAATTAGATAGTTTTGTAAAAGAGAATTTTTCTAAAGGCAAATCTATAGCAATAGCATATGATAAAGCATTTAATTTTTATTATAGAGAAAATATAGAACTTTTAGAGAAATTAGGCTTAGAAATAAAATATTTTAGTCCTCTTAAAGACAGTGAAATTCCAGAAGCTGATTATATTTATATAGGAGGGGGATTTCCTGAAATTTTTGCAAAAGAAATTGAAGATAATAAATCAATGAGGGATTCTATAATTAAAGCTCATGAAAAAAATATTCCTATATACGCAGAGTGTGGTGGACTTATGTATTTAGGTGATAGCCTAATAGATCAACAAAATAATAAATATAATATGGTAGGAATATTTAATGGTACAAGTAAAATGACGTCATCTTTAAAAAGATTTGGTTATTGTTACGGACAAGCTAAACAAAATACGGTTTTATCTAAGATTGATGAAATTATAAAGGGGCATGAATTTCATCATTCAATATTTGAAACTAACGAGCCTTGTGCTTATACAATGATAAAAACAAGAGATGGAGAAGTTGTAGATGAATGGGATGGGGGATATAGCAAAGGAAATACATTAGCTACATATTTACATACACATTTTTATAACAACTTAACTTGTATACAAAACTTTTTAAGTAAAGGAAATAAGTAATATGAATGTATTGTCTATTTATACAGGATATATATTAGACTTGGTCATTGGGGATCCGTACTCTTTTCCCCATCCAGTTAGATATATAGGCAAACTAATAAAAATAATTGAAAAAAATATAAGAAAAATTGTAAGAACTCCAAAAGCTTTAAAAATAAGTGGATTTATATTGTGGGCTTTGACTGTAGGAATAACATATTTAATAACATATTTAGTAGTTGAGCTATCGGGATTTAATCAAGTAGTATATTTTATAGCTAATTCAATAATAATCTATACAACTTTAGCAACTAAGTGTTTAAAAGATGAAGCTATAAAAATTTATAATGTTTTAAAAACAGGAGACTTAGAAAAGTCAAGAATTCAACTTTCTTATATAGTTGGAAGAGATACAGCTAATTTAACTAAACCTGAAATTATAAGGGCAACAGTAGAAACAGTAGCTGAAAATACAGTTGATGGAATTATTGCACCGATGTTTTATGCATTCATAGGAGGGGCACCATTAGCAATGGCATATAAAGCAATAAATACACTTGACTCAACTGTTGGATATAAAAATGAGAAATACATGGATTTAGGATTTGCATCTGCAAAAATTGATGATATTGCAAATTATATACCAGCAAGAATATCAGTAATTCTTATGACTATAGGAAGTTTGATATTAGGATATGATTATAAAAAATCTTTTAAAATATCAATTAGAGATAGAAAGAATCATAAAAGTCCAAATTGTGCATTCTCAGAAGGAGCAGTAGCAGGAGCACTAGGAGTTCAATTAGGCGGGACTAACATTTATTTTGGAAAAGAAGTATATAAACCGACTATAGGAGATAAAAACAGAGAGATACAAACTGACGATATAGTTAAGACAAATAGAATAATGTATGCTACATCTATAACTTCAATGTTAATATTTACATTAATTTATGTAGCTATATTCTATAAAAGGGGGATGTAGATGAAAGAATTAGGTCATGGAGCAGATGTCAATAATATTGCATCAATTTACAATATAGATCCAAAAAATATAATAGATTTTAGTTCAAATATAAATCCAAATGTAATACCTAATTTAGATAAGTATGTTATAGAAGGATTAAAAGAATGTAGAAGTTATCCAGATATAAGTTATATGAATCTAAGAAAAAACATATCTGAATATATAAATGTAAATAAAGATTTTATAATTCCTGGAAATGGAGCTACTGAAATAATTTACTTATTAATGAAAAGTATAAATAAAAGGTTAGCTATATTAAATCCTACCTTTTCTGAATATAAAAGAGCTGCTATATTAAATAATCTAGAAGTAATTGATTTACAACTTAATAAAGAAAATAATTTTGAAGTAAATATAGAATTAATAAAAGAAAATATAGATTCATTTGATAGCTTATTTATATGTAACCCTAATAATCCGAATGGAAAGGTTAAGTATTTGCAAGAGTTACTAAACGTAATTAAACAAAATAATAAGTTACTTATAGTTGATGAAACATTTATGGAATTTGTTGAAAATGAAGAAGATTATAGTTTGATTAAATATATAAATCAATATGAAAATTTATTCATAATTAAGGCAGTTACTAAATTTTTTGGATTACCAGGTTTAAGACTAGGTTATGCAGTTACAAGTAATAAGAATTTAATAGAAAAAATTTATAACTACAAAGAGCCGTGGACTATTAATTCATTTGCAGACAATTTATCCAACTACATATTTAAAGATAGTGAGTATATAAAAACTAGTAAAAATTATTACGTTAAAGAAAGATCATATATGATAAAAGCCTTAAAAGGTATAAATAATTTAAAAGTATATGATACAGATACAAATTTTATTTTATTAGAACTAACTAATAAAAAATCAAAACAATTAAAAGATGAGTTATTAAAAGATAAGAATATACTCATAAGAGACGCTTCTAACTTTATTGGGTTAGATGAGAGGTTTATAAGAGTAGCAATTAAATCTCACGAGGAAAATGAAATTCTTATAAAACAAATGAAAGTTGCATTAGGAGATTAGTATGAAAGCTTATGGAATATGTCCAGCATCTTGTGGAGAATCTGTTTATTAAGACAAGCTAAAATAGATTCAATTTATAATAAAATTTATACCTCAAAAATAATTGACGGTGGAATTTGGGAGGAAATACAATGCAGTACATCAAAAATCCTATGATGATAGAAGAAAAAAGCTTTGAAATTATTCAAGGTATAATAGATGAAATAAGACCGGGATACGAATTTAAAAATGAAGTAGAAGAAAAAATAATAAAACGTGCAATTCATACTACGGCTGATTTTGATTATTTAGATATATTAAAAATATCAGATACAGCAGTAAATAGCTTAGTAGATGCATTAAAAAATAATGCAACAATATATACAGATACTAATATGGCGTTAAGTGGAATAAATAAAAAAAGATTAGATGATTTAGGATGTAAATATAAATGTCTAGTTGCCCAAGAACAAACAGCATCGTTAGCAAAAGAAAAAGGTATAACTCGTTCTATGGCAGCTGTAGAAATAGCAGCTAAAGAAGAAGGAAGAAAAATATTTGTATTAGGAAATGCTCCAACAGCACTATATAAAGTTATGGAAATGAGAAATTTAGAAAAATTAAATTTAGATGCAGTTGTAGGAGTTCCAGTAGGATTTGTAGGTGCAGCGGAATCTAAAGATGAACTAGAAAAAACAGATATACCGTTCATAATATCTAAAGGTAGAAAAGGTGGAAGTAATTTAGCAGCAGCTATAATTAATGCTATTTTATATTCTATGTAGGTTTTATTATGAAAGAGTATGTATATATTGATGGGAAAAAATATAGAAGAGGATATACAACAGGTTCTTGCGCAGCAGCAGCAGCAAAAGCAGCAACACAGATGTTAATAGCAAAGAATAAAATAGATGTTATAAATATAGATACTCCAAAGGGGATTCCTTTAACTTTAAAAGTTAAACATATAAAAGTTTATGATAACTATGTAGAATGTGCTATCGAAAAAGATGGTGGAGATGACATAGATGCAACTCATACTATGGATATATTTGCAAAGGCAGAATTTATAAAAAGAGCAAATGACGAAGATATCATAGTTTGTGGTGGTATAGGAGTTGGGGTGGTTACTAAAAGGGGATTAAGTGTAGAAGTTGGACAACCTGCAATTAATCCAGTGCCGATGAGAATGATACATACTGAAGTGAGAAAAATTATAGGACAAGATATAGAAGATATCATAGGCGAAAATAAATCCTTAAAAATAACTATATCAGCACCAAAAGGAGTAGAAATAGCAAAGAAAACATTTAATCCTAGACTAGGTATAGTTGGAGGAATATCAATTTTAGGGACTACTGGTATTGTGGAACCTATGAGTGATGAAGGATGGAAAAAATCTTTGTCTATAGAACTTCAAATGAAAAAAGAACAAGGTTTAGACAAGATAATTTTGGTTCCAGGAAATCATGGAGAACAATTTATAAAAGATCAATTAAAATTAGATATGAAATATGTAGTTAGAACTAGTAATTTTATAGGATATATGCTAAAGGAAGCTCAAAGAATTGGGTATAAGAAAATACTGATGGCTGGGCACATAGGAAAGTACATAAAAATATCAGCTGGAATATTTAATACACATAGTAAGGTAGCAGATGCAAGAAGTGAAATATTAGTTTCTAACTTAGCTATGATGAAAGCACCATATGAGTTTTTAGAAAAAATAAGCGAATGTGTGACTGCAGAAGGTGCAGTTGAAGTTATAGATGATAGTGAATATACTAAAATCTATAATATTATAAGTAATAAATGTAAGGATAGAATTGATAAATACCTATTGGATGATGAAATAGATGTAGAAGTAATGATGTTTAGAATGGATAAAACATTGTTAGGAAAATCAGAAGGTGCTGATTCATTAGTGGAGGTATTTAGATGATAAATGTAATAGGTCTAGGACCTGGAAATGAAAATTATATAACTAAATTAGGTGAAAACTTAATTGAAAATTCTGATGTATTAATTGGAGGAAAAAGAAATCTAGAAACTATTAAAGATTTTAAAGGTAAAAAAATAGTTCTAGGTTCTAATTTAAAAGAAATTGTAGAATACATAAATAATAATATAGAAAAAAAGATATCTGTAATTGCATCAGGCGATCCATCTATATATGGAATAAGTAAATATTTATCTGAAAATATTGATACTAAAAATTTAAATATAATATCTGGTATAAGTTCTCTTCAATATATATTTTCAAAAATATATGTTGATATGAATGATTTGTATATTACTAGTAGTCATGGTAAAGTACCTGATTTTGATTATATACTTTCACATAAAAAAGTATGTATGGTGACAGATAGTAAAATAGGGCCACATAAAATAAGTAAGGAAATATTAAATAGAAATTTAAAAAGAACTATAGTGGTAGGAGAAAACTTGTCTTATGACAATGAAAGAATAACTATAGGAAGTCCAGAGGATATATTAAATATCGAAGACTTTGACATGAATGTGGTGGTGATTTTAGATGAAAAATAGTGAGTTTATAACAGGTAAAGTACCTATAACAAAAGAAGAGGTTAGGGCTATATCTATAAATAAATTGGATTTAGTAAATGCAAGAACATTTATTGATGTAGGTGCGGGGACAGGAAGTGTAACTGTTGAAGCTGCATATCATTATCCAAATTTGGAAGTTATATCAATAGAGCGTAATGATGAGGCACTAGATCTTATAAATAAAAACATAAATAAATTTAATTTAAAAAATGTTAGTGTAATAAAAGGATATGCACCAATAGATATAAATAAAAAAGTAGATTCAATTTTTATTGGAGGCACAGGTGATAACCTAGAAGAAATAATACTATGGTCAAAAGAACTTCTAAATAAAGGTGGAAAGCTAGTTGCAAATTTTATCATAGTAGATACATTTAATGAAACTTTAAAATTATTAAGAGAGCATGGATTTGAAAATTTAGATGTATCTGTGCTAAATGTTTCTAAGTTAGAAAGACTGGGAAAAGGTGAATATTTTAAACCTTTAAACCAAATTTACATAATATCTTGCGAAAAAGGGGTAGATTAACATGAATATTAATAAAGTACATTTTGTAGGAGCTGGACCAGGGGATAAGGAATTAATAACATTAAAAGGATATAAGCTTTTAAGTAATGCAGATGTTGTAATATATGCAGGTTCATTAGTTAATCCTGAATTATTAGAGTATTGTAAAGAAGGATGTGAAATACACAATAGTGCACATATGGATTTACAACAAATAATAGATGTGATGGAAAAGGGAATAAAGGAAGATAAATCTGTTATTAGATTACAAACAGGAGACTTTTCTATATATGGTTCTATAAGAGAACAAGTTGAAGATTTAAATAAATTAGATATAGGATATGATTGTACACCAGGAGTAAGTTCATTTTTAGGAGCGGCTTCAGCTTTAGGTGTGGAATATACAGTTCCAGAAATATCACAAAGTGTTGTTATAACTAGAATGGAAGGAAGAACACCAGTACCAGAAAAAGAATCTATAGAATCTTTTGCAAAACATCAAACTTCTATGGTTATATTCCTATCAGTTCAAGAAATTGAAAAGGTAGTATCAAGATTAATAGATGGAGGATATCCAGAAACAACTCCTATTGCAGTTGTATATAAAGCTACTTGGGAAGATGAAAAAGTAGTTAAAGGAACATTACAAAACATAGCTCAAAGGGTTAAAGAAAATAATATAACAAAAACTGCATTAATAATGGTAGGGGAGTTCTTAGGAAAAGATTATAACAATTCAAAATTATATGATAAGGACTTTAAGCATGAATATAGATTCTAATATTGCTATAGTCTGTATAACGGAAAATGGAAAGAAATTAGCTTGTAAAATAAAATCACTATTATCTGATGGAGATATCTATTTTATTAAAAATAAAATAGATATCATATCGGACAATAATAATAAAAATATAATAAAAATAAAAGAAAATGAAACAGATATTTATAAAGTACATAAAAGGCTAAAGTTTTTTATAGAAGATATATTTGATAAATATGATTATATAGTTTTTATAATGGCTACAGGCATTGTGGTTAGAACTATAGCACCATTAGTTAATAATAAGTTTTCAGATCCGGCGATATTAGTAACAGATGAAAAAGGAACAAATATTATTAGTTTATTAAGTGGTCATATGGGTGGAGCTAATGAAATGACATTAAGAATAAGTAAGTTACTAAGTTCTAATCCAGTTATAACTACAGCAACTGATGTAAATAAAAAATCATCATTAGATATGATAGCTAAAAAACTTAATGGACATATTGAAAATTTTAGAGATAACGTAAAAAATATAAATTCTATGTTGGTTAATAATGGACAAGTTGGTTTATATATTGATGGAAATTATAATATAGATATTAGAGGATTTATATTACTAGATAATAACATTACATTAAAACAACATTGCATAGAAAATATAGAAAAACTAGACCAAATTGTAGTAGTTACAAATAAAAGAAAAATTATAAATGATAGTAAAATTATAAAAGTAGTACCAAAAGATATTGTTATTGGTATTGGATGCAGGAAGAATATAGATAGCAAACTTTTGAAAGATTCGCTAGAAGACTTTATGAATGTTAATGATATAGATATAAATGCTATAAAAGAAATTGGTAGTATAGAAATAAAAAAAGATGAACAAGCGATAATTAATTTAAGTAAATACTTAGGTGTTCCTTTTAAAGTTATTTCTGTTGAAGATATATCCAAAGTAGATCATTTATTTGAAAAATCAGAATGGGTGAAGAAAAATGTGGGTGTGTATTCAGTAGCAGAGCCAGTAGCACATATATTGAGTCACAATAATTTGATAATAGAAAAACAAAAATATAAAGGAATAACTTTTTCAGTGGGGAGATTAAAGATATGATATACGTTATAGGAATTGGACCAGGTAGCAAAGAAATGATGACTTTAGAGGCTATAAATGCAATGGAAGATGCTGATGTTATAGTAGGTTATAAAACATATATAAATTTAATAACTGAATTTATAGAAGGAAAAGAAGTAGTTCAAAATGGAATGAGACAAGAAATAGATAGATGCAAAAATGCTGTAGAAATAGCTAAAACTGGTAAAAAGGTTGCAGTTATAAGTAGTGGAGATGCTGGGATTTATGGAATGGCAGGACTTATTTTAGAATTAGTTTCTAAAGAAAAAGAAGATATAAAAGTGAAAATAGTACCAGGAGTTACAGCAAGTATAGGAGCAGCAGCAATTTTAGGAGCGCCTATAATGCATGATTTTTGTCATATAAGTTTAAGTGATTTATTAACACCTTGGGAAGTTATAGAAAAAAGATTAAGATTAGCGGCAGAAGCTGATTTTGTAGTATGTTTATATAACCCAAGAAGTAAAGGTAGAAGTGAACACTTAGCTAAAGCATTTAAAATAATGGGTGAATTTAAAGATGGTTCTACACCTGTAGGAATAGTAAAAGATGTAGGTAGAGAAAAACAAGAAAAATTTGTTTGTACTTTTGACTCTATGGATTTTGAAAGAGTTGACATGACGACTATGGTTATAATTGGAAACAAATCTACTTTTATACATGAAGATCAAATGATAACTCCAAGAGGTTATACAGTATGATTTTAGTTTTAGGTGGAACATCTGACAGCTTAGCAATATGTGATGAATTAAATAAAGACGTTAATAAAAGTTATATACTTTCAGTTACAACAGAGTATGGAAAGGATCTTGCGAGTATTTATTCTAAAAATATAATACTAGGAAAACTTACTAAGGATGATATGGTTGCTTTTATCAAAGAAAATAATATTGAAACAATAATTGATGCAACTCATCCGTATGCAGTGGAAGTGTCTAAAAATGCTATTGAATGTTCTAAAATAACAAATATAGATTACATTAGATATGAAAGAAAATCATTAATAGAAGATATAACTTATAAAAATATATTTGTAGTTGATGACATAGATGAAGCTTGTGAGATAGCAAATGAAAAAGGAAATACAATTTTTATAGGTACTGGAAGTAAAAATTTAAATCAATATATAGAAAAAGTACCAAATAAAAAATTAATAGCAAGAGTACTTCCAACAAGTGAAGTATTAATAAGTTGTGAAAAATTAGGTTTAAATGGAGATAACATAATTGCTATGAAGGGTCCATTTAGTCAATGTCTAAATGAAGAAACATATAAGCAATATAAAATAGATTTAGTAATTACAAAAGAAAGTGGAGTAGCAGGAGGATTTTTAGAAAAAGTATTAGCCTGTGAAAAATTAAATATACCAGTAGTAATAATACGAAGAGAAAAAATAAATTATCCTAGCGTTATACATGATATAAAACAAATAACGTTAGTATTATAAATTTAGTGTAGGGAGGTTGTCACATGAAAAAGGCAATTTTAGTAGTAAGTTTCGGAACAAGCTATGAAGAAACAAGGAAGAAGACAATAGAGGCATGTGAAAATAAGATACGTGAAAAGTTAGAAGGATATGATTTCTTTAGAGCGTATACTTCAAATATGATAATAAACAAACTAAAAAAAAGAGACGATATTTGTATAGATAATCCAAAACAAGCATTAGAAAGACTTTATAGTGAAGGTTATGAAGAGGTAATTGTTCAGACACTTCATATTATATGTGGGGAAGAATTTAATAAATTAAAAGAGCAAATAGAAAACTATAAACCAAAATTTAAAAATTTAATATTGGGAAGACCGTTATTAACATACATAGATGATTATAAAGAAACAGTAGCAGCTATAGAAAATCAAATACCAAAAATAGATAAAGGTGAAGCTATAGTATTTATGGGACATGGAACATATCATGAGTCACACTCAGCATACCCAGCTATTGAATATATGATAAGAGATCACGGAATAAATGCATATGTAGGTACTGTTGAAGGTTATCCAGAATTAAATCATGTAATAAAAAAATTAAAAGAAAATAATATAAAAATAGTACATTTAATGCCACTTATGTTAGTAGCAGGAGATCATGCTATAAATGATATGGCTAGTGATGAAGAAGATTCATGGAAGACTATATTAGAGGAACAAGGATTTGAAATAATAGTTCACTTAAAAGGATTAGGTGAAAATATCTTAATACAAGATAAATTTGTTAGACATACTTGTGATAGCATAGAGTTATTAAATAAAGTAGAAAGTATATGTTAAATAATAGGAGGATATTTTAAGATGGCAAAATTTTATGGAATAGGAACAGGACCTGGGGATAGTTCATTATTAACAGTTAAAGCAGTAGAGACTTTGAAAAATTTAGATGTTCTTTATACACCTGAAGCTAAAAAGGGTGGAGAAAGTTTAGCATTATCTATAGTTAGCAAATATCTTCCTGAAAGTTTAGAAATAAAATCAAGACATTTCCCTATGAATTTTGAAAGCGGAGAAAAAATATTAGCATGGGATAAAGTGGCACAAGAAATTATAGAAGATGTAAAAGAAGGTAAGGATGTAGGTTTTATAACATTAGGTGACCCTATGATTTATAGTACTTATGTATATGTAATGGAAAGATTAATAGGAGAAGTAGATGTAGAGACAATACCGGGAATTTCTTCTTTCTCTAATATAGCTTCTAATCAAAACTTCCCTTTAGTAATGGATAAAGAGCCATTAATAATAATGCCTTGTACAATAGAAGAAGAGAAAATAGACTATGCTTTAAGAAATTACAGCTCTATAGTACTTATGAAAGTTTATAAGAATTTCAAAAATATAGTACAAAAGTTAGAAGAAAATAACTTAATAGACAATGCAATTTTAGTTAGTAATTCTTCTCAAGACAGTGAAGCGGTATATACTGATTTACGAGATATTCATTTAGAAGAAAAAATATCATATTTTTCAACTATATTGGTAAATAAAGAGAATAAAGTAGGATAGACCAAGAGAGTAGTCAAAAGGAGATTTGAGATGAAAATAGTAGTAGGAACTAGAGGAAGTAAATTAGCACTTACACAAACTAAGTGGGTTATAAGTGAATTGAAAAAAAAGCATCCTCATATAGATTTTGAGTTAAAAATAATAAAAACTAAGGGAGATATAGTTCAGCATATAACTTTAGATAAAATCGGGGATAAAGGACTTTTTGTAAAAGAGATAGAGCAACAGTTAATAGATAAAGAAATAGATATGGCTGTACATAGTATGAAGGACATGCCATCTTCTCTACCAGATGGATTGAAATTTGCAAGTATACCAAAAAGAGAAGACCCAAGAGATGTTTTAATATTAAGAGAATTATATAAAACTATAGATGATTTACCTAAAGGTGCAACTATAGGTACAGGTAGTAAAAGAAGAAAATATCAACTATTAAAATATAGACCAGATTTAAATATAGTTCCTATAAGAGGAAATATAGATACTAGAATAAAAAAAATTGAAGATGAAAATTTAGATGGAGTAGTGTTAGCAGCAGCAGGTGTTCTAAGAGCGGGGTTAGAAAAAAATATAAGTTCTTATTTACCTGTAGATATAATGATACCTGCACCATCACAAGGAGCTTTAGCTATAGAAATTAGACAAGATAATTTTGAAGTTGAAAATATAATAAGTTGTTTTAGAGATGAAATAACTGAAATTCAAGTTGAAGCTGAAAGAGGATTCTTAGATGGAATCAACGGAAGTTGTCATATTCCTATGGGTGCTTATTGTACTGTTAATGATGATGATATAAATTTAGTAGGTCTATTTGGAGATGAAGAGGGTAGAAAAATAGTTATAAATTCTTTAAAAGGAAAAGCATCATCTGCAAGAGAAGTAGGGCTTGAATTAGCAAAACTAATTTTAAAGGAGCATGAAAACTATGAAGGGTAAAGTTTATTTAGTTGGGGCAGGACCAGGGGATTATAAATTATTAACATTAAAAGGATTAGAATGTATAAAAATTGCTGATGTTATAGTTTATGATAGATTAGCGAATATAAACTATTTAAAAGAAGCTAAACCTAACTGTGAATTTATATATGTTGGTAAAGCTTCAAGTAATCATACATTGCCACAAGATGATATAAATAAAGTTATTGCAGCTAAAGCAAAAGAAGGAAAAATAGTAACTAGACTAAAGGGTGGAGACCCATATGTGTTTGGAAGAGGTGGAGAAGAAGCTGAAGTTCTTGTGTCTGAAGGAATAGAGTTTGAAGTGGTTCCAGGAATAACTTCTGCAATTGGTGGATTATGTTACGCAGGAATTCCAATAACTCATAGAGACCATGCATCTTCTTTTCATGTAATAACAGGACACTTAAGAGATGATGACAAAGAAAATGAAGAACTTAATTGGAATGCTTTAGCAAATACTAAAGGTACTTTAGTGTTTTTAATGGGAGTAGCTAATATAAAAAAAATTAGTGAAAATTTAATTAAAGAAGGTAAGGATAAAGAAACACCAGTAGCGCTTATAAGTTGGGCTACAAGATATAATCAAAGGGTAGTTACATCAACATTAGAAAATGTATATGAAACAGCAATAAAAGAAAATGTTAAGCCACCAACGCTTATAGCTATAGGAAGTGTTGTTGGTTTAAGAGAAAATTTAAATTTCTTTGAGCAAAAACCTTTATTTGGTAAAAATGTCATGGTAACTAGATCTAGAACTCAAAGTAGTAGTTTAGTAGAAAAAATTATGGACCTAGGTGGAAATTCAATAGAAGTACCTACTATAAAAATAGAAAAAATAGAAAATAATTTAGAGTTAGAAAATGAAATTAATAAGATTAATGAATATACTTATTTAGTTTTAACTAGTAAAAATGGAGTAGATATATTCTTTGATAAATTAAATGAAATGGGAAAAGACTCTAGAGCGCTAGCAAATTTAAAAATTTGTGCTATAGGAACTGCTACAGCAAAAGAAATAGAAAATAGAGGTGTTAAACCTGATATAATTCCTGAAAAGTTTATTGCAGAATATTTATTTGAAGAACTAAAACCAAAATTAAAGACTAATGATAAAATATTAATTCCTAGGGCAAAAAATGCTAGAGATTATTTAGTAAATAAATTAAGCGAAATATGTCAAGTTAAAGAAATTCATACATATGAAACAGTTATAGATAATAGTAAAAAAGAAGAGGTTCTAGAGTTAATAAACGAAGGAAACATAGATTATATTACTTTTGCAAGTTCATCAACAGTAACTAATTTTGTTGAATTAATAGGGAAAGTTAATATAGATAAATTAGAAAATATAAAAATTATATCGATAGGACCAATAACTTCAAATACAGCTAAAGAATTAGGTATAAATATATATAAAGAAGCAACTGTAGCTACTATAGATGGAATGATTGAGATAATTAAGAAAGATTAAGTATAAGCAATATTGGAGGATAATAATGTTAAGAAGACCTAGAAGATTAAGAGCTAATAAAGCAATAAGAAATTTGGTAAGGGAAACAAAATTAAATGTAGAAGATTTAATATATCCTTTATTTATAGTAGAAGGTGAAAATGTAAAAAAGGAAATATCATCTTTACCAGGTGTTTATCATTTTTCAATTGATAAGCTAGAAGAAGAAATAAAAGAGATTAGAGAATTAGGCATAGAGCATGTGATTTTATTTGGAATACCTCATGACCATGACAAAGATGAATATGGAAAAGAAGCGTACAATGATAAAGGCATTGTTCAAAGAGCAATTAGAAAGATAAAAGAAATAGATAGCGAAATGAATGTAATTACGGATGTCTGTATGTGCGAATATACTAGCCATGGCCATTGTGGAATATTAAAAGAAAATGGTTATGTAGATAACGATAAAACTTTAGAATATTTAGCTAAAACAGCGTTAAGTCATGTAAAAGCAGGAGCAGATATGGTTGCACCATCTGATATGATGGATGGAAGAATACAAGCTATAAGAGAGGTATTAGATAAAGATGGATTTGAACATATAGGTATTATGGCTTATAGTGTTAAATACGCGTCTACTTTTTATGGACCATTTAGAGAAGCTGCTAATTCAGCGCCTTCATTTGGAGATAGAAAAACATATCAAATGGACCCAGCTAATAGCAATGAAGCTTTAATAGAATCAGAGTTAGATGTATTAGAAGGTGCAGATATATTAATGGTTAAGCCAGCACTATCTTATTTAGATGTAATAAGAAGGGTTAAAGATAATTTTGACTTACCTCTTGCTGCCTATAGTGTAAGTGGAGAATATGCTATGCTTAAATCGGCAGTTCAAAATGGAATATTAAGCGAAGGGGCTATATATGAATCTATTATGTCTATAAAAAGAGCAGGAGCAGATATAATAATAACTTACTTTGCTAAGGATTTAGCTAAAATGCTTAAAAAATAGTATTTTTAATTATTAAAATTGAAGTAAATAAGAATAAGTGTAGAATATTATTTAGAACTTATTTTTATTTACTTTTTTTATGAAAGGGGAAAGTTTATGTTTTATCCAATTAACTTTAAAATAGAAGATGTAAAAGTAACTATTATAGGTGGTGGAAAGGTTGCGTATAGAAAGTGTAAGAACTTTTTAGATTTTGGAGCATTAGTAAAAATAATATCAACTGATTTTATAGATGAATTTAATGATATTAATGAAAAAGTTGAATTTATAAAAAATTCATATAAAGAAATATATATAAAAGATAGTTATATAGTAGTAGCAGCGACAAATAATAAAAAGATAAATGAAGAAATAGGAATATATTGTAGGAATAATGGAAAACTAGTGAATGTAGTTGATAATATAGATATATCTAATTTTACAGTACCTTCGTATGTAAAAAGAGGAGATTTGCTAATTAGTGTATCTACTGGAGGAAAAAGTCCTTCCTTATCATCTAAGATAAAAAAAGAGTTAGAAGATAAATATGATGATAGCTACGAAGAATATATAGAACTATTAGGTAATATAAGAAATGAAATTATAAAAAAATATGAAAATATATCAGAACGAAAAAAGCTACTTAATGGACTGGTAAATCTAAGTTTAGAAGAATTAAAAGAAATAAGTTTGAATTATTTTAAATAAAATTTAAAAAAACTATTGACCAAATTAGTTTAAGGTGGTAAAGTATTACTTGTCCTTAAGAAAAGGGCAAACAAGAAAAAATGAACTTTGAAAATTAAACAGTAGGTTAATTTATAGAATTTGAAACAACCAAACAAAGCCAGATATATAACAGTATCTGAGCCCATCAAAACTTTTATTTGAGAGTTTGATCCTGGCTCAGGATGAACGCTGGCGGCGTGCCTAACACATGCAAGTCGAGCGATTCTCTTCGGAGAAGAGCGGCGGACGGGTGAGTAACGCGTGGGTAACCTGCCCTGTACACACGGATAACATACCGAAAGGTATGCTAATACGAGATAAAGTGCTATGAAGACATCTTCGAAGCACCAAAGCTTTAGCGGTACAGGATGGACCCGCGTCTGATTAGCTAGTTGGTAAGGTAACGGCTTACCAAGGCGACGATCAGTAGCCGACCTGAGAGGGTGATCGGCCACATTGG
>NZ_NOJZ02000026.1 GCF_002251085.2 Romboutsia maritimum | reverse complement strand
GATGCAACTTCAATAGCATCAGTATCAGCAAATAAAAATATGCCAATATTACTTTTACCAGCTAATGGAACAGATATATATGATAAATATATTAAAGAAAACGACATTAAAAAATCATATATAATAGGTCAAACTAATGCTATATCAAAAGATGTAGAAAATAAATTAGATAATCCAGAGAGAATAGGTGGAATAGATAGAAACGAAACAAATGCTAAGATAATATCTAAATTCTACACAACAGACAAAGTAAATAATATGTTTGTTTGTAAAAATGGAATGAAAGAAGAAAGTCACTTAATAGATGCACTTTCAGTAGGATCATTAGCAGCAAAACAAAATGCACCAGTAGTTATAGTTGGAGAAAATTTAGGAAGTGCACAAAGAGAAGTACTAAAATCTAAATCAGCAAAAACTATAACTCAAGTAGGTGGAGGATGTGATAAAGTATTTAATGAAATAGAAAAATTATATAAATAATGGGTTCAATTGACATTTTACGATAAAAATGTTAGAATTCATATTATATAGATTTATAATAAAATATTAAAAATTTCAGGTTTTTAAAAATTAAAAGGGAAAAAGGTTTAAAGCCTTTGCAGCCCCCCGCTACTGTAATGTGGACGAAATTTATAACCACTGTGAATGATATATTCATGGGAAGGTAAAAAGTAGGATGAAGCTAAGCCAGGAGACCTGCCTTGAAGTTTAAGTAAAATTTTCGGAGGGAAAACAAATTTACTAATACAAAAAGAATATTATTAACTTTGTATATTAAAGTAAAAAAATCTCACCATAAGTGAGATTTTTTATTTGTTAAAAGATATGTTTTTGTAAAGAAGGGGAAATTGGGATGAATATTTTAATAGTATCAGAATCATTTATAATAAGGGATGCATTAGAAGAAATATTTAAAGTACAATTAGAAAATGAAAATACGAAAGTAATAAAAATGTTACATAGTCAAAGTGAAGTTGACAATATAGATTTTATTTTTGTAGATATTAGAAATGATGTAGTTAATCAAATAAAAATTGTAGAAAGTATAAAGAAAACCTCACCAGAAAAGAAAATTATTGTTTTAGATTCTAGGAAAAGAGGTAGTGTTTTTAAAAAAGCTATAAAAATAGGTGTAGAAGGATATGTTGTAGATATATTAGATAGAGATGAATTTATATATATAGTAAAAAAAGTAATGTCAGGTAAGAAATCTTACGAATTTGATTTAATACAAGATATGTTAAATCATGAAGAAAAACATAAGAAGTATGACCTTACAAGAAGAGAAGAAGAAGTATTAAATTTAGCAGGCGAGGGATTTAATAATAGAGAAATTGGGAAAAAACTATATATTACAGAGTGTACAGTTAAAAAACATATAAGTAATATATTTATGAAATTAAATCTAAAGAACAGAAAAGACATAATAAGTTATGCAAAGTATAATTATATAAATAAGTGATAATACATAAAAAATAGAACTACCCTAAAATTATTTTTAAGATAATTTTAGGGTAGTTTTTATTTTGAGTTAAAATATAATACTTAGTATTAGAAAAGTAGTAATACTACGGTTTTAATACTGAAGGACATTTAGTATATCTTTCAATGTATATTATTGAAATAAAATACTATAATACATACAATTTAGTTGAAGACGTGTAATAAAATATTTAATTTTGCATAAATTGATAAAATTATACAAAATTACTTATGAAATTATTCACAAAATAGGTAGAGAATGATAAATGGTTTACATTTGTAATTAAAAGGGAATTTGGAAAAACCAAAGCTGCCCCAGTAACTGTGAGAGATGACGAGCTAGAAAAATACCACTGATTTTAAAAATTGGGAAGGTTCTAGTAAGGATGATTCTTAAGCCAGGATACCTGCCATTATCATAAAGATTATCTTTCTGGGGAAAGATGCAACAATATATTTTGTTGTTTATATTTTCCAGGTAGATATCTTAGAGGTATCTACTTTTTTATATTTAAGAATAATTAATAAAATAATGATTTGTAAAATTATATGATTAGATATTTTATTACAGTAAGAGAGATTTTTAGGGGGTGTTTCGGCTTTAAACTTAATTGTTAAAAGTATTTAAATAGGAGGGAATTATATGAAAGATAAGTTATTAAAAAAGATAACAGGGATAACTGTTACTTTAGTAATGTGTTTAGTAAGTGTACCTCTATCATTTGCTGACAAATCAGAAAAACCAAAGGGATATGTAACTATGTCAGTTGAAAAATTCACATTAGGTCAAGGGTATATAAAAGAGCCAGTTAAAGTACCCTTTTATGAAGGTGATAGAGTTTCACATTTAATAACAAGATTATTAGGAAAGGGTAATTATACAAACACTGGAACAGTAGATGATAAGTCTGGAACTGTAGAGAAGGGATTTTATTTAGCAAGTGTAAGAGATAGGGACAATAGTAAGCCTAAAATTCCACAATATATAATGGATGAAATAGAAAAAGCAGATAAAGAAGTTGATGAGGAAAAACAAGATCCTGATTTTTTAGGGGAATTTGATTATACAAATATGTCAGGTTGGATGTATTGTGTAAATAATTGGTTTCCTAATTATGGATCAGGAACATATACACCAAAAGATGGAGATGTAATAAGATGGCAATTTACAACTTTTGGATATGGATCAGATATTGGTGGAGGAATGATAAAGCCAGATGGAACAGATGCCGACAATTTCCAAGGATCTTATAAATCTATAGCTAATAAAGATAAGCTTACAGAAAAGATAGCTGAAATAAATAGTGTATCAAATAAATCTAAAATACTTTCAAATGATAAAGTGCAAAGTGAATATGATAATGCATACAGAGTTTTAGAGAATGTAGAAAGTTCTCAATCAAAGGTAGATAATGCATTAAATCAATTAGAGGATGCACTTGACGATAGTGAAAAAGAAAATACAAAACCAAATAAAGGCTCAGATGAAAAAGAAGATACAAATTTAAATAATAAAGAAAATACAAAACCAAGTGAAAATGAATCTTTAAATATAAAAGAAGAAAAATTAGTAGGAAACTCAAGATATGAAACAGCAATTAAAGTGTCTAATTCTGGATGGAATACTTCTAAAAATGTAGTTTTAGTAAATGGAGCTAAAATACCAGATGCACTAGCAGCAACACCATTTGCAAAACAAATAGATGCACCTATTTTACTTACTGAAACTGAGAAATTAAATGAAAGTACTAAATCAGAAATACAAAGATTAAAATCAGAACATGTATTTATAATAGGTGGAGAAGGTGTTGTATCTAATCAAGTAAAAAGTGATTTACAAAATTTAGGTATAAAAGTAGAAAGAATAGCAGGAAGTACTAGGTTTGAAACTTCTTTAGAAATAGCTAAAAAATTAGTTGATAAAGTTAGTATATCTGAAATGTCAGTTGTAAATGGAGAAAAAGGTCTTTGTGATGCAACATCAATAGCAGCTGTAGCAGCTAATAAGAATATGCCAATATTACTTATGCCAACTAAAGGAACAAATATATATGATAACTTTATAAAAGACAACAACGTATCAAAAACTTACATAATAGGTCAAAGCGCAGCTATTTCAAAAGAAATAGAAAACAAACTACCAAATTGCGAAAGAATAGGTGGAATAGATAGAAATGAAACAAATGCTAAGATAGTAAGTAAATTCTATGGAGGAAATGATTTAAGCAATGTGTTTGTTTGTAAAAATGGAAGCGTTAAAGAAAATCAATTAATAGATGCATTATCAGTAGGAGTGCTAGCAGCAAAAGAAAATGCACCAGTTGTAATAGTAGGAGATAGCTTAAGCAATCCTCAAATAAATACATTAAAATATAAAAATGTTACTAAGATAACTCAAATTGGAGGAGGATGTGAAAAATCCTTTAATGAAATAAAAGGTTTATATACAAAATAGAAATTATGTAAATTACTGAAAAATATAAAGGGGGAAATAGAGTGAAAAAGCAAAATAGGTTTATCAAGTCGATAGTATCTTTAGTTGTTTCAGTTAGTATGTTTTTAGGAAGCATACCTATGGCTTTTGCACAAGAAACCAAAGATGAGAAAGTGCCTAAAGGTTATGTAACTATAGATATTGAAAAGTTTACATTAGGTCAAGGTTATATAAAGGAACCAGTTAAAGTTCCATTTTATGAAGGCGATAGTGTAGCTCATTTAGTTACTAGATTATTGGGAGAAGGAAACTATACAAATACTGGTAGTGTAGGAGATACATCAGGGAATACGGCAACAGGATTTTATTTAGCCAGTGTAAAAGATAATTTTAATGGAAATGAAAAAACAGAAATTCCAGAATATATATTACATGAAATTAAAAAAACTGGACAAGAAGTTGAATATGAAAGAACAAATCCTGGATTTTTAGGAGAATTTGATTATACAAATATGTCAGGTTGGATGTACTGTGTAAATAGTTGGTTTCCAAATTATGGATGCTCTGTGTATAAACCAAAAGACGGGGATGTAATAAGATGGCAATTTACAACTTTTGGATATGGATCAGATATTGGAGGAGGAATGATAAAGCCAGATGGAACAGATGCTGATAATTTCCAAGGCGCATTTATACCTATAGCAAAAAAAGATGATCTTACTAAAGCAGTTGCTGAAATAAACAGTGCATCAAATAAAGAACAATTATTAGCTAATTCTGAAATAAAAAAAGCATATGATGAAGCTTATAAAGTATTAGTAGATGTTGATATTGATCAAACTTATGTTGATGAAGCATTAGAGATGCTTAATGATGCTTTAGAATCTAAATCAGAAAAACCAAAATCAGATTTAGTTGTACCAAATCCTAGTGTTGAACAAGCTATAAATAAGACAGCAGGATATCTATGCAAAACAGTTGATAAACCTGGATTTGGAACTATAGGTGGAGAATGGACTGTTCTTTCTTTAGCAAGAGCTGGATATAAAGTACCAGAAAAATACTATGAAGATTACTATAAAAGAGTTTGTGATGAAGTAAAAGATAAAAAAGGTGATTTACATAAGGTAAAATATACTGAGTATTCTAGATTAATAGTAGCTCTTAGTTCTTTAGGAATAGATTCAAAAAATGTTTCAGGATATGACTTAACACAACCACTTTCTGATTTTAAAGGTGTTTTAAAACAAGGTATAAATGGTCCTATATGGGCACTTATAGCGCTTGACAGTAATAATTACAAAATGTGTAAAGCTATAGATGGAAAAAAACAAGCTACTAGAGAAAACATTATAGAAAATATCTTAAGTTTAGAAATAACTGATAAAGATGGAGTTAAAGGTGGATGGGCACTTATGGGAAAAGTACCAGATCCAGATATAACAGGAATGGCACTTCAAGCATTAGCTAAATATAAAAATAAAACTATAACAGCTGAAGGAACTAAAGATGTAAGTAAAGGAAAATTCAAACCTGGAGAAAAGATAGATATACAACCTTATATAGATAGAGCTTTAGACGTTTTATCTAAACAACAGCGTGAAGATGGAGGTTATTATGCATGGGGTGCAACTAACTCTGAAAGTACAGTACAAGTATTAGTTGCATTAACAGAACTTGGAATAGATCCTGCAACTGACAAAAGATTTATAAAAGGTGATGGAAACTGGCTTGTTTCTGCATTAATGGACTTCTATGTTGAAGGTGGAGGATTTAAACATGTAAAAGATCAACCTGTAAATATGATGGCAACAGACCAAGCAATGTATGGAATAGTTGCATATGATAGATTTAAAAAAGGCAAAAACAGTCTTTATGATATGACAGACGCATTTAATTCAACTACTCCAGAAGTAGGATTAGAAAATATAAATTTAAATAAAACAGAAATGACAATGCAAGAAGGAAATAAAGAAAGTTTAACAGTAAAATATAATCCAGAAAATACAACTGTAAATAAAGCAGTAGAATGGTCAAGTTCAGATGAAAAAGTAGCAACAGTAAAAAACGGAGAAGTAACAGGAGTAAAAGAAGGAACAGCAACAATAACAGCAAAAGTAAAAGACAAAATAGCAACTTGCAAAGTAACAGTAAGTAAAAAAGAAATAGAATTAAATTCAATAAGTTTAAATAAAACAGAAATGACAATAGAAGAAGGAAATAAAGAAAGTTTAACAGTAAAATATAATCCAGAAAATACAACTGTAAATAAAGCAGTAGAATGGTCAAGTTCAGATGAAAAAGTAGCAACAGTAAAAAACGGAGAAGTAACAGGAGTAAAAGAAGGAACAGCAACAATAACAGCAAAAGTAAAAGACAAAACAGTAACTTGTAAAGTAATAGTTAAGAAAAAAACAATAAGTTTACAAAAAATAGAATTAGATAAAAAAGCTTTATTAATACAAAAAGGAAATAAACAAGAATTAAAAGTAAGATATACTCCAGAAAATACAACTGATAATAAGATAGCAAGTTGGAAAAGTTCAGATGAAAAAGTAGCAAAAATAGAAAATGGACAAATAACAGCAGTAAAAGAAGGAAAAGTTACAATAACAGCAACAGTAGGAAACAAAACAGCAAGTTGTATAGTTGTAGTAGCTTTAGAAAATGCTAATATATATCAAACACAAGAACAAATAAAACAAGCTAAAGAAGAGATAAGTAAAGCTTTACAAAATACAGCAAATAAAATAAAACAAGCACAAGTTGAAAAATTACAAGGAGATATATATTTGTACACTGTACAAATTCCAAATGAAAAAAGTGAAGTAAAAACTACATTACCTTCAAGATTAGCTTTAAGTGGTTCTAAGGATCAAGTATTAAATAAAGGAGAAGGTAAAATAGAATCTCAAAATAGCTATAAAACAATGCAACTAATTTTAAATAAAGATGAAATAAAACCAGAAATATATGGAGTAACAGGTGATGTTTCAGTTAAGATTGGTCAAGAAATAAAGCTACCAGATAATGTATATGCAAAAGATAAATTAGGTGTACCTGTAAAAGTAAATGTAGAAGGTGAAGATAAATTACCTATAACAGATGGTAGAGCTACAAAATCTGGAAATTACAAAGTTTCATATAGTACTAAATTAGGAGATTTAGAAGACGTTAAAACAATAAATGTAAGAGTTACAAGTAATTCATCAGGAGGATCATCTTCAGGTGGTTCAAGTAGTTCAAAAGAACAAGTTAAAGAACAAAAACTAATAGGATATACAAGATATGAAACAGCTATAAAAATTTCAAAAGAAGGATGGAACAAATCTGATAATGTTGTTTTAGTAAATTCAGACAAATTACCAGATGCATTAGCTGCAACACCATTTGCTAAGAAAGTAGATGCACCGATATTATTAACAAGTGCAAATAAATTAGATAAAGATACATTAGCAGAAATACAAAGACTACAAGCTAAGAATGTGTTTGTAATAGGTGGAGAAGCTGTTGTTTCTCAAGATATACTAGGTGAATTAAGTCAACTTAATCTTAAAGTTGAAAGAATTTCTGGAGAAGATAGATTTAAGACTTCATTAGCTATAGCTAATAAGTTATCAAATGTATCAAAAGTAGCAGTAGTAAATGGAGAAACTGGACTTTCTGATGCAACATCAATAGCAGCTATAGCAGCTAATGAAAATATGGCAATACTACTTATGCCAACTAAAGGAACAAACATATATGATAAGTTTATAAAAGATAATAATATAGATAAATCATATGTAATAGGACTAGAAAAAGCTATCTCTAAAGAAGTAGAAAATAAATTAGTAAGTGCTGAAAGAATCGGTGGAATAGATAGAAATGAAACAAATGCAAAAATATTAGATAAATTCTATAAAGAAAAAGAATTAAAAAATATATTTGTTTGTAAAAATGGAATGACAAAACAAAATCAATTAATAGATGCTTTATCAGTTGGGATATTAGCTTCAAAAC
This sequence comes from Romboutsia maritimum, assembly GCF_002251085.2. GTDB lineage: Bacteria > Bacillota > Clostridia > Peptostreptococcales > Peptostreptococcaceae > Romboutsia_B > Romboutsia_B maritimum. The sequence continues at coordinate 22,729 of NZ_NOJZ02000026.1, read as the reverse complement.
AAAATTCACCAGTAGTGATAGTAGGAAATGATTTAAATAACTCACAAGAAAATGCTTTAAAATTAAAATCACCAAAAACTATAACACAAGTAGGTGGAGGATGTGAAAGTGCATTTAACAAAATAAAAGCTTTATATTAAAGTTAAATATCTTTCTGGTGTTTTTTAGCACCAGAAAGATAAATATTTTATATTTATATACAAAAAAATTTATATATAAATATAAGGTATTTATTAAAAAACAAGTGAGATTAAAAAGAGAAGGGGGAGTAGGTGTTTTGAAGAAAAAAAATAAGTTAATAAAAATTTTTCTTGCAACAGTTATTACGATTAGTATGTGTTTAGGAAGTATTGAAACGTTATTTGCACAAACACTAGTAAAACCAAAAACAGATGTAAATACAGCTATAAACAAAACAGGAGCATTGATGTATAAAAATACACCAGATCCTGGGGTGGGAACTTTTAGTGGAGAATGGACAATACTTTCATTAGCAAGAGCAGGATATAAAGTACCGCAAGAATTTTATGATAAATACTACAATAATGTAGTAAAAAAATTAAAAGAATGTAATGGTAATTTACACAGAATAAAATACACTGAATATTCTAGGGTTATATTAGGACTTACATCTATTGGAAAGGATGTAACAGATGTAGGTGGATATAATTTATTAGAAAAGTTAGCTGATTTTAAGGGAGTGATAAAACAAGGTATAAATGGTCCTATATTTGCTTTAATAGCTTTAGATACAAATAATTATGAAATACCTATTGTAAAAGAAGTAAAAGTTCAGAGTACTAGAGATAAAATAATAGATTATATATTAGAAAGAGAAATAACTAAAAAGGATGGAACAAAAGGTGGCTGGGCTTTAATGGGGAATGTACCAGATCCAGATATAACAGCTATGGCACTTCAGTCATTAGCAAAATATAAAGATAGTCCAAAGGTAAAACCATACATAGATAGAGCGCTTAATGCTTTATCAAAAATGCAATTAGATAATGGTGGATATAATAGTTGGGGAACTATAAACAGTGAAAGTATAGCACAAGTAATAGTAGCATTGACTGCACTTGGAATAGATCCAGCAAAGGACGAGAGATTTATAAAAAAAGATGGAAATTGGATAATACCTGCGATAATGGAGTTTTACGTAGATGGTGGAGGATTTAAACATGTTTTAGATAAAGAAATTGACGCAATGGCAACAGATCAAGGTATGTATGCAATTGTAGCATATGATAGATTTGTTAAAGGAAAAAATAAGTTATATGATATGACGGATGCTAAATCAAGTTTAAATACTGGTCAAATATCAGATTCTCAAATAAATATAGGAAAGGTAGAAAATAAAACTCAAGTTAGCAATAAAAAAGATGATAAAAATTCATATAAAGGTAAAATACAATCATCAGTTAAATCATCTACAAATAAAACTACATCTCCTGTAGTATCAAATATCTTATATGAAATTAAAGAAGAATGTTTAGTTGGAAATAACAAACAAGTTGTGTATGTACAATTTGCAAATGAAAAAGCTACACCACAAGTTAAGTTTAATAATGATGTTTTAATGTATTATTCTAATGAATTATCAAATAAAAATCAAGTGCCAACATACATAGGTTTATTTGACAAGGGAATAAATAAGGACGCATTAAATGATATAAATAAATACAAATTTAATAAAAATACAGCATCTGAAAATATTACTTTTGGAGATGTTAATGGTGATAATATTATTAATGCTCAAGATGCACTAAATACAGTTTCAGTAGTATTAAAAAAAATAGATAAAGTAAAAGAAAAGGAAGCAATATCTATGGATAATAATGGAGACTGTAAAGTAGATAATATAGATGTAATAGGGATTATAGACAAATATTTAAGCAATAAAGAGTGTAATATTTTAAATAAAGTAGAAAGTGTAAATTCAAAGTAGATGAGAGACAATTATTCAGCTAAATTCTGAGGGGGAATTTTATGTTAGAAAGAATAAAAAATGCTTCTAAAAGACAAAAAATTATAGGAGCACTAATAATTTTAGCTATTTTAATAGGAGTTATAACAGCAGTTAAAAAAATACAATCATATAAAACTGAAAGTACTGTTTCAACACTTCAAGAAGAAAAAGAAGAAGTTTTAGAAGTACCATCTCTTAACCTTATACCTCCGAAAGATATAAATATTAACAATAAAGAGGAGTTTGATGTAGATGTTACTTTATCATCATTACCACCGAATATATACCCAGCAGCTAGTATTAGTGTTAGCTTTGATAAAAATAAATTAGAGTTTACAGGTATTAAAAATGGAACTATGAAAACTTATGGAAATGGTGAAAGTAGCTCAGATGGCTTTAGCGTTCCAACTTGGAAATGTGACATAGAAGCTTCTAATAATAGTTCAGAGATAAATGCTATGTATGTTGATATGACAGCAGGCAGATTTGCTTATAATAAAGATGGATTTGATAATAAGTCAAAAAATTCAGTTATAAGATTAGGTTTCAAATTAAAGGAAGGTGTAAAGGTAGGAGATATATTAAAGCTAGATTTGAAAGATGCTATATTTGCAACAGTTAATGGAGATAAAGATAATACAAGTCTTTCAGCAATTAAAGAAACATTAAAGATTAATGGCTGTGAAGTGGCAGTTCAATAATATGTATGGGGGAGATTTTTATGAGGGGAAAAATAAAGAAATTATTAATTTTATTTATTGTAATTTTTATGTTGCCACTGACAGCTTGTGGTAAAAAAGAGCTTGTTAATATTTCTGAAAGTAAAAGTAAAAGCGTTTCGTTAAATAATGATATACCAAAAGATGGAATTATAGAAACATCTATATTTAAAAAGTTAATGAATAGCAAAGAAATGGCAATGTTTAATGGAAAAAATAATGAATTTAGTTATCAATGGATGTTTATAGGGAGTGATATAAAAAAGGCTGAAGATATAAATTTAATAGTAAATCCTGAAGATAAAAATTTAGAAGAAGTAAAAAAACAAAGTAAATCCGATTTAGTACAAGGATTTACTTTTAAGGAAGAAAAGGAATTAAATTCAAATACAGCTTTGTCTATAACATTAAATAAAAAATGGAAGTGTTCTTCAGCAGATATATATAAATATAATGAGTCAGAAAAAACTATAACGAAAGCATGTGGGGCAACAATAGAAACAGGAGATAGCACTATTATAAATTTTAGTGTTAAAGATAGAAGTGGTAAATTTTATATAGCTGCTAGTGATCCTAAACAAGATGCTATAGACAATGATAATAAAAAGATTAAAGGAAAAAGTAGCTCAAAGAATGTAGAAGATAATAGTAAAAAAACATTAGAACAAAAGAAACAAGAAAGCCTTGAGTTAAAGAAAGAATTAGGAATAAACACATATAAAGGAGTTGCTAATAAAGACGGAAAGGATAAATACTTAACAGATCCAATACCTGAAGGAAAACCAAAACCTGTTGAATGGAATGAATCAGGAAATGAAGTTGATAAAAATAAAGTAGAAGGATATTGTACATTATCAATAAGATGTGATACATTATTAAAACCTGAAAATAGAAAAGTTGCAATATCAAATGGAAAAGGTGAGATGATACCAAATGATGGAGTAATTTATCCAACTAAAAAAGTACAATTTCATAAAAATGAATCTGTATTTGATGTTCTTTTAAGAGAAGTAAAAGCAAATAAAATTCATATGGAATTTTCAATGACTCCAATATATAACAGTAATTACATAGAAGGGATTCATAATTTATATGAATTTGACGGAGGAGAATTAAGTGGATGGATGTATAAAGTAAATGGATGGTACCCAAATTATGGATGTAGTAGATACCAATTAAAAGATGGGGATGTTATAGAATGGAACTATACTTGTGATTTAGGTAGAGATGTTGGATGCGAATGGATGGGAGGAAAATAGATGATAAACTCATTTAAATCTTACCATCCCATAGTTAATTTTTATTATTTTACATCTGTAATTTTATTTAGTATGTTTTTTATGCATCCAATATTTTTAATTATTTCACTTATATGTTCATTTATTTACTCAGTAAGTTTAAACGGAGGAAAGGCTATTAAATTTAATATTGTATATATGATACCTCTTTTAATATTTGCAGCTGTAATCAACCCAGCATTTAGTCATGCTGGGGTGACTATCTTATGTTATTTTAAAACTGGAAATCCATTAACATTAGAATCGATAGTATATGGAATAGCAGCATCAATTATGTTTATATCAGTTATTTTATGGTTTTCCTGTTACAATGCGGTGATGTCTTCAGATAAATTTATTTATTTATTTGGAAGAGTTATTCCAGGACTATCTCTTATTATCTCTATGGTTTTAAGATTTGTACCAAAATATAAAGCTCAAATAAAAGTGATTTCAAATGCACAAAAGTGTATAGGGAGAGATGTAACTAATGGAAATATCATACAAAAGGCTAAAAATGGAATAAAAATATTATCCATAATGACAACTTGGGCTTTAGAAAATGCTATAGAAACTGCTGATTCCATGAAATCTAGAGGATATGGCTTAAAAGGGCGTACAAGTTTTTCTAATTTTAGATTTGATGATAGAGATAAAAAGACGTTTGCAATGATGGTAATATTTACTCTAATTGTAATGCTAGGTGCTTTTAAAGGTGAAAATACTATAGTATATTTTCCAGCTATAAAAGCAGTACCTATAAATGGATTTAGCATATTAGTATATACGTCATATACATGCTTGTGTTTAATGCCAGTATTTATTGACCTTAAGGAGGAAATTCAATGGAAACATTTAGAATTAAAGAATTAACATTTAAATATCCATTAAGTGAAAAATATGCTCTTGATGATATTAATTTAAGTATAAATCAGGGAGAATTTGTAGTTATATGTGGGAAATCAGGATGTGGGAAAAGTACTTTACTAAAGCATTTAAAAACAGTGTTAACACCACATGGAGTTAGAACAGGAGAAATTTATTTTGAGTCTAAAGTATTAAATGAAGTAGATACTAGAAATCAAGCATCTAAAATTGGATATGTACTTCAAAGTCCTGAAAATCAAATTGTAACAGATAAAGTTTGGCATGAACTAGCATTTGGGCTTGAGAGTTTAGGATATGATAATAAAACTATAAGACTTAGAGTTGCAGAAATGGCAAGTTTCTTTGGAATACAAACTTGGTTTATGAAAAATGTAACGGAGTTATCAGGAGGACAAAAACAACTTTTAAATTTAGCATCAATAATGGCAATGCAACCATCAGTATTAATTTTAGATGAACCAACTTCTCAATTAGATCCAATAGCAGCTAGTGATTTTTTACAGACTATTAAAAAAATAAACACAGAACTTGGAGTAACTATTATTATGACAGAACATGATTTAGAAGAAGTTTTTCCTATGGCTGATAAATTGATAGTTATGGATAATGGAAAAATTATAGAAAACGGAGAACCTAGAATTGTAGGTCAAAATATAAAAAAATTAAATCATGAGATGTTTAATGCAATGCCTTCTCCAATAAGGATATCATCTATGGTAGAAAATTCTTTAAAAAGTCCTATAAATGTTAAGGAAGGAAGGCAATGGATAGATAAATTATTTGAAAATGATGATATTGCTATTACATCAATAGAGGAAGAAAATATAAATCTAAAAGAAGAATTTGTAATTAAAATGAAAGATATATGGTTTAAATATGAAAAAAATTCATTAGATGTTATAAAAGATTTAAGTCTAGATATACATAAGGGAGAATTGTATTGTATTGTAGGTGGAAATGGTACAGGAAAAAGTACGACTTTATCACTTATAAGTGGAATTAATAAACCTTATAGAGGAAAAATAGAACTGTTTGGTAAAGATATAAAAAAATATAGCAATAAAGAAATTTTTAAAAATAATATAGCGGTACTTCCTCAAGACCCACAATCAATTTTTGTTAAAAAGACAGTTGAATTAGATTTACATGAAATGCTACCTAAGTTAAAAATGAGCAAGGATGAAAGAAATAAAAAAGTAAGTAAAATAGCTAAATTAGTTGAAATAGAGGATTTAATGTCTCAACATCCATATGATTTAAGTGGAGGAGAGCAACAAAGAGCTGCATTAGCAAAGGTATTATTATTAGAGCCTAAGATTTTAATGTTAGATGAACCTACAAAAGGCCTTGATGCTAGCTTTAAAATTAAATTTGCTAAAATAATAGAAAAGCTTTTATTAAAAGGTGTTACTGTAATTATGGTAAGTCATGATATTGAATTTTGTGCAAGTTATGCTCATAGATGTGCATTATTCTTTGATGGAAATATAGTAACTATAAACACACCTAAGAAGTTTTTCTCGGGAAATAATTTTTATACTACAGTAGCTAATAGGATGTGTAGACAAAAATTTGAAAATGCTATAACTTGTGAGGATGTGATTAAACTATGCAAAGTGAACAAAAATCAATTGAGACAAAGGACAGCAAATTAAGCAAAAGAAAGATTTTAGATACCATACGTAAATTGATAGTAAAAGCAGCAACAATATTGTTTGATAAATTAAGCAAAAGAACTACTTTAGCTACTATACTCATATTGATAGTAATACCAGCGACAATATTGTTTGGAGTATATTTTTTAAATGACAGAAAATATTACTTTATAAGTATGTTAATAGTTGTATATACAATGATTCCTTTTGTAATGGTATTTGAAAATAGAAAGCCACAAGCAAGGGAACTTATAGTGATTGCTACAATGTCAGCTATTGCTGTGGCTGGGAGAGCTGCCTTTTTCATGTTACCTCAATTTAAACCAGTAGTTGCAATTGTGATTATTTCAGGTGTATGTTTAGGGGCTGAATCAGGATTTTTAGTAGGGGCAGTGTCAGGATTTGTATCAAACTTTTTCTTTGGACAAGGCCCATGGACTCCGTGGCAGATGTTTTCCTTTGGAATAATTGGATTTATTGCAGGTATTTTATTTAAAAAAGGTAAGCTTAAGAAACATAAACTTACACTTTGTATATTTGGGGGGATATCTACATTTTGTATATATGGATTAATAATGAATACAGCTTCATTATTAATGTTTTCATCAACGTTTACATTTAATGCATTAATAGCTACATATATATCTGGGATACCTTTTGATATGGTTCATGCAATAGCTACAGTTTTCTTTTTATTTGTAATATCCCAGCCAATGATAGAAAAGCTTGATAGAATAAAAATTAAATATGGTCTTATTGAACCATAAAAATTAAATAAATAATCTATATTATTGAATTGACATAAAAAATACAAAATGCTACACTTATGTTGAAAATAATAAAAGATGATATCTGAAGATGTCTATAAAGGTCAGAAGGCTTAAACTTCTGACCTTTTATTTTGCACTAAAAAGTAATTAAGTATAAAAATTTGAGTAAAAATAGGAGGGGGACTATGAATTTACCTAAGAAAATAGCAGCCTTATTGACTATAACATTAGCTGTAGGGTCGCTATCTGTGACAAAATTAAATGCACAGGAAATTAAATTAAGTAGTGCAAGCTTAGTAGGAGAGAGTCGATTTGAGACAGCTATAAAAATAAGTACACAGGGGTGGTCAAGTTCAAGTGAAGTAATAATAGTAAATGATGAATCTATAGCAGATGCTTTATCAGCAACACCATTTGCTAAGGTGAGAAATATACCTATATTACTGACTAATAAAAGTAAATTAGATAGCAATACAAAAGAGGAACTAAAAAGATTAGGGGTAAAAAAAGCGTATTTAATAGGTGGAACTTCAGTTTTAGATGAAGATTTAGAAAATCAAATAAAAAAAGAAGAAATTAGTATAGAAAGAATTTGTGGAGAAGATAGATATTTAACATCTTTAGAATTAGCTAAGAAGTTAAATAATACTAAAAAAATCTCTCAAATAGCTATAGTAAATGGAGAAAAAGGATTAGCAGATGCAGTTAGTGTAGGTTCACCAGCAGCTCAAAATGACATGCCTATAATACTATCAAACCAAAAGCAGGGAACTAAGGTAGCAGATGAATTTATCAAATCACAATCAATAAAACAGTCATATATTATAGGTGGAGAATCTGTAATATCTAAAGAAATTGAAAATAAGTTACCAAACTCAAAAAGATTAGGCGGAATAGATAGAAATGAAACGAATGCAAGGGTTGTAGAAGAATTTTATAAAAGTACTAAATTAAAAAATGCTTATTTAGCTAAGAATGGAATGGTAAAACAAGACCAACTAATAGATGCATTAGCAGTAGGAGTACTAGCAGCTAAAAATGAATCTCCTGTTATATTAGTTGGAAATAAGTTAGATATTTCTCAAAAAAGTTTATTAAATACTAAATCATTAGAACAAATTACTCAAATTGGTGGAAAAGGCAATGAAAATGCATTTAATGAATTAAGAAAAGACCAAGAAATAGAAGTATATGAAGTTAAAAATATAAAAGAATTAAATGAAGCAATAAATAAGTCAAACGCTAATGATACTATAAATTTCAAACCAGAATCAGATGTAAATGAGGAATTAAATATAAAAACTGACAAGTCAATAACTTTAAACTTATATGGAAAATATACAAAGACAGTTATTATAAACATGCCTAATGGATCAATAACAAACAATGGGAAAATAAATAAACTATTAGTAGAAAAAGGTTATTTAAATCAATCTAGTTCAAATAATTCAAGTGGTTCAGGAAGTTCAGGAAGTTCAGGTCACCATTCAAGTAGCTCATCTTCAGAATCATCATCAAAACCAGATGTAAAACCATCTATTTATTTAAAGAATATTACTATAAACAAAGGAAGTAAATATAATGAAATAATAATATCATCAGATATTGAGAATGCTAAAGATGTTGAAAATGCTAAAATTGAATTATTTACAAAAAATTCCCAAAATCCTAAATATACAGCTAAAGAAGTTTTAAAAAATGGAAAAGTAACACATATATTTAAAGATGTTGAAGATGGAATATATGTTGGAAAAGTTACAATTAAAGATCAAAGCTTAGAATCAAGTGAATATTTTATAGGACAAGAAAAAGAAACTCTTCAAGAAGTGCTTTTATCATTACCAACTAGTTTAGATGCATCAGGCTTTGAAGACAAGGAAAAGCTACTTAAAACTGTAAACGATGCAAAATTACTTACTAAGCAAGCTCAAAGAGAAGGAACTAAAAATGAAGAAATTGAAAAATTACAGAATTATAATGGAATAGGGTATGCATTATCAAAAATTGATAGAATATTATTCGAATTTGACTATATGTTCGGATTTATAAGAGAAGATGGAGCAGGAAGTTATGCAGATGTAAGTCTTAAAGATAAAAATACTATAAATATAAATGTTATAAAAAATGAAAGAATAGGAGAAATATTTGATGGACATCATTTAGGAGAATATATAAGAGAATTTGGTAATCCACCACTTTTTAAACCAGATAAGCTTAATATAGCAAATATTGATATAATACCTGAGCCAAGTGGTTCTGATTCAGGTATGGGAATTACTAGTGCAACAGGAAAAAGAAATATACTTTATGCATTTGCAAAATTAGCCCAAAAGCAATCTGTTTCTGATTGTACTCCACAGACAAATCCAATTTCAGATACATATCTAAATGATATTATAGGGACATCTATTTATGCTACATATAAAGGAGAAAAATATACAATTAATTTCACATCAGAAAATGCTAATAAAGATATGTTAAATAGAGAAATTAGAACATACAAAAAATTGCCAATTGGATATTATACAGAAGAATCAGAATCTAGATTAGCAAAAGCTATGAATAAAGCTATGGGAGCTGTAGCAAAAGAGAATTCAACACATGACGAAATTAATGAAGCATATAAGACTCTAAAAAAAGCTCAAGATGAATTAGAACATATACAAAAAAATAATAAACAAACATTAAAAGAATTAGTAAAAAAAGCTAGAAATATAGAGAAGGGTGCATATCTAAAATCTTTGTACAATACAGTATCTGATAATGCAGATTATGCACAAACAGTAATAGATAATGATAAATCAACAGAAAGAGAAATAGGAAAAGCTACAGATAAAATAAACTATTCAATAAGAGAATATGAAATAGGAAAAATGAAAATTAATGCATATAAAAGTGCATTAAATGAATTACCAGAAGTACAAGAACAAGCTGATAAATTAGAAAATGTAAGTCAAGTACAAGCTTTAATGTCTAAATGTATATCTACAGAACTTGCAGCAAGAACCTTTGGTATTAGCAATAAGGATATAGAAGATATTAAATCATCTTATAGTAATAGAGATACTATTTTAAATACTAGATTACAAGTTATGAATCAAGGCTATAAAATAATTGATGAAGTAAAATACTTCCTTATTCCAGATTATGTTACAGATACAGGAAGTAAAAGTGCTTCTATATCAATTTATGATAATAATATAAATTTAGCAACTCGTGAAATAGAAGTTAATATACTTAATGGTTCAACTCTTTTATCAGATATATTAAAAGGAAATAGATTAGTAGATTATCAAAAGGATAATAAGGATGGAGCTACTTATCCAAGCTATTTAAAAATTGGAGATGTTGTAATAGATAAAGGACTTTTAGCTATTGCACAACCAAATAGTAAAACTAACAAACAAATTCATGAAGCATTAGTTAAATTGACAAAAGCAAAATCCTATGAATCTATATATTTAAGTGATTTAAAAGATAAAGAAATAGAAGTTGAATTTCCTATTATATCAAATGGAAAAAATATAAAAGTTGATTATAAAGTTAAATTTAATTATAAAGTAAATAAAGTAGTTTTAACAGACCAAGTTCAGTTAGCAAGAAGTGATAAATTCCAAGATACTAAGTATTTTAAAGATATTTATAAAAATACCCTTTTAAAAACACTTAATAATCAAATTTTAGATGCAGAAGATTTGTTAGATCACTTTACTAACATGGCAGATGGAGAAAAAGAAGAAAGATATGAAAAATTCATTAAAGCTTTATCTGATTGCAGAATGTGGAATGACAAGTTTGAAGAACTAGAAAAATCATTATCTGAATTACCTAAAGATAAAATTGATGCAAATAAAATAGCACCAAGAGCAGCAAATAAAAGTGATTTAAGTAAAAAGGTGAAAAATATAGAATCTATAATTACTACACTTAAAAATATAGGTGTAACTGATGAATTATTACAACAGATAAAGGGGTACAATAGAATATCTATATCTGAAAAAAGACTAAATGAAATTAGTGAATTAATAACATTTAATCAGAATTTAGCTAAACTTCCCAAGAGTAAAGAAGATGCAGCAAAATTAAATACAGATGAGAAAATTAAAAAATTAAAAAATGATGTAATGATTTGTGATAAAGCAATATCTTATTTAAAAGAAAAGGGTATAAGACAAATTGATATTGAAGGAGTACCTGATTTTTTCAGATTAAATATTGCAAATTATAGATTAAAAGAATTAGATAAAGAAAAGCCAAATAACTCTATAGAAATAAAAAATTTAGTTGTTTCTAAAGAAAAGGATGAAACACAAATAAAAGTAAGTGCAGATATAAATAATGCAAAAGAAAAAGATAAAGTAAAAATAGAGTTAATTCCAGAAGGTGCTAATAAAGCGTTTTATAAAGCTAATGTAGAAGTAGTAAATGGAAAAATTAATTATACATTTGAAAATGTAATGGATGATACATATATAGTGAAGTTAACTATAAAAGATGTGAGCGTAACTTTAGAAGAATAATATTTAAATAATAATTCAAACCATGAAGGCTTGTATATTTAATTTAATAAATACTAGTTTTCATGGTTTTTATTATATAAAAATAAAAAGGGGTTGATTCTATGCATATGGCAGATGCGTTAATATCACCAGTAGTTGGCGGTACTTTATGGGCTGCAACAGCAGGGATGACAGCATACTGTGCTACAAAAATTTCAAAAGAAAAAAATGATTCTTTAGACAGTTATAAGATTGAGAACTATGAAAAGAAAATACCTTTAATGGGGGTTATGGGAGCATTTGTATTTGCGTCACAAATGATTAACTTCACTATACCAGGAACTGGTTCAAGTGGACATATAGGAGGAGGGATTCTTTTAGCTTCCTTATTAGGACCAGAAGCTGGTTTTTTAACTATAGCATCAGTTTTATTAATTCAATGTCTATTTTTTGCAGATGGAGGATTATTAGCATATGGATGTAATGTAATTAATATGGGATTTTTTGCTTGCTTTATAGCATACCCTCTAATATATAAGAAAATTATGAAAGGAAATTACACTACAAGTAAAATCTTTATATCATCCATTCTTTCAGTGGTTATAGGACTTCAATTAGGAGCATTTGGAGTAGTAATGGAGACTTTAGTTTCGGGAATTTCAGAACTTCCATTTTCAACATTTGTTGCGTTAATGCAACCGATACATTTAGCTATAGGATTAGTTGAAGGGATACTTACAGGATGTGTTTTATCATTTGTATATAATGCTAGACCAGAGCTTTTAGATAATAAACAAAAAGAAGGAGGTAAAATGACGTTTAAAGGAATAGTTACAACTTTAGCAGTAATTACATTAATAATAGGAGGAGGTTTATCTTTAGTTGCATCTTCAAATCCAGATGGATTGGAATGGGCAATATTTAATGTTACAGGAAAAGAAGAATTAAAATCAGATAGTAAGACTAGTGAAGTTTTAAGTGGTATACAAGAGACAACAGCATTTTTACCTGATTATAGTTTTAAAGATAGTGAAGGTGAGGTAGGTACTACAGTTTCTGGGATAGTTGGGTCAGCTATAACACTAGGAGTTTGTGCATTAGTTGGAATAGGACTTCATAAATCAAAACAAAAATCTCATAAAGCTAATTAAATTCATATAGGTGACTTTATTATGTCTAATTTTACAGACTCAATTTATAAAATAAAAAGTATAGATACACTAGGAAAGAAAGATACTGTAATTCATAGAATAAATCCATTATCAAAGTTAATAGTTACAATTATATATATATTAACGATATTATCTTTTAATAAATATAGTGTGATTAATATATTGCCATTAATATTATATCAAATAGTTATAATTTGTTTGGGAGATGTTCCGTTTTCATTAATTATAAAGTTAACACTTGTAGGTATACCATTTATATTTGGGATAGGTATATTTAATGTTATATTTGATAAGACTATTTTTTTTAGACTAGGAAAGTTGATTATAACAGCAGGTTTAATTTCATTTATAAGTATAATTATAAAAGGAATATTGACTATAACTTCAGGTGTTTTATTAATTTGTACTACATGTATAGAAGATTTAGCAAAGTCATTGAGAAGAATAGGTATTCCAAAAATTTTTGTATCTCAAATATTATTTACGTATAGGTATATTTATGTTCTTATAGAAAACGCAGAACAAATTTATAATGCATATATGTTAAGAGCACCTAAACAAAAGGGAGTAAATTTTAGAATATGGGGTTCTTTACTAGGCCAACTGCTTTTAAGAAGTTTTGATAGAGCACAACGAATATATAATGCAATGTCTATAAGAGGCTTTGATGGAGAATTTCATACAGATAATGCAAGAAAATTTAAAATGAAAGATTTTATTTATATATTATTATGGAGTATTTTTTTCATTTTATCATGTAAAGTAAATATACCATTATTTATTGGAGGTATAATAATGAAAGGAATGATATGAATAAAATAAATATTAAAGTTGAAAATTTATACTATAAATATACAGATAATTATGAAGCTTTAAAAGGTATTAATTTTTTTCTAAGAGAAGGAGAATCAGTTGGAATTGTAGGATCAAATGGAGCAGGAAAATCAACCTTATTACTGCAACTAATAGGAATACTTTTACCAACAAAAGGAAATATATTTATAAATGATAATATAATAAATAAGAAAAATCTTCATATTATACGAAAAGATATAGGGTTTGTATTTCAAAATCCAGAAGATCAGTTATTTACTACTAGTGTATATGACGATGTGGCTTTTGGACCTAGAAATTATAAGCTAGATAAAGATGAAGTAGACCATAGAGTTATAAATTCATTAAAAAAAGTTGGAATTGAAGATTTAAAAGACAAAGCACCATATAGATTATCTGGAGGGCAAAAAAATTTAGCAGCTATTGCAACTGCAATATCTATGAATCCTAGTATATTAATAATGGATGAACCAACGTCTGCCTTAGATCCAAGGGCAAGAAGACGATTGATTAATCTATTGAATGAATTTAACTATACAAAAATAATAGCTACACATGATTTAGATATGGTACTAGATACTTGCGAAAGAACTATTATTTTAAAAAATGGGAAAATAGTAGCAGATGGATTAACTAAAGATATTCTTATGGATGAAAAATTGATGGATTTATGTGAATTAGAGCTTCCATTGTCAATTCAAGGTATTAAAAAATATAGTTTATGAATTGATAAAAGATAAATTTACATTAAAAAAACTGTAGTGTATAAAATATATTTATATACTACAGTTTTTTATTATTAACTTAATAAAACTAGTTTATTAAGTTAATAATAGTTATTTGAAGCAAAATAATAAGTGGGATACCAAATGTAAATTTTATATGCCTAGTCTTATGTCTAAAAGTATACATACTAATAATACTACCAAAACTTCCTCCAACTAAAGATATTAAAATTAAAGTGGATTCCTTTATTCTCCATTGTTTTTTTATAGCTTTTAATTTATCAATATACATTATTGAAAATCCCAAAATATTGATAAATATAATATAAAATAAAAATAATTTATTCATAAATCCTCCTAAAATAGTTCAATCTTTTCTTTTAGTATAATGCATTTATATATATGCATCAAATAATTTAAGTACGAATAAAGCTAAAAATATAATATCAAATTTAAGAACAATATGAATTTAATATGATATTATATTTATTATATAAAGAATTATTTAAATTATATAAAGAAGGGAAGAATGTAGTTTTGAAAAATTCTAGAATAAAAAAAATAAATTCACTAGTAGAAACAAATTTTGTAGGATTATACGATGTAGAATATACTAATAAATTAAATCAAGATAAAAATTGGATAGTAGCTTCTAGAAAAGACAAAAAAGAATTAGATGAAATTTATTTGAATAATAAAGAAGATAATATAGATGCCGTGGTTATATCTGCATTTCATAAAGAAAGTAAAAAATTAGTTATAATAAAACAATTTAGAGTTCCAATAAATAATTATATATATGAGTTACCAGCAGGACTTGTTGATGGTGGTGAAAATATAGAGGAAACAGTAAGTAGAGAATTAAAAGAAGAAACAGGACTTAATCTTTTAGAAATAAATGAAGAAAGTAGTAATAATAAAATTTATTTATCACCAGGTATGACAGATGAATCAGTTGCATTCGTGTATTGTACATGTGAAGGTAATATAAGTAATGAATTTTTAGAAGATGATGAAGATATAGAAACAATATTAATTTCACAAGAAGAAGCAAGAAAAATATTAAAAGGAAGCGAAAAGATAGATGTTAAAGCGTTTTTGATGTTACAAATATTTGCTAGTTTAGGTGAAAAAATATTTATTTAAATTATAAATTAATCAATCAAAGAGCTGAAAATATAAAAATTAAATTATACTTATATTTTCAGCTTAGGGGTAGATTATATAAGACTTTTGAAAATTTATCCTACTATACATAATTCTTTGTCATGTTTATTTAATACCTCATGGCCATTTTCAGTAACTAAAACTAAATCTTCTATTCTAACTCCAAATTCATTTGGTAAATAGATTCCAGGCTCTACAGAGAAAATCATGCCAGGTTTAACTTCATCGGTGTTTACGGAAGATACATCTCCTACATCATGACATTCTAAACCTATAGAATGACCAGTTCTATGAGTAAAGTATTTACCATAACCTTTTTCAGTTATATAATCACGAGCTACTTTGTCTATATCACAGAATTTTACTCCGGGCTTTACTATAGAAATAGCTCTTTTATTTGCTTCTAGAACTATTTCAAAAATTTCACGAGCTTTTTTAGGTACTTTTTTATAAAATACAGTTCTTGTCATATCAGAACAATAGTTGTCTTTAATACATCCTATATCTAGAATTACAGCATCTCCAGGTTTTACAACGTTATTTTCAGCAAATCCATGAGGATTAGCTCCGTTTGCAGCAAACGCTATAATAGGATCGAAAGAAAACCCATCAGCACCTAACTTTTCGTATATTTTAGATAATTCACCGACTAGTTGTTTTTCAGTGAATTTATCAGAAATAATAGATTTTAATTTTTTCATAGCTTCATCATTTAATAAAGATGCTTTTCTCATTAAATCTTTTTCTTCTTCATCTTTAAACAATCTTAATGTGTCTATTATGTAAGAAGAATTTATGAATTTACTATTTTTTTTCAATTCAATTAAACTAAGTAAAAATTTAGAAGGCCAGTTTTTATCAACACCAATAGTTGAATTTTTTTCTAAGTTATCGCTTAATATTTTTATGGAATTTTGAGTATCATTAAACCAAATTTTTTCAATATTTAAATCATCATCTAAAGGAAAAAGTTCATTAATAAATAGCTTATGGTTGCCATTTTGGTTTAGATATAATACTAATAGTCTTTCTCCTGGATCAATTAATTTACCTGTTAAATAATAAATTGAAGTGGGATCACTTATTAGTATTTGACTTATATTATCTTTTTTCATTTGTTCAAGAACAGCATTCAATCTTTTTACTTTCATATTTAATACTCCTCTAAACTAAAATTTTTTACAATGTAAGTTTATCATAATTAATAGCATTTATTATATTTTATTTTAACTAAATATATAAAAATAGGTTGCATTATCAAAATGATAATAATATAATAGATTTATGATTATCATTTTGATAATATAATTTTAAGGGGGAACAAATTATGATATATGAAAATGCGCTAGAATTAATAGGTAATACGCCTATATTAAAATTAAATAAATTAGGTTTTTCTAATGTATACGTTAAGTTAGAAAAAACAAATCCTGGTGGGAGTATAAAAGATAGAGCAGTTTATGAAATGATAGAAGGCCTAGAAAAAAAAGGAGAGCTAAATAAAAAAGATGTACTAGTAGAAGCTACTAGTGGAAATACAGGAATAGCTCTTTCAATGGTAGGTAAATTAAAAGGATATAAAATTATAATAGTAATGCCAGAGACTATGAGTGTTGAAAGAAGAATGTTAATGAAAGCATATGGGGCAGAGCTGATATTAACTGATGGAAAAGAAGGTATGTCAGGAGCTATAAAAAAAGCAAATGAACTTTTAGAACAAAATAAAAATTATAAAAGTTTGATGCAATTTGAAAATGAAGATAATCCTAATGGTCATTATAAAACTACTGGACCTGAAATATATAAAGATATAAATGATATAGATATATTTGTTTGTGGTGTAGGAACAGGAGGAACTTTAACTGGGGTTGCTAGATATTTAAAGGAAAAAAATCCAAATATAAAAATTGTAGCATTAGAACCTACAAGTTCTCCAGCAATATCACAAGCAAAATCAGGAACACATAAAATACAAGGGATAGGAGCTGGATTTATTCCAAAAAATTATGATGAAAAATTAGTCGATGATGTAATAACAGTTGATGATGAAGATGCATTTGATACAGTAAGATTATTAGCAAATACAGAGGGAATATTAGTTGGAATATCATCTGGAGCAAATGTATTTGGAGCGATAGAGCTTTCTAAAAAGTATCCAGGAAAAAAAATAGTAACAGTAGCACCAGATGGAATAGACAAATATATGTCGATGAACATAATTAAATAAAAATTAAAAGGATGGGATATAAGTGCTAAGAAAAATTAATAAAGATATAGAATATATAATGGAAAACGACCCAGCAGCAAAATCTAAAATAGAGGTATTTTTACTTTATCCATCAATTCATGCACTAATAATTTATAGAATAGCCCATTTTTTCTATAAAAACAAATTATTTTTTACAGCAAGATTTATGTCACAAATAGGAAGATTTCTAACAGGAATAGAAATACATCCAGGCGCTAAAATAGGAGAGGGAATATTGATAGATCATGGTATGGGGGTTGTAATTGGAGAAACTGCTGAGGTAGGAAATAGAGTAACAATTTATCATGGAACAACACTAGGAGGTACAGGAAAAGATACAGGTAAAAGGCACCCTACAGTAGGAAATGATGTTTTTATAGGTTCTGGAGTGAAAATATTAGGGCCTATTAATATAGGTGATAATGTGAAAATTGGAGCTAATTCAGTTGTTTTAAAAGATGTACCAAATGGAGCAACTGTGGTAGGTATACCAGCTAAAATTGTAAAAACTAACAATTTAGAACAATTATCGTAGTATAAGCATACAGTACTGTAGGAGGTGTTACAACTATGGATTTGACAGCTATGATGACACCAGCATCTCAAATATTAGTTGTTATACTGTTTGTATTAACTATGATGTTAAGATCTAGTAAAAATATACCAAATTGGATTATACAATGGATAATTTTAGCTGTGGCCTTAGTACTTAGTTATGTACAATCTAATGCTATAAACATAAATACTATAATGAATGCATTTATAGCGACAGGAATATGTACATTTGGAGAAAATGCTATTTTTAGGAAAAATAGTGAAAAAACAAGAGAAGAATGTAATATACTACAAATAGCTAATGGATACAAAGAGGAGTTATCTTCTAGAAATGAATATGAAGATATAGATATATCTTCATGTTTACTAGATATGAGTGAAGATGATATAAAAAATATAGTATGTAAGATAGTAGAAGAAAAATCTAATAAATCAAATTAATTTAACATAAAATACCTAGTTTTTACTAGGTATTTTTTTGAAAATATAATTTAAATATAATTGGAAATCTTAATTTTATTTGATAAAATTAAGATTATTAAAAATAATTTAGTTAAAAGAGGTAAAAAATGTATTTTACATATATAATTCGATGTAAGGATAACTCTTTGTATACGGGATATACAACTGACATAAAGAGAAGAATAGAAGAGCATAAAAAAGGGATAAATTCTAAGTATATGAGAGCGAAAGGTTTTAAAAATTTAGAAATTTACTTTAAGACGAGTAGCAAAAGTAATGCAATGAAACTTGAAATTTATATAAAGAAATTATCTAGAAAGCAAAAGTTAGATATTATAGAAAGTCCAACAAATTTTTTAAGTAATTTAAAAAATGGTAAAGAGTATTTTATAGAATAATGTATAAATTTGTAAATTATACTAGTGCTTGACAATTAAATTAAATATACTATAATGAACTTGTAATATAAAAAAATAGCTAGGGGTGCCTATAGGCTGAGAGGTAAAACCAACCCTTGTACCTGATCTGGATAGTGCCAGCGTAGGAAAGCATAATATAACCATTTTTAGATGGAATAAATATAATGATTTAAAAAATATTATTATATTATGTAAATACTATGCTATGCCTAAATCTAGGCATAGCATTTTTTAATATAATGGCACGAAAAGTTAAAAAATTTGATTTAGGGGGGATAAATATGAGAAATTATAAAATACCAACTCTCACAATAGCAGGATCAGATTCATCTGGAGGAGCTGGAATACAAGCAGATTTAAAAACATTTAGTGCAATAGGAACATACGGAATGAGTGTGATTACAGCTATTACAGCTCAAAATACTCAAGGTGTATTCGAGGTAGAAGAATTAAGTAAAAAAATAATTAGAAAACAAATAGAAGTTGTATTTGAAGATATAACTCCTAAAGCTGTAAAAATAGGAATGGTATCTAGTCCAGAAATAATATTAGAGATTGTAAATAGTTTGAAAAATTATAATTTAGAATATTTAGTAGTAGACCCAGTGATGATTTCAAAGAGTGGATATTCATTATTAAGACCTCAAGCAAAAGAAAATTTAATGAAATATCTAATACCAATGGCTTATATAATAACGCCAAATATACCAGAAGCAGAAGAGATAACTGGTATGAAAGTAAATAACATAGATGATATGAAAATTGTTGGGGAAAAAATATTAGAACTTGGGCCAAAATATGTTTTAATGAAGGGGGGTCATTTAGATGGAGATGCAATAGATGTTTTAATAGGAGAAGATATATTTGAGATATATAAAAGTAAAAGAATTGATAGGAAAAATACACATGGGACTGGATGTACTTTATCCTCAGCTATAACATCTCATCTAGCATTGGGATATGGAATAAAAGAATCTATAAAGCTAAGTAAAGAATATATAACACAAGCAATTAAATATAGCTTTGATATAGGACACGGGGTAGGTCCTGTACAGCATTTTTATAAATTTACTAAAGTAGAGGGGGAAATTTAAGTTGTATGAACTAATTAATTTAGTGAAAGAAGAAAATCCATTAGTACTTCATTATACAAATAATGTAACAATGAATGATTGTGCTAATGTAACTTTAGCGATAGGTGCTAGTCCTTTAATGAGCTGCTCTTATGAAGAGGTAGAAGAAATAGTAAGTATAGCAAATTCAGTAGTAATTAATATAGGAACAATGGATTCTCAATTATTAGAACTTTATCTAAAGGCAGGAAAAGCAGCGAATAAATACAATAAGCCAGTTATTTTAGATCCTGTTGGAATATTTGCAACTAAAGCAAGAAGTGAGTTTACGAATAAACTTTTAAATGAAGTAAAATTTGATGTTATTAAAGGCAATATATCAGAAATTAAATTTATAGGTGGGTTTAATGTAAGAGGAAAAGGCGTAGATTCTTTTGATGAAGAAGATGACCAAAGTGAAATTATACAGAAAATTGCAAGAAAATTAGAATGTATAGTGGTAGCTACAGGAAAAGTAGATGTAGTGACTAACGGTCAACTTACTTACAAAATACATAATGGAACATCTAAACTAAAAGGAATAACAGGGACAGGATGTATGAGTACTAGTTTGATAGGAAGTCTATTATCTTGTACGAAAAATTCTATTGAAGCTTCAGTTGTAGGCATTTTAATTATGTCTTTAAGCGGACAGTTAGCAGACATAGACAACAAACCGATTGGGACTTTTAAAGTTAAATTAATGGACTATATTTACAATATGAATAGTCAAACTTTAAAAAAATATGCAAAAATAGAATTTTTACAATTTAAAAAATAGGAGGATAAATAAATGAAAAATATTATTATGCTTATTATATGTGTAGTACCACTTTTGATATATATTATACAAATGAAAAAATTTAAAATAAACACTAAGCTTATGATAATAATGGCAATGTTTAGTGCAATGAGCTATATTTTATCAATGATACCATTTATAAAGTACCCCCAAGGTGGAGGGATAACATTATTATCAATGTTACCTATATTAATGGTTTCTACATTATATGGGAGGTTAGCTGGAGTGACAACAGGACTGTTATCTGGATTAATATCTTTGATTGGAGGTTCTACATTACTGTTTCCAGCTCAAATTTTATTAGATTATATAATACCTCCAATGGCTTTAGGCTTAGGTGATATTTGTGGAACGGATAAAAAATATAAAGTATTTATGGGAAGTTTACTAGCTGTAATATTATCAGTTTTATGTCAGGTAGCATCAGGATACTTGTTTTTTGGTCAATATGCACCAAAAGAAATGAATCCATTAGTATATTCATTGGTGTATAATTTTTCTGGTAGTGGTGTAGAAGGGCTACTTAGTGCAATAGTTCTTATTTCATTACCAGTAAATAGTTTTAAAAAGTTAGCAAAAGCATAGTTAAAAAGTCTACTTCAATGGGGTGATTATTTTATGATAAATAAAAATGAATTAAAAAATGTGTTAAAACTATATTTAGTTACAGATTCACAGATTTTAGAAGGACGCGATTTTTATAAATCTATTGAAGATGCTATTAAAGCAGGGGTAACTATGGTTCAGCTTAGAGAAAAAAATGCTTTAGGTAAGGAATTTTTAGAAAAAGCTAAAAAACTAAGAGAAATAACTAGAAAATATAATATACCACTTATAATAAATGATAGAGTTGATATAGCTATGCTTTGCGATGCGGATGGGGTTCATGTAGGTCAAAGTGATATAGATGCTCCTTCAGTAAGACGGTTAATTGGAAGAGATAAAATAATAGGAGTATCTACAAGGACTATAGAAGAAGCAAATTTAGCAAAGAAAGAAGGAGCTGATTATATTGGTATAGGAACAATATTTTCAACATCTACTAAATTAGATGCGAAATTAGTTCAATTAAATACAGTTGAAGAAATTATAAAAAAGATTGATATACCAACAGTATTAATTGGTGGAATTGATTTAAAAAAGATTGATAAACTAAAAAAATTAAATAGTAGTGGATATGCTATTATATCGGCAATTTTAAAAGAAAACGACATTTATCATGAAGTGAAAAAGTGGATATCTAGTATATAGATAAATATTTGGGATAAAAAAAGCTACCGTTGAGGGTAGCTTTTTTATTATAAAATTTATTTTTTATATGGTGTTTTTTTAGACGGTATATATTTTTCATATTTAGTTTTAGATTTTTTTTCAGGAACTTGAATAGTGGAACCAGCAGGGCCCATAGGACCAGTTTCACCTTTAAGTCCTTGAGAACCAGCAGGGCCCATAGGAC
>NZ_NOJZ02000025.1 GCF_002251085.2 Romboutsia maritimum | reverse complement strand
TAGATGACTATATGGATTATTATAATAATGACCGATGTCAGTGGAACTTAAAAAAGCTGACTCCTACACAATATAGGAATCAGCTTTTAGCAGCTTCTTAATGACCCTCTTTTTTTAATGTCCTTGACAAAGGGTCCATTTTAAAATAGCATTCTAACTTTTATTTTTCAATACTTTTGGTGCAACTAGTAACTTTATAGGTGTAACTGTCATTTTAAGAGTAAAAAAAGGGCCTCGCACTCTTTTTTAGTACGCCAGACCCTTAATTTTAAGATAGTGCTAATTCTTGTTTTTGCTCATTAACCAAACCATAATATGCATTCTCATTTAATATAAGTTCTTCGTGAACCCCTGATTCAATTACTTTTCCTTTATCTATAACATATATTTTAATAGTCTAAATAATAAATTTACTATAGTTGATTTATCACAACCACTTGATTCAATAAGAGCTGCCATCTTGCCTTTTTCAAACTTAACATTAATATTATCTAAAGTCTTATCTTCGTCATAAGAAAAATCAACCTCATCAAAAACTATATCCCCATTAAAATCTTCTTTAAGTCTATTTCCTTTGTTATCATGTTTTATAGTTATTGGTTCATCTAATATGCTAAATATACGATTTATAGATTATTATTTATTATTTTTCCATCACTTATAGTTATTATATGGTCAGCCATTTCAGCTATTTTTTCATCATGAGTTATCATAACTAGTGTTTGATTAAACTCCTTCACACATATATTAAGTATTTCTATTACTTCTTTAGTTGTTTTGCTATCAAGGTTACCTGTAGGCTCATCTGCAAATATAACTGACGGCTTGTTAGCTAGAGCCCGAGCAATAGCAACCCTTTGTTGCTGTCCCCCAGAAAGTTCATTTGGAAATTTTTTAATTTGACTATCTAATCCAAGTTTATTTATAAGGTTATTTATATATTTTTTATCTACTTTTTTTCCTTCAAGAGAAATTGGAAGAAGTATATTGTCATATACACTTATTACAGGTATAAGATTAAAACTTTGAAAAATAAATCCAAACTCATTTCTTCTTATTTTAGAAAGTTCATGATCATTTAGCTTATATATATCCATATCATCTAAAAATACATTTCCTGAAGTTGGTTTATCTAGCCTTGCCATACAATGAAGTAATGTACTTTTTCCCGATCCACTTGCTCCTATAATAGCCGTAAATTTACAAGGCTCTATTTCAATATTAATATTATCAACAGCAATTACTTTATTTTCACCTTTTCCATATACTTTTTTAAAATTTTGTACTTTTAATCTTTTCATATATTTGCTCCTTCAAAATAACTCATTTTGTCAGTTTATTTTTATCTTATTTGTACATGTATTTAACATATTTTATTCTCCATTCCTTATTCCATTAACTATATCTTCTTTTAAAATAGTTTTTAGTGATATATTAACTATAATAAAACAAAATATTAATATTGACATAAAAAGCATAATCACCTGTAATATAGGTATTTCAAACTTTATAGTTGAAAAGCCTGACACTTGATTAGAGGCCTTAACACTTAGCTCATAATAATTATATGCTCTTAAAAAACCATAAACAGAACCTGCCATTGCACATATAAATCCATAAATCAAAGATTCTTTTATCATCATTTTATATATAGTATTTTGGCTTGCACCTAGAGCCCTAGTAATTGAAATTTCTTTTTTTCGTAACATAATGCTTCCCTTAATAGCCGAATATATATTTGAAAATGCTATTATCATTAAAAATATTGTAATAACTATTAATTGACAATAAAATTCATCTGGAATTTTTAAATATTTTTCATCAACATCTTTAATATTTTCAATACTATAGTTTTTTTCATTAAAACTACTTTTAATATCGTTTAGATTTCCTGAATTGTCAAACTTCAAAGTAGTATAAGTATTAGAATTAGTTATATCGTTAAGTTTATTTATATCAAATACTATTTCTCCATATTTGCCTGGAGAGTCTTTATACATCCACCATTTTTCATTTAAAACTCCAGCAACTTTAACATCAAAAATCTTATATTTTTGTAAATTACTTTCCATAACAGGTAATTTAACTTTTATAATATCTCCAACTTTTAAATTTTTGAATATTTTTGAATTTTTATGTCCATTGTATTTATCATAAAAATTTTCAGTTATTAAAGCTGATAATTCATTTTTATCTAAATCTTTATATCCACCGCTAGAAAATGTATCTTTATTTTTTAAATAATCTTTTTCATATCCAGATATAGTAAAAAGTAACTCATCTGAGCTATCTTGTTCATTATTGTTTGACTTTATTTCATCGCTTAACATATCTTGTGGAATTACACCATAACCGTCGAAATTTTTTAATTTTAATATATTGCTTACTCCATCTATATTTTTTAGTTTTTGTAAATCATTTTCGTTTATTCCATATAAACAATCATAATAGACGTTTTTTGTAAGCTTATTATCTCTTGACTGAAAACTAGAAATAGCTCTAGTAGGAATCTCACTTTTATTCATATTTTGTGTTATTGACAAATCAATCCATCGTCCACTTGCTAGCATAACAACAATTATTGATATGCTCATAGGAATAAAACTTCTAGTAAAGTTTTTTAAAGCGAGTTTAGTTGTTATTTTTTTTATAAAACATAGATTCATTCTTGAAAGACTTATCTTTTCAATTTTTTTGTCAAAACAGTTTTTCTCTTTAATAAGGTCAAGTTTTTCACTAAAGTTTAGTGCAATTAGCTGAATTATTATAGATATACTAACATTAGCTAATGATAATTTAATTGCTAAATTTACATCTTTCCATTTTAAGTATAATTGTCTATTTTCTACTGATACAACAGATTCAATTGATGATAAATAAACATATTTATTTAAGAAAATCGCTATAATATATCCTAAAATTAAACCTAGTGCACATCCTAAAAAAGCAATCAATAAATGTTCAAATATTATAGATAAACTAAATCCTCTTTTGCTTCCTCCTACTATTCTTATTAAACCAATATCCTTAAGTCTTTTTCTCATAAATAGACCAAATACACTTGTAACAAATAAAATACTTGCTATAATTACTTTTTCTAAATCAGGACTTTCAATACTTTCAGAATTTATCTCTTCTATTAATCTCTGATGTAGTTCATTTGCTAAAATTGTATTTTGAGATTCTCCAACATCTCTTCCAATCTTGTTGACATTTGATAATAAATCGCTAAATCCACTCTTAAGATTTATTATGCTATCATAACCTATGGCTTCTTTAGGTATTAAGTTCTCTTCCTTGCCTAAAGTGGTATATATTTCCATTTGGCCTGTATCGTACTTTGGTTGAATAATTCCAACTATTTTAAAACTTTTATTGTTCATAAATAAATCATTACTTCCATTTGATATGTATTCTTTTCTTATAAATCCATTTATACTATCTCCGATTTTCAAATTGCTACTAGATGCTAATTCCTTATTTATGATAATTTCATTTGAATTTTTAGGTTCTCTACCTTCAGTTAATTTAAGTTTAGATGATTTAATTATGTTAGCATTGTATTCATTTAAAAAAAGTGCATTTCCTGTTTTATTATAAATAAATTGTCCAAAGTTTTTAGATATTTCTATACTTTTTACATTTTCATTATTCTTTAATAATTCTGTAGTTTTTATATCTAGGTTTCTTGCTTCTGCATTATATGTAGGAGAAATTTCATTAATATAATTCATATTATTAATAGCCTGACTTCTTTTAGCAACTTGAAAAGAAAATACTAAAGCTACACCAATTGCTATTGAAAGTATCAACAAATAAAAAGTTCTTATATTTTGCTTGAAATATTTTCTTGATAATCTTAAGTATTCCATAATTATTCCTCTTCTTTTAAATTTGATTATATAGTTTTTAAGCAGTCGATTCCTTGTTAGATAATCGACTGCTTATTTAACAGCTGTTCCAAATGCACTCTGTAGTATTTTACGACCATACTTATCTTTTCCACACACAGTACAATCAGTATTGCAATCTTGTTGTCCTACTATGTGATCGGCATTCCATTTATGACGACATGAATCATAATCATTAACTTCCCTATCTTTTAATTCCACTTTTTCTTTAATCCTATTTTACCTCCATAGTTTGTATGATTTTTTTATATAATGTAGTAGATATCTCTACTAGCGTTATATCTTAGATTTTCTAATACACATCCGTAATACAATTGATTTAAAATATAATCCATTTTCTTTTCTTCTATGATTAATATTAAATCCAATATTTTATTATTAATAAAAATAGTATTATATACAAGATTCGATTATTTATGTCTCATTTAAATCTTATATGTTAAAAATAGCATTCTATCTTTTATTTTTCAATATTTTTGGTGCAACTAGCAGTTTTATAGGTGTAACTGTCATTTTATTCCTCATGAAAAATACGATAAAGCACGACTGAAGTATGGCGCTAAGTGCAAATCATAAAATACTAAGTTGTTAAATCATATTGAAAATGTATTATCTAATAGTTAGTTGCCAGAATAAATAGCTAGTAGGCTACGCCTAGATTATGAGTCTGATAATAAGATGATGATTGGGTGTATGGATGGATTTATTCAAAAATAGTACTAGGAGGGACTTAACAAAATTATGAAGAAATAATAGGTATGAGGTTAATTTTAAAACTTATAATAATTTCGATGGTCTTGAAATAGGAATAGACAATTCTATAAATTACTATAAAAATTATAGATATCAGTAGAATTTAAATAAGATGACCCCTGCTTAGTGATAGCGTCATCTTATAATTTTTATTTTTTTTTACGAAATAAATTATGTAAATAGTAATTTTTCATCTTAAAGGTATATAAATCTGTATTACAAATTTATCTTTTGAAAAATCTACAGAAACTTCTCCATCATATTTTTGTACAGAACTTTTTATACTTTTAATTCCTAGTCCATGTGAAAATGAATCTGTTTTATCAGTTATTATTTTATTTTTTCTTAATTTAATCTGATTTATCTTACTATTTTCACATTTTACTACGAAAATCCTTTTTACAATAGTTCCTTTTATCCTAATAAACCTCTCTGTGTCATTGAGTTTCATACATGCTTCTATTGCATTATCTATCATATTAGAAAATATACTGCAAATATCTATCATATCTATGAACTCACATTTTGAAAAATTAATATCTACGTCAAAATCTATATTATTTATATTGCAAATATTCTTTTTTTCATTAACTATAATATCTAAAATCATATTTTCTGTTGAAATTACAGATTCCCAACAGTTTAATTCATTTTTTAAATTTTCTATATATATATTAGCATCATCATGGCCTTTATATAATTTTTTTATACATACGATATGGTTATTCATATTATGATATAATTTTCTTACTTTCAGTTGAGATTCTTGCATAGTTAAATAATGATGATATTGTATATCCATTTTCTCTCTTATTAACTTATTTTCCATTTTTATAGTATTACTCTTTACTATACTTCCTATAATTTTTATCAATGATATATTTGATAAAATCAGTATACTTGATACAATTAATAGTGTTATTTTTTGTTCATAAGATTTATTTACAGACTCCATCTCCAATGTAAATATTACAACTACACTTAATATGTTTGCTATAATTGGAATAATTACATGAAAAGCTTCGATTTTTTTAAGTTCTATATTATATTTCAAATTCTTTACTATCGGAATAATTGATACTATCAATAATTTAGATATAACTATTTGTTCTAATCTAAATATATTATTTTTTAATAATCCAGAAATGCTGTCTATTTCGGTTATCATTAATATAATATTAACACTAATTAAATCTACTCCTACTAGTATCATCCAATATACTAAATTTATAATTAATCCCTTAAATATCGTAGCTTTATAATTATAAATATAAAATATATAACCTATACTTATTCCTATAGCCAGCTTAATGTTAGAATTTATATTTATTATATTTAAAAATGTTATTAAAATAATATTTAAAATAATTGCTGTATTTATAATTAACTTATCTTTTTTATGCTCATTAAGTTCATCTAAAACAAATTTAAAGACTATCCATTCTATTATTGTAGATATAAATATAGTTATATTCCAAAATAAATCACTATTTAACATATTATATCCCCCAATACTGATAGTAACTTAGTTTTAAACTTTTTAATCCTGTATCTACTAACTGGAATTTCTACGCTATTAACTAGAATAGTACTTTGTTTTATATATTCAACATATTTCATATTAACTAAAAAACTATTGTGACATCTATAAAAGTTATATTTAATTAATTCTTTTTCTATAATTTTCATATTTGTTTTTGTGTTATAACTTTGATTTATAGTATGTATAATTATGTCTTTATTTATTACTTCAACAAAAGTAATTTCATCTATTCTAAGTTTATATATGCACCCTTTATTTTGAATAACTATATTATTTTCATTTCTTTTTATAATATCTTTTATACACGAATTTACATGCTCTTTTAGAAGCTCAAATTGAATTGGTTTTAATAAATACCTATATGCTCTAACCTCATATCCATCTTGAACATAGTTTATTACTCCTGTTGTAAAAATTATCTCTGAATTATCATCTACTTCCCTAATTTTTCTAGCTACATCCATTCCTGTAAGTTTGTTCATTTCTATATCTAGAAAAAATATATCTACATCTTCAGGATAATTTTCAACTAAATCCTCCCCACAATTAAACGTAATAATTTCAAATTGATTAGTTATCTCTTTGAGTATAACTTCTAAATACTCATTTAAAGTATCTCTAAACACAAAATCATCCTCACAAATAACAACTTTAAGCATAAACCCCTCCCTATTCTCAAAAAAAATTTCTTATCTTTAGTAAAAAATTTTGTTATATATAGACAAAATCAATACTAAATATAAGAAATTTACATACTCTTAAATTTTACCATATTTTCATATATTTTTACATTAAATCACCCTTCTTGTTTTTACTTTTAAATGATTATTTATTTATTTGCAATTAAAAAAGTCTATCTTAAAATATAATTTTTTAGATAGACCTTTAATAATTTCAATTATTTAATTACTTCATAAGTATTTTTGACATTTTCTTATATAAAGGTAATGTTACAAAAGTCATTAACATTGCTTTTACTATATTAAATGGAGCTATCATCCATATTACAAATGTAAATAAATCATTCACTTTAGGATTTAAAGCGGTTCCCATATTAATAATAGCATCTAATCCCATTAAATTCCCATAGAAAGGTAACATTATATAATAATTCATAAGACATCCTACGATAGTCATAACTACAGTTCCTATAATACCACCAATTATAACTCCTTTTATATCACTTCTTTTATTGTATGCAAAACAAATTATATAAACATAAGTTCCACCTATTAATATATTTGCAAATTCACCTATTCCACCTGTTGTAGTAGCTGTTATTAATTGTAATAAATTTTTTACTATTACTATTACAAAACCTGCAATAGGTCCCATTGCCATTCCACCAAATATCGCTGGTATATCTGATATATCTATTTTAAGAAAATCTGGAAATATACCTGGAATTGGCATTGATATAAACATCAACATATATGCTATAGCTGATAAAATAGCTACCTTTACTAAATTTTTTGTTGACATACCTTTGTTTCTTTTTACTGCTTCTTGCATAAATATTACCTCCCAATTTATATATATTGGAAAAATAAAAATAGCTCGAAGACTTCATCTTCGAGCTTAATTTATGGATATAGTTTCGATAAACTAAAGTACACATATTAATAAAAACTTAGTAATAGTGTATAACTCTCTTCTCTCATCCAGACTTTACTGTCGGCCTTGGAATTTCACCAAGTCATGCTACAAATAAGTAGCTCGCGGGCTATACCGCCGGTAGGGAATTTCACCCTGCCCCGAAGATCTTCAACAGCTATTTAATTTTCCTATATTATATAGGATAATCAATTAGTTCCATTACGTCAACTGTAATTAATGTAAAATATAAATTATATGATTTAATTTATTTATATTTTATTTTGTTTTTGTGTATACTATTTTTCCATCTATTATTGTAAATAGTACATTACTTTCAACTTTTAAAGGGGACTCATCCCAGATTACTATATCTGCATCTTTTCCTATTTCTATCGATCCTACTCTATCATCAATTCCTAAAGTTTTCGCAGGATTTATTGTTATTGCCTCTAATGCCTTTTCTTTTTTCATACCATGTTTAACTGCTATACCTGCACATACTGGAAGATATTGTACTGGTATTACAGGATGGTCTGTCATTAAAGATACATTCATTCCTGCATTAGATAAAACTCCAGCAGTATCAAATGTTAAATTTCTTAGTTCTATTTTAGATCTTTCAGAAAGAGATGGCCCTACTATTACAGGATATCCTTCTTCTACTAATTCATCTACTATAAGATGTCCTTCTGTACAATGGTCTAAAGTAAGATTTAAATTAAATTCTTTTGCTATTCTTATTGCTGTAAACATATCATCTGCTCTGTGAGCATGTACTTTAAATGGTATTTCTCCTTTTAACACAGGAACTAAACTTTCCATTCTTATATCATATTCTGGCTTGTCATGATCCTCATGCTCTTCGTATAACTCTATTTCTTCTAAGTATTCTTCAGCTTTTTTTAAATTTTCTCTAAGTAAAGAAGCTATTGCCATTCTAGTTTGAGGAGTTTTTTCATCTCTTCCATAACAGCTTTTTGGATTTTCTCCAAATGCTATTTTTGAGGCAACAGGATTTTTTATAACCATTTTATCTATTCTTCTTCCAAATGTTTTTATAGCTATACATTGTCCTCCCATTACATTCGCACTCCCAGGAGTAGTACATACTGATGTTATTCCACCTGCTACCGCTTCCTCAAAAGTTCTATCCATAGGATTTATTCCATCTATTGGATTTAATTGAGGAGTTATAGGATCTGTTTCTTCATTTCCATCAGCACCTTCAAATCCCATTCCATCTTCCCAAAGTCCTAAATGAGTGTGCGCATCTATAAAACCTGGAAATACTAATTTCTCACTAGCATCTATAACCGTTGCATCTAATGGCTGTACTATATCCTGTCCTATTTCTACTATCTTTCCATTTTTTATAAGTATGTTCCCTTCAATAATTCCGTTAGTTATTGTATTTATAGTTCCATTTTTTATAAATATCATCTAATCTCCTCCTCGTATATATATCGTATATTATATCTTCATAGATAAAGATACTCTTTGCTTATTTAAATCTATTCCTATTACTTTTACATCTACTACATCTCCTACTGTAACTATATTCATAGGATCTTTTACAAATACATTACTCATTTGAGATTTATGAACTAAACCATCATTCTTTATTCCAATATCTACAAATGCTCCAAAATCTACTACATTTCTTACCGTTCCTTTTAATATCATTCCTTCTTGTATATCTTCTATTTTTAATACATCCGTTCTGAGTATAGGCTTTATACCTCCTTCTCTTGGATCTCTTCCTGGCTTTTTAATTTCATCTATAATATCTTTTAATGTTACTTCTCCAACTTCTAGGTTTTGACTTAAATTTTTCAAGCCTATTTTACTTAGTCTTTCATCTATGTCATTGATATTTTTATTTTTTACATCATCTAATGAGTATCCTATCATCTCTAACATTTTTTTGCATATATCGTAACTTTCTGGATGGACACCTGTATTATCTAACGGATTTTTAGCATCTAATATTCTCATAAATCCTGCACATTGAGTAAATGCTTTAGGCCCTAATTTTTTAACTTTTTTAAGTTGCGCTCTTGATGTAAAATCACCATTTTCTTCTCTAAATGTAATTATATTTTTTGCTATACTCTTACTAACACCTGCAATATGCTCTAATAAAGAATATGATGCTGTATTTAAATCTAGTCCAACGCTATTAACTGAATCCTCTACAACTCCATCTAAAACTTCTTCTAATCTCTTCTTATTTAAATCATGCTGATATTGACCCACACCTATACTTTTAGGTTCTATTTTTACAAGTTCTGCTAAAGGATCTTGTAATCTTCTTCCTATTGATATCGCTCCTCTTAATGAAACATTTATATCCGGATGTTCTTCAGTTGCAAGTTCTGATGCTGAATAAACAGATGCTCCAGCTTCACTTACTATTACATACTGTACTTGTGTATCTATTTCTTTTATCATATCAGATACAAATTTTTCAGATTCTCTTGATGCTGTTCCATTTCCTATAGCTATAATATTAACTCCATATTTTTGTATTAATTCTTTTAGAGTTTTCTTAGCACCCTCTACATTATTTTGTGGTTCTGTAGGATACACTGTTGTAGTTTCAAGTAATTTTCCATTTTTATCTACTACTGCAATTTTACATCCAGTTCTAAACGCAGGGTCAAACCCCATTACAACTTTATCTTTTACTGGTGGTTGCAGTAATAAACTTTTTATATTTTTACCAAATACACTTATTGCTCTCTCCTGAGCTATTTCTGTTAAGTGATTTCTAACTTCTCTCTCTATTGATGGAAAAATTAGTCTTTTATAAGAATCTTCTATTGATGAAATTATTTCTTCTTTATTTTTTAAATTTTCTTTACTCAAATATTTATCTATTATATAATTTAATACTTTATCAGTATTAATTTCTAACTTAACTTTTAGGAAATCTTCTTTTTCTCCTCTATTTATAGCCAAAACCCTATGAGGAGCTATGTTTTTTACACATTCACTATAATCGTAATACATATCATATACAGATTTTTCTTCAGTTGTATTCTTAGTGATTAACATACCTTCTTTTAATGCAATGTCTCTTATGTACTTTCTTATTTTAGCATCATCTGAAATAATCTCCGCTATTATATCTTTTGTACCTTTTAATACATCGTCTATAGAGTTAACTTCTTTTTCTTCATTTATATAATCTTTAGCCTCTATTTCTAAATTATCTATATTTTCATTTAGAATTTTTAATGCTAATGGTTCTAATCCTTTTTCTTTTGCTATAGTTGCTCTTGTTCTTTTCTTTTGTTTAAATGGAGCATATATATCTTCTACTTCTTGAAGAGTTTTTGCTTTATTTACACTAATTTTTATTTCTTCAGTAAGTTTGCCTTGTTCTTCTATTATCCTTAATACATCATCTTTTCTACTTTGTAAGTTTCTTAAATATACTAATTTATCATAGAATTGTCTTAAAATAACATCACTCATTTCTCCTGTCATTTCTTTTCTATATCTAGCGATAAAAGGAATTGTATTTCCATCATCTATAAGCTTTATAGTATTATTTATTTGTTCATCTCTAAGATTGAATTCTTTTTTTAACATTTCATTAATATTCATAACACTACCTCTTTCATTAAAAATATAAAGTTGCTTAAAATAAGGCTTAAGAATTAAATTCTCAAGCCCTTTTTATAAACTACTTCTTCATTTTATTCATTTTTAAATATTCATTTATGAATAAATCTAGACTTCCATCCATAACACTATCTACATTTCCAACCTCTGCATTAGTTCTATGATCCTTTACTAACTTATATGGTTGGAAAACATAAGATCTTATTTGACTTCCCCAAGTTATTTGAGAGTATTTTCCTTGTATATCTTCTATCTTTTCTTTTTGTTCTAATTCTTTTAGTTCTATAAGTTTAGCCATAAGCATTCTCATAGCTCTATCTTTATTCATATGCTGAGATCTTTCATTTTGGCATTGGACAACTACACCTGTAGGGATATGTGTTATTCTTACAGCTGAATCTGTAGTATTTACATGTTGTCCCCCTGCACCTGAAGCCCTATATGTGTCTATCTTTAAATCAGATGGATTTATCTCAATATCTATACTATCATCTAGCTCTGGTGTAACATCTATAGATGCAAAAGAAGTATGTCTTTTTCCAGATGGATCAAATGGAGATATCCTTACAATACGATGAACACCTTTTTCACTTCTAAGGTATCCATATGCATTTAATCCTTCTATTAACAATGTAGCACTTTTTATACCTGCCTCTGGATCTGATAGTATATCTAAAAGTTTAACCTTATAATCTTTACTTTCTGCCCATCTTATATACATTCTTAAAAGCATTTGAGCCCAATCTTGAGCATCTAATCCTCCTGTACCTGCATTTATAGACAATACTGCATTATTTTTATCATATTCACCACTTAAAAGAGTTTTTATTCTTATATCATCTATTCCCTTTTCAAGTGTTTCTATAGACTTTTCTATTTCTTTTTCAATAGATGAATCATTTTCTTCTTGTCCTATTTCTATTAATATTTCTATTTCTTCTAGGCTTTCTTTTAAACTATTATATTCATCTACAGTATCTTTTAATATTTTATTCTCTTGAAGAATTTTTTGAGCTAAATCATTGTCATTCCAAAAATCTTGATCACTCATTTTTTCTTCATTTTGCTTAATTTTATCTAATAAATTAGCAATGTCAAAGAGAAACCCTCAATTCTTCTAAATTTGAGGACATCTTTTCTACACTATGTCTATAATCTTGTATGTTTAACATTTAATCCTCCAAAATTACTTTCCACAACATTTTTTATATTTTTTCCCACTTCCACAAGGACAATCATCATTTCTTCCTATATGTTCATCTTTTCTAACTGTTTTATTTTGTGATTCTTCACTACCATTAGCAGATAAGTTATCTACATCTATAACTTGTTTTCTTTCTACTGGTTCTTCTACAGTTATATTGAATAAATATTTAATTGTATCTTCTTGAATATGCTGAGTCATTTCATCAAACATATCAAAACCTTCCATTTTATATGCAACAACTGGATCTTGTTGTCCTATAGCACGAAGTCCTATTCCTTGACGTAATTGATCCATAGCATCTATATGATCCATCCAATGGCTATCTACAGCTTGAAGAAGTATTACTCTTTCAACTTCTCTCATTCTTTCTGATCCTATTCTATCTTCTTTTCCATTGTACATTTTCATAGCTATGTCGTAAGTTTTTTCTACTATTTCATCAAGTTTAAGTTTTACCATATCAGGAATTTCTATACTTCCTTTTGGCATAAATAAATGATATAAATGATCCTTGAATCCATCAACATTAAACTCAGCTTCACCAGTATAAAGGTTTGCTGTTTTTTCTATTATAGATTTTATCATTCCTTGTATTTGTTCTTGTAAGTTTTCACCTTGAAGTACTCTTCTTCTTTCAGCATATATTATTTCTCTTTGTTTATTCATAACATCATCATATTGAAGTACGTGTTTTCTTATTCCAAAGTTCTTTCCTTCAACTTTCTTTTGAGCACCTTCTATTGATTTAGTTAAAATTTTATGCTCTATTGGCATATCTTCTTCTAAACCTATCTTTTCGACCATTCCTGATATTCTTTCACTTCCAAATAGCCTCATAAGATCATCATCTAATCCTATATAGAATCTTGAACTACCTGGGTCACCTTGACGACCAGCACGACCTCTTAACTGATTATCTATTCTACGAGACTCATGTCTTTCTGTACCTATTATAGCAAGACCACCAGCTTTTATAACTTCGTCTTGTTCTTGTTCTGTTTGTTTTTTATATTTTTCATGTAAATTTTCATATTCTTTTCTAGCCTTATGTAGCTCTTCATTTCCTTCTATTGGTAAACCATCTATAGGTGAATCAACTTTATTTATTGTAATCTCATCATATCCTAATTTTTTCATTTCTTTCTTAGTTAAAAATACAGGGTTACCACCTAAAACTATATCTGTACCACGACCTGCCATATTAGTAGCTATTGTTACAGAACCTAATCTACCTGCTTGAGCTATTATTTCGGCTTCTTTATCATGATGTTTGGCATTTAATACCTCATGTTTAACGCCTCTTCTTTTTAAAAGTTGAGATAATAATTCAGATTTTTCTATTGAAACTGTACCAACAAGTATTGGTTGTTTTACTTGATGTCTTTCTATTATATCTTCAACTACTGCATTAAACTTACCTCTTTCATTTTTGTATACAGAGTCAGCTAAATCTAGTCTTAAGATTGGCTTATTAGTAGGGATTTGTACAACATCC
This sequence comes from Romboutsia maritimum, assembly GCF_002251085.2. Classification (GTDB taxonomy): domain Bacteria; phylum Bacillota; class Clostridia; order Peptostreptococcales; family Peptostreptococcaceae; genus Romboutsia_B; species Romboutsia_B maritimum. The sequence continues at coordinate 23,190 of NZ_NOJZ02000025.1, read as the reverse complement.
ATTCTATATATCGCTTTTAATTCTTCCTCTTCAGTTTTTGCTGTACCTGTCATACCTGAAAGTTTATTATACATTCTAAAATAATTTTGGAATGTTACAGTTGCTAATGTTTTTGATTCTCTTTGGATTTTTAATCCTTCTTTAGCTTCTATAGCTTGATGTAATCCTTCTGAATATCTTCTTCCAAACATAAGTCTTCCTGTAAATTCATCAACTATTACTATTTCTCCATCTTTAGGCACATAATCAACATCTCTTTTCATTATTTTATGTGCTTTTAATGCTTGATTTATATGATGATATAATTCTGTATGAGATATATCAGTTATGTTTTCAACATTAAAATATACTTCTGACTTTTGTATACCTGAATCTGTTAAAGATACTGCCTTTTGTTTTTCATCTACTTCATAGTCATCTTCTTTTAACGTAAGTACAAACGTATTAGCATCTGAATATAAATGTGTAGACTTATCCCCAGGTCCAGATATTATAAGAGGAGTTCTAGCTTCATCTATTAATATAGAGTCAACCTCATCTACAATTGCATAATTTAGTTCTCTTTGAACCATTTGTTCTTTATGTATTACCATGTTATCTTTTAGATAATCAAATCCATATTCATTGTTTGTTCCATAAGTTATATCACATTCATACTGTTCACGTCTAACTTTAGAATTTTGTCCATGAACTATTACCCCTACTGTCATTCCTAGGAATTCATATAATTTTGCCATTTGCTCTTTATCACGCTTAGCTAAATAATCATTTACTGTAACTACGTGAACCCCTTTACCTGTAAGAGCATTTAAATAAACTGGTGCAGTTGCAACTAATGTTTTACCTTCACCTGTTTTCATTTCAGCTATTCTACCTTGATGTAGAACAATACCACCTATAAGCTGAACTCTATAATGTCTCATCCCTAATACTCTTTTAGATGCCTCTCTAACTACTGCAAAGGCTTCCGGCAATACATCATCTATACTCGCTCCATTACTTAATGTTTCTTTGAATACATTAGTCATATTTTTTAATTCTTTATCTGACATAGATTCAAATTTAGGTTCTAATGAGTCTATTGTATCAACGATTTTATTAAATTTTTTTAATTCTTTTTTATCAGCCATATTAAATAAATTATCTAAAAAGCCCATGTTCAACATCTCTCCTCGCACGTTTTTTATACTATTATACATTTTACCATAAAAACATCTTATTTTATATTAATATTGAAATTTACATTTATCTATATAATAATCAAACATTAAAAAGCTATCGATAATTAAATCTATCGATAGCTTTTATATTAAATAAAATTATCTTAATATTTAAAGTAAACTTTTTTACTCATGTTCTATTACTCCATAACCTCCATTTTTACGTTTATAAACTGTAGAAATTTCATCTGTATCTATATTTCTAAACATATAGAAATCATGGCTAATTAATTCCATTTGTAAGATTGCTTCTTCTTTACTCATTGGTTTCATATCAAATTTTTTATGTCTTTTAATCACTATATCAAACTCATGATTTTCATTTTCGATATCTAATGCTTCACTTTCATCTTCATTTTGATATCTAATACTTTTATTGTCTTGGTGTCTATCTTGTAATCTATTCTTGTATCTTCTTAATTGTTTATTTAACTTATCATATACAACATCTATCGCTGCGTATAAATTTTCTTCACTATCTTCAGCTCTAATTATTGGTCCACTTATAGGGATTATAGTTACTTCTACCTTCTGTCTAGATTTTTTAGCACTAACAGTAACTTTTACTTGTGTTTCTGGATGAATGTAGTAGTCTAATTTTCCTATTTTTTCTTCAATTGAATTCTTTATACTATTTGTTAACTCCATTTGTTTTCCAGATATTATTATATTCATAAGAACATCTCCCTTCAGTTATGACAGTATAAAATTTATACTTTAAATAATTATTCTACATCAATTTATTTAATCCTCTATTTTTATTGTTAACTTTTATAATTTTTATTATTCAATCAAAAAATATTAATTCATACTATTCTTTCCATATTAGTATGTGGATTAATTTAAACGTGTTATTCTGTGGATAGTGTGGATAAAACTGTTAATAACTCTTTATATTGTGCATTTTCTAATATTTGGCTAAATTTATATATCCACAATTCTACTTATTAGCTGTTACTAATTTGTGTATTGCTGTCATAAATTATTATTTTATATTTTTATTTATCATAAATTTGTTTTTATGGAAATGATTAACTTATATATGTAAAGTATTTGTTTTTATAAAAAAAAAGCACCTTATAAAGGTACTTTATGGATAATTTAGCTGACCTGGTTTTTGACCCCACACTCGCCTACTGGAGCTTTTGCTTGGGTTCGCCGCACTATTAACTCTCTCGATTTTATTATCGGTAGGACTTACTTCTAAGCCGCACCATGATCATCAACCCAATTTTTAGGGTTAACTTACGTGGATCCCTTTGCCTGCGACTGGCTTGGACTTTCAACCACAGACCTAAAATATCACTTACTTATTTTAATATTTTAGAAATGATATGTCAATAGAAATTTATGCCTTAACATATGTATCAATATTTTTAGTTAGTAGAGTTATTATAAAGACCTGACTAACTCCATGATTTTTTAAAAGCTTACTTATTTCATTTACAGTAGTTCCTGTTGTAAATATATCATCAACTACGATAACATTTTTATTTTTAATACTACCATTATCTTTTAATGAAAAAGCTTCTTTTAATTCTTTTTCTCTTTCTTTTTTATTTAACTTATATAATTTTTTTGTATACTTTTTTCTATCTATTATATTTATTACTGGTTTCTTTGTTATTTTCCCTAAATACACAGCTATTTTTTCAGATTGATTAAACCCTCTTCTTCTTAATCTTATTTTATGTAATGGAACAAATAATATATAGTCAAAGTTAATATTTTCTATTTCTAACTTATCTTTCATTATACTTGCAATATACTTACTCATATAAGTTTTATTATTATATTTTAAAGATAATACCATTTTTTTACTCATATCATTATACTCTATACACGATATAGCTTTATCAAAATAAAAATTTTTATTAAAACAATAGCTACATCCTTCTATATCTTGTTTTTCTAAAGAATGATTAATTATTGGCTTCCCACATTTTCTGCATCCATCTAATATGAAGTGTAACTCATCAAAACAATTTTTACACATTGAATAAGTATTATTCTTTTTTACAGGTTTATTACAAATTATACAAGTTATATTTTCTGGATATATAAAATCTAAAAATGTCTCAAATATGTTATTAAAAGTTTTATATAAACTATTAATATATTTTTTCATTTTTATTTTAACAACAACCCTTCTTTTTTAAATTTAATTAATTTTTCAGAAAGATTAGAATATCTTTCATTAGTTTTATTATTTTTAATCATATATTCTAAATACTTTACATCTCCAACTAATACAACTAATTTCTTTGCTCTTGTTACAGCTGTATATATTAAATTACGACTTAACAGCATAGGAGGTGCCCAAGTTATAGGTATAACTACTACTGGAAATTCGCTTCCTTGGCTCTTATGTATCGTTGTACAAAAACTATGATCTAGTTCGTCTAGTTCATCATATCTATAAGATACTATTTTTATTTGATCAAAAATAACATAAACAATTTTTTTATCTTTCTCTATATGGTATATATAACCAATATCTCCATTATATACACCTTCTCCACTATCACTTTGATCCTCTGTTTCCCATTTTTTTGTGTAATTATTTTTTATTTGCATAACTTTATCGCCAACTCTAAATACTCTTTTAGCAAAATTTTCTTCAACTTTAAATTTATCAGGTTTATTAAGATACTTTTGTAATTCTGTATTAAGATTGGTCACGCCTAAATCACCTTTTCTCATAGATGCTAAGACTTGTATATCTTTTAATTTATCTAACTTATAGAATTTAGGTAACCTTTCGTTTACTAATCCTATTATTTCATTTAAAATTTCTTCATTTGTATTTTTCTTTATAAAGAAAAAATCTTTATTTTTACTATTTAAATGCAATGGTTCTCCATTATTAATTCTATGGGCATTTACTACAATCATACTTTCTTGAGCTTGCCTAAATATCTCATTTAATCTAACCACATTTATAACATCTGAATCAATCATATCTTTTAATACATTTCCTGCTCCTACAGACGGTAATTGGTCACTATCTCCAACTAAAATAACTCTAGTTCCTGGTTTTATAGCTCTAAGCAAGCTATACATTAATAAAATATCTACCATTGATACTTCATCTAATATTACAACATCAGCTTTTATAGGATCTTCTTCATCTTTAAAAAATAACAACTCTTCACTATCTGTTGCATATCCCATTTCTAACAGTCTATGTATCGTTTTAGCTTCTTTGTTTGAGGTCTCGCTCATTCTCTTTGCCGCTCTACCTGTTGGTGCTGCTAAAACTACTTCTTTGTTGTTATTTTCAAATATTTTTATTATTGTATTTATAGTAGTAGTTTTTCCCGTCCCTGGTCCTCCTGTTATTATAACTACTCCACCATTTATAGCTTCTTTAACAGCCAAAATTTGATTTTGAGCTAATTTAATATCATCTTCCTTTTCTACTACTTGAATTTCTTTTTCAATATCTATTTTTAAATCTTCAAATTCACATTGAGACAATTTTATTATTTGTTTGCAAACTCCATTTTCAGATATGTAATAAGGTATTAAATATACTAGATAATTATCTTTACTTTTTTCTATATGAACCTTTTGGTCATAAGCTAGTCCCATTATACATTCTTCTATTATAGAACCTTTAATATCTAATATTTTACTAGATTCTTCAATTAATATATGTTTCGGTAAATATGTATTTCCATTGCTTAATGATTGGTGTAGTGCATATAAAATGCCTTGCTCTATTCTGTCTTTTGAATGTTTATCTATCCCTATTTTTGAAGCAATATTATCAGCGATTTTAAAACCTATTCCTCTTATATCTTCTGCTAGCCTATATGGATTCTGGTTTATAACATCTATTGCTTTATTTTTATATTTTTTATATATTTTCAAACAGTAATTAGGTGTAATCCCATAAGGCGATAATTCTATTATAATATTTCTAAGATCTCTATTTTCTTCATAGCTTTTGACTATTTGTTTTACCTTTTTTTTACCTACACCTTCTACTTCCTCTAAACGTTCTGGGGTATTTTGAATTACTTCTAAAGTATTAACTCCAAACTTATCTATAATCCTTTTAGCCATTTTTTCCCCTATTCCATGTATCATCCCTGAAGATAAGTATACATAGATACCCTCTAATGAAGATGGGGTAACAGGCATAAATTTATTAACTTCAAATTGAGCTCCATAAGTTTTATGATTTACCCATTTGCCTTGTACTTCTATACTTTCTCCAATTGCTAAAGTAGGCATACATCCCACTATAACTACTTCATCTTTTTCATTTGCTAAATGAGCTATAGTATATCCATTATCTTCATTTTTAAAGACTATGTCACTTACCATTCCTTCTATTCTTTCCATATCTATTCTCCTACAAACAAATAATGTTTCTATAATTAACTTAATTAGTAACTATTATACATTTAGTATGAAATTAAATAAAGAGGCCCATCCAAAAGCAGTTTTATTAATCTACTCTTGGCAGCCTCTTTTATAAATTAGTTTCCTAATGCTTCTTTTCTTAATATCTCTGCTTTATCAGTCTTTTCCCATGGTAAATCTATGTCTGTTCTACCAAAGTGACCGTAAGCTGCAACTTGTCTATATATAGGTCTTCTTAATTCTAAATCTCTAATTATAGCTCCTGGTCTTAAGTCAAAATATTTATTAACTAATTCAACTAACTTTTCTTCTGAAACTTTTCCAGTTCCAAAAGTATCTATAAATACAGATAATGGTTTAGCTACACCTATTGCATAAGCTAATTCTATTTCACACTTATCTGCAAGTCCTGCAGCAACTATATTTTTAGCCACGTATCTTGCAGCGTATGCAGCTGATCTATCAACTTTAGTTGGATCTTTTCCTGAGAAAGCTCCTCCTCCATGTCTTGAGTATCCACCATATGTATCTATTATTATCTTTCTTCCTGTAAGACCTGTATCTCCTTGAGGTCCTCCTATAACAAATCTTCCTGTTGGATTTATGTAAATTTTAGTTTCTTCATCAAGTAATTCTGCTGGTATAACAGATTTTATTACATACTCTATTAAATCTCTTCTTATTTGTTCTGTTTCTACAGTTTCACAGTGTTGAGTTGATATAAGAACAGTATGAACTCTTACTGCTTTATTTCCTTCATATTCAACTGTAACCTGAGTTTTTCCATCTGGTCTTAAGTATTCTAATATTCCATCTTTTCTAACCTCTGTTAATTTTCTTGCTAATTTATGAGCTAATGATATAGGAAGCGGCATTAATTCTGGTGTTTCATTACATGCGAAACCAAACATTATACCTTGATCTCCTGCACCTATAGCTTCTATTTCTTCTTCAGTTTGTTCTCCTACCTTACTTTCTAAAGCTTCATCTACTCCCATTGCTATATCTCCAGATTGTTCGTCAATTGAAGTTATAACCGCACAAGTCTTACAATCGAATCCAAACTTAGCTCTAGTATATCCAATTTCCTCAACTGTAGATCTTACTAACTTAGGAATATCTACATATGCAGAAGTACTTATCTCCCCTGCAACTAATACTAACCCTGTTGTAACTGTTGTTTCACAAGCTACTCTTGATAATGGATCTTTCTCTAATAATTTATCTAATATTGCATCTGATATCTGGTCACATATTTTATCTGGATGCCCCTCTGTAACTGACTCTGATGTAAATAAATGTCTTGCCATATTTGTATCCTCCCTTTTTATATTTTATTTTAAAATTTATTTTCACTATGTTTCCTACAATACAAAAAACCTCTTCTTATTCAAGAAGAGGTTAATTAGCATAATATTTTATATTAATTAACTAACCTCATCTCTCAAGACTATAGTCTTGTAGGAATTAGCACCTTTTCCCAAAAATGGGTGGTTGCTGGGCTTCAAAGGGCCTATCCCTCAGCCTCTCTTGATAAGGTAATCAAGATTTTAATTTTTTTCTATATGATATACATTTTAATATTTTTCCTTATATGTGTCAACACCTTTTATTCAGTTAGATTTGATTATAAATAATTAAATCTAACTTGTCTTTATAAACTATATATCACATTTTTATATCTTCTCTCATATTATAAGTATGGTGATTTTATGTAATTTAAAGTTAGGTATTTTTTAGATTACGAGTTCATATATTTCTTTTGAAGGGGGTGTTCCTATGTACTTAGCCAAGATAAACTATAAAAAAGAGAATGTTGCACAGGTACTTAGCTCTATACTAAAAGATGTTGTTGATGAGAATACAGTTGTTGTTTGTATAGGAACAGATCGGGCTATAGGTGATGCCCTTGGTCCTTTAGTTGGGACTATGTTAAAAAATAGCGATTTTAAATACCCTGTTTACGGTACATTAGATAATCCTATTCACGCTTTAAATATATATGAATCAATTGAAAAAATCAAAAAAACTCATCCTAAAGGGACGTTCTTGGCTATTGATGCGTGTTTAGGTTCAAAAAATAGCATAGGTAACATACAAATCAGAAAAGGACCCATTCTGCCTGGAAAAGGTGTTGGAAAAAAGCTCCCTCAGATAGGAAGTTATTCTATTGTAGGTATTGTTGATAAAATTGATGAAAATAATAGATTTTCATTTAATAATGTACGACTTAGTTTCATTTTAGAATTAGCTGAGACTATCGCCCTATCTCTTCTACTTTCTACTTAAAATCATTTTCTTTAATACTAAGCATATTAACCAAAATTCATATCTTTTCCCTTTTACTATTTTTCCTTCATTATGTAAAAAAGAGGATATATTAAAATAAATTAATGTATCCTCCTATACTTCTTATTTATAATAATAGTATTATTTATCTTTTCTTAAATGTTCCACCAGTTTCTAATAAATCTAAAGATCCTAGTGCACTTCCAGTACCTTTTGCTACACAAGACAAAGGTTCATTTGCAACTATAACTTTTATACCTATTCTTTTTTCAATTCTTTTATCTAATCCATATAACAATGATCCTCCACCTGTCATTATTATTCCTGCCTCACTTATATCAGCAGCTAACTCTGGCGGAGTTTTTTCTAAAACAGAATGTACTGTTACAACTATCTGTTCTGCGCACTCTTCAAGAGCTTCTAAAATTTCAGTTGACCCTATAGTTATACTTTCTGGAAGACCTTTTACTAAATTTCTTCCACTTATTTTCATATATTTTTCTTGCTCTCTTTTAAATGCTGTTCCAATTTCTACTTTTATCTTTTCTGCACTTCTCTCTCCTATAAGAAGATTATGCTGTTTTCTGATGTATCTCACTATAGCTTCGTCAAATTTGTCTCCACCAATTTTTATAGATTCACTTACTACAGCTCCTCCTAAAGAAATTACTGCTATATCTGCTGTACCTCCACCAATGTCTATTACCATACTTCCATTTGGTTGAGATATATCTATACCAGCTCCAATAGCAGCTGCTATTGGTTCTTCTATAATATAAACTTCTCTAGCACCAGCTTGTCTAGTTGCTTCTTCTACAGCTCTCTTTTCAACTTCTGTCACACCTGTTGGAACACAAACCATTATTCTAGGCATGAAAAATCTACTAAAGCCCTTCTTATCTACAACTTTATCTACAAAATAGCTTAACATTTTTTCAGTTATATCATAATCTGAAATAACACCATTTCTTAATGGTCTTATCGCCACTATGTTTCCTGGCGTTCTACCTATCATTCTTCTAGCCTCTTCTCCAACTGCTAGCACAGATTTTGTTCTTTTATCCATTGCTACTACCGAAGGTTCCTCTAAAACTATTCCTTTTCCATCTACATAAACAAGTACATTAGCCGTGCCTAAGTCAATACCTATATCAGCTCTAGCCATTTTTTCAACTCCTCTTGTAATATTTTTATATTTAAACTTTCGTTATTTTTATACACCTATAATACAACATATACAAAAATACTATTTTAGTCAAGAAAAAAATGTAGGTTTTCTAACCTACATTTTTTTTACTCTCTCTTTCATATTTAAGTTTTGTAGCCATGCCTCCTCTTATGTGTCTCTCTGATTTATTTTTTTCTAAAACCATCTTTACTTCTTTAGCAAGAGATGGGTTTATTTCTTCTAATCGTTCTGTTACATCTTTGTGAATCGTACTCTTACTCACTCCAAATGTTTTGGCTGTCTGTCTGACTGTAGTATTTTTTTCTAGTATATATTTTGCTACAACTATAGCTCTCTCCTCTATATGCGATCTCAAAACTCCCCCTCCTAACATCCTAGCCTTAATGATATATATGTAAAATCACAAAAAAATATAACAGACTTAATCATATTTGATTAAGTCTGTTATATCTTTTTATTTTATTAAACTCATTGGATCTATACTTTTCTCTCCTTTAAATGCTTCTAAATGTATATGTTGTCCTTCTTCGCTTTCATTTGTCGATGTATTTCCAGCTAATCCAATACATTGTCCTTCTTCTATCTTTTGATTCTTTTCAACCTTTACGTCTTTGTTTAAATTTGAATATACTAAAATAATATTATTTTCACATTTTAATTTTACAGACATACCATATTTATCATCCTTAAATACATCTACTACTGTACCCTTTAATAAAGATTTTATGTCTTGTCCCTTATTAGTACTAACATCTATTCCTTTATGTATTTCCCATACATCTAAAGTTTTAGAATAACTAGGTTCTTTTTCTGAATAACCTCTTATAACTTTGTTTCCAATAAAGCTTAATTTAGAAGTTTCTTGTTCATTTTTTGCTTTTGCTTTACTTAAATTGTGATCTGAATCTGTAGCTGTAGGTATAGCTCCTTCTTTATTTTTTTCTATTAAATGTATTTCATCTTCACTGCTTTTATCTTTATTGTTTACTATTTCTTTATTAGAAGCTAATTTATCTACTTTACTATTTGTAAACCAAACCCCGCCTACGGCAATTAAGCAAACACACACAAACAAAGATAAATAAAAACCGTCTTTTTCTAGTATTTTTTTCTTCATACAGCACCTCCAGTATATTTATACATTTAGAGTGTTACCTGTATTTTCTAATTTTATACAATTTTTATGCTTAAAATTGTCTTAATCAAAACAAAGCTATGATAATATATAACTACTTTTATCATAGCTTTGTTTTTACTTTAACAAAATTAATTTCTATATTTATATGTTAATATGTATCTTTTATTTCTGTTTGTGAATAATAATGAGATAATATTTCATAATACTTATATCCTTCTTGCGCCATTCCTTCTGCACCCCATTGACTCATGCCTACTCCATGTCCGTAACCTTTTACTATAAAATCTATTCCACTATTCTCAAAATCAATTTCAAAATTGGCAGAATTAAGATTAAATATCCTTCTAACATCCGTTCCTTTAATCTCTTTGTTTCCTACTTTCATTGTTTCTACTGCTCCACCCTTGCTTAATTGAGTTATTTTTACCTGATTTTTTAAATTATTTTCAGTTAATTTAATATCCCCGTAAGACTTATTTAAATATTCAACAAATTGTTTGTTACTTATTTTTAATGCAGATGTATATTTAGGAGAAATTTTATCATATGGGCTATCTACTGATTTTAGGTATGGGTATTTAATTGAAAATACTTCTTCGCTATTTTCTGTTTTTCCAGAAGATGTTGAAAAGTATAATGGTAATATTGGTTCATTATTATAAGTTATGATTTGGCCTTTTGTAGCATCTACTGCTTGTTTTATTTTAGAATATGAATTTTTTATCCATTTAGACCCATTTACCTTTTCTAATTCTTCATAACTTTTATACTCTTGACAGTGTTTAAAATCTGTACATACTACAGCATTTTTGTGCTGACTAGGATTTTTATGTCCCTGCTTATATGATACATATGTTCTTGCTGCCACTGCTTGTGCTTTTAATGCTTCAATATCAAATTTTGCTGACATCTCACCAGCTAAAACGCCATATAAATATTTTTCCATATTCATACTTTGTACTTTACCTAGTTTATGATTATAAACATTTATAATGGGGGTTTCTTTATTTACTGTTTCATAATTAATCACTTTCTTTATAATTTCATTTTTTTCTAACTTACTACTTTGACTACTTGTATTTTTTTTAGTTTGTGTTTCTTGCTTAATATTACTATATGATACTACGCTCGTTAAGATTGGTATAGATATACAACATATCACTAAACCAGTTAAAACTACTAAAGGGCTCTTCATATACTTTTTTCCTCCTTAGCCTTATTCTAGACTCTAAAGTATATGAACAACCCTATTATTTTATTACTATTAATATTACTGATTAGTCTTCTACTATTTGTATATTCCCACCTAAAGCAGTTATCTTTTTATCTATATCTACGTATCCTCTTTGGATATGGTAAATTTCTCCTATTTGAGTTTCTCCTTCTGCTATAAGTCCACATAGTATAAGTGCTGCACCTGCTCTTAAATCTGTAGCATTTACTCTTGCACCATGTAATTGGTCTACTCCATTAACTATAGCACTTCTTCCTTCTATTTTTATATTAGCTCCCATTCTATTAAACTCAGCTACATGCATAAATCTATTTTCAAAAACAGTTTCTATAACTACGCCTGTACCATTAGCAACTGTAAGCATAGCCATAAATTGAGCTTGAACATCCGTTGGGAATCCTGGATGTGGTAAAGTCTTTATATCTATAGGTTTTACAACTTCCGGTCCTATTACCCTAACTGAATTATCCATTTCTATCACTTCACAACCAGCTTCTTTTAATTTTGCTACTACTGGCTTTAAGTGTTCTAATAATACATTTTCTATTGTTATATCACCTTTTGTCATTGCAGCTGCTACCATATAAGTTGCAGCTTCTATTCTATCAGGTATTACAGTATGTTCCGCACCTTTTAATTCTTTAACACCTTTTATTTTTATAGTGTTCGTTCCCGCACCTTTTATATCTGCTCCCATTTCACTTAAGAAATTAGCTAAATCAACTATTTCAGGTTCTTCTGCTGCATTTTCTATTATTGTAGTTCCTTCTGCAAGCGCAGCAGCCATCATTATATTTTCAGTAGCTCCTACAGATGGAAAATCTAAGTAAAGCTTAGCTCCTGTTAATTTCTTAGTTGTTGCTTCAACAAATCCGTGATCCATCTCTACTTTTGCACCTAAATATTTAAATCCTTTTAGATGTAAATCTATAGGTCTTGTCCCTATAGCACAACCTCCTGGCATAGATATTTTAGTATGATTAAATCTAGCAAGCAATGGTCCCATAACTAAAAAAGATGCTCTCATTTTTCTTACAAGCTCATATGGTGCTTCACATGTAGTGATATTCGATGCATCTACAGTTAATGTACAGTCATTATACTCTACTTTTGCACCTAAATGTCTTAATAAATCTGATATAACATGAACATCTCTTAAATTAGGAACTCCGTATATAGTCGACTTTCCATTTCCTAATAAAGTTGCTGCTATTATTGGTAATACTGCATTTTTTGCTCCATCTATTTTAACACTACCTTTAAGTGGGTTACTCTTTCTAACAATTATCTTTGCCATTTTATTTGCCTCTCCTCATTATTAATAATCTAATTTCATAATAGGTGTAGCAATATATATGATAGTTTTCTCATCATCTTCACTATATCTCATACCTATATTTAAATTAATTTTATATCCCAAATATTCCAAATAATTTTCATTCAATAATTTACTATATGCTGTAACTGATAGAAAGTTCTTTTCTTGCACTCTATCAATTTCGTCAGCATTCATATTATATAATATTTTTTGCAAAATATCATCATATTTATTTATTTGTAACCTTTTTGTGTATTCTCCTGCAATACAAGTATATATATCTACTTGATTTGAATATCTATTTAATGTATCCTCCATTAGATTATAAATATCCACTATATTTTTATATACTTTATTATCTAATATGTCAACTATTATATACGCTTCATCTTTACTTTTTTTAACTCCGGCTATAGAAATGCTTCTATTGTTATTTTTTACCTGACAAAATACTTGTTTTTCATTATTATCCCACTTCTCATTCCATTTTATATCACTCTCTTCAATACCAAAATTATTAATTGTATCTAAACATATATTTTTCATTTTATCTTTTGATACATTATAGTCTATGGTAGCATTTGCTTTTATATTATAAAATTTAAATTCTGATTGGGTATTGTTAAAAGTTTCTATTAACTTATAATAACCATTGTCCAATTTAACTTCAGCATAAGATATTACTACTCCTACTAATATTAAAATTACAAAACTAACAAGTTTTTGTATAATTTTCATAAAAAATCCCCCTTAAAATCATCAATTTTATACTAAGATTATTGACAATAATAACGAGGATATACTCTATATATATTATGATTATGTATTATATTTATATATTTTCAGCTAATTTACTTTATAATGCTTTTTCAAAATCTTTTATACCTATTCTATCTATAACTTTACAAATACGCTCTCCTGGGTTTGATAATTCTTTATATGTATCTAATATATTTTGAATTAAACTAGGTACGTCTTCTTCTGAATATAAATTAGTAAGTCTATCTCCAAATCTATACCCTCTTCCCATTCTACCTCCAAGGTATATTGCTAATCCTTTTTTTTCTACATTCATAGCTTCAAAAGGACAGACTTGAGCACATTTTCCACAATTTACACATTCATTACTATTCCAAACCAATTTTTTATCTATAATTGAAACAGCATTTTGTCTACATGATTTCGTACATAATCCACAGTTTTTACATTTCTCCTCATTAAATTTAACATATACTTGTCCGACAATGCCTATATCATTTGTATTTGCCTTTGCACAGTTATTTGGGCATCCCACTAATGTAATCTTAGTTTTCGCTGGTAAATCATATGCAAAGTATTTATCATGTAGTTTTCCACATAATTCTTGAGTATCATAAATTCCATGCTGACATACAGTACCTTTGCATGCAACTAACGGTCTAACTTTTTTTCCTGTTCCACCATGCATTAATCCAGATTCTTTTATTTTAACTTTTACCTCATCTAAGTCTTCATATTTTATCCATGGTAATTCTATTGTTAATCTTGTTGTCAAACCTATATATCCTTTACCATATTTTTTAGATAATAGAGAAATTTCATTTAGCTGCTCTGCTGTAAAGTTTCCAGCTCTGCTTAATATCCTTATTGAAAAATACCCTTCTTGTTTTTGAGCTATTATACCTTGTGACTTTAAAGTTGCTAATTCATCTTTATTTATCATATAATTTCCCCCCTAAAATTCAACTAATTTTATACTAATAGATTAACATAATTACTTTAAATCCTCTATAATCAATTTATATTATTAGTATTATATATTAAATTAAATTAATTACATATATAAAAATATTGTTACATATTTTCTTATTATTCCTTTTATTTCCCTAGTAATGGATACTATTTAACAATAAATTCTAAAATTTATCAGTTTTTATTTTTTTCTAAATATTCTAAAGATTTGTATGAATTTTTTATGTTGCTCAAAATGTCATTTTTTACATTTTTAGACTCATTAGTATTACTATTATTTATAGGTTATCCACATAAAATTAGGCAATTTAGTTTCCTTACATGTAAAAAAGGGCTATCTCAAAAGTATAAAAACTTTAAGACAATCCCTTTTTTATTAATCTATCTATTCAACTGTTACTGATTTTGCTAAATTTCTTGGTTTATCTACGTCACAACCTCTTTGAACTGCAACATAATATGATAATAATTGAAGTGGTAATACAGTTAATATACTAGATAATATATCTTCTACATTAGGTATATATATTACCTTATCAGCTGATTTTTCAACTTCTTTATTTTTTTCTTGTGCTATTGCTATAACATAAGCTCCTCTAGCTCTAACTTCGGCCATATTTGATACCATTTTCTCAAATAATTCCTCTTGAGTTGCTATCGCTATAACTGGTGTTCCCTTTTCTATTAAAGCTATTGTACCATGTTTTAATTCTCCTGCTGCAAATGCTTCTGCATGTATATAAGAGATTTCTTTTATTTTTAAAGCACCTTCCATTGCTAAATTATAATCAAGACCTCTACCTAAATAGAATGCACTACTTGCTTCTCTCAATTCTTTAGCAACTACATTATTTATATAATCTTCTTGTTCTAATGCTTTTTCAACTTTTTCTGGCATTTCCTTTAATTTTTCTATCATCTCATTGTAATACTCTCTAGTGATTGTACCCTTCTTTATAGCAAAATCTAAAGCTATCATATAGAATGATACTAATTGAGTAGTGTACGCTTTAGTAGATGCAACAGATATCTCTGGACCTGCCCAAGTATAGAACACATCATCAGACTCTCTAGCTATAGAAGAACCTACAACATTAGTAACTGATAGTATTCTAGCACCTTTAGATTTAGCATCTCTTAAAGCTGCTAAAGTATCTGCTGTTTCTCCAGATTGGCTTACTAATATTAATAAAGTATTTTCATCAATAAATGGATTACTATATCTAAATTCTGATGCTATATCAGTTATTACTGGAATTTTTGCAAATTTTTCTATAGCAAATTTTCCAACAATTCCTGCATGATAAGCTGTTCCACAAGCTACTATATAAACTCTATTTATTTTTTCTAAATCTTCTTTAGTCATTTTTATATCATCTAATTGGATTTCTCCATCATCATTTAATCTTCTTAATAATGTCTCTTTAACTCCATTAGGTTGCTCATGTATTTCTTTTAACATAAAATGATCATATCCACCTTTAGATGCTGCTTCAACATCCCAAGTTATTTCATTTATTTGTTTTTGTACAACATTTCTATTTTCATCTAAAATTGTTACTTTATCTTCTACTATGTGAACAAATTCACCATTTTCTAAGAAATACACATTTCTAGTATATTTTAATATTGCTGGTATGTCTGACGCTATAAAGTTCTCGCCTTCTCCAACTCCTACTACTAATGGACTATCTTTTCTTACAGCTACTAATTCTTTTACATTATCAGAACAAATTACTCCTAAAGCATATGCTCCTCTTAATTTTTCAGTTGCTTTATAAACTGCATCTAATAAATTTCCTTCATAGAATTTATCTACTAAATGAGCTACAACTTCAGTATCTGTTTGAGATAAGAATACTACCCCTTCAGATTGTAATTCTTCTCTTAACTCAATATAATTTTCGATTATTCCATTATGAACAACCGATATTGTTTTATCCATATTAAAATGAGGGTGAGAGTTTACATCAGATGGCTCTCCATGAGTTGCCCATCTTGTATGCCCTATTCCTAATCCACCTTTTATAGGATTTTTTTGTAAGTCTTCTGCTAATACTGCTAATCTACCTTTAAACTTTCTTATTTCTAAGTCATCTCCAGTATTAACTGCAACACCTGCAGAATCATACCCTCTATATTCTAACTTCGATAGTCCCTCTATAAGAACTTCTGTTGCTTGTCTATTACCTAAATATCCAACTATACCACACATATTTGTTTCCTCCTAAAAATATTATTTTATATTTTAAGAGATAGGTCATTTAAGTTTACTTAAGCTTTACTTTGTGTACAGAATCACTCCTGTATTTTAATAAAGTTCTTCGATGGTAAACTCACCGCAGAGCATCCGCCGATAATTCGATTAACTCTGTCCTCGTCAACTTAGTCCAATATTACTTAACTAGATAGTCATCTACTAAGTTCT
Source organism: Romboutsia maritimum (assembly GCF_002251085.2). Taxonomy (GTDB): domain Bacteria; phylum Bacillota; class Clostridia; order Peptostreptococcales; family Peptostreptococcaceae; genus Romboutsia_B; species Romboutsia_B maritimum. The sequence continues at coordinate 6,269 of NZ_NOJZ02000025.1, read as the reverse complement.
GGCGCTTAAAAAGTGAATAAAACATTCACTTTTTCTAATTTACGATAATTTTTCTTTTATAAGATTAGCTAAATTTGTAGCTAATTCTTTTATTTGACCTTCCTCTTTACCTTCTAACATCACTCTTACTAATGGTTCTGTTCCTGAAGGTCTTATTAAAACTCTTCCACATCCATCTAGTAGTGCTTCTATTCTCTCTATCTCAGATTTTATTTCTGGATATTCCATATATTTATTCTTATTCTCATTTTTTATTCTTGCATTAACTAATACTTGTGGATACTCCGTCATTACAGATGCAAGTTCTGATAGTTTTTTCTTTTCTTCTAAAACTATCTTTGTAAGAACTAATGAACTTAATACTCCATCTCCAGTTGTATTATAATCTAAGAATATCATATGTCCAGATTGTTCCCCACCAAGATTGTATCCACTTTTTTTCATTTCTTCAAGTACATATCTATCTCCTACAGTTGTAGTAGCTAAATTTATACCATATTCTTTAGCAGCTACTGTAAGACCTATATTACTCATAACTGTCACTACTAGCGTATCTTGGGCTAACTGTTTATTTTTCTTTAAATATATAGCGCCCAGTATCATTATATGATCGCCATCAACGATTTGTCCCTTTTCATCTACAGCAATTAATCTATCTGCATCTCCATCATAAGCAAGACCTAAGTCTGCATTATTAGCTAAAACAGCTTCTTGTAATTGTTTTGGATGCGTTGATCCGCAGTTGTCATTTATATTATTCCCATTTGGCTCATTATTTATAGCTATTACACTTGCACCTAATTCTTTAAATACAACTGGTGCTACGTTATAAGATGCTCCATTTGCACAATCTAACACAATTTTTAGACCTTTAAAATCTGCATTTATTATTGATTTTAAATAATCTATAAATTCTCTTTGTGCCTCATGCTTGTGTATCTTTTTACCTACATGTTCTCCAACTGGATTACAATCTACTTTTTCTATATCATCTATATATTCTTCTATTTTTAATTCTAATTCATCATCTAATTTATATCCTTCTTTATTAAAGAATTTTATACCGTTATACTCCACTGGATTATGTGATGCTGATATAACTACTCCACAATCTGCTCCATATTTTCTTGTTAAATATGCAACTGCTGGCGTTGGTATAACTCCAACTGTTATAACATCACACCCCACAGACATTAATCCTGCTATTAGAGATGATTCTAACATATCTCCTGATATTCTAGTATCTTTCCCTACTACTACTTTAACTCTATGGTCTCCTTGCGCTAAAACATAGCCTCCGGCTCTTCCAAGTTTGTAAGCTAAATCACAAGTAAGCTCTGTATTAGCTATTCCTCTTACTCCGTCAGTACCAAAATATTTTCTCATTAAAAATCTCCTTTCCTAATGAAAGCGTATCAAAATATAATATATTCTATTTATACATAAATGTGCTTAAATTTCTATTGTGAGTCATAGAAATATTTTAATACTTATACGTTAAAAAGACAATAGAAATAATTCTATTGTCTTTTATTTGATATTTTTAAATTTTTTTATTTAAATTATTTTACTGCATCTGCACCTTTTTGTAAAGCAGATCTATTTAAAGGTACAAATTTTTCTTTTCTAGGACCGAATACTTTTTTAAATGCATCTAAAACAGATTCTATATCTACTGTTTCACTTGCTTTTAAGTATGCACCTAGCATTATCATATTTGCAACTTTTGGATTACCTAATTCAGTAGCAAGATCATTTGCTGGTATATAATGTACATCAACATCTGTTCTTTTTACTTTTTGATCTATTAATGAACTATTTATTAAAATTTTTCCACCTGGAACAACATCTTTTTCAAATTTATCAAGTGAAGGTAAATTCATTATTATTGCACAAGTTGCATCATCTGTTATAAGTGGAGAACCAACAGGTTGATCAGATACAGTTACTGCACAGTTTGCAGTTCCTCCACGCATTTCTGGTCCATAAGATGGTAACCAAGAAACTTCTTTACCTTCTAGCATTCCTGCATAAGTAAGTAATTGTCCCATAGACATAACACCTTGGCCACCGAAGCCTGCACATATTACTCTAGCTGTAGACATATTACTTCACCCCCCCATTAAGTTCAACATCTTTTAAATTTCCTATTGGATAATATGGCATCATATTGTCTCTTAACCATTGTAACGCATTATTTGGAGCCATACCCCAGTTAGTAGGACATGTAGATAATACTTCTACTATTCCAAATCCTAAACCTTCTTGTTGAACTTGGAATGCTTTTTTTATAGCTTTTTTAGCTTTTCTAACATTAGCTGGAGTATCAACAGAAACTCTTTCTACAAATACTGCTCCTGTTAATGTTGATAACATTTCACTCATTCTTATAGGATATCCTTGTGTTTCTGGATTTCTACCATTTTGAGCTGTAGTAGCTTTTTGGCCAATTAACGTAGTTGGTGCCATTTGTCCACCTGTCATTCCATATGTAGTATTGTTTACAAATATAGTAGTTATTTTTTCACCTCTAGCAGCTGCATGTACTATTTCAGCTGTACCAATTGAAGCTAAATCTCCATCCCCTTGATAAGTAAATACTACTTTATCTGGATGAACTCTTTTTACTCCTGTAGCTGCTGCTGGAGCTCTACCATGAGATGCTTCTTGAACATCACAATTAAAATAATTGTATGCTAAAACTGAACATCCAACTGGTACAACACCTATAGTATTTCCAAGTACATCTAATTCTTCTAAAACTTCTGCTACTAATCTATGAATTATACCATGAGTACATCCTGGACAATAGTGAGTTTTAGCTTCTGTTAATCCATTTGTTTTTTCAAATACAACAGACATTATCTAGCACCTCCTGTAGCTAATTCTTTTCCCATTATTTCTTTAGCTTTATCAACTATTTCTGATGGTGATGGAGCCATTCCTCCAGCTCTTCCATAGAAATGAACTGGTAATTTTCCTTCAATTGCTAATTTAACATCTTCTACCATTTGACCCATACTCATTTCAACTGTTAATAAATTTTTAGCATTTGGTATTTTTTCAAATGCTTCAGTTGGGAAAGGCCATAATACTTTAGGTCTTATAAGACCTACTTTTATATCTTCCGCTCTTAATAAATCTATTGTAGTTTTTACTATTCTTGAAGTTGTTCCATATGCTACAAATACTAATTCAGCATCTTCTGTCTTATACATTTCATATTGAACTTCATTTTTTTCTATTTCATTGTATTTTTTATCAAGTTTTATACAATGTTGTTCTAGTACATCAGCCTCTAAGTATAAGGAATTTATTATATTAGGCTTTCTTTCACCTTTAGTTCCTACTGTTGCCCAATCTTTTTTAGGTAATTGTCTTTTCTTAGATTCTTTAAATTCAACTGGTTCCATCATTTGTCCTATCATACCATCTGCTAGAACCATGACAGGTGTTCTATAGTAATCTGCAACATCAAAAGCTTCCATTATCATATCAACAGCTTCTTGAACTGATGCTGGTGCAAATACTGGAGTTCTATAATCTCCATTACCTCCACCTCTTGTTGCCATAAAATAATCAGATTGAGATGGTTGTATACTTCCAAGTCCTGGACCACCTCTCATTACATTAATTACAACACATGGAAGTTCTGCTCCTGCTGCATAAGTTATACCTTCTTGTTTTAATGCAATACCTGGTGATGATGATGATGTCATAACTCTTGCCCCTGCTCCTGCTGCACCATAAACCATATTTATTGCAGAAACTTCTGATTCTGCTTGAACAAATGCTCCACCAATTTTAGGTAACTCTCTAGATAAGTATTCTGGTAGTTCACTTTGTGGAGTTATTGGGTAACCAAAGAAGTATTTACAACCAGCTTCTATCGCTGCTTTACCAAATGCTTCGTTACCTTTCATAAGTATCTTAGCCATAAAAATTCCCCCTTATTTTTTTTAAACTATTAGTCTCTTTCCACTGTTATAGCTACATCTGGACACATCATTGCACAGCTTGCGCATCCTACACACTTTTCAACTTCTGAAACTTTTGCTGGATTATATCCTTTTAAATTTATTGTGTTTGTGTCTATTTCTATAATACCAGCTGGACATACCTCTATGCACAATCCACAACTCTTACAGCGTTCTTGATTAAAAGTAACTTTCCCTTTAGCCATTATTCAATCCTCCTTATACTTTTTATATATTTGAGCCCAAAACTACATCCAGTCTTCTCTCATATAAAGTTTTATAGGAAAAACTTCTCCCTCTAAATCTTTAGGTAGTTGATCTACTAGATTTTCTAAACATGTAACATACTTTATAGGTATATTACATGCTTTAGAAACCTCTTTAGCTACCTCTTGGCCTCTTAATACATCATCAATAGTAGTTGATCTAATAAGATGAGTATTATTGATTAAGCCTGTAACTTTCAATTTAGATGCCTTTTCTATTTCTCTTATATGTCTGATAACACCTTCAGCAGTTTGAGTTTGCTCTCTGTTTGCATTTACTACACAAAACATATCATAATCATTTTCTTTTATTAAATGAGCAAATCTACCTACTACTCTTGCTCCTACATTATCACCACCTGCATCCATTAAATATTCATATGACTCATCATTTAACGGAGTCATAACCTTTGCTGAAACTGATGGTAAATCTAATGTTGAAGCATTTACTGAGCTATCTATAGCAATTATATTTAAGGACTCTAATAAATCCTTTTTTTCTCTAGTTCTGAAATAAACATTTACTACATCTAAATCTGCTATTGCAACCTTCTTTTTAGTTAATTTTTTTAACTTAGTGATATAATTCATTGAAAATTCAGTTTTTCCACTACCATAATGCCCTATTATAATCCTTATTCTATTGTCATTATTTATCATAAAAATCACCTATTAAGTCATATACGATATATGATTTATCCTTTATAATGTTATAAACTACACTCAGGCTCACATAAATAAACTCTAGCTTCTTCTTCTTCTCTTAATACTCTAAGTCCACCTTGTGCTAAAGCTATCATTTCATCTTCACCTGGGTAAACCTTTACATCCGCTATAAATTTAACCCTATCTTTTATCATATTAGTAATTAAATTTGAATATGCTATACCTCCTGTTAATAAAATTGCATCTACATCTCCTTTAAGAACAGTCGCACAAGATCCTATCTCTTTACAGACTTGATATACCATAGCTTCATGTATTAATTTGTATTCTTTATCTCCAGTAGATATTTTACTTTCTACTTCTCTAACATCATTAGTATTTAAATATCCTACTAATCCACCATTCCCTTTGATTTTTTTCTTAATTTCTTCTTGAGTGTACTTACCACTGAAACACATTTTAACTAAATCTCCAACTGGTAATCCACCACTTCTTTCTGGAGAAAATGGACCTTCTCCATCTAATGCATTTGCAACATCTATTACTTTACCTTTTTCATGTGCTCCTATAGATATACCTCCACCCATATGTGCAACAATAAAATTACATTCATTATAGTTTTTTTCTAGCTCTTTAGCAGCTCTTCTAGCTGTTGCCTTTTGATTTAATGCATGGAAAATGCTTTTTCTATTTATATCAGGACTTCCTGATACTCTAGCTACATCTTCCATTTCATCAACAACCACAGGATCTACTATGTATGAAGGTATATCAACCTCATCCCCTATTTGCTTAGCTATAAGTCCTCCTAAGTTTGAAGCATGTTCCCCTAATATGCCCACTCTTAAGTCTTCTACCATTACATCATTTATGGTATATGTACCACCTTGTATTGGTCTAAGAAGTCCTCCTCTACCAACTACTGCATCTAAGTCACCTGTCTTAACTCCACCTTCTAATAGAGCTTCTTCTATTACCTTTTTTCTAAACTCAAATTGATCTGCTACTTTTTTATATTGGCCTATTTCCTCAGAAGAATGTCTTAAAGTTTTTTCAAATACTAACTCTTCATCTTTGAATACTGCAATCTTAGTTGATGTTGAACCAGGATTGATAGTTAGTATTTTAAACATCTTATTCATCTGGATACCCCCCTAATATTTTTAAGCTCTAGCTGCCATCAAAACACCTAAAGCTATTGAATTTAGCTTAGTTTCTTCACTGTCGGCTCTAGAAGTCAATATTATTGGTGCCTTAGCTCCAACTATAATGCCTGCATTTTTTGATTTTGAGAAAAATACTAAAGATTTATATAATATATTTCCTGCTTCTATATCTGGTGCTAATAATATATCTGCAT
>NZ_NOJZ02000024.1 GCF_002251085.2 Romboutsia maritimum | reverse complement strand
TAATAATCTTATTAATATTATCTTTAGTGGAGGTGTTAGAATTGTTTAACTTTGGTGCTGGAATGGCATTTGCTTATACTGTAATGGAATTTGTTGCTCACTTCATGTAAAAATTAATTTTTTTATAAGGACATGCAACTTTTAATATACCGCTCGCATATCGTAGTAGTGAGCTACGCAACGCAGACGAAGTCAAGTAAGAAGCTGTACTACGAAGAACCTAGCTAAATCATGTGTTTTTATAAACTCTTCAAATTTGAAGGGTTTCTTTAGTTTTTGTAGAATATATTATCGAATTATATTTTTATAATTCATTGAGTTTTGAGCTCTATGGAGTAGTGATCCTGGAGCTCTTTTAATTTTGTTTAAACATTTTCCTCCATATCTTTTTTTATTAATATTTTAATATAGGTTGATATACCCATTATTTCAGCTTGTTTTAGCATATAATTCATTAACTCTATTTCTTGTATATTTTCTTTGAAGGAAATCTGAAACCTATTGCCTTTTTTCGCTTGACTCATTAAACTTCACCACCTTTTCATTATCTATAGTTAATATATATGGGAACTTCATGAAAAACTTGCCTGTCCTCAATAAATTTTTATAAAAAATAAGAGCAAGATTATTCATCATGCTCTTAAATAGTAATTTTATTATTTCGTTTCTGCTTTTACTTTTTTATTTTTAACTATACTAAATATTAATAATGCAGCGAATATTAGATTTAATATTGACCATATTTGCAAATCAGCATACGAACCTACATTAGCTAATCCAGTTATTCCGCCTATAACATAAAATACTATCGCCGTTATCAAAATTCCTTTGCTATTTTTAGATACTAAAGTTAATATTCCTGCTATAAGCATACAAATTGCTAACATAATACCTGCACTTCCACTTGCTTCTCCGTTTGCTGATATTGCATTTCCTAATCCAGCTATCATACTTTGAAATGATACTATTAAGAATAAGACAATACTCATTATTCCTATAACTTTTTTCATAAAATCTCCCCCTTTTTTCTTTACCTAATAATAATTATACACAATTTTAATGTTATTTTTTGTCAAAGTTTGTAATATATGAGTAATAAAACTATTCTGAATCTTACTAGTTTTATCCGATAAATTAATATTTTTAGATATGCATAATAAAAAAAGCTAGTACATCCGCTCTGTACTAGCTTTTATAATAAGGGAGATATTCAGCATATAAATGAAAAATGTTGACTTGTATATTTAAATTCTATCCACTATTTAAATTTATATACATTATTTACTATTACTCTTTTAATTTTCCATTCCCTTCAAATTTATATTTTTTATCTTATAAATATTTACAAGCATTCTTCATAGTAATAAATCTATTACTATCTTCCTTATTTCCACCTATCTGAATTATTTCTTTCACTTTTAATTTAGCCACATCAAAATCTGATTTTTTCATCAAAGGACATTGATGTTTTTGGCTAACTAATACCGCACTAAATAAATCTGCATCTCCAAAATATAAAACTATCTTATCCATATCAAAATCCTCCTTAGTTTCTATACATATATTTTTATTTAATATTCCTTCTGCTATCAGCTTTGCAATCTTGTCATATCCTAAATTTTTAGCTATATTACAATCATTAGCATTATCACAGAAAAAAGCTTCTATTAATACAGCTGTAGGATTCGTATCTCTTAGAATGTATAAATCTTGTCTTTGCTTAATACATCTATCCCTAAATACTGTTTTAAGTCTACTTTGTATTTGTTGTGCTAGTTGTTTTCCTCTGTTATTATCAAAATGTAAAACTTCTGCCCCATAACCGGCACCATTGGATGCGTTTAAATGGAATTCTACTAATAAATCATAGTCTCCTCTGTTTATTCTAATAATTTTATAAAGATATTCTTCTCTAGAGCTTGTAAATACATATTCTGGACACTGAATAACAGTAACATCATGTCCTTCTTTTCTAATTAACTCAGCAACTTTAGGAGCTAATATCTTATTATATTCATACTCATTTACATATCCACTTGCACTAGTTGTATTACTATTTTTAAGCTTACTGTGTCCTACCGTTAAACATATTTTCATACTAAACACCTACTTTCTCTAATATCTTATCTACTTTAGTTTCAGTTCTAGTTACATCTTGCTTTAAATCTGTAGCTATTACTTTTACACTTTCAGCTAGTTGCTCATTTGTAGCTAATAATTTAGCATTAGTTTCTAATATTTTATCCTCCCTCGCCCTATCGGCATCTTTATCTATTCTTCTTTCTTCCCTGTCTGCTTTATCTTTATTATTTAAATACATTCCAAGTGCTACACAGCATGCAATTGGAAAGCCTACACTTTGTACTAATGTTGTAAAATCCATACTTCAACCTCCTTAAATTTACATAAAAAAAGAGCCCTTCCAGGTTCTATAATTTCTCTAACTTAACTACATATTGTCCAGATATCAACTTAATCCTTAGTTCATTTTTCGCTTCTCCAATAAAACTTCCTTTCCATCCTGTGGCTTCTGTCTCTGCTGAAAACTCTATCTTATCTCCTATATTAACTTCATAAGTATATTTTTTTACATCATTTTTCCATGATGTTGATTCATATTTTCCTGCTATAGTTGAATTAAGCATATAGTACCTGTCTCCAGCTACATTGATATCTATAACTAATAATCCAGCTTTAGTTACTGTAGCTGTAACTTTACCGCCTTTACCAATCATATCAAATGAGTTATCTGTCAATTTTATCTTTTCTACATCTGATGTTGCTAAAGTAAATTCTGCTGACTCTGATTGATATAAGAATAATTCGTTTAAGATAGGTGTATTAGTTATGTTAGGTATTAATTTATTTGAAACAGTTCCTCCAACTTCACTTGGATAATCTGGTAACGTTATTAATCCATTAACATGATTATATGTAACTCCATTCACTTTAATTGATGTGGTTAAACCATCTTTGCCATCTGTTCCATTAATACCATCTTTACCATCTTGCCCTTTTTCTCCTTGGGAACCTTGTGCTCCAGGAGTTAATTGTATATTCTTAATATCTTCTGCATTTTGATTTATAGAATTAACCATAGCATTTAATTTATTAGCTGTAATTATATCTCCACTTTTCCAAACTAGATTTAATTTACCTTCTGTAATTTCAAATAACTCAACTTCATTAGATAATGTAGCATAGTCAACTTTAGCACTATCAACTCTTGCTATTTGTGCTTCTGTTTTTTCACCTTTAAGCCTTGGCTTTACATCAAAATTGATAGGCGGTATTGTAAATTGATTTTCTAATTCATCCATTATGTGAAATTGAAGTTGATATGTTCCTATTTCATCTAATTCATCTGTTAAATCTGATGTTATAGTAAATTTAATCTTATCATCTACTATCTCTATACTACCTCTATCTATTTCCTTACCTGCTGGATTTACTATAGTTACACTAGAGTATGCTCCTGTTAGTCCGTTTAAAACGCTTGGTGGATTTCCTTTTTCAAAACGATATTTATAATCTGTAACTTTAAAATATATATCTATACCTCGGTCATTTTCATATATGAATAACTTCTCATTTAATGTTGCTGTATCTTCTTTTATACTTATTATTAAATCTCTACTTATTGCCATGTGTTCACCTCTTTTGAATATTAAAAAAGAGTCTCTATTGAGACTCTACATTAAATAAATCCATCCTAAAGCTTCTGCTCTTTCTATTTCTTTATCTAAATCTATTTCTTCATAAGATTGAATAACTATATCTTGTAAATCTACATAACATGTATTCTCTTTGTAATCTATCGCTATATCCTTTGCCCTATATAGCCCATCAAAATTTGTAGAAGTTTCATAAAATTCATCTATAATAATAGTTCCTTCTCTAGGTATAACATCACTGTTTAAAGTTTTTTCGATTTTTTCTATTCTTATAGTTTTATGAACCTCTTTAAGCATAATGTTTTGACGCAACACTATTTTCATTTAAATCACTCCTTTTATTTATAATTCTACATAAAACGAGTAATTCCTTCTTTATTTAACAATAAAAAAAGAACCTTATTGGTTCAAACTACTTAACTTCTTCTATTTTGTTTTCTCCTAATGCTTCGCTATGCATTAATATATAATCTTCAACAGCTTTTCTATAATCTACATTAACTACATCATCAAGCTGCATCACTCTGTCTCTTAACGGATTTAACCCACCACTTATTATTCTTTCTGCTAATATTCTAACTACTATTTCATTAGTCATTATAATATACCTCCTAATTTTTCATTTTCAAGTAATAAAACTTGATTTTCTAATTCTTGTATCCTTTTTTCTTCTTTGCTTGGCTCTTGCTCAACTACAGGAATATCTCTATTGAAAAATTCTAATTTTTTTGTTTCTAAATTAACTCTTGCTGAATTAAATCCCTTTGAAAGTTTTTCGTATTCACCATATTCCAATTGAATTAAACCTATTTCATCAATTTTAAACTTTTTAAGTTTGGTATAAAAATTATAATCTTCTTCCATTGAAGTATTTCTTATATCTCCAATCGCGTCACATTTTATCAAAATACTACAACCTGTATTTTTATGAAAATATATCTTTGAACCTATTTTCATAGAACCAACTCCTTTCTATATTTTAATAGCAACCCATTTGTAATCGGGAGAAGTCCAACTTATAACAGGTAATCGAAATCCTGCACTATTAACAAATAAATTATCTTTTAATGCAAAAGTTGCTGTTTTACCCGAAGCTGTCTGGTCTAAATAATATGTTCCACTAAAAATTATCTTTGGAAACTCAAACATACTATTTTTACAATAAACGGTAAAACAATATTTACTTTCGGGATTGGCTTCCCAAATAAATATATAATCTGGTTCAAAAGTTAATGCATTTACAGAAATTGTAGGTGTATAACCATGCTTTGCATCATTCTTATAACTATAAAATCGGTCTTCACCGTCAGTAACTGAACGACCTGTCGCATATTTATAAGTACTCGGTATTATATTTAATACTTTATTTATTAATGTATTTAAGCTACTAGAAGCACTTACATTAACATTTTTATTTACTAAGTTAGTAGCTAAATCATTTTTTAAAGTTTGTATTTTGCTAACTTGTTGTGGAAATGTATCACTCGCAAGCAACGGACTTCCAACAACAGTAGCTATACTACTTTTACCATCACTTGCAAACGTAAAAAGCTCATCTAATACCTTATCCAATTTATCTGATGTAAAATGATTATTTGCATCTTTTACTGTTATTGCAGTATCTTCAAGTTTCATATTATTAACTTTATTTTCTACTTCTAATATTTTATTAAGTAAATTACCGGCTTCATCTTCTCCTAATATTCCTTTTATTTCTTTGAACCAATTATTAAAATCTTCTTCGAATCTATCAGTTAAAATCGTACTATCTACTTTTATAAGAGAATTAACCATTCCACACACATCACTATTCATTCTTGTATCTGTTATATTGCTTTGAGTTATGCTTGTAACTCCTGCATTAACTGTTATTGTTGCTATGCCTAATTCGTAAGCATCTGCATTTCTATTTAAATCAGGAGGTGTTGGCGAACTTGCAAAAGTACCTTTTTTAATATAGGTTTTCATTTCTCTATTTACAAAATCTAACTTAACTACAACTCTATCTATTCTACTTAATGCAGAATCAGAATAATCTACTTTTAGCTGTAAATTATCTGTATTAAAATAAAAATAACCATTAATCCAAGCCTTTCCTGGACTAACAGTTATTGTCATGTCTCCATTACTAATTACTTCTAAATTCGTTTTAGGATTAGGAAATATACCATTCTCTAAGAATGAAGCAAAGTATTCAGCGAACTCACTTGATTTATATTTCCTATCTCCATTTAAAGATGTAAAGAAACTGCTCTTTTCCATATTCTCACCTCATTTTATTTTTAATTTTATCTATTATGGTAGGAATGTTATTTCCTATAGTAAGTTTTATTTCCAAACCTTCTTCATTGTAAGTTTCTTCTATAGTTGTAATTCTCTCATTAAGCATTAATCCCCATTTTTTGTTAATAATACTTACTTTATCTCCTAAGTCATAATCAATTCTATACTTTAATGAATTTACATTCAATAACTCACAATCAAAAGTTTTTATTCTACTAAACTCACTAAGTTTTTCTTTTCCTCTTTGCTCTAGTAAACTATTGTATTCATCAGCATCCAAAGGGCATTCTTCCCCTCCTTGAGTTCTAGTATCTGAAATATCCCTAGCATCAACAAATAGTTCATATCTATCTAAGTCTTTATTTTCAATGCCTAATGATAAAGTCTTTCTATTAGCATCCTCTCCTGCTCCAGCGACTAAAACCATATTTCTATAATTATTATCACTTTCAACATATTTCTGTTTATTTATATTTTCAAACTCTGTACTAAATATAGCTTTAGAATTAACTTCTTGATTATTTGTTCTATCTAATCCTTGATATACCTCAAATATATATTCTTTGTTAATTAAATCTAAATCTACTCTATATCCTAATTCATTTGTTTCTGCTATGCTCTGTAATTCCTCGAGTAATGGTTTATAATGGCTTAAATAATCTATCTTATTACATAGTTTATTATCTATCCCATTTACAAAGTTGGATATCTTTCTGTTTGTATCGGCAGGATTTATACAGTTGATATTTACATAGTTTCTCATAACTGTTTCTGCATTGGCTTTTTGCTGTTGCTTATATAATGTAATTCTTCTGTCCAACCACTGTGTCAGCGAAAATCCTTGTACAACCAGCTTCTCTACACCTTCCTCGTTCTCTTCAAGTTCTTTATGCTCTATAAACATAGCTTCTTTTGTATTATCTCTTTTCAGAAGTATATTTCCTTTCTTAAGCAAATTAAATTGCTCGAAGTTAGGTATAATCTGCATAGAAAAAGTGCTTGATTTATAGTAATTACGTTCCCAAATCAAGCACTCATATTTATCAATAACACCAAGTCTATTAAAATTTGTATCTAATACATAAAGTTCCATACTACACCCCCAAATAATAGTTAGTGTAGTAAATATATACTTCTAACTGTTCTATTAACTCTTCTGCATTGTATCGAATTACATTGTCACCTATATCTAACCGCATAAAAGTAGATTGTATATCTAACAAGTTGAATATATTACTAGTTACACCATTTAAATAACTTTCCACTCTCTTATTACCTGTTCCTGTAGTTACCGTTATTTCTTCTCCTGCTTGCATTGTTTTATTTATCTTTATAAATTCTTTAGTGTAAACATTGTAAATACTAGGATTTTTAACATTAGACTTTGCTCTAAATACTACCTTAATTGGTGTTTCTGCATCACCTTCATTACAAATATTAGTAACTATAGAGTTATTTTTTATAGATACTTCTTTTCCTTCATTTTCAATTTCTAAATCAAAGAAGAAGTTTCCTATATCATTACCAAAATCAATACGATTTTCATTTAAATCTTCAAAGTATGGTAATGGCATCTTTATTTGTATTTGAAACTTAGTTAATTCATTTTTAATTTCATAATTCATATCGAAAGTTGGTGCTTGTACTACTCGTAAGTTACTTGCTCCTCTTTCGATAGCTTCTGTATATATTTTCATATGACCTTTAAGCTTAGGATTAAATACATTATATAATTTTCTCTTAAGTATATTTCTTTGCTGTTCATTTTCTATAAGCATATAACAATTAAGAGTTAATATTCTTTCATTTAACATTACATTATTAATACTTATACCATCTTGATATGCAGATTTAGAACTAACTATTTCTCCTTCTAATCCATCAAATCCCTCACAAGAAAATAAAAAGAGAGGTGCTTCATGATCTAATGTTATAGATTGCCCTCTCTCATTTATATATTCTATTTTATCTATCAATTTAGCACCTCACTTATAAATTAAATTGCATCCCTAATCTTCTCATTTGAATTTTATCTTGTTGTTTCAATTCCTTAATTGATGCAGGCTTAGGACTATTATAAGTATTTTCTATTTTTACACTTGATTTAGAATTAGAAGCTATTGTTTTAGCTAACTTATCATAGTCTATTTCGACTTTTATATCTTGTCTAATATCTTCTTTGCTTCTACTAGCTGTTCTTGTGGCTATTTCATTAGAATATGCTAGAGCTTGTAAATTTTCATACATTACTCTTGAACTCATTAGGTTTCTTTCTAATTCTCTGCTTCTTCTTCCAGTTTCTCTACTTACTTCTCCACCACCAGATGCTTCATCTACTATAGTTGTTATTTTTATAATTCCTTCAACTGGTTCAGCATAAGCTTCTCTAATTCTATCCCATGCATCTATTGCATTATCAGCCATTATGTTTACATCTGCTGTTATTATCAAGCACATTTTTTTTATATTTTGAATAGCTGTATTAGTTATATTAATAATAAAGTTATTTATAAATATTAAAAACATATTTAATTTTTGTACCATACTATCTATATTTAAAAGATACGTTGCTGTAACCTCGTTACATAATTGTGCAAATGCTTCTATATCTTCTGATAGTTTATCTATGAATGTTTTATCTGAATTGTTAGGATTTACATATGCTCCTAATATTTCAGATAATCCACCTAAACTTTCTTCTAAGTTTCTTTGTAATGTAGGCATTTCTTTATCTATTCCTACACCTATACCTTTTACTATATTAACACCTACAATATCACGCATAACTCTAGAAGGTGAATGTATTCCTAAAGCTGATTTCATTCCATCTAAGATTCCTGTTGCAAAAGACGAAACTTTTCCGTATAACCATCCTGCTGCTCCACTTATACCATTCCACAATCCTTCAACTATATTTTTACCTATATCTAGCACTTTGCCTGGTATAGAACTTAATCCATCGACTATATTACTTCCAAAGTCCTTCGCTGCTTGTATTCCTTTAGATGCGAAATCCGTAGCAAAACTTATAGCTTTGGATATAGCTTGACTTAGGAAACCCCATACTTTTCCTGGAAGTTGTTGCATAAAAGAGGACACATTATTTATAAACTGACTACCAGCTTCTATCGCTTTTTGTACCATCTGAGAAGTCCATTGTACTGCTTTCTGAAAAGCTGACACTAGGAAACTCCATATCTTTCCTGGTAACTGAGTAAAGAATCGAACTATACTACTCAAGAAATTAGTTCCTACTTCTATAGCTTTATTTAGCATATTACTACCCCATTCGGTAGTTTTCTGAAAAGCTGATACTAGCCATTGCCATATCTTACCAGGCAATTGAGCAAACCACTCCCCTATACTCTCTATCCATATAGGAACATTAGTTACGAAATAATTCCATGTGTCTGATATCCATTGGGCTATTTTACCAATTGCAAATCCTAATGCGAAACCTATTTTATATGGTAGTTGAGCGAACCATTCTCCTACACCGGTTATCACATCAGAACACCATGTAACGAATGCGTTAAAAGTATCAGAACACCATGTTCCTATATTAGTCATAGTAGTTGTTAACCAAGTTCCTATAACTGTTGGCAATTGGGCAAACCATTCTCCTATACCCTGTATAAACTGTGGTATAGTTTCTGTTACGAAATTAGATATTGCCGTTCCCCACTCATTAAACTTATTTATAACAGTTTCTACTGCACTACTGCACCATTCCTTTACATTATTCCATAAATCAACCCAGAACTCTTTAAAGCCATCACAGTGATTCCATAAATATACAAACCCTGCTACTAATGCGGCTACTGCTGCTATCACGAGTGTAATTGGATTAGCTAACATAAAAGTCCATAAACTACTAAGCGCAGGTATTAGAGTATTCATTATTAATGTTTTTAATATTAGAAATGCAGTTTTTAATTTTGATATCATTCCACCAAGTAGAGAGAATACAGGCGATAGACTTCCTATAGCTCGGGCTATTGAACCAAATACCATCAGTAAGGGTCCTAAAGCCGCGACTACTCCTCCCGCTTTAACCACTATATCCTTCATAGAAGGACTCAGTTGGTTGAACCAATCCACTAGTTTTTGAATCCATTCAGTTAGGTCTTTTATCATGGGTAATAAAGCGTTACCTATTGATATTGCTGCCTCCTCTAGCGCAGACTTAAGGTTATCTATCTGGCCATTAAGGTTATCCTGCATTACCTCAGCCATCTCTTTTGATTTACCAGTGGAATTATTTATTGCATCACTTAATTTGTTAAAATCTCCTTCACTCGCATTTACAATTGATGCCCACCCTGACATGGATTCTTTACCAAAAATAGTAGATAAAGCTGCTGCTTGAGTAGTCTCATCTAATCCACCCAGGTGGGTTCTTAGATTTTGCATAGTACCCATGAAATCAACTTGACCATCTTTCGTCTTAGCAATCTCTATGCCATACTTATCCATTACTGCGGCTGCATCATCAGTAGGCTTTATTAGATTAGATAAACCTGCTCTTAGAGCCGTACCTGCTTGGCCACCTTTTATCCCTGAGTTACCCATTAAACCTATAGCTAGAGAAAGGTCCTGCATGTCTATTCCTAAAGCACCAGCAACTGGTCCTACATACTTCAAGGACTCTCCCATAAGTTCCACATTGGTATTAGAGTTAGACATTGTGGCTGCCATAACGTCAACAAACATTCCTGTATCTTTAGCTGTAAGACCTAACCCTGTAAGTCCATCTGTTACTATATCAGACGTTAACGATAAATCAGTTCCACCCGCAGCTGCTAGGTCTAAAACTCCAGGTAGTCCATCCATCATATCTTGAGTCTTCCAACCAGCCATACCCATATAGTTAAGGGCATCTGCTGCTTCACTTGCACTAAATTTTGTGGTAGCTCCCATTTCTCTGGCCAGACTTTCTAACTTTTTCATGTCCTGCCCGTTAGCTCCGGTGACAGCTCTAACTTTACTCATAGAGGATTCAAAGTCAGCCGCAATTTTAACACTAGCCGCTCCTATTCCTGTGAGTGGTAATGTTACAAATTTACTCATATTAGAACCTACATTTTGCATAACTTGTCCTGCAGCTTGGAATCTATTCCCCATACTTTGAGAACTATCTATCATTGTACGCATTTGACTTTGTGCTGTTTGAAATCCTCTTTGCCATCTGTCTGTATTTAACTCTAAGTATCCTATAGCACTACCTAAATTCATACCCATTTATACACCCTCTTTCATGTGTACATCTAAGAATGTTTTTCTAGTTCTATCTTCATTTTCTGCATCTTCTCTCCAGCTAGGTACTTGTTTATCTTGCAATTGAGTAATTATATACATGCAAGCTTCATCAAAACAAAATGCAGTATATTCATCTTTTATCCTAGATATTTCAGAAGGCAATTTATTGAACTTCTGTGCTTGGTTGATTATTCTCATTATTTGTTTGCTGTTTACGAAAATTCTCTAATGCCTTAACACCACCTTGAGTATATATAAGTATTGTCATTAGTTGGTCTTGTGTTAAATCTATACCTAATTCTTTTATTTGGGAGTATGTAGGATTAACTAAACAACTTTCTGCAAGTGTTTCCATTAATCCAAACATTTCTTTAAATGATTTAATATCTCCAGAATCTACTCTATCAGCGGTTTCTTTTGTTTTTCCGTTAAATACTTTCATAGCTACTGACATTAAGCTGTTAGGTATTTTATTATGCATCATTAAATCAACTAAGTTAGGCTTTTTAACTTCTGCTATCAATTCTGTTCCATCCTCAAATGCTCCTAAATTAACTATTTCTGCTTGTTTAATTGCTTTTAATTGTTCTAAACTTGTTACTTGTAACATATATATCAACCCTTTCATTTTTTATTTGTAAAATAAAAAGTCCCTAAAAAGGGACTTAATTAATCTTGCGGTAATGTGTCTACTACTTCTATTTTGTATGGAGATTGACCGTTGGCTGGTCTACTTTTTACTGTATACTCATTACTATAATATTCTCCATCTTTAAAATTCAAAGGAACACTAGCTCCTTGGCCATTTGGGAATGTTACTTTTGCATATCTTCCTGTTGGGCCATCTTCCTTAACCTCTTTAGAATATATAACTGTATCAATTTTCTTTTTAGTAAGTGATTGTCCTATAGGTGGTGCTGTGTAAGATTTAAATGTTGTTCCATCCTCTTCGTAATTTATAGTGCCTCCTTGCATAACTTCTAGTAACTCTGGGCACATAACATTATCTTTGAATTTTAAGTCATATCCTAATACAGTATCTTCTTGAGGAATATTAGCATAAACTACACCTTTTATTTTTAATGTTTGTTCTTCTCCTTCACTTACTATTTCCTCTGTGCTAACTTCATCGGATGTCTTAAATTGATACATATCATTAGTTCCATTCACGATTATTTGCACCATTTCAACATTTGTAAGTGGCAATTGATTTAATTTTTTAGCGGCCATTAATAAAACCTCCTTTGTTTTTTTTTGTAATAACTTAATCTAGTGAAATATGCTTGCTTTTCATCATCAGTTATAATAGGTAATGGATCGTAAGCTATTTCATAATCTCCTATATCATACATAACTTCTTCTATTTCATTTTTAAAACTAATCATTGTACTATAATTAGATATCGGAACATATACCCATACCTCAATTAATTCTTTATTTATATTTTTTTCTAAAGTTTTACTAGTTCCCATGTCTTTTAATACTAAATATTTATCTTTGCATATTCCACTATGTTGCCCTATCCAATATACTGTGAATCCTTTAGATTGTAGCTTTCTTCTTAAATCAGTAAGCATCTTTTCACCTACTTTAATATTCTATCTAGTCCTCGCATAATCTTAGGACTGCATTTGTTTATTGTCGGTGTAATTACAGCATATTTTCCCTCATTACAAAGTTCTAAGTATATACCATAATCAACACCATGCGATAAACTTATTCTAAGTAAATTTCCTTGCCATTCATAATCACCTTTTAATCGGTTTCTAGCTTGATAAGTTCTATCTTCCCAAGGATGATTATTCTTAGCTTCATTCTCTAATGTTTTAGCTGATGTATCAGCAAATAATCCAAGTGCTGCTCTAGTTTTTATCTGTTGTTCTGCTAAGTTCCTAAATAATTGTGCTCCATCAAATCTAAATCCCATTATTTCACCAACTTTAAATTTAAATCTAAGTAAACATTCATTCTATTTTGATTACCTAAATCTTTTATTTCAAACTTATCGTTATCTATATAAGCTATATCATTTTCTTTTATTTTCATTGTTTCATCATCATATACAACCATTAAGAATTGTTGCTTATTCCTTTTAACTTCGCCTTTATCCATAGATATGCTAGTTACTTGATTGTTGCCTTCATGGAATAGTCCTGTAACTTCGCATATAACAACTTCACCTTCTGGCTCTCCAAACTCATTAACAGAATTTCTTTTTATAATTGCCTTAGTAGGAAGTTTATTTATAGCCTTAACTATTTTAGGTTTAATCTTATTAGCTATCACAGGCATCTACTTCCATTTCTTTTGTATTTCTTAGCTAGTCTTAACCAATACTGACTATTGTTAGCTAATTGTAATCCTCCTGGCAAAGATATGCTATCATCTTCTGCTTTCAGTAATAAAC
Organism: Romboutsia maritimum; assembly: GCF_002251085.2. Taxonomy (GTDB): domain Bacteria; phylum Bacillota; class Clostridia; order Peptostreptococcales; family Peptostreptococcaceae; genus Romboutsia_B; species Romboutsia_B maritimum. Next base: position 24,600 of record NZ_NOJZ02000024.1, on the reverse strand, counting down.
ATTCGTAAGCTGTATCATTCATATCGCCTTCATTTTTAGTTAGATAAAACTCTAATTCTTCATCTGTAAAAAAGGGAGAACTTTCCTCCCTTAATATTATTTTAAGCTCTTCTAATTCTCCCATATTATCACCTACGCTTTAGTAGCTTTAGGCTTCAATACTGCAAATGCTTCCTCTTTTATTGGTAAATAAGCTAATCTCATAGTAGCCTTTATAGCTATCATGTCATTCTCTGCTAACGATAATGGCTTACCATCTTCCATAGTAACAGATTGTAAAGTTGCTTCTGTTAATATCGAGAACTCTATCCCTTCTCTTATACCTACTATAGACTTAGACCAATCTGCTGCTATTAACTCGGCTTGTGCTTTATCAAATGCTCCATTTCTAACAAATGTTAATGGGTTTTCATATAAAGAATTTTCCTTCATACCCATAACAGCTAATTGATTTCCATTTGCATCTCTTAAGCTTCTTAATTCTCTCTTTAATCCATAATGTCCAGCAAATCCGTTAACATCTAAATTATTATCTTCTACTGTACCCATTAAGTCAGACACGTCTAAATCTAATGATTGAGTATTTCTTGTAACTACATTTCCAGCACTAGTAGCAACTCCTAATATATTCTTTTCAAAAGGAGAATCAGTTCCAAATAGACATGCTTTATCTATAGTTGTATAAAAAGCTTCTGCTATTTGTGGTTTTAATTCATTAAATACGTCTATTGTAGTATCATTTAGTTTTTCTTTAGTTACTGGTATTATTACTGCTATTTTTTTAGCTTTCATTTCCGGGAATATCCAAGAAGCTTTAGAAGTGTTTATCCTCTCACTCTCACCTACCCAGTAAGCTCCTGGCTTATCTGCCCAAACTTGAAACTTCATAGTATCAGATTTCATTGGTTTTACATCTGATAATTGTAATATAGATGAACCTCTAACTATTCCTTCCATTATTCCAGCAGCAGTTTCTATTGGTACAAACCCTTTTAAATTATCCTTTAAATACTTGTTATCTGCCATATTTAGCACCATCCTTTTTTATTATTTTCTTAATGAATTATTACTTATAACTTCCATAAATGAAGTTTGACTATCTCCACCTGATGGATTGTTATTATTTCTTCCAAAGTTTCCAGGACTTCCTGTATTTCCTGGAGCAGCATCTAAATCAAATAAATAGCTATCTGATTCCCTTAAACCTTCTAATTGACTTTCTAATCCTTCAAACTTACCTTCTTGATACTTTATACTATCTATATCAAGTAAAGCTTTAAGAGCCTTAGTATTTTTACACTTAGCATTAGTGAGTTCACTATCTAATGCATAGCCAAACTGCATCTGATTTATTTTAGCTTCATAATCAGTTTGAGTTTGTTTATTTAAAAGTTGCAACTGTTCAATCTGCTTTGTTAATTCTTCATTTCCTTGAGCTTTTGTAGATAAATCTTTAAGTTGTTTATCTCTATCTTTAACCTGTGTTTCTAACTCTTTCTTAGCTTCATTCACTTGGTCAAATCTTGATTTAGGTATAAAGTTTCCATCATCAAGCATTATTTTTTTATCTCCAAGTTTTTCTGTCACTTGCTTATATAATTCTGTTCCTAATAATTCTTCTAAATTCATAGCTCAACACCTCCTTATTTCAACTTTCCGACTTTATTTTGAAGCATATATCCCTCTAAATACCATAATCTATCTTTAAATCTAGACTTACATATGTCAGCGCCTACATTTTCGTCGTAGTTAGTCGGGTCCACACATGCTGACGATTCAACCAATGTAAAACCACAAGGTAATTCCATCACAACAATTGTTATTTTCCCAAGCATAGTTGTTACATGGAACTTAGAATTATTATAAATTTCATCTATTTGATTTTGCTTAACGGTTATATTACTTTTCATATATCCTCCTATACGTTTTTAAGGTGTAACGACACCAAAGATTAAGCTTATTTATTCTTTTACATCTGTAATAAAGCTAACAAGATGATTTTTACATAATAAAAGCACCTACTATTTTAATTTAGTAAGTGCTTATTATTTAAAATATTGAGTTAATTCAATTTGAGACTTTATATATACTTCATTAATATAATATGAATTATATACATTTATCTCATTTCCATTTAATATATACTTTTGTAATTTACTTTCATCCACATCTGTAAGTAAATTACATTTTTCCAAGTTTGGTATTTTATCCTCAAGTGCTTTGCATTGTTTCTTAAATATTTCTTCATCTGCTTGATTACAGATACTATATTCATACAATTAAATCACTCCAATCCTAAAGATTTATTTACTTCTTGATTTGTCTTTGTTGCAGTTTTCAGTATATCTTCAATAGCTTCTTCTCTACTCTTATTCTTCCTTTTCATTTTACTATCAACTAAATCTTCAAATGAAATATTTGGTTTTTCTTTATCTAGTTTCTTTCTAAGTTCTTGATCCTTCATTAATTCTCTGGCATGTGTCCTATATATATTTCTTAATCTATGAGCCTGCTTAGCTTGTAGTTCCATTGATTCATAATTGTCTATTAAATTAGGAATATTTTCATCGTTCCATTTATACCATTTTCTAGTCAAAGAATCACTACATTTTTTATAATATCTACCCATTTTACTAAAATCTTTTCTTATAAATTTTTCAACATCTGTATTACTTTCATTGTATTCTTCTCCCTCCCATTTATCAACATCTTTATCATTATTTAAAAATTCTATTCCATATTTTTTAAACCAGTTATCTAACTTTTCATTTTCTTCTCCATCTATCCAGCTTCTTAACTCCGCTCCTATATCTTCTAAATCCTTCTCTGTGACATAAGTAAAACTACATCTACCATTTGCATGGTCTAAAGGAATATCTTTAGGTAAATATATCTGTCCGTCTCTATCTGAACAAATTGGACATACTCTGCTACCATGACCACTTAGCCACTTCATACCTGTTATATACGGATTTTTAGAACAACTTTTCTTTGCTGCATACTGATAAGCATGATTAATATAAGTGTTAGCTAATCTGTAAGCATTATAGTCTATAGTCTTTTTACTCTTAGGATATATCTTAGACCATTCATAGTCTTTTTTAACCTTAGGATTAACATATTTTTCTAAGTCTTTAGCTATTTCATAAGTTCCTTTTTTCTCTGCTAATCCTCTACTTAATACATATTCTAAATCACCTTTAGTCTTATCTATATCCTTCCATATTCTTTTACTAAGATTTATCTTATCCTTATACATTTCGCCACTTATAACGTCTCTTAATACATCTTCATGTATCTTAGTAAACATATCTGTAAAGTGTGGTTTTAAATCTACACATAAACTAGAAAAGAAGCTTAATTGTGTATCTGTAGTTTCTTTAATAATAATATCTATATTGCTAGCTATTTCAGCTTCTAGTTTCTCTCCTATTGCATCATATCTTTGTTGCAAGTATTTTATACTATCTTCTAAATATCTTTCTCTTAGAGAGTTTTTATTAGCTCTACTTAGTTCTTTTAAATAATCATTAGCAATATCTTTATAAAGCTTTCTTACTTTTTTAGATACACTAGACATAGATTTATTTCTTTTGTTCTCTACATCTTTCATTAACTTATTAAAGCTATCTATTGCCATTATTCAGCACCTTCTAAGTTCATATAGCTATCTTCTAATATCTGTCTTTCTAATGCTATTTGTTTTAATTCTTCATCTGCTATATCATCAGTAGTTCCTCTCCATTTCTTGATGAATGTTTTTCTACTCATTGTTTGAGTATTAACTTCTTGCATATCTAAAGTTTTTTCATCATCTTCATCCTCTTGAAGCGGATATTGATTTTCTACAACTACCTCATAATTTTCTATAGTAGGTAATTTAGCTATATTATAAACTCCTACTATTTCAAGAATAGCTTTTATCATCCATTCCAGTGCAGGACACCAAGCTTTCCACTTTTCTTCGCATCTACTTATTAATTGCCAATATAAAGCTTTCATTGACTTACCGCTTGTCATCATACCCTTTAAATCAGAATTATTTATCATAGGTATATTTAAAACCTCATGCATATCTGATTTAATTCTATTAAGTGAATTTTCCATACGTTCATTATAATTAAAATCTGTTTCTACAGTTCCTATTTGTGCTTGTTTTCCTTCACTCGTAACATCAGTAGACACATCCCAAAATGCTCCTGGCTTAAGTTTAAAATGTTTAGATGCATCTTGGTCTACATCAATACCATATATAATACGGTTCATACCTTTCTTTAAAGTGTCAATATCTTCTGATGATAATTTGTTATAAGCCATCTGATTATCAAATATTTCTTCTACATCACTTTCACCTTTTAAATCTCCAGATAGTCCATCGTTTAAAATAACATATGCAGGAATACCAGAAAGCTTTAAGTCTACATCTTCTGCTAATATATCTACTATCTGTCCATATCCATTGTAAATGCCTTCATTTAGAATACATTTACCTTCAACTATTTCATACTTTTGCTTCCAAATACGTTGCTTTTCTCTCTCTTCTTCTTGATTTAATTGATGAAAGAATATTATCTTTTTAAGTTCATCTACTCTATCGTCAAATGGTTCATATACAAACTCAAGTGATGGTACAAACATAATTCTTATACTCTTAGTATTCTTGTCCGCATGAAGCTTAATAGCTATCCTTTTACCTATGAAGCAATCTCTTGCACTCTTTACTAGCTTTTCACTAAATAAATTATCTTTAAGAAGCTTATTTATATACTTATTTATTTTTTCTGCTTTTTCTTTGTCTGTATCTCTTTCAGATTTAATAGTAAATATAGGAGTTTTCCCAAATAAAAACCTACTTTCTTCTTTTATGAGTTTTTTAATATAATTAGTTTTCTTTTTGGTTGGAATATAATCAGTTTCATCCATTGTCCAATTTTGTCCTGGACCATCATAGATATCATAAAGCCTTATTATATCTCCCATTTCTCTTATAACTTCTTGTCCATATAATCCTGTTAACTCCGATTGTATTATATTAAGTAAGTCCACCGTTCCACCTCCTATCTACTGTTAAATATTCTTTTAGCTCTATTACCTATAATAGTCATACAGTAATATCTTATCTGGTCCATACTGTGGTCATGTTCTTTTATAACTTTATCCTCACCTTTTTTACAAGCTTCATTATCCCAAACATAAGAACTAAACTCCTTAAATGTATCTAAGCAGCTTTCATCAAATAGTATTTTACATTGAGTTAGTAAACTTGCTACAAGTCTTATACCATCAAGAACACTATTTTTAGCAGGCAATACTTTAAATTTATCTTTTATTAATTGAGCTTTAAAAGAAGCTGCCGAAGGATCTAAAACCACATATTTAATTTTATAACCTTTTATAAATCCTTTTAAGTCATTAGAAAAGTCTACATCCGTTTTTTGAACGCCTGTATCTCTACCAGAATAATAATATTCTTTAATCATTACATGCTTATTATCAGTAGTTTTACCCCATAATCCAAATGAAGTAGGGTTTTGGGTCCCATAGTCACAACTTACATAATATTCTTTGTAATCATAATCAGAAGCTTTAACAACATGCTCTTCTTTATCAAACATTGAATATACAATACCTTCTGCAACTACCCATAAACCTAGAATATATCTTTGATAGAATATACCAGAATACATACCTGCATATCTTTTCTTAATCTTTTCAGACAATGATAAGTTATCATTCATAGTAAAATGCAAGTATAATAAATTCTTTTCTATTTGCTTATCCATCCATTCAGTTTTAAACCAATGATAAGGACCGTCTGGGTTACAGTTAAACCAAAACTTAGAACCATCAACTGAACAACGACCTGTAGCTTGATTCACAAATGATTCTGGCATCAATGCTACTTCATCAAAGAAACAACCAGCTAATGTTATACCTTGTATTAAGTCTTGCGACCTTTCATCTTTTCCACCAAAAATATAAAAATAGTTAGTAACATCATTCTTACTAACTACAACTAAATTATCTGCTCTTTTATCTTCTACTTTGTATCCTCTAGACTTAAGCATAAGTTTAAGCCAAAACAATACGTTACGTCTAAAACTTCCTATTGTCTTACCACACATACCAAAGTTTTGACCATTAAAACAAGTCATGGCCCATATTACATATGATAATGACATAGATATTGTTTTACCACTTCTTATTGCTCCATCTGCTATTATTCCGTCTTTATCACATACAGGACTATTTGGTAGCCACCAAGTTAAAACTTTCTTTTGCTTTTTAGAGAACGGACTAAATTTTATAGTAGCTTTTTTAATTGACTTAATTCTTGATGTTTTCATTTTAGATACTTTTTCTTTGAGATTATTTATTCTCTCTTTAATGCTATTCATCCCAAGTATCACCTACTTCTGATTTAAGAGCATCTAAGAAACCATCATCTTCAACCTCTTCGTCTTGTCCGCCTTGTTTCATGATTTCTAATTCTAGTTTCATTGTATCAAGTTCAAGTTTATGACCATCCATTTCATACTTATGCAATGAATCTATAGCCTTTTGCTTCTTATCTTGTACTCTAGTTAAAGCATCTTCTATATTCTGTATCTGTCCTAAAGTTCCCTCAAATTCACTTATATCTGTGTCTATGCCTTTTTCAATACCACTTTTGCTACTAACTAATGTCATTTCTTTTTCTTTTAAGTCTTCTATCCTTTTTAACATTCTTCTTTCTCTTACTGTAAGAAGCTGTATTTCTTGCTCTAATAATTTCATTTTTTCAAATGTAATACTTTTAGCTAGTTTTAGCTCATCTTCTTCTAATGTATCAAAGAATATACTTTCAAATTCTCCTGTGGTAACTGCATGTTTATTTCTAGGTGGACCAGTAGCATTTTTATTTCCTATAGGAGCACCTTTCTTTTTCTTGGTTGCAACTTTTTCTTTAGGGTTGCAACCTTTTTGTTTCCAATATCTTGATGCCCATGACTTTACTGTGGATACACTTACATCATGTTTCTCCGCTATTTCTTTATATTTCAATCCTTTTAGGTAATCTTCATATGCTAACTCTGCCTTCTCATTCATACCACCACCTCGTTTATTTGTCGTTTTGGAAATTAAAAAAGAACCCTGTTAAGAGTTCTTAAATTTTTATACCTTCATAAACATTTCAAAAATACTTTTTGGGAAAAATAGACTTGTTTCCGTAGATGAATTACCGCATTTATATGTAACTCTTTTATCTTCGCGTCCGCAACCGATTCCTATTGGATGTATCATTCCTTTAGACATTAATCTTATAAATACTTTTTCTTTTATCTTGTACTTTATAATTTGATTAGCTACTTTTTGAGAAATTTCCTCTTCTGTATTTCCGATAAATATATCATCAATGTTTGGTCTTAGATATATTATTTCACCTTCTTTAAACTTATCGTTTCTTTCATATTCTTTTAATATATTAGAAACTTCATCTTCATAAGAATATGAATTAACAATCCCTATAATTTCATTTTGGATATTCATAATATCACCTCACCTTCAAGTATATAATTCTACTTAATTCGAGGTTTTCCTTCTTTTTTCTTATTATTTATCTAAATATATCCATATTATCTTTTATAACTTGATACAATCCTTTGCTAATTTCATCAACTATCATTTCTTCATCTTCAAGAATTAAGTTTCTTTCTCTTATAATTCCATGTAGCACTTCATGTATAAAAGTTTCTTCTTGTCTTTGCTCAGCTATATTAGTACTTATATTTATGACTAGATTTTCATAATCTATAGTGCCTTTACATTCTTTATTATCTAAGATTAATGGCTTATCTGTCTTTGTTACTTTATATTCCATAGAACCTATTTTTATTTTATCATTAATTTCCATAATATACCTCACAGTGCTATAATTTTATTAACCACAATAAAATCTTACAAAGGATGTGATATTATGCCTAAAAAAGGTAAATGTTCAGAGAAACCAGCTAGAAAAGGTCCTATGACTGTAAAAGTAAGTGGACATACTAAAAAGGATGGAACTAAAGTCTCTCCTCATAAAAGACACACTCCAAAATCTAAGTAGCATTATCAAGATAACTCTATCTTTTAGGGTTATCTTTTTTATTTTTATCAAACCTAGGTATACTTACCATTTCTTTATCTATTTCTCTTAACCTATCGTTAGGTAATTCATGCACCATCTTAATTACTTCATTTGCATCTACCCATTTTTTCATATAATCACCTTTTAAACATAAAAATAGACTAGGCAGGGGAATACCTAGTCTTCGGGGTGTTGGGAGTAAATAAAAAATATCTATATTACCATAGTAACATGTCCAAATCCCCATTAAAACCCCTACTTTTCCCTTTTAAATCCCTAATGCTTCAACTCCCCATAACAGTACATTTAATTGAGCTATTATTTCATCACTCCATTTTTTTGGTGTATTTTTACCACAATTTAATAATTCACTTATTTCTTCATTTGTCTTTTTTTCAAATATACCATCATCTTTTTTTTCTCCTATAAAAAATAATGTAAATGCCTTAAATTTATACATTTCTCTTTTTTTATCCATGTCAATTTTTATAATTTCTAAAGATTCTTCTATGCAGGCTAACATTTTAGCCGTTCTCATTTTGGTTCTAAGCATACTTCTTATAAATATTTCATCTTCATCTAGCAAATCCATATTTTCATCATATTCAAATTCTTCAATATCATCTGTGAGATTTTTAATATCTCCGTTTACTTTTTCCACATGAGCCTTTAACGTATTATAATTCCTCATTAATAATCTAGTATTGTGTAATCTTTTATCTAATTTTTCTTGCTTCATCTCTTCTATAACTTCCTTTGCTATTTGTTTTGCTAAAACTTTATCACTCATAATCTCACCCCTATTTAATTTTTATATATTAGCTTTTAATTTCTTTGCATCTCTTCTTTTTTTCTTCAAATCATCACTATCTATCCAGCCATCTTGTCCATATTTTATACTCTTAGTTACCCATCTTAATGGTAAATTAGGATTATGATAATCAAAGAGTTTGCGTCTCAAAACCCCTTGCTGTGTCTCCATTCCTTTTACGTCTATATATTCAACCGTACCGCCCCAGTGATATATTGCAAAGTCAACTGTATATGTAGTCTTCCCATATCTCTTGTCTCCTTTTTTAAATGCTGGTATTAATTCAAATTTAACTTGCAATCCAAAATCTTTTATCTTTCCTTCTTCTTTCTGTTTTTTAAGATGTACATAATATTCAGCTTCCATCTTTGAATCAAATGTAATTCCATCTATAGTTACTTTATTATTTTTATATTTACTCATATTGCCCCTCCATTAGTTCAAATACATATTCTTGTTTTGAGTTAGGATATTTCTCTTTGTCTACTTTGCTTATGAAGTCCGCATATGGTATAGCATGCATCTCGCTGTTAATTATTAATCTATCCCCTGTTTCTATTTCAAAACAAATAACCATCACCTCTTCTGTATCTTCATGTGCTCCTATTCCTATTACATGGTATCTGTTTCCTTTGAAGTTTCTATATACTTGTCCAGCTTTTATTTCTCTATCCATAACATCAATCTCCTATTCTTCAAAAGTAGTCCAAAATGCAAATCCTTCTTTATATAATTCTAAATACTCTTCTTTATCTATTTCCGAAAATAAACATTCATCAGAACAGTAATGATATAGTCCATTATGTAGCTCATATCCGTCTTTCATATTTTCGTTGCATTTATCGCAGTATATTAAGTTTTCCTCCATACTCAATCTCCTTATTAATGATTTTCATATGAGAATAGACTAGTAGTAATCTATCCTCATATAATATGTTTTTTATTGTATTATCCTAAATTTAGCTTTTAATATGTCTGATGTTATAGCTGGATAATCTCTTTCACTTTCTTTATCTAAGTTAATTATTTTCAATTCTTGTTCTATTATATAAACCCAATCACTTTCATATCTTTCAATCTTAGTTCCGTATGGTAAATCTAAAACTTCTTCCAATGTAATCCAATCCATATTATCACCTATCCCTTAAAATACAATTTTTATTCTCCACATCTAACACTATTAAAATGCTCTAATACTGTTCTTAAAGTGGTAGACATAGCTTTAATTTCAATAACACATGTTTCAGCTTTATAGTTGCATTCGCTAGCTAATACTTCCTCTGATGCTTCTTCAATATATATTAGTGTTTGAACTACACTTTCTAATATTGCCTTTTCCATAATCTCCACCACCTATTTATTCACTTTGTACCATTCTAAATCAATCATCATTCTTAAATCTGATTTCTAGCTTTATATTGCTCATTTGATACAAGTACATATAGTTAAAACTAAACTACTTTCTTTAATGTCTTTTATAACAAACTTATTCCCATATAGTTTTGTTTTAACTATATCTCCAACTTTAAAATCCATCTAATAAAACTCCTCTTTTAATTCAATAAATGCATTATTTTATTTAATCTACTACTCCTTCTATTTTTTTACCACACATAGGGCAAAAATTAAATAAGTCAGTACCTTCATAAATAAAACCACAATTGTATCTTTGTGCATCACCTATAAATCTCCAATGACAACTTACACACTCATAGAAATTAAATTCTTCTACAAGTATATTATCTGTAGCTACATCTACAACTTTTACATCTACATTATTATTCATTTTCATTCCTCATTTCTTAAATAAAAATTATATTTTATAATAAATGAATTATTTCATTTATCTAATTTGCATCAAAATACATTTTAAATTGTTCTCCACAACCATCATCTTCTTCACCACATATTAATGTGTATGTTCTTCCACATTCATCTTTATCATATTCTTGCCATTCTCTACCACAATATGGACACTCTACATTCGTTGCCAGCTGAACTACTTGTGTATCTTCATAAGTTCTATAAATTTCTTTCATAATTTCTCCTCCTAAAGCCCCTCGTTTCTTATTAAATGATTATTATTTGAGAATAGAGCTTTAGTATCATTGCACATTATCCCTATTCTCTTGTTTTATTTATATAGTTTCTGCATAAAACTCACTGTATTTTTCTATGTAATCCCATCTATTTTGATATTTATCGTATTTACTTTGAGTCCCTATTGATAGTTGCTTTATTCCCATCAGATATTTACTAGGTATTATAAATAGTCTTTCTATTTCTTCTTTTCCATCCTTAAGACCAACAAATATAAATATGTCACAATTATGATATTTCTTTTCTAGATTAAAAGAGTAGAATTTAAAGTTGTCTTTATGATAGTATCTAGATACCTTAACATCTATTTTTATGTTATCATTCACTAGTAAGTCATATGGATGTTTAGTTGACATTTTTTCAACTATATAGCCTTTACCTTCTAATTCCTTTTTCATATTAAATTCCCATTCATTTCCGAACTTTGTTTCACTATTTTTTAATTCTAGTCCTAATTTATCAGCCCAGTATCTAACCCCTCCACTTCTGGTTATTTTAATACCTAATCCATAATTATTTGTAGCTTTCTTAATTTCTGATGTAGATGGCATCCTGTCTATATTTAATGTTTTAATTACATTTTTTATTTCTCTTTCAATTTTTTCATCAGTCCATTTCATAATATCGCTCCATTTCTATCTAGAAAGGTATAGAATCTTCCGATATAGCATCCCATTCATTATTATTCAAATTACCTGTTGGCTCAAAATTAGGTACAAATTTAAGCTCATTGTTACCTTCCGATTTATTTTTACTATCTAAAAATTGAACTCTATTCGCATTAATCTTAGTTGCTTTTCTTTTTTCTCCATCTTTTTCGTATGTTTCAATCCTTAATGATCCTTGTACTGCACACATACTTCCTTTTCCTAAATAATTAGCACAATTCTCTGCTGTTTTACCCCAAACTTGTATATCTATAAAGTCAGTTTCTTTTTTATTATCTTTTGTAAATTCTCTATCTACAGCTATTGCAAAATTAGCAACTGCTGTTCCACTTCCTGCTAAATATTTTAGTTCTGGATCTCTTGTTAAACGACCAATTAAAACTACATGGTTCATACTATCTCTCCTCCAATATATTATTTTGAGTACACATCCCACATTTGCATTGATATATAGTTCCTATAGATGTTTTTAACTTGTAAACTACCCCTCCGCACACAGGACAACTTTTCTCATACGCACCTAATATCTTTGTTTTCTTAGCCACAGTGAACACCTACCCGAGTGCTTTATACTTAGATGTTTTGCTTAGTTGTTGCATTAATTTTATATTATCTTCTTCTAACTCTTTTTTAACTTTCTTAAACTCTTTCAAGCACCATTCTAAGTCCTGTATCTTCTTTTCAGCTTCTTTTAATTCAGTTTCCGTTCTAAACTTATCCATAATAACTTCACAGTTTGTAGTTTCTAGCTTATCTATAACTTTATCTTGCATATTAATTTTATTTTGCTTTTCTACATTTATTTTTCTTAATGCTATAACTTCATCCATTAAATCCATGTACCAGCCTTTAATTTCATCTTTAGCTTGTACTAACTTGTCCATTTCTTTATCATGAGTTTTTCTTAATATAAACGGTAATTTCATCTTTAGTACCCCCTATTTACATATAAAAATTTAATTTAACTGTTTCCTTTGTTTCTCTATGAACAAATGTATATGATTTTGGGTCTTGTCTTTCTAAAAGATATTTATTATAATCTAATCCATTTTTAGTTAATATATCTTTTTGTTTCCTAGTTAATTTTCTTAATTTTTTCATATGCAATCCCCCTCAATCTCATTATATTTTCTATCTAAATGTTCTCTTTCAAGTTCATTAAACTCACTTCTTTTCTTGCCCCATAAAATCTCATATTGTCTTATAAATGCTGCATACTTAGGAAGTTCAAATATAGATTCAATTACATTTTTCTTATCTTCCTCTACAGCTCTTATAAACTCCTTATAATTCTGATATTTCCACATTCCTGTATTTATATTTTCGAATATAAATAGATTTACTATATTATCTGAATTTACTGCTTGTCTAACTTCATGCATTCTAAATTCCCCCTTTGTGCTTCTATAATATATCTATCCAGTATTTCACTTGCTCTTTGAGTAACTTCATTGTGTCCAAACTCTACATATAGCTCATTTAAAGCTTGTCTTAGTTCTTCCACTATCTCACCCCTTTAATCTATATATCCTTCATCTTGAAGTTTTTCTATGACTATGTTTCTTATAAGTTCCGATATTGACATGTCATAGTATTCTGCTAAATCTATCAAGCTTCTTTTATGCTCTTTTGCTATAGTCAACTCAACTCTCTCGTGACCTCTTTTAACAGCCATCAAATCTCACCCTTTTCATTTGAATATTATTTGATAATAACTTGCTGTATTTATAGCTATTTTAAGGAGGTTTATATCCTTATTAGATAGATTATTCAAGTTTGTTATTATAAAATTCCTTAATCTTTGCTATTGAATATTTTTAACTAAATCTACTGTAGTTGCTTTCCATTTTATTAAGGTAAGCTTGTCTTAGTTCTTCTAATGTAAATCCAAGACTGTATAATAAAATCATGTAATCTAAAGTTATTCTTTTTATCTTCAACTCAGCATATTGTTTCTTGTATCCTATCAAATCATTAATTTGCTTGTCCAAGCTAGTAAACTGTTTCATTAACTCATTAGTCTGTTTTAATTCAATATCTAATATAAGCTTTATATTTGATTCATTGGCTATATTACACAAGTGACTTAATACATCTGACATTTCCTCTAGTACTTTATTATCATCAATCTCTGATAAATCCCAATATTTGTGACATTTCATTTCATTTTCTACTTCTGCAAGCTCACTTTTTAATCCCCAAACTTCTTCATCTGTAAATTTGCAACTTTCTTTCTTATCAATTACTTTAGGTCTTTCTTTAAGATATTGTATAAATTCAACTTGTCTTGACTGTATATCTGTAAAATCAATTATCATTATTATTCTCCCCTTCTAACTCTTTCTCAGCTAAATCCAAAGCTTCAAATATGCTATATCCTTCATTGTATAATTCCTGTGCTCTGTCTATTAATTCTTGATTTCTATATAGCTCCATAACTTTCTCCTATATTTCGTTCAGCTTAGGTCTTGAGTGTTCAATTAAATATCTATTCTTATATATTTTTTTGTATTTAATATAATAATATAAAGAACCTGGACTATTGCATCTGATACCTTTAGTTGCTTCACTTATGCCTTTATAAATAGCTGATGTTTTTGTTTTTATATCAGTAACCTTTACTTGCTTATTTATTCTTTTTTCAATATAATCTAAAACTGCATTTTCAAACTCTAAATATTCTTCTTCTGTTGTATAAAAAGTATATCCATATCTACCTTTTCCTGATTTTATAAAATTTTCTAATTCTTCTCCCCATAACATGCCTTCTTTTAAAAGTTGTGTTGCCATTTTAGAAGCAACATCTAATTTATTTTTATTTAACATTACAAGCTCCCCCTATTTTTTTATTTACTTTTGTGGCATTACATATATAGTTTCTTGTTTTATTCTATATTTTCCATCTAGATAATCTTGACTTGTACTTTCTGATATTATTCTGTGCAATCCATTTAATACTTCAATTGCTCTTTCTCTTGATTTATAAGCTCCTAGAACTGTTATTCCGAATTGACTAACTCCAATTACTGTTTGTTCATCTATTTGTATTCCTGTACATTTTCCTAAAAACTCTCTGCTTTGACTTCTTACTATAACCATTTCTCAATCTCCCCTTTTATTTATCTTTAGTAGGAGGAAATTAATCCTCCCTAGTTAAATTTTCCTTTTTGATTCTCTAAAAGTAACTTTTCAAGTTCCTCTGGTGTATATTTAGTAAATGTTTGATTGATATTATGATATCTAGTTTTCACTTGTGGTATAAAACACTTATAGTTGTTAATACTAGGTTTATAATCATTTTTTAAAGCTGATATTAAATAACCTACTACATCACGAGCGTTTGGGTTATTTTTTATATATTCAAGCTTTTCAATTAAATATTCAATCTCTTTACCAGTAGCTAAGAACTCATTAGCTACTTTTTTTACGTCATTTTCTTCTAAAGGAAAATATTCTTTGATTTTATCCACAACCACCA
The DNA here is from genome assembly GCF_002251085.2 of Romboutsia maritimum. GTDB lineage: Bacteria > Bacillota > Clostridia > Peptostreptococcales > Peptostreptococcaceae > Romboutsia_B > Romboutsia_B maritimum. The sequence continues at coordinate 9,433 of NZ_NOJZ02000024.1, read as the reverse complement.
CCAAATTTTTATTTTCTTGTTGTGGTTGTTCTTCTTCTTTTTCTTTTTCTTGTTCTTCTTCTTTTTCTTGTCCACTTATCGTCGACGTATCGTTCACGTATCGTAAAAATGTATTTCTTATAGTTTCATTTGGTATTGATTGAGCTACATATTCTATTAATTTTTTATCTTTAATCCTTGGCAACTCTGTATTTATACAATCTATTATTGGTTTTCCGCCTTTTTTTAAATTGTATTTACCCCAATTTTTTATTGCTATTTCTCTAGTTTCTGTATTGTATCTTATTATCTTATGCATTTGCTCGAATCTATCTATTATTGCTCCTACTGATTCAGTACTATATCCTAAATCGAAAGCAATTTGTCTTTTAGTTATTTGATAAATTCCTATTTGAGTTGTATATGGATTAGTTAGAAGATATAGTAAAGCATATCTATCTTCTGCACTCATTTCTTCTGTTACTTTTGGGTCCTTCCAGAAATCTATGAAAATCTGTCTATACAGTGCCATTTTTATCACCTTCTTATTTATCTTCTGTAGTATATAAATTTTATTCCTTGCCAACATCCTAAAAGGATTAGAATGTCAGCTATAAGTATTATTAGTTTCATTACTCGATATCTCCAAATTGCTCTTGCTCTACTTCTCTAAAGTCTGCATCCTCTATAATTTCATTTGTTGAATTTTTAGGTTCATATTTACTTAAGCAATCTAACAATTCATCTACTTCATCAAACTTTAACTCTTTTAAGTTGTACCCCTTGCTATTACAAAACTCTTCCATCTTTGAAATATCTTTTGGATTATCATGACTGTATAATCCTTTCATACTAGCTAACTTCATTATTCCTTGTTTTTGACCTACTGTAGCATATCCAACTTTAACGTCTTTTTCTGGTAACTTATCTGGTACATTTTTCATTTCAGAAGCATCATACATTCCTTGTAAATCTTCTGGAAATGCTTCTCTTAAAGCTGTAACTACTGCACATTTCCTTATCATTACGCATGGCATTTGCTTCCATGTAGCTTGTGACTTTGAATATTCTTCTAAGCTTACTTCTGACCTAACAGGATGTGGTATGTCTTTTAAATATACCTGGCACCATCCACCTATTAATGTTTCTCCTGGTGCTTTTAATGAGCCTTCTCTATAATCCATTCCTCCGTCTTGTCTAATAATTACTATTCCTGCTCTCATTCCATCGAAATTAGGATTCCTATATGCTCTTTTAACAAATACATCTTTACCAACTACTATGTTGGCTTGACTACTTCCAAACTTTATAAGATACGCTTCTCTTATAAATGGATTAAGATGTTGAGCTTTGCATAACTCTATAAACATTAACACTTCTTGGTCAGTAACATTCCCGTTACCGCTAACTAAATAATTCTTAACTGTTTCTACGTTTAATAACTGCCCTGTTTCTGTCTTAAACTCTGCTAAAGTTAATGCTGTATTATTCATTAGTTCCACTCTCCTTAAGTAATCTATCTATAATTTTGTTGTATACCATCATAAGCTCTATAAATTCATTTTGATTTATAGCTAAAGGTTTCGCTAACGACTCTGTTATTTCTAAAAGTTTTCTAGCTTCAACTACTGTAATATTTTTCATACATCCACCTACTTTATAGTTAAGCTATAAGCTTCATCTGATAATCTACAACCTTCTATTTCCATGCCCTTTTTTAAGAAATCTTTTATAGTAACTTTATCTATACTAACTACTTCTTTAGTAGTTTTATATAGTGCAGGTATCAATGCTTCATCTTCTACAACTACTGATACAGGTTTCTTTCTTAAGCTAACTGTTCCTAAATTAGTTTCAACTTTCATCTTCCCTGTTCTCTCCAAGCACTCTCTAGTGTATTCTTTAAGTCTACTTAACTTATTTTCTTTAGCTTTTCTATTTTCGGCTAGTCTTTTTTCTTCTTCTTTTATCGCACTTATAGTTGCTTCATAGTTTCTAACAACAGCTATTATGTTTTCTGATTTATCTTCTATCATATTTTCTATTTGTTCTACTATTTGAGATTTAACTTCCTCATTCATTTCAGCATCTTCTACATCCATTAACTCTACTAAATCAGTAGTTAATTCATAAAGTGATATACTTTCCATTGCTATTTCCTCCTAAATTTCATATAATATAATCAGTTTTAAATTTTTTGTATTACTTTGAATTGAGCCATTGCAGTGGCTCTTTTCTTATATCTGAACTTCTATAGGTCTATCTCTTTCTAGTTCTTCCATTTCAGTTAAGAACTCTACTTCATCTATTCTTTCTTCAATTTCCTTGTACTTCTTGTAAGCTTGTCTTACTATTGCTTCTTTTTCATCTGTAAACATTGTTTTATCATCATGCATTTTATAAGATACTTTCAGATACTCTAGATAAGCATCTTTTCGTATAGATGATAGTTTCTCTTGTATAGACATTTAGTTATCCTCCTTAATTTTTTTATACATTTTTAACATATCAAATCTCTTGTCTATATCTTTGATGTGCTTAAATTCCTTGATGAATGATTGTAATATTTTAATGTCCATATCACCTTCACCACCTTGTACTATTTATTTCTACAAAGGACTTATGCCCTTTGATGTTTTGCATTAAATTCATTCTTGGCTCTTTCTTGAGCTTCTTCAAAACCTAATCCACTTTTTTGTAATTCTAAGGTTCTCTCTATGACAAAATATCCTGCATCAACAGCTTCTCTACCATACTTTTCGATTTGTGTCTGAACAATAAAATCTGATATTAATCTCAAGTTTCTAGCTTTTATTGCATCTATCTCTTCTGGATTATCTGTTGGAAATCTTGATTCAACAGTTATTTCTCTAACTCTTTTTGCCATGTAAATCCCCCCTCCTTTTAAATTTTATGAAGTTTTAAAATTGTCCTATGCAAATACTAATTGATTATTTAATTCTTCTATTGCTAGTTTTAAATTGGTATTTGGTTGCCATCTTTCTATATAATTGATAGCTTTGTCATAATCTTTTGTAGCTGTATTTTTATAGCTATTTACTTTAAAATAACTTTTGTAATCTCTCCATAAAGCTTGAAATATAGGTCTACTTAATCTTTTATATGCTAATGTTCCTTTTCCACCAAGTAATTCTATCGCTACTCTATTTGCTTCTATTCTGATATTCTCTTGCTGAGAATAATCTATGGTCATAACATCATATAGCTTGTCTACTTTTATTTCTATAGCTTGAGTTTTATTATCTAAAGCAAATATAGCTTGAAGTTCTTTACTCATATTTGTGTATGGATTAAATTTGTTTAGTCTTAAATGTTTAAGTAATTTTTTAACCTTTTTCTTAAATTGCTTTGCTATTGGTTTTCTACTTTGCATTAATACTTCATATAATCCATCTTCTGTTAAAAACCACATTTCTCTATTTTGACCTGAGGTAAAGATTGTTTCCTTTAGCTTTTCATCTTCATCAACAGTTTCTATCATTATTGATGGTTTGCTGTGTTCAATCCATTCAGCAACATCTTTTGCTAAAAATAATGGATTTTCTAAATCTCCATAAGTTGTAACTTCTTGATCTAATATATTTGTTTTATCTATAACTTGTAATTCCATTCCAATTCCCCCATTCGTTTCATAATGTTTTTGTTGATTATAAATGTTAAACTATAATCACGAAATGTGTTGTAAATCATTAAAAAAAATTTCATCTACATTTGCTTCATTAAAAATAGATTTAAATTTAAGCAAAAAATTGTAGCTCGGATTTCTTACTCCTGTTTCAATTTTAGAATAAAATGTAAGTGAAACTCCTAATATATTAGCCATTTCCCTCTGCTTTAAGTTTTTAGAGTTTCTAAAATCCACTAAACTATTCATCGTATGCACCTCCTTTGCTGTTTAGAACACTTTTCGTGTTGCTTATGTTTATATAATACTACAACACTTTTCGTGTTGTCAAGAGTTTTTAAACACATTTTGTATTTTTTTATTTTAAATAATACATATTGTGTTATTATACATTTAAAGAGGTGGAAAAATGTTTGCTGAAAGATTGAAAATACTTAGAGAAGAAAAAGATTTAAAACAGTTTGAATTAGCTAAATTACTTGATTTAGCACCTAGCACTATAAGTATGTATGAACAAGGGAAAAGATATGCTGATCAAAACACACTTTTGAAATTAGCTGATTTTTTTGGAGTTACTACAGATTTTTTATTAGGAAAAAGTAATATAAAAAATATAAATGAAACTGATGAATGCATGAATGAAGTGTTAGAAGTATTTAAAGACTATAAAGGACTTAGCGAAGATAATAAACAAATAATAATACAACTTATAAAAAAATTGAATAATGACAAATAATATAGAGTCTTATTCAGGCTCTATATTTTTTAGTTCATTTACTTTATTTTTAATTATTTTAAATTCCTTAGGATTTTCTAAAAAATATTTTTTTAATTGGTTTAAAATTTCTTCCTCACTCATTCCATTCTCCCCTTTTGATCATGTTATAATTCAATTGTAACAAACGTTTGTTCTATTATCAACTTATTATTTTTTACTGTACAAAATTTTGTACACCTAACTAGTTATATTTAAATAATAACATGAAACAATATTCGTACCACGAATATTTATTACTAAAACTGACAAAATAAATCAAATTGTGGATTAATCATATTTAAACTAAGAAAGGATTTCATTTATGATTAAGACATCAAGGAAAAGACATAATCTTACACAAAAAGAACTTGCAAAAATGGCAGGATTATCACAAGGATATTTATCCAAACTCGAGAATAGTCGAACTGTTTTTCATAGTCCTACGATTACACAAGTAATTTTATTATCTGATGCTTTGAAAGTGGATGTATATGAATTAGCAAAGTGGTTCATTGATAAAGAAATAAATCACTAAACGTATTTTTATAAGGAGGTGCATTTATGAAAGCAGCAATATACTCAAGAAAAAGTAAATTTACCGGAAAAGGTGAATCAATCGAAAATCAAATTCAGCTTTGCATGGATTATGCCAAAAACGTAGGAATTGAAGATTTTTTAATATATGAAGATGAAGGCTTTAGTGGTAGCTCTACAGATAGACCGAAGTTTAAAGAAATGCTAAAAGATGCTAAGGATAAAAAATTTGACTATTTAATATGCTACAGATTAGACCGTATATCTCGTAATGTTTCTGACTTCTCTACTCTTATCGAAGAATTGAACAAACTAGATATATCTTTTATATCAATTAAGGAACAGTTTGATACTAGTACCCCAATGGGTCGTGCAATGATGTATATATCAAGTGTATTTGCCCAACTAGAAAGAGAAACTATAGCAGAACGTATAAAAGATAATATGTATGAGCTAGCACGAACTGGTCGTTGGCTTGGAGGAAATCCTCCTGTAGGTTTTACATCAACTAAAATTAGTTATTATGATGAAAACATGGTCGAAAGAAAAATGCATAAACTAGAAATAGATAATGATAATATAGATAAGGTTAAAATAATATTTGATGCTTACTTAGAACTTAGATCATTAAGTAAATTATATAAATATCTCTATAATAATGATATAAGAGGTGTTAGGGATGGAAGGTTTTCTACAAGCACAGTATCTAAACTTTTAAGAAGTCCTGCATATGTAAGAGCTAATAAAGATGTAATAGAATATTTACAAAGTAAAAATTTTGATGTTGTAGGTATTCCAGATAATAATCATGGTATTCTAACCTATGCTAAAAACAGTGATACTCCTATTGCTGCTATAGCTAAGCATGAAGGAATAATTGATGCTGACAGTTGGCTTAAAGTACAAAGACTAATGGATAGAAATAAAGACAAAGCTCCACGCAATCAAACAAGTAATAAAGCATTACTCGCAGGACTTATAAGATGCTCTAAGTGTAAATCAAATATGAGAATAAGCTTTAGTGAGACTTCTTCTGGTTCTAAAAAATACTACTATATCTGTGGTACTAAAAAGACATTAGGAGTTAGTGTATGCGACTGTAAAAATATCAAAGCTGATATAGCTGAAGAAAAAGTTATTAATGAAATAAAAAATACAAATGTTAAGTTACTTATAAATTCTTATAAACAAGATAAACAAGATAGTAATAAAGATTTTAAAACAATAGATAACAAATTGAATTTATTAAATTCAAACATTAAAGAAAAACAAAATATGATTAATAATCTTATTGTACAACTTGGTAAAAATACAGACAGTACAGCTTCAACTTATATAATCAATAAGATTGAAGAATTAAACAAAGAAATTGAAAACTTAAAACAAGAATTAGAAATAGTGCAATCTGCTTCAACTAAAGTTACTAATATTAATTTGAATCTTGATATTATTATTGATAATCTTAATAGATTTAATGCTGAAATAGATACTTCTGATTTAGATAGAAAAAGATTCTTACTCTCTAATATAATAGAATCTATAGACTATGTTTCAGATTATGATAAAATGATTATAAACTATATCGGTCTAAAAAAAAACTAGTTGATAATCTAACCTTTGATTTTCAAGGGTTTCAAAGTTTGTCTTTTTGTTCGCATAGCAGAAGCTACACGAATAAAAAGACAAATATAAATATAGATATGAAGCAAGATTATGATGAAAATACATTTAATGGAAGACTTAGAAAATCTAGAATTGAAAATAATATTAGTATACAAGATTTGGCATCTATGATAGGTGTTACTAAAAGTTTAGTTAGTGCATATGAAGTTGGTAGATATTTTCCTAATATAGGTATTCTTAATAAAATAGGAAAATATTTTGATATGGACTATTTATGTAGGGATGGATATTCAAATCTAGTTTGGAATAATGAATGCTTTATTGAAAATTTAAGATCATGGATAAACTCAAATAATTTTAGTAAATATGAAGTTGCAAAACTTTTAGGAGTATCTTCTAGTACATTTAAATATTGGTTTGAAGGGTCTGTTATGAGTATGACTACTTATAATAAAATAAAGAATAACCTTACTAAATATAAATTAATTTAAAAATAATAAATTATAAATTGTCATTATAAAAATTAATCCACAATTTTGAAATTATTAGAGCTAGAGTAAAATCTAGCTCTTTTTTTAATATAAAATAAAAGAGAGCATAATCTTTGCTCTCTTAATTGACCTATTTTAATGTAACTTCTAATTTATTGTCCTTATGATAATCATCATCGTAGTTATCGGCTGTACCATTATCATGGCTAGTGTTCCAAGCTATTTTAAAACTTGTTAAATCATCAACTTTTGTTTTATCTAAATTAAACAGAACATGACCTTCCCTAGTTACTTTTTCATGTATATCTCCGTCGAAACTTTCACTAGCTATTAAATCAGCTTCCTTTTGTTCTCCTGTATTAGTTATTATCGTACCTTGAGTTGGATAAGTACAAATTTTAAAATCATTATTATTTTTAATTTCAAATTTAACAACTACTGTAACCTTATCTTTATTTTCATCATTAACAACAATTTCATTTTGATTATAACTTTTAACAGCATCTTTCATATTATCAAACACTCTAACTTCTTTTATTGTTTGAACTATGCCCCCCTCTTCTGCAACTGCTCCATCTACAGTATAAGTTTTCCCTTTACTTTCTTTTTTATCTTCTTTCTTAGTTTGTTCTTGTTTTGTAGTATCATTCCCGTTAGCCTTACTATTTTCTTGGCTTGATGAACAAGCTACCAATGAAACTGATAAAGTACCTATCATCAATAAACTAGCTATATTTTTGCTTATTTTCATCCTCTAAATCCCCCTTGAAATTATCGTGTTAATTACATTTTAAAGCATATGAGTAATTTTGGCAATTTTTAGCAAGTTATTCCTTTAAATTAGTTATAAAACTAGAATATCCATTTTTTACTCTTATAAGATTCAAACTATTATATTCTTTTAGATTCAATAAATCTTCTAATTGATATGGATCTAATTCATCCTCTAATTCTTTAAAGTTTTTCTTATCAGTTCCACTGAACAACATATAACTACTTCCACTGGCTTTTAACGATTCTCTTATTGTTTCTATTTGACTTAGATAATGAGCGCTAAATACAAATTTAAGTTGGAATTTTCTAGCTTGAACTAATATATCTTCAAGTATAGTTTCGCTTGTAGGAGCTTGAAATATTTCATCTAATATAATATGGTTTCTAAGTGGTTTATCTTGATACGCTCCTCTAACTTGACAACTTAGCCATATCTTACTTATAAAGAAGGTAACTAATATATTTTTAACATATTTACTATTAAATTTAGCTTCTGGCATTTTGATAAGTATGACTTTACCTTCATCCATACACTTAACAAAGTTAATGTTATTCGAGCTATCAATATTAAACATATATTTTAATTTTAAATCTTCTCGAAGTAAATTAACTCTATCTAGTATATGCTCTATTTTACTATCTCTAGTTCCTGTAACTTCTGATGTTTTCTTATCCACTTCATCAAGTTCTTTTAAGCAGCTTACTTCATCTTCTAACATAACTTTTAAATTTGTTGGAATTAACTTTATATATCCATTTCTTACTTTATAATCTTCTAAGCATCTTATAATATCTTTTAAACTTTTATTATCGTGTATATAAACTATGTTGCAAGCTGCACTTAAAAATCTTCTCATTCTAGGGCTTAATGGATCGCCTGTGTCATTTATTGCATTTATAAGAGAAATAGTTTGTTGTGTTTTTAAATTAGCACATTCTAATATTTCAAAAGGTTCATTTGAATTTATTTTTAATTCATTAAAGCTAAATGACTGTAGATTTTTAGGATTACTTAAATCAAGTTCTATTAATCGTTCTTTTGGAACTACTTCTTGTATGCTATTAGCTAAATCACAATTCTTTATATAATCTAGTACTATTAACCCTTCTTCTTTTTCTATAACATTTTTAGCATATCTTTTGAAATAAGTAGTCTTGCCTGCCCCTTGCGGTCCTAGTACTGTTAATCCTAAATTACCTAAGTTTTTATCATCACTCATATAAGCTTCTGTAGCAATTCCTTTTTTAATTGATTTACCTATGCTTATATATCCTTCTTGAAGTTCTTTAGGTACTTCTCTTTCTAATACATCAATCTTTTGTATTTGCTTATGCTCTTGTAATAAGTCTCTTCCTGGTAAACTTATAAAGTTATAAGCTTCCTCACAACTTACTTTATTTATATCAGTACCTATATTATAAGATTCAAAATTTACTTTTTTGTTTATTTTCTTTCCTTCTAATATATTATCTTCGCTTATAGATTTAAAGCTTTCAACTGCTGCCCTCGCATTATTACTTTCATTTACTTTGTTTTCACTCTCGCTTAATACAACTATTTGAGTGTTAACTATAGTAGCTTCTTCTTTTTTAATTGTACTATTACTTATCTTTTTAGTTTGACCGAAC
>NZ_NOJZ02000023.1 GCF_002251085.2 Romboutsia maritimum | reverse complement strand
TTCTTATTATAGAAAGCAACTAATCCTGCATCACAATTTAAAATTTCATCTTTACGATCTCGAAGATCTTGATTTGAATTTGCTCCAAATTCTTTGAGATATTCTAAATTTTGGTCAATAACCTTATCTCTAATTTTTGTTAATTGTTGAATACTTAAATCCTTTAGATTTTCAGACTTAGCAATTTCATTATTAATAGCAGTTTCTTGTGTATTACAATTAGTATTTTTATCAGCAAATACTAATTGAACTATTAATAAAGATAAAATTATCATTAAGATAATTGGACTTATTTTTTTCTTATTTAACATATAATCCCCCTTTTATATATAAATTAAAAATATTTATATATTATATAAATATAATAATGCTTAAAAAAAGGATAACAATACAAATAAGGTGAGTCAATAACTTTATCCATTTATTACCAGTTTATTATTTTTTAATACCTCGAACGACTAAATTAAGGTATTAACAGGCAAATCTGAATTAAATGAAATAATATTAGATTTTTTTGAGATAGATAGTAAATTAAAAAAGGAAGTTATTGTTTTAAATGATAAATATTATAAAATGCAGTTACACATGTTTTTTTCTTTTTTTTATTATATCTAAGTTTTATTTTAGTGGCAGTATAACCTATAAGTGATACAATTCCAATAAAAGGACAAGCTATACATATTGGATAACCTATGGATTTAAGTTTTTCATCTGCATAAGACTGATGATGCACTACATTACCATGTTTATCTAATACATTTTTGCCTCCTAATCCTATAACATTTGATAGTTTTTTAGATCCTTTTAACTCTTACTAAAAAACAAGTTTAAAGCTTATATTCAAAAAAGACATCTTAATAAATAAGATGCCTACGATTTATAATATTCAATTAAAAGCCATGGAAAACCTAATACAACAATTAATACATACATTCCATCAATATAAATTATGCTTGTAATTAGTCCTATTAATATATAACCGGCACTAAGAGAATTAATGATTTTTCTATCATTTTCTTTAGGCTTTTTTACAAGTTTTAAAATAGGATTTCTAAGTATAAATATTATAATGCCATATAAAGCATATAATAAATTATAATATAGCAAAGTATCTCTCCATATCATTCTTATATTGCATAAAACTCCATATACTATTTGTTAAAGTCCAGCTTTTCATATTAATAGAATATTTTAATTTAGAGTATAAATGCGTCATACTTATTATAGAAGACGATCTACGCACTCTATTGTGATCATTATTTTCGGTACCTTTTATTATTTCATCTTGCATAACTATTGCATTTTCTTTAATTACAAGTCTTACTGGTGTTGGATTTATAGCATTAACAGTATTAAATATAGGCGTTGCCATACTAACTCCTATCAATGATAATGTTATTGCTTTACTATCTTTTATCTTCATAATATGTTTCTCCCTCAACTATACAGTTACATATTGAACAGTTTATTACTATCTTTTTCTTATTATATCAATAACTATCTAAAAATTTTGTCGAAAATTCAGATTGACTGATGTAATGTATTTAAGGAACTATACTAATTTACATTAGTTCATTTTAAAAGATGATTTAAACAAAGCTATATTTATTATTAAAATAACTATTATATAGATATTAACTGCTAAGGGACTAATAAGTGAAATAAGAAAGTGAATACCTGCCATAATAATTATTAAAACAAAAATTAAATAATTTTCTACTATTCCCTCATTTTTCTTAAGTAAATTAATTTGAAGAGAAAATGGCATATCTTTTTTAAGCATTTTAAATGTAATTATAGTTATAAGTATTGAAACTAAAAATATAACTACTAGATGTTGTATTATGTTTACTTTGAAAAAACACATAAAAATTATACTTTGAATTAAATAAATAGGTATTATTATATTAGCTAAGCAAGCTTTAATAGCTGCCTTATGTACAGCCATTTTATTTTTTATATGTATTGTTTTATATATATATGATGCGTTGTAATTTTCAGAATACTTTAATGCTATTATTATTGTGGGAATCATCATTAAACAAATATATAAAAATAGAAATATATATGAATTTATATTGTTTGGATGTCTATCTAAACTGAAAAAAAGAGGAAATATATTATATTTAACTCCAATAAGTGGATATACTCTTAATTTAAAATTTCTATCATTTCTAATTATTTTAGAAACAAAATTAAAAAATATTCTTTCTTCTTTATCTTTACATATAATCTTACTCAATTTCATTGTTAGATTATACTTTCTTTTAGTTTTACTTAAACTCTCATTATTAAGTTTTTGAAGTTTTTTTTCAAATACTGGTGTAAGTTTTATATATATTAAAACTGATATTACAGGTACAACTAAAGCTAATAAAGAAAGTATCAATAATACTTCATTTTTATTTCCTGTTGCTATTATTTCAAGTGGAGCTGCAAACCAAAAAGGTGGTAAAAGATAACTTATTACATCTAAATTGATATTTTCAAATACATTTATACTTTTAGATAGATTCGTTACGACTATATAAGCTAAACTAAATAATATTGTAACCCCTATTTGTATAATACTAATTGCATCTTTAAGCTTTTCTCCATCAAATATTTTTAATACTATTAGATAGGCTAGTCCAGATATAATTATCATAAAAATATCTATAAGTATTATTTCTATTAAGAATACTAATAAAAATACTACTCCATACTTTGTTGATGCAATTAATGAAAATCCGCTTAATATTATGCTTATATTTATCATATATATCATAATATGGCTTATTTTAGATGCATTCAATGTTTTTAGACTTATACCCCTAGTAGCTAAAATCTCGTTATCTTTAACATCTAATATTACAGATGAAAAATCTGAAATAAATGTTGTAAGCATAAGAAATATAAACATTGAAAAGTATATAGCCATTGAGACAAAAGTATTTTTATTCATTAATATAATAATCATCATAAAGAAACCAATAACTGCATATATTATTTGCATTATTTTATATTGATTTGAAGATTTTTGAATTTGTTGATTATTTAATAAGTTATATGTTTTTCTGGAATCTATAGTTAGCTTTATACTTAATATTAACCTCATATCATCATAATCTACACCTAATTTTTCATATAAAAACCTAAATTTATCAAGTATCTTTAGTGAAATAAAATTTTTCATAGTCTACACCTCTTTTTTATTTATCGTTTCCCTGGATATGTATTATCCAAATTATACCATATTGTTCATTTTTTCTTCATATGTTTTGATTTTAATCATACCAAATAGATTTAAATAAGTTTTATTCTAAAACGCTTTAAATATCTTCGGTACAATAAATATAAAAAAATGATATAATAGATTCGAAAGATAAAAACACAGTTTCGGTTGGTAGTCCGAACCTATTTATAAAATAGCAGTAACCTGCCCTCCTGGGTTGTCCATTCTTTTGTAATAAAATTACAGGAGGAATTATTTATGAAACAAAGTAGTTGCAAATTAACAGTATTATTTCAAAATCCATTTTGGATTGGTATTTTTGAAGATGAATATGAAAAAGAATACAATGTTGCAAAAATAGTTTTAGGATCAGAACCTACAGAAGTTCAATTATATGAATTTATATTAAAGAATTATAATGAGATTTCATTTAAAAAAGCTGAATCTCAAATATTATCGACTCAAAAGAAAGTCAATTACAAGAGATTACAAAGAGAAGTAAAAAAACAACAAAATGAAAAAGGTATAGGAACAAAAGCTCAAAATGCTATGAAAATTCAACACGAAGCAGCCAAAGTTGAACGAATTAAGAAAAGAAAAGAAAGAAAAGAAGCAGAACGTGATAGAATGTACGAATTAAAACAAATGAAGAAAAAAGAAAAACATAAAGGCCATTAATAAAAAAACTATTCGAAAAAAACACATTTAAAGATATCTAGTAAAAATGCCATTAGAATCCATTTATTTGGACTCTAATGGCATTAATTTTATCTCAAATAATAAGTGAAATTTAACGACTACTTACCCAATATTCATACTTTTAAGTACACTAAAAAGAACTTAGAAAATTAAGTTCTGAATTTTGACCAATTTGAATTAATCTGAATATTAAACTGAAAAAAATTTAAGATATCAATAGCTGTTTTCTTATATTTTTTCCTTGATTTTATTCCAGAAAATATATCTACTCTCATAAAAAATGAACTTGACAAAATCTCATATGGTAGTTGTATTTTTATTGATGAAAGATAGCCTATTTTGATACTTGGGTGTCAAATAATAAATCATATTTATATGCTAATCAAAGACTACATAAAAGTAGCGTTTGTAGGTAAAAATTATAAACTCTAAAAACTTGAAAATACTTACAGTCATACTAAAATTATATTTGGGATAAAATAAGTTTAAGGCTTACTTATTGATTAATCATCAAAGTATGTAAGTGCATATTTGCCGAGGTATGAGAAAACCCAAAACTTAAGCAAAAACCAAGCAAATATAAAAAATTAGCATAGAAAGTCAAATTAAAAGATTATCGTCAGTAGTAGTATTGACCAAGAAAACATTTACCTCTTAGGTGGTGGGACTTTAAAATAATAAAAATAATACCTATTGACATTAGAGCTAGTCCAAGGTATATTATTTACAAGTTAGATGAATTTTAATGATTCTATCAATAAATATTACAATAAACATTACAATAAGGAGAATACAATCATGAACACAGTAGTAGCAAGAAATACAGAAAATGCACCAAAAAGTTCTCTATATTCACAAACTGTAGCTTTTTCTCATTACAATAATCTTTCAGCTCAATTACCTATAGATCCAAAATCAGGTAAAATGGTAGCTGGTGGTATAAAAGAGCAAGCTGAACAATGCTTTAAAAATATTAAGGCAATTGTAGAAAGTATCGACCATGTTATGAGCGATATTGTTAGAATCACTGTATTCGTTAAGAATATCAAAGATGTTGACGCTGTAGAAGAAGTTTATAAAACATTCTTCCCAACTTATGTTCCTTCAAAAACAGTAGTTGCAGTTGCAGCTTTACCTATGGATGCTTTAGTGCAAGTTGAAGCACTTGTTTCAAATGGTGAAGGTACAATACCAAACGCACCACAAGCAGGAGACCTTATAAAGCTTACAAATAACACTGCAAATGCGCCAACATGTACTTTATCTACACAAACTGTAGCTTTTTCTCATTACAATAATATTTCAGCTCAATTACCTATAGATCCAAAAACTGGTAGAGTAATAGATGGTGATGTAAAAGAGCAGACTGGACAGTGCTTAAAGAATATCAAGGCAATTTTAGAAAGTATCGACGTTCCTTTTGATGATATCGTTAAGGTAAACATTTTCCTTAAAGATATGTCAGATATTGAAGCAGTAAACGAAGTTTATAAAACATTCTTCCCAGACTCAGCTATAGCTAGAGCAGTAGCATATGTTCCTGCACGTACAATAGTTGCAGCTTCAGCTTTACCTATGGGTGCTTTAGTACAAATTGAAGCAGTTGTGTCACACGGAGATGGTACACCTCCACAAGCTGTTGAAGACAGACATGGACTTATAATAGAAGCAAACAATACTAAAAATGCGCCAATATGTCCGCTATCTACACAAACTGTAGCTTTTTCTCATTACAATAATCTTTCAGCTCAATTACCTTTAGACCCAAAAACTGGTGAAATGGTAGCTGGTGGTGTAAAAGAGCAAGCTGGACAGTGTTTAGAAAATATCAAGGCAATTATAGAAAGTGTTGACCACGTTATGGAAGATGTAGTTAAGGTAAATATTTTCCTTAAAAATATAGAAGATATTGATGCTGTAGACGAAGTTTACGCAACATTCTTCCCAGGTGGTGTTCCTGCAAGAAGAACAGTTGGAGTATCAGCTTTACCTAAAGATGCTTTAATCCAAATAGATGCAATTGTAGCAAATGCGGAAGGTACACCTCCAATAGCATAATAGGCATTTGTTTGTAAATACAGTAACTATCAAAGTTACTTGTTAATGTCGACTATGAATGCGAAATCGCATATGCTAATAATAAAGAAAGGGAGCGGAAAAGGTTTTTAGCTCCCTTTTTTTTAATGCTATAAATTAAAAATATCTAGAGAATACCAAGTAGATAAATCTACTAGTCTATAAAATGCAGTTATTAACTTTATTCCACATATACTTTGATACTATAGGATCTATTTTAAATTCTATTTCATTCTTTTCTTTTTTCCCATTATACTCGAATATTCCAATATAATTTTTATTTTTCAAAATATAATCAACCTTTTGCTTTGAAAAACCATACTTATTACCTATCTTAGCTAATGAAAGACCCTTTGACCTTAATTTAAATATATCTTTTACAATCTTTGCTTCTTTTAGGTCCACGATAAATTCACCATTTTTATTAATTTTATAGCCCAATGCTGGTTTACCTCCAACAAATTTATTTTCATTAAGCCTTGCTATTCTTCCATTTCTAGTTCTTTCATTAATAACAGCCCTCTCAAATTCTGAAAAACTTCCAAGCATTTGTAAAAATAGCATACCTTGTGGGTTTGAGGTGTCAAAGAGTTCTGTAACGCTTACTAATGCTACTTCATATTCTTGTAGTTCATAAATCATAGCTAATAAATTATATAAACTTCTATGTATTCTATCATTTTTATAAACAACTATCATATCTACATCATTCTCTTTAACGAAATTAATCATTTCATAGTACTCTGGTCTATCTGTAGATTTACCAGACTTTGCTTTATCTATAAAAATTTTATCTACTACTATATCATGAAGTTTACAATACATTTTTATTTTATCTTCTTGATCTTTTAATGAAGTATTATCTACTTGCATTAAAGTAGAAATTCTACAATAACCTACTGCTCTTTTTTTCATTTCATCCTCCAATTTTTTAAAATAATAATAAATATTTATATTTTCATAATTTTGTAGTGATAATTTTATTTTGCAAAAATTATGATTAGTAAAAATATAAGATTAATTAATTGTATTTAAAATATTTTATATATTTTTAATTTTGTGGCAATATTTTTATTTCATAAAATTATGATTAATAAAAATATAAAATTAATTAAGTATGTTTGAAATATTTTTTATATTTTTAATTTTGTAGTTAATTCACAATGAAATTTTTTATAAAATAGTCAAGTTTGCCGGCTCAAACTTGACTTTTTTATAAAAACTTATATCATTAATCTCGGTATTTCCAATGCATTAAATGTATATATTATTAGTTTTTTTTCGATTTTTATATAATTTATTTTAATTTATTTATTAAAGTTTGTCGAGTATGTAAAATTATCAACTATCCCATTCATTTTTAAACAACAAAATAAGGAGAATAATTAATCCTCCTTATTTACTTCTTTACCATACATTTAGTTAATATCATTCCTTAGCTTTTTTATATCCTCTATACTCAGGCCTGTTTTTAATGATATAGTTTCATTATCTAATATATCTAATAAGTTTCTTGCTATTTCCATTGCCTTTTTTCTCTGGCCTTTTTCCTCAGCATTTTTTAAAGCACTAACTTTATTTAAAAGAGATTCTTTTCTTCGCTCATATAATTCTCTTTCTTTTGAACTAGAACTTATTCTAAGTAATTCATACTTAGCATCTTTTATTTCTTCTTTAGACAATTCTAGTTTTTCAATTACTTTACTCTCTGGATTTTTTATAAATGTAGTCCATATTTCTAACATATTAGAAATATCTTCATCCTCTGATACTCCTTTATACTTTGGAAGCTCTATAAAATGCAGCTCTTGTATATCTGTTAATTCTTCATTTGTTTCAACTTCTTTTAATCTATAGAAGTTATGGAATCTATCATTTTTTAAACATTTAAAATCTAATATATTTATACAAACAGTTCTTGCAAGCTTGTCATAATCATCACCTTCTATAATTTGACTCTCATACATCTTGCTCCAATAATACATAGATCTCTTTACCATGTTGTATTCATTTTTAACTTGTATCTCTATATTTATATGTTCTTTGTTATTTGTAGTTGCTTTTATATCTAACCTAGAATATTTATCATCTATATGCTCTTTGTCTATGTCTGTATTTAATATCTTAACTGATGTTATAACATCCTTTTGATTTAGTACTGCATTTAAGAATGATATTAATATATTTGGGTGTTGTTCATTTCCAAATATTTTTTTAAATACAAAATCTACTTTGGGGCTTAATAATCCATAGCTCATTCTTATCACTCCTATCTTTTATCTATATTTTATCACAAACCATTTATATGTATTGAAAAATAACATCCTTTTCAGTAGGAAAATACACAGATGTCCCTCCAAATTCTCTAACTTACGTGTAAAAATCGGCCACTTAATTTTGAACATATTGTAATCACTTGGTTATAGCGATTTTTTAATTTTTATATAATCTATTCTAATTTATTTATCAAAGTTTGTCGAATATATAAAAATACAAAAAATAAAATGAAGAACTCATGTCCTTCATTTTACTATATATATTACTACATAATATTTCTTATTGTTTCTATCTCTTCTATTGATAACTTCCTTTTTAGTTTGATGATTAAGTAGTACTTCATAAGTCCTAAATCTCATTAGATCTTCTACACCTTTATTAGTTATTTGAAACTCAAAGTGTATATAACTATCATCTTCCATTAAGAATGTATAGTCCATATACATATTCTTACTTTCTAAAACAACCAATTCCGTTGGACCATTTTCTTTTACTTTTTTATCTATTCCAAAGAACTTAAGACCTTCTTGTGCAAAAATATCCATTGCTCTTTTCATTATAAAATCTTCATAATTTGGCTTTTTCATTAGTTCACCGGCTTTAACTCAATTATATCACCAATGCATATCCATTTCTTTTTTGTGCTTTATATCCTCTTTTTCCTCAATTTTATACTCAACAATCTTATTATCCAAAGTAACTGCAACTTCTTCAATTACTTCACTTGGTATTGCTTTTGTAGTATCATCCTTAGTAAAATACTTCCTTTTGTCCAAATCTTTTACAATAAAGTCTATAGAATCAACTTTTCTACCTACTTTATTTTCTTTTATATCTATTTCAAAGCAACCAATACCAACTAATGCTTTTATTGCAGGTAATATAACTCTACGCTTAAAAGTATTGTAATCTCCATATTTGCCCTCTAAGCTAAGATACATCTTTAACTCATCTACGGAGTATGTAATAATACTCTTTGTACCAGACCATAAACGAAGTAGATCATATAGTCTTTGAGCATAATAATTTCCAAGTCCAAATAATACAGCTAAATTATTAGGTGTGTATCCACTTTCCAAATAATTTTGTATTAAACTATAAATCTTTTCTGATGATTCAATATGGAAAGTCTTAGATTTTACATCATACTCAAAACCATTTATAAACCCGTACTCTCCCCATGATATATCACCTTATATATTTTACTCCGTCAAATAAAATAATCTGTATGTTTTAGTGTTTCCCAAGTGACGGTTTTAGTTTCCTATCTGACGGTTTTAAAAGACTTAACACTAGTAATTTCAATAGTTTAACATAGGTCTAAATACTATTAAATATTTTTTTAAATAATAGTAAAGACTAGTAAAGGTCATTTTTTTGTTCTTTTCTATCCTATTTTCATACAAAAAAATAAATCATTAATTTGTCCCATTAAAAAAAGACAGATTTCTCTGTCTTTATGATATATTTTGTTTAATATCTATAAACCTATATACTAGTTTGTCTTCTATATGAATCCATTTCATAATAACTTTTTGTATTTTTACAACTTAAAATATAATCAATAACATCTTTATGTAACTTTTTATTACTTGAAATAGCTAATTCTTTAAATATATCAATAGTTTCACTAAAGTTTAATATTATATATCTGTCATTCTTACAATTTTTAATTATAATCTCATTAAACTCCTTATTAACATCCTCTAGTTCAAATTCTTTTTTAATTATTATATCTTCAATAGAGTTAAGTATTGTATTTATTGTAACTTCGCTTCTTATCTTTGAATTTCTAAATACCTTATCTAAACTTATCTCCTCCAGTGGCTCTTCTCCAAAAACTAAACTTCCATAATTAAATGCAAAATCACTGTATTTATAATCTACAATAGCATATCTTTTATTACCCATATCTATTTGATAGTATATATCCCTTGCATACTCATAAGCTCTTATTATCTTCATGTTATGGTCTATTAAATGCTTATTAAAATCACCAATTATAGACTTTATAAATTTAATATCTTTTACTCTAAATATATTTCTCTCAGATACAAATCCATCTTCCTCTAAATCAGGTATACATCTATCATCATAACCTACACTTCTATATATACCTTTAGTTACAATGAACTTGTTTACTTTATTTTTATCTATATATTCAATTATTTTATTTTTTTCAACTCTAATTTTAGGTAGAATATCTTTTATCCTGTTTATTATTTTTATCTTTTCATTGCTATCTAAATTAGAATCTATGTACTTTGTATGTAAATCAACAGCTTCACTTTTTAGTACTACAAACTTATTAATAACTTTATTTTTTATAATAATTGGGCTTTTTTCTATGAATAGGTCTAATTCTTGAAATGTCTTTTCGATATTATTAATTGATTTATTAATCTCTGCTCTTCTTCTTATTATTTCTCTTTCACTTAAAATCTTCTCAAGCTCTTTTTTATCAAGTATTCCAAAGTACGTTACACATGTACTTCCTACAATCAATCTATTGTTATTTATCTTATTTTTTATATAACATATATTTTTAATTTTAGTATTACATATCTGACAACGAGTAATATTTTTTAATTCTTTTGCAGATTCTAATGTTCGGTCTTTATCAACCTCCCATTCTTGTGGAGCTTTATTACTAATTGCATTGAATATTTTACTATTAAACAAGTTTCTGACTTCTTTATCTAATGTATGAAGTTCAGAAGAATCCATATCAGGTGTAGTTTCTAGAAATGATTTTAACTTAGGATAATCTTTTAATATATCACTTTTTAATAGTAAGTTTCTTTGACTTAAAGTGACTAGCTTGGACATTTTATCATCCCCCTAATGATTTGTATGAAATTTACTACACCATATTTAATATATAGTGTAGTAAATTATTTTTTCTATTATATCATAATTATTATTTAAACGAACATCTGCTGTAATAATCCTTTCTTATACTCATTTAAATAATCTAACTTCTCTTGCTCTTTTTTAAGCTTATTTTCAAGAACATACAAATATTTAGAAATTTTTATTTGCTCATTTAAAGTTGGAACATACACTTTTATATCTTTTACTTGTCCACCTGTTATTAGAGGTTGACCCGAACCAAACACAAGTCTACTCAAGTTATATTGATTCAACTTATAATATAAAAATCTACAATCTATTACCTCATTACATTTAACGGCTAGCGTATTATCTGATATTCCACAAGGTTCATTAATTATATTAACAGTTCCAGCATTAGCACCTACTCTAGCTATTAAAATATGTTCACCTTCATACTCTTTGTTTTCTGTATATCCAATAACACCCATAGAACCATAAACTTTATATCTTCCTTCTTCATTTTTAGATTTAGTTTTTCCTGAAGATATATACTTTAATAAATCTCCAAGCTTCTTTTCTTCCCACTCAGGGTAATCTCTACCATCATCATCCTTAAACCTTAACACCCTGCTAAAAATCTTTTGCATCATTCCGGTCTTATAATCCTTAAGAGCCTCAACCTTCTCACCTTGAAGAGAAATTTTATCATCAATTAAAGAAAAGAAAGAAGCTATTTTTTCTTGTTCTTCTAGCTTCGGACTATATACATAGAATTCTTCCATATTTTTAGTACTTACATTAGCTTGATTTCCTGTTCCTCCAACTGATGATTCAAAAAATTGATCTAAAAAGAACTTATCAAGTACTGTATATTTTAAAAACCTATCATCTGATATATTTTCTTTATTTCTTATTAGCCCTAGTCTTTGATTTAATAATAGGTTCTTTTCATCTGATATCCTATATGAATATCCAAAATCTTTCTTCCCTACTGTTCCTGTCAAAGTAATTATTATGTCACCTGACTTCAATAAATATTGTTCTTCTTTTTCTGTTATTTCTTTTTTATAACTTGGAGATCTATCAAGTAATAATTGATTTTGATATAAATTTCCCATCTTTATAACCTGATATTTATCTTTATAGTTCGAAAATTCTTTACTCTTGAAAGCATAACCACCTTTAATCGAAGCTATTTCAGACAATCTTTTTTTATTCCAATCTCCACTAAACTCCTTAAATCTAAGCTTCGGTGTCTTATTCATATCATCCACCTCCCCTTACAATCCAAGCTCTTTTAAATAAACTGCTAACTTATTATCAATACTATCTATTTCTTTATCAATCTTATCTATTCTTGCACTAACAACAGCTAGATCTATTGATTCTTCTTCTTCAAAAGTATCAACATATCTTGGTATATTTAAGTTGTAATCATTATCGACAATCTCATCCATTGAGGCTACATAACTGTATTTATCTATAGTTTCTCTCTTTACATAAGTCTCAACTATCTTCTCAACATGAGCATCAGTTAAATTATTTTGATTCTTCCCTTTTTCAAACTCATTAGAAGCATCTATAAATAAAATATCATTGTTTTCTCTACACTTTTTAAACACTAATATAGTTGTTGGTATACTTGTACCAAAGAAGATATTAGCAGGAAGCCCTATAACAGCGTCTAATACGTTTCTTTCCTCTATTAAACACTTTCTTATTACTCCTTCTGCTGCACCTCTGAAAAGAACACCATGAGGAAGTACTACTGCCATTGTTCCTTTATCATCTAGTTGATGAATCATATGCGCCACAAATGCAAAATCTGCTTTTGACTTTGGTGCAAGTTTACCATAATCACTAAATCTTTCATCATCTAAAAACTTAGAATCTGCACTCCAATTCGCAGAATACGGAGGATTTGCGACAATCGCTTCAAATTTCATATTTTCATGTTGAGGATGCTCTAATGTATCATCATTTTTTATATCAAAGTTTGTATAGTCTACATCATGAAGTAGCATATTCATACGAGCTAAATTGTAAGTTGTTGATGTAAGTTCTTGTCCGTAGAACTTTCTAACATTAGCTTCTTTTGATACACGAAGTAATAGAGAACCAGAACCACAAGTTGGGTCATAAACATCTTTTAAGTCAGCTTTTCCAACCGTTACAATCTTTGCTAATATTTTTGAAACTTGTTGTGGAGTATAGAACTCTCCTGCTTTTTTACCTGCATTTGCAGCGAATTGAGATATTAAATATTCATAAGCATCTCCAAGTACATCTATTTCAGAATCTTCATGTGCAAAGTCTATTTCTGCAATGTTTGCCATTACTTTAGCTATAAGTTTTGAACGGCTTTTTACGTCTCTTCCTAGCTTTGTAGACGCTAAGTCCATATCGTCAAATAAATGGTCAAAGTCATCTTGGCTATCTGCTCCTAATGTAGATTCTGTTATATCATTTATTGCACCTTGAAGCATTTCTATATCAAACTTACCATCTTCTATTGCTTTAAGTAATGTTGAGAATAAAAATTCTGGCTCTATAAAGTATCCTAATTGCTCTAAGAACTCTTCTTGTAAACCTTCTCTATATTCTTCATCAGCCCAAGCATCACGATAGCTTATATTATCTTCTGATAATAAGTCTTTTGCTCTATTTTCAACCTTTTCACTAAGGTATCTATAGAATATTAATCCAAGTATATAATTTTTAAATTCATTGGCTTCCATATTCCCTCTTAAATCATTTGCTATAGCCCATATCCTTGTGTGTAATTCTCTTTGTTGTTCTTGTTGTTTTTCACTTGTTTGCATTGTATTTCTCCTTAAATCTGTTTATTTTAATTAAGCGTATTTTTTTACATGATCAAATATAAAGTTTTTAACTTGATCTATCATCTTTCTTCTAAGCGTAAACTTAGGTTTTAACTCTGTTTTTATCTCTTCACTTATTTCTTGTCTATTTACTATTCCTGAATACTCATACTCTGAAATATAGTCTTTTATCTTATATCTATCTAACCCTATTTCTTTTGAGAATTCTTCTACAGCTTCTTCTCTTTTTACTTCTTCAAATTCTTCATAAGCCAAGTCTATATCATCATCACTTCCAAGTTCTGGAACTACTTTATTTAAGAATTCCTTTAATAAATCTACCTTAAGTCTTAATTCTTCATTATCAGCTCTATCAAGCTCTGTTATTACATTTTTAATATCACGAGCCTTTTTCTCTTGGTCCGATAGATCTATATCTCTAATTAAATTCATGATATAACTTACATTGATTTTATCACTATGCATAAGCTCTACTGAAAAGTCTATATCTGCAAGTATTGAAGTCTTTTGTTCTTCTTGTCTTTTTACACTTTCATATATTGTAAAATACTTACTTTTATAGTCTTGATAGCTTTGTTCATTCATTCCTAGTTTTACTTCTTCAAATTCAAATTCTGTAAATGTATTTAGCTTTGTTAGAACCTTTGTTAAGTCTCTAAATGCTAATATAAATTTCTTTTTATCTTCTTCACTTTGAAGACTGTCTACATCACTTGGCTCTGGTGTTAAGTCTTTTAATTTTCTAAGTTCATTATGCCATAAACCTAAGTAATATTCATAGCTTTCCATTAATACAACATCAGTATTATCAGTTTGAGAGAAAAGCTTTAATGCTTCATCTGTATTTTTCTTTAAGTTTCTATAGCAAACTATATTTCCATAAGGTTTAGTAGACTTTTCAACTCTATTAGTTCTTGAATATGCTTGCACTAGGTCATGATACTTTAAGTTTTTATCAACGTATAAAGTATTTAATGTTTTACTGTCAAACCCAGTTAAGAACATATTTACAACTATTAGTATATCTATTTTTGCATTTTTTACTTTTTTAGATACATCTGAGAAATAACTTTGGAATGTATCTGTTGAATAATTACAGTCAAACATTTCATTGTAGTCTGTAATCATTCGCTCAAGTGAATCTCTTGAGTGTTCATCTTTTCCTTCACTTTCTTCATTAGCTCCAAAACTAAATATTCCTGCTATTTTTAAGTCATGGTTAATATTTTTAAATGCATCATAGTATTTTACAAGCATAGCTATACTTTGAACTGTAAATATTGCAGTGTATTGCTTATTTTTAGTCTTTCCACTATGAATATCTAAAATGTGATTTGCTACTAGATTTATTCTTTCATCACACATAAATACTTCTTCTTTGTCTATTGATTTTACTTTTTCATCATCTTCCTCATCAAATCCACCATCAAATGTTTTAATGTATTCAACTGAGAATCCAAGTACGTTTCCATCACTTATAGCATCTTTTATTAAATATGTATGTAAGCATTTTTCAAATAAATCTGCTGTAACTCTACCTTCTTGGCTTCTATTTTCAAAGAATCTTGGTGTACCTGTAAATCCAAAGTATTGAGCGTTTGTAAAATGCTTATTTATAGCTTTATGCATATCTCCAAATTGAGATCTGTGGCACTCATCTATTATGAATACTACTTTTTCATCTCTATATTGGTCCATTATTTTAGCATATTTATCATTCTTTATAGCATTAGCCATCTTTTGTATTGTTGTAACTATAAGTGGCTTATTTATGTCTTTTATTTGTTTAACTAAAGTATTGGTTCTATCAGTTGTATCAACGCTATCAGGCTCAAATTTATTGAACTCTGCTATTGTTTGAGAGTCTAAGTCTTTTCTATCAACTAAGAAAAATACTTTTTTAATATTAGGCTCTTTTGATAGAATTTGACTAGCTTTGAAAGATGTTAAAGTCTTACCACTACCTGTTGTATGCCATATAAATCCATTGTTATTAGTTTCAAATGCACGAGTTATAAGTGCTTCTACTCCATATATTTGATATGGTCTCATAACCATTAATAATTTATCAGTTTCATTAGTTATCATGTATCTAGCTATAACTTTTGATACAAAACACTTATCTAAGAATGTTTGTGTAAACTCTTTAAGAGTGCTTATTCTTTTGTTGTTTTCATCACTCCAGAAGAATGTATGACTAAAAAGAATTTCTTTATCACTATTTGCAAAGTATTTTGTGTCTACTCCATTACTTATTACAAATATTTGAAGATATCTATATAACCCTTGGTATGAGTGTTTTTTATATCTATTTATTTGGTTAAAAGCCTCTTTTAAATCAAGCCCTCTACGTTTTAATTCTATTTGAACAACGGGTAGTCCATTTATAAGTAATGTAACGTCATAACGGTTTGTATACTTTCCAACTACTGTAGTTTGATTGGTTACTTGAAATCTGTTTTTGCACCAATTTTGAGTGTTAAAGAATTCTATATATACTTCACTACCATCTTCTCTTTCTAATATAAATTTATCTCTTAGGACCATTGCACTTTGAAATACACTTTTTCCTTCAACGTGTCTAAGTATTCTTTCAAATTCTTTATCTGTAAATGGTTCATTGTTTAATTTAGCTTTATTATGTTGAAACAACTCATTTCTAAAGTTATTTTTAAGTTGTTCTTCATCAGCTATTGTAACGAAGTTAAACCCCTGGTTTACAAGTTGTTTAATTAGATTTTCTTCTAATTGAGCTTCACTTTGATAACTCATATTCCCCTCCTGATTTTTTATTAAAAATTTGCTACTTTTCATGGCACCAACGACTTCATCCGTCGCTAAAAAATTTTTCTATTCAACGAGTTATTAAAGCTGTATAATTTAAAACCACTGAGCGGGCAAAATACTTTAATAACTTTTTATAAACCACTTTAATTAAGCTGTTATTAATTAAGGTGGTTTATTTTATATTATCATAAAATTTAATATATAGTTTAGTAGTTCTTGTTGAGTTACTTCTCCCTCAGCTTGTACATCAGTATTTTCAAGGATATACTGTTTTTTACATGTTTAACTACTAGTTATTAAAATGTTTGAATTTTAAATTCATTTATAATGTAATTTAACTAAATATTTTTCTATATTAAGTTTAAATTATTTGGTAAAATTAGGTAAATCAATACTTCTATTAATAAAGAAAATATAAATATATCATTAAAAGAATTAAAAGTAATATTCAAGAAAAAACAAAAAAAGGTAGGTTATTATGAAAACAAAAAAAATAGTTTGCATTTTATTTATTTTATTTATAATTATAATTTGCTTTAATTCATTAAAAAAACAAACATCTTTGAATCAGAATACTGATCCAAAAACAACTATTGAAAATTCATTTAAATTTGAAAATGACCACGATGTAAATAAACTTAAAAATTGTTATACTTCAAATCTTGTAGATGCTGTCTGCAAAAAAGATAGTGTTGATAATATAGAAAGTACTAAACTACTGAATTTAAATTTAGTTACAGATGAAACATATTATCAAAACTATATTAACACAAAAGATAATTTAAAAAGAGATGACATTGCAATATACAATGTTAACTATTATGTTAAATTTAAAGGTCTTCGAGCAGAACCAATAGACTCTGGAGAAGATGAAACTTATTATTATGTAATAAAAGAAAAAGATTCTACTTGGAAAATTGATAGTATTGGTTATTAGTTTTTTTTTGGAAATTATATTAAATTTACAAATAAATTATTATTTGGTAAAATTAGGTAAATAAATAAACTCGGGGGGAAAATATGAACATTTCAAATATAAGTAGTAGCCTACTATCAAGAAGTTACAACAGTAGCGCTTTAAATAAAATACAAATTAATACTTCTACTAATAAAGAAAATACAAATATATCATTAAAAGAATTAAAAGCTATTAATCAGGGGAAGCAATTAGCTCAAGAAAGTTTAGATACTACATATAATTTAAATATAAACAAAAAATTTCAAGAATCTTTAGAACGTAAATTATCACAGCTTAATGAAAAGAAAAGTATGATTGAAAATAAAGATAAAAAAAATGATGTAGTAGATGATTCAGTAAAAAATACTAAAGTTGACAGTTATGTCAAAGATACAGGAGAAATTAAAGATAAAAAAGAAACTTTACTTAGTGAAGATGAACAAATTAGTCTTCAAGATATAAATAAGAACATATCTGAAACTAATAGTGAGTTAAAGGAAATTATAATTTTAAATAAAGATTTGAGTAAACAATCTGAAATGATTGATGATAGAATATATACGTTTAAAAAAATGTATGGTAATGACATTTTTAAAATGGCAGAGAAAGAGGTAGTTTTAAAACAAGTCTATGATACTCGCAACAATCCATTTATTAAAAAGTTAAAGAGTACTTTTAACGAAATTATAGAGCTGGAAACACAATTAAAAGATAAATTAAATAAAGAGCAACCAGAAGATAAAAAAGAAATATAGAGTTTAATAACTAGTTTTTAAAACTTATTTAAAGTTATCTAGAGAATATGAAACTTTTTCTGTAAATACATTTATATGATGATTTTGTTAAGGCGTGGATATAGCAATGACTTGTCCATGCCTTTATGGTATGCGGTTCAAAGATATTTATTTAAGTTTTCCATTACTATTAATAACTCATATAACTAATATAGCAAGGTATTAAAATAACTAATATTATGATATACTGTTACAGAAAAAATTGTAAAATAAGGGGGAAAGATATTGAGACAAATTTTATCAAAACACAAGGGGGAAATGGTGGTATTTTTGATAGTAACAATATTGTATTTATTAATATCAATAGCATTTGCTTCAAAGACATCAATATTTTATGATACACATAATAAGTATGATGTATTACTTAATACCGACACGGGGGTTTTATTAAATTGGAACACATTTGCTATAGCTCAGGACAATAGTAAACACATATTATTTTCAGCTATAGTATCATTATTCGCATATCCAATATTTTTAATAAGTCAAAACTTAGCAAAAACAGGAACTCAATTTACTCATATTTATGGATTTGGATTAATTATATTACAAATATTAATAAGTGCTACATCTGTAACATTAATTTATAGTTGTATAAAAGATTTGTGTAAAAAACGTTTAACAAGAGTATTAATTATCGGGATAATGATAGTTTCATTTCCACAAATTTTCATGTCTGTAAATATAGAAAGATTTATATATGCTCAGTTGTCATTAGTAGTATTTATATTCTTAGTTTCAAAATTAAAAAATCAAGAATCATATTTAATTGATATAGCAGCGATACCTTTATTTGGTATAACTCTTACAAATATATATGTATATTTTATTAACTTATTATTAGAATTTAAAATAAACTTAAAAAAAATTCTAACACATTTAAGTTTATTAGTGGCAATGTCTTACTTTATATTAGTAAGTACCAAATCATATAATAGTTTCTTTTTAGTGAAAAATACTATAAACTCAGATTCAATGTTTATAGCAACATTGCCTATTTTAGAAAAAATAAAAATGACAATATTAAGATTAATATATCCAATATTGTATTTTCCAGGACAAGAAATTTTATATAATACTAAAATGGTTCAAAATGGTGCAGTAAATAAAGTATTTTTAATTTTAGGAGCAATAGTATTATTATTAGCTATAATAGGGGGAATAAGAAATTTTAAGAAAAAAGTGCCTAAATTATGCTTAGGTATAATATTAGCTAATATAGTTTTACACGGGGTAATAGGATACAGTTTAGACAGTGCAAATATAATGGTGATACATTTTACTTTTGCAATAATTTTACTTTTAGGATATTTAGCTCAAACCTTAAGTAAAAAACAAACAAAATTGTTAAATGTGTTTTTAGGTATTGTTTTTATTACTATCGTAATTAGTAATATACAAGGGTTTATAGAAATATTTAATTTAGGAGTGCAATCATATCCTAGATAATAATAATGATTTACATAAAAGGGTAAAAGGAAGTTGGGGGAAATGAATAATATAGTAAGTAGTGAAAAAGAGAAAAAAGCATCAATAAAAGAATATATAAAGTTAATGAGATCAAAACATTATATTAAAAATTTATTTGTATTAGCAGCATTAATTTTTTCTAATAAAATTATAGATATAAATAGTATATATAATACATTAATTGCATTTGTATCATTTTGTTTTATATCATCATCTGTATATGTTTTAAATGACATAGTAGACATGGAAAAGGACAAACTTCATCCTAAAAAATGTAATAGACCTTTAGCTAGTGGTAAAATACATAAAAATAATGCTATTGTGTTGGTTATATTTTTAACGATATTATCCCTTGGATTATCTCTATTTGTAAGAAGAGAACTAACATTTATACTCATTTTATATCTATCAAACAATTTATTATATTCATTTAAGATAAAAAATATAATTTTACTAGATGTATTTTCTATAGCAATAGGATTTATACTTAGAGTTTGTGCAGGGAGCGTTTCTATAGATGTAAAATTATCTAGTTGGATAATTTTATGTACCTTCTTTTTATCTATTTATTTAGGGTTTGGTAAAAGAAAAAAGGAAATATTTACTTTGAAAAAGACAGCATCTGATCATAGAAAAATATTAAAGGAATACAGTGAACCAGTATTAAATCAAATGATGATAGTTGCTTTAAGTTCTACAATAGTATGTTATGCACTTTATTCAACTAGTAATGTAAATAATCCTGATATGATATATACAACAATATTTGTAGTATATGGATTACTTAGATATCATTTTATTATAAATACTTCAGAAGAGGGAAACCCCACAGATATAATATTAAAGGACAAAAGTCTTAAATTAAATGTATTAATATGGGCCATTGTTTGTTTAATAATATTATTATATTAGAGAAATCAAAAATCAGGAGAAAAAATTATGTTAAGAAAAATAAAGGAAGTAGTATTATTAGATGTAGATTATACTGTTATAAATACTGATAGTATGATAGATTTCTTTGTGTATTCGCTAAAAACAAAGACATTAAAAACAATTATAAAAATACCATATATAATTGTGGTTTTTGTTATGTATTTATTGAAATTTGCGACTTTAAACAAAGCAAAGGAGGCTGTTTTTTCTACTATTATATATTTTAAGGAAGATGAATTAGAAGAGTTTTTTAATAAATGTATTAAGAAAAAAATCAATGAAAGCATGATGAATATAATAGAAGATGCTCAGAAAAAAGGAAAGATAATCATTATGGTAACGGCATCTCCAAGTGCATATATGAAATATTTTAAGAAATATAAATATGCAGATGAAGTGTTAGGTACAGAGTTAGAATTTGAAAACTCAAGATATAAAAATAAGATATTAGGGAATAATTGTAAGGGTTTAGAAAAAACATTTAGAATAGAAAAATTATTAGAACATTTAGATATAGAAATAAATTTTGATAAATCTTATGCTTACTCAGATTCCATTAGTGATATGCCTATGTTTTCTTTGGTGGCAAATGCATATTTAGTACAAAAGAAAGATGGAAAAGTTAAAGAAAAAGTTAATGTAGTGTTAAATTAGGGGGATAATTTAATGAAGAAAAAAATAAAAGTTATATTTATAACTTTTACAATTATAACTTTTATAGGAACAGCAGCAATTCTAATGACTATAGGTAATGATAAAATACATTTTATACATACTGGGTATAGTGATGCTATATTAATAGAAAGTAACAATAAATTTGCTTTAATAGATGCAGCTGAAAATAATAAATTAAATAATAAAGAAATTAATTTAGAGAGTGATGAAGGGGTAGTTAAGTATTTAGATGATTTAAATATTGATAAGTTAGAATTTTGTTTGGGAACTCATGCACATAGTGATCATATTGGTGGAATGGATTCTATTATAAATAAATATAAAGTAAATAAACTTTATATAAAAAAATATAATCCAAAAAAATTGATAGATGAAGAGTTTAAGTATAACAATCAAGAGGTTTATGACGATATGATTAAAGCTGCAAATAATAAATCAGTAGAAATTATACATCCATCAGATTCTAATAATGAATTTAGTTTAGGGGATTTTAAAATAAAAATTGTAAACTATGAAGAAACTACCAAAGATAAAATTTCTGAAAATGCGAATTCTTTAGGGATTGAGATAACTAAAGGTAGAAATAAGATTTTTTTAGCTGGGGATATAAATAACGAAGATGGTGATGAGGACAAGCTGGCAAAAACTATAGGCAAGGTAAATGTTTTAAAAGTAGGACATCATGGACTAAAAGGGTCATCTAGTGAAAATTTCATAAAAAGTTTACATCCTAAAATATCAGTAGTCACAGGAAAGAAAGAAACATTTGATAAGGATGTTGAGAAAAGATTAAATTCTACAAACTCTAAAATATATATAACTGGTG
Source organism: Romboutsia maritimum (assembly GCF_002251085.2). Taxonomy (GTDB): domain Bacteria; phylum Bacillota; class Clostridia; order Peptostreptococcales; family Peptostreptococcaceae; genus Romboutsia_B; species Romboutsia_B maritimum. The sequence goes on along the minus strand of NZ_NOJZ02000023.1, from coordinate 17,378 downwards.
AATGTGGTCACGTTATAACAATAATATATAATAATTTTACCTCATGCCACTCACTTCCAGATGTTCATAATAAATTATTATGAAGTGATATAATATAATTAGGAAAAAGTACATTGGGGGGATAAATTTGAAAATACCATGTAAGATATTACTTCTAGTATCTATAACTATTTTTTTTAGTATAGGATGTAGTAAGAACAATGAAATAAATGAAAATACTAATAAAGCAACTTCACAAGTTACTCAAAAAAGTGATGAAAATGAGGTCACTTATATTGAAAAACCTGGAGTAAATGATGGAAGTAAATATATTGATATAGATATTAATGCAATAGGTGAAAAATATAAAAATGTAGATAAAAGTAAATTAACTTACGAGGCAAAATCAAATTTCTGGTGGTATGAATGTCGTAATGGGTTTGTAGCAGATAGTTTTATTAATAGTGAGAGAGATGAATATAAACCAATAAATAATAAAAAATATGTTACTGTTTTACATGGATATGAATATCCATGTGAAATGAATACAAAGGAATTTACATATGAAGAAGTTTTAAATTTAGTGTCTAAAGTACTACCTGATGATGCTAAAATGGTAAGTTCTCAAGACTTTGAAAATGCTAAAAAACATTTAAGATATGAATCTAGTAAAGGTAACTTTCTTGTTTCCTTAGTTTATAAAGATAAAGTAAATGAAGGTAATATAGTTGGATTAAGCTATTGTAAGGAATTAGTAAATTAATGTATCTGTTTCTTTTGTATCTTAACCTATGAAACGTATAGGATATATAATTTAGTAGTATCATAGAAAGCTGTTAATTTTGTAATTTAAAGAGTTATTTTCACACACCCAGGAGCGTTTCTAATTCTAGTTGGATAGAAAAAAATATACTCCCTTTATGAGAACAATTTTATTTTAATTGTTCACCATAAAGGGAGTATATCAAACTCTATGCGTGGTACTTTGCAACCTCAATGACGTTACCATAATCATCAGTATGATTATATGTAACAGTTAAGTAATCATCGTTAACTATAAGTAACTGCTCATTTGTTAAAAATTTACCTTTTTTAAGCATTTTTACTGCAACTTCACGTCTTTTTCTAGCTATGAATTTAGGCTAATAATATATTTTTTATATTATATTATTTTTTTAAAATAATGTATGCCAGATACCTTATCTTTACTTAAAACTTCATTACTGTTATCTTTTGTAGGATAATTTATAAAAACTACAAAAGTTCCTTTTGAAGAGGAATAATATGTTTTTATTCCTTCAGATCCCTTATAAGAAGATATTTCTTTTATATCATCTGGTAAAACCTTTTTTACATATTCGTTAGCTAAATCTATACTTATTTCATTGTCCTTTTTAGCAGAATATGAATAAGCTCTTAATATTTCGCCATATATATCTGTGCTAGATGGTTCATTTGCTTGTTCTGGTTGATTTGATAAAAATATACAAGTATCAAACTTACCTTCTCCCCACTCGTATCTATATGCTCGATCATCTAAAGCAATACTATATTTTAAATTTTCTTTATTTATTTCTTTATAATTTTGCTCCATTTTATCATGATCAAAGTATTTAACAAACTTTCCATCTTCCCCTATTTCATTTTTATTTTCTTTAAAAGGTATCTCATTTTCAGGAATTTCATCTCCATTTTTACCATTTTCTTTTAATTCTTTTTCATATTTTTCTAAAACAATATCTCTTTTGCTTTTAGAACTATCTTTTTCTGTGTTTTCTTGTTTTATGCTCTCTTTTTTATTGTCAATTTTTTCATTAGAACATCCTACTACTCCTAATATGAATGATGCAACAACTAAAGATGAAATAGTTTTTTTAATTCTATTTTTAATCATATGATTTATCCCCCTTTTCTAGTTAATAATAGCACATAAAGTAAATTATTTAAAATTACATAAAAGTGTAAGAAGGGGAAATTAGAGCAATTGGTAAATATTAGAATTTATTTTGATAATAAGAAATAAATGTCTAGAATAATTTGAAATCTGATAAAATATGCGAGAACTTTATGCTATATTTAGTAATGATGTAAAGGGATTAGCTGCAATAGTTGTAGTTTCACATCATATATCTCAAAGGGGATATAATCGATAGGGAGAGTATAAAAATTTTTTTGAATACAAAGTAGAAGATAATATAGGATATTATGATACTTTTGGGTGTGATAGATAGATATATTATTTTATAATAATGATGTATGTGTGTTATATACAGTAGGACATGAAGGACTTTGTATTAGCGAAGATATAGAACTTAAAGTGATTTTAAGTAAAAATAATATAGATTTTGAAAAATGATATAGGCCAACCTGTGTTTTTTGTGCAAAATTGCACTGAATTTTGTTTAAATTCAGTAATACCAATAAGTGTATCGATTAGATTATAGTTGATAGATTAATAAACAAGGTGTAATATTATAGATAGATAAATAGTAATTTGTAGGTGATTTTATAATAAAGTATATAAAAATTTGAGAGGATGAAAATATTATGTTGGAATATAGATATGATACACAGTTACTGATTGAGGGGAAGAAACTTGATGAAGATGTAATTAATGACTATTTTACTAATAATTTTAAAGGAGATTGCTTACTTGCTGTAGGTGATGAAGAACTTATTAAAATTCACTATCATACTAATGAACCTTGGGAAGTATTGAAATACTGTGCTTCTTTAGGAGAAATATATGATATTGTAGTGGAAGATATGGAACGTCAATCAAGAGGACTTAAAGGTTAATAAGTTTAAATGTGTTTGATAAATTCCAAATTTGTAGGACCGATTAAATATAAAGTAAATAATAAAATAGCTGTATCCTGGTATATATTTTGTATGTACTAGAATACAGCTATTTTTATTGTTTATCATAGAACTGTACAATATTCAAATATGCAAGGTCAATAAAGCTACGATATTGTGTACCATATAAAATAAGTCTAAATCATAGTCAATCAATTGCTAAATCTAGTACTTATTGACCATAGTTAAGTTTATTTAATTAAATTTACCGTTTGTCCCTTCGTATTTATTTGAATCCTCAATATTATTTAAATCTACATAATCTGTAATATCAATTTTCTTATTCATCTTAGGGTAAAGTTCTTTTTGTTGTTGTTCATTCAAAGTAGAAATAAGCCCAACTAAATTGCATTTCAATAGATTAGGTTTAGTTGTTATGTTTTTTTCTAAATCATCAAAATTAGTTATTAAAAGTTTTATTGACTCATATTTTTTTTCATGTATAGGACTTTTTAAATTAATCAAGTTTTCATCTTTTGAATTTTCTTTAATAAACTTATCATATTGTCTATAAGAATCTTCTGATTCGATAAGTTTTTGATCTTGAAATAATTCAATTGATGAATCATTCATATATTGTAATATTTCGATTTTTAGATTACTTTTTTTATCAATTTCTATACTTGTATAAAAATTTTTGATATATATATCTAACTCTTTACTTAAAGAATTTATCCTTTTATCAATTTCTATATCTGATATATTTTCAAGATTATTATTATCGACTTTTGCAAATTGACCTGTAACATTTTGCTTTAATAAATTATAAATTATTTGATTTTGTTCAGATTTAAGTTCTTCTATAGTTTTATTATTTTTTCTTATACCCATAAAACAAAGACTCGATAGTATTAGTATCGTACCTAAAATAATTAAATATTTTTTTGAAAACATATTTCCTCCTTTGTATTTAGTATCCATTTTAATATCTAATTCTAATCCTAATGTTAAAATGGATATTTTGGATTTTATATTAAGTCTAATATTGTTACCAATAGTCTTGGAGTAGTTCGTCACATAGACTTTTATGATGAAGACATGGATTTTACATCTTCACCCAAGCCTATTAGATTATCGTTAAATCTAGTTCATAAATATCTAATAAATGTTCTTTATTTTCAAACTTAATAGTTGCTACTTTGTGTTTTTGATATCCTAAAGATTCCCAAAATTTATGAGCTAAAATATTTTCTTCAAGTACTCCTATTCTAAAAAAATCGGCATCTAAACCTAAAGCATATTTAACAAGTTCACTATGTACTAAGCTACCCAATTTATTTCCTCTATTATTTGGAGATAGTAGCAATAGACCAATAAACCATGTATTTTCTTTAGGATAGTTTTTAAAGATATCAATTAACCCTATAAGTTCATTTAATTCGTAAATACCTAAGGTCAATGAATTTTTAGATGTTTTATCTTCTGTATAAGTAAATATATCCTTGATATCTTGTTCATTCGCTTTTCTTCCACTATAAATTATATGATAATCTGAACATAGCTCGTATAAATTTTTTATTTCTTTGCTTTGTTCTAAAGAAATAGGTTTTATAAGACACGTATTAGTTAAATTTATTATCACTCAAATCATCCTCCTTATAAGTATATAGTAATTTATAAGAGAGAACTTTGATGAAATTTTAAGGAATAAAATTTATTACTCAGTTTGACTATACAGTTGAACTGTAGTATGATTTACTCAGTTAAACTATATAGTCAAACTGAATAGAAGGTGAAAATATGAAACATAACCTGTTACCATTATCTGAAACTATGCATTATATTTTATTAGCTTTGCGTCAACCACTTCATGGTTATGCAATTATGCAAAAGATTGAACTAATGAGCAAAGGTACTGTCAAATTAGCTGCTGGAACTTTGTATGGTGCAATTGAAAATCTAAACAAACACGGTTGGATTGAGCCAGTGATTGGGGAAACTAATAGAAGAAAAGTTTATAAAATTACAGATGAAGGAATAGAAATTTTAAAAATTGAACGAGAAAGATTACTAAATATTATATCCCTATATGAAAGGAGAGAGTTTGATGAAGAAAGTTAAACAGTTTTTCAATATTATTGAGGAAGAAAAATGGTTGAATAAGCAATTACAAATGGGTTATCACTGCTCAAATATTAGTGGATTAGGAGTATATACATTTAAAAATGCTAGCGAAGACTATGTTATACGATTGGATTATCAAAATTATATGCCAGTAGAAAAATTTGAAGAATACAAAACAATATATCAAGACTTCGGATGGAAACATATAAAAGGATCCAGATTTGGCAGCATTCAATATTGGCAAAAATTAGCTGATGGTCATGAGGATATTTTTTCTGACCGTGAATCAAGTATTTATTATTATAAGCGATTAATGGATTATTCACTATCATTAACAGTTATACTTTTGGTGATTAGCTTTATGATGTACAAAGATTCAAGTTTATATGAAACAAAAATACTTTGGGATATGGAGCGCTCACTGTTTTGGAAAGCGTTTTTATTTGAAACACCATTTGTCATTATTAAACTGCTTCCACTAATTATGTGTGTTTTTTCTGGAATTAGCTACTTGAAAGCATATCGTCAATATTTTATATTAAAAGAAAAGTAGAATTTCTAGAGATGATTAACAAGATAGTCCGTAATCTTCTTTTGAGGAGACCCATAGCCGTCAACCTAAGAAATCCCATTTTCAGTTATGATATTATTCTTAATCATAATAGAAAATGGGATTTAAATTTAACCTATCCAAACTCCACTTTTATCAAAGCTTTGTAATTTATTATCAACTTTACACTTAGTGTCGCATAACATATTTCCATGGCCATCAAAATAGTACCATTTATTATCATTTTTTAACCAACCAGTTCTAACAGTACCATCTCCATTTAGATAATGCCAACCATCATCATTTTGAATCCATCCTGTTTTATAACACATCCAGCCATTGTCATAGAAATAATATAATTTTTCATCTACGAATCTAAAACCAGTGTACATTTCTAAACTATTTTGTTTACTAGGATCATTTTCTTCTCCAAAATAATACCATCTACCACCAGTTTTTAGCCAACCAGTCTTAACAGTACCATCTCCATTTAAATAGTACCACTTACCATCATCATTTTGAATCCATCCTGTTTTATAACACATCCAGCCATTATCATAGAAATAATATAATTTTCCATCTATATATTTAAAACCAGTATACATTTCTAAACTGTTAAGATTATGAGAGTCTTTTGTAGCTCCAAAGTAATACCATCTGTCCCCAGTTTTATACCAATCAGTGGCAATTGTGCCATCCCCCTTAGAGAAGTACCATGTAGAAAAAGATTTATTACTATAAGGATTAACTTCTTTATGATGTATCCAACCTTTATTAGTTGTCATAGTAAAATCTTTATTGAAATAATACCACTTATAATTAATATAATAAGCACCATTTTCGTTTAAGTATCCACTATCTTGATTGGCATGGTACCATTTATTATTATATTTAAACCAGCCAGATTTAATAGTACCGTCACCATTAAAATAGCGATGCTCATAAAAGCCTATTTTTGTAGACATAGTACCATCACTATTAAAATAATATAATTTACTTCCTATAGTACGTGCAGTATTATAAACCAGTCCTCCGTTTCCATTAAAGTAATACCAGTGGTTTTTATAATTTAGCCAACCAATTGCAGGCATTCCATCTTCTTTTTTAAACATCCAATACTCATCATCGTATTTAAACCACCCATCTTGAGTTAGTTTATTGTAATCTAAAGAATTATCAGCCTTTATGTATGACGTACTTGTAGTAAAAAATAAAAGTACTAAAATAAAACTCGAGATTATTTTCCCCTTTAACTTCATATTACTTATTCCCCCCTATTTAGAAAACCTTTATTACGAGTATAACATAGATTTTATTAATAATAGTTAAGAGGGTAATAAAATGTATAAAAACGTAAAAAAATGTAATACTTCACAAAGGTGATGTAGGTAAAACAATAGCAATTTTTATGTCTTGGGGATTAGAAGAGTGTAATTAAATTTAATTAGTTAATTCCTTACTATAATTTATTCCAACTACATTGCCTTTATTTACTTCATCTTGGGATACAAAATCAACCATGAAATTACCTTTGCTAGATGAATAAGTTATGTATTTTCTATTGACTTGATAATCTCTCGTTCCTGTCATTTTAATATCATCCGGTAATAACTTAGATACTAAATTTAGAGCCTCTTCATATGTAACATTGCATTGATTAACTTCACATGCATATGTATATCCATTTAGTATAGAAACATATTTTTTATCATTTATAGGTTTCTGTTTGTCTAAATAATTTTGACTAAATAAACCTTCATTACTTTCATACATATAAGTACCTTTATCATCTGAAGTCTCATAAGTTAAAGTTTTTTTATCTACATTTTTATATCGTTCGTTTACTACATCATTGTCTATATCTGCATACTTATCGCCATTTTTTTCAATATATGGTACATCATTTTCAATACTTTTTTGATTTACACTACACCCTACACATAAAAAAATAGTTGTGGCTACTAAAAGTAATATCTTGCATGGTATTTTCAAATTTATCCCCCCTATATCTTTATCTTAAGTTTATTGTATCATTCATTAACTATTTATCATCAAAATATAAATTAATTTCTTATATGATATGACTTGTTAAATATGAACTTCTTTAAAAATTTCATTGCAGTTATTTTCTTTTAATATTTTTATTTGATTTTCTAAGCTAGTGTTATCTTCTTGAGATTTGGTACTAACTCTTGCATATCCATAAATCGTATTTTTCATAATCAAAACTTGTAAGTTATGAATATATTGTACTTTAATCTTAAAAACAAAAAAAGATTGAATTAATTAATAATTATTATTTTAAGTCTGCTACTATAAATATAAAGATGGATATTAGAATGATGGAATGGGAGAAATATGAAAATGAATGAAAAAGAAAAGATTATAAATGGATTACATTGTGAAGAAATTGTTTCAGATGAATTGATTGAGTTAATGTTAAAAAATATCGGTTCACTATCTCCTCAATTAAGAGATAATACAATTTATATAGGTTGGATTAATTTAGAAGAGTCTAATAGAATTTCAACCAAACAAAAGCTTTGGCTAATAGATGAAGTTATATCTAGAGATTTATTATTTTATGGTATTGAAGAAGAATTCTCTGATAAAGTATTTACTAGAAGTTTTGCCTCTTTGTTACTAGTTGTTTTACTTGAGAGTCACTTTAAAAATAGGTACATGGATACTAAAACTGAAAAAGAAATAATTCAAATATCTATTAAATACATGGAAACTGAAAAAGATAATAGAGGTTTGGTAGATGCAAAAGGATGGGCACATGCATTTGCTCATGGAGCTGATTTATTAGAAACTATTTCAAAATCTATATACCTAACCCCTGATAGTGCAACAAGGGTATTAAACTGTATTTCAAGGGCTTTAATAGATATTGAAAATTTTCTATTCGGTGAGGAAAGCAGACTTAATAAAGTAATTATAGCTTTAATAAAATACAATAAACTAAACCAATCTGAACTAAATAGTTGGATTGAATCAAATAATAAAACTTTAATGGAGTCTAAGCCTTTTAATTTGTGTTGGGGGAAATTTTTAATGTCTCTTTCGTATATGCTTAAATTTGAAGATATAGAGTTTGAAGAAACTCAAATGCTAATAACTGAATACTTAAAGTTTTTCTATAACACTTTTGAAATCATTTAACAGTTTGTAATTAAAATAAAAAATTCCGTGTAAATCGGTCATACCAATGGTTTCAAAATTAAGTGGCCGATTTTTACACGTATGTCGTCCTCCCCCATATATGCTCTTTTTCTATATCTGAATTTCTGATTTGAACTGATTTAATAGGATCTATTGGTTTCATAACTGCATTTAAAAACGATATTAATATATTTGGATGTTTTTCATTTCCAAATATTCTTTTAAAAACAAAATCTACCTTTGGACTTAGTAAATATGTCATATCTACACTTCCTTTCTATATTTGTATATTTTTCTTATTATACTATGAATTATTATTCAATAATAAAATTAATGGTAAATAGTTGTTTATTTAGGAAACAAATCTTCTAATTGAAATTAGAACCATCTACCTATATGGGGGACATCTTTTGTAACGAAATGGAACTTCATTTAGATTATTTATAAGTAACTAATAAATAAAGTGAGATGCAAAATAAATTTAATAATACTAAAGTAAATAAAGCAAAAGGGTTAAAAAGACTTTTTTATGAAAAAACACCATGAGTTTAAAAAATAAAGTTTTATATAAATTCATACATATTAAAAAGAGTGTATATGCTGAAAGTAAGAAATTTCAACGTATACACTCTTTTTAATATGGTCATTATTTCTTAAACGTAAATTTTAAGGCTACTTACCTTTTAGTCCAGAATTTATATATTTAATATGGATGGTTATATAGGTTTTCGTGGTGAAAGGAAAGAAACACTAGATGATATAATATATATCAAATACATAGGATCAGAAGATGTTCCATTTAAAACTGTTGAAGGTAGGTTGAAAAATGGTAAATATATTTCTTTTAAAGAGGGTAAAACTTTTAGACGTTACATATTCAATATAAACTAAAAAAATTGAAAAAAATATGCAACTAAATGAATATCTATTGAATCTAATATACGTAATCATGGTTATAGGGAGGACAATATGGCAAAAAATATCATACTAAAAAGAGTGAGGCTTTTTAGTAAAAAAATCAAATTAATAGAAGAAATAGATTTAGTAAGTGAAGCTAAAAAAGGTTCAGATGAAGCTTTTGAAAAGCTTATAAATCTATATAAAGAATACCTTTATAAAATGGCATTTATTTATACAAAAAATGAGCACGATGCATTAGACATTTATCAAGAAACAGTGTATAAGGTCTATTTAAATATAGATAAGCTCAAAGATTTAAGTTATTTTAAAACTTGGATAACGAGAATACTTATAAATAATGTGAATATGAAAAATAGACACATAAATAGGTTTAAAGATGTTGAAGTAGAAGGTTACATAGGTGAAATAGAATATTCAAGTATAGAGGAAAAAATAGATTTATATGATGCAATAGATGTATTAGAGGAAAAGTATAAGACACCTATAATATTACAATATTTTCAGGATTTAACAGTAAGTCAAATATCTAAAATAATGGATTGTAATGAAAATACAGTAAAGTCATATATAAGGCGAGGAAAGAAAAAATTATATGATTTATTGAAGGAGGAATCATAATGAGTAAATATGATAAAATAAAAATCCCAGATAATATAGATGATATAACTAATAATGCTATATCAAAAGGAAGAAAGCAAAAGAATTTAAGAAAGTACAGAAATGTAATGGTTGGATCAATAGCAACATTAGTTATTGGAGGTGGAGTGATAGGTGTTATAAATCCTTCGCTAGCAGACTCTATACCCATAGTGAAAAATATAGTAAACTATTTTGATAACAATAAAGATTCTAGGTTTAAAGGTGATAAACGTGAACTAGAGAAGACTTCTAATAGTTTAAATTTATCTGTTAAAGATAAGGGTATAGAATTTAAAGTAAATAGCATATCTTATGATGAAAGTTGTATGACTATATTTTATACTATAAAAACAGATAAAAATATAAAAGAAAATTATAAGGTAAATGAAAATCCTTTATTTGCTCATCCATCTATTCGTTTATATATAAATGGAAAAGAAGTCGATTTAAACAGTAATCCAGAATCAGAGTCTAAGTATATAGGAAGTAATAAATTAGAAGGTATTTATAGATTTGATATGAGTGGTATAGCTATAAAAGTAAATGATAAGGTAGAATTAAAGACAGATAATATTTTTAATACAGATGGTAACTGGAATATAGCTACTAATTTAGATAAATCTAAAACTAACGTAGATAGTCATGTTTATAAGGTTGATAAGAAATTTACAATAGGAGAAACTAATTATGATATAAAAGAAGTTATAATTTCTCCATTAGGAAATAAAATGCTTCTTCAAACTAGTGAATTAAAGGATTCAAATAAATCAAATGAAGAAAATGAACTTTTAGGTGGATTTGCACTTATGGATGATAAAGGTAAAATTCTAAATCAAATAGATAAAGGAAGTTATGGTCCAGATGAAACAACTGGAATTGCAACAAACTCATTTGAGTTTATAGGTGCAGATAGTAGTACAAAATATTTACAAGTTATCCCGACAAAATATATACGTTTTGCAGAAGATAAAATGTCTGAACTAAAGAGCATAAATAATCTTCCTTTAACATTTGAAACAAGTGAAGTTGGAAAGGTAAAGATAGACAGTTTCAAGGCAACAGGTGATAAAATAGAATACACTTATTATAAAGAAGGATTTGTAGACAATGAGATTTATTTAGATTATTTCGATAAAGATGGAAATGAAGTAGATTTTGGTGGATTTAAAGATACATACTTTGATAGAAAAACTGGAAAATATACTGAAACTATTGATTTTAATGGATATAAACATAATGAGGAAAAAATAAAAAGTATAAGCAAAATTTCTGTTTATTATGTAAATCATGTGAAATTATTAAAAGATAAAGCCATAAAAATAGAGTTGAATAAATAATACCTATAGGGGTAGAAACGTTTTTTTCTAGATTTACAAAATTAAGTCATTTTTTTTAAAGTACACTTAGCTGAACTTGGATTATTCAGATTAGAAATATAGTAAAATCAACAAGTTTAACATATATAATATTAATTTTTTAGTTCGTAAAGCATTTCGTACATTGTTGAACTATTTAAATATAAATTGATTTTATTAATAAAATATGTGAAATTGCTTAATACGTTGGAATTACTAGATAAAATCGCCTTAACGTTGCAAATATCAAAAAAACGATGCTACCCCTAAAAGCATTTAATTAAGTTTTAATACATTATTAGGAATTAAATGATAATAATATTGTTTAATATGTTTAGAAACGATTAGAAATAAACTTAAACAAATTAAAGTGAAATCAAAAAGTGAGTTTATTTAGCACGAAAATGTGAAACTTTAGAAATTAAAGTTTGATGAAAATTAATAAAAATGAAAAAGAGCCTAGTTTTAAAATATAGTAATTTCAATACGGAGGCTCTTTTTTATATGTAACTATGCCCTAAACCTCAATTTAACGACTACTTTAGTTTATATTTATTTAAAAATGTATTATGACTTTTTAATTGCTTCGCGAAGTAAATAATCCAAACTATAAATGCTATCCAAAAACTTGACTCAGTAACTGTAATACATCCAATCGCTCCAATAAAAAATATCAAAGAATACTTAAAAAACATAACTGCGAAGTCTTGACTCATTTTCAATTTATCACAATTCTTTTTCTGATTTTGTGAAAGGTTATTATACCCTCCAATTAAAAAAGCTGATTTTTCTTTAAAAATAAAAAATATCATTGAAAATGTAAAAAATATTAATGCCATTGTTAATGATGGATAAAACATATTAAATCACCCCTTCTTATTAATTATGTGTGTTTTTCATCAAATTTTCAACTAGTTCTTAAAAACACATTTTCTTTATGGGGAAATTCTCTTTTAATCTTGTTTTCTTCTGTTAATTTTCTTACAATTAATCTGCTTTTTATCTTTTTCCATAGTTTTCAAATATTCAGCATCATTTTTTGTTCCTGAAAATATATCTACTCTCATAAATGATCCAGTTAAAAGTTCATATTGTAATTGTATTTTTATTGAAGATGGAGAGCCTGAACCCAGAAACTCTTTCTTAAATTCTTTGGGTAGAGCATAACCTGTTGAATCATTTATTATTACTCTGTTGAAGTGTAAATTTAAAACATTTTCGAAGTCTTTCAGAGTAGCATTTTGATTCTGCATCATTTGATTAAATATTTAAGTTTTTTATGCATAAAATTAAGCCTCAATTTCAGTTATGATTAATTAAAAATTATACCATAATTTGAAAATGGGGCTTCTTACGTTGACGGCCATGGTCGTCCCCCCTTGTGAATAAGCTAATACAGTTCTTTTTCATAAAAGTAATACTAATCATTTTTTAATTCAATGTATTTAGTAAAAGTGTAAGAATGGAAAATTAGAGCAATTTGTAAATATTAAAATCTATTTTGATAATAAGAAATAAATGTATATGATAATTTAAAATTTGACAAAATATGCGAAAACTTTATGCTATATTTAGTAAAGTTGAATATATAGGGGGATATGAATTGATATTAGTATATATAAGTATGTTTTTTATGATATTATATGATATTAAAGTTTTAAAATATAGAGAATATAATTTAGAACCATTGAGTTTGAAAAATAGTAATGTTGTAAAGGGATTAGCTGCAATAGTTGTAGTATTACACCATATATCTCAAAGGGTATATACTCTAGGTTCCTTTTTTTTCTTTAGATACTTAGGATATTTGTCTGTTTCTTTATTTTTATTTTATTCAGGTTATGGATTAATGAAAAGTTATAATTCTAAAGAAAATTATTTGAATGGATTTTGGATAAATAGAATGCCTAAAATAATAATACCGTTTATATTGTCAAATGTATTGTTTATTACAATCTATACATTATCAGGGCGTGAATTTTCAGTATATGATATATTAACCTATATTTTAGGAATAAGGTTAATTGATAGTTTTAAATGGTACATAATAGTAACTATTATTCTATATAGTGGATTTTATTTCATGTTTAAATATTTAAAAAGAAATAAGGCTACAGTAGGGATTTTTTTATTAATAACAGGATACGATTTAGGGTGTCGCATTCTAGGAATGGGAGGGTGGTGGTATAGTGCTACATATTGTTTTTTTATAGGTATTTTATTTGGACAATATTATAAATTAATATTTAGTTTTATAAGAAAAAAATACACTATAATAACTTTAAGTATATTAATATCATTTATATCAACATTCGCACTGAATATATTTAAAGGAAACATTTTAATTTCTATAGTTTCATCAGCTCTTTTTGTATTATCATGTGTATGCATACTTATGAAACTTGAGATAGGCAATACGATTATAAATTTATTAGGTAACATTTCATATGAAATATACTTAGTTCACAGAATTATATTAGACGGACTTGATAAAATAAATAATGAATATATATATATGATTTTATGCATATCTATATCAATATTGATAGCATATATATTTAGTATATTTGTAAAAAAATCTATTAAGATTTACCAACAGTGTTAAAAAAGGAAGTAAACAGTATAAAGATTTTGATGATTATTTAAATTTGGTTTCTAAAAATATAAAACACATTGATAGTGTATCTATTGAGAATGGTAAAATTTCAGTATTAGTTTATATAAAATCGTACCAAAGATAAGTCTTACTGATTTACTTTTAGATGTTGCACAAATAACAGGATCTTGTAGCGGTGATTACTTTAAAGGAGGATAATTAATGAGTAAAATCATTTCAATAATAGAAATTACTACATATATACTTTCTATTTTTATAAATAAATCCTATTTAATTCAATTTTTAAGTTATATTTTTTATAGTTTTAATCTTCTAAATAAAAAAGTGCTCTTATTTTGAGCACTTTTTTATTTTCTAGTTCCTTCTTTTTCTATCTTTTCTAAAGCTTTTGCAGGTACATCTTCTTTATTAATTGTAGTTTCTCCGAGAGAAATTGTTTTACTAGCACTTATCTTGATGTAAGCCCCTGGTGCATAATAATCCTTTGCAGTACCTTGTTTAGCAAAACTAAAATCTCTTTTATTTCCTTCTTTATCATATCCAACTAGTTTATACATTTTTCCTTTTACTTGTTTTTTACCTTGATCATCTACTAACCAAGAATCTTTATTTACTTCATCTGTTGGTACTTGTGTATAATAAGTTTCTGATGCCACATATCTATTGTTATAGTATCCTTTTGCCCAAAGTGCTCCACCTACAATTATTGATATAGCTATTAAAATTCCTAATGTTTTTTTCATATTCTGCCTCCTAAAATTCAAGTTCTTTTTTTCTAAATATAATCATTGAAACTATTACTGGAATTACCATGTATAGTATAATTTCTATTATTGAAGTTATGTTAAAACTTCCTTTTGTCATATAGTTTAGCTTTTCTATAGCTAGCAACGTTGTAAACATGTGTTCAGTTAAATTTCCTACTAAATCTACTACAAACTGTTGAGCAAGTATAAGATTTAATATCATCCCTACTGTTCCTGATCCTAGCAATACAAATGATATTGTTCCATACATTGCATTTTGATAATGATAAACCAATATTGTAGATATACCTACATATACAATAATCTTTAGTATTCCTGTTACTGCTCCAAGAGTCAGTTCTAAAAACTGTTCGTGCGTAAGAGTAAGTCCTAAAATCTTTGGTACCACTATTACAAATACACCTAACAATACACCTGAAATCACTGATAATATTATTGTTTCTATTGCTTTTGTTAATATAATTTTATTCCTATCAATACCGTATCCTATAGCTATTTGCATTGCTTTACTTTTAAAATCATCTGAGTATATTGATAAAAATATTGGTATTCCTACTACTAAAGGATAGAATCCTAAAAATAAATCTGTTTTTGAAAGATATCCTCCTCCATCTAAATTTGGAGTATATATTATAAATACCATCGTAAGGAATAGTCCTAAAAACGTTGCTACCGTGTATATTAAAGATTTTTTACGACTCATTCTATTTAAATCTGCTATTAAATAATTTAACATTTCTTCGCCCCCTCTACTAATTCAAAGTAGTAATCTTCTAACGTCTTTGTAGATAATTTTTCTTGTAAAATTTCTATTTGGTTTTCCTTTAAAATTTTCTTGGTTTTCTCAATATCACTTACTTTAATCTCTATAGTATCTGATTCACTTTCCAAATTGTTTTTGTCTATTTCTTTAAGTATTTTTCCTTCGTGAACAATACCAAATTTATTTGCAGTATGTTCTAATTCTCCAAGAATATGAGATGATACTATTATTGTCATTTTATATTCTTCATTTAATTTCTTTATTAATTTTCTAATATCTGCTATACCCTGAGGATCTAATCCATTTGTAGGTTCGTCTAATATTAGTATTTCTGGGCTACCAAGTATCGCATTAGCTATTCCTAATCTTTGCTTCATTCCCATAGAAAAGTTTTTATACTTTGCTTTTGTTTCATGTAAGTTTACTATTTTTAATACTCTATCAATTTCTCCTTTATCCTTGATTCCTTTTAATTGCCTATAATAGTTTAGGTTTTCTCTAGCATCTAAATAATCAAAGAAGTTTTTTCCTATAAAAAACCCTATTTCTTTCCTGTTTGTAAGCAATTCATTTTTATCTTTACTATCTTTTATTGATAATTCTCCACTACTAAATTCTGATAATCCTAGTATAATTTTAAATATGGTTGTTTTTCCTGCACCATTTTTTCCTACAAGCCCATATATTTCACCACTATTTACATTCAAACTCAAGTTTTTAGTTACATGAAATTTGCCATAATGTTTATTAATATTTTTTAACTTTATCATATTGTCTCCTTTTCTTAATCCGTGCTTTATTTAACTCTATTGTATACATTCAATCTTAACTAAAAATAAATCTAATCTTAAATAAACCTTATTTTTAAAATTTATATACTATCCTATAATTTATTTAGTTATTAGATTGTAATAGATAATAATTTTATGTTTGATAGGAGCTGGATTTTATAATCTTATTCGTAATTTAAATATAGGAAACAACCTTTTTGGAGATGAAATTATTCCAAATTTATCAATTTTACATACTAAAAAGAGTGTAGATAAATTAAATCTATCTACACTCCCTATCCTTAACTTTTTTTAATCAAATCTATACTGCGTTGCCTCTTTGTATAAATCTATCTAATCAAGAGCTTTTTAATTTATATTTATTTCATTTGCTCTAATTCTATCTTAGCATCTATTAATAACTTTAATTCTTCTATTACATTTTTAGAAGGTTCGACTAACTTGACGATATTGGGTTGGAAAATATATAATTAACATTCAAATACATTTATCATTAAGGGGAGAAACAATATGAAGTATGAATTATTAGATTCTATAAAAAGATTGTGTTACAGTTTCTTTCAGTTAGCCACATTAATTATTTTGCTTAGTATTATCTTAAGAGATGTGGAACTTACCAATCTAGAAAATATTTTAATGATTATAGCGTTTGTACTTATGACTGTAAGTAATACAATAGCGTTATTTTTAAATTATAAAAAGCAATAAGTCATCTTGATGTAAGGTTTTTTTAATAGATATTTGTTCAACTTTTTGAACTAATTTCTTTACTACCTTATTCCATAAACTAAAAAATAAGGCTTAAATTTATTGAGCCTTATTTTTTAGTTCTTAGTTCTTTAATTTCTTCTAATGATAATCCAGTTATTGTCTGAATTGTATTATCATCTAAATTGTTATTTATTGCA
>NZ_NOJZ02000022.1 GCF_002251085.2 Romboutsia maritimum | reverse complement strand
AAAATGCATTTCGATATTTTATTGAAAAGATAGGAGAAAATGGATTATATATATTAGATGAGCCTGAAAATAGTCTTTCTCCAAAACGTCAGGTAGAGTTGGTTAAATTTATTGAAGATGCTACACGATTTTTGGGATGCCAGTTCATCATATCAACACATTCACCATTTATACTTGCTTTAAGAGGAGCTAAAATATATGATCTTGATGAAAGTCCAGTTGATATAAAAAAGTGGACAAAATTAGGGAATGTACGTACATATTATGAGTTTTTTAAAGAATATGAAGATGAATTTTAAAAAATTTAAGGGATGATGATTTAATAGAAAAAGAATACATTATCCTCTAATTTAGATTAATTGTATAAAATTGAATATTATTGAATATAGTGGTCAATATAACTGTAAGATAAAAAAATAAATATAAGAGATAAATGTATATATCTTTATTTATTATGTATATCTAATTATTTAACTGTTACTGAGGATTTAGTTAGAAATATATTATTTAATAATTACAAATTAATTAGATAATAAGCTAAAAAACTTTGTGCAAAACAAATAAACTATTACTTTATTAAAGGAGTAGATTTTATGGAAGATGATAATGATAAAAAAAGAGAAAACAATGGTAGTTTAATAAGATGGATAGGAAGATTCATATTAGTTGCAATTATTTTAAAAATAACATCAATTGTAACTCCAGGATTTATAATCAATGGAATATGGTCATATTTAATAGCTGCTATTGTAATATCCGGATTAGATTTTTTAGTAGAATCACTTATGGGAGTTGATGCATCTCCTTTTGGAAAAGGAATAAAAGGATTTGTAATTGCAGTGATAATAATATACGTGGCACAGTTTTTAGTTCCTAATATGAGTGTATCTATTATAGGATCAATATTAGCAGCTATAGTTATTGGAATTTTAGATGCAATATTTCCTGCTAGAGCTATGTAATAAAGAAAATGTATTAATAAACTAAAATATTAAAACTTTTCAAATGCATTTGAAAAGTTCTGGTAAGATAATAAGTTAGTGAAAATAATTTCATTTGTATATTAATGAAGAACCGTATCACAAGTAAATGATACGGTTTTTCACTTGTAAAACATCACGCCTAATATTAAGATATAAATAAAACATATTATATTTTATTTACTTAAGAAAAAAGAAATAGGAGAATAAATATATACAAAATAAATTTGCTATAATATATTTTGTATGTTATTCTGAAGTATAAGAAATAAAATAACACAATACCTGTGAGTGGAGAATCTAGAAGCTTGCAACCAATAAAGTATAAAATCAAACTCTTATATCTTTTGATACAAGAGTTTTTTATTAGATATTATTAAAATAAAAATAAGAATATAATGAACTAAAATATAATCTATTTTAGATGGAGGTAAGTATGGCTATAAGCAAAAGACCAAATGATAAGTTTAACTATAATAATATAAAAAAAATAAATAAGAATTTTATGTACAAAGATTTAAGAAGAAGCAATTGTTATAATTGTGATTTTTCAAGCTCTAATTTTAATTATACAAGCTTTAGAGGTGCACAATTTAAATCATGTGATTTTTATGAATGTACATTTGAATCTGCTGAATTTGTTGCCACAAATTTTAAAAAGAGTAAGTTTAAACAAGTTAAATTTGAAAATACAGTATTTGATTCAGTGAATTTAGAAGGTGTAGATTTTAAAGGAGCAGAATTTAAAAATGTTATATTTGTATCTACAGATATAGATAAAGCAATTAATTTAAATTTATCAAATGAAGATGTTAAAATATTTGAGGAAATGCCAGAATTAGAGATTAGTGAAGAACTTGAAAATGCTGTTAAAGCTGCAATGACTAATGAGTATATAAAGTTTGCAAGAGTATTAGATGTAAAAACTGGTGGTGTTAGCCCTATAAGTATGATGATACTTTTAGATAGTTTTGATGAAGCAACTCTAATAAAAGGATTTAACCTTATTAAAGAAAACGTAGATAAGGATTTCTGTACATTAAGTTATATAATTAAGCTTTTAAAAACTTATCAATCAGAAGGTCTTATATAAAATATTAATAATCTTTTATAATTGAAGTCCTCGGCAGAAATGTCGGGGATTTTTCTGTTGAACTTAATATATGAACGATATAATAAATAACGTATAAATTAAGTTTGACTTTAGTGGAATATGATGGTATTATTTTTATTAATATTAAAAAAAATACTTCAATAGGGACATATTTTAGGAGGACAAAAGATGGCATATAACTGGTCTAATGATTTACAAACAGGTAACATGCAAATTGATACAGAACATAAAGAATTGATAAAAGCAATCAATAATTTGTTAGAAGCTTGTAGTACAGGTAAGGGTAGAGCTGAAATAGAAAAAACAGTAAACTTTTTATCTTCTTATACAAAAACTCATTTTGCACATGAAGAAGTTTTGCAAAAAAAATATAACTACCCTGATTACAATAATCATAAAAAGTACCATCAAAGTTTTATAGATACTGTTGAAAGCATACGTGAAAAGATTTTAGCAAATGGACCAAGTATTGTTTTAGTTGGTGAAGTTAATAGTAAAGTTGGAAACTGGATAATTAACCATATAAAAAGAGAAGATGTTAAGGTGGCAGCACATATAAGAAATAATACTAAATAATTAAAGAAAAATAGATATAAATACAAATACAAATATAAATATAAATAAGCTTCACATATAAAGTATGTTTAACCGTATCACAAATGAGTGATGCGGTATTTTATTTGTGCTTGTGATACAGATTATATATTGATTAATTTAAGCACGTATGATATGGTTTTGTTGAGGGTAAATGATTTAAATCAAAGGAATAGAATAAATATGTTTTATATTTAGACATCTTGAACATGCGAAGTTATTGATATAACAGATTTTCTAAAAATATTATTTTAGGGGGAATTTATCCATGAAATCAAGAAGAATATATGCATTAGCAGCAGCTACAATATTAACGATTGCAGGAACTAATAGTGTAAGTGCAGCTACCAAAGTAGAAACTAAGGCTAATAACAATTATACTGTTAATAAGGTAGTTAATTTAACTGAAACAAAATTAAGTAAAGTTACTAAATGGAAAAGCAATACAAAATACTTTGTAGGTGATAAAATTGTATATAACGGAAATATTTATATATGCAAAGTAGATCATTCAAGATTATCTCCTACGATAAAGTACGTTTGGAATAAAGTAGAGATTCCTAAGTGGGAAAAAAGTACAAAGTACTCTGTAGGTGATATAGTAATGTATGAAAACAAAGTTTATGAATGTAAAGTAGATCATTCTAAATTATCTCCTACAACAACATATGTTTGGGAAAATTTAAATTAACAGTATTATTTATACATAAAATAAAAACACGATTATGCAAATGAGCATTATCGTGTTTTTTAATTTTATAGTAATATATTTTACTCATATGAAAATATTAAAAAAATTATAAAATTAACAATGCGAGCATATATTATAAAAAAGTATATTTTTATATGCTTACAAAGGGGGAAAATATTTGGAAAGCTTGTTCAATAGTGTTAATAACTTTTTTGAATTTATAGTTCCTATATCAGACTTCATGTGGAATTTTCCAACAAATTTTGAATGGTATACTAATATCCCAATATTAGGTAACTTTGCATTTTCTATTTTACTGCTTGTTGGAACGGGTATATATTTTTCATTTAAAACAAAATTTGTTCAAGTAAGAAGATTTAAAACAGGATTAAAGAGTATTTTAAAAAAGAAGACGGGAGATATAGGTATAAGTCCATTTGCAGCTTTTTTACTTAGTTCTGCCATGAGAATAGGTCCAGGAAATATTATAGGTGTAACTTATGCAGTGTCAGTAGGAGGTCCAGGTGCTATATTTTGGATGTGGGTATCTGCTTTCTTTGGAATGTCTATAGCATTTTCAGAAGCTGTTCTTGCACAATTATTTAAAGAAAGAAAAGATAAAGAATTTGTAGGAGGACTTCCATTTTACGGTAGAAAAATATTTGGAAATAAATGTTGGGTAGGAATATTTTTATCATGTATATTTATAATTTATGCATTATTTAATTTACCAGGTCAAACTTTTAATTTATACACTTCTTTAGCCTCAACTATTGAGAATATAACTCATCAAACATATGATAGACAATCAATAGTATATTATGTAATTGGTATATGTATAATAATTTCTGTAGCACTTACAGTATTTGGAGGAATAAAAGGTGTTACTAGAGTAACTGATAAATTAGTTCCAATAATGGCTTGTGTATATGGATTAATTGTAATATCTATTATACTTATAAATGCTCGTTTAATACCATTTTTCTTCATATCGGTATTTAAGGGTGCGTTTACCCCAGAGGCAATATTTGGAGGCGGATTTGGTATGTGCTTAGCTCATGGTGTAAAAAGAGGTCTAATGTCTAATGAAGCTGGTCAAGGTACTATAACTATGGCAGCTTCAACATGTGAAAATGACCATCCATGTGAGCAAGGATTTATTCAAGCTATAGGAGTATTTTTAGATACTATGATAATATGCACTATGACAGGATTTTTAATAGTAATGGCTCATATATGGACTGGTGAAGCTGGTGTAGCATGGGAAGCTGTAAGAGAATCAAAAATAACAGTTTATACAACTTCTGTTGCACATTTGGTTCCAGGAGTTGGATGGGATAGCTTTATAAATGCAATATTATCATTATGCTATGCAATGTTTGCATTTACAACATTGATAGGTCTTGTATTATTTGCAGAAATATCAGCAAATCGTATAACAAGAGATAATAAGTTTATAATGGTAATAAGAGGATTAGGTTCAATAATATTTGTTCCATTTGGGGTTTTATGTGTTTTAGCAGGGCTAGAGCTTGGTAATGTGTGGTATATATCAGATATGGTAAATATAATGGTTGTTTATGCCAATATACCAATACTCATAGTAGGTAGAAAGATAATTTTAAAGGTATTAGATCACTATGAAAAAACAGATGGAAAGAAGTTTGTATCTGAGGATATAGGAATAGAAACTGAGTATTGGAAATAATTAATTTAGATATTTAAGAAGGTTTCATATGTTAAGATATAGAAATTTATTAAGATAAACTTAATAATATATTAAAATGTGTGAAAGGCGATGTTTAAGTTGTATAAAGGTTTTAAATGTTGGAGTTGTCAATCTATTTTTGATGTGGAATATAAAAAACCACATAAAGGTGAAAAAAAAGTATATACATGTGATGTAGAGGTTTTTACTCAAGATGGAAAAGTATACGATAAGGATAATCATGAAGTTATAGTAGAAGCTACATCTGAACCAATTACTACATGTAGTGGAGATTACAATGTAAGAGTTTCAACAACGTGTCCTACTTGTGGAAGTAACAATTTTAATCGTTATTTAGATAATTTAAAATAAAATAAAAGCACACGTCTTATTAAAAGGCTGTGTGCTTTTATTTTATTTTATTTTAAAGGTTCAATGGACTTAATTGTATATTTACTTACTGAAAAAGTACTTCCTAAATCTCTACCAGATAAAGTTAATGTAGCAACAGAATCATTATTATTAAATGAATTCATCCAGTTTATTAGAGAGTAGAAGTTTTTAATACTATTTTTATCAATTATTTTTTCATTTCCGTTAATAAATACTATCTTAATTTCACTTATTTTCAATATTTTTCTCCTTATCAAATTATAATAAAATAAATTTTAACATAATTTGATTTTACTACTTAATAAAAAAATATCAATTGTTTTTATTTAATTTTTAAATAAGTGATTTTATTTAATTAGAAATTTTACATTTATTTGATTTTTATATATAATATGGTTAAATTTGTTTTTATTAATACCTATTGAATAATAAATTTAAATATTGAGGAGATATATATTATGATTGATTTTAATGTTATAAAAAAATTAACAGCATTAGATAGTAAAACATTAATAGAAAGAGCTTTAAAATTATCAGAAGAAAATGGAGAAGTTTCAGAGGCAATTCTTAGTTATGTAAAAGCTAATGGATGTGAGTATAAAAATAAAACTAAAGAAGATGTAATAGAAGAATGTTTGGATGTAATAATAGTTGCAAGTTCTATTATAAGTCAGGTAAATGACAATGTTGATGTAGAACACATTTATAAATGTAAATTAAAGAAATGGGAAGAAAAATGTAAGTAGATTACATTAAAAGTTAAGGTAACTATATCAAATTTATATATATGATATAATACCTTGATTTTTTTATTTATCATAAAAAGTTAGTATAGCTGACAAGATAAAACATAAATAATATTATGAGAGTGAATTTTTTTAAAAGCGATTTTACATATTAAAGGGGGAATAGTTTTTGAATTCAAGTATTAAATTTAAAGAAGTAAAAATTATACAAATTTTATTAATGTACATAATTACAATCTTTATACTTATTGGTTTAGGACTAATATTAAATTCATTAAAAATTTGCGATATAGACAGTTTTTTGGAAGATAATTTATTAGCTTTAGGAACTAATATTATTTTATTTATTATGTTGATTTATTCGTTTAGAGTAACTATAAATAATTTTAAATTTTTATATAAAGATTTTAAAAATAAAGTTGATATAAAAGAAGTATTATCTGTAGTTTTTACTCAAATATGTTTTTCTATGGGAACGGTATTTTTATTATTAGCAATAGTTTATTTAATTAATCCTAATATATTTAATGAACTTTTAAATGAATCTGCAGAGGAAATTTTATCAGTAAAAGACCTTGTTATTTCTATGTTATTTAGTGTTATAAGTGCTCCTATTGTAGAAGAATTGATATTTAGAGCAATTATATTTAAAAGGCTATCTAAAAAGTTTAGCATTTGGACATCAATGATAGTATCTTCTTTAATATTTGGAATGCTTCATACAAATTTGAGTATAATTGGGGCAATAGTATTTGGCATAGCTAATTGTATATTATATTTAAAATATAAAAATATTTTAATACCTATGCTGGTTCACTTTTTAAATAATTTAATAGTTAGCTTACCGTCTATAATATCACATCCTTATAGTAATAATAAGGATATAATGAACCTGACTTTAAATGATATTATTATATATTTTATAATAGGTGCTATTTTATTTATAATAGGTTGCCTTATTTTTATAAGATTTATAAATAAAAATAAAGCATACTTAAAAAAGTATACTAATCGTATTCAAAATGTAAGTAAATATCTAAGATTTTAGAATAAATATTAATAACTATAATACAAAAGAGATGAGATGAGTTCCAAAGCTCATCTCTTTTATTATTTTTCAACTCGATTTCTGCCATTTATTTTAGCATGATATAAATATTTGTCTGCATCATTTAATAGTAAATCTTTTGTACTAATTTTTTTTGAAATACTACTAATTCCAAAACTTGCAGTAACTTGAATTTTAATATTATTGTATATAAATTCATAATTTTGAATTGCATTTCGAATTCTTTCTGCGAGCATATAAGCTATATCTATATTTGCATTTTTAAATACTATTATAAATTCTTCTCCTCCGTATCTAGCAATCCAATCACTATTCAATCGAATATTCTTAGATATAATTTTAATTGTTTCTTTTAAAACATAATCTCCAACAGCATGATTGTAGTTATCATTTATATTTTTAAAGCAGTCTATATCCATCATTACTAAAGATAAAGGAGTGCTATTCTTTTGGCTTTTAAGTATATCTTTAGGTAATTTTTCATTTATGTACCTACGATTATACGCTCCTGTTAGTTCATCTGTAAATGCTAGTTTATTAATGTTTTCTACTCCTTTATACAGCAAAACGAGATCAATATTTTGAGAGTCACTTATAATTTTACTATCAGTAATGTCTTTTATACTCTCAACAACATAAGTACTATCATCATCAACGATAGGTGTCGCCATTACTAAGTATGTTTTATCACCTAAATGTTCAAATTTTATTAAAGTCTCTTTTTCATTATATGCTTTTAATGAAATACAGTTTTTGCACATTTGATTATGATTCCAAAAATTATAACAATTTTTATTATGTATTTTATCAATAGATTTATTACAGGTAACTGAAATAACTTTATTGTTTATTGGATCAACTATTCTTATTAAATCAAATATCTTTTTTAATAAGTTTATTTGAAAATCTATAGAACCTATATCCATAATTTGAATCTCCTTTTATTTAAATTAGTTCAAGTAATTTAATTATAACATGTATAAAATATTTACTAAATCTGATGATGTATATTATAACATTATTTATGTAAAAATGTGTCGAAAAATGCGATGTATTTTATAAAATACAAATAATACACTTAGTATTTGTATTTTATAAAAAATAATGTTTTAGATTTGATAAAATATATTTTTTCATAAAAGAATAATAAAATATATTTTTACATAATATTTTATTATAGGAACAATTTATATTAATCATTTGATTTGGCGGTGATAAAATGAGTTTTTGGGGTAGCAAATTAAGTTGGATTTTACTTATTATAGCTATAGTAGGAGATGTTATAGTACCATATATTTTAGGCTTGTTTTATCCTAATTATAGCCAGATTAGAGATGTTATGAGTATATTAGGAAATCCAAATAGTCCTGTTAAAAGTTATTATAATGCATGGCTTATGATAGTGGGGACATTATTATTAATATCTGCATTTAATTTATATAAGAACTATAATAGAGTATATAAATTATTTAGTTTAGTTGTATTTATATTAGTATCAACATTTGCTATTGGAGATTGTATAATATCATCGATATTTAGTACATATTCACAAATTCATTCGATAGGTTCAGGAATAGGATTTACAGCATTGGCATTAGTATCGTTAATAATATCCGCTATATATTTTAGAGATTCTAATTTTATCGGTAGTATAATGTGTATTGTTTTATTCATATTATCTTTAGTTCTATTTATCTTATTTTTAGTACCAAGTTCTTTAATTGGATTGTGGCAAAGGTTGTTGTTAGTAGTTATATATTTACCTTTATTAAATGAAGGGGTTAATAATATCAAGAAATAGATATAAATTTTGCAGTGAAAAATTAATCACTGCAAAATTATATTTAATAATATGATTAAACTGTTTTAAAGTTACTTATAAAAATAATCCTTTAATATCATCTAGATTTTTAATAACAGAATTATAACCTTCATAATAAGCTTCTTGTAATTTATTAGAATCTTTTTCAAAGCTGTTAATAGGTTTTTGAGGTCTAATTAAAACGACTTGATTGGTTTTAGCTAATTCATTACAAAATTGAACGGTTTTATTATATTCTATATGGCGATTTAAAAGTACACTTTCTAATTTAGGATATTTATTTTTTACTATCTTAGCTGCAACTTTATTTTGATTAGTTAGCATTTTAATATAATCTTTATCTCTTGTAAGTATTATTAAGTGTTTTTTATTGCCATCAGAAATAGCTTTTTTTATTGGAATAGGATCGCAAAGCCCACCATCATAGTAATTATTTCCATCTATTTCTATAGTTGGAAATAATAAAGGAATAGCACAAGTAGCTCTTAGCATAGTACATTTAGTATCTAATTCCACTCCATTTTTATATTCTATTTTACCTGTTTTTGCATTAGTTACGCCTACTAAGATTTTACCATTATACTTATAAAAGGTTTCCCAATCAAATGGAAATAATTTGTTTGGAATTTCATCATACGCAAAATCCAAACCAAATATACTTTTACATTTTAAGAAATTTTTTGCTCCAATATATCTTTTATCATTTCTATATTTTAATAACAAATCTAGGTTACGCCTTTTTTGTTTTGAAATATAGGAAAAACCATTAGTAATGCCCGCTGATACGCCTATAACATAATCAAACATTATATCATTATCTAATAAAGCATCCATAACTCCTGCACTGAAAATAGGGCGAAAGGTTCCGCCTTCTAATATTAAACTTGGCATAATATAACTCCTTATTATATTTGTTTCATTTGTAATATGTAATTAATCTTTATTGGTATATTTTACGCTTTTATTTATAAATGTCAATAATATGAAAAATAATCTTGAATATTTAATTAAGATGTAGTAATATACTCTTTACAATCTAAAAATAAAAAAATGTATCTTTAAAAGGAGATTGATATTGTGAAAAGAATAGATTCAGCAACTAGAGCTACAAATTTTTTAATCATGTTTTGTATTGTATATTCTATGTTTGAAATGAATATACTTTTATTAACACCTATATTAACTATAGTACTACCATATAAATTTATGAAGTCAAAAGACTTTACTAAGTTTAGAGAAAATAGAAAATTATTAAATAGCATATTTATATTTAATATGTTATCTTTTATAGCTGCTATATATATTACAAATAATATGAACACACTTGTATTTGACTTAGTAATTAATATATCAATAAGTTTTGTCTATTTCAAAATATTAAGTACCTTTGATAAAAAGACTGAAGATTTATATAAAAATCCACAAGTAATATATGATAAAATAAATAAGCAAATTAAAATGCTTGAAATGATGTATACTCAAACAGAAGAAGGTATTAAAAATGCTCAAAACGAAAAAGATAAATCATCTCTTCAAGCAAAATTAGAGGTTATAGGCTCAAAAATAAATCAAAGTAAGCAACAATTAGAAATTATAAAAAAACAAGTTGAGTTAAACAATAAAATTAATGAATAAAAATGAAAGAGTTAAGTCAAATATAAACATATTTTGATTCAACTCTTTTTTTTACTTTCTAAATATATTTTTTGATATGTTTTATATGAAAATGTCGAATTTAATTGTATTTTAAAATGCAAAATTAAAAAAAATAAACTATGATTAAAATTTAAAAGGAGTTAAAGAAAAAAAGTAGAAATATAAAACTTATAAACAAGTATACATATAGTTTTTTAAAAATAAAATTTATAATTTATAATTTTTAGAAAAGAGGTGTTATAAGAATTTTAAATTATTAATTTATTGTAAAGGGGAGTAATTATGAATATAAAGCCTTGGAAAAAGTATCTATTTTATATTGTTTCTATTTTTTGTTTCTCATATTTAGGTTTAAAAGTAACTAAAATGTACTATGCTCAATTTTATCAATTTAAAGAAAGTAAATTTATATATTATTCGATTTTATATATAGTATCCTATGGAACTATAGGAGCTATATTAGGCCTTGAATATTTTATGAAAGAACGTAAAAAGATAGGCAAGTGGACAGTAAATATAAGTAAAATAGTAATTGTAGGTGTTCCTTCTTTAATATTTGCATTACCTTTAAATCTATTACTTATTGATGGAATATCTGTACCAGATATTATAATGAAAATACTTGCAAATGATAACTTAATGGTGATTTGTAATGTAATATTAGGATACATAATAATAACTAGTTTATATAAAGCAGAAGAAAAAGAAGTTAATGATTTGAATATTTAATTGTAGTTAACCTATAGCTTGGTATGAATATATGTCATTCTAAGCTATAGGTTATTTATTTTACTTATTTTGTTTTTGTATTACCATCATGTGATTTATTCAAAGGATATGAATTTTTAGAGTTGGTAACTCTAAAGTCTAATATATTAGTAGTTTCACTGTCTGTACTATCCTCTATATCTAAATTACCTTTAATTTCATAGTATTGATCATCATATGGACCAAGAAATGTTGTTTGATCAATAATTTTATCTTTTTGTTTTTTTGTCATAAAATTTCCTCCTGTACAGATAAATATATATATTTATTATTTCTAAAAACGAAGCTAGATATGTAATAAATTAATAAGTTATATTATAATATGATGTATTACAATTTTTATTTTAATAAAGTTCAATAACCATATAATTATACTATTTAAAATAAGTAAAAGGACGTGAATATGAGAAAATATACAGATTTAATTATAGGAATAATGTTAATAGCATATAACTTCTACATAAAAATCAAATATGGAAATTTAAATTTTAATGAATTATTTTTATTTATGGGATTTATTTTAGTGATATATCATTATGCTAAAAGTAAGATTAAAATTTATGATAAAACTAAGAAGTTATTTAAGAAATTTATGTTTATAGGCTTAATTACATTTATAGTATGTGAAAGTCTTATAATAATATATCCTAAAAATAATACTAAAGATAACTGTGATTATTTAATAATATTAGG
Source organism: Romboutsia maritimum (assembly GCF_002251085.2). Lineage (GTDB taxonomy): Bacteria > Bacillota > Clostridia > Peptostreptococcales > Peptostreptococcaceae > Romboutsia_B > Romboutsia_B maritimum. The sequence continues at coordinate 27,821 of NZ_NOJZ02000022.1, read as the reverse complement.
AGCTTCAGTTAAAAATACAACTCCAAGTTTAACTCTTAAATTAAGATTAGATAGTGCTATAAGTTACTTGAATAAAACTAAAGACAAGTGTTATATAGTAGTATCTGGAGGAAAAGGTGATAAGGAAAATATATCTGAAGCTTTAGCAATGAAAAATTATTTAGTAAACTACGGAATAAAAACAGATCGTATAATTATGGAAGAGAAATCTACAAATACATATGAAAACTTTAAATATTCAAAAGATAAAATTGAAAAACATAGTAAAAATAATATTGAAAACTTGTACATAAAAGTTGTAACTACAGATTTCCATAGTTTAAGAAGCTATATTTTAGCTAAAAGAAATAAATATAAAAATGTATCATTTTTTACATCAAAATCTAAAATGGATTTTGTACCCATTTTTTATACAAGGGAGTTTTTTGCATTATGGAAATCTATAATACTAGATACGTAAAGTACTAATCTTAAATTTTAATTTTTAAATTATAAGCTTAAGTTTAGTTAACATAATATAATTATAATAAACTTATTCGAAATAAGTTAACATAATATAATTATATTTAACTTGTTTTTAGTTAAAATGAGTTAAATATCTTAAAAGGGCGTATTTTAGATTTTAAAGAGTTTTCAAGATTATATGACACAAACTATCACAATAAAATTTAATAAGGCTTAAAAACCATTTAAATACATTGCTTTTTATATGAAAATATTGTAACAAAACTATCAGAATCTTCATATTGTTTATTAAGATTAAAATCTATTAAAATACTTTCCTACAATAAAACATATAACTTTTAGTTATCTGAATTATTTTATAGATAAAACCCATAACAGTAGAAGAATGTAGGCAAGGTATAAAAATAGTATCTTAAAATAAAGTAGCCAGTTAATTTAATTAGGCTACTTTATTATTTTTTGTATTTTTTTTAAAATTAGGACATATAAATTATAGATAAAATAAATTATAAGGTAGGGGATGATAATGAGTACCATATTAAAAAATCCTGTTACAATAATATTTTTAGTATTAACAATAGCTTATTCTATAGTAAAAATTGTAGAAAATAAAAATCTTTATATATTTATAAATAAGGAATTAACAGATTTAAATAACAATTTTAAAAATAGCAGAATTTATATTAATTCAAAAAATACATATAACAATTATCAAGCACAAAATCCTTATTCAGATATAAATATGACATCTTTTATAGAAGAATTAGCTTCTGATTTTAAACATAAAAATAAATTTATAATTGAGGAAATAAAAAACATTAAAAATTCATCTTCAATTTGCATATTATTAGGCGTTTTAGGTACATTTGTTGGGCTTTCTATGATGTTATTAAGTGTTGATACAAATGATATTATAAATTCGCTTCCTAAGACTATCAGTAGTATGCAAACTGCATTTACAACTAGTATTTTTGGTATAATTTGTTCTATATTAATTAATTTTATAATTAAGTTAAATGATTGTGAACATATTTTAATTCAATTAATGCTAAAATTAGAAAATATATTAACTTGTGAATCTACTCATATTAAATCTGAACGTTTAGATTTAAAAATAGAAGAAGTTAAAAATACTATTAAACAAATAAGTAAATCAATTGAAGCTATAGAAAGATTCGATAAAATATCAAAAGATTTAAATGATTTCAATGATGAATTTATTAATGGAATAGAAACATTAAAGGGATTATTAGATGGTTCTAGAACTTCTATTAAGACATTTGATCAAAGTGTAAGAAAGTTAGATAAACAATTTAGTATTTTAAATTTGAAATTTAATAAAATGTTTGATAAATATGATAATCAAGATGACATAAATAGGGAGATACTTTTAGAGATGAAAGAATCATCTAAAAATATCTATGAATCTTCAGAAAGCCAATATAAGGTGAAAGAATATATAAGAAATTTAAGTAGTATATTTGGATTATATGAACGAAGTGTTCAAGATTTACTTACTAAATTGATAAAACATGAGGATAGTATACTAAATACTCAAAAAGACGTTTGTACAGAACAATTATCATTAGACAATTCAGTAAAAGAGCTTAGCAATATCATAGATAATACATCAAATGATATAGGAGAAAAGCTAGATATGATGTTTAGTTATTTAGATTTATACAAAGAAGCTACAAACATTAAATATTCTAATTCTGAGAATTATGATAACTATATAGTACCTTTAATAGATGAGGAAATATATGAAATAGAAGATGAATCTCCGAAAAATCAAAAGAGTTATGCTATTATAAAAAATTTTGGTGAGGATGATTTAAATGATAAATAAATATAGAAGGACTATAAATAAAGAATTTGAATCAAGTAGCTTTTGGCCTACTTTTACTGATTTATTATCTACTGTATTAATGGTAGTTATATTAATTTTATTTAGTTCTCAAAGTATTTCAGGTTCTGTGAAACAAGATTTAGCAGATAATGTGAACAGTTCAGTTAAAGAAACCTTAAAAGAAAATGGAATTCCCGTTATAGTAGATAAAAAGACAGGTCAGGTTACTTTTGGAGAAAAAACCATGTTTGATGTAGATAGTGATGAATTAAAACCAGAAGCTAAAGATATGCTTAAAATATTTATTCCTAGGTATATAGAAACGATTTACAAAGATTATGGAGATTATATATCTAAAATAATAATAGAAGGTCATACTGACGATGTTGCAAGCTATATTTATAACTTAGATTTATCACAAAGAAGGGCTTTTAATGTTGTAAAATTTATAATAGGTGAAGAAATAGGAGAGTATAAGTATAAAGATAAATTGATTAAAAATATAGTAGCTATAGGCAGATCTAAATCTGAACTGATAAAAAATAATGACGATACTGTAAATAGAGAAGCTTCTCGACGTGTTGAAATTAAATATGAAATAAATATGGATTAATATAAAAGAATTCGGTCTACATTAATAGCCGAATTCTTTTTATATTATATAATACTATTTAAAATATATATCTTATTTTTATCATTTTTAACAACTGACATTACATAATCATCACGTTTTACTTGATGTAAATAACTCACTTCATTTTTAAAATTTGTAGAGTCATTTTCTACCTTTTCAGTAAACTGTTTTTCATCCTCAGTTAATTCATACATAAACATGCCCCCTTTAATTTTCATCCCCCTAAAGTTAATACTAAAATGTAATTTACTAACTTAATAGTATAGTTTATACCCTAAAAAGTCTACTAAATGCAACAAATATTTATAATTACAATAATGTAATCTACATCAAAAAATAGAAAGCTATGCATAAATATACATTATTATGCTGAATTATTTATAAATCTTTTTTTATTATTAAAAAATATATAAATTGTTTTGCGATTGTATGCTTATTAACGTATGATAAACTATTTTATCAATGATATAATTCGTTAAAATGCTAAAAATACCCGGAGTTATAAAAAGTAACCCTCGAAAATTGTTCGTAAAATTCCAAAATGTATATTGTTACTTTAAAATATCAATAAAGGAAAATTTTTCAATAATAAGATGTAAAAAGTGTTATAATATGTATAAATATTTATTGTAAATTTTATAAACTTAAGGGAGGAAAAAACATGAGTAAATCACCAGTACCAACACCGCATAATAATGCAGTAGTAGGAGATATAGCTGAAACTATACTACTACCAGGAGATCCATTAAGAGCTAAATTTATAGCAGAGACTTTTTTAGAAGATGCTGTTCAATATAATACAGTTAGAGGTATGTATGGATATACTGGATATTATAAAGGCAAGAAAATATCAGTACAAGGATCAGGTATGGGTATGCCTTCTATAGGAATATATTCTTATGAACTTATAAACTTCTATGGTGTTAAAAATCTAATAAGAATAGGTTCTGCAGGTGCTATAAGTGATAAATTAAAACTTCATGATGTAGTTATTGGTATGGGTACTTGTACTGATTCAAATTATGCATATCAATATAATTTACCAGGAAGCTTTGCTCCTATAGCTAACTTTAACTTATTACAAAGAGCTGTTAACATAGCAGCTAGTCAAGGTACAGAAGTTACAGTAGGAAACATACTTTCAAGTGATATATTCTATAGCGATGCAGGACTTGATAATTTAGCTTCTTGGAAGAAAATGGGTGTATTATGTGCAGAAATGGAAGCAGCAGCATTATATATGAATGCAGCAAGAGCAGGAGTAAATGCTTTATGTATATTAACTATTTCAGATTGTCCATTTACAGGAGAAGAATGTTCATCTCATGACAGACAAATTGCTTTTACTAAAATGATGAAGATTGCTTTAGAATTAGCTTAATACATAGTTTATTATAAAATAAAAAGCTGTCTTTTAAAATAGACAGCTTTTTATTTTATAACTCTAAAGACACCTGTTACTAATCCTATAACATCTACTTCTTTATCATTTAACATTATAGGTTGCATGAAGTCGTTTTCTGGCTGAAGTCTTATTGTATCTTTTTCTTTAAAAAATCTTTTAACAGTAGCAGATTCCTTATTTACAAGAGCTACAACTATTTGACCATTAGATGCTGTATTTTTTTTATCAACTATAACAAAATCTCCATCTAAAATTCCTGCATTTATCATACTTTCTCCCTTAACTTTTAGGACAAAGTTATCATTTCCTTTTATTAAATTAACAGGAAGTGGAATATATTCTTCTATATTTTGAGAAGCTAATATAGGTTCCCCAGCTGTAATTTGGCCTATTAATGGTAATTTAATAATTTCTTGATTAAAACCATATTCTTGTCCAAATCTATTTCCATCTAGAACCTCAATAGCTCTAGGCTTGCTAGGGTCTTTTCTTATATATCCCAATTGTTCAAGCTTGTTTAGATGAGAATGAACAGTTGATGTAGATCTTAATCCTACAGCAGTGCATATCTCCCTTACTGAAGGTGGATATCCCTTTGCAACAAGTTGATCTTTAATAAATTCTAAAATTAACGCTTGTTTACTAGTTAAATCTAAATACATGAAAATCACTCATTTCTAAACTAAATTTGATTAAAAAAGTACATCTTACTAATATACATTGTATCATATGCTAGGTATTTACGCAAACGTTTGTTCTTAATGGTTATCATCTTCATCAATCCATTCAAAATTATTTACTATATCACGTTTAACATTTTTCTTATGAGCTGCATAAAGTTGGGTAGTAGTAACATTATCATGATCTAGCAAATTTTGAACATCATAAATAGAAAAACCATTTTGAATTAAAGACGTAGCAGCAGTAGCTCTTAACTTATGAGGGCTATAACCATTATCTCTAGATGTATCCATAGAAATAGACGTATATTTTTTAACTAAATCTCTTATAGCTCTAGCTGTAAGTCTTTTATTTTGAAGAGATAAAAACAGAGCATCTTTAAGATCTTCACTTAGCATTTCGCTTTTAGGTCTTTCATTTAAAATATAATCTTTTACTACTAACTCACAAGTATTGTTAATAGGCATTAAAACTTCTTTACCTCTTTTTCTATAAATTTTAAATTCACCTCTAGAAAAATTAAATGATGATATATTAAGTTCTCTAAGTTCATTTAATCTAAGTCCATATGTAACAAATAGAGCCAATATAGCTTTATCACGAAGCTTGGTTTTCTTCCAATAAATCTTTTCTTTTTCAGTAAGTCCTTGACCTGTTTCAACTGAATCTAACATTTTAGCAACTTCATCTATGTCAAGACGCTTTATAGCGTCTGGTTGAGGCTTAGGAAGCTTTATTGGATTAAATCCATCAGTTATATTATTATCTATTTGTTCATTTCTATAAAGAAATTTAAATAGAGTAGAGAGTGATGACTTTTTTCTAGCTAAAGCACGATTGTTATTTTCATAAATCAAAGTGCTTTTATTTGTTTGCTTATAATATCTACTACAATAATCTCCTAAAAATAAATTCACATCTCTTGCTTTTATATTATTAAATTCAGATAAAGATAGTTCTTTAGTGATAGAAGCTTCTGTATGCTCCTTAATTTCGATTAAATAGTTACAAAAGAAGTAAATATCGTCTAAATAGGCGAGGCGAGTAGAAACAGCTACAGAACCTTTTAAATAGATAAAGTAGTCTTTCATAAATTTTGGAAGCTTATTTTCAACTTGAATACATCTTTCTATGATATCATTATCCCTTAAAACTATATTATCAGGTTTATCTGATTTATTATGAATTTTTAAAATTTTATCATTGTTCAAAGTAAAAAACCTCCAATTAAATTAATAGTAAATATAAATATAAAATAACATATTACTTTTTTGATTTCAACTATTCCTAAAATTTTTGAAAGAAAAATAAAGAAGTAAGGAGTTAATAAACAGCAAAAGAAAAGAATTTATATAAAATGTATAAATGAAGATATCAGAAGCTTATATTAATAGTCATTAAATTGTTATTAATAAACGTACTAAAATAATTATTTAGTATATTTAGTTGAAAATTTTTTAGATGGATAAATTAAATTAGATGGATTTACAAATAATCTACAAAGTAGACATAGTAATTTATGTAGAATTAATGATTAGTGAAAAAAATATAAATTATGGATATATACGTATATAAATTGGATATAGTTGATTTTATATATAACTATTCCCAAAATATACATTTAAAGAATAGTTGTATATTACAGTTAAAAAGCCTCTCTTTATACTTATTATGCATGCAAATATCAAATTAATAAATATCTGCATGCATAATTAATTTTTAAAACTATTTTTGTTTTTCAGTTATTTGTTCTAAATCTACTTCAAATTTTACATTTCCACCTAGTGATTCTACATATGCTATGCCAATGTTATTATCAACACTTAGAATTTTAATAGGATTTTCTTTGTAAAAAATCTTAACATCATTATCATCATCATTATTAATTATTTCCATAGCTCTTCGTAATTGCATAAAAATCCTCCTTTTAATACCTTTTAATAATTCGTATTTATATTAACCTGGATACATATTAGTTATGCAATTTATTACAAATCAAATAAAAACGTGTAAAATATGCTTTTACACGTTTTTATTTGATTTGTAATTGAGTTTTATCTTGGTTCAATTATTAATTTTATAGCAGTTTTTTGATCGCCGTCAATTTCTATGTCCGTAAATGCAGGTATACAAACTAAATCCATTCCACTTGGGGCTACAAAACCTCTAGCTATTGCGACAGACTTTATAGCTTGATTTAAAGCACCTGCCCCGATTGCTTGTATCTCTGCACTACCCTTTTCTCTTAGTACTCCTGCCAAAGCCCCAGCTACAGAATTAGGATTAGATTTTGATGAAACCTTTAAAACTTCCATTTCAACATCTCCTTATTAATTAGTTAAACTCTACATTTTGAAAGTACTAGACCATAGTTTGCTTAAAATTATACTTCTACGTTTGAATATTAAAAACCTTTATTTTTTTTACAAATTTCTCTAAATTGTCTCTTATTTTTAGAAATTTATTAGCCAAGCTTCTACATACTAAACTCTTCATCAATAAATTTAGTATGATGTAAGTTATTTTTTAAAGATATATAAAAAATAAAAAGTGCTGATATTTAATCAACACTTTATAACATTTTTATAATTATAGAGTTAAAGCTTTATAATTTTAACAATTTTTTTAAAACTATATTTAAAGTTTATTTTCTATATTTTCTATTTCATTCAAACTCAGACCGGTTATTTCCATTATAAACTGTTTATTCGCTTTTCTAGTCAAGAGGTCTTTTGTCATTTCTATCTTTGTTAATAGTATTTTTTTTGATTTTTCGCTTTGTAATAAATCTTTTCTAGTTATTAAATCATTATCTTTGTCTATTTCTATTTTATTTTCTATTTCAGCTTCAACTTTATCTTTAATTTGTACTTCTTGAGATAACTCTTTATCTAATTCTTCATTATGATTAAATAAATCAATTTTGATTTTATCTTCATAAAACTCAAATAATATAAAAATAGCTGGAAAAACGAAATAAATATGAGCACCTAAGAATCCTACAATTACTGTCATTATTATAATTAATTTATTAAAACTCTTTAATGAAATTTTATAAATTATCTTATCGTCTATACAAGATTTAGCAAGTCCTAATAAAAGTGTAATTATACAAAGTGGAAGTAAAAAATAACTAGATATAACTCCTCCAAAGCTTAAATTATCAAAATTTCTACTTATATTACTGTAAACAAACATATATCCATTTAAATAAGCGTATATAGATGCAATAATACCTAGTGTAGCTCCTAATGATTGAGTATACCAATTTAAAAAAGTAGACTTCATAATACTCTCCCCCTCTAAAAGACACATACATAAATATATATTATAATATTATGCAATTTTTTTAATAAATATATCTACATAAAAATAAACCACCTTAAAATAATAGTATTCTTACAAGTTCTATTTTTTAAAGTGGTTTATTATAAATTATTGTAAGTTATTTAATGAATTAATAGCCTCCTTAAGAACTTGAATGTTTTCTTCACTAGATTGCAAAGACATAAGCTCATTAGTTAGTTTTTTAGCTGTATTAGTATCGTTCATTTCTAAACACTTATAAATTTGACTAAGTAAGTTAAATTCTTCACCATTTAAATTAGGTTCATTTTCTGATTTATTATTATAATTATATAAACACATAAAATTTCCTCCATATTGCATAGTATTTTATAGTAAATATTATTACCTAATAAATAGCCTTTTAGTATAATTTATATTATTAATATGATATAATATTAGGTTGAATTGATTAAATATGCTTGATGTGGAAATAATAGTATTAATCCACTGAGTTAAGGGGAGTTTTGATTATGTTAGACACTATAGAATTTATGCTTAAAGTATTATTTTTTGTTTTATCAATGATTTGGATTGGTAAGATAATGATTTTAAGAACTGATAAACAGATAGTTATAAACCCTCTGCTTATTGCTATATCATCTATATTAGTAATACTTCCTCAATCTCATGATGGCGTTGAGTTAGTTGGGATGAGTATTCAGAATATAAGAATTACATTATATTGTATATATGAGGTTATAGTCATAACAGGAATTTATGCTACAAATCAAAAAAATAGAATTTTTTAATAATTATATGAGGGTATAAAAAAAGGTTGTGAATTTTTCACAGCCTTTTTTTATTAATTTTAATCAACATTTATAGTAACACAAACTTCATCTAAAGGATTGTTGTTTTTATCGTTTAAACAAACTCTAACTATAGCTTGACCTAATTTATTAGTTTTTATTATAGTATCATTTACAGAAATGATACTTTTATCACTTGTAGATACACTGAAATTTAAATCTTTAGGTATTTCTTTGCAAATTTCCCAATACTTTTCATACTCATTTATATCTTTGTAAAGTATTCTTCTTACATCAAATTTTTCACCTTTTGATAATGTCATAACTTTATATTTTGAATCTAAATTATATTGATTGTCTTTGTTATAGATAAAATTCAAATCATAATTAACATGAACACCTTTTTTAAGAAGTTTATTTACTGTATCTTCATTTGAAATATAGTTATTGGCAATGTTTATATTATCTATATCATCTAATTGTAAAATTTCCTTAGGGAGTTCTTTTATATTATTGTTCCAAAATATGAAGTTATCAACATTTTCTAATAAAGAAATACCTTGTAAATTTGAAATTTTTTCACCTGTAGCATAAAATTCACCATCTAAAGCTTTAATTTTATTAATTGTAAGTTCTGATGGATCTATATATCTTTTTATTACAGTTCTTAGATTTGGATCAGGAAAAATCTCCTGTAATTGATTTGCATTTAGTATTTTATCATTAACATCTGCGTTAAATGCAGCACTTGCTATTATAAATGGTAATAGACCAATTAATTTCATATATATCCTCCCATAGAAATAATTTTTAATATTAGTATATTGAAATTATTTCTATGAAAGGTTAGTGTTTCCTTGTTAAATATTCATACTTTCGTACACTTTATTAATTTATAATTCTACTATTAAACCTATAAATTTATAGCTAATTACGTTTTTTAGCTTCACATCTGAATATTTTCATTCCTTGTGACATAAATTTATCTTCATATTCAGTAGTTACATTTTCACTAAAATCACTATTTGCTAAATCTAAAGAAATATTTTTTAACATCAAATCATTAGAAGCTATTTCATTTAAACTAAATTCAAATAGTTTTTCATTATCAGTTTTAAAATGAAGTTCACCTTTTTCACAAAGGATATGATTATACATATTTAAAAAATTAGTATGAGTTAATCTTCTCTTAGCCCATCTTTTCTTAGGCCATGGATCACAAAAATTAACATAAACTCTGTCTAATTCTCCTTCTTTAAAGTATTCTTTTATATTACTTACATCTCCCCATACGAATAAAATATTATCAAGGTTTAACTCAACAGCTTTTTCAACAGCTTTAAGTAATACCTCTTCTTTAATTTCCATAGCTATATAATTAACATCTGGATTTTGTTTTGCAAGTGTAGTTATAAATTTTCCTCTACCAGTACCAAATTCAACATGAATAGGATTGTTATTTTCAAATTTCAAATTCCATTTTCCTTTAAATTCTTCTACATTTTCTCTTATAACATAAGTTTTGTGGCTTAATAGTCTTTCATCTGCACCTTTTTTACGTCTTCTTCTCATATAAATTCTCCTTGTATAAATAATTAAAGAGTATTGGGTTTAACCAATACTCTTAATTTCTAGTGTCCGCAGCCAGAGCAACCTCCGCCACAACCTCCACCTGTTGGCATATTTTCTGGTATGATAGTAAATCCATACCCCGTATCTTCTATAGTGATATTTCCATATTCTTTGAATTCATTAGTGTTCATTATGAATTGTAATCCTTCAACTTCGCAGCTTACATCATCATCCTTTTGATCATCTAGTGCAAGTCCGAATGATGGACCGCTACATCCAAATCCTGCAAAATAAACTCTTATTGTTTTTGGTTTGTCTTGATTATCTTTTATTATGTCTGTTAATGTATTGACTGCTGATTCTGGTAAAGTAACTTTCATATAATCATTTCCTTTCTAGGTTTTTTCTTGAAATCATATATATTATATACTTTTATTATATATAATATCAAATCTTTTTTACCAAAATTAATAAATATAAGAAAAAATATCTTTAAATATTGTTATTCTTTTATTATAGTTGCATCTAAATTTAAATTATCACCTTCTTTTAAATTAACTATATATAAACTTTGCGTTTTATATTGATATCCAATTAAAAAAGGAAAAAGTAAAGTATATCGTCCTTGTTTTAAATTTGAAAACTTGTATTCTCCGTTTGAATTTGTAAGTGTAGAAAATTTAGTACCATTAGAATCTATTATAGTGATGATTTTATTTTTTAAACAATTTATTTTAAATAAACTATTTTTACTGCTTTCTAAATTTAACTTTCCACAAATAGAACCTGTAACTTTATCTTTTTTTAAATTTTCTATGGTAAAAGATGTGTTAGTAAGCTTCATTATTATAGGTTGAACTAATATTCCGCTTAAAATTCCTGATTTTAGAAAAGGAATTTCATGATAAAAATCAGCTTTTATTAAACAATTAGAACAAATATTTTTTACTATAATTTTAGATATCGAATAAAGCATAGAAGGTCTTTCATCAGTTTCTATTTCTTCATACTTTCCTGTAACTTGTATATTGTCATAATAAACTGATTTATTCTTATCCCAAATAACCAATGGTTTTAGTGTGTAATCATCTCCATACTTTACAGATACTGGATTTAAGAAGATACATTGTTCACTAGCAATAACCTTTATATTATCGCTCCTTAAATTACTTAAGAAAGATAAATCTTTAATTTTGTTATTAGATATATTTATTAAGATTAGATTTTTTAAGTTATCTAAGTTTGGAATACTAGAAATGTTATTACAATCTAATCCGATATTCTGCAATTTATTTAGATTATTTAATATAGAAACATCATCTATTTTATTTTCACTTAACTCTAGTTTAGTTAACTTAGTTAAGTGTTTTAATGGATGTATATCTCTTATATTATTCTTACTTAAATCTAAGTCTTTTAGATTAGTTGCGAATTCTAATCCGTTAATTTTTTTTAAGCTTTTACCAGATAAATCTAATTCTTTAAGAGTTAATAAAAACTCTTTTGTTATATCTTTTTCTGATTTTTTAAAGGTGATAGCTAAAGCGTGTTTTAAACGCTTATCTATCCAATTGTTATCTATATTTTTCGCCAAAGCTTATCATTCCTTTTTAATAAAATTTATGATTAATTTTGTAACTATTTTTCATGTAAGAGTTTTGTGACATTTCATATTTATGACATATAACACTTTTAGGTTGAACTAAAGAATTAACTTTCTTTTTATATTCTCCTGTATAATAAAAACCTATATTTTCTAATGTCTTTTTAGAATATTTATTTTTATCGAATGTAGTAGCTATTACTTTTTTTAAATTCAAATCTTCAAATCCATATCTAAGCATTTCTATAGCTAATTCAGTTGATAAATTATAACCCCAATATTCAGGGTTTATACAAATTCCTATTTCACCTTCTAAAGCATCTTTAAGTATATTATTAAAACCTACATTCCCTATGACTTTTTTATCTTTTTTAAACACCACTACAAAGTGACCAATCTTACCTTGCTTATAATTATGCAAGAAAAATACTTGTATAAATCTCTTTGTATCATTAAGTGACTTATGTTTGTTTAAAGGTAAATACTTGACCACTATATCTTGTTTATAATATTGAAATAAATCAAAAGCATCATCTAAAGTTGCAGGTCTTAATATGCATCTTTTGGTTTCTAAAATTTTCATCTGAGGGTATTTACTATCATGCATATCTATATCTCCTTTAACAAAATTTAATATATATTATCTTTATAATTTATGCTGATTGTAATATAACTGTGATACTAAACATAAAATATATACTTTTATGCCATTTTTTATAAATCGAGTTATTCCAACGATTAAAGTAGGTATTTTGATTTTTATGTCAGTTTTATGTCAGATATTTATATATTTTTTATAAAGCATTTATGTTACAATATATTTATGAATTTTATTTATAGGAGGAGATAAATGAGTTTTGCATTCATAAGAAAAAGAAGTAAAAATTACATTGTATATTTAGAATATAAAGACCCTCAAACTAACAAAAATAAGCAAAAAAATATGGGCTCTTTTGAAAAGAAAAGAGATGCTTCTAAAAGACTTACAGAGTTAAAAGATAACATTTATAATGATAATTCTATTATACCTACCAAGATAATATTAGGTGATTTTGTATTAGATTTTTTAGAAAAATATAAGGAAAATTTATCTGTTACAACATATAGTTGCTACATTAGGATTTGTAATAAATATATAATTCCGCTAATCGGAAATATAAAAATAGATGATTTAAGACCTATCCATGTACAAAATTATGTAGATGATTTGGTGGGAATTTTAAGCCCTCAAACAATAAAAATACATATAAATATATTGAATTTAGCTATAAAAAGAGCTTATAAACTTAGGTTAATAAGAGAAAATATAATGGATTGTATAGATGTTCCTAAATTTAAAAAATTCAAAAACTCAATTTATAATCAAGAAGACATGGTAAATTTATTAAAAGTTTGTCGAGATACTAAGCTTGAATTACCTATTTTTTTGGCTAGTGGATTAGGTCTGAGAATTTCTGAGATACTCGGTCTTACATGGAATAACATAGATTTTAATAACAATTCTATTACTATAGAAAAGATAACTGTAAGAAATAATGGAAAAGTTTTTTTAAAAGATCCTAAGACAGAAAGTTCTTCAAGAACAATTTCAGCTCCAATAGAAATTATAAATATGCTGAAAGATTATAAGAAAAAATATATAGAAGATAAGTTGAAAAATAGCATTATAAATAATTATAATTTGATTTTTTTTGATAAAAATGGGCATCCGATAGCTCAAGATGTTTTAAGCAAAAAATTCAGCAGATTTTTAGAAGAACATAATCTTAAACATATAAGATTTCATGATTTAAGACATTCACATGTAACTTTACTTATAAATTCTAAAGTTCCTATAAAAGTTATATCTGAAAGAGTTGGACATTCTAATATAAATACAACGTTAAATATATACTCTCATGTACTCAAAGAAATGGATAAAGAAGCTTCAGATAAAATTTCTGAAAGTTTATTTAAATTAGGTTAATATAATTATATTATGTTAACCTTTGATTTTTCAGATGATTTTCAGTAAAATTAAAGGCTTATTTAATTAGGATTTAAGGGTGATTGAATCCTAATATCGACACATTATATTGAAAAAGCAACAAAACTCTTAAAATCGATTTAAATAGACGTGAAGTTTATTTCGTTATTTTCACCCTTATTTTGTACAATATATTTATTTAGTATACTTAATAATATATTTAGATTATATTCTATGTCACAATCACCCTCTTCAGATAATAAAATATATTCTGAAATTGCTCTTTTTAAATTAAAATAAAAAAAAGGGATTTTTTTATTTTCAATATCAAAAATATTTTCAGATGTATAATTTTTTTCAATCATATATTCAATAATATCTTTATAAATTATTAACAGTTCTAATTCATCAATATAATCATGTGTTTTTTTATCTAATTTAATAGTAAATTTAGCATCAAATTCATCTACTAAATCTATAGTTCTTTTAATATATTTTAGATTCTCTTTTGTTAGTATAAAAGAGAAATATATATTAATATTATATCTTCTTAAAAGATTAAATTTTTCTATGGTATCATTAAAGATATTTTCATTTTCAAAAATATCATCTATGTTAAATTCTACAGAAGATACTCTGCCTGAAATGTTTTTTGCCAAATTTTCACTAATTAGTAAGTTATTGGACTGTAAGATTATTTGAGACTCTATTAAGTTTTTTCTTAAAATATTAATAAATTTAACTGTAGGTTCTTCTAAATTATCATTCACATCAGTTAATACTATTTTCTTAGGTTTCTTTTCTTTTAGTTTAGGAATCGCTATATTTTCTAAATATTTAAAATTCAAATCTTGTTTTAAACTAAAGATGGAATCTGACTCAATTGAACCAAACTCACAAGATAGATTTGAAATGTCTTCTAAAATACCTTTTTCATATAACTTGTAATAACCATTTTTATGAGCTAAATTCAACATTTTTCACCACCTAATTTTTATTTAAAAGTAAAAAAGACTTACTTAGTAGTAAATCCTTTTTACTTGTTAAAAATATTTAATTTTATACTAAGATTATATTCTTTTAAATTTTTTTATATCTTTTGGCATTTCTGGTTGATGATTAAACCAAGTACAAGCTGTATTAGCAGATACAGCAGTTGTAAGAACAGCTAAAGACCCCATTTTTTTTGCTATTTTTAAAGCACATTTTTTCATAATAAAAACCCCCTATTTTTTTATTAATGTTAAAATTAACATAACATTTATCCAAAATAACGCTAGCACTCCGTATAAAGTGTATTCGTATAAAGTTCCAAAATGAATGCTAATTATTATGGTCATTAAAAGCAACGTAGTAAGTATTCTAGTTATTTTTTTAAATTTAGTCTTTTCAGCATCACTTAAAGGATTATTTCTGTGTTCAATTGGAGCTAATATATATATACTTATGCTATTAAGAATTGCAATAAATATAATTAAACTCCTAAAACCTATAAAATCTAAACAATCTGCCATAACAATAGTAAGTAAAAATATACAGAAAAAATTTAATATACATCTTTTATGATTGTCTGCGTGATAACCACCAGCAAATTGCCTTATAGGACAATAACAACCTAAAAATACTAATGTATGTAAAAATTTATCAAAAATTATACCAGTACCTATTATTATAGTTAAATTAATTATAGAAGCAAAGAGAACTTCAAATCCATAAGTATAAATTCCATATTCTTCGCTATCTATAGCTTCATTACAAATTAAAAAGGATGTTATTTTATTAGCATAAGATTTAATCATCATCTTCTCTCCTTAAATCTTCTATACTAAAAATATAACATCCTTCTCATGTTTTTTCAACAAATTAGAACAAGTGGTCAATATACAGTACAAACGTCACCAATTTCTATCAAAGGAATTAAAATTTTTACAATAAACTTATCATCAGTATAATCAAGAACTACTTGTCCTTCATATTTTTTTACTGAATTCATCATACTTTTTATCCCTAAACCATGTAAAAATTCATTTTCTTTATCAGTAATAACTTTATTATTTTTTATGATAATTTTGTTAGACTTCGAATTTTCTGCCTTTATAACAAAGAATTTTTCTATTATTCTTCCTTCTAAATATATGTATTTATTAGCATTTTCACATTTTTGACAAGCTTCAACTGCATTATCTAGAATATTTGAAAATATACTACAAACATCTAATACATCAATAAAATCACATTTAGTAAAATCTATATTACTATCAAAAGATATATTATTTTTTTTACAAATTGACTGTTTTTCATCAAGCATAATATCAAGTATCATATTTCCAGTATTAAATAAATTATTACAGTTTGAAATTTGTTTTTCTAGATTTTCTATGTATTCTCTACTATCATCATTATCTTCATAAAGCTTCTTTATACAGATAATATGATTCTTCATATCATGATATAATTGTCTAGTTCTTATTTGATTTTCTTTTATATTCATATAATACTTATATTGAGTATCCATTTTTTCTTTTATCATATTACTCTCTAATATTAACTTATTATCTATTTGCATTTGTCTTATAGCTAATATCAATGATATACTAGATAAACCTAATAAAATAGATATAACTAAAATTTGAGATTCATCTATAACTTTACTTTCTGCAAAATTAAAAACATATTTAAATATAACAAAAAAAGAAACTATATTAGCACCTATAGGAGTAATCATATAAGCTAAGTCCCTTTTCCTTACATCATCATTGATTCTAAGGCGCTTATATCCAAATAAAATACTAATCAAAGTGCTCTTACTTAAAGAAATTGATTTTATTCTGTATATGTTCTTACATAATAAAACACTCATATTATCTAAGTTGTTTATCCATATAATAAAACTCATACTTATAGCATCAATTCCTAATAGTACCATCCAATACATAAGAGAGTTTATTATAAGCTTAGATATACTAACTTCATAATTTACTTTATAGAATAAACATGTTAGCACTATTGATATAATTACCCTTGTATTCGGAAATACATTTAATAATTCAAGTAAAATCGCAAATAATATAATAAGAATTAGTTGTAAGTTTATTTTAATATTAGAGTTTCTTTTGTTACTTGTATAATCAAATATTTTTTTACATACAACCCACTCTACAATGACTGATGTACTGGTAAATATATTCCAAAATAAATTACTATTTAGCATAGGACGTCTCCTAAGATATTAGCTAACTGAATTTTTAGCTCTTTAATTTTATATCTACTAACAGGTATTTCATTTCCTTTTATTACTGCAATCTTATCTTTAATAGAATTTATTTTTTTTAAGTTTACTAAATAACTTTTATGACATCTAAAAAAATTATGATTCAAAAGTTTTTCTTCGACTTTTTTCATACTTATTTCAATAATATAATCTCTATTTTCTGTATGTATAGTAACATTCTTTTTTTCAACTTCCGCATATAAGATTTCATCAACACTAAGTACTATAGTATCATGATTAGATTGAATAGAAATAGTGCTATTTTTGCTTAATAAATCTCTTATACACAATTTTACATGTCTTTCTAAGTTTTTGTATTTGATAGGTTTAAGTAAATATCTATACGCTCTAACTTCATAGCCTTCATGAATATATTCGCTTACAGCTGTTGTAAATATAATTTCTACTTTTGTATCAAATTTTCTTATTTTTCTAGCAACATCCATGCCTGTCAAATCTTTCATTTGAATATCTAAGAACAATATATCAATTTTTTTTGGATAATTTTCAAGTAGTTCTTCCCCTGATTTAAATTCAAGTAATTTATGATTCATATTTAAATCTTCTAAAATTTCAATTAAATATTTCTTTAAAATATCTATATGTGTAGTATCATCATCACAGATAACTATAGATAACATATTAATTTAAATCCCCCCCTTGTTAATGCCTATATAAATTTATTTACTACTTAAATTTCCTTTATGAATTATATAATATCATAAAAAACGTTATTATTCCAATTATTAACAATTACTCTTTTTGTTCTTATTTTTTGAATTATAATTATATATTTTTTACAATAATTTCTTGATTTTAAAAATCAGTAATCCTAATAAAACAATAATAACCATAAGCAATAAAATTATAGGATAACCATAAGTAAAATTTAAAAATGGCATATATTTAAAATTCATTCCATAGATACCTGTTATTATAGTAAGAGGTGCAGATATTCCAGTTAATATAGTAAGTTTTGTTATTAAATCATTAGTTTCTTCTCCAACTTTAGAAGAATATAAATCTAAAAGTTTATCTGCTAATTCTCTAGTTGCAAGTGCAAAGTTATATAATTTATCTATTCCAAAGTCAATACCTTGTAAGTTGTCTAAATTATACCTTTTTACATCTGAATACTTTAGATATCTAATATTTTCTTTTAAGATTCTATCTCCTATATATAACAATGGTCTTGTATTTTTAACTATTGTTCTTGTTATTCCTCTAACATAATTTATTTTTGATATTTGATCTTCAGATACTTTTTCCATCATTTGATCTTCAATATCTAAAATCATATCTTCTACCTTTTCTAAAGATTCAAATCCATTTATTATAATTGATTTAAAAATCAAATAATTTATTTTGAATAAACTTACAGTAGGATTATCTTCCATATTGAAATTACCTAAAATCATATTTTTTACATACTTAAATATAAAATTATCATCTTTAACCACAACAAGTATAAAATTATCAGATAAATATATATTTATTTCTTGAATCAGAGCTTTATTATTTTCAAGTTCAAACGTATTAATGCTTAGAAAATCATAATTATCAAATAAATCTAATTTTATATTTTCATCAAAATTCATACAATCTTTAAATGTTATATCATCTATATCTAAAATTTTTTTTATTAAATTTAATTCTTTTGGTGTACTTAATATTAAATAAGAGCTATCTTGATTATAAAAATTTTTATCAAAGTATTCTTTAGATTCATTAATATTTAAATTTAATGTATACATAAAATCACCATAGTTATTATTATTTAAAATATAAATAGGTACATGGCTTTATACATACCACGTACCTATTTATATTATTATGTCAATTAAATTCTTTAATTATTCATATTTTAAATCTATATATTTTCTTTAACGTAGTTTAAAGGTAATTTAAATTTAAAAGTTGCACCTTGTTCTTTGTTATTATTTACAGTGATGTCCCCATTGTGAGCTTGAATTATAGACTTGCAAATAGAAAGTCCTAATCCAACACCTTTTCTAGAATCTTTTGATTTATATTCTCCTGTAAAGAATCTATCGAATATATTTTTTTTGCACTCTTCATTAATACCTGGACCATTATCAGAAACTTCAAAGTATGCATATTCTTTATCTTCGTATACTTTTATCTCTAGCTTGCAATTGTCAGTAGTATATTTCAAAGCATTATCTATTAAATTAATTAAAACTTGCTCTATTAATTTAGCATCCATAGGTACAAACATTACCTGATTGGGGATACTAATGTTTATAGGTACATCTTCTATACGTTTTTTTATATGATTAAGAGCTTCAGCTATAACTTCCTCAACTATTTCTAAATTTTTCTTGACTTCTAATTTGCCTTCATCTATCTTGGTCATGCTTAATAAATTTTCTACTAATCTTATTAACCATTGAGAATCTTCATATACTCCATTTAATAACTCATCTACAATAGTTTCATCTAAATATTTTTTGTTTTTTATAATAGTGCTAATAGCACCAGATATACCTGCAAGTGGTGTTCTAAGGTCATGTGATATAGCTCTTAAAAGATTACTTCTTAATCTTTCTCTTTCTATTTCTAAATTTGTATTTTCCTGTATTTTAGATAAAAGTTCCCTATCTAGAGCTATTGCCATTTGTGCTACAACCGCTTCTATTACACAAATTTCTTCAGGGTCTAGTATTTCATCACAACAAGATACACCTATTACTCCTAAAGTACAATTTATTCCAACTATAGGTATATAATAACCTTTTGATCCCGGCAATGTATCAGTTGATTTACCAGCAACAGAGGCATTAAAAAAGACCCAATTTGCCACTGCCTTTTCATCCTCTTCATTTAATTCATTTTTCTTATATTCTAATAAATTTTTTTCATATAATTTCAAATCATTATTTTCTTTTAAATAGCAGACTATATCTTTACTTAAAGTAATTGATAAAAGTTCTATACCCTTTTTAACAATATCTTCTTTATTATATAATCTTAAAAAGCTTCTGCTTATTTGATATAACATTTGAGTATTTTCTTCTCTTTTAGAATAAATTTGTGCCTGTTGTTGTATTCTAGACGTTAATGTACTTGTTGTAACACCAACTATACTAAATACAATAAGGGTTATTATATAATTAGGATCATCGATAGACAATGTATATAGTGGCTCTGTAAATAGATAATTTAATAAAATTATATTAACTATAGAACTTATAATACCTGTTGTATATCCTTTTGTCCAAGTAGATACTAATGCAACTCCAAGCATGTATAATAATAAAACATTTTCATTAATAAATCCAAAACTTTTTACGATGTAAGCAATTAAAGTTATAGCTACAGTTATAATACCAAGTTTAAATAAGTCAATACTGCTAATTTTAAATTTTGACTTTACAGAAACTTCTTTTTTTGATTTATAGCGCTTACCTTTTTCAGATTTGTAGGGTATAATATGAACATCTATATAATCAACTTCGTCTATCAATTTATCAACTATATCTTTTTTTAATAAATTATAAAAAAAGCCTTGTCGTGAATGATTCCGTCCTATTATTATTTTTGTTACATTTCTTAATTTTGAATATCGTATAATTTGTTCTACTTTATCATCTCCGTGTAATATAATAATTTCTGCCCCTAATTTCTTAGCTAAATCTAAATTATCTCTAAGTTGCTTTTTTTCACTTTTATCTAACATAGTAGAATTAGAAGACTCAACATATAAAGCTATCCATTTTGCTAAAGAAGAATCAGATATTCTAGAAGCTGTTCTAATAACTTTGGCAGAGGAAGGTGAAGGTCCTACACAAGCAATCAATGTATCTGATGTGGGAATTATAGTAACTTTACTTTTAGAAAGTCTAGAGATTTGAACTTCTTTATTAACTCGCTCAGCAGTTTTTCTAAGCGCTATTTCCCTAAGAGCAATTAAATTATCTTTTATAAAGAAGTTATCTTTTGCTTTTAAGGCTTGTTCCTTTTTATAAATTTTACCTTCACTAAATCTCTTTAAAAGTACATCTG
Organism: Romboutsia maritimum; assembly: GCF_002251085.2. Lineage (GTDB taxonomy): Bacteria > Bacillota > Clostridia > Peptostreptococcales > Peptostreptococcaceae > Romboutsia_B > Romboutsia_B maritimum. Next base: position 6,252 of record NZ_NOJZ02000022.1, on the reverse strand, counting down.
GCTCAACATCTATTAATTCCAATTGAGATGAGTTATCTAAAAGTTTATCAGGTATAGTTTCTTTAACAGATACATTTGTAATTATTTCTACTATATCATTTAAGCTTTCTAAATGTTGAACATTGACTGTTGTATATACATCTATACCAGCTAACAAAAGTTCTTCTATATCTTGCCATCTCTTAGCATGTCTTACTCCTTTAGCATTTGTATGTGCAAATTCATCTACAAGTATAAGCTCAGGTTTTCTTTTTAGTGCCTCATCTAAATCAAATTCTCTTAGATTTATAGACTTATAATTTACTTCTTTAACTGGAAGAATTTCTAACCCACTTAATAAAGCTAAAGTTTCTGGTCTTGTATGAGGTTCAATATATCCAACAACCACGTCTACTCCCATTTTTTTAAGATTTTGAGCAGATTCTAGCATGGAGTAGGTTTTACCTACTCCTGCTGCATATCCAAAGAATATTTTTAATTGACCCCTTTTTAACTTTTCTTCATCGTTTTGAACTTTTGCTAATAAACTCTTTGGATCTGGTCTATCCATCTAATTTTTCCTCCTTAAATCATTTTATCTAAATCTAGATTTAATTCTAATACATTTACTTTAACTTCTCCCCAAATACCTAAAAAAGGCGTATCTGTATGTTTTTGAACTAGATTTAATAGTTTATCTTCAGATATATTTGTAAATTTAGAAACTCTACTAATCTGATATTTTGCAGCTGCAAGACTTATATGAGGATCTAGACCACTTCCTGAAGCAGTAATCAAATCCACAGGTATTTTTTCTTTATTATCAGGGTTGTACTGAGTTAATAAAGCTATTCTGTCATTTATTAAATTTTTATAATCTTTACCTGTTGGTGAAAAATTAGTTCCAGAAGATGAGTAAGTATCATAGCCTTTACCTACTGCTGATGGTCTTGACCAAAAGTATTTAGAATCTGTAAATGTTTGGCCAATATATTTAGAACCTATTTTTTCATTGTCTTTATTAGTAATTATACTTCCATTAGCTTTATTTTGCATAAATATTTGTGCAAATCCTGTTATAGTAAATGGATAAATTATCCCTGTTATAACTGTCATTATTAAAAATATTAAACTAGCTTTTTTTATATCTTTCATTATTTTCATGACTTTACCTCCCTATATAAAAATAATTGTTTGTATTAGCATATCAATAAGTTTTATAGCTATAAATGGTGCTATAATTCCACCAACTCCATATATTAAGATATTTCTTTTTAATAATTTGCTAGCTGGTAATTCTTCATATTTAACACCGTTTAATGAAAGCGGTATTAGTGCCACTATTATCAAAGCATTATATATAACAGCCGACATTATTGCACTTTGAGGACTAGATAAATTCATAATATTTAACTTGTTTAATTGGGGATAAACACTTATAAATAGAGGTGGTATTATAGCAAAATATTTAGCTATATCATTTGCAATACTAAATGTTGTTAAAGCACCTCTAGTCATAAGTAGTTGTTTACCTATTTTCACAATTTCGATAAGTTTAGTTGGACTAGAATCTAAGTCAACCATATTTCCAGCTTCTTTTGCTGCTTGTGTACCAGTATTCATTGCAACAGCTACGTCTGCTTGAGCAAGAGCTGGAGCATCATTACTCCCATCACCTGTCATTGCAACTAAATGACCTTTTTTTTGGAATTCATGTATTAAATTCAATTTCCCCTCAGGCGTTGCTTCTGCTAAAAAATCATCAACTCCTGCTTCTGCTGCTATTGCTGCTGCTGTTAATGGATTGTCTCCTGTTATCATTATAGTCTTTATTCCCATTTTTCTTAAATCATTAAATTTCTCTTTAACACCAGACTTTAATATATCTTTTAAATGTATAACACCTAGAACTCTTTCATTTTTACATACTACCAGTGGAGTTCCTCCTTGTTTTGATATATTTTCAACTATATCATCACATTCTTTTGGATATTGTCCACCATGATTTTCTACAAATTCTTTTATTGCACTTGATGCACCTTTTCTTATTTGATAATCTGTCGTATTTACACCACTCATTCTGGTTTTAGCTGAAAATGGTACAAATTCAGCTTCTAAAGCACCTAAATATCTTCCTCTCAATGAATATAATTTTTTAGCAAGTATTACTATACTTCTACCTTCAGGCGTCTCATCTGCTAAAGAACTTAGTTGGGCAGCATCAGCTAATTCATCAGCATCAACATTTGCTAAAGGTAAAAATTCACTTGCTTGTCTATTACCAAATGTAATAGTACCTGTTTTGTCAAGTAATAAAACATCTACATCTCCTGCAGCTTCAATTGCTCTTCCTGATGTTGCAAGTACATTTGCATTATTTAATCTACTCATACCTGCAATACCTATTGAAGACAGTAATGCTCCTATTGTTGTTGGTACTAAGCAAACTAATAATGCTATTAATGAAGTGATAGATACTATACTACCAACTTCATTTTGGTTTACACTGAAATAATTGTATGGATACAAGGTAATAGTTACTACTAAAAATATTGAAGTTAATGCTATTAATAAAGTTTCTAAAGCTATTTCATTAGGTGTCTTCTTTCTTTGAGATCCTTCTACCATAGCTATCATTTTATCTAAGAAACTCTCTCCAACGCCTGCAGTTATCTTTATAATTAAATAATCAGAAACTACTGTAGTACCTCCCGTTACAGCACATCTATCTCCACCTGATTCTCTAATAACTGGCGCACTTTCGCCAGTTATTGCACTTTCATCAACAGAAGCTACACCTTCAATAACATCACCGTCTCCTGGTATTTGTTCATCAGATATAACTAAGACTATATCACCTTTTTCTAGAGAACTAGAAGGAATCATTTCATATTCAGAATCTTTATTAGGATTTTTTAATTTTTTAGCCATAACATCTTTCTTGGCTGCTCTTAAACTATTTGCTTGAGCTTTTCCTCTACCTTCTGCAATAGATTCTGCAAAATTTCCAAATAAAACAGTAATCCATAAAAATATAGTAATTGTTAATGTAAACCAAGGATTGTCAGTTGTCATATTAAAAAATGCCATTAAAGTTATAAAACTTGTTATAATTGAACCTATATAAACTACAAACATTACTGGATTCTTTAACTGTTTTTTTATACTAAGCTTCTTTAAAGAATCTTTCAAAGTCTGTTTTAAAATATTTTTTGATATAAAATCTTTATTTATTTTACTCATATTATTCATCTCCTCTATAATTTAAAGCTAACAACAAGTTGGACAGTATTTAAAACATCATACTTAAGTGTTCTGCTAAAGGTCCTAACGCTAATGCTGGTAAGAAACTTAATGCTCCTATCATAAGAATTACCCCTATTAACAATCCAACGAACATTGTATTATTAGTTGCAAGTGTTCCAGAACTTGTAGGTAGTATTTTTTTATTAGCAAGAGATCCTCCTATTGCTATTGTCAGAACAAGTGGTATAAAACGAGCAAGTAACATGATTATGCCTGTTAAAATATTTATAAATGTATTATTTGTTGCAAATCCTGCAAATGCACTACCATTATTATTTCCTGTTGAACTTAGTGCGTACAAAATTTCTGAAAATCCATGAGCTCCATTATTATTTAGTAGTTCAGATATATTTGGTAATAAACAGGTTATTGCTGTGCCAACTAAAACTAAAACTGGTGTTGTAATTATTAATATAGATGCCATTTTCATTTCAAATGGTTCAATTTTTTTACCCAAGTATTCAGGTGTTCTTCCAACCATAAGCCCTGCTATAAATACTGTTAATATTGCAAATGCAAGCATTCCATAAAGTCCTGATCCAACTCCGCCGAAAACCACTTCACCTAGCTGCATTAAAAGTGTTAACATCATACCTCCTAGTGGTGTATATGAATCATGCATAGAGTTTACTGATCCATTTGAGGCGCTAGTAGTTGATACTCCCCAAATTACCGAATTTGTCACTCCAAATCTCACTTCTTTACCTTCCATATTTCCACCCGATTGTTCTTTTGTAATTTCAGAACTAATCGCTGGATTATTTGCTAACTCAGGAGTTGATTTATATTCAGAGTAAAATGTTATTGCCATAGCAATTATAAATATAGTCATCATAGCTGTAAGTATTGTATAACCTTGCTTTTTATCTCCAACCATATTCCCAAAAGTAAAACATAATGCAGCTGGTATTAATATTATTGATACACATTGAGCTATATCAGATGCTAATGTTGGGTTTTCTAAAGGGTGTGCTGAATTAGTTCCAAAGAACCCTCCTCCATTTGTACCTAATTGCTTTATAGCTATTTGACTAGCTGCTGGACCTCCAGGTATAATTTGTTTATTTATTTCTGTACCATCTTCAAGTTTTAATGGTTCAACAAGATTAACTTCTTGATATTTATTTAAGTTTTGAACAACACCCTGAGATACTAAGAACAATGAAAGTGCTGTTGCAAGTGGTAATAAAACATACAATGTTGATTTTGTTAAATCAGTCCAAAAATTCCCAAGTTTACTTGTTTTAGTTCTTATAAATCCTCTTATCAATACAATAAGTACTGATATTCCAACTGATGCTGATACAAAGTTTTGAACTGTAAGTCCTAACATCTGAGTTAAATAACTTAAAGTAGTTTCACCACTATAAGCCTGCCAGTTAGTGTTAGTTACAAAACTAGCTGCTGTATTAAACGACAAATCCCATTTTACTGATTTTAAATTTTGAGGATTAAAAGGTAATTTAGGTTGTAATATTTGAATTAACATAATAAAAAATAAACTTATTAAACTAAAGGTAATTACTGAAATAGAGTATTGTTTCCAATCCATTTCTTCATTTTCATCTACTTTTAAAATTTTATATATTCTTTTTTCTAAAGGATTAAGTGCTTTACTTAAAAACACATTTTCACCTTTAAATACTTTGGCTATATATAAACCTAATGGTTTAGCCAATATAATTGTTACTACAATAAAAAATAAAATTTGAATAAATATACTGCTCATAATTTCTCCCTCCATATATTTGTAACTTTGTTTTGGTATATTTTAATAATAAACACTTTTATATAAAGATAGTGTTAAGATAAATTAATGAGTATAAATATTGTATAAATATTTATACTCATTAAAAAAGAAGTTATCTCAAAATTTAATTTTGAAATAACTCCTTTAATAATCATAATTTAATTATCTTAATACATTTTTCATAATTTAGTTACATTATTTATTAATTTATACCTAAATATTCTTCTAAAGTTAAACAGTTCATTATAAAATTATTACTATGTTCAGTTCCAACGTATCTATAGTGCCATGATTCATAAATATAACCAGTTATATTAGTTTTTCCTGGTGGATATCTTAATATAAATCCATACTTATATGCATTTTCATAAAGCCATTTAGCTTCTTTAGTATCATCAAACCAATTTCCTACAGATTTTAAACTTGCATCTGTAAAATCATACGCAAGACCTGTTTGATGTTCACTTTGGCCTGGTTTTGCAGAATAGGTACTAGCATCTTCTTTTCCATCTCTATTTGCATAAAGATTGAATAAGTTTTCTTGAGTTTTATATGATCTATATCCACTTCTTATATTTAAATTTACATCTTCATGTTTTGCATCCTTTGTCATTTTATCAATTGCAGCTAAAGCTTCTTTCTCCTTATCCGATTTATAATCTTTAGGAAGGCAGTAATCTTTATTAACTACAACTATCCCATCTACATATAGAGGTTTTTTACCTTCTATATATTCGCCGACATCATGTGTCTTTTCTCCATTTTTAGTATTATCTTCATGATAATTTAATATATTGGTGTTTTGTTTTTCTTCTTTATTGAAACTATTTACAATATTAAAAGATGAAACTAAAACTACTGCTACTGATAATGCTATTACTAAAACCCTCATTTTACGTCCCCCATTCATTACTGCAAATATAATTATACAACAATTATAATCTTTTACAATATAGAATGATGTTTTTTTGTAGATTTATATATTTTTTTGACTAATTTTTGGATATAGCCAAAATTAATTACTATATATCAAACTAGCATCTTAAAAATTAAAAAAGTGTGTATCTTAATTTATAAAATGGATCCTTTGTCAAGGACATTAAAAAAAGAGGGTCATTAAGAAACTTTTAAAAGCTGATTCCTATATTGTGTAGGAGTCAGTTTTTTTAAGTTCCACTGACATCGGTCATTATTATAATAATCCATATAGTCATCTA
>NZ_NOJZ02000021.1 GCF_002251085.2 Romboutsia maritimum | reverse complement strand
TAAGAGGACGTTCATTTTTAAAATTATTAGATTTTTCATCAGCAGAAATAAGATATTTCTTAGATTTATCAAGAGACCTAAAAAACTTAAAAAGAGCTGGTGTGTCTCATAAAAATTTAGACGGTAAAAACGTTGTTATATTATTTGAAAAAGACTCTACAAGAACTAGATGTTCTTTCGAAGTTGGAGCAATGGATTTAGGAATGGGTGTTACTTACCTAGGACCTACAGGATCTCAAATGGGTAAAAAAGAATCTATAGCAGATACAGCTAGAGTTTTAGGAAGAATGTATGATGGTATAGAATACAGAGGATTCTCTCAAGAAACAGTTGAAGAATTAGCAGCTCATGCAGGAGTACCAGTATGGAACGGATTAACAGATGAATTCCATCCAACTCAAATGATAGCTGACTTATTAACTATAGAAGAAAAATTAGGAAGATTAAAAGGTGTAAACTTTGTTTACATGGGAGATGCTAGAAACAACATGGGTAACTCTTTAATGGTTGCTTGTGCTAAAATGGGATTAAACTTCACAGCTTGTGCTCCAAAAGAATTATTCCCAGCTGAAGATTTAGTAGCTACTTGTAAAGAAATAGCGAAAGAAAACGGATGTACTATAACATTAACTGAAGATGTTATGGCAGGAACTAAAAATGCAGATGTTATATACACTGACGTTTGGGTATCTATGGGTGAACCAGCAGAAGTTTGGGAAGCTAGAATAAAACAATTAAAACCATTCCAAGTAAATAAAGCTGTTATGGATAATGCTCATCCAGAAGCTATATTCATGCACTGCTTACCAGCATTCCATGACTTAAAAACTAAGACTGGTGCTGAAATGCATGAAAAATTCGGTATAACTGAAATGGAAGTTACTGATGAAGTATTCGAATCTAAGCAATCAGTTGTATTTGATGAAGCTGAAAACAGAATGCATTCAATAAAAGCTATAATGGCTGCTACTATAGGTCTTTAAGAAGTAGCAAAAATCAAATAAACTACCATTTTTAATATGGGTAGATAATTCACAATAAGGTTATTGAAGTTTAATATTGAGATGAGTGGTTATATTTGTAAAAGTTAAAGTATAAGAAGATTCAAAACCTCTGTCTCGTTTTAAAAATGTAGGCAGGGGTTTATTTATTATAAAATATTTGATAGAGGTGGAAATATGAAAAAATTAGTTATAGCACTAGGGGGAAATGCATTAGGAAATAATGCTGAAGAACAATTACAATTAGTTAAACATACAGCAAAAACAATAGTAGATCTTGTTGAAGAAGGATACAACGTAATAGTTGGTCATGGAAATGGGCCACAAGTAGGAATGATAAACTTAGCTATGGACTTTGCATCAAATAACGGAGCAAATACTCCATTTATGCCATTCGCTGAATGCGGAGCAATGAGCCAAGGATATATAGGATATCATTTACAACAATCTATAAGAACTGAGTTAAAATCTCGTAACATAAATAAAAATGTTGCAGCTGTAGTTACTCAAGTTGTAGTAGATAAAGATGATGATGCTTTCAAAAACTTAACTAAACCAGTAGGAATGTTCTACACTAAAGAAGAAGCTGATAAAATAGCTGCTGAAAAAGGATTTACATTTGTAGAAGATGCTGGAAGAGGATACAGAAGAGTTGTTGCTTCTCCAGAGCCACAAGAAATAGTTGAATTAGAAACTGTTAAACAATTAGTTGATAACGGAACTATAGTTATAACTGTTGGTGGTGGTGGTATACCAGTAGTAGAAAATGAAGATGGTTCATTAACTGGTGTAGCTGCTGTTATAGATAAAGACAAATCAAGTGCTAAATTAGCTAAAGATCTTGATGCAGAAATGTTAGTTATATTAACTGCTGTTGATAGAGTTTGTATAAACTTCAATAAACCAAATCAAGAAGAAATAGCTTGTATGGATTTAGCAAAAGTTAAACAATATATAGCTGAAGAACATTTTGCAAAAGGTTCAATGTTACCTAAAGTAGAAGCTTGTTTAGATTTCGTAGAAGCTGGAACTAATGGACAAGCATTAATAACTTCATTAGAAAAAGCTAAAGAAGCTTTACGTGGAGAAACTGGAACAATAATAAAAAAATAATTAAAAAGATAGTCAATATATAGTTAAATGGAAAATGCTATCCTGTTTTGAATAGCATTTTCCAGATAATTCAATTCATATTTTATAAAAAATCTCAGTAATAATAAAATAAGTTATAATATTGTATATATATAAATTGAATAAAATGATAAAATAATCTAAGCTATATATTTGATAATAAATAGTGAAAAATTTCTAAGTGTTAAATTTAGAGGTAAATTTCAATTTAAAAAAAATCAATATGGGGGGGAAAAACTATCATGGAAAGCGAGACAATTGTTATGCCAAATGAGAAGACTAAAAAGAAATTTAAATTTCCATCTGCATATACTGTATTATTAACAATAATGATAGTTATTGCATTAATAACTCAAGTTGTGCCAGGAATAAAGAAAGCGGAATTATCTGATTTAGTTATGGCTCCAGTAACAGGTATGGTTGGAGTTAAAGACCCAGTGTTAAATGATCAAATAACTGCATCTATGGAAAAAGGTGGAATAAATGCAGCTTTAGAAACAATAAACAATGCTGAAGGAAAAAGTATAAGTGTTTGGAATCAAGGAGAACTTAAGGGTGCAATAGACGTTGCATTATTCGTATTAATAATAGGTGGTTTCCTAGGAGTTGTTACAAAGACAGGAGCATTAGATGCAGGAGTTGGAGCATTAGTTAAGAAATTAAAAGGTAAAGAAATAATGCTAATACCAGTTTTAATGTTTGTGTTCTCATTAGGAGGAACTTCTTACGGAATGGCTGAAGAATCATTAGCATTCTACGCATTAATAACTGCTACAATGATGGCAGCAGGATTTGATCCAATAGTAGCTGTTGCAACAATTTTACTTGGAGCAGGTACAGGAACATTAGGTTCAACAGTTAACCCATTTGCAATAGGAGCTGCAGTTTCAGCTGCTGGAGCAGTAGGGGTAGAAATAAATCAAGGTACTACTATAATAATAGGTGCAGTACTTTGGGCAGTAACATTAGGAATATCTATAGTATATGTTTTAAGATATGCTAAAAAAGTACAAGCTAATAAAGCGGCTACATTATTATCTAAACATGAATTAGATGCTGCTAATGAAGCATTCGGAAAAAATAACGAAGAAGTTATAGAATTAGATGGTAAAAGAAAATTAGTTTTAGGTTTATTCGCAATTTCATTCATAGTAATGATATTAGGTGTTATACCATGGACAAACTTTGGTGTAACTATATTTGAAGAAACTACAACTTGGTTAAATGGAGCTCCTTTAGGTTCTTGGTGGTTCCCAGAATTAACAGTATGGTTCTTCTTAATGTCAGTTGTTATAGGTATATTCTATAAAATGCCAGAACAAGATGTAGTAGATTCATTTATAGCTGGATGTGCTGACATGGTTGGTGTTGCTCTTGTAATCGGTATATCAAGAGGAGTATCTTTCATGATGGCAAATACAGGATTAGATTTATTTATATTAGATAAAGCATCTGGTGTATTAAATGGTGTTGCTGGTTTATTATTTGCAAATATGGCTTATGTAATATATATAGCATTATCATTCTTAATACCATCAACTTCTGGTCTTGCATCAGTATCTATGCCAATATTTGCACCTTTAGCTCAAAAGCTAGGTATATCTCCAGAGGTAGTAGTTTCAGCTTTCTGTGCAGGTTCAGGTATAGTAAACTTAATAACTCCAACATCAGGAGTTGTTATGGGTGGTCTAGCAATAGCTAAAGTAGATTACGCAAGTTGGGTTAAGTTTGCAACAAAACTAATGATTATGATATTCATAGGAATAGTAGTAGTATTATCAGTTGTACCTATGCTTTTAGGTCTATAATTTAAAATATATAATCCAATCACAAAACCATAAGGCTTTTTATGTAAGCTTTATGGTTTTTGTTTCTATAAAAATATAAATTTAAAAGTTTAGGAGATGTAGTAATTTGAGTTTAGTAAGTTTTTTAAGTTGTTTATATTTTGGATTTACAATGTTACTGTTATTTAAGCAAAAGACAATGGGCAAAATGTATATTTTATTCGGAGCTTTAACCTATGTATTTATAATAGGATATTCATCTATACCTAAAGTTCCAGCAAGCATGCAAAACTTTATGATATTCCTTATGTTCTCTTTGATGATAATTATATTTGGGATTATGAATGGAATATTAATGAAAGTTTTCAAAAGAAGTGATAAATTTTCAGTAATTGCAGCAATTATATCTTCGAGTTTATTAATATTAGTGTTATTTAACATAAAGGGATACTTAACGTATATGTATATACCTCTTGCACTTTATTTAATACAGAAAAAAATAAACAATATTATAGCTAAATAAAAAATAATGGGTCCTGATTAGTAAAATATAAACTTATCATTGAGGCCTATTATTTTTATGTACTATTAATTTGATATTAATAATATAAATTAGTGGATAAATGTTAGGGAGTTAATTATAATATAAATTAATAAAACTAATTAATGAAGTACATATATTTGTATGCTAGGATATTATAGGAGTTTATTTTTTTAGGAGGGAAATATAAAATGAAATCTGTTTTAGTTATGGGCGGAAATGATTTTATAGGTTCTGCATTAGCTAAATATTTAATTAAATGTGGGTATAGCGTAGATATACTTACAAATATTAATGTAGCTATAAAATATAAAGGACTAAAAGATCATTTACATTGTGACAGGAAATTAAGACATGATATGAAAAACGTTTTTACAAATAAGAATTATGAATATATATTTGATATGACAGCGCAGTCAAAAGAAGATATAAAGAATTTAATAGATTTTGTAGATGTAAAATACCTCAAGAAGTATATAGTTTTATCATCCGGAGCAGTATATAAAGATAGTAGCCATGGAGCTAAGGAGTACTATGAAAAAGGAGAGAATCAAAATTGGGGAAGATATGGTTTAAGAAAAAAAGAAGCAGAAGATTTTCTTATAAACAGTTCTTTGCCATATGTAATAATCAGACCTACATACATTTATGGAGAAAATAATAATCTTTATAGAGAATTTTATTTTTTTGATAGAATAGAACAAGAAAAGCCAATACCAGTACCAACAGGTAAAAATGTATCCACTCAATTTATATATATAGACGATTTTGTAAAAGTTTTAGAAAGTTTAATAAATAAAAATCATGTAAGAGAAGCTTATAATGTCACAAACCCACAATTAATTTCATGGAATGAACTTATACAAACCTGTGGAGAAGTAGTAGGTAAATCCCCTATAATAAAATTAGTAAATATAAATAAAGCTGAATATGAAGAAAGATCATATTTTCCATTTAAAAATATAGATTATAATTTAGATATAGATAAACTTATAGAACATGGTTTATATATACCAAATATTCTGTTGAAAGAAGGTATAAAAAAGACATATAAATGGTATAGTGGACATAAGCCGAAATTATCAGATAAGAGGATGGATAAAGTAGAAGACATAATTAAAATAAGCTAAATTTACAAGGAGAAAGTTTTGACAAAAAAGAATTTAATAAAATTTATATTATTTGTAACTATTTTTATCACAATATACTCAGCATTAATAGAGCCGAGTTTATTAGTTGTGAGAAAATATTCTATAGAGAATATTAAGAATAATCAAAGTAATAAAACATTAAAATTAGTTCAGATAACTGATACTCAAATAGGTTCTTTTTATGGAATGAAGAAATTGAGTGATATGGTAGATAAGGTGAATTCATTAAATGCAGATATAGTTGTTTTTACTGGAGATTTAATAGATTCATCAACAAAAAAAGCAGATTTAAAAGAAATATCAAGCAATTTAAAAAGAATAGACGCTAATTTAGCTAAATTCTCCATATTTGGAAATCATGATTATAGAAACAATAGAAAAAAAGATTACGAAGAAATAATGAAAAAATCTGGATTTAAATTATTGGTAAATGATGAAGAAAAAATATATTTAGATAATAAAAAAGTTATAAATATTATAGGATTAGACGAAATTTTATCAGGAAATCCTAATTTTAAAATTTTAGAAAATAAAGATAGTAAAGTAGTAAATGAATTTAATTTATTATTATTACATGAACCAGATTTGGTTGATAAAATAAAGATGAATTCTGTTGACTTAGCACTATCTGGTCATACTCATGGTGGACAAATTAGAATACCATTTAAAGGAGCACTAGCAACTCCTCCATATGGAAGAGAATATACAAAGGGATTTTATAATATAAAAGGTAATGAACTGTATGTTAGTTCAGGATTAGGTAGTACTAAATTACCATTTCGATTATTTAATATTCCAGAAATAGTTGAATTTGAAATATCAATAAATTAAATATAAAATATAGAAAAAATGAGCTGTCTAAAAATAATGAAAGTATATTTTAAGACAGCTTTTTTATATCTAAGTAATTTATTTTATTTTTTCTTTATCCCATATAAATAATTTTTCTGAGTTATTTAAAGCACCAAATAAATTCTTTTTAGTTCCAGGTATTTCTTTATTAAGTTTAGAGATAAGTTCTTTTATTTCTTGCCTTTTTGTGTTTTCATTTGCTGGACAAGGATTTTGAACAACTGGATAATTAAATTCTTTTGTGACTTTTTTTATCATATACTCGTCTATGTAAATCAGAGGTCTTATAATAGTTAAATCCTGCTTATCCATAATAGTTTTTGGAGAAAAACAGTTAACCCTACCTTCATAAAACATAGACATTAAAAATGTTTCTATAGCATCGTCCTTATGATGCCCAAGTGCTACTTTGTTACAGCCTAATTTATTTGCGTTATCATTTAAGGCACCACGTCTTAAATTTGCACATAATGAACACGGATTTTTTTCTTTTCTTATATCAAATACTATTTCTTTAATATTTGTTTGTATTTCGTAAAAAGGAATTTCTAATTTCTTACATAAATTGTGTAATATAGAGTTATCTACTCCTCCAGGATTCAAAGTAATAGCAATTAATTCAAATTTTTCAGGAGAAAATGATTGATATCTCTTTAATATATGAAGTAAAGTTAAACTATCTTTTCCACCAGAAAGGCCAACAGCTATTTTATCATTTTCTTGTATCATATCAAAATCTTTTATAGCTTGACGAGCTTTACTAAGAAGTTTTTGCATATATATTCCCCCATAAATTATATTTAAGCTAACCGTTTTTTACAGACAGCTAAAACATTATAACAAACTTAACAGTACTAAACAATTACAATAAATTTTATATGAAACAATTAATATATTAAAGCACTATATACTCAAAAAATTAATCATTGGCTTTGTCTATAAATAAATATTTAAGACATTTTTATGTATAATATAGAGAAATATATAATTTTTTGAAGTATAATATTAGAAAAGAAAAAATTAATCAATAAGGGGATAGGATTATGCAAAAAGTAGAGAGTTTTAAATTAGATCATACAAAGGTTAAAGCACCATATATAAGAAAGTGTTGTATATTAGATGGACTTAATGGCGATAAGGTTAATAAGTTTGATTTAAGATTTTTACAACCAAATGTAGAGGCATTTGGTACAGCTGCTATACATGGATTAGAACATTTGTTAGCAACATATTTAAGGGAAACATTAGACAATATAATTGATTTATCACCTATGGGATGTAGAACTGGATTTTATTTAATATTGTGGGGAGATGTTGATGCTAAAACAGTAAAAGAAGGATTAGAAAAAGCATTAGAAATGGTACTTAATTCAACTGAGATGCCAGCGGCTACAGAAATAGAATGTGGAAATTATAAAGATTTATCTTTATTTGGAGCCAAAGAATATGTTAAGAATGCTTTGAAAAAGGGATTTTCACTTAATATATATGGAGAATAATATATGAAGAAGGATTTTTTAAGCTTAATTGATATAAATCAAGATGAAGTATTAAGGTATTTAGAATATAAGGGACAAGAGATAAGCAAAGAGTTGATTGAAATTATAAATGAATGTAGAGATTTTACTAAACAAAGAATAAACCCTCGATATATATTGAGGGTTTATTCTTTAAAACATAAATCAGAAAATTCTAAAAGAAGTGAAATAATTAAATTAGAAGGAACAAATATAAATTTAGAAAGTCGAGATTTATACGATTTATTAAAAAACTGCAATAAATGTATAGTAATGGCAGCTACATTAGGGATAGAAATAGAACGAGAAATAAGAAAATATTCTTATCAAAATTTAACTAAGGGTATTATAATTGATGCATGTGCAACTACTGCAATAGAAGAAATATGTGATTTAATACAAAGTGAAATAAAAATAAAATTATTAAAAGATGGAAAATATATAACTCAAAGGTATAGTCCTGGATATGGAGATTTATCAATATTTAAAAATATAGATATTATAAATCTTTTGGATTCAAGTAAAGAGATAGGACTTACAATTACACAAAATGGAATAATGATACCAAGAAAATCGGTAATAGCTATAATTGGAATATCAGATTCGGTTACTATACATAATACAAAATCATGTAAAAACTGTAAAAATAATACTACATGTAAATATAGAAAAGAGGTTGAGGGATGTGGATATAAGGGAATACATAAGGAATAACATATTATTGTTTGACGGAGCTATGGGAACAATGCTTCAGAAGAAGGGACTTAAATTAGGAGAAAATCCAGAAGTATTTGGACTTGAAAATCCTGAAAAACTTAAAGATATACATAAAGAATATTTACAAGCAGGTTCAAATGTTTTAACAACAAATACATTTGGGGCAAATGAACTTAAGTTAGATAAAATAGGATATGAAGTTGAAGAGATTATAGACAATGCAATTTGTGTTGCTAAATCTGCAATTAAAATGGTAGATCAATCAATTCCAAGATATGTAGCATTAGACATTGGACCAATAGGTGAAATGTTAGAACCTATGGGAACGTTAAGCTTTGATAGAGCATATGAAATTTTTAAAAGACAAGTTATTCAGGGGGTTAAATCAGGAGCAGATATTATAATTATAGAAACTATGATGGATTTATACGAAGCTAAAGCAGCTGTTTTAGCAGCTAAAGAAAATTCAAACCTTCCTGTATTTTGTACAATGACATTTGATGAAAATGGTAGAAGCTTCACTGGATGTATGCCAGAGTGTATGGTAGCTACTATAGAGGGTCTAGGTGTAGATGCAATAGGTGTAAATTGTTCATTAGGTCCAAATTTATTATTACCTATAGTAAAAAAAATAACTGAAGTAGCTACAAAACCAGTTATAGTACAAGCTAATGCAGGACTACCGGATATAATCGATGGTCAAGCTGTATATAATTTAGGAGCAAAAGAATTTTATGAAGGAGTAAGGCAATTTATAGATTTAGGAGCATCTATAGTAGGGGGTTGTTGTGGAACAAATCCAGAATTTATAAAAGAAATTAATAATCATAAAAGTGAATTAAAAAAGATGAAAATTAAAAAAAATAAATCTTGTATAGTTTGTTCACCATCAAAATTTGTAAATATAAATCAACCAAGAGTTGTAGGAGAAAGATTAAATCCAACAGGACGAAAATTATTACAACACTCTCTTAAAAATGGAAACTTAGATTATGTGATAAATTTAGCGCTAGAGCAAATAAACGGTGGAGCTGAAATTTTAAATATTAATGTAGGTTTACCTGATATTGATGAAAAAATAATGATGCCAAAATTATTAAAAGAAATACAGTCAGTAATTGATACTCCATTACAGATAGACTCATCAAATATAGATGCATTAGAACAGGGATTAAGATATTATAATGGAAGGTCTATAGTTAACTCAGTCAATGGTAAAGAGGAATTGTTAGAAAGTGTTTTACCAATAGCAAAAAAATATGGGGCATGTGTTGTAGGATTAACGTTAGATGAAGAGGGAATCCCAAAAACAGCTGAAGGTAGGTTTAATATAGCTAAAAAAATAGTAGATAGAGCAAATTCTTACGGAATAGCTAAAAAGGACATATTTATAGATTGTTTATCTTTAACTGTTTCAGCTCAGCAAGAAGAAGCAAGTGAAACTCTTAAAGCAATCAAGATGGTAAAAGAAAAATTAGGAGTTAAAACTATTCTAGGCATATCGAATATATCTTTTGGTCTTCCAAATAGAAATGGACTTAATAGCTCATTTTTAATGTTAGCATTAGGTGCTGGTTTAGATTTACCAATAATAAATCCTAATGAAGATATTATGATGGAAGCTATAAATTCATTTAAGGTTTTAAATAATATAGATAAAGGCTGTACAAATTATATAGAAAAATATAATAAATCGGAGAATATTAAAAGTGTATTGCTAGATAATAAGAATAAAAAAGAACAGTCATTACAACAGATAGTAGAAAGAGGATTAAAAGAAGAAGCTAAATACTTAACTAAAAAATTATTAGAAAAGAAAAATGAAAATGATATATTAGATAAAATTTTAATTCCTGCTTTAGATGAAGTTGGTAAAAAATATGATAGAGGAGATATATTTTTGCCTCAGTTAATACAATCAGCAGAAACTGTAAAGGTATCTTTAAATGTAATAAAAGAAAAATTAATTAATAAGAGTAATAATGTTTA
The DNA here is from genome assembly GCF_002251085.2 of Romboutsia maritimum. Classification (GTDB taxonomy): domain Bacteria; phylum Bacillota; class Clostridia; order Peptostreptococcales; family Peptostreptococcaceae; genus Romboutsia_B; species Romboutsia_B maritimum. The sequence goes on along the minus strand of NZ_NOJZ02000021.1, from coordinate 31,418 downwards.
TAAAGGAAAAATAATAGTTGCTACTGTAAAAGGTGATATTCATGATATAGGAAAAAATATAGTCAAAATAATGTTAGAAAACTATGGATATGAAGTAATTGACTTAGGAAAAGATGTGCCTATAGAAGAAGTCGTAAATCAAGCTAAAAGTAGAAAAGTTAAGTTAGTAGGATTAAGTGCGCTTATGACAACAACAGTTAAAAGTATGAAGGAAACTATAGAAGCTTTACGAGATAATAATATAGATGCAAAAGTATTTGTAGGAGGAGCAGTTCTAACAGAAGAATATGCAAAAAGGGTAGGAGCCGATTATTATTCAAAAGATGCAAGATCAGCAGTTGAAATAGCAAAATTAAATTTTAATGTCAAAAAATAGGGGAATATACTCTATTTTTTGATAAAAATAAATATACATTACATTTAAACGCAAAACTTGTAGAAAAAACTCACAAAAATATGATAAAATAGGAAGGTGATTCTTAGGGAGGGAAACGAATAATTATGGAATATGGACAGCATTATGCATTAGTTTTCGGAGTATCAGTTTTTGATATCTGTGGATTTACCGATACAAATTATAGATGTAACGACTCTAATCCTGGAAAGGTTAAAACTTCTTTTGGAGGAGTCTGTAGAAATATAGCAGAAAGTATGGCAAGAGTAGGAGTCAACACAAAGTTTATATCAATACTAGGTGATGATGAGACTGGTAAGAGAATGTTAGAGCATTCAAAAGTAATGAAATATGATATGAGCAACTCATTAATAGTAAAAGGTGGGAACACACCGACTTACATGGCCATTTTAAATGAAAAAGGTGAAATGGTGTCTGCTGTTGTAGATATGAAAATAATTGATAAATTTACAACAGACTTTATAGATCAGAAGAAAGACATAATAAAAAAATCAGAATATATGATTTTAGATGCGGATAGACCTGACATAGTGGAATACATCTTAAAAGAATTTAAAGATGAAACAAAATTTATATTAGATCCAGTTTCAGCAGCTAAGGCGAAACACGTGAAACATTTAATAAAATATTTTAATACGATAAAGCCAAATAGATATGAGGCTGAGATAATGTGTGGATTTGAAATAAAGAATGAGAATGATTTAAGAGAAGCAGGTAAATATTTCATTAATCAAGGAATAGAAAATGTATTTATAACATTGGATGAAGATGGTATATATTATAATAATGGTGTAGAAGAAGGTAAAATAAAAGCAAACAATGTAAAAGTGATTAATGTTACAGGAGCAGGAGATTCTTTTGTAGCAGGGATTGCATATGGATATATGAATAATGTAAATCTAGTAGATACTTTAAAGTTTGCGATAGCTATGTCAACTATAACTATATCAACTGAGGAAACGATACATCCAGATATGTGCCATACTTTAGTTCAAGAATATGTAGATCATATAAATTGGACTCATACAGAATTTAATAAATAAAAATTTATTAAATTAAATAATTTATATATAATAATAAATGTAGTATAATTAAAGTTAGAAATTAATCTTTTTAAGTTAAGATTAATTAATATAAAAATTTTTGTCGTCAACAATAAAAAAGGATGTTAGAATTTTTCATTTCTAACATCCTTTTTTTGTTTTAGTTTAAAATTAGAAAGCCCAGTTCCCTGATTTAAATATTTGAATTTGATTTCCATCATAAGTTTGTCCGATTATATCTAAGTCACTAGATCCAATCATGAAATCAACATGAGTTAGACTATCATTTATTCCGTAGTTATCAAGATCTTCAGATTTTAAGTTTTCACCATCCTTCATACAAGTTCGGTATGCAGCGCCAAGTGCGAAATGGCAAGATGCATTTTCGTCATATAAAGTATTAAAAAACACGATATTAGTATCAGAAATAGGTGATTTAAATGGAACTAGTGCAACTTCACCTAAATAATGAGATCCTTCATCTGTAGAAATTAGTTTTTCTAAAGTTTCATAACCTTTTTCAGCTTTACAATCAATTACTTTACCATCTTTAAAAGTTAGAGTAAAGTTGTCTATAACATTTCCTCCGTATACAAGAGGTTTAGTACTATGAACAAATCCATTTACTTTAAATTTATGTGGCATAGTATAAACTTCTTCAGTTGGAATATTAGCATTAAATTCAACTCCATTTGGATCTTGAGAAGAACCACTTAACCAAATATGACCTTCTGGTAATTCAACTGTTAAATCAGTTATAGATGATTTATATCTTAAAGATTTAAAGTTATTTTTATTTAAGAAATCCATTCTTGATTTTAAATCTTTATTATGTTGTTTCCATGCTTCTACAGGATTTTGATTTTCTACTCTTGAGCATTTAAATATAGCATCCCATAATTTTTCAACTGCATTTTCGGGGTTTTCATTTGGAAATACTTTTTTAGCCCAAGCTTCAGTTGGTACAGATACAATGCTCCATTTACATTTATCTGATAAAGTATAAGATCTCCATTCTTTAAGAGCTATACCAGAAGCTTTTTGGTAATTAGCAACTCTTTGAGGATCTACATTTTTTAACAAATCTGGATTTTGTGCATATATTGTTAAAAATGCTCCTCCTTCTTTAGCGATGTCTACATATTGATCAGCAATCCATTTAGGGAAATCATTAAATGTTTCTTCTGGAGCATTTAAATATTTTATTAAAGTACTTTCCTCATCTGACCATTCAATATGTACGTTTTTTGCACCATTTTGGTAAGCATGTTTTAAGACACTTCTAACGAATGAAGCACATTCAATAGGAGATCTAACTAGTAATATTTGACCAGATTGTATATTTACACCAACTTTAACTGCTAATTCAGCATATTTGTCTAAATTTTTATTAAAATCCATAATTTTATCCTCCTAAATTATATAGAAATAAGCAAATACTATAATTATTATAGCATTAGTTATATTTTACATTAGAATTATAATAATCATACTTGATTTATAATATAATTTACAAAAAATGCAAAATACAAAAAATAAATCTTTTTCTTTTAAAAACTATACAAAAATACTTAAAAAAACTTATAATATAATAATGGAATATGCAATTTTATGAATAGATGAAATATATATAGAAATATAAGATATCTTAAAAATAAGAGAGTTTGGATAAAAATTTTCAGTTAGGAGGCAGTGGATGGAGTTATATGATGCTATTTTTTATAGAAAATCTATAAGAAATTACTCTAATAAGCAAATAAAAATACCTTTAATGGAATCAGTCAAAGATATATGTAGCAATATAACTTATCTAAATAAAGATTTAAATATAAAAGCACATGTTATAGATAGAGGACATTTAATACATTTTTTAATGGGAAAAGGATGTAAAGTAAAGGCACCTCATTATATAGTAGTTACATCTAATAAGGGAAATGATTATCTACAAAATATAGGGTTTGCTATAGAAAATGTTGTTTTAAAATTAACTACATTAGGATTAGCTACATGTTGGCTAGAATGTAATCTAAAAAGGGAGGATATCTTAGAATTTGTAGAATTAGAGGAAATTGAAAGTGATGATGAAGATTATGAAAAAAAGCTAGAATATCCAGTGGCTATAATTGCGTTTGGATACCCAGAAAAGTCAGAGTCATTATTTAGACCTTTAAATGGAGAACCAGATAGAGAACGTGTAAAACATATTTCTAAAAATTTAGATAGAAAGTGGATTAAAATACTAAATGCAGTTAGAGTTGCTCCATCAATAAAAAATTGCCAACCGTGGATGTTTTATGGTGAAGAAAATATTATTAATATATATGAAGAAAAACAAAAAAAAGCTATTGAAAATATGAGTAAAATAAGTATGGGTATAGCTCTAAAACACTTTGATATAGCATGTAAAAAGTTTGATATAAAAGTGAAATATGCTAAGAAAAAACATAAGAATAAGATGAGTAAAGAATACTTTATAAGTATAGTTGATGTTGACAATGAATATACACAGTTGACATAAATGATAATTAATGTTTTAATTGTATAAAAGATAAGCTTTAACGTATCTCAGAGAGGATATAAAGTGAATGCTAATACCTAAAAACTTAAAAAAGATAAATTCCTTAAAAATAGTCCAGAGAGGCTAAAAAGGTTATATATAATGATGGATTAAATTGCATTTATAACCTCTAGCTATTTTAGCTAGAGGTTTTTTAATAAAATTATAAAAAATAAAATTATAAAGTCTTTTAAAATAGTCCAGCGAGACTAATAAGGATTTCAAGTTATATAAGGCTTTATTAAAAAGGAGAGATTAAAATGGTAAAAGGTAAAGAAAGATTAATCGTTGCAATTGATACTAATGAATTTGATAAAGCTAAGGAATTGATAGATGAATTAGATGATAGTGTAGATATATTTAAGGTTGGTTTAGAGCAGTATGTATCAACTAGAGGAAAAACTATCGATTATTTAAAAGAAAAGGGAAAAAAAATATTTTTAGATCTTAAATTTCATGACATACCTAACACTATGAAAAGTGCTGTAAGATCAGCTGTAAGGGATAATGTATGGTTAATGACAATACATGTATCTGATTTAGAAGGAATGAGACAATGTGCTTTAGTAGCAAAGGAAGAAGCAGAAAAATTAAATATAGAAAAACCTTTAATAGTAGGAGTTACAGTATTAACGTCATTGAGTAATCAAGATTTAAAAGATATAGGCTGTGATATGACAACAGAAGAACTTGCTATAAAAAGAGCAAAGCTAGCTAAAGAATCAGGAATAGATGGAATAGTTTGCTCAGCACAAGAAGTTGATAAAATAATACAAGTTTGTGGAGACGATTTTGTAACCGTATGCCCAGGGATAAGACCTACTACATCAGAAGTAGGTGATCAAAAGAGAGTAGTCACTCCTAGTGAAGCAATTAATAAAGGAGCACAGTATTTAGTTATAGGAAGACCGATAACTCAAGCTATAAATCCAAAACAATCTGCAATTAATATAGTTAAAGAAATAGAAAGTGTTTTATAATATTATATAAAATTTAAATGTATTAAAAAATAGCTAATACTGAAATATAACTGAATTTTAATTTAGGTATTATATTTCGGTATTAGCTAAGTTAATTAAAAAAATTAGTATTTTCTAGAATGAGATTTTTTGTGGTATTTACGGATAACATTTTGTGCCAAGCAAGAAAAACGAGGATTTATATAAGGTGCAAATTTATTAAATGCTATTTTGAATTTAGGAATTCCAAATTCTTCGGGAGCTATTTCATCTACATCAAAATATACTATTATTCCATCATCTGTAATATAAAAAGCTTGGTCTTCAGATATTTCAACTATCGTATTTTTATAATACATATCTTTATTCTGACTTATTTTATAGTTAATATAATCAGAAACAACTTTAATATAGTCTATCTTTTCAATAAATACATCCTTTAAAGTGATTTTATTTCCTGAAAGTAAATCGATATTATAATTATATAAATAATTATATTTAGGTCCATAATCACCTGCAAATCCCATAAGGCTTAAAATAATGCTAATAATATGGTTTTTATTAAATGTAACTGCATAATTCGATAAAACCTTATAATTTCTTTTAGGAAGGGCATTTTGAACAGCTGAATTATTATATTCTTGCTCTTCCTCAAGTAGGCCAGTTTTAAAAGTATAAACATCAGAATTGATAGTAGAGTTTAAATTGTTAAGTATATTTAAATCAACGAAAAAATATCCATTTTTAAAGTTGTAAAAAGTAGGATACATAAGGTTGTAAGAGAAAAAATTATCTCTACCAAAATCTTCATTAAATTGTGTGTACAAAATATTGTAGATACAATTAGTAACACTTTGAGCATTTTCCATTATTAACACCTCCCTTATTTTAAAATCAGTTATAATATAATATGATAATTAAAGAAATATAATTAACTATTTATAGTAAAAAATATTAATAATAATATTAATATTATATTTTCATTAATTTAAAATAGAATCTTAATATCAAATATGTTTGTTTATAGTTTAAAGAAAATATAATATGTATTTTATATTAATGTGAATAAGTAACAAAACTAAAGAATATAAAGTGTGTAAAATACCGAAAATATAAACGATTATATGATATAATACATAAGATTAACAGTAATTTTATCAGGAGGTAGTAAATGTTATTATTAGCAGATAATTGGAAAGAATATGAACTTATAGATATGGGTAACGGAGAAAAATTAGAGCGTTGGGGAGAGTATGTTCTTAGAAGACCAGACCCTCAGGTTATATGGCCAATGGCATCTGAGTGGGCTTTATGGAAAAATCCTCACGGACATTATCATAGAAGTAACAAAGGTGGAGGACAGTGGGAACATAAAAAAAGATATCCAGAGCAATGGACTATTGATTATAAAAATTTAAAGTTCCATATAAAACCAACTGGATTTAAGCATACTGGATTATTCCCAGAACAAGCAGCTAACTGGGATTGGTCAATGGAAAAAATTAAAAAAGCTAATAGACCTATAAAAGTACTAAATCTTTTTGCATATACAGGTGGAGCTACTGTAGCATGTGCATCGGCAGGAGCAGAAGTTTGTCACGTAGATGCATCTAAAGGTATGGTAACTTGGGCTAAGGAAAATATAGAACTATCAGGACTTCAAGATAGAAAAGTAAGATTTATAGTAGATGATGTAGTTAAATTTGTTGAAAGAGAAATAAGAAGAGGAAATAAATATGATGCAATAATAATGGATCCACCTTCTTATGGAAGAGGTCCAAAGGGAGAAGTTTGGCAAATAGAAGATAAATTATTTGATTTTGTTAATTTATGTATGGGCGTATTATCGGATGATCCGTTATTTTTCTTAATAAATTCTTACACAACAGGATTTTCTTCTATAGTATTAGAAAATGTATTAGATACTACTATAGGAAAGAAAGTAAAAGGTGGAAAGATATATGGAGGAGAGTTAGGAATACCAGCTTCTAGAGATGGTAAAGTACTTCCTTGTGGTATATTTGGAAGATGGGAGAGCAAATAATGATAAAGGTTATATATGAAGATAACCATTTATTAGTTGTAGAGAAGCCAGTTAACATATTATCACAAGGTGATGATACAAATGACAAAGATATGGTTAATCTTTTGAAGAGCTATGTAAAAGAAAAGTATAATAAACCAGGAAATGTATTTATTGGATTATTACATAGATTAGATAGACCTGTTGGTGGAGTTATGGTATTTGCAAAAACATCAAAAGCAGCATCTAGATTATCAGAACAAGTAAGAAATAAGACTTTTAAGAAAACATATAGAGCTGTTATTCATGGAAATATGAAAAAAGGTGAAGATACTTTAAAAGATTATCTTTATAAAAATAAAAAAACTAACATGGTTAGTGTAGTAAATAAAGCTCATAAAGATGCAAAAGATGCAGAGTTAAGTTATAAGACTTTAGACTCAAAACAAGGGTTTAGTCTTGTTCAAATAGATTTAAAAACAGGTAGACCGCATCAAATAAGGGTTCAGTTTGCAAGTAGAAAACATCCTTTGGTTGGAGATCAAAGATATGCTCAAGATATAAATAAAGTTGGTCAACAAATATGTTTGTGGTCATATAAGATAGAAATTAATCATCCTACAACAAAAGAAAAAATGGAATTTGTTTGTGAACCTCCAAATGAATATCCATGGGATATATTTTAAAAATATAATTTAGTTAAATGAAAAAGGGGCTGTCTCAAAATTTTATTTTGAGATGCCTCTTTTTTTACTATAGGATTATATTTTGATAGCATTTTTGTAACACTGATCTAAATTAATATATAGTAAGTAAATATTAAAAAAATGATAAAACTATTATAGTATAATAGTTTTAGAAGTTGTATGAAAATAAAAAATAGAGGAGAAAGTATGAATAAATATACAGGATTTTATATTGATAAGCCTATTGGCAATAATATTTTTTCATATGAAGAAAGAAAAAATAAAAAAATTTATGTGCCAAAGTTAATTAAAGGAAATCTAGAAGATGTTAAGGTTGGGGAAAATATAGTTTTTAATGAAATAGATGAACTTGATGAAATAAAAGCAAAAGGGCTAAGATATATGGTTGAATATAACATAGATAAAAAAGATGTGTATATATTTGACAATCATAATCATGCGTTTTATTTTTGGATGAAAAGTCTTAATCTAGAGCATTTTACTAAAGGATGTAAATTGATTCACGTAGATCAGCACAAGGATATGAGAGAACCTGAAAATTATGATGTAGATATATTAAGTATAGATGATATTTTTAGGTATACTAATAATGTATTAAATGTAGGCAATTTTATTAAACCTGCGCTAGAACATAATATATTCTCAGAAGTAGTTATAATAGATAGTTCATATGGATTTAATTTAGACATAGAAGGAGAGTTTGTTTTAGATATAGATTTAGATATATTCTCTAAAGATATGGATTATATTTCTTATGATTTAAGAATAAAAAAGATTCAAGAACTTATAAAAAAAGCAAAGGTAATTACAATAGCAAGTAGCCCATTTTTTATAGACCAAGAGTATGCTATAAAAGTGTTAAAAGAATTATTTAATTATGATATAATATAAGAGTTAAGCCGATATTAAAATAGTATAAGGAAAATATTTAGATTTTACAATCTTATTAAAAAGATTTTATACTATAATAAAAAAGATTTTTAAATTAGTAGGAGGAAAAAAGTATGAGTTTATATACTGAATGGAGAAATTTAAGTGATAATCACGCAAGTCAAGAAGAGGAAATAAAGTTCTGGGAAGAATATTTAAAAGTAGAAGCTGGAATATACAACGAAATATTAAATAATAAAATAGAAACTGTAGAGGGTACAGTAGCTGAATTAGCTGAAAAGTTTAATACTTCAAATGAATACATAATGGGATTCATAGATGGAATCAGTGAAAGTGTAACAGAAGAAATAAACTTAGAAGAGGTAGAAGCTGATAAAAAAGTTTCTATAAAAATAGACCTTGAAAAATTATACTACAACATGGTATCAGTTGAAGCTCATTGGTTATATAACTTACCAGGATGGGAAGAAATATTACCAGCTGAAAAAAGAAAAGAAATACAAAAAGCATATAAAAACTCTAAAACAATAGTTAAAGAGAACAAAGTAGGAAGAAATGATGCTTGTCCATGTGGAAGCGGTAAAAAATACAAAAAATGTTGTGGAAAGTAAGGTAATATTATGTTTATTTTAAGATTTATTGATGATGAGGATAATCTATCTGTTAAGGAATTTACTTCTTTAAGTAGTGTAAAAGAGTACTTAAGTCAGAATAATCTAGAAAAAACATGGCATCAAATTGAAGAGGTAAAAAAAGTAGTACCAAATCTAAAAGAAGATTAAAAATAAGAAGAGGCAGACCCATAAGGGTTTGCCTTTTTTAATAGTAGTGAATGTATTAAAAATATTTATTATTTGCTTATATCAGCTAAGTCTTTAGCTATTTGAGCTGCAACTTTAGCGTTGTTATAAACTAACTCTATGTTAGCTTCTAAACTCTTACCATCAGTTATAGTTTTAACTTTATCTAGTAAGAAAGGAGTAACTTTTTTACCAGTTATATTATTTTCTTCAGCTTCTTTTAATGCTGTTTCTATAGCATTGTTAATAGTATCATAATCCATTTCAAATTCTTGTGGAATTGGGTTACCTATAACCATACCACCTTTTAAATTTAAGTCCCACTTAGATTTTAAAGCAGTTGCAACCTCCATAGAAGAATCTACTTTGTAATCAACTCCAAATCCACTCTTTCTTGTATAGAAAGCAGGAAATTCTTCAGTACCAAATCCTACAACAGGTACTCCGTTAGTTTCTAAGTATTCTAATGTTAAACCTATATCTAATATAGATTTAGCTCCTGCACATATAACAGCAACATTAGTATTAGCTAATTCTTGTAAATCAGCAGATATATCGAAAGTTTCTTGAGCTTTTCTATGAACTCCACCGATACCACCAGTAGCGAATACTTTAACACCAGCTAAAGAAGATAATATCATAGTAGTGGCAACTGTAGTAGCGCCATTTAATTTTTTAGCAATTACAAAAGGTAAGTCTCTTCTACTAGCTTTAACAACATTTTTGCTAGTTCCTAAGAATTCTATTTCTTCATCAGTAAGACCAACTTTTAAAACTCCATCTATTATAGCTATAGTAGCAGGTATAGCACCATTTTCTCTTATTATTTTACTTACATTTTTAGCCATTTCTATGTTTTTAGGATAAGGCATACCATGAGAGATTATAGTTGATTCTAGAGCAACTACTGGTTCTCCTGCTTGGATTGCTTTTTGAACTTCAGGATGTACTTGTAAATATTTTTCTAACATAATATCTTCTCCTCTAATATTTTATTTATATAGTCTACAGACATATTTGGATTTATTGTATTTTTATGAGATAGTGCTATTATTGATGCAGCCATAGAAAACTTAGCAGAATACTCTAAGTCAAAATCATTTAAATGGCTATAAACAAGTGCAGATGTAAATGCGTCACCAGCACCAGTAGCACTAACTATGTCAATCTTAACACCCTTCACATGAATACTTTTTTGTTCATTAGCACAAAATACTCCATTTTTACCAAGAGTGATAAATACATTCTTTACTCCTGTATCTAAAAAATATTTAGAGCAGAGTTTAACGTCTTCTAAGTTGTTAATTTTAATACCTGATAATGATTCAGCTTCATATTGATTTAATTTTATGGTATTAAAACGACCAGTTATATTTTTTATCTTCATACACTTTGAAGTAGAAACTGTGTCAATAAAAATAGGTATATGTGAATAATTTGTAGTAATAAAGTTTATTACTTCTTCTGATAAATTAGTATCTATTATTATAGCCAAAGAATCATTAATGTGCTGATGCTTTGACTGAATATAAGATAAATCTAATTTATCTAGTATATCCATATGAGATATAGCAACATGCATATCACTAGAATTATTAAGTATAGAAACGTATATTGAAGTTGAATATTCATTTGAAATATAACAATCATCAACATCTATTCCGTAGCTTTTACATTCTGATAATATTTGATTGCCATATAAATCATTTCCAACTGCAGAAATAAGCTTTGTACTTACTCCTAGTCGACGTATATTATCGGCAATATTTCTACCTACTCCCCCTAAAGATATATCTACTTTTCCAGGGTTAGAATCAAACATAACCAATGGGTTTTTAGGAACCCCTTGGATATCAATATTAGAACCTCCAATAACTGTTATATAGTTATCTTTTTTTAATATATAACCTTTACCCCTTATGTATCCTTTTTTCATAAGGTTAGTTATATGTACTGCAGTAGAAGAACGAGTTATAGATAACTTGTCTGCTAACTCTTGTTGAGAAATCATAGGGTTTTCTTTTAAAATTTCTAAAATTTCTTTTTCTCTATCAGTCATAATCATCACCAAAAATTAATATTTGCTTATTCAGATAAGCATTTGTTTAAAAATATAATAGCACTATAGTTTCTATTTTTCAACAAAAATATGTTTTATATTATGAAGGAACAAAATACTTTATCGAACATATTATAAATTAAGATAAACTTTATTAGGGAGGACAACTATGAAAATAGGAGATATAGTAGCTAGAAAATCATACAATAAAGATATTATATTTAGAATAGTGAGCTTCAGTATTGATGATAATAATGAGAAAATAGCTACATTAAATGGGATTGCATTTAGAGTTATTGCTGATGCATATTTAAATGATTTAGAAATAGTGAAAATGCCAGATATCAAAGATATCTTGATAGATAAAGATGTAGAAAGCTTATTATACAAATCAATGAGAAAAGCTAAAGAAAGACAGAAAAAAATGAATAGAGCCGCTCCAAAACTTCAAACTAATACTAATGTTTATGGTATGCCAGGTAAGGTTTTGCAAATAGATGGAGATAAAGAATATCTAAAGCTATGCTTAGATGTTTATACTCAATTAGGAATTCCTGCTATAGGAGTAGCTATACCAGAAGCAAATCAATATAAAGAGGTTAAAGCTCTTTTAGAAAAGCATAACCCAGATATTTTGGTAATAACTGGTCATGACGCACTTACATCAAGAAGAGGTAATGTAGATGATATAAACAATTATAGAAATTCTTTAAATTTTATTAAAGCAGTTAAAGAAGCTCGTAAATGGGAACCTAATTTGGATAATTTAGTAATATTTGCTGGAGCATGTCAATCAAATTATGAACGAATAATAAAAGCAGGAGCTAATTATGCTAGTTCACCAGGGAGAATAATGATACATGCATTAGATCCTGTATTTGTTGTTGAAAAAATAGCATGTTCAAGAATAGATATAGTAGTACCTATAGATGAAGTTATAGAACAAACGGTAACCGGTATAAAAGGAATTGGAGGGTCTGAGACAAGAGGAAAATTTAGATGGGCTATGCCTAAATCTATTTTATATTAGGAAAAGTAAAATTATACAGTATATCTTAAAAAATACTATTGACTTTTGAGCCAAAAATATATAAAATAATTAGTTTAAACGTTTGACAAAAAATCATATGTATGATATTATGTAAACATACAAACGTTTAAAGAAGGTGATATTATGGCTACTGTTCAGACCTTAGATAAAATAAGACAAAGTTTACAAAGACATTTAGGAAAAAAGATATTACTAAAGGCAAATAAGGGAAGAAAGCAGATTATTACAAAAAAAGGGATACTAGAAAAAGTTTATCCTAGCGTGTTTGTTGTAAAATTAGATGATGAGACTAATGGATATTCAAGAGTATCTTATAGTTACTCAGACTTATTAACAGCTAATGTAAAATTGCAAGTTTTTAAAGATCAAAATAAATTACATGTAAGTTAAAATTATACCTATTAAAAATAGGTGTAATTTTTTTTTGTCCATTTAAATATAAATATAGTGTGATATTTTTATTTTGTAGAGGGGGGCAAGTATGGAACTAATTAAAGATGTAATTAAAGTTGATAATAGAATAGACTTTGGTAAATTCCAAACATTTATTGAGACAGAGGCGGTTGTACCAGACAAAAAGTCAGATGTATATGATATTGTAAAAACAGAAGGGTACATAGCTCTAAAGAAAATAGAGATAACAGAAGGAAAAATACTTTGTAGAGGAAGTTTTAACTACAATGTAATTTATATTACAGATGATAAGAATACAGTTTCTAATGTGAATGGAAAAATAGACATAAATGAAGTCATAGAAAAAGAAAATATAGTTCAAGATATGGAATACATGTTATTTCCAGAAATAGAGCATATGGACTGTACTATATTAAACGAAAGAAAAATCAGAGTAGGAGCTCTTATGAATATAAGAGGTAGTCTATTTGATAAACAAAGATTAGATATAGTAAAAGATGTATCTCAAGTAGAAGGAATTCAAAAGCATAGAAAAGAAATTTGTTTTCAAGATATTGTAGGTATAGAAAAATCAGAAAGTGTAATTAGAGATACTATAACTATAAATACAGAAGAAGTTCAATCGATAATAAGTTTAAATCCATATGCAAAAATAAAAGAAAGTAGAGTTGCTGATAATAAAGTTATAATAGGTGGAGTTTTAGAGATAAATCCATTGGCATGTACATACGATGGAGATTTAGTAGAGTTAGATAAAGTGGGAATAGAGTTTACTCAGTTTATAGAAGTTCCTGGTGTTTGTGATGGCATGACAGAAGAAACTTTATTATCTATAGCAGATTTTAATTATGTATTTAAACAAAATAATGATAATAATACAGGTCTACTTGAAATAGATAGCACTATATGTTGTAAAGTTAAAGTTACAGATGAAATTACAAGAGAAGTTTTGCAAGATGCATATTCACCACAAAAAATTATAAAATTTGATCATAAGCTAATAGGATTAAATAAAGCACTAAGTAGTACAACAGAGAGCTTTGTAGTTAGAGAATCTATAAGAAATGATAATGATGACATACAAATTAAAGATATAGTTAGTGTTTGTCCATCTATATCTATAGAAAATGCATATATAGAAGAAGACAAGAGTGTAATACAGGGAATAATAAAAATTGATATATTATATATTCCAGTTGAAGGATTAAGATTAGTATATAAATTAAGTGAAGAGATACCTTTTGAACATGATATTACGATAGATAATTTAACAGAAACATCAACTGTATTTAATACAGCATGTATTGAAAAAGTGGAAGTTGATTTAAATAGAGATCAAATTGACGTTAATATAAAAGTGAAGAGATTCACTGAAGCAATTGATAAAAAATCAGAAAGTTTTATAATAAAGGGCGAAGATCAAGGTGAATACGACTTAACTAAGGCTCCAAGTATAATAGTATATATATGCAAAGAGGGAGAATCTCTTTGGAATATAGCTAAAAAATATAATACTACAGAAGATGAAGTTGCAGAGTTGAATGAAATTAAAATTGATGAACCTCTTAAACCTGGCAAATGCTTAATTTTAGAAAAAAAAGTAGTTTTAGTAGACTAAATATTTCATAAAAATGAATAATAGGGGATTCTAATCCCCTATTATTTTATTTTTTGTAGTATAATGTTTATAGTTAAAATGCATTATACTATATACAAGGAGGCTAATATGAATTCTATAGAATTAAAAAGCAGAGCTAAAATAAATTTATCAATAGATGTGCTAGGAAAGAGACAAGATGGATATCATTTAGTCGAGATGATAATGCAGACCGTTGATTTATATGATTTTATAAAAATAAAAGAACTAGAATCAGAAGATGTAGTTATAAAAAGTAATAGTGTAGATATACCACTAAATGAAGAAAATATTGTTTTTAAGGCCATTAATTTATTAAAAAATAAATTTAATATAAATAAGGGAGTAGAGGTATTTATACAAAAAAATATTCCTATAGCAGCAGGTATGGCAGGGGGAAGCTCTAATGCAGCTGCAATTTTAGTAGGTCTTAATAAGATATGGAACTTAGGTTTATCAGAACTAGAATTACAAAAAATAGGGTTAAATCTAGGTGCAGACGTACCATTTTGTATTTCGGGAAAAGCTGCTCTTGCTCAAGGAATAGGTGAAAAACTTACTCCTATCATAGGATTGCCAGAAGAAACAAGTATATTAATATGCAAACCTGATTTATTTATTTCAACGAAAAAGGTTTATGAAAGCCTAGATTTAGATAACATTCAATATAGACCAGATAACAAGTATTTATTAGAAATGCTTAAAAACAAAGATGTAAAGTCTGTTGCAAAACATATGGTTAATGTACTTGAAAGTGTTACGATTAAGAATAATAGGGAAATAGATGAAATTAAGAAAATAATGATGGAAAATAATGCTTTAGGATCTATGATGAGTGGTAGTGGTCCAACAGTTTTTGGATTGTATGATAATAGGGACGATGCATTAAAAGGAAAAAAGGAACTGCTAAAAAAATATAATCAAGTGTATGTTGTTAGTAGTAGTGAGGAAGGAGTCGAGATTAATGGATAATTTGACGAAATTAAATTTAGACGATTATAAACCATTAAGAGATGTCGTATTTGAAAATTTAAGAGAAGCTATATTAGAAGGAAAGTTAAGACCAGGTCAAAGGTTAATGGAAGTTCAATTAGCGGAGCAATTAGGCGTAAGTAGGACACCAGTTAGAGAAGCGATAAGAAAACTAGAACTAGAAGGATTAGTAGTTATGTTGCCAAGAAAAGGTGCATATGTAGCTAATATGTCTTTAAAAGATATAATAGACGTGTTAGAGGTTAGAGCTAGTTTAGAAGGCTTATCAGCATCTCTAGCAGCGGAAAGAATAAGTGAAGAAGGTATAGAAGAGTTAAAAAGAATATCTGAGGAATTTAATACAAGTACTATAGAAGCAGATATAGATACTTTATTAAAAAAAGATGTTGAATTCCATGAATGTATATTTAAAGCTACTAATAATAAGAAATTGCATCAGCTAATAAATACTTTATGGGAACAAGTTTATAGATTTAGAGTAACTTATATATCTGATTATGATTCATCTGTAAGTATAATAGAGGAACACAAAAATATATTGGATGCTATAATATCTGGAGACAGTGAATTAGCTCAAAAATATGCAACTGAGCATATAGAAAAAGCTGAACAGTTTATGATAGAGAGAGCTATGAATAATAAAGAATTGTAAAAGAAGGTGGAGCCTTCTTTTTTTTATGGATTTGTATAAATAAATACGTATTGGAAATAATCAAGATATAAAAATATCTTGGGGGGATAAATTAAAATGAAAAGGATAAAAATTAGATTAACGGTTTTAATTTTAAGCTTAATATCAGTTTTATCAATAATGACAATATGTGTAAATAGTGAAGTGAAAAAAATAGATGATATATCTAGTAATTATAAAGATAAATTAATAAGATTTCATGTAATAGCTAATAGTGATTCAGAAGAAGACCAAGAATTAAAGTTAAAAGTAAGAGATGAAGTTATAAAATATTTACAACCAAAACTATCAAAATCTTCTAGTATAAAAGAAAGTGAAACTATCATAAAACATGAATATGATAATTTGGAAAAAATAAGTAAAAATATTATTTCTGAAAATGGATATAATTATGACGTAAAGGTAGGAATAAAATATAGCAATTTTCCTACAAAGCAATATTCTAATATTGTCCTACCATCAGGAGAATATAAAGCATTAAAAATAGTAATAGGTAAAGGTGAGGGAAAGAATTGGTGGTGTGTTATGTTTCCACCATTATGCTTTGTAGATGAAAACAATGGTGTAATAGATAAGGCAACAGACGAAAAGTTAAAATCTGTTTTAACTAAGGAGGAATATGATTTAATATCACAAAAAACTTCAAAACAATCTAGTAAAATAAAAATTAAATTTAAAATAGTGGAGATAATAAAAGAAATATTCTAGATAAATTAAGAATCATAAAGGAGTGACTTTAACTATGGAGAGGTGCTGTAAATTTATAGTTACCTTATTAGTTTTAACTTACGTTTTTATTCCTACAGAAATTGTGTTAGCAGAAGATAATGGTGTAAATGATTACGATATAGTACCAACAGCTCAATCAAAATCAACAAAAGAGCGAAGAAAAGAAGTAATACATTTAACTAATGAAGAGTTGCTACTATTGTCAAAATTAGTTACAGGAGAAGCTAGAGGAGAAACCTATGAAGGTCAAGTAGCGGTAGCAGCAGTTGTAATAAATAGGGTTATAGATCCTAGATTTCCAAATTCTATAGAAGACGTTATATATCAAAGAAATGCTTTTTCAGTTGTGAATGATGGTTCAATAAATATGAAACCTACAGAATCAGCATATAAAGCAGCACAGGAAGCTTTATACGGTCAAGATCCAACTAAGAGAGCTGTATATTTTTGGAATCCTGAGATAGCCACATGTCAGTGGATAAAAACTTTAGATCCTCATGTAAGAATAGGAAATCATGTGTTTGCTAAATAGTTAAAAATACATTACGGAAAATTATAGGTAAAGGAGCTTTTGCTCCTTTATTTTTTATTGAAAATAAACTATAATAATCACTTAGATAACAAAATTCATATAATATTTGAGATAAAATATTTAGCAGAAGGGTGACATAAAGATGAATAAACTAAATGTGGCTTTAATATTCGGTGGAAAATCAGGAGAACATGAGGTTTCGTTGCTATCAACAGCTTCGATATATAAACATATAAATAAAGAAAAATATAATGTTTTTACTATAGGGATAACAAAAGATGGAAAATGGATGTACTATGAAGGTACTGAAGAAAATATAAGAAATGGTAAGTGGGTTAATTTAGCAAATTTAAATGTGGAAATTAATTTAGTGCCTATGGGGAATAAAGAGGTTGGATTATTATTTGAAGATGGTCATATTGAAAAATTAGATGTACTTTTCCCAGTTTTACATGGACCTTATGGAGAAGATGGAACTATACAAGGTCTTTTCGAGATAAGTCAAATACCATATGTAGGATGTGGTGTTTTAGCTTCTAGTGTAGGTATGGATAAGCTAATTTGTAAAAAAGTATTTACTCAATTAGGGTTACCTCAAGTAAATTACACTGATACAAACAGATGGGTATTCAATAAAGAATCAGAAAAAGAATTAGATTCAATTGAAGACGAATTAAATTATCCTATTTTCGTAAAACCAGCAAATTTAGGTTCAAGTGTAGGTATATCTAAAGCAAATGATAGAAAAGAACTTTTAGAGGGAATAAACGAAGCTTTAAAATATGACTCTAGAATAGTTTTAGAGCAAGGTATAGATGCTAGAGAGATAGAAGTTGCAGTATTAGGTAATGAAGATGTAAAGGCATCTATAGCAGGAGAAATAAAACCAGCAAAAGATTTTTATGATTATGAAGATAAATATATAAATGGTACATCAACTTATGAGATACCTGCTAATATAGATTCTAAATCTATGGAAGATATAAGAAATATGGCAGTAAAGGCATTTAAAGGAATAGATGGAAAAGGTCTTTCTAGAGTTGATTTCTTTATAGATAAAAAATCAGGTGAAATATTTATAAATGAAATAAATACTTTACCTGGATTTACTAATATAAGTATGTATCCTAAAATGTGGGAAGCTACAGGTTTAGATTATGCTGATTTAATAGATAAACTTATAGATTTAGCATTAGATTCAAGAAAGTAAAGTAGGTGTTATAACATGAATAATAGACCAATAGGAGTATTTGATTCAGGGTTAGGGGGATTAACAGTTTTAAAAGCTATAAATAAAGTTCTTCCTAATGAAAATGTCATATATTTCGGAGATACAGCGAGAGTACCTTATGGACCGAGATCGAAAGAAACTATAATAAAATATACATTTCAAGCTATTAATTTTTTAATTTCTAAAAATGTAAAAGCTATAGTTATAGCTTGTAATACAGCGACTGCAAGGTCTTTGAAGGAAGCAAATCATAAATATGATTTGCCTATAATAGGTGTTATAGAAGCTGGAGCAAGAACTGCAGCATATTCTACTAAAAATAAAATAGTAGGAGTTATAGGAACTCAAGGAACAATAAGTTCGAAAGCTTATAATTTAGAAATAGGAAAAATAGATAAAGATATAAAAATAATAGATAAAGCATGTCCATTATTTGTACCAATTGTAGAAGAAGGTTGGGCAAATACAGACATAGCACACTTAACAGCAGAGAGATATCTGCAAGAATTAAAAGATCAAAATATAGATTCATTAGTTTTGGGATGCACACATTATCCTTTATTAAAAAGAACAATAGGAGAATTTGTAGGAACAGAAATAAAACTAGTTAATCCTGCTAAGGAAACAGCTCTTGACTTAAAAAAGATATTAGAAGAAAAAGATTTACTTAGAGAATCAGGTGATAGTCAATCAATATATGAATATTATGTTTCTGATATTCCTGAAAAGTTTGCAAGTATAGCACAAGAATTTTTAAAACAAGAAATAAGAGATATTAAACAAGTGGAAATATACAAATATTAGTTGATAAAATAAACTTTAGGTAGAAAATATCTAAAGTTTATCTTTTTAGGAGGTAAAATTACTGTGAATGTAAAAGTTAATATAAGAACAATACAGTATGATGAAAAAGGAGATAAAGACATCATAGATGTAGATGCTATAGGAAAGTTATATAAAAAAAATGAAGATATATATGTGGTATATAAAGAGGTAGAGGAAAGTAATGAAACAACAACAACTATAAAAATTTCTAAAGAAGAAATCAGTATAAAAAGATTTGGTCAAGTAAATTCAAATATGACTTTTAAAAAAGATAAGACTAGTGTTACTAAATATACAACACCTCAAGGTCTGTTTATTATAGAAACAGACACTAAAGATTTAAGTATAAATATAAAAGAAGATTATATAAAATTAAGCATAGATTATAATATAAAAATAATGGATATTTTCGAAGGTAAAAATAAAATACAAATAAATATACAGAATATCATGTAATATTTATTATAAAAAGTGTATTATAAAAGTAGTTATATAAATTTTATATGGGGTAGTGAAAAAACTACCTTTTATTTAATTTATTTGGTATTATTATATTTATACTAAATTTTGATAGCTTTGAAAAAATGTACAAGGGTTTATAGTTTTTTTATAGAAACTATAATTTAAAGTTAATAAAAACTAAATGTAAGAGGGATAATTATGATATTTGATAAAGTACGAAGTACGATAAATAAATATAATCTAATAGAAAAGGGCGACAAAATTGTACTAGGTTTATCTGGAGGGCCAGATTCAGTTTGTCTGTTACATATATTAAATAGATTAAAAGAAGAATTGGATATAGAAGTATATGCAGCTCATTTAAATCATCAAATAAGAGGAATAGAAGCCCAAAAGGATGCTTTGTATGTTTCTAAAATATGTGAAGATATGGGTATTACCTTTTTTGTTAAATCAATTAATGTACCTGAATATTGTGAAAAAAAAGGGGTATCTTTAGAAGAGGGGGCTAGAACTCTTAGATACAACATGTTTGATGAAATTAAGAAAAAAACAAAATCTAATAAAATTGCGATAGCTCATAATCTAAATGATCAAGCGGAAACTGTTTTGATGCGTATAATGAGAGGAACAGGTCTTCAAGGATTGCGCGGAATAGAGTATATAAGAGATGGTGTTATAATTAGACCTATTTTAGATATACAAAGAGAAGATATAGAAGCATATTGTGAACAATTTAATTTAAAGCCAAGAATAGATAAAACAAATTTAGAAAGTATATATACTAGAAATAAAATTAGATTACAACTTCTGCCATATATGAAGGATAATTTTAACTCTAATGTAATAGAATCTATAGTGAGAATGAGTAATAGTTTAAAATGTGATAGCGATTACATAGAGAAAGAAGCATTAATAAAATTTGATGAAATTTCTAAAAAGAGTAAAGATGCAGTTGAAATTGAATTATCAAAATATATTACTCTACATAATGCAGTAAAGGTAAGAATTTTTAGAAATAGTATAAAACATATACTTGGAGATACTAATTTTATAGATCAAAAGCATATAGAAGATATTATAGAATTAGAATCTGATTCAAAAATAGATAAAATGATAAATTTACCAAGAGGCGTGTTTGCTTATAGAAAAAAGAATAGTATAATATTAACTACTAAAGAAATAGTTAATGAAGAAATAGATTTTTGCTATAATATACCTAGTAATGGATTTATAAAAATTAAAGAATTAGGTGTTATTATTGAAACCAAAACAATGAGTATAGAGAGATACAAAAGTATAAAGGTTGATAAATCATCTAAAAAGTTTGATTTTAATAAGATAAAAGGAGGTATAATTATAAGAAATAGAGAGCCAGGAGATAAAATAAAGCTTTCTGTAGGAAGTAAAAAAATTAAAGACTTATTTATAGATTTAAAAATCCCAAGAGAAGATAGATGCAAAGTGCCTATAATTAAAGATGACCAAGGTATAATTTGTGTAGGGGATTATAAAGAAAGTGAAAATTATAAAATTGACTCAGAAACAAAAGAAGTCTTAAAGGTTAGCTTTAAGAAACTATAGAATAAAAACAACTTATGAAAGGAGGGCTTCTTTTGAATAAACTTTTAAAAGGGGCAGGTTTCTACCTACTGATTTTTATAATTATAGTAGGAATAGTCCAATTCTCAGGTAATCCTACAGAAAAAGTAGAGGAAATGAAATTTTCTGAAGTATATACACAATTAACTAAAGGAAATATTTCTAGATTGTATTTTGTAAATGAAACTTCAGTAGAAGGAACTGTTAAAGACACAAACGCTAAATTTAAATCATATGTACCTAAAGAAGTAATGGGAGATAAGCTTTCAGATGATATTTTACAGCAAACAATAGAGGGTAAATTAGTGTTTGGTGGAGAAGCAAAACCATCAACTCCATGGTTTGTAGATATGTTACCAACATTGATGTTAATATTCATCATGGTAATATTCTGGTTTGTATTTATGAATCAGTCTCAAGGTGGAGGCGGAAAGGTTATGAGTTTTGGTAAATCAAAAGCCAAAGTTCATAAAGATGATGAAAAGACAAGAGTTACATTTAAGGATGTAGCAGGTCTAACAGAGGAAAAGGAAGATCTACAAGAAGTTGTTGATTTTCTGAAAAATCCAAAGAGATATATTGAATTAGGAGCAAGAATACCAAAAGGGATACTTATGGTAGGACCTCCAGGAACAGGTAAGACATATTTATCAAGAGCAGTTGCTGGAGAAGCAGGAGTACCATTCTTTAGTATAAGTGGTTCTGATTTCGTTGAAATGTTTGTTGGTGTTGGTGCATCTAGAGTTAGAGATTTATTTGAGCAAGCTAAGAAAAATGCGCCAGCTATAATATTCATAGATGAAATAGATGCTGTTGGTAGAAAAAGGGGCGCTGGTCTTGGTGGTGGACATGATGAAAGAGAGCAAACTCTTAATCAGCTTCTAGTTGAGATGGATGGATTTGGTGTAAACCAAGGTATTATAATTATGGCAGCTACAAATAGACCTGATATACTAGACCCTGCTTTACTTAGACCAGGAAGATTTGATAGAGAAGTAGTTGTTGGTGCACCAGATGTTAGAGGAAGAGAAGCTATATTTAAAGTTCACTCTAGAAATAAGCCTTTAGCAGAAGATGTTAAAACAGAAGTTCTAGCAAGAAGAACACCTGGATTTACTCCAGCAGATATAGAAAATATTATGAATGAATCAGCTATATTAACAGCTAGAAGAAGAGAAAAGAAAATTCATATGGAAACTATAGAAGAAGCTATAACAAAAGTTATGGTTGGTGTAGCTAAAAAATCTAGAGTTATAAGTGAAAAAGATAGAAAACTAACAGCTTATCATGAAGCAGGTCATGCAATATGTATGCATGTACTTCCACATATAAGTCCAGTACATCAAGTAACTATCATACCAAGAGGAAGAGCAGGAGGATTTACAGAACCTCTTCCAACTGAAGATAAGATGTATGGAACTAAAAATGAAATGAAAGAAACTATAATTATGGCCCTTGGAGGAAGAGTAGCTGAGGAAATAGTTATAAAAGATATATCAACAGGAGCTTCAAATGACTTAGAAAGAGTTACTTCTATAGCTAGAGGTATGGTAACTAAGTATGGAATGAGTTCAAAACTTGGTCCTATGGTATTTGGAGATGGAGATGATGAAGTATTCTTAGGAAATAGTTTCACAAGTAAAAGAAACTATTCTGAAGAAGTTGCTTCTGAAA
This sequence comes from Romboutsia maritimum, assembly GCF_002251085.2. Lineage (GTDB taxonomy): Bacteria > Bacillota > Clostridia > Peptostreptococcales > Peptostreptococcaceae > Romboutsia_B > Romboutsia_B maritimum. The sequence continues at coordinate 8,124 of NZ_NOJZ02000021.1, read as the reverse complement.
TAGATAAGGAAATAAGACGTATAGTAGATGTTGCATACAGAGAGACTAAACACATATTAGAAGATAATATGGATAAATTAGAATATGTAGCTCAAGCGTTATTAGTACATGAAACTTTAGACTCAGATCAATTTATAAAAGCATTTAACAAAGAGTTATCTTTAGAACTAGAAGAGACTGTTGTTACAAAAGAAGATGAATCTGAAGATAGAGAAAATGTTGTAGAAAATAAATCTTCTGTAGACCTAATGAAAAAAGAAGATGTAAAACATGAAAATTCAGAAGAAGATAAATAAATTAAAAAAATAGGATCTATTATTTAGATCCTATTTTTTTAATTAATTGAATATATTGAAATATTATTTAAATTATAAGGATATACATAGGTTTTTAATTATAGATAGTAATGTATACTTTTATTATATGTGCATAACTAGATAAATTAGAGGTGTTATTATGAGAGAAAAAATAATAGAAAAAATACTAGAAAGTGGAATGGAGTTTGTTTCAGGTGAAGAATTATCTAAACAACTAGGAGTGTCACGAGCAGCAATATGGAAACATATTAAAGCATTAAGAGAAGAAGGATATAACATAGAATCTGTAAATAGAAAAGGGTATAGGCTAGCAGAAAGGCCGAGTGATTTGTTAGCTTCTAACAATATTTGCCATGAGCTAGATACTGATATAATAGGAAAAAAAGTTATTAGTTTTGAAACTATAGATTCAACTAATGATTATGCAAAACAAATAGCTACTAATGAAAATGAAGGAACTACTATAGTGAGTGAAGAACAAACTAGTGGTAGAGGACGTCTAGGAAGACATTGGCATTCTAAATCTCATGAGGGTATATGGATGAGTATAATATTAAAACCGAATATTGTACCGTATAAAGCGCCGTTTATAACTCTAATAGCAGGAGCTAGTATAGCTAAAGCACTTAATACATTAGGAGTAAACACGAAAATAAAATGGCCTAATGATGTTATAGTAAATGGCAAGAAAATTTGTGGAATATTAACGGAATTATCAGCAGAGATAGAAAGAATTAATTATGTTGTTTTAGGAATAGGTATAAATGTTAAAACTATGGAATTTTCAAGTGAAATAGAAAATATAGCTACTTCTTTATACAAAGAGGGATACAATTTATCAAGAGTAGATGTAGTTAAGGCTATAATAAAAGAATTTGAAACTTTATACTTTGACTATATTCATAAAAATTCAAAATTAGAGACATTAAAGGTTTGTAGGAATTATTCAGCTATAATTGGTAAAAAGATATATATATTACAAGGAGAAGATAGAGAATTAGTTAAATGTATAGATATAAATGAAGATGGGAATTTAATAGTAGAAAAGGATAATGGTTCTATTAAAGAAATTGTATCGGGTGAAGTTTCAATAAGAGGAGAGAAAGGATATGTATAGTAATATACTAGATGTTAAAGGCATTAAAGTAGGACAAGTTGAAGACAAGAAGGGTTTAACAGGATGTAGTGTTGTTATATGCGAAGAAGGAGCTGTTTGCGGTGTGGATGTTAGAGGGTCTGCTCCAGGGACTAGAGAAACAGATTTATTAGACCCTATAAATTTAGTTCAAAAAGTTCATGCAGTTGTACTTTCTGGAGGGTCAGCTTTTGGATTAGAATCTACTTGTGGTGTAAGTCGGTATTTAGAAGAAAAGGGAATTGGATTTGATGTAGGAGTAGGGAAAGTTCCTATTGTTGTAGGGGCGGTTTTATTTGATTTAGCAGTAGGGGACTATAAATGTAGACCGAGTATAGAAATGGGATATAAAGCATGTGAATTAGCTAATTCAAATAATTTGAAACAAGGAAACTACGGAGCAGGTTGTGGGGCTACGGTAGGCAAAATAAAAGGGCCTGGTTATGCAATGAAAGGTGGAATAGGAAGTTATTCTATAAAACTAGAGAGTGGACTAGTAGTTTCAGCTCTGATTGCGGTTAATGCTTTTGGAGATATTTATGAAAATGGAAAAATTATAGCAGGAGCATTGGATGAAACAAAAACAAAAACAATTAATAGTTATGAACTAATGAAACAAAGTGGGACAAAAGGTGGATTTAGCATAGATAATACAACCATAGGAGTAGTAGTTACTAATGCGAAGTTAAATAAGGCTGAATGTAAAAAGATATCTCAAATGTCTCACGATGGATATGCTAAGGCTATTTTCCCAATTCATACACCTCATGATGGCGATACTATTTTTACAATGGCTACAGGAGAAATAGAAACAGATTTAACGCTATTAGGAAGTATAGCAACAGAGGTAGTTGAAAAAAGTATAACAAATGCAATTAAAAATGCTGAAAGTGTAGGAAATATATTATCATATAAAGAAATATTTGGCGAATAAGAATTATTGACAATGTCATTACCTATTGATAAAATTGTTTTTGTTACAGCTGGCATCCTATAAATTAGGAGCCTGACTTATTATCAAGGGTAACAAACTAAGTAAAAATTAAAAAATTAAGAAGTCCGGCATCGTAATGAGCTGGAACGGGGGTGTATTTTTATGATGGAAACACAAACATCATCAAGAAAAAATGTAAATGTAAGAAGGATAACTATAATAGCTATACTTTCAGCTATATCAATTATGTTATCAATGGTTCCTTTTTTAGGATACATTCAAATAGGACCTATAGCTATTACTACAATGTATATACCTGTAATAATAGGTGCTATAATAGAAGGACCAGTAGTAGGAATGGTAGTAGGTTTTATATTTGGTGCAACGAGCCTTTTAAGAGCGCTTACTATGCCTACAATAACATCTTTTCCATTTATTAATCCACTAGTATCTATACTGCCAAGAGTGTTGATAGGAATACTAGCTTATTACTCATACAGATTAGCTATTAAGGTAACTAAAAATGTATATGTATCTGGATTAGTAGCAGGAGCAATTGGAGCAATTACAAATACCATTGGTGTTTTGGGAATGCTTTATGTTCTTTACGGAGAAAGATATGCAAAGGCTCTAGGAGAAAGTGCATCTGCAGCAAAGAAACTTATATTTACAATTGCGGCAACAAATGGAATACCTGAAGCTGTAGGTGGAGCTTTAGTAGTATCTGCTGTTGCGGTTATACTTAAAAAAAGCAAAAATTAGAAAGAAGGTTAATGATATATGCTTTTAGTATTCGACATTGGAAATACCAATATGGTTTTAGGTATATATAAAGATAAAGAACTAATCAAGGATTGGAGAATTAATACAGATAAACAAAAAACATCTGATGAATATGGTATGCTAATAAATAGTTTATTCCAGTATGAAAAAATGGATATTAGCGTAATTGATGATATTATAATATCATCTGTTGTACCTGATGTTATGCATTCTCTTGAAAATTTCTGTATAAAGTACTGTAATAAACAACCTATGATAGTAGGTCCTGGAATAAAAACAGGATTAAATATTAAATATGATAACCCAAAACAAGTTGGAGCTGACAGAATAGTAAATGCAGTAGCTGGTATAGATAAATATAAAGCTCCTCTTATAATAGTTGATTTTGGAACTGCCACAACATTTTGTGCAATCTCAGATAAAGGTGACTATTTAGGAGGGACGATAGCTCCGGGTATAAAGATATCAAGTGAAGCTTTATTCCAAAGAGCATCAAAGTTACCTAGGGTAGAACTTATTAAGTCTGGAACTACTATTTGTAAAAACACTGTATCAGCAATGCAATCTGGAATAATCTACGGATACGTAGGGTTGGTAGATAAAATAATAGAAATGATGAAAAAAGAACTAAACTATGATAATATTAAAGTAGTTGCCACAGGTGGATTAGCTGTATTAATAGCATCAGAAACTAAAAGTATAGATCATGTAGATAAATTTTTAACTTTAGAAGGTTTAAGATTAATATACGAGAAAAATAAGGAATAATAGAAAAGGAATTGGATTATTAATCCAGTTCCTTTTTTGTGATAATGAATGGACTTATGGATATAAATAATAAAAACTACAACTTTAATTAAAATATCATAATTAAATAAGGAGAAAAAATATGAAGATAGGGAATGTCGAATTAAAAAATAAAGTTTTTTTATCACCAATGGCAGGAGTTACAGACCTTCCTTTTAGGCTAATATGTAAAGAACAAAACTGTGGATTACTTTATACTGAAATGATAAATGCAAAGGCACTTTGTTATGATGATGAAAATACTAAAAAAATGCTTAAGATAGAAGAAAAAGAACATCCTGTTGCAGTCCAAATTTTTGGATCTGATCCAGACTTTATGGGTAGAGCTGCTGAAATAATGAATGATTATTCAAATGAAATACTTGATATAAATATGGGGTGTCCAGCACCTAAGGTTATAAAAAATGGAGATGGATCAGCTCTAATGAAAAATCCTAAGCTAGTAGAGCAGGTTTTAACTTCTGTAGTAAAAAATTCTAAAAAACCTGTTACTGTAAAAATTAGAAAAGGTTGGGATGACGAAAATATAAATGCTATTGAAATTGCAAAGATTGCAGAATATTGTGGGATAAGTGCATTAGCTATACATGGTAGAACAAGGGAACAATATTACTCCGGCAAGGCAGATTGGGACATAATATCTCAAATTAAAAACAATATAAGTATACCAGTTATAGGGAATGGTGACGTTTTTGAAGTAGAAGATGCAATAAATATGTTAGACAAAACTCACTGTGATGCTATAATGATAGGTAGAGGTGCTCAAGGAAATCCTTGGATATTTAAGAGGATAAATCATTATATGCAGACTGGAGAGATTTTACCGGAAGCAACAGTTGAAGAAAAAATGAATACAGCTATTAAACATTTAAAACTAGCAGTTAAAGAGCATGGAGAGTATGTAGCTGTTAGAGAAATGAGAAAACATATTGCTTGGTACTTAAAAGGTCTTAGACATTCGGCTAAAGTTAGAGATGAAATTAATAAGATAGAGAGTTGTGAAGAAGTAATAGATAAGCTAAATAGCTATATGCAACACTCCTTGACATTAGAATAAGAGTAACTTATAATATACCGCATAAATTAAAATAAGTATAAAAAATTAAACTATAATTAGGTTGGTTCCTAAGCAGATAGAAAAGGAGTTGTAGGGGTTATGGAAGAAAACAAGGAAATACTGTTAACTCAAGAAGGTTACAGTAAATTAGAGGAAGAACTAGAGTACTCAAAAGCAGTTAAAAGAAGAGAAGTTGCTGAGAGAATAAAAGTAGCTATATCTTTTGGAGATATATCTGAGAATGCTGAGTATGATGAAGCAAAAAATGAGCAAGCTCAATTAGAAGAAAGAATAATGAAATTAGAAAACATGATTAGAAAAGCTACAATTATAGATGAAAGTAAGATAGATTTAAATAAAGTTACAATAGGATCTATAGTTAAAGTTAATGATATAGAGTTTGATGAAGAAGTTGAGTATACTATAGTAGGTTCAGCAGAAGCAGATCCATATGATGGTAAAATATCTAATGAATCGCCTGTTGGAAAAGCTCTATTAGGGAGAGGTACAGGAGAAGTAGTGGATGTTCACGTTCCTGATGGGGTTGCTAAGTTTAAAATACTAGAAATAAGAAGATAAATGGAGGGAAGAAAATGAATAAAGATCAACAAAATATTATAGAAGAACAATCTCAAGAAAATCTTAGTGAGGTTCTTCAAGTAAGAAGAGATAAATTAGCTAAACTACAAGAAATGGGAAGAGACCCTTTCCACCAAAGTAGATATGATAGAACTAGTAATTCTATGGAAATAAAAAATAATTTTGAAACTACAGAAGGTACAGTTGTAAAAATAGCTGGACGTATAATGAGCAAAAGAATACAAGGTAAAGCTGGTTTTATAGATTTACAAGACCAAGAAGGAAGAATACAATGTTATGTTAGATTAGATGCAATAGGGGAAGAAGAATATTCAATATTCTCTACATACGATATAGGAGATATAATAGGTATTGAAGGAACAGTATTCAAAACTAAAAGAGAAGAGATATCTGTAAAAGCTAGTAATGTTATATTATTATCTAAATCTCTTCAAGTATTACCAGAAAAATATCATGGATTAAAAGATCCAGATTTAAGATATAGACAAAGATATGTTGATTTAATAGTAAATCCAGAAGTAAAAGAAGCTTTCTTAATAAGAACTAAAGCATTAAAAGCTTTAAGATCATATTTAGATGAAAGAGGATTCTTAGAAGTTGAAACTCCAATATTAAATACAATAGCAGGTGGAGCAAATGCTAAACCGTTTATAACTCACCATAATACATTAGATATACCAATGTACTTAAGAATAGCTAATGAGTTATATTTAAAGAGACTTATAGTTGGTGGATTTGATAAAGTGTACGAAATGGGTAGAATGTTTAGAAATGAAGGTATGTCTATAAAGCATAATCCAGAGTATACAGCAATAGAATTATACCAAGCATATGCAGATTATACAGACATGATGAATATAACTGAAAATGTTGTTGCTCATATGGCTAAAGAAGCTACTGGAAGTATGAAAATAAATTACCAAGGAATAGAAATAGATTTTACACCTCCATGGAAAAGAATGACTATGGAAGAGTGTGTTAAAGAATATACAGGTGTAGATTTCTCTACTATAGATACAGATGAAGAAGCTTTAGCTATAGCTAAAGAAAAAGGAATAGAATTAACTCCAGGTATGAGAAGAGGAGAAGTTATAAATGCATTCTTCGAAGAGTTTGGAGAAGATAAATTAATACAACCTACATTTATAACTCATCACCCAGTTGAAGTATCACCTTTAGCTAAGAGAAATGTAGAAGACCCAAGAAAGACTGATAGATTTGAAGCTTTCGCAAATAGATGGGAATTAGCAAATGCTTTCTCTGAACTTAATGACCCTATTGACCAAAAAGGAAGATTTATGGATCAATTAAGAAAGAAAGAACTAGGTGATGATGAAGCTTGTGATATGGATGAGGACTTCTTAAATGCACTTGAAGTAGGTTTACCTCCTACTGGTGGATTAGGAATAGGTATAGATAGAGTTATGATGTTATTAACTAACTCTGCATCAATCAGAGATGTATTATTATTCCCTACTATGAAACCTATAGAAACTAATCAAAATAAAATAGAAGAATAAGCTAAAAATTTTAAAAATCATGAAAGAGTTATATTAAAGATATTATTTTAATATAACTCTTTTTTATTTTAAAATAAGTTAATTTGTTTTTATTTTGAAAAAAGCTTAGAAAAAATTAATGTTAAAGTCATCAATATACATTAAAAACTGATATATATTGATGTAATAAAATATCAAAAGTTGAAAAATATAAGACAAGCTATATTTTTATGAGAATTTAAGATATATTTTTTATAAAGGAAAAAGACATATAAGTTAAGAAATAGATATAAAAATGATTATTGGAGGGTTTTATTATGTTTGAAATAGTTAACTGGTTATGTCTTATATGTATAAGCTTTTTAGTTATAGAAATAATGGTTTATTTTTGTAGTGATGCACTGAAAATTTTTAACTCTACAAAAAAAACATCTAATAAAAATATAAACAAACCTAGTATTCAAGCAGATTTATGTACGAAAGGAAGAAAAATTGCAAAATAATTATAAAAAAAATTAAAAAAAGTATTGACCATATTTTTCAAAGGTGGTATAGTATTACTTGTCCTTGAGAAACAAGGAAAACAAAACGAAGAACTTTGAAAATTAAACAGTAGGTTAATTTATAGAATTTGAAACAACCAAACAAAGCCAGATATATAACAGTATCTGAGCCCATCAAAACTTTTATTTGAGAGTTTGATCCTGGCTCAGGATGAACGCTGGCGGCGTGCCTAACACATGCAAGTCGAGCGATTCTCTTCGGAGAAGAGCGGCGGACGGGTGAGTAACGCGTGGGTAACCTGCCCTGTACACACGGATAACATACCGAAAGGTATGCTAATACGAGATAAAGTGCTATGAAGACATCTTCGAAGCACCAAAGCTTTAGCGGTACAGGATGGACCCGCGTCTGATTAGCTAGTTGGTAAGGTAACGGCTTACCAAGGCGACGATCAGTAGCCGACCTGAGAGGGTGATCGGCCACATTGG
>NZ_NOJZ02000020.1 GCF_002251085.2 Romboutsia maritimum | reverse complement strand
ATACAAAAAAGATTTGTATCTCATGATTTACCTATAATGTTAAACAGTATAGATGAATATGTTGATTATAATTCAGAACAAGCATTGAAAATAGACTATATGTATAGAAATTTAACTGATTTAACTAGTAAATTTTATTTAACTGCAATTAAAAGTATAACATTGTCTCAAAAAAGTACGGCTGGTTGTATGATAATGTTTTTTAAAGACTTATTATATATGTAAAAATATTTTAATAATATAGCTGGGGTTGTCTCAAAATTATTTTGATTCATCCGCAGCTATATTAATTTGTAAGTATATAATAGGATACTTGATTTAAGTTAAAAAAGAATATATTATAGTATAGAATATAGACAATAAATTTATAAAGAGGTGTTAAGATGCTAGTAGTTGAAAATGTTAGTCATGGTTTCGGATCGAGAACAATACTAGAGAATGTTTCATTCAGGCTTAGAAGGGGTGAACATATAGCTTTAGTTGGAGCAAATGGAGAAGGAAAATCAACTTTTTTAAATATAGTAACAAAAAAACTTATGCCAGATGCAGGTGATATAAAGTGGTCTTCTAGAGCGACTGTTGGATATTTAGACCAACACACAGTGCTTAGTAAAGGTAAAACTATAAAAGATATATTAAGAGACGCATTTAAGTATATGTTTGATTTAGAGCAAGAAATGATAGGTATGTACGATAAAATGGGAGAAGCTGAAGAAGAAGAAATGAATAAACTTCTTGAAGAAACTGCCCAAATACAAACGATATTAGAAAATAGTGGGTTTTATATGATAGATGCTAAAATCCAAGAGGTAGCTAACGGATTAGGCCTTGGGGAAATAGGATTAGATAAAGATGTAACTGATTTAAGTGGAGGACAAAGAACAAAAGTACTTCTTACTAAATTATTACTTGAAAACCCTACTATACTTATACTGGACGAGCCTACAAACTATTTAGATGAAGAACATATAAATTGGTTAACTAGATATCTTCAAGAATACGAAAATAGTTTTATATTAGTATCACATGATATAGATTTCATAAACAATACTTGTAATGTAATATATCATATGGAAAATGGAGAATTAAATAGGTATAAAGGAAATTATGATGAATTTGTTAGACTTAACGATATAAAGAAACGTCAAGAAGAGCAAGCTTATGATAAGCAAGTAGAAGAAAGAAAGAAACTTGAAGATTTCGTGGCTAGAAATAAAGCAAGAGTTGCAACTCGTGGAATGGCAAACAGTAGACAAAAAATATTAGATAAGATGGAAATATTAGAAAGACCTAAAGAAAAAATAAAACCTACTTTTGGATTTAAAGAAGCTAGAGCAGCAAGTAGAATAATATTTGAAACAGAAGATTTAATATTAGGATACGATGAAGCTTTAACTAAGCCACTTAATTTCCAATTAGAAAGAGGTCAAAAAATAGCTTTAAAAGGTATGAATGGTATAGGAAAATCTACGCTATTAAGAACTTTACTTGGGATAATCAAGCCTTTTGGTGGAAAAGTTCATATGGGAGATTATTTAGAAGTAGGATATTTTGAACAAGAAAGTTCAAGAGATAACTATAATACTCCAATGGATGAAGTATGGGCAGAGTTCCCTGGACTTTCAAACTTTGAAGTAAGACAACACCTTGCTAAATGTGGACTTACTAATGAGCATATAACAAGTCAGATGAGGGTTTTAAGTGGAGGAGAAGCTGCGAAGGTTAGATTATGTAAAGTTATGCTTAAGAATATAAATCTATTAGTACTTGATGAGCCTACAAACCATTTAGACGTAGAAGCTAAAGATGAGCTTAAAAAAGCTATAAAAGAATTCAAAGGAACTGTACTTTTAGTATCACATGAACCTGAATTTTATAGTGATATAGTTGATAATGTATGGAATATAGAAGATTTCACTACTAAGATAGTATAGGATATATGTGGCATCTAATATTGTGAATCGTGTTTGTACTCATGCAAGATAAAGTGTATCTTGCAAATGAGTACTGAACTACGATGTCACAATATTGTATGCCTAGTCTTATAGATTTAGTTAGGGGTAGGAGAAAAGTTGATATGAAGAGGTTTTTGAATATTTTATTTTCTTTTTGTCTTAGTATTTTAATTATTGCTGGGGCGGTTAGGTTTACTATGGAGTTTAGAGAGCTTTATTATTTTGATATTGATTATTTGAATATACCTAGTTTTACGGGGATGTCTAGAGAAGATATAGTTCTTAATTATGACTATTTAATTGATTATAATTTGAGATGTGATGATTCTGAATTTAAAATGCCTACATTAAAGTCTTCTCCTAAGGGAAAAATTCATTTTGAAGAGGTAAGAAATATTTTTCAAAATGTTAACAAGGTATTATTTATTTTCTTTGTAATTTCTATAATTGGCATATTTGTAAGTTTTAAGAATAGGAATATAAAAATCTTAAGTTTAACTTCAAAAGTGTTACTTGTCATTCCTTTAGTTTTGTCGATTCCTATTATTTTAAATTTTGAAAAGAGCTTTATAGTTTTTCATAAGTTACTTTTTGAAAATGATTATTGGATTTTTGATCCTAATTTAGACCCAGTTATAAATATGTTACCAGAAGAGTTTTTTTTTCATTCAGGAATTATGATAATTATATTAATTTTATTATCTAGCGGTATTATTTATAGCATATATAGAATTTTAAATAAAAATAAGTTTTATTAATAGAAGGTCATTTATTAAAAATTAAAAAGTATAAACGATTCAAGTTATAAAAATAGTGGGAATATTTTATTTTTTATGTCAAAAAAGTTGTGTCAATATAGAAGTTATATTAACACAACTTTTTTATTATTCATTATTACTTGCAATTTTAACTATATCCTGGAATTTACTGATTATATATTCAAAGTTATTTTTATTATGAGGAAGGAAACAATTAGAACAATCCTTGATGCCTTTATCAGTATATCTAAAATTTCCACCACAATTTTTTCCTAAAGCATATAAAGGACAGTAACAGAATAAACAGTTGAATTCATCAGGTTTGTTTGTCTTATGACATGGAAAGTATTCACAAGATTTGTGATTAAAAAATTTATAATTTTCACTCATATGATTATCTCCTATTTTTTTAGTAATAATATAATTATACTAAAGATTTACATTAATGGTATAATAAAAAAAATAGTGAAGTAGTATACTCTAAACAGAGTTGAGTTATTTTATTAAAGAGGTTTAAATTAAAAAAAGTATTTAAAACGAGGTGTTAATAATGGAAGAAAAAAGAGAGAGAGCTTTCCTTGTAGGACTTAATATAACTTCTACAGCAAGAAGAATTGATGATATAGACATAAATGATTCAATGGAAGAATTAAAAGAATTAGCAAAGGCAGCAGGAGCAGAGGTTGTAGGAAGTATAGTTCAAAATAAACAAACTAGAGATGCAGCTTATTATTTAGGAAAAGGTAAGATTGAAGAAATAAAAGCATATTGTGCTTCGTTAGATGCTACTATGGTAATTTTTAATGATGAATTATCAGGAGCTCATATAAGGAATATAGAAGAAGTAGTTGGAATTAAAATTATAGATAGAACTACTTTAATATTAGATATATTTGCTCAAAGGGCATTAAGTAAAGAAGGTAAGTTACAGGTTGAGCTTGCCCAGTTGAAATATAGATTACCTAGATTATACGGTATGGGTGGAGCAATGAGTAGAACTGGTGCAGGTATCGGTACTAGAGGCCCAGGGGAACAAAAACTAGAAGTAGATAAAAGACATATACTTAATAAAGCAGCTGATATTAGACAAGAGCTTAGAGAAGTTAAAAAAAATAGAGAAACACAAAGGGTTCAACGTTTAAAATCTAATATACCAATAGTTGCACTTGTTGGGTATACAAATGCAGGAAAATCTACTTTATTGAACGAATTAATAAAGACACATAAAGATTATGATATACAAAAAGAAGTAATGGCAAAAGATATGTTGTTTGCTACATTAGATGTAACTTTAAGAAAAGCACTTTTACCAAATAAAAAAGAATTCTTAGTTGTAGATACTGTTGGGTTTGTAAGTAAGCTTCCTCATGACTTAGTAGAGGCATTTAAGGCTACGTTGGAAGAAGTTCAGTATGCAGATTTAATTTTACATGTAATAGATGCGACTAATGATAGTTATGAGTTACAAAAAAATACTACGGAAACTGTACTTAAAGAGCTAGGGGCACACGACAAAAATACTATACTTGTATACAATAAAATAGACAGATTAGAATTAGATATATACCCTAAAGATCAAGAAGATAAGATATATATATCTGCTAAAAAAGGCATAAACATGGATAAATTGTTAAACATGATACAAGATGCCATAATGGAAAGTACTTATCCAGTAAGTCTTTTATTACCTTATGATAAAGGTTATATATTTAGCAAAATTAAAGACAAATATAACGTAGAAAATTTTGAATATGGAGAAATTGGAATAACAGTTGATGTAAATTTAGACGAAGAAGATTATAATATATATAAAGAGTATATATTAGAGAAGTAGGTAATAATATGAATATAAATTGGGATAACATAGAACAATTAGAGGATTATTTTATAACCTATATTCTTTATAAAGAATCTAAAACAGTATCTCAAATCAGTAAAATAAGAAATTTATCAATCTCAGAAGTTAATGACCAATTAATAAAAGCAAAACTAGAAATAAAGTCAATGCTAAAAGATAAACTAGAAGCATCTAAAGATATTTTAGATAAGTTTTTAGAGCTAGACAAATCTAGAAGGCTTGAATTTATGGAAGGTTTACATGCAGAAAGGATGGTAGATTTTAAGAGGAAAATTTACAGAAGAATACTTACCGAAAAAAATGCAGAAGATTTAATGATTTTAATATGGGCAACAGGTGAGTTAAAAGATGATAGGTTTTTAAATTTATTACATCCTCTCACAGGTCATAGACATTCCGATGTAAGACGTATAACTTACTCAGCGCTTCGCAAAATAGAATCACCAAAGAGTAGAGATTATTTACAACGAGGACTATATGACACAAATGCTCAGACTAGACAATACTGTGCAAAAGCACTTGCAAAAATAGGAAATAAAAATAGCTTAAAGATGTTGATACAGTTAAAAAATAAAAAACAATTTGAAAAAGATTATGTATTGAGGGCATATAATGAAGCTATTGATACATTAGAAAAGGCAGATAAATAACATAAAGGATTTTAACTTAACATATAATTCAATAAACTAATTATTTACCTATAAATGTATCTCCAGAAGTTAACATAAAAAAAATAGTTAATAGGAGGGGTTTAAAAATGATATTAAGACATTGTGCAGGTGGAGTAGTATTTTATGCAAATAAGGTTCTTTTATTAAAAAATGATAGAAATGAATGGACGCTACCACAAGGAAGAATAACTGATGGTGGTCTTCCAAATGACAGTGCTGTTTTAACGGTAAAAGAAGAAACGGGTATAGATGCGAATGTTATAGAAGTAGCAGGCGATACTATGTATGAATTTTTCTCAAGAACTAGACAAAAACAAGTAACGAATGCTATTATATGGTATATTATGGACACAAAAGATACTAACTACATACTTAAAGATGAATTTATTGATGGTGGATTTTATAAAGTTAAAGATGCATTAGATATGTTAACACACAATAAGGAAAAATCATTAGTTGAAATATCTTATAAAAAATATAAAGATTTAAAGAAAAAGAGTTTAGAAGGCGAAATGTCTATATAAATTAGAAAATAACAAGGAGCTGTTTCAAGATATAAATTATTATTTTGAGGCAGCCCCTTTTTAGGGTATACAGGAGGATGAAAATGGGTAGCTATAAGACAGTACATGAGTTTAATAAAGATGAAATTATAATAGAAAAATCAACTTTTATTGGATATGCAAAACCTATAAAAACAGAAGAAGAAGCAGTAGCATTTGTAAATGAGATAAAGAAAAAGCATAAAGATGCTACTCATAATGTGTGGGCGTACACTGTTGGTCAAAATATGAATATTCAAAGATATAGTGACGATGGAGAGCCTCAAGGAACGGCGGGAATTCCTACATTAGAGGTTATAAAGAAAGAAGATTTAAGAGATATTGTAGTAGTTGTAACTAGATATTTTGGAGGAGTAAAATTAGGTGCAGGTGGTTTAGTTAGAGCATATACAAAGGGAGCTAAGGTAGGTATAGAAGCGGCTAAAGTAATTGAAAAAGTAATGTACCAAGAAGTTAGAATAAAAATAGACTACAATCAATTAGGGAAAATTCAAAATGAGATAATGAATATGGGATATTTTGTAAAAGATACTATTTATGAAGATAATGTTGAGATGATAGTTTATTCTAGATTAGAAGAAGTAGAAAATTTAACTTCTAGAATGACAGATATAACTAGCGCTACAGCAGTTATATCTTTAGGTGAGGAGTTTTATCTTTCAGAGCAAAATGGACAAATTTTAATATAAAGAATTTAACCAATAGTTAATATTTTGTAACTAATGTTTAACTATATCTCCATTGTTTGAGTGATAATGAGAAATAACCTAGCGAAGGGATGAAAATCTATATTCATCCCAAGCGGTAGGATAACCTTTTAAATTCACTTTTCTTTTTTACAAGGTTCACAGAATCCTTTTTTTATTTCAAATCCTCCAACAATAAGTAAAAATACACCAAATACTTTTCTTAATACTTCAGAAGAAATAAAATTAGCTAAGAATGAACCAAAAATTGCACCAAATATACCAAATAAAGCTATGGGTATAACTAATTTAAAGACTACATTTTTATTTTTCATATGAACAATAAGAGCTACTAAAGTCATGGGAATTGATGAAAGTAGGTTTACACTTTGAGCTATTTTAGGGTCTATACCTGCAAATAAAATTAAGGCAGGAATGAGTATAGTTCCTCCACCCATGCCCATTCCTCCAATTATACCAGCAAAAAATCCTATTAAAGCAAATAACATTAAAACACCATCCTTAACGCTGCGATAATCATTATAGTTCCAAAAGATAGCCTAAGAAATTTACCAGTTACTTTGCTTAGTAATTTAGCCCCAACAATGCCTCCAATGATACTTCCAATAGCTACTTTGATGGTTAGAGAAATATCATATGTACCTTTTGATATATAAATTACAGAACTTGCACTAGTTAAGAAGACTATTACAGCAAGGGCAGTTGCATGAGATTTATGTTCTTCTACCTTTAGAATATTATTTAATATTGGAACTAATATATTTCCTCCTCCAGAACCAAATAATCCATTTATAAATCCTGTGAAGGAACCAATTATTGTATTTTTTATATTAAAATCAAAATACTTATTTTTCAAATTAATCACCTTCTAGAAGTAGTGTTAACAGAAAGGATAAATTATATTTATAGAACTCATTAAAATTAAATTAATATGCTATAATAAACCTATAAAAACATGAAATCAAATAGAAAGGGGAAAAATATGACAGATATAAATGCAAAAATAGATAAAACAGTGAATTGGCTTAGAGAAAAAGTAAAAGAATCTAATACAAAGGGATTAGTTGTAGGGGTTTCAGGTGGAATTGATTCTGCTGTAGTTTGTTATTTAATAAAAAAGGCGTTTCCTAATAATTCTATGGGTGTGATTATGGAAATTAAGAGCAATCCAAAAGATAGGGAAGATGCTCTTAAAGTTATAAATGGATGTAATATAGAGTATCTTGATTTAGACTTAACTAAACCACAAGAAGATATATTAGATATAGTTACAAATGCTATGAAAAATAAAAATTTATATAAAGAAGAATATTTAAAAATGACAGATGCAAATTTAAGAGCGAGAGTAAGAATGAGCACTATTTATACAGTTGCTAATAATTTAGGATATTTAGTTGTAGGAACTGATAATGCAGCTGAAATACATACAGGATATTTTACTAAATATGGTGATGGAGGAGTAGATCTTGTGCCTCTTGCAAATCTTACGAAAAAAGAAGTTTATGAATGGGCAAAAGTACTAGGAGTTCATGATACTGTTATAAATAAAGCTCCATCAGCAGGTCTTTGGGAAGGACAAACTGATGAAAATGAAATGGGAACTACATACAATATGATTGATGCTGTTGTAGAAGGAAAATTAGAAGAAGTTCCTCAAAAAGATAAAGATATAATTGATAGACTTCACAGAATTAGTGAACATAAAAGACAAACACCTTCAAAGCCTCCTAAGTTCTAATTTACTAATTTTAAAATTTATGCTAAAATCTACGAGTGACGATAAATTTTCAAGTACTTTTAAATTAAATGGTTATATATGTAAAGTGATATAAACTTTAATATAATATATAAACTAATTATACGTATTAAGGAGTGGAATTATGGGACGTATAGGAAATATAATCAATAAAAAAGGTAAACAAGATGCCAAAAGAGCTAAAGTATTCACTAAACATGCAAGAGCAATAGCAGTTGCAGCTAAAGAAGGTGGAGGAAATCCAGAATACAATGCAGCATTAAAAACTGCTATAGACAAAGCTAAGGCAGATAATATGCCAAATGATAATATAGATAGAGCAGTAGCTAAAGGTGCAGGAGCTGGAGCTAATGAAAACTACGAAACTATAGTTTATGAAGGATATGGACCAGGAGGAGTTGCAGTTATAGTTGAGACTTTAACTGATAATAAAAACAGAACTGCTGGAAATGTAAGATACTACTTCGATAAAAATGGTGGTAACTTAGGAACTAGTGGATGTGTATCTTTCATGTTCGATAACAAAGGACAAATATTAATAGAAGCAGGAAACGGTGTTTCTGAAGAGGAATTAATGGATGCAGCTTTAGAAGCTGGAGCAGAAGATTTCATAACTGAAGAAGATGGATATGAAGTAGTAACTGCACCAGAAGATTTTGCAGCAGTTCGTGATGAATTACAAGCTAAGGGATATGAGTTTATATCAGCAAGCGTTAAGTTAATACCTCAAACTACTACAGAATTAACTGATGAAGAACAATTAAAGTTTATGAACAGATTAGTTGATATGTTAGAAGATGATGATGACGTTCAAAACGTAGCTCATAACTGGGAAATAGCTGAATAATAACTTAGTATAATATAAAAATGAGAAAAACCCCTTTATATAAATAATCAAATTTATATAAAGGGGTTTATTTTTATTAAAATAAATAAATCTTTTTATTTAGGGTTCCATCAAAGATAACAGAGCTCCTTTGCTTAGATTCAGGCGGATGGGGATGTGTAATAATAGGAATAATAGTACTTTACATAATGAATAGGATAGGGATACTTTTTATATAATGATTTTTATAAAGTAAGGAATAATGAATTAATGTGTGAAGTGAAAATAAAAAGTATTTTGATGTAGAAATTACCTAGTTTATTGACGAATGAAAATAATAGACAAGTTATACCAATTAAAATACTATTATTATATAGAATAATCCAGAAATACAGGAAAATAAATTTCAACATAGGATAATCAAGTTGGCTTTGTTAATCATTTGACTAAATTAATCTTAATATTGGAGGGGTATGAGATGAGTTTAAAGAAAAATAAAAGAAAAATGATTATAACATCGGTGATGTCAAGTGCTTTAGTAGTGAGTGCTACACCTGTTCAACTATTTGCAGAGGAACAAAAAAGCACAGATGTACAAGTAAATTCAGAGGAGATAAAAAGTGTAGAAGAAACACAAGAAGTTAAAGAGCCTCAAGAATCTATAGTACCTATAAGTCAAGAAGTAGAGGATGATAAACAAGTAGAATCAAAATTAAAAGTTAGCAAATCAACTTTATCTATGACAGCAGAAGATACTATAGAAATAGAAGCTACATTTGACCATGAAGTTAATAAAGATGATTTGAAAATTACTTTAGGTGATAAATCATTAGATGAATGGAAAACTTATGTCATAGATGATAAAGATTATACTGGAGAACCTTTTATAAAGATAGATGATACGATTGGAGAATGTGGATTCAAGATAGAAAATAAAGATGGAAAAAGCACAGTAAAAGCAACTCTTAAAGCAGGTCTTTTATATGGAAAAGAGGATTTGAGTGATAGAAAAATACGCGTTAAATTCCCTGAAAAATTAGGAAAATATGTATTAAAATTAAGTGATAAAAAAAGTAGTTTTGAAACAACTATGAAACTTAATGTTTATGATAGTTATAGAACTTACAATGAATTAAAACCAGAGATAGATAGAATATTTAAGGAAAATAAGAATAAAATACATTTATCTTATGAATCAATAGGTAAATCTATAGAAGGCAGAGATTTACACTTTGTAACTGTGGCAAAGGATAAAAAATCTGTAGATGAATATCTTAAAATGGTTCCTACTATGCTAGAAAATCCTAAATCACTTCAAGAAAAAATCAAAAATAATCAAATGGGAGATTACAAGGTACCAATATTTATAAATAATATACATCCAGATGAATCTCCAGGAATAGATGCACAATTAGATTTCTTAGAAAAATTAACAACTCAAAAACAGATTACATACAAAACTACAGATGAATCGAATAAGGAAATAGAGAAAACATTAGATGTTGAAGAACTTTTAGATCATGTAATATTCTTAATGGATATAACTGAAAATCCAGATGGTAGATATTATAATACAAGACCAAATGCTCTTGGATTTGATGTAAACCGTGATAATGCATATCAAACACAAAGAGAATCACAATCACTAACAGCGCAAATAGCTAAGTGGAACCCGATTTCATTTTTAGATTTACATGGGTTTGTGGAAAAATTTTTAATAGAACCTTGTTCACCACCTCATGACCCAAATTACGAATATGATTTAATTGCAAAAAATGTAAGTGCAGAGGCTCATGCAATGGGAAAAGCAGCTATAGCAAATAGTAAATATAAAAGCTATCAAATTCCATACGAGGATCAAGATGAATTTAAATATGGTGGATGGGATGATGCTGCACCAGCATATACAGCTACATATGCACTTCATCATGGAGCACTTTCACATACTATTGAAATGCCACAGTTAAATCAAGAATCTAATGATGCAGTAGTTCATGCTATATTAGGAGCATCATCTTTTGTATTAGAAAATAAAGATAAATTATTTAATGATCAATTAGAATATTTTAGACGTGGAGTAGAAGGTATAGACGATAGAAATATAGATAAATTTTTAGTGAATGGAGAATTAAAACAAGTAGGAAGACCAAGAGGACAAAATGAAAATTTCTTCCCAGAATATTATGTACTTCCTATAAATGAAGAATTACAAAAAAATAAAGCTCAAGTGTATGATACAGTAGAGTATCTTATAAGAAATGGAGTAAAAGTAAGTCAACTTAAATCTAATACAAACGTAGATGGTAAAACATATGCTAAGGGAAGTTATGTAATTGATATGCATCAAGCTAAAAGAGGATATGCAAATGCAATATTATATCAAGGTTCTGATGAATCTACATTTAGTCAGATGTATTCAGAGATAGTTTTAAATTTCCCAGATGTAAGAGGATTTAATGAATATGAAATAAGAAAAGCTAATGAATTTAAAGATCAGCTTACAGATGTTAAATCAGTTAAAAGAGATGGAACAGAAGTAGGAAGTTATAGAGAATATGTGATAAAAAACACTAATAATGATGCAATAAAAGCAGTAAATAAGTTACTAAAAGATAATAAAAAAGTACAAGTTTTAACTAAAGCAAATAAAGATTATGAAGAAGGAGATTTCTTAGTATCAGCAAACGATCTTAAATCAGTTTCAAGAGATTATTCCTTAAAAATAGTACCTTTAAAAGAAGCTGTAAATGCAAAAAAACTTGAAACTCCAAAAGTATATGTAAAAGGAACATACAGTGATTTTATATTAAAACAGCTAGGATTTAATATTGTAAATAATATAAATGAAAGTGATATAGTAGTAGATGAAAGTTGGGAAGATATAAATCCAAAAGATATAAAAGATGGAATAGATTATTTAGGTATAGGATATGGAGCTTTACAAAATGTTGGAACTAATTTAATAGAAGGATTAAAATTAGGAATACAAGAATCAAATAAATGGTGTATGTATGAAGGGCTTTTAAAAGCTGAATATGATAAAGAAGATATAAATACTAGTGGTTATGATGATGAACAATACATTTACACAGCAGAGGGAAGTTGGATAGAATCTGTACCTAAAGGTGTAAAGACTATTGCTACGGTTTCAAATAAAGATGATTATTATGTATCTGGATGGTGGCCAGAAAATAAAGTTGTAAAAGGTAAGGCAATGGGTGTAACTAAAGAAATAGGCGATACAAATGTTACATTATATGCAAATACAATAACAAATAAAGCTCATACTCAAGCATCATATAGATTACTTTCAAATCCTATTTATAACTCTATAGAAAGTAAAGAAGAAATCATTAAACCTTCATCAAAACCAAGTGGAGGAAGTTCAAGTAGTCATAGCTCAAGTAGTAGCTCTAAAGAGTTAAAAGTTATATCACTTGAAGGTAGTGATAGATATGATACAGCTATAAAATTAAGTAAATCTAAATTTGATAAATCAGATACTGTTATATTATCAAACTCAAAATCATTAGCAGATGGATTGACAGTTAGTCCACTTGCAACATATAAAAAAGCACCGATATTATTGACAGATGGAGTTAATTTAAGTAAACAAACAAAAGAAGAAATAGCTAGATTAGATGCTAAAAATGTAATAGTTATTGGTGGAAATGAAGTAATAAAAGATAGTGTTATAAATCAACTTAAATCTGAAGGTATAAGTAAAATAGAAAGATTAGGTGGACAAGATAGATATGAAACTTCATTACAAATAGCTAAATATATAGATGAAAATTGTTACAAAGTAAAAGATATAGTAGTTAGTGGAGGGGAAGGACAAGCAGATGCGTTATCTATATCATCAGTGGCAGGAAAACAAAAAATGCCTATAATATTAGTTGAAAAAAATAAAGTTACAGATAAAACATATGAATGGTTAGAATCTAAAAATTTACAAAATGCATACGTAATGGGTGGATTAAATGTAGTGGGAGAAAAAGCATTTAATGATATAAATAAAATAACATCTAAGGATATAAAAGATAACAGAATAGGTGGACAAGATAGATATGAAACAAATGCAAAAGTAATAGAAAAATTCTATGAAAAAGATTTAGATAAAGTATATGTAACAAAAGGTAGAGAACTAATAGATGCATTAACAGCAGGACCAGTAGCATCATTAGATGAAGCACCAGTAGTAATAACAGATAAAGAATTAAGTTCTCAACAAACAAAAGCATTAGAAAATAAAGAAGCAAATACTTTAGTAAGAGTTGGAGGTGGAATAGTACAAAAAGTCATTGATTCATTAAAATCATGCTTAAACAAATAGTTTATGTAAAAAATATTTAATATTAAAAAGGGTGTAAATTATAATTTACACCCTTTTGTTAGTAGTAACTATGTAATTATTATTAAAAAATATTATTTACATTTAAAACTAGAACAATATGTTTCAGAATAAAGATTAGCTTTGCCTACATTAGATGTTACAGCGATATTGTTAAGTGCACAGATGTTACCAGCATTGTGAGTACAAGTTTTAACATTGCAATTTACGATATTACAAGAACCCTCACCGTTAGTATTATTAGTTAAATTACTGTAGTTAGATTCATCTAAAAAAGAACCACAACAAGTATGGTTACTAGTACGAGCTTTTTTTCCACTTACATTTATTTTATTCGCAAAACAGATGCCACTGTCATTGTGAGAACAATTAATTACATTACAACTTATTTTTTCCATAATTTTACCTCCTAATAATATATTCATTAAGGAGTATTTCCATTTTAACAAAAAATATAGCCCTTTAAAAAAGAAAAGGAAAATTCGCTTTGCTTATAACGCTAACTAAAAAAGAAAAAGAAATTTGTTGGCGAAAACTTCTAAGCTAAGCGACTAAAATTTAATTTGAATATTTAAATAACGAATTAAAAATATCTTCATTTAAGAGAGCTTTTGCAACTAATTTGGAGGAACTAGGAAAAGATTTTATAGGAGCATATACTTCAAATAGTTCTTTTTCATAATCTGAAATACTAAGTTTTTCGCCAGCTTCTATTCTTAATTGAAAGTCATTAGTAAAATTACGTATATTTAAAAAATCTTCAAGTTCAATATTAATAAATACAGTAGCCTTATGTTGAGGCTCTTTAAGAAAAAGAATTTTTTGTTTGAATTCTAAAAAATCTAATTTATCGTAAATTAATCTTATATATGCACTCAAACTAAAACCTCCCTTCTATGGATTTTAAAATATACTCTATAATATGTATTAAATGAAAGAATGGCACAAAAAAATTACTTATATCTTATATAAAGTTACTAAATTTTACCTAAGTTGTATAAAAAAATATACTATGGCGAAAATAATGTGTAAAAGGAGGTAACTACTATGTTTGAAAAAAAAGATTCATTCCCTTGGAAAATACCAGTGTTAATTTTAACCGGGTTACTTGTATTAAGCAGTGGAATTTATATAGGAGTTAAGACTAGAGGAAATAACCAAGTGAAAGCTAGAACGAATATAGCGCAAACTAATGAAAAAACTAAAGAAGCACTTGGATTAAATAAAAACTGTGAAATATGGCTTCACCAAAAAAGTGAAGATGGAAGTGATCTAGCAACAGGACCATCCATGATAGGCGTAGTTCCAGAGTCATTATTAACAAAAACAGAAGGCGAAATAGTAAAATATTTTAAAGAAAAATATCCTAAAAGAACAGTAGAAAGTATTAATAAATATCAAATAATATTATCTGAAAAAGTTTCATTAAATGACCCTTCTAAAGCTAATAAATATTCAATTGAGAGTAATGAAGGAATTATAGGTCTTTATAAATACAATAATAAAGGAGATAGAGAATTGGTAGAACAAACACAAACAAAATTAGAATCTCTACCAAAGACTGTTCAAGATGAAATTAAAAAAGGTGTTTTAATAGAAACAGAAGATGAAGCATATTCTAGATTAGAGGATTTTGGAAGCTAAAAAACTGTCTCAAAATAATAGTTTGATTTTTATAAAAACTACTATTTTGAGACTTTTTAATTTCCAACAACTCATATATTCCCCACCAGAATAATTATTAATGATATAATAATACAGAACATAAGTTTTCTGAAAGGGTAGGTAAATATGATCATATTAGGCATAGACCCAGGAATAGCAATTGTGGGTTACGGAATAATAGAATATAAAAATAATAAATTTAGAGTCATAGATTATGGCGCAGTTACAACTCCTGCACATATGGATATGTTAAAAAGATTAGAACTTGTATATAAAGGAATTGACCTTCTTATAAAAAACTATAATATAGATGAAGTAGGAATTGAAGAATTATTCTTTAATAAAAATGTAAAGACAGCAATTACAGTTGCGCAAGCTAGAGGTGTTACCATGCTTGCTTGTGCTCATAATGATAAGCCAGTATATGAATATACACCTCTTCAAGTAAAACAAGGCGTGGTTGGATACGGTAGGGCTCAAAAAGCACAGGTACAGCAAATGGTAACATCATTTTTAAACTTAAAGCAAGTACCAAAGCCAGATGATGTAGCTGATGCATTAGCTGTAGCAATTTGTCATGCTCATGCAAATAAATTAGAAAAAACTTTAAAAAACATAGGGGGCAGATATGTATAGTTATATAAAAGGAACAATAGAAGAAATTCGTTTAGATAGTATAGTAATTGAAAATAATAACATAGGATATAAAATAAATGTATCTTCAAATACAATACAAGACTTACAAATGGGAAAATTGGCTAAAATATATACTAAGTTAATAGTAAGAGAAGATGATATGAGTCTTTGTGGATTTTTTAGTCAAGAAGAACTACAGATGTTTGAATTACTTACTTCAGTATCAAAAATAGGACCCAAAGTAGGACTAGGAATATTATCGTTTGCAAAACCAAAGCAACTAGGGGCATTTATATTAAGTGAAGATATAGCAAAATTATCAAAAGCTCCAGGTGTGGGTAAAAAAACAGCAGAAAGAATAATACTAGAATTAAAAGATAAAATAGATAAGCATAATGTGGAATTTGAACCAACATTATTAAGTAAGTCTCCAATAGGAGTATCACAAGATGAGGCAATAGATGCTTTAGCTGCATTAGGATATTCACTACAAGAAGCTAAAGAAGCAGTAGATAAATGTAAAAAAGATAATTTAAATACAGAGGATATAATCAAGAAGTCCTTAACATATATAATGAGTAAAT
Organism: Romboutsia maritimum; assembly: GCF_002251085.2. Taxonomy (GTDB): domain Bacteria; phylum Bacillota; class Clostridia; order Peptostreptococcales; family Peptostreptococcaceae; genus Romboutsia_B; species Romboutsia_B maritimum. The sequence goes on along the minus strand of NZ_NOJZ02000020.1, from coordinate 30,536 downwards.
CATTAAGATAATAAAAAGTAAGGGGGACAAGTATGTTTGATTTTGAAGATGAAAATAGAATAATAACATCTACAATGCAAAATGAAGATGTTGACATAGAAAATAATTTAAGACCTAAAACATTAGAAGATTATTTAGGACAAGAAAAGGCTAAAGAACAATTAAGCATTTTTATAGAAGCAGCAAAATCTAGAAATGAACCTTTAGACCATGTTTTATTATATGGACCTCCAGGACTTGGTAAGACTACATTATCAAGTATAATAGCTAATGAAATGGGTGTGAATTTAAGAATCACATCAGGACCAGCAATTGAAAGAGCAGGAGATTTAGCAGCGATACTTACAAATTTAAATGAAAATGATGTTTTATTTATAGATGAAATTCATCGTATAAATAGAAGTGTAGAAGAAGTTTTATATCCAGCTATGGAAGATTACTGTTTGGATATAATAATAGGTAAAGGGCCTTCAGCAAGAAGTATAAGACTAGATTTGCCTAAGTTCACATTAATAGGAGCTACTACTAGAGCAGGAATGCTTACTAACCCTTTAAGAGATAGATTTGGAGTTATATGCAAGTTAGATTATTATACAGTAGATGAACTAGCTCAAATAGTAATAAGATCAGCAAGTATTTTGGGAGCTGAAATTCAAGCTGGTGGAGCCATGGAAATTGCAAAACGTTCTAGAGGAACACCAAGAATTGCAAATAGATTATTAAAAAGAGTAAGAGATTATGCACAAGTAAGAGCTGATGGAAATATAACAGACGAAGTTGCAGACAAAGCGTTAGAACTTATAGGTGTGGACAGTTTAGGTCTTGATTATGTAGATGAAAAACTATTACTTACAATAATAGAAAAATTTAGAGGTGGACCTGTTGGACTAGATACATTAGCAGCATCTATAGGGGAAGACAGAAATACAATAGAAGATGTATATGAGCCATATTTGCTTCAATTAGGATTTTTAAATAGAAGTCCAAGGGGTAGAATTGCTATGCCATTAGCTTATGAACACTTGAATATACCTTATGAAAATAAGTAATTAAATAAAAATAAAAAATATAAAAACATTAAATATACAGTGGTACACATGTATTTATATACATATTGTATAGAAAAAAATTTGTTTTTTTGTTATCATTGTATTTGAATAATTTTTTGAAAGGGAGTTTAACATTGAAGACGAGTGACTTTTATTTCGATTTACCAGATGAATTAATAGCTCAAGTTCCCATTGAAGACAGATCTAGTTCAAAATTAATGGTTCTAGATAAAAATACAGGAGAAATAGAGCACAAGATATTTAAAGATGTAATAGAATACTTAAATCCAGGAGATTGCTTAGTACTTAATAATACTAGGGTTATACCAGCTAGATTAATAGGTGAAAAGGTAGATACTGGAGGAAAGATAGAATTTTTATTATTAAAAAGAACAGAAGAAGATACATGGCAAGCATTAGTTAAGCCAGGAAAAAGAGCAAAAGTTGGAACTAAGTTTTCTTTTGGAGAAGGAAAATTAATTGGAGAAGTAGTAGGACTTGCAGAGGAAGGGTCTAGAATTATAAAGTTCCATTACGAAGGAATTTTTGAACAAGTTTTAGATGAATTAGGAAACATGCCCCTACCTCCATATATAACAGCAAGATTAGAAGAAAAAGAAAGATACCAAACAGTTTATTCTAAGCATAACGGATCAGCAGCAGCTCCAACAGCAGGTCTTCATTTTACAGAAGAATTACTACAAAAAATAAAAGATAAGGGTGTAGAAATTGCTTTTGTAACATTACATGTAGGTCTTGGAACATTTAGACCAGTAAAAGTTGATGATGTTTTAAATCATGAAATGCATTCAGAATATTATATGGTTCATAAAGAAGCAGCTGATAAAATTAATACAGCAAAACAAAATGGTAATAAAGTAATTTGTGTAGGGACTACTAGTTGTAGAACGGTAGAATCTGCATGTGATGAAGATGGATTTGTAAAAGAAACTAGTGGATGGACAAATATATTTATATACCCAGGATATAAGTTTAAAGTAGTAGATAACCTTATAACTAATTTCCATTTACCAGAGTCTACTCTAATAATGTTAGTTAGTGCATTAGTAAACAAAGAAGCTGTTCTTAATGCTTATGATGTAGCAGTAAAAGAAAGATACAGATTCTTTAGCTTTGGAGATGCTATGATAATAAAATAGGGGGAATTCATGAAAAATATAGACAAAAGAAGCATATCGTTAAAAGTAGCATATATTTTTGAATCGGTTCTTGCAATAGTAGTTTTAATTGCAGTATTTTTAGGAACGATTGATGTTCTAAGAATGATATGGCAAGCCTATATTGTAGAATTTAAAACACCTGTACAATATAGTCAATTAAATGACTTATTAGGTCAGATACTACTTTTAGTTATAGCTGTTGAGCTTGTAGTAATGCTATCATTACATCTACCAGGTGCTGTACTGGAAGTCCTTTTATATGCTATAGCAAGGAAATTACTATTACTTCCTAAAAACTCAGGAATGGGAGATTTATTATTAGGTATAATCGCAATAGCAGGATTATTTGCAATTAAAAAATACTTATTAAGTAATGACAATAATACCATGAATGCAACCAGTATACACTATAATGGTGAAGGTGAAAATAATTTAGATGTTCAACATGAGAAACACTAAAGTTAAGGAGAAAAACAATATGTACGCAGTAAGATACGAACTTATAAAAACTTGTAAGCAAAGTGGAGCTAGACTAGGAAGATTACATACTCCACATGGAGTTATAGAAACACCTATATTTATGCCGGTTGGGACGCAAGCTACAGTAAAAGCTATGACACCAGAAGAGCTAAAAGAAATAGGTTCACAAATAATACTAAGTAATACTTATCATTTATACATGAGACCAGGTCATGACCTTGTAAAAGAAGCTGGTGGTCTTCATAAATTTATGAACTGGGATAAACCAATACTTACAGATAGTGGAGGATTCCAAGTATTCAGCTTAGGACCACTTAGAAAGATAACTGAAGAAGGTGTTAACTTTAGATCACATATAGATGGATCAAAACATTTTATAAGTCCAGAGAAAGCTATGGAAATTCAAAATGCATTAGGTTCAGATATAATGATGGCATTTGATGAGTGTGCTCCATATCCAGCTGATAGAGAATACGTAAAGAACTCTTTAGAGAGAACTACTAGATGGTTAAAGAGATGTAAAGAAGCTCATAAAAATACAGAAAATCAAGCATTATTTGGAATAATTCAAGGTGGAATGTACAAAGATTTAAGAGAGCAATCTGCTAAAGAAGTACTAGCTGTAGATTTACCTGGATATGCAATAGGAGGACTTAGTGTTGGAGAACCTAAGAAATTAATGTATGAAGTATTAGAATATACAACTCCATTAATGCCTGTAGATAAACCAAGATATTTAATGGGAGTAGGTAGCCCAGATGATCTTATAGAAGGAGTTATAAGAGGAGTAGACATGTTTGACTGTGTTTTACCAACTCGTATAGCTAGAAATGGTACAGCAATGACAAGTGAAGGGAAAGTAGTAGTTAGAAATGCAAAATATGCAAGAGACTTTACGCCTTTAGATCCTGAGTGTGACTGTTACTGCTGTAAGAATTACACAAGAGCATATATAAGACACTTAGTTAAAGCTAATGAAATATTAGCATCTAGACTTATATCTACTCACAACTTACATTTCCTATTAAAATTAATGGAACAAGTAAGACAAGCTATAATGGAAGATAGATTATTAGATTTTAGAGCAGAATTTTTCCAAAAGTATGGATATGAATTATAAGATTTAGACTATTATTTGTATTTATTTTAATATATAATAATTATGATACTTAAATGAAATATTAAACATATTAAAGGAGTGAAAATTATGCCAGGTGGACAATCAATGATAACAGTAGTACTTATGTATGTTGCTATATTTGCTATCTTTTATTTCTTATTTATAAGACCTCAAAAGAAAAAAGATAAGGCTTTAAAAGAAATGAGAGCAAACATATCTGTAGGGGATAAGGTTAGTACTATAGGTGGAATAGTTGCAAATGTAGCTAAAGTTGAAGAAGATGTAATAATATTAGAATTAGGACCAAACAGAACTAAAGTACCATTTGAAAAATGGGCTATAGGAACAGTTCAATCTAAAAAACAAGAAGTTGAATAAGTTGTAATGTAAGTACCTTTCCTAGAATATATATATTTCGAGGGGAGGTATTTTTTTATGGAAAAATCCAATTACGTTTTAAAAGGCTTAGGATATGCCTACATAATAACTTTAGCAACTTTACTTATATATAATTTGATACTTACTTTTACAAGTGTATCAGGTACATCAATAGCAATGGCAACATCATTTATAACTACTATATCATCAGCATTTGGGGGATTTTATGCATCCAAGCATATAAAAGAGAAGGGACTTATATATGGTCTTTTAGTAGGTGTTTTGTACATAGTATGTTTAATATTAATAGTTTATTTAGCTAAAGAAACTTTTGCATTTGAGATTGATGTACTGTATAAAATTTTATTAACATCTTTAGCTGGAGGCATTGGTGGAGTTCTAGGAGTGAACTTCAAATAAAGTTTCATATATGGAAATTTTATGATATAATCAATGGAGATTAATTAGAAATGGGAGGTAGTAAAAATGGAAAAGAAGCATATAAAAACTTTATCTAAAGCTACTTTAAAAAACAGCGCTGCTAAAGGTGGATGTGGAGAATGTCAAACTTCTTGTCAATCAGCTTGCAAAACTTCTTGTACAGTTGCTAACCAAGAATGCGAAAGATAGTTTAGTATTTCAAATGAAATTCTAATAGAGAATATGTAAATAAGGCGCCTTTAAGGCGCCTTATTTTATTAGGTTATTGCCTAGAATTTAAATAGACGATATAATGAAGAGTGGTATTTGATTACATTTTGGGAAAATGTATTGATATATATATAGATTATAAAATTTTTAGGAGGACATATTATGAGTATGATACATAAATTTTCTATGAACGGATATAATATCGTTTTAGACGTGAATGGGGGATCTGTTCATGTTGTAGATGACGTTGCTTATAGAGTGTTAGATTTGTATGAAGATAAAAATAAAGAAGAGATATTAAATGAGTTATCTAATGAGTACACGAAAGAACAATTAATAGAGGCTTATGAAGAAATATCTACTTTAGAAAAGGAAGGACTTTTATTTACTGAAGATACGTATCAGTTCCATCCAGCTTTTGTAAACAGAAAACCTGTTGTTAAGGCTTTATGCTTACATGTTGCTCATGACTGTAATTTAAAGTGTAAATACTGTTTTGCTGCACAAGGCGACTTTGGTGGAGAAAAAAAATTAATGAGTTATGAAGTTGGTAAGGCGGGAATAGATTACTTAATAGCTAATTCAGGAACTAGAAAAAATTTAGAAATAGATTTCTTTGGTGGAGAGCCTTTAATGAACTTTGAGGTAGTTAAACAATTAGTATCTTATGGAAGAAGCATAGAAAAAGAAAATAATAAAAATATAAGATTTACTATAACTACTAATGGAATATTATTAGATGATGAAAAGATAAAATATATAAATGAAAACATGCATAATGCAGTTTTAAGTTTAGATGGTAGAAAATCTGTAAATGATAATATGAGACTTACTTTAAATGATAAAGGAAGTTATGACATAATATTACCTAAATTTAAAAAGCTTGTAGAATCTAGACCAAAAGATAAGTACTATTATGTAAGAGGAACATTTACAAGGGATAACTTAGATTTTGCTAAGGATGTTATTCATTTTGCCGATCAAGGATTCAAACTTACTTCAGTAGAACCTGTTGTAGGAGAAGAAAGTAATACTTATGCACTTAGAAAAGAAGATATGCCAAGGGTATTTGAAGAATATGAAAAGTTAGCTATAGAATATGCGAATAAAAAAGTAAAAGGTGATGATTTTAAATTCTTCCATTTCATGATAGATTTAGATCAAGGACCTTGTGTAATAAAGAGAATTACAGGATGTGGAGCAGGTAATGAATACCTTTCTATAACTCCAGAGGGAGATATATATCCTTGTCACCAATTTGTTGGAAATGAAGAATACAAAATGGCTAATATATTAGATGAAGAAGTTATACTTCCAAGTGAAATGAGAGAAACATTTAGAAATGCTCATGTATACACTAAAGAAGATTGTAAAAAATGTTGGAATAAATTCTATTGTTCAGGTGGATGTCATGCAAATGCAATTAACTTTAATAATGATATAAAAAAACCATACGAGCTTGGATGCGAAATGCAAAAAAAACGTACAGAATGTTCAATAATGATACAAGCGAAAGTAATGTTAGAAGGTGAATAATAATGATTAAGGCATATCAAGGAATTGAGCCTAAAATTGATGAAACAGCGTTTATTGCACCATCAGCTGATATAATAGGTGAAGTTATCATAGAAAAAAATGCAAATATATGGTATAACGTAGTTATAAGATCAGAAGAACAAAAAATAGTAATTGGAGAAAATACTAACATTCAAGATGGTTCAGTTGTTCATATAGGATATGGATTTGATACCATAGTTGGTAAGAATGTGACAGTAGGTCATAAAGCAATTATACATGGATGTAAAATAGGAGATAATACTTTAATAGGTATGGGAGCTGTAGTGCTTGATGGAGCAGAAGTTGGAGAATTTACTTTGCTAGGAGCAGCAAGTTTAGTACCTCCAGGTAAAAAAATACCATCTGGAGTATTAGCAATGGGATCTCCTGCAAAAGTAGTAAGAGAACTTACAGAAGAAGAGAAAAAAAATCTTACTAATTCAGCAATGAAATACATCGAAACTGCAAATAATCATAGATAATAAAATTAAAGGGGGCGATATAATATATTGCCCCTTTGCTTTTTTTTCTAATAACTTCAGCAAGGAGGGATGGTTATGATAAGCTATAAAAATTTAAAAAGATACAGAGATATAGCTCATATATTAATAAAATATGGATTTAGCTTTATTGTAGAAAAACTTAATATAGAGGGTGTAGCCTATAGAATACCTATAACTAATCCTCCTGAAGAAATAAAGGCAATGTCTACAGGTGAAAAAATAAGGAGAGTTTTTGAAGAGTTAGGTCCTACATATGTAAAATTAGGTCAGATTTTAAGTACAAGAAAAGATTTATTAGATCAAGATATAATAGACGAACTTTCTAAACTTAGAGATAGTGTAGAAGAATTTAGTACATATACAGCAAGAGAAATATTTATAGAAGAATTAGGATTAAGTGTAGATGATGTATTTGCAGAGTTTAATAATGAGCCTATGGCAGCTGCATCAATTGGACAAGTATATGAAGCAGTTCTAAAATCAGGAGAGCAAGTAATTGTAAAAATACAAAGACCTAATATAGAAGAAACTATAAAGTCAGACTTAGAAATACTTCGAACAATAGTTAAAGGATTAAAAGATTTAAAAAAAGATATAGATATAGATTTAGGGCAAATAATAGAGGAATTTCAAATACAATTACTTAGAGAGTTAGATTATAATTTTGAAGCTATTAATGCTATAAAATTTAAACAGATGTTTAAAGATAGTGAAATGGTATATATACCACAAGTTTATTCACAGTTTACTACAAGAAGAGTTTTAGTAATGGAAAAAATAATAGGCGTTAAACTAAGTGATATTGATAAAATAAATAAAATGGGATGGGATACTAAGGCAATTAGTGAAATTGGTGTAAAATCATTTTTTAAACAAGTTTTTGAACATGGATTTTTTCATGCAGATCCTCATCCAGGGAATATTTTTGTCTTAAATAATAGATGTATATCATATATCGACTTTGGAATGATTGGAATTATTGATAAAAAAACCTTAAATATATTAAATGAAGTTGCATTAGCTGTAATAGATAAGAATGTTGATAAGATAATGTATCTTATGATGGAGATAGATGCAATTGATACGGAGGATGAAATAGCAGGGATTAGACAAGACTTGCTATATTTAATACATTATTATTATGATGTACCCCTAGAAAAAATAAGTATAGGTGATATACTAAATGAGATATTTAGATTCTTTAGAACTTATAAAGTAACAATGCCTTCTCAGTTAGCAACACTTGCAAAAACAGTTATTACGTTAGAAGGAACAGCTAGAGAATTAAACCCAGAGTTTTCCGTAAGCTCTATGGGAAAAGAATATATTAGGTATTATTATGTAAATAAATTTAGTCCAGAGAGAATATTTTTAAATTCTAAAAATAGCATGGAAGAAATTTTATTAGACTTAAAAACAATTCCGAGACAATTAAGAGTTATTTTAAGAAATTTAGAAAAAAACAAAGTGAAAATAAATATAGAAGATATAGAAGTTCCAAGGTTAGAAACTCGTATAGCTGACTTAGCAACACAGCTATCGTTAAGTTTAGTGTTAGCATCAATAGTTGTAGGATCTTCGTTAATAATTGCATCTCCAAATATAGAAAAAAATGTTTGGATAAAATACATGGCTATCATTGGTTTTTCTATTTCTTTTATAATAGGTATTTTATTAGTAATAAAAATCTTTAGAACTCAGTATAAGAAGAAATAGGGGGTTAAAGGATGCTATTTAACAAAAAATGGAAGTTAAAACATGCAGGAAAAATAGAAAAAACTGAATTAAGCAATAAAATTAAAATTTCCCCGGAAATTGGTCAAATTCTACAAAATAGAGATATATATACTGAAAAAGATGCAGAAATATTTATGAATCCATCATTAGAGTACCTTAGAGACCCATTTTTAATGAAGGATATGCAAAAGGCTGTAGATAGAATAAATTTAGCGATGAAAAATAATGAAAAGATATGTATTTATGGGGATTATGATGTAGATGGAGTATCTTCAACATCTGTATTATGTCTATATTTTGATTCTATTGATTATCCTGTGGATTATTATATACCAAATAGGCTAGAAGAAGGCTATGGAATAAATGAAGAAGCCATAAGAAAAATACATGAACAAGATACAAATTTAATTATAAGTGTTGACTGCGGGATTACGTCATTAAAAGAAGTTGAACTAGTAAATAAGCTAGATATGGACATTATAATAACAGATCATCATGAAGTTCAAGATGAAGTTCCAAATGCTTTTGCAGTTATAAACTGTAAGCAAGAAGAATGTAATTATCCATTTAAAGAACTATGTGGATGTGGAGTAGCATTTAAACTTATACAAGCATTAACACCAAAAGAAATTTTTAAGACTACTATGTATAATTATTTAGAAATAGTAACTTTGGCTACCATTTGTGATATTGTGCCATTAAAGGATGAAAACCGAATTATTGTAAAAAATGGTTTAAAATTAATGAAAGAAGGCAAAAATTTAGGATTAAAGGAACTTATAAAGGTTTGTGGAATTGAAAGTGAGAAAATAGGTTCATCGCATATAGGTTTTGCAATAGGTCCTAGAATTAATGCTTCTGGAAGATTAGGATTTTCATACTTAGGAGTTCAGCTTTTTACAACTAATGATTATTCAGAAGCACGTGAAATAGCGAATTTATTAGAAGAAAAAAATAATGAAAGACAGATGATAGAAGCTAAAATGTATCATGAAGCAGAAGAAATCATCCAGTCTAATGATAGATATAATAAAGATAAAGTGTTAGTAATAGCAAAAGAAGGATGGCAACACGGAATAATAGGAATAGTAGCTTCTAAATTAACAGAAAAATATTATAAGCCAACAATACTTTTAACTATAGAAGATGGTGAAGCTACAGGTTCTGCAAGGTCAATTAAAGGATTTAGTATATTTAAGTCCCTTACAAAGTGTAAGGATTTGTTGAATAAATTTGGAGGACATGATCAGGCAGCAGGTCTAGGGATAGATGCAGATAAAGTAGAAGATTTAGCAAATAGAATAAATGAAATTGCAGATTATAATTTAACTGATGAGGATATGGTAGAAATAGTTAATGTTGAATTTGAATTAGATGAAGAATCTGCAAATTTAGATTTAGTAAATGAATTACATAAATTAGAGCCTTTTGGTTTAAGTAATCCGAATCCAAGGTTTGTGATGAGAAACTTAAGCATAAGAGATATCAGAAAAATAGGCAAAAACCAACAGCATTTAAAATTGTCTTTGGAAAAAAATTCAATTTATGACAATATAGGATTTAATATGGCTTATTTAAAAGAAGGATATAATATAGGGGATAAGGTAGATGTATTATTTCAATTAGATGAAAATAATTATATGGGAAATAAAAAAGTTCAATTTTTATTAAAAGATATAAGACTAGCTCATCCTAAAAATGCTAGTAATGATAAAATTTCTATAGAATTATTTTCAAAAATAGTTCCTAAAGATATACATAGTTTATATACTATTAATGATGTAGATAAAAATGAGTATGATTTAGAGGTAGTAAAAGGAAATAAAGATATAAATATTTTTGAGTATATAAAAGAAGACACATTAATAATAGCAAATACAATAAATGGATTTTATAGAGCAATATCGGACATTTATCTTACAGAGTACGAAATTAATATAAATTATAATATTGTAGAAAAAATAAATTCAAAATGTGGTAAAGTTCAACTTATATTCTCACCTAATATTGATAAAATAGACTTAAAAAGATATAATAATATTATTCTTTATGATTATTTATATAATATGAGGGAATATTTATATCTAAACGAAAATACTGATGAAGATAATTTTATTATCAAGTATTATAATGAAATAGATTTATTATACTTAAAGAATATAATGGATAATATAATTCCAGAGAGAGATGAATTTATAACAGTTTATAAATGGGCATTAGTAAATAAAAAAATGCAGATTAAAATTGTATATATAAAAAAAGTGTTTAATTTAATACCTATAAAGCTATTTACTATATTAAATGTTTTTAGGGAATTATCACTACTTGACTTTAATATAGACTATGAAAATGAAGAGATTTTTATAAGTTTATTACCAAAGCCAGATAAAAAATTAAATTTAGATGAAAGTATGATACTTAATAATCTAAAAAAATTAAAAAAAGAATATTTGAATAGCTACTAGGAGGAGTTCTAAATGGATTTAAGAAAAACAATAAGAGAAATTGAAAATTTTCCAAAGCCAGGTATAAATTTTAAAGATATAACAACTTTAATGAAAGATGGCGATGCTTTTAGATATACAATTGATGAATTTATAAAAGCATTAAAGGATAAAAATGTTGATGTAATAGTAGGACCAGAAGCAAGAGGGTTTTTAATGGGAACACCAGTTGCCTATGGACTAGGAGTGGGATTTGTTCCAGTTAGAAAGCCAGGAAAATTACCAGCAGAGGTAGAGAGTTATGAATATGGATTAGAGTATGGAAGTGATACTTTAGAAATACATAAAGATGCGATAAAGCCAGGACAACGTGTAGCAATAGTGGATGATTTATTAGCTACTGGAGGAACTATGGAGGCTGCGGCTAAACTTATAGAAAATTTAGGTGGAGAAGTGGTTTCTATGCAATTTTTAATAGAGCTAGAATTTTTAGAGGGTAGAGATAAGTTAACTAAATATGAAGTTAATTCTCTTATAAAATACTAGTATTTTTCACAATAGTTGGTATAGAGCCAACTATTTTCATATATATTAAATTTCGTACTTAAAATAGGTGGTATTATGCATGACAAGGAATTGCAAGAAATAATTGAAAAAATAAAAGACTATGCTCCAAATGCAGAAACTAGTATAGTTGAAAAAGCTTATAACTTTGGTAAAAATGCACATGATGGGCAATTTAGAAAATCTGGAGAACCATATTTTATACATCCAGTAGCTGTTGCAAATATTCTTATCGACATGGAATTAGATATAGAAACTATATCAGCGGGATTTTTACATGATGTTGTTGAGGATACAGAGTATACTTATGAAGATATACAACACGAATTTGGAACAGAAATAGCAGATTTAGTAGATGGGGTAACAAAACTTGGACAGATTAAGTATCAATCTAAAGAAGAAACACAAGCCGAAAATTTAAGAAAAATGTTTTTAGCAATGGCTAAGGATATAAGGGTTATACTTATAAAACTAGCAGATAGATTGCATAATATGAGAACTCTAAAATATATGTCTCCAGAAAAAGCAAAAGCAAAAGCAAAAGAAACACTTGAAATTTATGGTGGAATTGCTCATAGGCTAGGTATATCTAAGATTAAATGGGAACTAGAAGATTTAGCTTTAAGATATATAGACCCAGAGGGATATTATGATTTAGTAGACAAGGTTGCTAAAAAAAGAAGTCAAAGAGAAGCTTATATAGAGCAAATAGTTAATTTACTTAGATATAAGTTTGAAGGTGTTCATATAAAATGTGAAGTATATGGAAGACCAAAACATTTCTTTAGTATTTATAGTAAGATGCAAAATAAACACAAAAATTTTGAAGAAATTTTTGATTTAACTGCTGTTAGAATTATAGTTGATACAGTTAAAGACTGTTATGCAGTTCTTGGTATGGTTCATACTTTATGGAAGCCAATACCAGGTAGATTTAAAGACTATATAGCAATGCCAAAACCTAATATGTATCAATCTCTTCACACTACTGTTATAGGACCAGATGGAGAGCCTTTGGAAATACAAATAAGAACAAAGGAAATGCATAACATCGCTGAATATGGTATAGCAGCCCACTGGAAGTATAAAGAAGGTAATGCTGATTTAAAAGAGAGTAAAGTAGAAGAAAAACTTCAATGGTTAAGACAAATGATGGAATGGGAAAAAGATTTAAAAGATCCTCAGGAGTTTATGAATGCCTTGAAGGAAGATGTATTTAGCAGTCAGGTTTATGTATTTACTCCAAAAGGTGATGTAATAGAAATGCCAGCAGGTGCAAGTACTATAGATTTTGCATACAGAGTTCATACTAATGTAGGGAATAAGTGTGTAGGAGCTAAGATAGATGGGAGAATAGTTCCTATTGATTATAAGCTTCAAAATGGAAATATAGTAGAGATATTAACATCGGTAAACTCTAATGGACCAAGTAGAGACTGGCTAGGCATAGTAAAAACGCCTAACGCTAAAAGTAGAATTAGACAGTGGTTTAAGAAGGAAAGAAGAGAAGAAAATGTTGAGCGTGGCAGTTTGATTTTAGAAAAAGAATTTAAAAAATATAATTTGCCTCAAAAAGATACTCTTATTGATAAATACATGTTGCAAATAGCTAAACAATTTAATCAACCAACAGTTGAAGATTTAATTGCTACTATTGGATATGGTGGAATAATGTCTTCGCAAGTGGTTTCTAAAGTAAGAGATTTATATGAAAAAGAAATTAAAAAAGTTAAAAAAGAACAACATCAAAATGAAGAGTTTGAAAAGCATAGTTTAACAGATGCAGAGTATACAAAAAAGAGAAAGAAAAATAATTCTCAGGGAATTACAGTAAAAGGATTAGATAATATACTAATTAGATTTGCTAAGTGTTGTAATCCTCTTCCAGGGGATGATATAGTAGGTTATATTACAAAAGGTAGAGGAGTAGCAATCCATAGAACAGACTGTCCAAATGCTAACTTAAATGGAGACTTTTTCAAAAATAGATTAGTTGATGTATCTTGGGGTATATCTAATAAATCTAAATTCGAAGCAGAGATACAAATAAAAGCAGCTGATAGAAAAGGAATTATAAATGATGTAACGCATATAGTAGCAATAGACAAGACAGGTTTAAATGGTATAAATGCTAGAAAAGGAAAAGAACAAATAGTAAGCATAAATCTACTAGTAGAAGTTAACGATATAGAAGAATTAAATGACTTAATGAAAAGAATAAAATCAATACCAGGTGTTGAGGATATTTTCAGAGTTATAAATTAAGGAGGAAGACCATGAGAGCAGTAGTACAAAGGGTGGCTTCTTCTAGAGTTACGGTAGATGAGTCTATTACAGGTCAAATAAACAAAGGACTACTTGTTTTACTTGGAGTAACTCATGAAGATACATCTAAAGATGTTGATTATATGATAGATAAAGTATTAAATTTAAGAATTTTTGAAGATGAAAATGAAAAAATGAATTTATCTTTAAAAGATGTAGGTGGAGAATTATTAGTGGTATCACAGTTTACTTTATATGGAGACTGTAGAAAGGGAAGAAGACCAAATTTCTCAAATGCAGCTAAGCCAGATATGGCAAACATTTTATATGAAGAATTTGTTGATAAAGCTAAATCTCATGGTATTAATGTAGGAACTGGAAAATTTGGAGCTCATATGATGGTTGATTTGACTAATGACGGTCCAGTTACAATATTATTAGAATCAAGTAAAACTTTCTAGGGGGTAAAATTTATGATTATAGAGAAAATAGTTGATGGATATTTTGGAGTTAACACATATGTGTTAGGGGATCTAAAGACTAGAAAATGTGCGATTATAGACCCTGGTGCAAGTATGATAGATATTTTAAGCGTTGTAAAAGACAAAGGTTTAAAGGTTGAGTATATAATACTTACACATGGTCATGGTGATCATATAGGTTCTGTTAAAAAAATAAAAGCAGAAACTAATGCTAAAGTGATAGCTCATAGTGATGAAAAAGAAATTTTATTAGATAAAAGAAAAAATTTAAGTGCTAGTATGCATTGTGGACCACAAGAGTTTGAAGCTGATATATATGTAAATGATAAAGATAAAATGTCTTTAGGAGATTTAAGATTAAGCTTTATACACACACCAGGTCATACTAAGGGATGTATGTGTATAAGAGTTGGAAATCATATGTTTACAGGAGATACATTATTTGCAGGAAGTATAGGAAGAACGGATCTTTATAGTGGTGACTATAAACAAATAGAAAAATCTCTTAAGAGAATATCTAAATTCGAGGATAATGTAGCTATTTATCCTGGACATGGACCAAACTCAACTATGGGCATAGAAAAATTAACTAATCCTTATATGTAAGGATTAGTTAATTAATTTGCAAGCTAGGTAAGTTAAGAAGGAGTAGTTGTAATGATAGGTATTATTTTAAAAGGTCATGATTATAAGTACGAAGTGGCCGAATTATTAAAGTTGTTTACTACTCAATTTAAGTTTATTGATGGTAAAGATGTTGGTATGATTATAGAAAATAGAGTCGTCTATTATAATGATAATGTATTTGCTAAGAGTGTATATTGTGAAAATTATCAAGCTAAATTTGACTGTTTAGACCATAGATCTATAAAAGGATTATCTGAGCAAGAAATAAGAAAAGTTACTAAGGAAACTATAAAGAGAAGTATGTTTAATGTACTTATGAAAAAATTTAATTCATATGTTCCTTGGGGAATTCTTACAGGTATAAGACCTGTTAAGATAGTTCATAATTTATTAGATAAAGGATTGTCTGATGAAATAATAAGAGAAAATTTAAAAGAAAATTATTTTATAAGTGATGAAAAGATAGATTTAGCTCTTGATATAGCAAAAAGAGAAAGGGTATTCATATATCCTATTGATAAAAATAAAATTTCTTTATATGTTAGTATACCATTTTGCCCAACAAGATGCTTATATTGCTCATTCCCAGCAAATCCTATAAAACAGTTCGGTCATTTAAAGAGAGAATATGTTTATAAATTAATAGAAGAAGTTAAGGGGCTTGCTAAATTACTTAAGGAAACTAATAAAGAAATAGAAACTCTTTATATAGGAGGGGGAACTCCTACAACTTTAGATGAAGAAGAATTAGATATACTTATAACTGCTTTATTTAAAGAATTAGACTTGACTAAGATAAAAGAGTTTACTGTAGAAGCTGGTAGACCAGATTCTATAACTAGAGGAAAGCTAGAGGTTTTAAAGAGACATAATGTAGGTAGAATTAGTATAAATCCTCAAACTATGAATGATGAAACTTTATCTAAAATAGGTAGAGACCATAAAGTATCAGAGATTGTTGATTGCTTCAATATGGCAAGAGAATTAGGATTTGATAATATAAATATGGACATTATACTTGGACTTATGGATGAAAATTTAGATATGGTTAGAAATACCTTAGAAGAAATTAAAAAACTTTCTCCAGAGAGTTTAACTGTTCATACTTTAGCGATAAAAAGAGCATCTAGTTTAAAAGAGAATATTGATAAATATCATTTGACTCAATACGAAGAAATGATTAAAATGATAGATTTATCAATGCAGTATGCGCATGATATGGGACTTAATCCATATTATATGTACAGACAAAAGCATATGCTAGGAAACTTAGAAAATATAGGTTATGCTAAAGAAGGATATGAATGTATATACAATATTCAAATCATGGAAGAAAAACAAAGTAACTATGCATTAGGTGCTGGTGCAATATCTAAGTTTGTATATGTTGATGAAGATAGAATAGAGAGAGTAGACAACGTCAAAAACGTTGAACAATACATAGACAGAGTAGACGAAATGATAAATAGAAAGGTAGAGGAGGTACATAAAAATGTTAACTAAAGCTCCTAGAGGAACAAAGGATATAACTCCAAAAGATGTATATAAATGGAATTACATAGAAAATAAATTTAAAGAAATGTGTGCGTTATTTGGATATGAAGAAATGAGAACACCAGTATTTGAACATACTGAACTTTTCAAAAGAAGCGTTGGAGATACTACAGACATAGTTCAAAAAGAAATGTACTCATTCCAAGATAAAGGTAAAAGAGATATAACTTTAAAACCAGAAGGAACTGCTGGTGCAGTTAGAGCATTTATAGAAAATAAATTATATGCTGATACTCAACCAACAAAGTTATTTTATATAACACCTTGCTTTAGATATGAAAGACCTCAAGCTGGAAGACAAAGACAATTCCACCAATTTGGTATAGAAGCATTAGGAAGTGATAGTCCTTCTATAGATGCAGAGGTTATAGCTTTAGCTGTTCAATTTTTTAATGAAGTTGGACTAAAAGAATTAGCTGTAAGTATAAATTCAGTTGGATGCCCAACTTGTAGAGCGGAGTATAATGCAAAATTAAAAGAATATCTTGATTCAAAAGTAGAAGTATTATGCGAAACTTGTTTAGAAAGAAAAGATAAAAATCCAATGAGAGTTATAGATTGTAAAAATCCTAATTGTCAAGAGAATCTAAAAGATGTACCATTAATGGCAGACTTCTTATGTGATGATTGTAAAAATCACTTTGAAAAATTACAACAATACCTAAAAGAAATGGATATAAACTTTGTGGTTGATAAAACTATAGTTAGAGGACTTGACTACTATAAAAAGACTGCTTTTGAAATAATATCTACTGATATAGGATCACAAAGCACAGTTTGTGGTGGTGGAAGATATGATGGACTAGTAGAACAACTAGGAGGGCCTAAAGGGGTTAGTGGTATAGGATTTGCACTAGGAGCTGAAAGACTATTATTAACTTTAGAAAACAATAACATAGAAATAGAAAATCCTAAAGCTACAGATATATTTATAGTAACAATAGGAGAAGAAGCAAATACAAAGAGCTTTAAATTATTAAATGACTTAAGAACAAACCACATAAGTGCAGACAAAGACCACTTAGATAGAAGTGTAAAAGCACAATTTAAATATTCAGATAAAATAAATGCGAAATTCACAGTAGTAATAGGTGATGATGAATTAGCAAATGATAGTGCAACACTTAAAAATATGAAAACATCAGAGCAAACAACAGTAAAACTAAGTGAATTAGTAGGAGAATTAAAAAATAGATTATAAAAAGTATAAGTTAACAAATAATAAAGAATATAATTTGATATAAATAGTGATAAATATTATAATTATTTAGTATGATAACAATTAGTTCTAAATAAGGACTATAAAATAAAATAGTGAAGACCCTATTAAAGTGAATTTTAACATATGTATGATTCACTAATTAAATAAAGGACCTGGAGGGAGAAATATGGAGACTCTAAATGGATTAAAGAGAACTCATTATTGTGGTGATTTAAGAGAATCAAACATTGATGAAGAAGTTGTACTTATGGGATGGGTACAAAAGAAAAGAAACTTAGGTGGATTAGTATTTGTTGACTTAAGAGATAGAAGCGGAATATGCCAAATAATATTTGACACAGACGTTAATGCAGAGGCTTTTGCAAAAGCTGAAAAATTAGGTTCTGAATTTGTTATAGCAGTAAAAGGTAAAGTAGCAGAAAGATCTTCTAAAAATCCTAACTTACCAACTGGAGATATAGAAATATTTGCAACTGAACTTAGAATATTAAACAAATCTGAAACACCACCAATCTACATAAAAGATGATGATAATGTTTCAGAAGAATTAAGATTAAAGTATAGATACTTAGATTTAAGAAAACCATCTATGCAAAAGAATTTAATATTAAGAAGTAAGGTAGCTAGTATAGTTAGAAATTATTTATCACAAAATAATTTCTGTGAAATAGAAACACCTTTCTTAATAAAACCAACTCCAGAAGGAGCAAGAGATTACCTTGTTCCAAGTAGAGTTAATGAAGGTAAATTCTACGCATTACCACAATCACCACAACTATTTAAACAATTATTAATGGTAAGTGGAATGGATAGATATTTCCAAATTGTTAAGTGTTTCAGAGATGAAGACTTAAGAGCTGACCGTCAACCAGAGTTTACACAAATAGACTGCGAAATGTCATTTGTTGAGCAAGAAGATGTTATGGAAATAATGGAAAAAATGGTACAAACTATATTTAAAGAAATATTAAATGTAGAAGTATCACTTCCACTTCCAAAAATGACTTATGCAGAAGCTATGGAAAGATATGGTTCAGATAAGCCAGATACTAGATTTGGATATGAACTTACTAATATATCAGATATAGTAGCAAACTGTGGATTTGGAGTATTTGCTAATGCTACAAAGGCAGGAATGAGTGTTAGGGGTATAAATGTAGAAGGTAAGGCTGATGACTTTACTAGAAAGCAAATAACACACTTAGAGGACCATGCTAAAACTTATAGAGCTAAAGGTTTAGCTTGGATGAAAGTTGGAGCAGATAGAGAAGTAACTTCTCCAATAGCTAAGTTCTTCACACCAGAAGAATTAACATCAATACTTGATAGAATGAATGCTAAAGAAGGCGACTTACTATTATTCGTAGCTGATAAAGATACAGTAGTATTTGATGCATTAGGACAAGTTAGACTTGAAGTTGCTAGAAGATTAGATTTATTAGATAACAGTACATACAAGATGCTATGGGTAACTGAATTCCCAGTATTTGAAGAAGATGAAGAAAATGGAAGATTCATAGCTAAGCATCACCCATTCACATCTCCTATGGATGAAGATATAGATAAATTAGAAAGTGGAGATAAGGCTTCTTTAAGAGCTAAAGCTTATGATATAGTTATAAATGGTTATGAAGTAGGTGGAGGAAGTGTTAGAATATTTAATGCTGATGTTCAACAAAAAATGTTTAAAGCATTAGGAATGACTGAAGAAGAAGCTAATGAAAAATTTGGTTTCTTAATAGATGCGTTTAAATACGGAACACCACCACATGCAGGGATAGCATTTGGTCTTGATAGACTTATAATGATACTTGCTGGAACTACTAACATTAAAGATGTTATAGCATTCCCTAAAAACCAAAGTGCAGTTTGTCCTATGACAAATGCTCCTGCACCAGCTGATGATACTCAATTACAAGAATTAAGTATAAGAGTAGCGTTAGAAGAAAAATAGTATACTAAAAATAATTAAATTAAATAAGCTACATAATCAAGTTAAATATAGACTTGATTATGTAGCTTATTTTAATTTAATCATTATTTAAATTAAAATAATAATTAAAAATGATAATTAATATCAATAAGTTCTTGACTATATATACTTAAAATAATATCATTTAAATATAAAGACGCAATTATTAGAATTAAAAAAGAATTATTTACATATTAAAAACTTAACTTAATTATAACGATTATTAATTCATAATTGAATTGAATACAAAGGGGTAGGCTTAAAGATTATTAGAAAAAGAGTTTATAGAAAGGAGAAGTAGTGATGAATTTAGTAGTTGTTGGTGGTAATGAAAAGATGAAAAGAGACTATATTAGTTTAGGTAAAGAAAGGGGGTATAAAACAAAGGTATTTTCTAATATGTCATCAAAAATGAATAAATCAATGGGGAATCCAGATGCAATAGTTATATTTACATCAGCAGTTTCACATAAGATGACTATTGCAGCTGAAACACATGCAAAGAAGTTAGACATTCCTATTATAAGACATAAAAGTAGCAGTAAGTTTGCGTTCAATCAATGTTTAGAAAAGATTGATGAATGTACAGGAAATTGTAAGGACTGCAAGTATAATAAATTAGAAAAGATATAATATATATTAATTTTTAATAGAAATTTAATATAATGAGATATAAAATAAAATTATAAAAAATAATCTTAGTTATTATTTGTGAGATTGATTTTTATGATTTAAATATCAAAATATTGCTATTTATGTCAAAAAGCAACTGTATTTAACATACAATAAATAACAATTTAGTAAAAATTATTACAATAAGTAATAAATTAACACGTATATGTAACTAATTTGTAATACCTATTCTCCTTTTTTTTCTAGTATAATTTATATGGCGATAAGATAATTGAAATTATATGACACATATAATTAAAATAGACGGTTAGGAGATAGGCTTATGAATAAAAGAAGAAAACCTACGTTTTACATAGGTAAGAAGAAAAAGAGATTAAATTTAAAAAAAGTAGCTATAGTAGCTATTATAGGGGTAGTTTGTATTGGTGGTTCTGTTAAAGCATGGTCGTTTGTTTCAGAGCAAAGACAGATAAAGCTAGAGCAAAAGAAACTTGAAGAGAAAAAAAGAATTGAAGAAGAAAAAAGACGTAAAGAAGAAGAAGAAAAGAAAAAATATATGATAGGGGTTAGTCATGAAGCTAAAAAAGATTCTTATGATGCAAAAATAATATCTGATAAGCTAAGTAAATATGATTATTCTAACGGTGGAAAAAAGGTAGTATTTTTAACTTTTGATGATGGGACATCTACGACAGTTACACCTAAAGTATTAAAAACATTAAAAGATGAAGGTGTAAAGGCAACATTCTTCTTAATGGGAAAAAATATAGAAGCTGGAGGAGATAGGGCAAAAGAACTTGTTAAACAAGAATTTAAAGAAGGACATGCAATAGCTAATCATTCATATAGTCATGATTATAAGTTATTATATCCTCAAAGAACAGTAAATTTAGATTCATTTAAGTCTGATTTTGAAAAGACAGATGGAATACTTAAAGAATTATTAGGAAAATACTTCTCAACAAGAGTATTAAGATGTCCAGGAGGCCATATGTCTTGGAAGGGTATGGATAAATTAGATGTTTATTTAAAAGAAAGTGGAAAAGCATCTATAGACTGGAATGCATTAAGTGCCGATGCACAAGGTAAAAAGAAAAACGCTCAAGAATTAGCTGAATATGCAATAAAAACATCTCAAGGTAAGGAAATGGTAGTTTTATTAATGCATGATACTTACGGAAAAGAAGAGACAGCAAAATCTCTTCCGCTAATAATAAAATACTTCAAAGATAATGGATATGCTTTTAAAACATTAGCATAGTTAAAAATAATTATTTAAGAAACTGTCTAAATGTAAAGCTTTAGTTTAAAGTTTTATAATTAAAGACAGTTTTTTTATATCAAAATATTATGAAAAATTAGGAATAAATATCAATATAAAAATATTAACCCAAAAATGGAGATTTAAGTTTATTTTTGGAGTATAATATGAAAATAGATTAAAAATTGCAAATAATTAGCGAAATATTGGGAGGGACTTGAATGAATGGCAATAGACAGCAAAAAAAATCTAATCCGATTAAGACTATTTTTTTACTTTTAAGCCTTATAGCATTAGGTTTGCAAATATTTACTTATTCAGGAGTATTATTAAAGACATTTAAAGTTATAAGTAAAGAGGAAGTACAAAGGTACTATATGGTATTAGGAATATACTTAATGACACTTGCTATTTTACTAGTAGGTTGGAGTATGTCTAATAAATCAAAATTATTTTGTAAGATAGGGATTATTTCATCTTGGATACCGTTAATGGTAGTTCCTTTTGTTATAGACTTAAACATTATAAAATCAATGTTTCCGAACAATCAGATTATTCAAGTCATATCTTTAATATCTTTAAGCCAAGGGGCTTTAAGTACAATAGGATATTTGATAGGAATTATCCATATAAATAAGAATTTAACTGATATAGAAAAGAAAATGTTAGAGCAGAAAAAAGCTAAAAAGCAAGCTAAAAAAGCAAATAAGAAGAAAAAGAAAGCTGAAAACAAAGTAAATAGAAAGAAAAAGAAAGCTGAAAATAAGGTTTCTAGAAAAGCTAAAAAAGAAACAAGAAAAGAAACTAAAAAAGAGAAGAAAAAAAATAAAAAATCAAATAAAGAAAAAAAGAAGGTAGAAAATAGAAAGAAAAAGGCAGCTAAGAAAAAGTCTAAACAAGTAGAAAAGCAAGCACAAAAAAATGCTAAAAAATCAGAAAAAACAAATAGCAAAAAAGGAAAAAATAAAAATAGCAATGCAAGAAGAAGGTAATACATTTATAATAAAAGAATAGGACAATAGAGAATAGATACAATTAAAAGCTAATTAATATTAAGGGGGAAAATTATGAAAAAATCAAAACTAATGACATCGGCATTATGTTTGACTATGGCATTTTCAGCAAGTAGTTTAGTATATGCTAATGAAGATGTTGATGTAGTTAAAGAAGAAAAGTTAGTTGGTTCAGACAGATATCAAACTGCTGTTGAGGTTAGTAAAAAAGGGTGGAGTACTGCAACGGATGCGATATTAGTAAAAAGTGATTCTATAGTAGATGCTTTATCAGTTACACCATTTGCAAAATTAATTAATGCACCAATATTATTGACTGATAAAGATAGTCTAAATGATAAAACAAAAACGGAGTTAGGAAGATTAGGGGTAAAGACCGTACATATAATTGGTTTAGAAGGTGCAATATCAGAAAATGTAAACGCACAGTTAGGAGCTATGGGTATAACTACAAATAGGATAGGCGGAAATGATAGATATCTGACTGCATTGAGTATAGCACAGAGAATTAATGAAAAGCAGAACATAACTGAAATAGCTGTCGTAAATGGACAAACAGGGTTAGCTGATGCAGTAAGTATTGCATCTGTAGCAGCAAATAGAGGGATGGCTATACTTCCTGCATCTAGTACTTTAGGTATAGCTCCTTTTGAAAGTTTTATAGCATCTAAAGATATACAAAAATCATTCGTAATTGGTTCAACAAAAGCTATACCAGAGAGTATTGCTAGTAAACTACCAAAATCAGAAAGACTTGGTGGTGTTGATAGAAATGATACTAATGCAAAAGTTATAGAGAAATTTTATTCATCAAATTCTTTAGAAAATGTTTTTGTAGCTAAAAATGGGATGACAAATTCAGATAAGCTTATAGATGCTTTATCTGTTGGAGTTTTAGCAGCTAAGGAAAATGCACCAGTTCTTATAGTAGGAGAAAATTTAGGAAAATCTCAAAAGAATATATTTGCAAATAAAAAGGCTAAAACTATAACTCAAGTAGGTAGTAGCGGAAATGAAAATGCGTTTAGTGAATTAAAGAAATTACACAGTAACAATATTAATAAGCCAGAAACTAATAAGCCCGAAACAAAACCGGAGACTAAACCTGAAACAAAACCTGAAACTAAGCCTGAAACTTCAAAACATATAATGTATGTAACAAATACACCATCTGTGAGAGTAAGAAGTGAAGCATCGGTGTTATCTGAACAAATAGGATCTTTGAAAAAAGGAGAATCAATAGAAGTTTTAGATATGGTTAATGGATGGGCAAAGATAAAATATAAAGGAAAAACTGGGTATGTTAGTAGTTCATATTTAACATCAAAGAGCCCAAATGACATAACTGAAAAGATCAATATAAAATATGTGAACTGTCAAGATGGACTAAAGGTTAGAAAAGGTCCAAGTACTGACGATGACGTAATAGGAAAACTTACTGATAAAACTAAAGTAGAGCAGGTTGAAATAACTATAACTGGATGGGTAAAGATAAAATATAATGGATCATATGGATACGTAAGTAATAAGTATTTAAGTAATAAAGCTATTTAATCAAAAATATATGAAATAAATAATTTATTTAAGAACTGTCTCAAATATAAATTTTGAGATAGTTCTTTTTTAAATTTCAAACCTTTAATCTTGAGCAATGGGCATACTTCTAAAGGTCGTTGTCGATATGAAGTGAATTTTTATTTTGAATGATTTATTGCAAAAATATTAAAAAAGACTATCAGAAAACTAATTTTTTAGATATACTATAAGTAGAAGGATATTTATATACTTCTATAGGTATAGACCTTTTAAAAATATCATCTAGGAAAACGTTATTCGAGTTTTAAGTACAGCAACATAGATAACCAAAGATGGGGGATGCTTGTTATGTATTTAAGTGGAATATTGGTTTTAGTATCTAGCATTAATATTTTTACTAATGAGAATAAAAATAAGTTGTTCAAATTCATAAATGTAATAATATTATTGCTAAATATAATAATATTATTATCTGGATTAAAAATTGCGGGGAATACAATACTGGATGTTACATTGCTTTTTTCAGCTTTAGGATTAATGTCATCTTATTTTATTTAAAATAAGAATGAGAAAAAAGTTACATATTATAAATAAATAAAAATTGAAAATAAATTTTGAGAGGTAAGATAATTGTCTTATCTCTTTTGTTATTATAGATAGAATATTTTATAGAGTTTGTAAAAAATATTGCAAATTTTTAAAACAAATATTTAACTACTATGTAAGAAGGTCCAAAAATAAGATATAATATATATATCATATAATATGAGGTGTACTTTATGGAAGAAAAAAAGTTATCTAAATCTAACGATAAAGATGCTCTTAATAGAAGACTTAAGAGAATAGAAGGACAAGTAAAAGGTATACAAAAGATGATAGACGAAGATCGTTATTGTGTAGATATTTTAGTTCAAGTTTCTGCAATTAGATCTGCTATAAATAAAGTGGGGTCGATTATTTTAGAAAATCATATAAAGGGATGTGTCTCAGAAAGCTTAAAACATGATGATGAACAAACATCACAAGAGATGATAGCTGAACTTATGGACACAGTAAATAAGTTTACTAAATAGGGGGAAATAAAAATGAATCAACAAGGATATATAGTTGAAATTGTTGATAAGAGAACTGCAAAGCTAAAAATGCAACGTCACTCTGCATGTGCAGCTTGTGGTAAATGTGTAACATCTTCTGAAAAAAAGGACATATTAGTAGAGGTTGACAATTCAATAGGGGCAAAAATTGGAGATCATGTAGAAGTTAATATGGAAAATGTAAATGTTTTAAAAGCAACAGCTATAGCATATATAATTCCATTGATAGGGTTGCTTGTGGGAACTATAATAACTTATTTTATATTAGATAAGCTATCAATAACATCAAATATAGAAGTTATAAGTGCAGTAGTAGGATTTATTTTAATGTCTTTAGTGTTTTTAGTAATTAAGAAAAATGATAAAAAATTTAGAGACAGTAGAAATTATATCCCAGTAGTAACAAAAATAATAATTTAAATAAAAAGTTAATATTAAAATAAAAAATTAGAGATTAAATTTAAATAATCTCTAATTTTTATTTGTATAAAGTTAACTTAAATAACTTTTTTAGAATTTAGTTATTTTTTAAATCCTTGTAGTTTTATTTGTTTTCTAAGTTGAACGATATTGAAAGTTTTAGATAGAGAAGTTATAACTAAAACTCCAAGTGATATAGATGCACTTATGAACAAAGTATCTGCACCTGTAGATATTGCTAAATTATAATCCTTTTGAACCATATATAACATGGTGTTATACATTCCAAGTCCAGGAACTAAAGGTAATATACCTGGTATTACAAATAATATAGCAGGCTGTTTCATCTTTCTAGCTAGAATTTCTCCCATTATAGAGACTAAGGCAGCTGCAATAAAGTTTGCAAATATCGAATTATAGCTGAGTTTAAATAGTAATACATATATAGTCCAACCTAGACCTCCGGTTATTCCAGCTGGAATAAGAGCACGTTTAGGAGAATTATAAAATACTGCAAATCCTATTGTAGCTAAGAAAGAAAATAAAAAACTTAGAGGAATAGGTATATCTATCATTAAAAAACACCTCCGAATTTAAACTATAAATCTATACCATAAATCTAATACAAAACCAACTCCAGATGCTATAGCAACAGCAGTCATACCTGCATCAAATGCAAGAGCAACTCCAGCTATTAAATCACCAGAAATTAAATCACGAAGTCCTTTAATAAAGGAAACTCCAGGAAGTAATGGCATTATAGAACCGACAATAAGCATTTTAGGAGTATCTAATATATTAAACTCAGCTAATAAAACTCCGAATACAGCAATGAAAAATGATGAAACTAAACTTGAAAAAGCAGGAATCGAACTTATTTTCATTGTTTTATCAAAAATAATTACCGCCAAAATAGCTATTATAAATGTAAATATAAAATCTAATACATGAGTCGCTCCAAGTAGACAACCGAATGAAGCTGAAGCAATACCTGTAGAACCGTAAATAAACCACTGAGGATAAGGCTTTAAATTACTTATATCTTTTAGTTCTTTAATAGCATCGTCAATAGATAAATCGGGATTATTTACGAACTCTCTAGAGAAGTTGTTAAGTAAAGCTATTTTATTTAAATTCATAGATCTGCTTTTAAGAGTTTTCATAAATGATAGACCATCGAACCTTTCATCAGAGATGATTATTACGGTAGGTGATGTAAAAACATTTATATGTTTAAACCCTCTAGATCTACAAATTCTAAGAATGCTGTCTTCTACACGATAAGTTTCAGCACCATTAGCAAGCATAAGTTCCCCTATAAATAAAGCTAATCTTAAAACATCTTTTTTATAATTTTGATTATATTCTAGATTCATAATACACACCTCCTGAAGAAATAATTAGTATAGACATTATATCAAATTTTCAGGGTAAAGTTTGTTATATATGTAAAATTTAAACAATACTTAACATTTAGGAAATTATGATATTTTTAACAGATAATAAATATGAAAATATATGCTTTCTACTTAATTATTATTATAGTAAAATAATCTATTTTGAAATCAAAAATGTATAAATTATATTTGTTTTTTTAAAATACATAAAGTTTTAAATATAACTTAGTTTACCTAAAAAATTTTCTTTTATTAATTAAATTAATGATACAAAAATGGTTAAGTAACAATTACATATAAAGATTCATATAATACAAGTATCTTACAAAAATAAAGGGGAAATAGAATATGGTTTTGACAGGAGCGCATTACATCTATATTTTATTTATGATCATTATTTTGATAACTATGATTATGAAAAAAGATACTATAGTACCGTGCATGTTAGGGGTATTCTGTTTAGGAATATTTTTCAAACATAGCTTATCAGGAGCAATAGTATCGGTATTTAATTCTCTGATTATTTCATTAAATGAATTAGGGCCTATTATTTTAATTATTGCCATAATGGTGGCACTATCAAAAGCTCTAGAAGAAAATAATTCTATACACTATATGGTTAAACCATTCTCTAGAATTATTAAAAACCCTACAACAGCATTCTTTGTAATAGGTATAGTTATGTTATTGCTTTCATGGTTCTTTTGGCCAACACCAGCAGTTGCATTAGTTGGAGCAATATTTTTACCAGTTGCAGCAGAAGTTGGATTACCAGCAATAGGAGTTGCAGTAGCACTTAATTTATTTGGGCATGGTCTTGCTTTATCTACAGACTTTGTAATTCAAGGAGCACCGAGTATAACAGCAGGAGCAGCGGGTATTGAAGTATCTCAAGTGATAAGTGATGGTATGATTTTATTCTGGGTAATGGCATTAGTAACTATTAGTATGGCATTTTATACATTAAGAAAAGATATGAAAAAGGGATTGTTTAGAGATGAAATTTTAGATAAAAAACATGTAAGAATTAAAACTTTTAATAAAAAAGCAAAGATAGCTACACTATTAGTAATACTAGGATTTTTTCTAGATATAGTAGCAATGTATAAATTTAATCTTAAAGGTTCAGATGCATCAGCACTTTTAGGTGGAACAGCAATATTCTTGATAATTATAATAGACATAATGAATTATAAAAAACACAGTCTAGATAAAATATGTGAAAATATAATCGATGGATTTGTATTTGGTATAAAAATATTTGGACCAATCATACCAATAGCAGCATTTTTCTATATGGGTGATGCACCAGTAACAGCTGTATTTGGAGAAGTTTTAGCTCCTAATTCACAAGGATTGTTAGCTGATATAGGTATGGCTTTATCTCAGGCAGTTCCATTTAATAATTTTGCAGCAGCAAGTATTGAAACCATAGTCGGAGCTATAACAGGTCTTGATGGCTCAGGATTTTCAGGAATGGCACTTGCAGGTTCTCTAGCTTCAGTATTTGGAAATGCTTTAAATGCAAGCATAGGTGCACTTTCAGCACTTGGTCAAATTGCAGCAATTTGGGTAGGTGGCGGATGTTTAGTTCCATGGGCACTAATTTCAGCAGCGGCAATTTGTGGAGTAAGTCCACTAGAATTAGCTAAAAGAAATTTAAAACCTGTAATAACAGGATTAATAGTGACAACAATAGTTGCGATGTTTATTATTTAAATAATTTTGTGGTTAACCTATCGCTGGGCTGAGTATAAATTCTCCTCCATGCAGGTAAAAACCATACCTGCAAATGTCGGTGGAATTTATATCTCACCCCTTCGCTAGGTCACTTCACAAAATTATTATACTTTTGAGAGCAAATTCCTTTAGCTTAAGAGCTTAAACTTATAGCCAGAATTTATAGCACTATCGATAACATCACTTAGAATCTTTGTGTTTGTTTTTGAAACTGCATGTAATAATAATATAGAACCATCATGGAAATTGCTTGTAATTTTTTCTTTAGCAAAATTGCACTCTGGTTGTTTATCTTGATCCCAATCTTGGTATGCAAAACTCCAAAATACAGATTTATATCCTAGATTTTTAGTCATAGCTAAACTTTTTTCAGAGTATTTGCCCATAGGAGGTCTAAACAGCTTAATCATAGTTTTATTAGTTAGCTTTTTATATTCATTTTCTACATATAAAAATTCATTATCAAAATCTTCTTGAGAAGATGTTTTATCAGGCATAGAAGGGTGGTTTTTACTATGATTGCCAACTATATGACCTTCATTTACTATTCTTTTTATAAGTTCTGGATTTGATTTTATGTAAGGTGCCGTTACAAAGAAGACTGCATTAACCTTTTTTTCTTTTAATATATCTAGTATTTTAGATGTATATCCATTTTCATAACCTTCATCAAAAGTTAGATATAAAGATTTTGATTTTCTATTTGTATTACCATTATAAATAGCATCATAATCGTTTAGATTGAAGTTAAGTTTGGTATTTACTTCAGGCGTTTTATGTTCTTTGTTAGGTTTAAAAAACCACTCTATAATTGTGTTATCTAAACTATTAGTATTTATAATGTTATTTTTTGAATTAGTAGAATTGATTTGATTATTATTTGTATTTTTTTTATTATGATCTGATGAATTATCAATTGATGCTTTTTTTAGGGGATTATCAGTAGAAGCTACTTCTTTACACTCATTAGAAGTTTCTTTAAAAATAGAACACCCTATAATCGATACAGATAATAAAACTAAAGATGAAAAATAAATTAATTTTCTTTGCATAATTTTATATCTCCTCTCATATAATATATATGTTATTAATTTTCAAACGAAATATACTATACATACATTATATACATTTTGAATAAGGTATAGTTTGAAATTTTGAAAAAATTAT
This sequence comes from Romboutsia maritimum, assembly GCF_002251085.2. GTDB lineage: Bacteria > Bacillota > Clostridia > Peptostreptococcales > Peptostreptococcaceae > Romboutsia_B > Romboutsia_B maritimum. The sequence goes on along the minus strand of NZ_NOJZ02000020.1, from coordinate 489 downwards.
TGGTTATAAATTTGATGTAAAGTAAGAAATAATATTATAAAATGTAATTAAATACGAAAAAAAGTAAAAAAATGAAAAAAGTAGTTGACCAAATAAATTTTAAATGATAATATTATAAATGTGCTCGAGAGAGAACAATAAAAAATGAACTTTGAAAATTAAACAGTAGGTTAATTTATAGAATTTGAAACAACCAAACAAAGCCAGATATATAACAGTATCTGAGCCCATCAAAACTTTTATTTGAGAGTTTGATCCTGGCTCAGGATGAACGCTGGCGGCGTGCCTAACACATGCAAGTCGAGCGATTTCCTTCGGGAAAGAGCGGCGGACGGGTGAGTAACGCGTGGGTAACCTGCCCTGTACACACGGATAACATACCGAAAGGTATGCTAATACGAGATAAAGTGCTATGAAGACATCTTCGAAGCACCAAAGCTTTAGCGGTACAGGATGGACCCGCGTCTGATTAGCTAGTTGGTAAGGTAA
>NZ_NOJZ02000001.1 GCF_002251085.2 Romboutsia maritimum | reverse complement strand
AGAAATTTATTAAAAGCACAAGGTGAAGAAAAAGCAGAAGCAGAAAAAGTAAAAGTAGCAACAGAAGAAGTAAATGGATTATTTACAGATGAAAGTAAGAAAGCATTAAAATCAGAAGTAAATGAAGAAAAAATAGCAGGAGCAGAAGTATTAGTAAACGGATTAAAAGATGAAGAAGTAAAAAATAATTTAATAAAAGAAATAGGAGTTGCAAGAAATTTATTAAAAGCACAAGATGAAGCAACACTAACTTCAACAGAAAATGTAATAGTAGATATTAAAGATTCTAACAATTTAACAATAACATTAAAAAAAGCAATGATAGTATCAGAATTCAAAGAAGCAATGAAAAAAGAAGAAGGAGTAGACATAAAAGTATACAGTAAAGAAGATAGTGAAAATAAAACACCTTTAGCTATTGACTCTAATATAGTAGAAGGATGCAAAATAATAGTAACAGCAAAAGATACAACTACAACACAAACATATACAGTTAGTATAGAAAAACAAAATGTTGTTGCAACAGTTGCATCAAGATTAGCTAGTATATTTAGATAGATATAAACCCAGCGAAAGGGAGGGAAAATCACAGAGTAACATCCATTTGCGAGCTATTTTTAGCTGGCATGGATGCAAACGTGATTGGCCTCCCTTTTGCGGTATTAACCAAATCTGAAAGTTGACAAAATAGCGTAAAATGAACTATATTTATATCAAAGACAAAGATTTAAAATATTAAAAATATAATATAAAGATAAAAATAAGCCAAGAAGGTCAGGAAATGAATTTCCTCTTTTTGGCTTTTATTTTTTGGTAATTTCTGAAAGATGGGGGGAGCAAATGAGAAAAATTACATATCCATTTTCAGCTATTATAGGACAAGAACAAATGAAAAAATCATTAATACTAAATTTAATAAATCCTAAAATAGGTGGAGTTTTAATAAATGGAGAAAAAGGAACTGCAAAATCAACTATAGTGAGGTCATTATCAAATCTTATAAATTCAAATAAAGATAACAATACAATAAATAATAATATAGTAGAAATACCACTATCAGTAAGTGAAGATAGATTAATAGGTTCAATTGACTTAGAAAAAACAATAAAAAATGGACAAGTTTATTTAGAAGAAGGATTGCTTAAAAGTGCAAATAAAAAGATACTTTACGTAGATGAGGTAAATTTACTTCAAGATAATATAGTAGATATGTTACTAGATGTATCTCAAAGTAAAATTAACACAATTGAAAGAGAAGGTATTTCATATTCTCATGAAAGTGATTTTACATTAGTAGGTACTATGAATATTGAAGAAGGTGAACTTAGGTCACAGTTTTTAGATAGATTTGGTTTATATGTAGATATACGTTCAAGTAAAGATGTAAAAAAAAGAGTAGATATTTTAAGAAGACTAGAAAACTTTGAAAAAAATCCTATTAAATTTATAGATAGTTTTTTAGAGGAAGAAGAAGAATTAAAACTAAAAATAAAAAATGCAAAAAAAATATTAAAAGAAGTAAAAGTATCATCAGAAAACTTAGAAGAGATAGTTAACTATTGCCTAAAGTTCAATATAAAAGGACATAGAGGGGATATAGTTATGAGGCATACATCTATGGCAATAGCAGCATTAGATGGAAGAAAATATATAATTAGTGAAGATATAAAAGAAGCAAGCAATCTAGCACTAGCTCATAGAATGATAGATAGTGAAGATAAAAGCAATGATAAAGAAGAACAAAAAAACAAAAATTCTAATGAAAATGAAGATAATAATAGCAATGAACGAGATAAAAAGAATAATGAAGATAACAAAAATAACAACGAAGAAAAAAATTATGACAAGCAAAATGATGATAAACAAAAAAAGCAAAATGAAAATAATCAAGAGGAGAGCAATTCTAATCAGTCAAAAACATTTAACATAGGTAAAGATTTTAAACTTAAGTACTTTGGTCACAAAAGTGATAGAACTTATAGAAATGGTCAAGGAAAAAGAACGAGAACAAAAACAAACAGTAAATCAGGACGATATATATACCCAACAATGCAGAGAAAAAATAATGATTTTGCACTTGATGCAACAATAAGAGCAGCAGCACCACATCAAAAATATAGAGATAAAAATAATCTTGCTATAAAAATTAATAGTGAAGATATAAGGGAAAAGGTAAGACAAAAGAAAGTCTCAAATTTAATAACTTTCGTAGTGGATTCTAGTGGTTCTATGGGAGTAAGTCAAAGAATGATTGAAACTAAAGGAGCTATTTTATCATTATTAAAAGACTCTTATATAAAAAGAGATAAAATTTCTTTAATTACATTTAGAAATGATAAAGGAGAAGTCATTCTTCCTCCCACGACAAGTGTAGAAAGAGGATATAAATTATTAGAGATTATGGAAACTGGAGGAAAAACACCTCTAAATTTAGGGATATCAAAAGGATATGAGGTAATAAAAAGAGAACTTAGAAAAAACCCACATTTATTGCCACTTATGATAATAATAACAGATGGAAAAGGAAATATATCCATCAACAAAGATTTAAAACCTAAACAAGAGCTTATGGAAATAGCAAGTTCAATAAGAGAACAAAGGAAAATTAATTCTATGGTTATAGATATAGAAAAAAGTGGGTTAATGAGCTTTGGGATAGCTAAGGAATTAGCAAAAAATATTGGGGCAGAGTATATAAAAATAGATGATTTGAAAAGTGAATCAATTATAAAAAGTATTAATAATTTTAGGGGGGAATAGAAATGTCAAAAAAATTATATCCATTTTCTGCAATAATAGGTCAAGAATCTATGAAAAAAGGTCTTATATTAAATATAATAAATCCAAAAATATCAGGAATATTAGTATTTGGTGAAAAGGGAACGGCAAAATCAACTACAGTAAGAGCGATTCCAAATCTTTTACCGGAAATAGATGTAGTAAAAGGGTGCAGATTTAATTGTAATCCTCATGATAAGTCTACTATGTGTAGTGATTGTTTAGAAAAAGTAAATAAGGGTGAAAAAATAGAAATAGTTAAGCAAAAAATGAAGGTAGTAGATTTACCAGTATCAGCTACGGAAGATAGGGTGGTAGGTTCTTTGGATATAGAAGAAGCTATAAAAAGTGGAACTAAAAAATTTGAACCAGGTGTACTTGCACAGGCTAATAGAGGAATACTTTATGTAGATGAAATAAATTTATTAGACGATCATATTGTAGATTTACTTTTAGATAGTGCTGCAATGGGGGTAAATACAGTTGAAAGAGAGGGAATTTCATTTTCTCATCCAGCAAATTTTATATTAGTAGGAACTATGAATCCAGAAGAAGGGGAGTTAAGACCTCAATTATTAGATAGATTTGGATTTAGTGTTGATATAAAGGGAATAAAAGATCCTCAAAAGCGTGTGCAAATAGTTAAGTATAGATCTGAATTTGAAGAAAATCAAGATGAATTTATATCAAGATGGGAAGAAGAAGAACAAGAATTAAGAGATAAAATTGAAAATGCAAGAAAAATTATAAATGAAGTTGAGATAAGTGATGAGATGTTATTTTTAAATGCGCAGCTTTCTATTGCACTAGAGATTGATGGTCACAGAGGAGATTTGACTTTAATGAAAGCAACAAAATCTATGGCAGCGTTTAATAATAGAAAGTTAGTACAAAAGGAAGATATAGAAGAAGTTGCAAGAATGGTTCTTTTGCATAGAATGAGAAGTTTACCATTTGAAAGCGCTAAAAAATTAGATCAAGAAACAATAAAGAAAATAATAAATGCACCTATTGAAATGGAGATATAGAATATGAAAAATATTGTAGCTATAATGTGGCATGGTTCTTATAATATTTTATCAAAATTAAAACCTCAATTGATAGAGCATGTAAATATAAGCATATATTCAAGCCGATTGTTAGAAGAAGAAATACAAAGTATTGATGAACTAATTAAAAAAGTTAATGAGTGTGATTTGCTAATTTTAAATAAGACATCTTCAAATAATATATGGAATGAACTTGATGTTTTACTGCAAGATATAGACAAGCCTAAAATATATATAGGTGGGGAGTCTAACTTGTATATAAATGATAAAAATAGTTTGGAAATTTCGAGTATTTGCAATACATATATGACTTATAGTGGAGAAAAAAATTGGATAAATATGATTAAGTATTTATTATCAGATGTTTTAAATGAAGACATAAATCATGAAAAGCCAAAAGAAATTCCTTGGGATGGGATATACCATTATGAAACTGATAAGGTATTTACTAATGTACAGGATTATTTTGAATTTAAAAATCCCACTAAAAAAGGTACGATTGGTCTTATAACATCTAGGGGATATTGGGTAAATAAAAATATAGAAATAGAAAAAAATATTATAAAAAACATAGAGTCTAAAGGATATAATGTTATACCTATTTTTACATATACTTTAAGAAATGATGACATAGGAACTAAAGGAACTGCTAATGCCGTTAAAACTTTCTTCTTAGATAAATATGGAAATCCTATAGTTGATGCAATCATAAAAATGACTAGTTTCTTTTTAGATTCAGATTCTAAAAGTTATTCTAGTCTAGAAAATGCAAACAAAACAAATATATTAGATTTACTAAATTGTCCTATTTTTCAACCAATAGCATCTTCTTATATGACAGTAGATGAGTGGGAAAAAGAAAAAGATGGAACGATTAAAGATATTGCATGGAGTGTAGCCCTTCCAGAGTTAGAAGGAGTTATAGAGCCGATATTTATAGGTGCATTAGACAATGATAATAGTGTAGAAACTAGAGTACCTATACAAAATAGATGTGAAAAGTTAGTTAATAGAGTTATATCATATGTTAATTTGAGTAAGAAGCCTAATAATGAAAAGAAAGTAGTATTTTTACTTAATAATAATCCATGTGCATCACTAGAGGCATCTGTAGGAGGTGGGGCTAATTTAGATACATTAGAAAGTGTATCAAGAGTCTTAAAAAGATTAAAAGAAAATGGATATGATTTAGAAAATATTCCTGAAAGTGGTAAGGAATTAATAGATACAATGATGCACAAAAAAGCTATATCAGAATTTAGATGGACTACAATATCTGAGATTGTGAAAAAAGGGGGAGCATTAGATTTAATAGAAAAAGAAGAATATATGAAATGGTTTAATGCTCTTAGCAAAGAAGTACAAGAAAATATGATAGATAACTGGGGAAATCCTCCTGGTGAAGAAATTGATGGCGTAGTACCTTCTATGATTTATGATGAAAAAATAGTTGTGACAGGATTAAATTATAAAAATGCATTGGTTTGTGTTCAACCAAAGAGAGGTTGCGCTGGTTCTAAATGTGATGGACAAGTCTGTAAGATACTTCATGATCCCCATCTTCCACCGACTCATCAGTATTTAGCAACTTATAGGTATTTTGAAGAAAAGTATAAAGCAGATGTAATTATTCATGTAGGAACTCATGGAAATTTAGAGTTTTTACCAGGGAAGGGAGTAGGATTATCTGAAAATTGTTATCCAGATGTATGTATAGGAAATTTACCTAATTTGTATATATACAATGCAGATAATCCACCAGAAGGAACTATTGCAAAGAGAAGGTCATATGCAACGTTAATAGACCATATGCAAACAGTACTAACTCAAGGTGGCCTTTATGATGAATATTTAGAACTAGAAAATCTTTTAAATCAATATGAAAAAGTAAGAATTTCAGATAAAACACAAGCTCATTTATTAGAACATTTAATAGTGGAAGAAATAAAAAAGGCAAATTTACAAACACAAATAGATATAAGTGATTATCACAATAATATGGATAAGATAAGAGAGGAAAGTCACAAGGTACTTTCTATAATAAAAAACACTCAAATTCAAGATGGTCAACATATATTAGGGGAAATTCCGACTGGAGAAAGATTAGTTGAGCTTATAAATTCTATACTGAGATTTGAAGGATTAGATAAAAAATCTTTAAGGGGATATATAGCAAATTTAATAGGACTTGATTTAAGTAATTTACTTCAAAATAAAGAGAAGATAAATGATTTATATGAAATAGATAATGGAAGTTTAACTTTTGAATTAGATATTCTAAGCAAAAAAGTTATATCTATATTAATAGAAGAAAAAAGTATAGAAAATAATTTAGATATATTTAAATGTTATGAACTTAAAGATTTAGATAAACTAGAGAAAATAGAAAATTTTAAAGAAAGAATATTAGATATAAAAAATAGGGTCCAAGAATCCAAGGAAATAGAAGCTTTATTAAGAGGAATGAATGGAGAATATATAAGTGCAGGTCCATCTGGAGTTATAACTAGAGGTAGGGATGATATATTACCAACAGGAAGAAACTTCTATACTTTAGATCCATATAGAATTCCTACGAAAGTTTCTTATGAAGTTGGAAGAAGGCTAGGAGATAAAGTAATAGAAAAGTACTTAGATGAAACTGGTACTTATCCAGAAAACTTTGCTATATACTGGATGTGCAATGACATACTTTGGACAGATGGCGAAGGAATGGCACAATTATTATATTTAATAGGGGCTAGACCAAAATGGTCAAAAAATGGAAGAGTAAATGGATTTGAAATAATACCGTTAGAAGAATTAAATAGACCTAGAATAGATATAACTGTTAGGATATCAGGAATACTTAGGGACAATTTTTCAAATTGTGTAGATTTATTAGATGAAGCAGTTTTAGAAGTTGCTAAATTAGATGAGCCACTAGATAAGAATTATATAAAAAAGCATACGTTAGAGAGTATGAAAGATAATTTATCTTTTGAGTCAGCATCTTCTAGAATATTTGGTACTAGACCAGGAACATATCTATCTGGTATTAATATGATGGTTTATTCATCTGCTTGGAAGGATAAATCTGATTTTCTTGATGTATTTTATTATTATAATGGATATTCATATGGAAAAGATAAGTATGGTGAAGAATCATTTAAGGAACTTGAAAACAGTTTAAAGACAGTAGATATAACTTATAATAAAGTAGCTTCTGATGAACATGATTTATTAGGATGTTGTGCTTATTTTGGAGCACATGGAGGACTTACTGCTGCAGCTAAGCAAGTTTCTAATAAAGAAGTAAAAACTTATTATGGAGATACAAGAGAAGTTTCTAACGTTGAAGTAAGAACCTTATCAGAAGAAATTAGAAGAGTGGTAACAGGAAAGCTATTGAATCCAAAATATATAGAAGGTCAAAAAAGACATGGTTATAAAGGTGCATCAGATATATCAAAAAGAGTAGGAAGGGTATATGGATGGGATGCAACTACTGATGAAGTAGACGATTGGATATTTGATGAAATAACTAATACATTTATTATAAATGAAGAAAATAGAAACTTCTTCAAAGAAAATAACCCATGGGCATTAGAAGAAATTTCAAGAAGGTTAATAGAAGCTTATCAAAGAAATTTGTGGGATGCAGATGAAGATATAATAGAAGAATTGAAGGACTATTATATAGAAATGGAAGGTTGGATAGAAGAAGGAATGGGAGATATAGGAGGCGATTTCCAAGGAGGTTCTATTGATATAGTTGATTTGAAAGAAATAGAAAGCTTTAGAAATAAACTAGGGAAGTTAAAAAATAAATAAATATTAAATTTTATAGATGTAAAAATATGATTGTTATTGTAAAAAAAAGTCTAAAAAAACTTTTTTTGCTAACTTGAAATAATATGTAAAAATATAGTAAAATATATATAAACATAACGAAGCCATGAAGGTTTTATTTCTTCATGGCTTTTTTTGTGCAAAAAAAGGGGAGGAATAAGGAATATGAAGAAGATTTATAAGAAATTATCGCTATTATTATCATTAGTATTAGTAGTTGTAGGAATGGTCGGATGCAATAGTACAGAAGACAAGAAAGACAAAGTGGCTAGTAAAGAAACTCAAAAAATAGTTGATACATATGGAAGATATGTTGATGTACCTAAAGATGTAAAATCAATGGTTATACTAAATTCAGGAGTGTATGATTTGGTATGTGCATTAGGATCATCAGATAAAATAGTAGGTGTAACAGATAAAACTAAGTTATTACCAAATGACACTAAAAAAGAAATACTTGGAACATGGAAAGAGCCAAATGTAGAGAAAATATTAGAGATGAAGCCAGATGTAGTATTTGGATATCAAAAATATATGAAGCCAGAACTAGCAAAACAAATAGAAGAAGCTAATATAGCACTAGTTTATTTAGATGCTTATAAAGCTGAAAATATGGCATCTGAAATAAGTACATTAGGTCTTATATTAGGAAAAGAAAAAGAAGCAAATGAATACTTAGGATTTTTAAATAAGTATAGTAAATTAATACAAGAAAGAGTAGCAAAAATTCCAGAAGATAAAAGAGTTAAAGTTTACTGGGAAGGATATAGCGATTATGCAACAGTTGCAAAAGGAACAGGTGGAGATAGTTTAATAACAGCAGCTGGTGGAGTAAATATAGCAAGTAGTGAACCAGTAGAATATCCAAAAATAAGTAATGAATGGGTAATAGAAAAGAATCCAAGTATAATAGTAAAAGTTGTATCTAATAAAAAGCCAGTATTAGGTCTTGGAATAGAAAATGATACACAAGCTAAAGCAGCATATGAAAAATTAGTAGCAAGAACTGGGTGGAATCAATTAGAAGCAGTTAAAATTTCAAAAACACATATGATATCAAATGAAATAGCTACATCACCTCAAGGTAGTGTAATAGGAAGCTTATATTTAGCAAAATGGTTATATCCAGATAAATTTGAAGATATAAAACCAGAAGAAATACACAAAGAAATGTTAGAAAAATTCTATAAAGTAGAACATAAAGGAATATGGACATATGAATCAAGTAGCAAGTAATAATTTAAGAATAGATAAAAAGAATAGTTACGAAAAAAGAAAATATAAAAACTTGATGATACTAGTGGGACTAAGCTTCCTGCTAGTATTAACATCAATTTTATCAATATCAATAGGCGCATCATCAGTAGATGCGTCTACTGTAGCAGAAGTAGTTATGAATGTATTTAATAAAAGTTTAAGCGTATCACAGGTTGATAAAATAGTAGTATTAAATATAAGATTGCCTAGAGTCTTTGTAGCTATATTTGCAGGGATAGCACTTTCAAATGCAGGACTTTTGATGCAAGGAATATTTCAAAATCCATTAGTAAGTCCATACACATTAGGAGTATCAAATGGGGCAGCATTTGGAGCTGCACTATCTATAATATTAGGTACACCTCTATCATTTTTAGGTAGTTACAAAGTGCCTATATTTGCCTTTATTTTCTCAATTATAACAATGTTGATGGTTTATGTTATATCAATAATAGCTAAAAATTCGTCTAAAACGTTAATATTATCTGGGGTAGCAATAGGATATTTATTTTCAGCTATGGTATCATTTTTAAAATATGTAAGTGATACAGATGAACTACCTGAAATAGTGTTTTGGATGATGGGAAGTTTATCAGGAATAGAATGGGAGTCAATAGCTATAATAGTGGTTATAGTAGTAATAAGTTTTATAATTATGATGCGATATGCATGGGATTTAAACGTAATGTCTTTAGGAGAAGAATCAGCACTTAGTTTAGGCGTAAACTTTAATAAAATAAAAAATATATCAATAATATTATCGACGCTTATGACAGCAGTAGCGGTAGCATTTACAGGTATAATAGGATTTGTAGGACTAATAGCACCTCACATAAGTAGAATGATAATAGGAAGTGACTATAGATATTTAGTACCAACATCATCATTAATAGGTGCATTACTACTTTTAGTATCAGACACGGTGGCGAGAAATATAATAGCCCCAACAGAATTACCAATAGGGATAATAACTTCATTTATTGGAGTTCCATTCTTTTTATATTTAATAATAAAGCAAAAAAGAGGGTAAAATGAGTTTAATAATAGAAAATATAGATTTTAAATACAAAACAAAACAAATACTAAATAAAGTATGTTTAGAAGTAGAACCAGGAAATGTAGTAAGTATAATAGGTCCAAATGGTTCAGGAAAAACAACTTTTATAAAATGTATAAACAAAATACTAAGGCCACAAAATGGAACGATAAAGCTAGGTAAAAAAAGTCTATTAAATATGAAGCAAGAAGAAATAGCAAAAAACATAGCTTATGTACCACAAATGACAAATGACTTCTTTTCAGGAAAAGTAATGGATTTAATAATAATGGGAAGAAAGCCATATATAAAATGGAATATAACAGAATCAGACATAGATATAGTAATATCTATATTAGAAAAAATGGGCATAATAGAATTAGCAGATAAAAACTATAGTGAGTTAAGTGGAGGGCAAAAACAAAAGGTATTAATAGCCAGGGCACTAGCTCAAGATACAGAAATATATTTATTAGATGAACCAATAAGTTTTTTAGATATAAAGAATCAAATAGAAGTAATGAAAATGGCAAAAAACTTAGCAAATCAAGGAAAAATAGTAATAATCGTAGTTCATGATTTAAATATGGCAATGAGATATTCAGATAAGATACTTTTATTAGAAAAAGGAACAGTAATATCAACAGGAAAACCAAAAGAAGTGTTAACAGAAAAAAATATAAAGAAAGTATATGATATAGATGTAGATATATTAAATGATCATATAATCACAACGTAAAAGGAAAGTAAATCACATTTAATCATCTTCTTATCGCGTTATGGCATATTTTTTGGTATAATCTTCGTAAGATTAATACATCAAAACACATGGAGGGAGAATTATGAACATTAAAAAATTAGTGATAATACCTTTTATATGTATACTAATGCTAAGTGGATGTAGCAAAGCATCAGATAATAAAGCAGGAAAAACAATAAATGAAGTGAAAGATATAATAGGAGAAGTAAAAGACAAAGCAATAGATTTAATAAATATAGAAAAATTAGAACCAATAAAATTAGGAATAACTAATTCAGTAGATACAGTAAAAGAATCCATAAATGAGTTCAAAATAGATGATGTAAAAAGCTCAGTAAGTGGTTTTACAGATAAAGTATTAACAAGCTTAAAAGAAGTTATAAATAAACTATCAGAAAATAAATCTTATCAAGGAGTAAAAACAGAAATACAAAATTTAATAAACAAAAACTAAAAATATGAGAGTGGAAAAGTGAAGCAAGAAATTAGTCGAATTATAGCGCAGTACCCATTTGAAAGCTGTTTTTTAGCTCGCATGGGTACAAGTATGATTTAACTAATTTCAAGCCAATACATACCCCCTGTAAATTATCTAATTATATATTATTTTACACTAGATTATGCTATAATATATAATGATTTATAGAAAATAGGGGGAATATGTATAATGAAAAAAACATCAAAATTTTTAACGGCAGGAATAATCTCATTATCAATGATAGCACCCAATGTAGCCTTTGCATCTAATGTCGATGTTGCAAAAAATAATGCAGGCATTAATATAGAATTAGAAAAAAGAAGTGTAATATTAGGTGATAAATCTAAAATAAGTATAAGCTTTAAAGAAAAGCAAGATGCAGATAGTATAACATTAAATTATAAGTGCTATGATATGATTCTAAGTACAGATCTAAAATATAACAGTAAAAGCAATTCGTATGAAGGAACAATAAACTTCAACAAAGATCCAGAATATTTAAATGTGTGGGAAGTTGAAAGTATAATAATAAATAATTCTACAAGTCCACAAACTTTGACAACTAATGACTTAGAAAAAATAGGATTAAATTTAAACGATTATAAAATAACACAAGAGTATATAATAACTAATGAGAGAAGTATCGCTACGTATATGTCAAAAACAGCAGCGCCAATAAAGAAACTTGTAGGAGATACAAGATTTGATACAGCTGTAAAAATAAGCCAAGAAGGCTGGCAAGATGGAGCAAATAAAGTAATATTAGTTAATGGAGATGCAATAGCAGACGGAATTACGGCAACTCCACTAGCAACAACATATAATGCGCCTATATTACTTTGTAATAAAGATTCTGTACCACAAATTGTACAAGATGAATTAAAACGTTTAAATCCACAGGAAGTTACAATAATAGGAGGAACAAGTGTAGTTTCAGATAAAGTATTAAATGACTTACAAACGACGACTGGTAGCACGATAAATCGTATATCTGGTGAGACTAGATTTGAAACTTCATTGAAAATAGCTCAAGAAATAGACAAAGACCATAATATAGAAAAGATATATATATCAAATGGATATAAAGGAGAGGTTGATGCTCTTACTATTGCAGCAAAAGCAGGAGAACAAAAACAACCTATTATTTTAAGTGAAAAAACAGAAATACCACAAAATACGTATAATTGGTTAAAGGATCAAAATTTACAAACTGCTTATTTTATAGGTGGAATGGATGTTATAGACACTACTATCATACATAGGATGGCAGATATAACACCTAAGCATGAAAATGACCCACAAAATAGCATATATAATAATAGAGTATCAGGGAAAGATAGACATGAAACTAATGCGAATGTAATGAAGAGATTTTATACAAATGAAGAATTAGAAGCAGTTTTAGTAGCAAAATCAGATGTATTAGTGGATGCATTAGCAGCAGGACCTTTAGCAGCTAAGTTTAATTCACCAATACTTTTAAATCCAAGAACTTATGTATCTGCATATCATGAAGATAATTTAACATCTAAGACAGCAAATACAGTATATCAAGTTGGTGGAGGAATAAATGATAGTGTAATTACTGAAATAGCAAATAAATTATCAGAGCATAATACTGGAGATAAAACAGTAGTATTAGATGCAGGTCATGGTGGAGCAGATTCAGGAGCAGTATATGGAGATTTACAAGAAAAAAATTATACTTTAAATACAACTTTAGCAACAAGTGAATATTTAAGATCTAAAGGAATAAATGTTGTTCTTACAAGAGAGCAAGATACTACATTAACATTACTTCAAAGATCTAATATATCAAACTCTATAGGACCGGATTTATTTACAAGTATTCATTATAACTCATATAATCAAACAGCTAAAGGAACTGAAGTTTATTATAATTATAGAGATAGAAATGGTGGACCAAGTAAAACGGCTGCTACAAATGTTTTAAATAGTATTTTAGAAGAATTTGCGTTCGCTAATAGGAATATTAAGACGAAAACTCTTGAAGATGGAACTACCGATTATTTATCTGTTCTTAGAAATACGAATGCACCAGCAATACTTGTTGAATGTGCATTTATAGATAATGCATATGATATGGGACTTTTAAATACTTCTGAAAAAGTAAAAACTTTAGGGAATCAAATAGGAAAAGGTATAGAATCAAGCTTAAAGTAGTCAGGAGATAAAATATGAGTAAAAAAACAAAAATATTATTATCTTTATGTTTAATTTTTATAGTAGCTTTTTTTGGGACTAAATTTTATTTAGATAAAAGTTATCTTAAAGATTATGATAGAAAGCAAATAATAGGAGAAGACAGATATAAGACGATAGTTGATATAAGTAATTTAGAGTGGAAAAGGTCTAAAGAAGCTATATTAATAAGTACGAGTTCAATAACAGATGGTATAAGTGCAACATCATTTGCTCATGAAAAAAATATGCCAATGTTTTTTATAGAATCTAGCGATTTAAATAAAACTATAAAAAGTCAGTTAAAGAAATTAGGCGTAGAAAAGGTTTATATAATTGGTGGTAAAAAATCTATATCAAAAAAAGTTGAGATACAATTAACTAAATCACGTATAGGTATAGAGAGAATAGGAGGAAAAGATGGGTTTGAAACATCTTTACTTCTTGCAAAAAAAGTATATGGAATTACAAATAAAAGAGATGTAGCAGTAGTTAATATTCAACATGGTGTACCAGATGGTGTTTCATTAGCATCAGCGGCAGCCAAAAATCATATACCTATAGTAATGATGAACAAAAGTGATAAAATGGAAATGATTCAATTTGCAAAAGATAACAAAATTGAAAATACTTACATTATAGGAAATGAAGATCAAATTACACCATCTTTTAAAAAAGCAATGCCAAATCCATTAAGAGTTACTGATAAGAATAGATTTGAAACAAATTTAGCTATTATAAAACAATTCTACAATTTAAATAATGTAAATGAAGTGTACTATACAAAGGGTGGAATATATAGTAATGCTGATTTTGTAGATACTTTATCTTTAAGCGTTGTTGCAGCAAAACAAAATAAACCAATTTTATTATCTGAGTTAGAAAATGTTAATGATAATCAATTTAAATTTATGAAAGAAAATAATATAAAAAAAATAAATGAAGTTGGATTTAAGTTAACTAGACCAAAGCTTATAACAAAAGAGACTATTAGAATAATAGTAACAATTTTAATTATAGTATTAGCATTAATAACATTAAAAAGAGTTATCTACTTATAACGACATTTACTGTATTGATAATATTAGAATTATTGAGTATAATATAAAAATAAGTTAAACTATATTATTATAAAATTTATATGCTGATATGGAGGTAATTATGTCTGGATATACTAGTGAAGGTTGTGAAATAAACTACCCACAATATGCAGCAGACGTTGATTATAGTATCGTTAAAGGAAATGCTATTTTTGACATGTATCAAAGAATACTAGATATAGTTGGGTCCTTGATTGGACTTATAGTAGGATTACCTTTAATAGTTATATTTGGAATTCTTATTAAAATAGAAGATAATGGACCAATAACCTATAAACAAGAAAGACTAGGAAAAAGCGGTAAAAAGTTTTATATATATAAACTAAGATCGATGAGAACTGACGCAGAAAAATTTGGAGCACAATGGGCACAAAAAGAAGATCCTAGAATAACAAAAGTTGGAAAATTTATTAGAAAAACTAGAGTCGATGAAATTCCACAATTATTTAATATATTAAAGGGAGATATGAGTATAATAGGGCCTAGACCTGAAAGACCTTCATTTACTGAACAGTTCAATCAAGAGATACCTGGATTTATAAACAGATTAGCTATAAAGCCAGGTTTAACAGGGTGGGCACAAGTAAATGGTGGTTATGATATTACTCCTGAGGAAAAACTGAAAGCAGATATTTATTATATAGAGCATAGGAGTTTTCTCATGGATATGAATATATTGCTCAAAACTGTTAAAGTTGTTTTCACAGGAGAAGGTGCAAGGTAATTAAGTTTAAAACAATGTATTCAAGTTCTATTTGAGTATATTGTTTTTTTTCTCTAAAAAATTATAACTTCTTAGGGAGGAAGTCAGTTATGAACTATAATTTAGGGTTTATACCCAGTTTAGTTTCTGTAATAGTACCTGTTCATAATGCAGAAGCTTATTTAAAGGATACTGTTGATAGTATTCTAAAACAAACATACAAGAATATAGAGATTATATTAGTAGATGATGCTTCAAAAGATTCATCTAGGCAAATGATAAGAGAGTATCAAGAATTAGATGAAAGAATTAAATCAGTGCTTTTAGATGATAATGTAGGTGTTGCAAACGCGAGAAATAGAGGTATTGAAAAAGCAACTGGTCAATATATAGCTTTTTTAGATAGTGATGATATTTGGCTATCTACAAAGTTAGATGAACAAATTAATTTTATGAAAAAAGATAATTATGGGTTTACATGTACTGGCTATGAGTTTATGGATGAAAATGGGAATAAATTAGGTAAAACTGTTGGAGTAGAAGAAGTTGTAACTTACAAAGATTTACTAAAACAAAATACTATTGGATGTTTATCAGTAATTATTGATAGACAAAAAATACCTAATATTTATATGCCTAAAATTCACCATGAAGATTATGCAACATGGCTATCTATTTTAAAACAAGGTCATAATGCGTATGGGTTAAATAAAGTGTTAGCACTTTATAGAAAAAGATCAACTTCTTTATCAGGAAATAAAATAAAATCAGCTATGTGGACATGGAATATACTAAAAAATGTAGAAGAAATTCCGTTACCAAAAGCAATTTTTTATTTTAGTAATTATGCTATAAAGAACATAAATAAGCACTTTTTAAAAAGAAAGTAATTAAAGGATGAAAAGACATGATTAGTTTATTATTACCCACATTAGGGCGAAGAGAAAAAGAATTAATTAGATTATTTGAAAGTTTAGAAAATCAGACTTATAAAGATTTTGAAGTAATAGTTGTGTCTCAAGGAAATCATGATATAGTAAAAAATTGCTTAAGTAAATTTGATTTTAAATATACTCATATAGTATCAGATACAATAGGTTTATCTATTGCAAGAAACATAGGGCTAAAGCATATAAATGGAGATATTTATACATTATCAGATGATGACTGTTGGTATGAAAATGATAGCTTAGAATTTGTTAATAACTTTTTTAAACAACATGATAGTGATATAGCTTGCTTTCAATACTATGATTTAGACAGAAAAATATATGCTAAAGAATATCCAAAAGAGGCAATTTATGACTTTCCAAAGATGAGAGTATTGAAGCAAGCTTCTATCGATATATATATAAATACGTCTAAAGTAAAAGATTATACTATTGGATTTGATGAAAGATTTGGAGTTGGAGGAAGATATAATTCAGGAGAAGAAAACATATATCTTATGGATTTGAAAAATTTAGGATATAAGTTTGATTATTATCCAAAAATATTAGCATATCATGAAGTTAGGGAAAATGACTACTTAGATGATAAATCATTTGTTGCAAAAGCAGCATTATTTAAAAGATTGTTTGGTAGATATAAAGGATTAATAATGTACACTGCATTTGCAGCAAAGAAATTTAGTAAGGTAGATAATGTTATAAAACTTTACCTTAAAGGTATTAAGGAATACTTTAAATTTAAATTATAAAAATTTAGGAGTAAGTAAAATGTCACAGAAAGTTGCAAATATAATAAAGAAAGTGACTAGACTAGGTTATCAAGCTATAGAAATGGTTATTTTTAAAGGAGTCTCTATATTTTATAAAAATAAAGAAAAATATAAAGATATATGGCTAATATGTGAAAGAGGAACTGAAGCTAAAGATAATGGATATTGGATGTTTAAGTATATAAGAGAAAATCATCCGAAGATAAACGTACATTATATTATAGACAAACAATATGAAAAAGATTATAAGAAAGTAAGAGATTTATCAAATATTATAGAGTATAATAGTTTTGAACATAAAATTGCTTTTATTTTATCTAAGAAAGTCATTTCTACTCATATAGGATTTGTAGAGCCTTGGAGTTATAAGTTATATAAAATGATTTTAGACAGAAAAGACAAGAAAAAGTATATATTTTTACAGCATGGAGTTATATATAATGATTTAAGTGATATATTAAACAAAAAAGCTAGTAGAATAGATAAATTTATAACTAGTACAAAAGATGAATATAACTCTATAGCTAATACACAAAATTATGGATTTTTTAATGATGAAGTAGTGCAAACTGGTTTGGCTAGATTCGATAATTTACATAAGAATATACCTAAAAAACAAATACTACTTATGCCTACATGGAGAAAGGATATAACAAATCCTTCATATGTAAAGAGTAAGATAGTAGATGATAATGTATTTTTAGAATCGGACTATTATAAAAGATTTAAATCTTTGTTAAATAATAAAGAACTAGAATCTATTTTGAAAAAATATGAGTACAAGTTGGTATTTTATCCTCATTATGAAATACAACAGTATATAAAATACTTTGATGTAAATAATCAAAATATAATTATAGCTAACAAAGATAAATATGATGTTCAACAATTGCTTATGGATTCAAAATTATTAATAACGGATTATTCAAGTGTATTCTTTGATTTTGCATACATGAAAAAGCCTATAATACATTACTGCTTTGATGAGTTAAAGCATTATAAAAGTGGTTATTTAGACTTTAAGAAAGATGGTTTTGGACAGGTAATATCATCAGAAGAAAAGTTAGTAAGTTTAATAGAAAAATATGCAAAAGAAGACTTTAAAATAGAACCTATTTATGAAAAAAGAATAGAGGATAGTTTTACTGTTAGAGACGACAAAAACTGTCAAAGAATATTTGAAGTTATAAAAAAAGCATAGATTTCTAGGGAAAGAAGGTGAACTAGTGAACATACTTAATAAAAAACAATTACTAGATAAAGATAAAGTAAATGTGATTGGTTCGATTTTAGTATTTTTAATAGTAGCAAAGTATTATTCTAATATGTTATTTATAGGTACAAGTATTCCGGTAGCTAAAATATTGATGGCTTTATCAGGAGTGTTTGCTTTAATCTTAATAGTTAATGATATAAAAAAATATAATGTTTTTCATTTATTAATATTAGGTTTGCTAGGAATTCAGTTTGTTTTAACTAAAAATAAGTCTATAATATATGCTTATATATTAGCATTAGCTTTAGTTAACCTGGATATGAAAAAGATTATAAAAACATATATCATAACGAATATAATATTTTTCGTGATATATCTTACTTTAAATGTATTTAATATTAAGCCAACAGAATTTGTACATGATAGAAATGATTTTGGTTTTGGAAATCCTAATGGAGCATTTATATCATTCTTTACAATATGGGTATCATATTTATATCTTAAATTTGATGATTTAAAAAAGAAAGATATTGGATTATTAATACTATTCCCTATAGTGGTATATTCTCAAACTAATACAAGAACAGGATTTTTAACTATAGCAGGAGCTATGATTTTAGCATTTGCATTAGAAAAAATAGATGTTAGAAAAAAAACATTTAAATGGTTCTTCACTTTAATTCCAGGATTATTAGCTAGTTTGAGTCTTATAGTAGCGTATGGATTCTACAATAGTGATAAATTAAATAGATGGTTGTCACATAGACCTCTATATTGGTATAGATATTTGGTGAATAAAGAATATGGTTTAAATCTTATTGGATATAATGACAATATAAGAGATATTGTATTTACACCGAGATTACCTTTAGATAGTGGATATATATTAACTTTATATAATAGTGGGATAATAGTATTTTTACTTATAATACTACTATATAGCTATGCTATTTATCAATTATGTAAAGAAGGTAAAAAAGCTGAGATTACATTAATACTTTGTATTTTAGCTTATGCTTTTGCAGAAAGTATAATCCTAGATTTAGGTACAAATATAACATTTATTTTTATAGCTTATGCTTTATGTAAGCTAGGCAAAAAAAAGCAAATAAATGATAGATAGCAAATACACTTTATAAAATTAGATAAAAATAAAGAGTTAAGTGTATAGATACTAAGTGAAGAAGATACATAAGGAGAGTATAAGTTATGAATGAGTATTTAGTATCAATAGTAACTCCTGTATACAACTCAGAAAAATTTATATCAGATACTATAGAATCAGTTCAAAATCAAACGTATAGGAACTGGGAACTTTTACTGGTAGATGATTGTTCTAAAGATGCATCAGCAGAGATTATAGAAAGTTACAGAAAAGATGATGAAAGAATAAAATATATAAAACTTGAAAAAAATTCTGGTGCTGCAGTATCTAGAAATGTTGGTATAAAGAATGCAAAGGGTAGATTTATTGCATTTATTGATAGTGATGATTTATGGGAACCTAGAAAGTTAGAAGTTCAAATGGAGTATATGATACAAAAAAAATTAGGTTTTACATTTACATCATATAGATACATGAGGGAAGATGGGACTAAGACTACTAAAGTCGCAAAAGCTCCAGGAAAAATAGATTATAATGGACTACTAAAAAACACAATAATAGGTTGTTCAACTGTAGTTATAGATAGAGAGATTATAGGCAATTTTGAGATGCCTTTAGTAAGAAGGGGACAAGATACAGCAACATGGTTAAAACTTTTAAGAGTAGAAAAGTATGCTTATGGAGTATCGGAATCACTGGTTAACTATAGGTTAGTTGGAGATTCTATATCTAGTAATAAAGTAAAAGCATTAAGAAGAACTTGGAATACTTATAGAAATGTAGAAAATCTTGGCTTGTGCAAAAGTGCATATGTATTTTGTTTTTATGTTTTTAATGCAATAAAGAAGAGAATATAAGTTTTTACACATTCGGAGGGACATAGGATGAAAATTGCTATAGCGGGAACTGGTTATGTGGGGCTAGTTACAGGCGTATGCTTGGCTGAAGTTGGTCATGAAAATGTAGTATGCGTTGATGTTGATGAAAAAAAAGTTGAATTAATGAAAGCTGGTGTAGCACCAATATATGAAAATGATTTAGAAGACTTAATGGTTAAAAACTATGAGTTAGGTAGACTTCATTATACGACAGATTATAAAAATGCATATAAAGATGCAGATGTAATTATTGTTGCAGTTGGTACGCCAGAAAGAAGCGATGGGTCAGCAAATTTAGATTATATAAAAATAGTTGCAAATGAAATAGCAGATACAATAAATAAAGACACTTTAATAGTTATAAAATCAACAGTGCCTATTGGAACTAATGAAAAGATAGAAAAGTATATAACAAATAAATTAAAAAATGATGTAAAAATAGAAGTAGCTTCAAATCCAGAATTTTTATCACAAGGAACAGCAGTAAAAGATACTCTTAATGCATCAAGAATAGTAGTAGGTGTAGAAAGTGAATGGGCAAAAGATATATTAGAACGTATATATACACCATTTAATCAACCTATAGTTGTTACAAATAGAAATAGTGCAGAAATGATAAAATATGCATCTAATGATTTCTTAGCTCTTAAAATATCATTTATGAATGATATAGCTAATTTATGTGAAATAGTAGGAGCTAATATTGAAGATGTTGCTAAAGGTATGAGTTTTGATGATAGAATAGGTAGTAAATTCTTAAGAGCTGGTATAGGCTATGGAGGATCTTGTTTTCCAAAGGATACAAAAGCTCTACATTGGTTAGCAACACATAATGGATATGAGTTGAAGACTGTAAAGGCAGCTATAGAAGTTAATGAGAATCAAAAGCTTAAATTAGTTAGAAAAGCATCAGATTTAGTAGAGACTTTTGAAGATATTAAAGTCGCAATATTAGGATTGACTTTTAAACCAGAAACAGATGATATTAGAGAGGCACCTTCTATTCCGAATATAAAATATTTAATTGAAAGAGGATCGAATGTAGTAGCATATGATCCAATAGGGATAGAAAATACTAAGAGAATATTTAAAGACTCTATATCTTATACAAAATCTATAGATGAAGCAATTGAAAATGCTGATTTATGCTTAATAATGACTGAGTGGAAAGATGTAGTGAATTACGATTTAAATAAATATAAAGAAAAAATGAATAAAGCTCTAGTTCTAGATGGAAGAAACTGTTATAAAATGGAAGATGCAAAAGATGCAGGAATAGAGTATTATTCTATAGGAAGGTAGAGATAATGAGTACTATTTGTTACTTAGCAGATGCATCAAATCCACATACAATTAAATGGTGTAATTATTTTAAAAGTAAAGGATACGATGTTAATGTTATTTCCTTGAATGAAGGAAGTATAGAAGGTGTAAAGGTATATAATTTTGGTTTTAACGTAAAAGAATTAAAAAATGCTAGTCCATTTAGAAAAGTAAAATATATATCTGTAATAGGTGAAATAAAAAAAATTATAAATGAAATAAAGCCAGACATACTACATGCTCATTATGCTAGTAGTTATGGACTTATAGGAAGTTTATTAAATTATAAACCATATGTTATATCTGTTTGGGGAACTGATATATATGATTTCCCAAATGGTGGGTTTATACAAAAATTAATAATTAAGCATAATCTAAAAAAAGCAGATTATATTTTTTCTACTAGTAAAGATATGGCTAGAGAAACTAATAAATATACTGATAAGAAAATATATATAACTCCTTTTGGAATAGATATAGATGTTTTCAAATCTATGAAAATAGAGGAAAATACTACTATAGAGAAACCTTTTATAATAGGAACTATAAAAACATTAGAAAAAAAATATGGAATAAATTATCTTATAAGAGCTTTTAAATTAGTAAAAGACCAATACAAAGATAAAAAAATAGTTTTAAAAATAGCAGGTTCAGGTAGTCAAATGGATAACTTATTAAATTTAACAAAAGAACTAGGTATAGATAAAGATGTTGATTTTTTAGGAAGATTGCCATTAGATGAAGTTTCAAAAACTTTTAATACCTTTGATATAGCTGTATTTCCTTCATTAAGGGAAAGTTTTGGAGTAGCTGCACTTGAAGCACAAGCATGTGAAATACCTGCAATAGTTACTAATGTAGGAGGACATCCAGAAGTTGTATTAAATAACAAAAGTGGTATAATAGTAGAGTCTGAAAATGAAGAACAATTAAAAGATGCCATAATAAAATTATTAGAAAATCAAGACTTAAGAAACAACATGGGGAAAACTGGTCGTAAATTTGTTAAAGAAAATTATGAAGTTAATTTAAATTTCAATGATATAGAAAAAATATATGAAAATATAATTAATAAAAATATATAATTACAAATTAAAAAATAAATAGTATTTTAAATGTTATTAGTACTGTTCAAAAAATAATAGTCTGTTGAACAGTCTATTATTTTGCTAAGGAGAAAGTTTTATGTTTAGGGAGAGAGTTAATAAAATCATAGAAAAAGAAGACATAAGTGTATTAAGGAAACTACAATTAACTACTTTAGAAATAATGATAGTGATAGATGAAATTTGTAGGGAAAATAATATTACTTATTGGATGGATGCAGGAACTTTATTAGGAGCAATTAGACATGATGGTTTTATACCTTGGGATGATGATTGTGATATATGTATGCCGAGGAAAGATTATGAAAAGTTTATTAAAATTGTTGAAGGTAAACTTCCTGATGGACTTAAATATGAAAATAAGGATTCTAAAGAGTGGAGTCAAACGGATATTGATATAAAGCCTTCATTCGCTAAAATATATTATTTAGATTATTTTAAAGGAAAAGAAAGAGGGTCAGATTTAAATTGTAGAGGAGTATTTATTGATATATTCCCTATGGACTCAGTAGTACCTGAAATGTGTTCTAAAAAATGGGCTAGAGCATTAAATACAATAGCTTATTTTAGAAATGTAAATCCTAAAACGACAAAGGCTCGTATAAAATATTATTTACAACAAATGAAAATAGAGAATATTTGGATAAATAAGTGTAAAAAGTTAGAAAAAAATAAAAAAGCTACACATATAGTATATGGAATAGATACACCTTTTATGGAAAATAGATATCTCCATAAAAAAGAAGATATATACCCACTAAGGGAACTTAATTTTGAAGGGTATAAATTCTTTGGTCCAAATAATTATCATACTTATCTTACTATTTATTATGGAGATTATATGCAAATGCCACAAGATAGTGAGAGAATACCTCATATAATAGGTTTAACATTGTAATATAAAAGGAGTTATTAATATGTCAAAAACAGCTAAAGCAGCACTAGGTCTAATGATTGTAACAATACTATCAAAAATTTTAGGTTTAGTTAGAGAGCAAGTTCTTGCAGCGGCTTATGGTACAGATATGTATGCAGCGGCTTATTCAACTGCAAATAGTATACCTATAGTCATGTTTTCTATAATAGGTTCAGCTATAGCGACTAGTTTAATACCTATGTATAATAGATTGAGAGCTGAGTCTGGAGAACAAAGAGCACTAGATTTTACAAATACATTAATAAATATAGTAATTTTAATATGTACAGTAATGGCTTTTGTAGGAATAATATTTACGGAGCCTTTAGTTAAGTTATTTGCAGCTGGTTATAGGGGAGAGGTTTTAGCTACTACTATAAGTTTTACAAGGATATTATTAGTTAGTGTAGTATTTGTAGGATTAGCAAATATAATGACAGGTTATTTACAAATAAAAAATAGTTTTATGATACCAGGATTAATAGGTATACCTTATAGTATAGTAATAATTACATCTATATATTTAAGTGTAAATCATAGTGTATATATATTGGTATACGGGACTTTAATTGCGATAATGTTTAAATTTTTATTCCAAGTACCTTTTGCGTACAAAAAGGGGTATAGATATTCTCTTAAGATGGACTTTAAGGATCCTGCAATGAAAGAAATGTTGGCTCTTATAATGCCGGTAGTTATAGGGGTAGGTGTTAGTCAATTAAACGCAATGGTAGATAAAACGTTAGCTTCTACTTTAGGAACAAATGTAGTTGCTTCATTTAATTATGCAACTAGACTATATGAATTTGTACAAGCTTTATTTATAACATCGATATTATCAGTTGTATATCCACAAATGTCAAAGTTTCTTGTAAATAATGATATGAAGGCATTTAAATTATCATTAAAAAAGACTATGAATGTTATAATAATACTAGTTGTTCCTATAATAATTGGAGCAGGAGTTCTTGCAATTCCAATAGTTAAAATATTACTTCAAAGAGGTAATTTTACTTATGATGATACAGTAATGACAGCTAATATATTAGTATTATATACTACTTCAGTATTAGCATTTGCATTAAGAGATATAATCTCTAGAGGATTTTATTCATTACAAGACAGTAAAACTCCTATGACAAATGGTATGATTGCAATAGTATTTAATATAGCATTAAATCTTATATTTATAAAATTCTTAGGATACAGAGGATTAGCTTTGGCTAGTTCAATAGCTGCATATATAGGATTAATTTTATTTTACTTTAGTCTTAAAAAGAAAATTGGAGATTTTGAACAAAAGAAGGTATTTTCAGTATTTTTCAAATCTTTATTTTCAGCTATTGTAATGGGTATAGTTTGTAGATTTACATTTAACTTAATAAGTTCAATAACAGGAACTGGATTTGTTAATGAGACTATATCATTAGGTTGTGCTATAGGCTTAGGTGCTATAGTTTACTTTATACTAATGTATGTATTAAAAGTAGAAGAGTTAGATAGCATAATTAATATGGTAAAAGGAAAAATAAAAAAATCGTAAGTATTAGAACTTATATACTAAAATTTAGTATTTAAGTTCTTTTTAGTATGTAGTTAAATAAAATAATACTATTCTAAATAAATGGAATAATGTTGAAAAAAACAATAAAAAAGGATAAAATTATTAATAGAGTGTAAAATAATGATAAATGTTATTATGTAAAACATCAGGGAGTTAATATCAAAAATTTAGAATAAAAACTAATAAAAGATATTTAGTTAAAAGTTGTCTTAAAATGAAAATTTATATTTTTAGACAGCTTTATTTTTATAATAACATAAGAAAAATTTACAAATATGATACACATGGAGGATACAATGAAAAAAATAATTCAGTTATTGTTAGTAATGGTATTAATGTTAGGGGGGATTTCAGAAAGTTTAGTTACAGTATATTCTCAAGACAATGATACTAATGAAGCATATAAAGCCTATTATAAATTTCTTGATAATTTAATATATGGTGATGATAAAGATGGTGGTGGAATAGGGGTATATTCAAGTAAATTATCTGACCCGATAAATGAAAATATAAAACAGGAAAAAGGAATTATATATGCAGGTTTAGGAGATTTAGATAATGATGAAAATAAAGATTTAGTATGTATGTATTTAAATGGAGATAATTATTATAATCTTGAAGTGTATGATTTTAAAAAAGGTAAGTTGAATAAAGTTTTTTCAACTAGACAACCTCTAAATATAGGTTTACAAGATTCAAATTCTATTAGTACAGTGCATAAAGGTGAGAAAACATATATAGGTACTTATGAATATTTAAAAAAAGATATGGGGTTTGATGAGGTATATAAATTTTATGATTTTAAAGGAAAGAGCATAGATGTTGAAAATTTAGAAATAAGTTGCAATCTTACTTTAGAACAACAAAAAGATGTAGTTGATAAGAAAGTAGATCAGTCACAATTTTACACATATAAACAGACTAAAAATAATTCAACGAAGAAATTAAAAAAAGAAAAATTTGAAGATATTTTAGATTCATATCAACAAGGAGAAACTTTTTTAATGGAGCATTCTTCAGGCACTTTTTATACACAGTTAGATTTAAATAGAAATAGTGAGCAAATAAATGAGTTTTTAGTTAGTTTATTAATAGAATCTATGCCTAGATATTCTTTTGAAGATGTAGATGATACCATTTCTGATAGTCCTAAATTAAAGAAATTTTTAACTACTTCTATGAAAGAAGAAATATCTAAACCTCAGATTAAAAAAGCATATGAAATTGAAGATGGCTATTATTACCTAGCTATAAATGGAAAAAAATCTGTACAAGGAAAACTAGAAACTTCACCAGATGTTTATTTTGCGGTAGTTAAAAATACAGGCAGTGGAGATTTTAAGATGTTAAGACTTGAAAATAAGCCTTTTAATAATGAGGATGATATAAAATCTTACATTAGTAAACTTAAAGATGAAGGAACATCTAATGAAAAAACAAAAAATAATATTATTTTAAAATATAAGAAAGTAATAATTGGAGTATTAGCATTATTAATTTTATTTATTTTATTCTTCTTCATAAGAAAAATAAATAACAAAAACAAAAAATAATAGAATTAAAAAAAGCTGTTTCAAAGTTGAATTTTGAGACAGCTTTTTTCATCATATTATTTACTTAATTGACAAAGTATATCGTAAGTATTAAAATTATAATTATAATGTGTTCAAAATATGAACTAGGAGGCGCGGATATGGGGAGAGAATTCGAAATCTTATATTTATTAAATAACAATGAAAAAATAACGCAGAGAATGCTAGCTTCAAAAGCAGGAATATCTATTGGGGGAATTAATTCTATAATAAAAAATCTGGAAACAAAGGGCTATATAGAAACAAAAAAAGAAAGTAGCAAAAGTATTTATTTATTAACTGATAGTGGTTTAAATTTATTAAGTGAACAAATACAAAATGAACAATTAAAAAAAATAAATTTGCATCAAGAAATTAGCGAAAAAAAACAAATTAAACAAGCGGTTATATTAGCAGCTGGCGAGAAAAAAGAATTTGGAAAGCCTATTGGATTTTTGCAAATTCATGATATGAAAATAATTGATAGACTTATGAGTTTATTAAATGACCACGGTATAGAAAAAGTGGTTATTGTAGTTGGATACGAAAGCTCATATTATGAAGAATATGCTAAAAATAATAATAATATAAAATTGGTAAAAAATGATAGATATAAATGGACAGGCACTATGCAATCTTTATCATTAGCAAAAGATTTTATAGATGATGATTTTCTACTTTTAGAAAATGATTTAATTTTTGAAGAAAGAGCTATAAAAGAGATTTTAAAAAGTAGAGATAGAGATTGTATGGTAATAACAAGTGAAAGTGGTTCAGGTGATGAGGCACTAGTAGAAATAAGAGATGGATATGTTTATCGTATGTCTAAGGATATGCATCAATTTAATAAAATTGATGGAGAAATGATAGGTATAAGTAAAATTTCTTATGAAGTATTTAATAAAATGATAGAACAATTTAAGGATAATAAAAATCCATATCTAAATTATGAATATACACTTATGGACATAGGTAGAGAATATAAAATAGGATATATAAAAATTGATGACTTAGTATGGTCAGAAATAGATACAATAAGTCATTACAAAAAAGTAGTAAGTAAGATTTATAACAAATTATTAAGAAAAGAACAAGAAATTAAAATAACTAACATAAAATCTAAGCTTAAAGAAATCTTAGATATAGATGAAGGTGATATAAAAGAAATATCTCCAGCTGGAGGTATGACAAATAAAAATTATAAAGTAAATATAAAAGATCAATATTATATTTTAAGAATGCCTGGAAATGGTACTGAAAATATGATAAGTAGGATAAATGAAAAATATAATAGTCAGTTAGCAAATAAATTAGGATTAGACACTGATATATTATATAGTGATGAACATACTGGAATAAAAATAAGTAAATTTATAGACAATGCAGAGACATTAAATGAGACTAGTGCAAAAAGAGAAGAAAATATGGAGTTAACAGCAAATATTTTAAAAAAGCTTCATGATTCTGGAATTTCTTTTAAAAATGAATTTAATGTATTTGATGAAATTGAAAAATATGAAAAATTATTACAAGATGTAAATGGATGTAATTTTTCAGATTATTATGAAGTAAAAGAAAAAGTAGTAAGATTAGATTCTGTGTTGAATACATTAGGAAGAGAGCTTAAAGCTTGTCATAATGATACTGTTCCTGAGAATTTTGTAAAAGGTAATAATGATAGAATTTATTTAATAGATTGGGAATATTCAGGAATGAATGATCCTATGTGGGATATAGCTGCTCATATTATAGAGTGTAATTTCTCAAAAGATGAGGAAAAATTATTCTTACAAAAATACTTTAAAATTGATGAAGAAATTGAAGCAAATTATGAAAAGAGAATACTTATATATAAAATATGCCAAGATTTTTTATGGAGCATATGGAGTAATTTAAAAGAAGCAGAAGGTGATGATTTTGGAACTTATGGTATAGATAGATACAACAGAGCAAAATCAAACCTTTTAAAATTAGAAGAAATGATGAGGGAAAGTTTATGTCTAGTGTAGAAGAATTTGTACAATGTACAGGAACTATAAATAAATTAGGCATAAGTAGTGGAGTAGCTTCAGGAATTTTATGGAGTATAGATACTGTATTAACTGGAGTACTTTTAAAGTCAACTCCATTTATAAGTACATCACAAGCTATTATGATAGCGCCGATTATAAGTGCTTTTTTACATGATACATTTTCAAGTTTGTGGATGGTTATATATTCAATAATGAAGGGTGAGTTATTAAAAACACTAAAGTTATTAAAGACTAGAAGTGGAAAATATGTATGTGTAGCAGCTTTATTTGGAGGACCTATAGGTATGGCGGCATATCTTTTAGCAATTAATTGTATTGGACCAGGGATAACGGCTACTATATCGTCTATATATCCAGCTATGGCTGCATTTTTTTCATACTTATTTTTAAAAGAAAAATTAAGTAAATCTGGATGGATAGGTTTATCATTAAGTGTAATTTCTTTAATAATATTAGGATACAATCCTTCTCAAACAGAGCCTAGAAATTTTCTTATGGGATTTGTGTTTGCAATGATATGTGTTTTAGGATGGTCACTAGAAAGTGTAATTTGTGCTTATGGCATGAAAGATGATGAAGTAAGTCCAACTCAAGCACTTCAAATTAGACAGTTAGTATCAGCAATAGTTTACGGAATAATAATAGTACCTTTAGTTGGAGGGTTTGGTATAACTAAAAGTGTTATGAGTTCTAATATTGTATGGATTATACCAATAGTAGCACTAATAGGAACTTTATCTTATATATGTTACTATAATGCAATTGACACAATAGGTCCTGTAAAAGCAACAGGACTTAATATAACTTATTCCATATGGGCTATAATTTTTGAAGTAATCTTTTTAAGTGGAATTATTACTATTAAATTAGTGATTTGTACTATTTTAATAATTATAGGTTCAATAATGGTATCTAAAAATTAAGATATAAACTAAAGTATATACAAAGGAGACAGTTAGATGAGAGCAATACTTTTAGCGGCAGGTATGGGGACAAGACTACAACCATTAACTTTAACAACACCAAAGCCTTTAATAGAAGTTAATGGAACTGCTATGATGCAAAGACAGATTGAGTTTTTAAAAGAAAAAGGAATAGATGAAATTATAGTAGTTACAGGATATTTAGAGGAAAAATTTCAATTCCTTAAAGAAAAATATAATGTAAAATTAGTTCATAATGATAAGTACAATGTTTATAACAACATATACACTATGTATCTAGTTAAAGATTATTTACCAGGCAGTTATGTGATGGATGGAGATATTTATTTACAAAATAATTTTATTGATGAAAATATAAATAAGTCAACATATTTTAGTGGATACAAAGAAAAATTTAAAGATGAGTGGATATTAGAATTTGATGATAATAACAAAGTTTATAATATTAATATAGGTAGTGGAAATGGTCATATACTTTGTGGAGTATCTTATTGGTCACCAAAAGACGGAGAGCATATAGTTAAGAAATTAGAAGAAGCTATAAATGGAAATTCTTTTGAAGATTTATATTGGGACAACATGGTTAAAGATAATTTAAAGGATTTAGATGTATATATAAGAAAAATAAACTCAGATGATTGTTTTGAGATTGATTCACTAGATGATTTATATTCAGTAAGTGAAAAATTAAAAGTAATTAATGAAAAATAAGATAGTTAAATTTAAAATTTAAGTTTATAAGGGCAGTATCAAAATTTTTATATTTTGATACTGCCTTTATATTATTTAATAAGATAAAAAATACAAATCTACGCCTTATATTGACAATAAAGATAAAAAATAGATATACTGAAATAGTAATGTTTTATAGGGGGGAAAAAAATGAAGAATATATTAAAAAAATTATTAGTGACATCACTAATAGTAGGTCCAATGCTTATTTCAAATCATAATGAAGCTTGGGCTTATGATGAAGAGTTACAAAAAATTGATAGTAGAACGAGAATATTAAATACTTATCAAACTCCAAAGACTGATATTAATAAATTTACTGTAGTAATAGATGCAGGTCATGGAGGAAAGGATTCTGGAGCTGTAAATAAAAATCTTAATGTTTTAGAGAAAAGTTTAAATTTAGATTTAGCTAAAGTCGTTGAGAATAAGTTAAAAACTTATGGGATTAATGTAGTAATGACAAGAACAGAAGATAAATTTATAGAGTTGCCATCTAGACCGGCATTAGCAAATGCTATAAATGCAGATTTATTCGTAAGTTTACATAATGATACGGCTGATGGGAATGGCGATGGTTCTCACATAATTCATTCTGTTTTTGATAGAAATGGTGGAATAAGTAAAAGCGTAGCAACAACTATAGGAAATAGTATAAAATCAAATACAAGTCAAAATTTAAAGAAAGATAGAGCTATTTGGTCAAGATTTTTCCCAAATAAAAATAATTTAGATTATTACTGTGTAATAAGAGAAGCTAAAATGCCATCTATAATAATAGAACATTCTTTTATGAATAATAATGATATCAAAGCAGTTGATACTCATGAAAAAAGAGTCGTTATGGGAGAAGCTGTAGCTGATGGAATATATAAAGCAATAAATGAACATTTTAGAGGATGGGTTAAGGATAAAGGATACTGGAAATATTACGATAAAAATACTCATATTCAAAAAATGGGCTGGATAAATGAAAATAGTGAATGGTACTATTTGGGTCAAAATGGAAGAATGAAAACTGGATGGGCTAAAATATCAGATAAGTGGTATTACTTCAATCAAGTAGGAAAGATGCAAACAGGTTGGATAAAAACATCAAATAAATGGTACTACTTTATGCCAAGCGGAGAAATGAAGACAAATTGGTTAAGTCAAGGTGATAAATGGTACTACTTTATGCCAAGTGGAGAAATGAAGATAAATTGGTTAAGTCAAGGTGATAAATGGTATTACTTTATGCCAAGTGGAGAAATGAAAACAAGATGGCTAAGACAAGGCAATGATTGGTATTATTTTATGCCAAGTGGACAAATGAAAACAGGATGGTTAATACAAGATGAAAAGTGGTATCATTTAAATTCAAATGGTCAAATGGAAACAGGAAAAGTTGAAGTAAGTAATATAATTTATGATTTTGGACAAGACGGGATAATGAAAGAAGAAAAAAATTAGCAAATTACATGGAAAAAAATTCAAAAATGTATAAAAATATGATAAAATAGTAATATGATTGTAAATTTAAGGACAGGGGGGCGAGGAATGCAATTAAATAAGATTAATCTTAAGAGTAGGATATTGCTAAAAGGTTTTGCTATAGCAATGGTTTCTATATCTGTTTCTTTAATATCAGAAACTAAAATAGCTAATGCGCTACCAAATGATAACGTTAAAAATGCTAATTATACGAGTCAAAATAACATAAATGGATGGATAAAAGAAAATAATAAATGGTATTATTATGAGGATAATACTAAAAAAGTAGGTTGGTTTAAAGATAAAAGTGAAACTTGGTACTGGTTAGACTCTAATGGTGTAATGGCTAGTGGTGAGTGGAAGATAATAAGTGGAAAATGGTATAGATTCCAAGATAGTGGTAAGATGATGAATAACCAGTGGTTCAAAGATAATAAGGGAGACTGGTATTGGTTAAAACCTTCTGGAGAAATGGCATCAAATGAAATACTAAATATAAATAAAGTTTATTATAAATTTTTAGCAAGTGGAAAAATGAGTGATAAAAAAGATATGTCAGTAGCAGTTGTAGCTCCATGTGATTTTTTAAATATAAGAACAGGAGTAGGTATATCTTATGATGTAGTAGGAAAGGTTTATACAGGAAGCTATGTAGAGATATTAGATGAAAATAGTGAATGGTATAAAATTGAAACTGGAGATGGAATAGTAGGCTGGGTAAATGCAGATTATGTAGTTTTACAAGGAAGTAAAGCTTACTCTGATAAAGTACAAAAACTACTAGATACAGCATATAAGCAAATAGGAAAACCATATGTATGGGGAGCTAGTGGACCAAGTTCATTTGACTGTTCGGGGCTTACATCTTATGTTTATAGAAATGCAGCTAACGTAACTTTACCTAGAGTATCTAGAGATCAAGCTACAGTAGGGACATACGTTAACAAAAGTCAATTACAAGCAGGAGATTTAGTATTCTTTAATTCAGATGGAAGTAGTATAAGTCATGTAGGTATGTATGTTGGAGATTCTAAATTCATACATTCTCCACAACCAGGCGATGTAGTTAAGGTAGATAACTTAAACTCGTCTTATTATACAAGAACTTTTGTGACTGCTAGACGTGTGTTAGCTTAGTACATAAAACTAAATATTATTTTAGAATATTAGAATCACTCTGTATTAATCAGGGTGATTTTTTAATTCAACAAATTAACATATATTGGTTAATTTGTATATGTAGATGTAATTGACACAATAGGCATAAATTATATATACTTTATTTAAGGTAGAATTTTATAGAAAAAATAGTTAAATAAGGTGAATAACTAATTTTCTGATAAAAATCAAATAATATGGGGGAAAAATAATGAAGAAATTTGGTGTTTTAATGCTATCTTTAGCGATGATTTGTACTATGTTTAGTGTGAATTCATTTGCAGATAGTGATAAGGAAATGAGAGCGGCTTGGATATCTTCGGTTTATAATATTGACTGGCCAAAGACAAAGAATGATGAAGCTCAACAAAAAAAGGAGTATATAGAACTATTAAATAATTTACAAAATGTAGGGATAAATACAGTAGTTGTACAGGTAAGACCTAAATCAGATGCTTTATATAAATCAAGTATAAATCCATGGTCAGAGTATCTTACTGGAACTCAAGGTAAAGATCCTGGATATGATCCATTACCATTTTTGATACAGGAAGCTCATAAAAGAGGGATGGAATTTCATGCGTGGTTTAATCCATATAGAGTAACTACTAGTACTACAGATTTAAACACTCTAGCAGTAAATCATCCAGCTAGAAAAAATCCAAGTTGGGTAGTTCAACATAAGAATGGAAGCTATGATGCTCTTACGTATAATCCTGGATTACCAGAAGTTAGACAATATATAGTAGATACTATAGCTGAGGTTGTAAGAAATTATGATGTAGATGGTGTTCATTTTGATGATTATTTCTATCCTAATACTGGGTTTGATGACGAAGCAACATACCAAAAATATGGTAATGGTCAAACTAAGGACAATTGGAGAAGAGAAAATGTAAATACATTATTAAGAGATGTAAAATCAACTGTAAAAAGTATAAAACCGAGTGTTGTGTTTGGAGTAAGTCCAGCAGGTATATGGAGAAATAAATCTAGTGACCCAACTGGTTCAGATACAAGAGGAAATGAAAGTTATTCAAGTCATTACGCGGATACAAGAGCATGGATTAAACAAGGGTTAGTAGACTATGTTGTTCCACAAATTTATTGGACTATTGGATATGCAGTTGCAGATTATTCAAAATTAGTAGATTGGTGGGCAAATGAAGTAAAAGGTACTGATGTTGACTTGTACATCGGACAAGCTGTATATAGACAAGGCGAAAATGGAAATTTAGATGTAGCAGGAGAAATAACTAATCAAATAAATTTAAATAGACAATACAGTGAAGTAAAAGGAAGTATGCATTTCTCTGCTAAAGATATAGTTAGAAATTCAAAACTTCAATCAGACTTAAAAAACTTATACTTAAACAATACACCTCCTCCAGTTACACCACCAGAAACAAATATAAAAGTGGAGAGTTTAAAAGGTGACTTAAGATACGATACTGCAGTGGCTGTAAGTAAAAAAGGGTGGACGACAGGTTCAGATACAGTTGTGTTAGTAAATGGAAATTCTATAGTAGATGGTATTACATCGACACCTCTTGCAACTAGCAAAGATGCGCCTATTTTATTATTGGATAAAAATCAAATACCAACTTCAACAAAAACAGAATTACAAAGATTAAACCCTAAAAATGTTATATTAATAGGTGGAACAAGTGTTATACAAGAAAATGTTTTAAGTGAAATAAAATCTCTATTACCTAGTGTATCAACAACTAGAATAGGTGGAGTAGATAGATACGAAACATCTTTAAAGATAGCTAAAGAAATATCTTCAATAAATGATATAAATAAAGTATATGTAACTAGTGGCATAGGTGAGCCAGATGCACTTTCGATTGCATCAAAGGCAGGACAAGAAAAACAACCTATAGTATTATCATCTAAAGATAGTATGAATGATGATGCTTATAATTGGTTAAAATCACAAAATATATTAGATGCATACTTTATAGGAGGAAATGCAGTTTTATCAGATAATATTATAAATAAGATAAATGAAATAACTTCTAATGATGTATCTAAAAATAGAATTTATGGAGAAACAAGACAAGATACTAATGCAAAAGTAATTGAAAAATTTTATTTGGATAGTAAGTATCCATCAGTTCTTGTAACGAAAAGTAATCCATTAGTAGATGCACTAACAGCGGGACCTTTAGCTGCTAAATTAAATTTACCAATAGTTATGGTAGGAAATAGTACAACATCAAGTCAAAATAGTATATTAAATTCAAAATCAACAGAATTAGTATACCAAGTTGGTGGAGGAATAAATCAAAGTGCATTTAATAAAGTGTTAGAACTATTAAATTAGAAAAATAGCATAGTAAAATCAAAGAGGCAAATCACATTAAATGTGATTTGCCTCTAAATTTTTTGTTTTATTATTATTTTAAGTTATTTTGCGTTGGATTAGTTTTTAAAAGTGGATTATCTTTAAATCGTATATTACTAAATATAAAGTCATGTAATATATCTAATGTATCAGGGTCAAATCTAAGAACCCATCCTGCATCTCCATAGATACCACCAGTACTATGAATATCATCATCGATAGGGAATTCTTCTTGTTTTATACTTAAATCATCAAGACTTAAAACAGTTCCACCAAGACCTAAGATTTCAGTAGGTTTCATGTTAGTTTTTACATAAGGTAGTATAGTATCTACTAATTTTGGATACTTAGTAACTGGTAAAGCCTTAACTCCATCAATTAAAGCTTGGATAACTTTTCTTTGTCTAGAATCTCTCTCAAAAGCACTATCATTTTTTCTTATACGAGAATAAGATAAAGCTTGATATCCATTTAAAGTCTGTGTTCCAGATTTTTTAATATACTGTATAGAACCTTTGTTAGAATTTTCGTCCCAAGCATAAGTCTCAGGTATGAATTTGTTTAATTCATGTATTTCGTCTTGTTCAACTTTAACAGTAACACCACCTAAGGCATCAACTATATCCATGAACGAATAGAAATCTACAGCAGCATAATTTTGAATATCTAATGCAAAGTTATTTTCTATAGTCTCTATTAATAAGTTTGCCTGGCCGTAAACATATGCGTGAGTAAGTTTTTGATTTCCATGACCTGGAATATCAACATAAGAATCACGAGCTAATGAAGTAAGCTTAAGGCTTTTATTTTTATTATCTACAGTTAGTATCATCATAGCATCTGATCTAGAATCTTTCTCTCCTGGTCTTCCATCAGTACCTATTAATAATATGTTTGTAATCCCATTTTCAGCTTTAAAATTTGTTTCACCTAATAAGCTATTTGCATTTGGGTCATGCATAGAATTTAATTTAAAATAAACATACCCAAAAGCACCAACAGGAAAAGCTACGACTAAAATCACTAGAATTATAACTAGTTTTTTCAATGATGACAAATTCATCCCTTCTTTCTCATTTTTATTCATTTTTTATTAGCATACACTTAATTATATTAAAGTATGGTAAGTAATTCAATACAATTTATATTACAAAAAATGTAAGCTTAATTTAGCAAAAGAATAAATAACAAAAATCATAAACTATTCATATTAAATAATATATATAAATATGAATAGGAGGAAGGATATGTTATCTATAGAAGCACATTTAATAGAAGAAGAAATCAAGGAATTAAAATATATATTAAAATATCCAAGCTTAAAAAATGAAGATAAAAAAATTAATTTTATTAAGTATATAAATACAAAAATATATGAAGATGTAACATCATTTAAAGATGTCTTGCAAAGTGATTTTAAAATATATATAGCACCCGATTATATAACATATGGTATTACAGAATATCTAATATCTTTTAATAAGAATAAAATTATTAGTATACCTATAGAATTCTCACAACTCATAGGATTATACGATATAAGTTATATAAATTGTTATAATTATGATTTGAATTTAGAAAAAGAAATTATGCTAGTAGATATATTTAATGATAAAGCATGGGAAATTGATATATTGAACAGATCTATAAAAAAGAAATTAAAGAATACTATTTATAATAATGAATATATTTCAGAATCTATAAAAAATGAAGAAATTGAAAAATTTGAAGGAATATGCAGTGACCAAAGTTTTTATATTGAAGAAGATGGGATTGTAATTTGTTTTTCTAGTTATGAAATAGGTAGTGAAAATTTTCAAACGATAGAAGTTAAATTTACATTTGAAGAATGTGAAGAGTATTTAAGTGCATATACAATAAATAACATATGTATTTGATTTTAAGTTTTAAATAAAGAATAAGGATTTATATTATGAGGGGTGTGTTATATGAGAAATTTAAAAGAGTATAACAGAGAAGCAGCAGCGGCATACGCTAAAAAGTGGGCATTAGATAGAAATCCAGAATATAAAGATTATGAAGACTGGGGAGGTGATTGTACAAATTTCATATCTCAATGTTTAAGAGCTGGAAATATCCCTTTTGATCATACAGGAAAAGATATACTTCAAATGTGGTTTTGGTATAGTGACAATAACAGAACTCCTTCATGGACAGCAGCAGAACCTTTTTACAAGTATATTATAAATAATAATAAATCTAATACTGATAATCTAGGTATATATACAAGATTAGCAAATTATAATGAATTAGAAATTGGAGATATAGTACAGTTGCTTTACGAAGGAAGGGCCTATCATAATATGATAATCACGGACGTTATATTAGAAGGAGATTATTTAATTGATTATTTAATTTGTCAGCACACCTATGATTTATTAAATTATCCACTTAGTTTTAAAGAAGGAGAAAAGAGATATATAAAAATACTAGGATACTATTAGTTATATATTGTTTAAAAAAGAGTTGTCTAAAAATAAACTTTATATATAATCTAAAATTGATTATTAAAAAAGTTATATATTTCTAGGTAGCTCTTTATTTGTTGTATTTAAATTTGTGGTGTATAATGTATAAAGTATTAAAAATTAAGAATCGGGGGAAGAATACACATGAT
This sequence comes from Romboutsia maritimum, assembly GCF_002251085.2. Classification (GTDB taxonomy): domain Bacteria; phylum Bacillota; class Clostridia; order Peptostreptococcales; family Peptostreptococcaceae; genus Romboutsia_B; species Romboutsia_B maritimum. Next base: position 418,532 of record NZ_NOJZ02000001.1, on the reverse strand, counting down.
AAAATTAATAGCAACAGACTTAGATGGGACTTTGTTAAATGAAAATGGACAATTACACCCAGATTTTAATAAGGTATTTAAAGCATTAAAAAGTAAAAATGTAAAATTTGTAGCTGCAAGTGGTAGACAATATGCTAATATAATTAAAACTTTTAAAGATATAAAAGATGATATGTTTTTTGTATCTGACAATGGAACATTTATGGTTTGTGATGGAGAAGAAACAGTAATATCTTTCATAGACAGAGATAAGGCTAATGAGATTATAGAAATTGCAAGGAATATAAAAGAAACATATATAATATTAGCATGTAAAAAATGTGCTTATATAGAAAATAAAGATACTAAATTTATAAATGAGTTAGAAAAGTACTTCGAAGATTATAAAATAGTAGAAGATTTAACAAAAGTAGAAGATGAAATATTAAAAGTTACTTTATGTGATTTTTTAGGATCAGAAAATAATAGTAATAAATATTTTGATGATTATAGAGAAGATTTACAAATAAGTATATCAGGTGAATTTTGGCTAGACTTAAGTAATAAAGGAGCAAATAAAGGTGTAGCTATTGAGAAAATACAAAATATGTTAAATATAAGTGATAAAGAAACAATGGTATTTGGAGATCAACTAAATGATGTAGAAATGATGGGTAGAGCTTATCATAGTTATGCAATGGAAAATGCCCATGATAAATTAAAAAAAGTTGCTAGATTTAAAGCTAAGAAAAATACTGAAAATGGAGTAGTGGAAAAAATTAAAGAAATTATGGAAATTTACGTTTAAAATAGAAATAAAAAATTAAATAAATATAGTTGCCTACTTTATAGTTTACAACATAAAAAATTAAAAAATATTTAATAAAATTATGCATATAAACTTGATTAATAATTCAGAAATTAGTCGATAATACTTTGAAGAGGTGATTAAAATGCCTATACCAAAACATGTAGGAATTATACCGGATGGTAATCGACGTTGGGCACAAAGTAAAGGAATGACCAAAGAAAAAGGATATGATAATGGTTTAGATCCAGGACTTGAAGCATATAGAATATGTAGAGATAGTGGAGTTAAAGAAGTTACATTTTACGGATTTACTACAGATAATACAAAAAGACCATCATGTCAAACAGAAGCATTTACCAAAGCATGTATAAATGCTGCAAATATGTTAATAGATGAAGGAGCAGCTCTTTTAGTAATAGGAAATACAAAATCTCCTATGTTTCCAAAAGAACTATTGCCATACACAAATAGAAGTGAGGCAAAAGAAGGTCAAATAAAAGCAAATTTATTAGTTAATTATGGATGGCATTGGGATTTGAACACTTTAGCAGATGCACAAAATGTAAATAAAAATAATATACAAAATTACATACAATCATTTGATATTTCTAGACTAGATTTAATAATAAGATGGGGTGGAAGAAGACGTTTAAGTGGGTTTTTACCAGTACAATCAATTTACGCAGATTTTTATGTAGTGGATGATTATTGGCCAGACTTTAATAGTACTCATATGGCAGATGCATTTAATTGGTACAAGACACAAGACGTTACTTTAGGTGGATAATTACTGTCAATTAGTACGTTTTAACATCTAAAAAATATTGATAAATACATTTCTTGGTGGTAAAATAACAGTTAGTAAAGTGGGATTTTATTAATTAAAATTAAGCCAAGAAAGGTGAAACAATGTCGAAAAAGATCAACAATAAAAATTTAAATAGAAAAATTTCTAGTAAAAAAGGAAGAATTAATAAGAAAAAATTAATTTTATTGTTAATTTTGATAGGAATATTTTTATTTTGTATGATGAAGTCAACACAAGGGATATCCAAAATAGTAAAGAATATAACTAGTAAAAATATAGATTCTCAAGAACAAGTAGTAAAAGAAGATCAGTTTAATTTAGAAGAAGAAAATAAAAAAGTAGAAAAAAAGTATACAATTGTAGTTGACCCAGGACATGGAGGCAATGACAAGGGAACCCAAAGCAAGCATACAGGAGTTTATGAAAAAGATATAGCACTTCAAATAGGAAAAAAAGTAGCAAATAAACTATCTAGAGAAAAGGATGTACAAGTTTTGATTACAAGAACAGAAGATAAATATGTATCTCTTTCAGATAGAGCTAAACTAGCAAATGACCAAAATGCAGATGTATTAGTTTCAATACATCTAAATGCAGAATCAGGTGGCGATAGCGCTAATGGAATAGAAACATATTATAAAGATGCAAGTGTTGATGGATCGGATACATTAGCACAAATGGTTCAAGAAACTATAGTATCTTATATAAAGGTAAAAGATAGGGGCATTAAAGGTGATGTTTTTGAAGTTATTAGAGAATCAAATATGCCATCAGTTTTAGTAGAATGTGGATTTTTAACTAATCCAAGCGAAGAAAAGAAACTAGTAGAAGAAAAATATCAAAATAGCTTATCAGACGGTATAGTACAAGGTGTATTATCTTTTTTAGATAAAAATTCAAAAAAATAAATTAAAACAAACCTAGATTATAAATCTAGGTTTTAATATTTTTATAGAAATTATTTTAAGGAGTAAAGTATTTAACATTGATTTGAGATAAAGTGTAGATTATAATATAAATATGTAAAAATATGGAAAAATTGAATATTTAATTAATGTACATAGACATAGGGGATAAAACATGCAAAAACATAATAATAAATGTGGGAGATTAGGTGTATTAATTATCTTAATATCTATATTGATATTTACAGCATGTGGAGCTTTATATATTAAAGAAATATATAAAAATATTATAGCTCAGAATGAATTTCAAATACAAGAAATAACTACTCAAATATCGAAAAATATAGGTAACGAGGTTAAGAATAATTTAGATGCTTTAAAGTTGATTTCGCAAAATTTAGTTTTAGATGATAATAAGCTTACAGAAGTTAAATTTAAGGAATTACAAGAGGAAGTAAGAAAAGGTGTATTTGTTGAATTAATAATTTCTGATTTAGAAGGAAATTCAGTAAAGAGTAATCAAAAAAAAGTTTTTTTAAAAAATTTTAAATTTTATAAAGATGCAATAAAAGGGAAATCTACAATATTAGAGCCTATTAGAAAGGAAGATACGGAACATGAAGTCTTAATATATTCTATTCCAATTATTAGTTATGGCAAAATTAAAGGTGCTCTTTCAGGAGTTTATGATATAAATTCAGTTATTAACAGATTAGCACCAGAAGTATATGAAAAAAAAGGATATTCGGCTATAGTAAATAAAAAAGGTGAAGTAATGTTTACTAGTTGTAAAGATGTAGATAGAGTATCAATAGAGAGTTTAAGTAAACTTTTTAATGAAAAAAAATATATAATTAGTTGTGATACAGATATATATAATCAAGGAGTAGTAAGGTATTCAGTTGATAATACAGATAGATACTTTGGATATTGCAATATCCCGTTTACAGATGAGTGGTATTTGGTAATGTCTGTTTCAGTAGATAGTGTATTTTTAACAGATATTAATATAGTTGAAAAGAGCATTATTATACTAATATTAATTATATTAGCGATTATAATTGTTATTCTAAAAACTAAATACGTTAAAAAACTTAAAAAAGCTATATTCGAAGATAATTTAACTAAAATTAATAATTATTATAAATTTGTAATAGATGCGGAGAAATATTTATTAAAAAGAGATAAAGAGAAATGTGTTGTTATATGTTTTGATATATTAAATTTTGAATTTATAAATGATATATATGGTTATCAAGTTGGAGACGTGATGCTTAAGTCTATCTCAGAAAATTTAAAATTACATTTTGAGAAAAGAGCAATATATGGAAGAATTTCACCTGATGTATTTGGTCTAATTATAGAATTAGAAGATAGAGAAAATGATATAGAAAATTTAATAAGTATAATAATGAATAAAATTGGGCATTTTGCGAGTATAGATGAAGTTTATTTGTATAAAAAAGTGGATTTTACAATAGGTATATATAAATTAACAAACTATGATTATATAGTAAAGAGGTTAATTGATAATGCAAAAATAGCAATGACAAATGCAAAAGGATTAAGTGGTAAAAATTATTTAATATTTGATGAAAATATGAAATCTAAAAGAAAAAATGCAATGAGGATAGAGCAAGATTTAAAGTGGGGCCTTAGAGAAAATCAATTTGAGTTGTATTATCAGCCTAAATTTGATATTAATACAGGAAAAGTTATAGGGTCAGAGGCTTTAATTAGATGGAACCATCCTCATATTGGTTTTGTTAGTCCTATCGACTTTATACATATAGCAGAAAAAAATGGATTTATTAACGATTTAGGTAAATGGGTATTTGAAGAAGTTTGTAAAACTATTAATAACTGGAAAAATGAGGGGATAGATGCTTTACCAGTTTCAATAAATTTATCTAGAGTAGAACTTTATCAAGAAGATTTGATAAGTTACTTAAATGAAACAATGGATAAATATAATATTCTGAGAAGTTTAATACAAATAGAAATTACAGAAACAACAACAATAAATGATATAAAATTTATTAATAAGAAAATTACGCAAATAAGGTCTATGGGAATAAAGATAGCTATGGATGATTTTGGTGTAGGAAACTCGAATTTTAGTCATTTAAAGGATATTCCAATAGATATATTAAAGATTGATAAATCGTTTATAATAGATATAGAAACAAATTCAAAAACTAAAATAGTAGTTAAATCTGTAATAGAGTTAGCTAAATATTTAGGTTTAGAGATTGTATGTGAAGGTGTTGAAAATTATAAACAATTACAAATTTTAAAGGAAATGGGATGCAGTGTTGTTCAAGGATTTGTTTTTTCTAAAGCGATAATCACAGATGAATTTAAAAAATTACTTTTAAATAATAAAGAACAAAATATGGAAAGTTTATGAAAAAATTTTAATATATTAATTTAGATATTCTAAGAAGGGGATGTCTCAAAGTATAAGGATTTTGAGGCAGTCCTTTTTTAGTGTAATGAATTTTATTTAATGTAATATACACATATTTGATAATATACATATACTACAATATATATATTATTGGAGGTAATTTATGGGAAAATTAAATTTTAATATTGTTACTTTCGATGGAGGGGGACTAAAAGGAGCTTTAAGCATAGGACTTTTTGAAAGACTACAAAATCAATTACCTAATATAATAAGAGATACCAATATGATTGCAGGAACATCTACAGGTAGTTTGATAGCGTTAGGATTAGCATATGGATTAAGTCCTAGAGAGATAAAAGAATTTTATTCAATAGAAAATGCAGAATATATATTTGATAAATCTTATTCAGAAATATTAAGACCTAAATATAATAATAAACATCTAAAAGATGTTTTAAGAAGTATATTTCCTGAAAGTTTAAAATTAAAAGATTTAGGAAAATTAGTTATCATTCCAACGTTCTCAATAGGAAATGAGACCAGTTCATGGAAACCTATTTTTTATAATAATATTCCAGGATCATCTACAGAGAGTGCAAGAGTTATAGATGTGGCTATGTCAAGCAGTGCAGCACCATTTTTTTTTCCAACATATAAAAATCATATAGATGGAGGAATAATAGCAACAGATCCTAGTTTGGCATGTTTGGTATATGCTCTAGATAAAGAGTTAGGTAGGAATCTAGATGATATAAGATTATTATCATTAGGTACAGGATATGTTTATAATAGCATAAAAGAGGACACTACAACTTGGGGAGCATTAGATTGGGTAGTTAATAAAAATCCAGATGTTCCTATTATATCTGTTACATTGGAAGGAAATTGTCAAATGAGTCAATTATTTTCTGAAAAATTGTTAGATGAAAATTATTGTAGATTAAATCCAAAAATGGATAGAGATATTTCAATGGATGATTGTGAAGCCTTAGAATATTTAATTTCATTATCAGAAAATTATGATATAGAAGAGATTATTAAATGGATTAATAGTAAATGGTATTAAATGAAATGCATGTGTTATAATTAGACAAGAATAGAATTGTAACTATCATATTTGGAGGGAAATATGAAGATTAATATTGGGGTTTTAGAAAATAATAATTTTAAAATGTCTAAAATTTATGAAAATAGTTTAGATACAGATATAAAAAAATCTAAAGGTATATATTATACTCCAAAAATAATTGTAGATTATATTGTGGAGAAAACTTTAAAAAATCATGATGTTATAAAAAATCCATACCCAAGGGTATTAGATATATCTTGTGGGTGTGGTAATTTTTTATTGGAGGCGTATGATATTTTATATAATTTATTTGAAAAAAATATCTATGAGTTAGCTGATATTTATGGAAAGGAATATTGGCAAGTAGACAATATTCATAATCATGTAATTAGTAATTGTATTTACGGGGTAGATATAGACAAAGAAGCTATTGAAATATTAAAGAAAAGCTTAATAAATAAGAATAAGTATTTATACATAGAAAAAATAAATATTTATTGTACTGATAGCTTAAAAAAAACTTGGAGTAATAAATTTGATTATATTATAGGGAATCCACCATATATAGGTCATAAGGGTCTAGATAAAAAATATAAAGAATATTTGATGAAAAATTATAATGAAGTATATAGAGATAAGGCTGATTTATATTTTTGCTTTTATAAAAAAATAATAGATTTGTTAGATGATAAAGGATTGGCAAGTGTTATAACTCCAAGATATTTTTTAGAAAGTCCATCAGGTAAATACTTGAGAAATTATATAGCAAAAAAGGCAGATATAAAAGAAATTGTAGATTTTTTAGGTGCAAATATCTTTAAAAACATTGGAATTGCTAGTTGTATAATGACTTTTTGCAAAAAAAAAATAAAGAAATTAGAGTATGTTGATGTATTAAAAATAATGGATGAGTCTATTAAAGTAGATAACATAGAAAACCTAAGAGAATTCATAAATAATGAGGGATTTAAAAGATTTAAGGTAGAGCAAGATTCTTTAAAAGATGAATGGATAATAATTAATAATATAGATAAAGACTTTTATAATAAAATCCAACAAAAATGTAAATATACTTTAGAAGATATAGCTGTAAGTTTTCAGGGAATAATTACGGGATGTGATAAGGCATTTATATTGGATAAAGAAGATGAGAGAATAAATAAAATAGACAGTAAACTTATAAAAAAATGGGTTAAAAACAAAAATATATATAAGTATGTAGTAAAAGATAGTAATTATAGATTAATTTATTCGAATGATATAAAAGATGAAAAAAATAATTCTATAGTAATAAAAGAATGTATTTCTAAATATAGGGAAAAACTAGAAAATAGAAGAGAGTGTAAAAATAATATTAGGAAATGGTACGAGCTTCAATGGGGACGAGATAAAAAATTATTTGAATCAGTAAAAATAATGTACCCATATAAATCAAAAGAAAATCGATTTGCAATAGATTATAATAATAATTTTTCAAGTGCAGATGTATATTCTTTTATTATAAAAGAAGAATATAAAAGTGAATTTTCTCAAGAATATTTAGTTGGTATTTTAAATTCTAGTATATATGATAAGTATTTTAAGCTTACAGCAAAAAAAATGAGTAAGACGGCATATGATTATTATCCAAATAAAGTAATGAAGATAAAAATATTTAAAGATAATAATTATAAAGAGATAGAAAATTTATCGAAAAATATAATAGAAAGTTTAAAAAAATCAAGTTTAGATAATGAATCATATGTAAAAATAGGACATTTACAACAAAAAATAGATGATTTAATAAAGGACTCTCTAGAATTATAATCACTAATATAAGGTTAACTCCATATATTGTAAGTAGAGAATATATGGGGGGGTACATTATGATTAGAGCTAATATAGAAGAATCTGAAAAAAGGGTATATATAGACGTAAGTGGTTATATAAGTAGCAGGGATGCTAATAAGTTTTTAAGTGATTATAAAAATATGATTAGAAACATAAAAAGTTCACAATATAGATTAGTGGTTAGTCCATCAAGTTTTGAATGTGAAAATAATAATGATATAAGAACTGTGTGTATGGCATTTTTAAAAACAGGTTATAAGAAAATGTATTTAGTAGACCCAAAGAAAGAATTAATTAACAGTATGTCATTAGGAACTATAGAGAAAAAGTTATTTCTTAAATCTGTGAAAATAATACAATCTCTTGATATTATAAATTAAATTTAAATATTTAAATTGATTATAAAAAATCTGAAAGATATATACTTGTAAAGTGAAATTATGGTAAAATATATTTTAAATTGTTCTAATGTGTAGAGAGTATATATCTTTCGGTGAAATAGGTGATAATTATGAAAGGCTTAATTCTAGAAGGCGGAGGAACAAAGGGAGCTTACCAAATTGGAGCGTATAAGGCATTAAGAGAGTTGGGTATAGATTTTCAAGGTGTAGCAGGAACATCAATAGGGGCTCTAAATGGTGCATATATATTACAAAATGATATTGAAGTTATGGAAGATATATGGTTGACTTATGATTATACTCATTTTATGAATATAGATGAGGATAGTTATGAAAGGTTTAAAAATATAGATTTTACTGCAAAAAATTTCAATACTGTAATTGAGCTGATAAATAAAGCTAGAAAAAATGAAGGAATAGATATAACACCATTAAGAGAGCTTTTAGAAAAGACATTAAATGAAGATGCTATTAGAAATTCTAATAAAGACTTTGGACTAGTAACAGTTTGGTGGGATAAAAAAATTAACCCTCATCCTTTATACATAGAGGATATTCCAAAGGGCAGATTGGTAGATTATTTAATAGCTAGTTCAAGTTTACCAATTTTTCAACTTGATACTATGGATGATAAATTATATCTAGATGGGATGTTTTATGATAATATGCCTATAAAATTATTAGAAGATAAGGGATATAAAGATGTTGTTGTAATAAGACTTCTTGATGATTTTTTAGGTAAAATAAATTTAAATAGACATCAAGATATAAATGTGAAGGTTATAATACCATCAGAAAATCTAGGAGGATCTTTGAATAAAGACAAAGATAGTGTTGAAAAAAACATTAATCTAGGTTATTTAGATACAATGAAAGCTTATGATAGATATGAAGGTATTAAATATTTTTTTAATGCTGAGTATAAATATGACGAGCAGTATTGTTTTGAAAAGTTTAAATTGCTAAGTAAAGAAACTATAGAATCATTGAGTAATTTACTAGGAGTAAAAAGAGATCCTTCACTTAGAACGTTAATGGAGAGTATAATTCCTAAAATAGGAGATATGCTAAACCTTCATAAAGAATTTTCATATAAAGATTTATTTTATAGTATATATGAGAAAAAGCTTGAGGAAAATAGTATAAATAGGTTAAGACTTTATGATTTTAATAAGGTTATAGACGTTGTAAATAAAAATATAAATTGCAATAAGGCAATGGCATCAAATTTTGAGGTTAGACCTATATTATCGCTTCAAAAAAATAAGTTAACCAAAAGCATAACTAATTGCATTATAAAAGATATAAAAAATCAATAATTAGATTAAAAATGTTAATAAAGTAAAAGCTAATTTAAGAATAGATTTATTGGAGGTTATATAACGATGGAAAAATCAGTAATTATTAAAAATACGAGCGGACTTCACGCTAGACCAGCAGGAATGTTTGTTAAAAAAGCTGCTGAATTTAAAGCAACAGTAGAAGTACAAGCTAAAGGAAAGAAAGTAAATGCTAAATCAATAATGGGAATAATGAGTTTAGGATTAGCTCAAGGAGATGAGTTAATAATAATAACAAATGGAGCTGATGAAGAAGCAGCTTCTGATGCATTATTTGAATTAGTAGATGGAAAATTTGGAGAATAATAAATAAACCTAGGGTTACCTAGGTTTTATTTGAATATAAAAAATTAAATTTACATGAATATGTTATCTTTTAGGGGGAAATCAAGTCGTGTATAAAGGAACAGCAGCATCTCCAGGAATAGCTTTAGGAAAGGCATTAGTAGTTAAAAATAGTAAAATAGTTGTAAATAGGAGAAATATAAGTAATATTGAAGCAGAGGTTGAAATATTACGAAAAGCTATTGATACTTCAATTGATGAACTAACAAGGGTTAAAGAAAAGGTATCTAAAGAATTAGGTGATGAAGAAGCTGAGATATTTACAGAACATTTAATGGTTTTAGAAGATCCAGAACTAATAGGTTCTACTATATCTAAGATAATAGATGAAAAAGTAAATGCGGACTATGCTTTGAATGAAATAAAAGAGATGTTTATTGATATGTTTGAAGCTATGGATAATCAGTATATGAGAGAAAGAGCAGCGGACATAAAAGATGTTACAAACAGAGTACTTAGACATATACTAGGAATTAAAGTTGTAGATTTAGCAAACATAGATGAAGAAGTAGTATTAATAGCTCATGATTTAACACCATCAGATACAGCTACAATGAACAAAGAAAAAGTAGTAGCTTTCTTAACAGATGTTGGAGGAAGAACTTCTCATACAGCTATAATGGCTAGATCATTAGAAATAGCTGCTGTAGTTGGGCTAAATGATATAACTGCAAGGGTAAAAAATGGGGATTATGTAGTATTTAATGGGGAAACTGGTGAAGTAATAATTAATCCAGATGAACAGACAAAAAGAATCTATATTAAATTGAAAGAAGAGTTCGAACGATATAGAAGAAATTTAGCTCAAGTTAAAGGTCATAAATCTGTAACAAAAGATATAAGATTCATAGAATTAGCAGGTAACATAGGAACTCCAGAGGATGTTGAAGGGTTATTAAAGAATGATGCTGAAGGTGTTGGTCTTTACAGAACAGAATTCTTATATATGAACAGAGATACATTACCAACAGAAGAAGAGCAATATAAAGCTTATAAAGCTGTACTAGAAGAAATGGATGGAAAACCAGTAATTGTAAGAACATTAGATATAGGTGGGGATAAAGAATTAAACTACTTAGACTTAGATAAAGAAATGAATCCATCTTTAGGATACAGAGCTATAAGAATATGTTTGGATAGAGTTGATTTATTTAAAACTCAATTAAGAGCATTAGCTAGAGCTAGTATGCACGGTAAATTAAGAGTTATGTTTCCTATGATTTCTTCTTTAGATGAATTATTAAATTGTAAGAAAATAATAAAAGAAGTAATGAAAGAGCTAGATGAAGAAGGAATAGTATATAACAGAAAAGATGTAGAAATAGGTATGATGATAGAAGTGCCATCTGCTGTTATGATATCTGATATACTTGCTAAACATGTTGATTTCTTCTCAATAGGAACAAATGATTTAATTCAGTATACTTGTGCAGTAGATAGAATGAATCAAAAGATACATCATCTTTATGATCAGTTCCATCCTGCTGTATTAAGAATGATAAAAATAGTTATAGATAATGCTCATAAAGAAGGTAAATGGGTAGGAATGTGTGGAGAATCTGCAGGAAATCTTAAAATGATACCATTATTATTAGGTATGGGAATAGATGAATTATCTATGTCGCCAATATCTATACTTCCCGCTAGACAATTAATAAAAACTTTAAACTATGATGATATGAAAGAACTTGCTGATAAAGTTTTATGTTTAGGAACTTCAGATGAAATAGTAGAGTATATGGATAAAGTTTTAAAGAAATAAGAAATTTATTTCTTTTGGGAATGTTGAAAAATTTATATATAGGATAAGCAATAATTGTGAACTAAAATAGTATTAATTAAAAGTTTATCTGATATAATAGATATTACATAGTAGTGTGAATTTTAATAGGAGGTAAGTGAGATGCTTAAGAAAATAACATTATTAAAAGATCTAGCAACAAAAATTGGTCGTAAAAAAGCATATGAGTTATTAGAAATGATAGAAGGTAGTGAACCTTTTGTAGCGGAAGTTAAAATAAAAAGAAAAGGTATAGTTTCTAAGAAAGAAGAAATTATCCTAAAAGAAAATCAAAAGGTTATACTTGAATATATAGAAGAATAAAAATTAGTATTTAGAAAAAGAAGTTGTCCAAAATTTAATTTTGAACAACTTTTTTTACATTCAAGTAGTTTTTTATTAATTTATAATTTTCTAGTGATTAAAAAATTAAAATCTGATTAAAATAAATGACAAGAAGATATTAAAAATGACAAGATTAATTTTACATTAAATACTTAATATAATATAATATATTGAGGTTAAATAAGATTTAAAATTAATGGTAAAGTTAAAGAAAATTAAAAAATAGGAGGTACTATGAAAAAAATAAAAGCGTTATTATTAATAGCTATTTTATCTTTAAGTAGTATTGGATTAGTGGGATGCTTTTCTAAAGAAAGTCAAACAAAAGATTCAAATAACAATACAAAGATGAAAATAACTTTAGTTTTAGATAAAGGTGGAGTAAATGACCAGTCTTTTAATCAATCAGCTTGGGAAGGTGCAAAAAAAGCTGAAAAAGAATACAAAGTAGAAGTTAACTACATAGAAACAAATCAAGAAAGTGAATATAAAACTAATATAGAAACAGCAGTTGATAGAGGTTCGGATTTAATAATAGGTGTTGGATATAATTTAGCAGATGCTATTAAAGAAGCAGCAAAAAATTATCCAAATCAAAATTTTGCTATAATTGATGGAAATTATAAAGATGGAATTCCTAAAAATGTAAGACCAATACTTTTTAGTGAAGAAGAATCAGGATATCTAGTTGGATTAATTTCAGCTAAAATGAGTAATGCTAATAAGTTTGGATTTATAGGAGGAATGGATATTCCTTCAGTGACTAATTTTGCAGTGGGATTTGAAAAGGGATTAAAAGAAGTAAATTCTAAGAATAAATTATCAACACAATTTGCTAATTCTTTTACAGATGCAGCAAAAGGTAAAGCTATAGCAACTCAAATGTATAATGATGGAATAGAAATAATATTTACGGCTGGAGGAGGCGTTAACTCTGGTACTTATGAAGCAGGCAAAGAATTTGGAAAATATGTAGTAGCAGTAGATATGCCGCAAAATTATGTATCTCCAGATACGATACTTACGTCAGCTCTTAAAAATGTTGGAATAGGTGTGAAATTAACTATAAAGGATTTAGTAGAGGGTAAATTTAAAGGAGGAGAAGCTACGATATTTGATATATCTAATGGTGGAGTTGGTTATGAAAAAACTAAATTAATACCAGATGATGTAGTAAAATTTGTAGATAAAAAGATTAAAAAATAGGATGATTATAGCATCCTATTTTTTATATACGAATAAATCATAATTTATAATAAAATAAAGAAAAGGAGATAATTTATGGAGGGATTAATAAAATTAAATAAGCCTAAAATACAAAAAATATTAGAGGAAGAAAATAACATTTTAGAATATATATATGGAGAAGAAAAAATAGAAAATAAATTAATTTCAGATATAACTATAAGTAATATTTCACAAGATAGAGTGGATTTTGATTCTTGTATATTTGAAAACGTAACTTTTGAAGAATGTGATTTAAATAAAATTGGGATAATGGATGTAATATTTGAAAATTGTAATTTATCAAATGTGTCTTTTAATGATGGAAGTTTATATAGAGTAGAATTTAAAAATTGTAAGCTCATAGGAATTAGGTTCGAAGATTCACTTATTAAAGATGTATTGTTTAGAGATGTATTAGGAAAATATTCGAATTTCTCATTTGCAAAAATAAAAGGTGCTAATATAATAGAATCTAATTTTCAAGAATCAGTATTTCAAGAAACTAAAATTGAAAAAATAGCTTTTCTAGATACTGATTTATCTAAAGCTATATTTAATAAGACAAAATTAAAAGGAATAGATTTTAGCACTTGTAATTTAAACGGAATAGAAATTGGAATAGATGATGTAAAGGGAGCTATGTTTAGTATGGTTCAAGCTATAGATTTGACTAGAATTATGGGAATTAAAATAAAATAAAAAAACTAACCGAAAGTTAGAAAAACTAATATTTGTCCGGTTAGCTTTATATATTAAATTTTATAAAAAATTTAATTATACAGAAACCTCTGATAATGAACAAATGTTACACAGTTGAACTAAATATAAAACCTTGTCTATAGAATTGAGTAACCAAGCAACATCATAATCCAAATGTATAACAGAGACATTTAATATATCATGGGGAGAATTACAAAGAGAAACATTGAAATTCCTATTTGACATGGTAATATATTTATCTTTAAGATAACCAGCTATACTATATTTACAGCAGCAATTTTCTATACAAGGTAGAGTTAAGCATATAGGTGAATTGTATTCTCCGTTTAAAATATTTATTATAGATTGATAATCATTATTTTTAGGGTATACTTTTATAGCATTTATGCAATCTACACAAATATAAGATTCTACTGTATTATTACTGTTATTAGTACCATTAATTAAAACTAAACTAGGATAATGAGAATTTAATATACTAGCATTAGTTATAGGTGATGTATTACTATAATAGATAGTAATTTTTTCATTTGTGTCAATTAAAGAGTTTAAAGATGTTAATATACAAATAGCTTTTTTTAACCCACAAGAACAACAGCAATCTTTAGAATTAGTTTGGTAATTATAATTTTTCAATTAGATCACATCCTTAAACTGATGTCTTATTTAAAGTGATACCGATTATCTCACATAATGAAACAACATAATAAGTTGTAGATATTGGAGGGCCAGTTATAGTCCTTTTAGCCCATACAGTATCTTTATTTATAGCAAGTATTGTATCAATAGTGAAATTTAAATTATCACTAACAGAAATTATAGCAACTGGTTTAGTAGCGGTATTATCTGTTAAAAATTGATTTGTTTTTAGTAAATACTCTAATAGACCTGTTTTACAACAACTATTTGGAGAAGTATAACATATTTTTGAGAATCTACTAATAATATCATTTTCTTTAGCTATTTTATAACTATCACTAAGTTGAAATTCAAAACCAGATATTTTGCATAATGATAGATAAGTTAAATTTGAAGTAGCTGGATCGGTACTATCTATATATATGGGTACTATATCTGGAGATATAAATGCAATAGCATAAATAGTATTTTTTATATTATCTAATTTAGGATAATACTTTAATGAACCAGGTACTATTGAACTAGATCCAGAACTTAAAAGGTCTTGGTAAAACCAATCAAGAGCACAAGTGATTCCTTCTTTGCAGCTGCAATAGTCTCGTCTTGGTGGAGGTGTACAGCAGCAGTTGTTTGAATACATATAAAAGCCCCTTTCTATAATGTTTTATTTATAACTGTTAAGCCGTAAATTTAGCTATTTTACAAGTAGGAATTCCAAAATAAGTTATTTCATTAGATATAGTTGTAGAGAAAATAGCTATATCTTTGTCTATAGCAATTAATTTAATTGGTGAAAGTGAAGCAATAGATATTGTTTTATCTGTTGCTTGCATTAAAGTATCTTGTAAAAAAATAGTATAGTCTAGTCCTAGACCATTAAGGTATAAAGCTTGAGCTACTCCAGGTCCACAGTCACAACAGCATTTGCATTGTGGAGTATAGAAAAATTCTTTTTTTAGATTTATATCATCACTAGCTCCGTTAGCAAAAGAAAAGAGAATGACAGAAATAGAACAAAGAGAAACTCGATCATTATTTAATTTTATTAAATCTGGAGTAATACTAATAAGAGGTATATTAGGGCTAGATACTGACATAAGTGATCCAGTACAACTTGTTGCAGAAACTATATCAGAAGGTATTATATTTGAATGTAGGCATAAATTTATTGTTGGAGTAGTAGTATCTAAAGATCTTAAATATAAATAGTTAAGTAATTTTTCTACTCCTTTTTTACAACAACAATCGCTATCTTTTATCGGTCTAGTTCCACAAACACTTACATTTACACTACTATTATTACCAGAAGCAGCTCCACCTTGACCACCGGTGCTACCTTCAACAGTAGGGCAAGTAGAATTAGTTACATTTACAGGACTATAGTCAGGAGAGCATGTTGGGTATTCATAACCTTGAGAGCAAGAACCACAAGAGCAACCTCCAGAACAATCATAATTTTGATTATAACTCATATTTACATCTCCTTATCTAAAATATTTTATATCATTAGATTTATTGCATTTGAAATCTGGGTAATTTAAATGAGTATTATCATTTAAACAATTATAGTTACTTTTCTTATGACAACATAAGTTAGTAGTGCAAGTAGTACAATTTATTATATTTAAAGAAGCTATTTCTAAAACTAAATGAGCTAAGGTACAAATTTTATCTTCTAGCAAATCTATATCTTCTACTAATAAGCAAAGTAGGCATTCTGATATTTCACAACTACAACATAAATTTGAGCTACATAAGCATTCAATATTTTTAATTTTTGATATTATATTCTCAATTAATCCTAATATTTCAATTAGTAGACAAATTATTTTACTAATTAAATTGCAATTTTGATTTTGAAAACATTTTAGTTGACAAAGTAATTTTTTGAAATTTTGAAGAATACAACATAATCTATTTATTTGTAATAAGTAACTATAATTTTTATCACAACAAGTACGGTTTTCTATTTCACAAATATTATAAATTAATAAGTCGATTAAACTTACACAATCACAATCACAATCACAATCATAATCATAATCATAATCATAATCACAATCACAATCACAATCATCTAATTTATTATAATTAGATTTATAAAAATTTTTATCAGATAGCTTACAAATTAAGTTTTTGAAAATATTTGTATCTGTTAAGTTACAAATATTACTATAAAAATTATTACAAAAAATATTTAATTTGATTTCAGATAAATTTTTATAGATAATGTCTAAATCCTTAATGAAGTTCAAAATTATATCCCCCTTCTTACTATATTTTAAAAGTACAAGTCATAGAAAATATGACTTGTACTTTTATTTATTAAATTTATTTGCCTTTATTACAACCACCACAGCAACCAGATCCACAACATCCTCCATAATTTTGTCCATATCCATTATTTCCGTAATGCATCATATTAGGTGGACATATAGGTCTAACTTTCTTAGGTGCGCAAGGTGCAGTATAGCAAGGTGTACATTTTTGCATATCGCATGTAGCGAATGCTATAACTATAGCGCTTAATTCAGGTATTAATTTTTCTAATTCACATAAATCATTTATTAAGTCACAAAGCATACATTCAAAGAAAGTAGCGATAACTGTATTACCAGTAGTAGGATTGATATCACAAGTTGCATAATAAACTAATACTGCTGCTTTAGAGACAGCTGATATTAATTTAGTTAATATTTGCATTAATACACATAATAAATCTCCAATTACTTCTGGGCATTTTCCGTTACAGCATATAGAGTCTAATCTAGTTTCTAAAGATTCACAAAGACATAAAAATCTTTCTAGTTGAGCTGCAAATCCATAATTTAAACCTACAGTTCTTTTCAAAATACAGTCTAAAGTATCACAAAGATATACTAATATTCCTGTAGTAGCAACTTCACCACTTTCTTCACTAGAATTTATTAATTTTTCCTTTATAGTGTTCCAAATAGTACAATCGAAAACTACTGAATCTTTAGGTGTATATGTTGATACACATACTCCTCGAGGATCTTTCACATCAACAGGAAATCCTGTGCTAGGTAATGCAGGCAAGATATTTCCATTTATTATACCTAATAGTTGACTAGATACGTATTCTAAATTACCGATATATTCTCCATAATATTTACCACAATTCAAGCTAAACACTCCTTAGTTAATTTTTTTAGAGATTTAATCCCAATCTCAATATTAATATATGGCGATTGTAAAAAAATGACACAAAAATATGAAAAAAAGAAAAAGTAATTTATTAAAAAAATAATAAGCATATAAATGTCTAAAGGGATATTTTAGACAGGTATTTATATAGTCTAATAAAATCTAGTAAAAATAATAATCTATTAGTTTCATATTTTAGTTTAAATTTATAAACTAAATTAGTTATATCGAAATTCTGTCGAAAAATATTTTTAAAATTTAATGTATTTTCTTGGGATTTATCATAGTATAAAGTATATATTTTAATAGGAGTGAATAAATATGAAACAACTCTGTAAAGACAATATAGGATTGAGTTCTGTAAAAATAGATAGAATATATGATATGACTAAGTCCGTAAATAAGGTAAATTCAAATATATCAGTTAATTTTAAAACTTTGACAACATGTGATATTCCAAAAGATACAAAAATAGATATAGTAGAAAGTAAATTAGAACTGAGTACATGCAGTATTCAAAGAAAAACTAAGATAAATGGACATAATGTAAATATAAATGAAGATAAACTAGAAGATAAAATTTGTTTAATTAGAAAATATATAAATTTGAAAGATGAAAACTGTGATAATCTTATTTTAAGTATAACTGAAGATTTAAAAATAGATTTAAAAGTAAAAATAAAATTAAAATGTATTGCACATATAAATGAATGTAATAGTATATGTTTTGAAGCGATAGGGGAAGGGAAAGATTCTATAAGTTTAGTCATAGTTAGTGAAATATGCACACCAAATATAAAAAAATGTGATGAAGATATATATATAAATTTAAAAAATAAAATTATGGCAATAGCAGATCCTAGATATATATTTTTATCACCTATATATGATTGCAACTCAAATATAGATTATCTAATAAGTAATGTATTTTTAAATTATAACTTGGAATTTTATGCAATATCATTAATTCCTTCAAGTTTAAATCTAATTTCATATAATAAAAGCAGAAGCAAGAAATAATAAAAATTATTAAAAAATATAGTAAAAGTTACTATTAATTAAAAAATATAAAGTGTTTATATGAAAATTAAAACTTTAAAGAATAAAAAAAAAGAAATAAGCATAATATATATATAAGATAAAAAAGAAATAAAAAAATTACTATTGACAGAAATAAAAAAATAAATTAATATTATTATAAAATAAAAATTCAAAATATTTATTAAATAAGAAACTTAAAAGACTGTGAAGGGAAGAGTAAATATAGAATGTAGTCGAAGCGAGTTGGTGACGGTGAGAGTCCAACACGAAGTCTATATTGAAGAACATCCTGGAGTTGCTAACCGAAATTTTACCCTGGAAAGTAGGCTTAGCCGGAACCAATCCGTTATCAAATTGGAGTGTATCGATATAAAATTCTGTACATGATGAAGCTGAGTTTGATATATAAATCAAACTAATCAGGGTGGTACCGCGGAAGAGTAGTCTTTCGTCCCTTTTACTAGGGATGAAGGGCTTTTTTTAATGAAAAAATTAATTAAATGTATGTATGACGTCATACTCCATAAAAATTTTAAAACACACTATAATACTTAAAAAGGAGTAAAAAAAATGAAAACTATAATACCAAAAGGATATAAGAGCAAATTAGATATAATAGAAACGCAAGTTGCAATAAAAAAATTAAAGGATTATTTTGAACACAGATTAAGTGAAGAATTAAATTTAATAAGAGTATCATCTCCATTATTTGTATTACCGGAAAGTGGAGCAAATGATAACTTAAGTGGATCAGAAAAAGCTGTTAGTTTTGATATACCATATATGAATAAGTATGCAGAAATAGTACAGTCATTAGCTAAATGGAAGAGAATGGCACTTAAAAAATATGGTTTTGGTGTAGGTAACGGAATATACACAGACATGAATGCAATAAGAAAAAATGAAGAATTAGATAACTTACATTCTCTTTATGTAGATCAATGGGACTGGGAATTAGTAATAGATAAATCAAGTAGAAACCAAAAAACTTTAGTTGAAGTAGTAAGTAGATTATATAAGGTATTTAAAGATACAGAAGATTTTGTGTGTGAAATGGATTCTA
Source organism: Romboutsia maritimum (assembly GCF_002251085.2). Lineage (GTDB taxonomy): Bacteria > Bacillota > Clostridia > Peptostreptococcales > Peptostreptococcaceae > Romboutsia_B > Romboutsia_B maritimum. Next base: position 398,651 of record NZ_NOJZ02000001.1, on the reverse strand, counting down.
ATATTAAGAGAATACTTCCAGAGCAAATAACTTTTATAACATCACAAGAATTAGAGGATCTTTATCCTGATTTTAGTGCTAAACAAAGAGAAGATGCTATAGTAAGAGATAAGGGCGCAGTATTTTTAATGCAAATAGGAAAAGTTTTAAATTCAGGACAAAAGCATGATGGAAGAAGTCCAGACTATGATGATTGGGAATTAAATGGAGATATATTATTCTATAATCCTATTCTTGATAATGCATTAGAATTATCTTCAATGGGAATTAGAGTTGATGAAGAAACTTTAGAAAAGCAACTTAAAGTTACAAAATGTGAAGATAGAAAAGAACTAGACTATCACAAGATGCTTTTAGAAGGAAAATTACCATATACAATTGGTGGGGGAATTGGACAATCAAGAATTTGTATGTATTTCTTAAGAAAAGCACATATAGGAGAAGTTCAAGTGGGTATTTGGCCAGAAGAAATGATACAACAATGTAGTGCTTGTGGAGTTCATTTATTATAATATATTTATCTAAAAGGTCATATAGGTTATAATATAGATTAAGCTATATTATAGAGGTGATAAATATGAAGAATTTAATGAGAGTAATAGATTCAGCTTTAAATTTATTTAAGAAAATTTTAGTGAGATTTAGAAATTCAAAATTTGGATTACTTTTCATTGTAAATATATTTAAAATTCCAGATTTTATAAATGATAAGAATGTTAATATAATAAGTAAACTGAAAGTTATATTTTCTATGATTGTTGGTATTTTATACTTAGTTTTAGGAATTGACTTTATACCGGAATTTATTTTTGGTGGATTTGGGCTTATAGATGATTCATTGGTTTTAATTTGGAGTTTAGGAATTGTAAATGAAGAAATTGAGAAATATAAAAAGAATTTAAAAGAACATAAAAACTCAAATATAATAGAAGATATAGAATTTACTATAAAAGATGAAAAAGAATAATATGTTGAAATAAAAAAGAAGTTGTCTAAAAATAATTTTTAAATTGTTAAAAATTATAAATAAGACAACTTCTTTTTATGATAAAAAAAGACAATTTAGATATATATTGATTTTTAAGTTTTAATATTTTGAAAATTCGTAAAAAAAGTAAAAAATAGTAGTAAAAATTATTTTTATAAAATTTAAATAAGAATGTTGACGTTATGTGTAAAAGTTACTACTATTATATATAAGAAGGAGATGAGTAGGAAAAAGCAACGAGATTTTAAAACATAACAATTAGGGGGAATTTTTATGAAAAAGAAAATGGGATTAGTTCCAAAGTTGATTATTGGTATCATAGCCGGTATATTAATCGGAAGTTATGCACCAGAAGTTCTAGTAAAAGTATTAGTAACATTTAGTTCATTATTCGCTTCATTCTTAAAATTTGTTATACCATTTATAATTTTAGGATTTGTAATAGCAGGTATAGCTGATTTAGCAACAGGAGCTGGAAAATTGTTAGGAGTAACAACAGCAATATCTTATGGATCTACTATAATAGCAGGTTCAATAGCTTTTTTAATAGCAACATTAGTATTCCCATCATTTATTAGTGCAGATGTCGCTAGTTCTATAGGGGATCCTGAAGCAGGAATGTTAGGACCAATATTTACAATACCATTAGAACCAATGGTAGACGTAACAGCTGCAATAGTATTTGCATTTATGATGGGTCTAGGAATATCAACATTAAGAAATCATGGTAAAGGTGAAACTTTATATGGAATGGCAATGGAATTCCAAGAAATAGTAACAAAAACTTTATCAACAATAATAATACCATTATTACCAATATATATAGCAGGAACATTTGCTAATATAACTTTTGCAGGACAAGTTTGGAAAATATTAGGTATATTCTGGAAAGTATATTTAATAGTAATACCTTTACATTTAATATACATAACAGCTATGTTCTTTGTAGCAGGAACAATAGATTCTAAAAATCCAATCCAAATGCTTAAGAACCAAATACCTGGATATTTAACAGCTGTAGGTACTCAATCTTCAGCAGCTACTATACCAGTTAACGTTCAATGTGCAGAAAAAAATGGAGTAAGTAAACAAATAAGAGAATTTGTTGTACCTCTTTGTGCTACAATTCACTTAGCTGGAAGTATGATATCTATTACATCATTTACAGTAGCAGTGCTTATGATGAATGGTATGCCTCATGGGGTAAGCGTTATCCTACCATATATCTTAATGTTGGGTGTAGCAATGGTAGCAGCACCAGGAGCACCAGGTGGAGCAATAATGAGTGCACTTCCATTCTTACCAATGGTTGGAATTCCATCAGATGGTGGTTTAGCAAGTTTAATGATAGCTTTATATATAACTCAAGATAGTTTTGGTACAGCAGCTAATATATCTGGAGATAATGCTATAGCGGTAATAATAGACCACTTAAATGATAAATGGAATAAAAAAAGTGAAAAACAAAAAACAGCATAAAAAATAATATATATACTATTTTGTTAAGATACGTATATAAAAGTAAAAAAGGCTATTTCAAAATTTGATTTTGAAATAGCCTTTTTTAGAATTTAAATTAATTATAAAAAGTAAAAAATGCAAGAAGAAAACAAATAAATACAATATTTACAATTTTGTAGATGAAATATATGAAAAAGATTGATAAAATAAAGAATAAAAAATATTATAAAAACTGAATAATCAAAAAAAAGAAATAGATATAAATATAAAAGTTAATTTTAAAAAAATATAAAAAATGTTCGGAAATAACGTTTTCCGGTCGAAAAAAATAAAATTTAGAAAAATAAGGGAAAACGTTGACTTAAAATAAAATCTAGATTATTATAAATACATAGTTTGAAAACAAAACAAAAAAAAGAACTATCGAAGGGAGAATCAGTATGAAGAAAAAAATAGGATTAGTTCCTAAATTAATCATGGGTATCATAGCCGGTATATTAATCGGAAGTTATGCACCACCAATTATAGTGCAAGTTTTAGTAACAGCAGCAACATTATTCTCTGCATTCTTAAAGTTCGTTATACCATTTATAATAATAGGATTTGTAACAGCAGGTATAGCTGATTTAGCAACAGGAGCAGGCAAATTATTAGGAGTAACAACAGGAATAGCATATGGTTCAACTATAATAGCTGGTTTAGGAGCATTTACAGTTGCATCAATAATATTCCCATCATTTATAGATCCAAGTGTAGCTAGTAAAATAGGTAATCCAGAAGCAGGAATGCTACCACCAATATTTACAATACCATTAGAAGCAATGGTAGACGTAACAGCTGCAATAGTATTTGCATTTATGTTAGGTCTAGGAATATCAGGATTAAGAAATCATGGTAAAGGTGAACACTTATATGGAATGGCAATGGAATTCCAAGAAATAGTAACGAAAACTTTATCAACAATAATAATACCATTATTACCAATATATATAGCAGGAACGTTTGCTAATATAACTTATGCAGGACAAGTTTGGAATATATTAAACATATTCTGGAGGGTTTACTTAATAGTAATACCTTTACACTTAATATATTTAGTATGTCAGTTTGCTACAGCGGGAGCAATATCAGGAAAAAATCCTTTCAAAATGTTAAAGAATCAAATACCAGGTTATTTAACAGCTGTAGGAACTCAATCTTCAGCAGCTACTATACCAGTAAATGTTGATTGTGCAGAAAAAAATGGTACAAGTAAGCAAATAAGAGAATTTGTTGTACCTCTTTGTGCAACAATACACTTATCAGGAAGTATAATATCAGTTACATCATTTGCAGTAGCAGTATTAATGATGAATGGTATGCCTCATGGTTTACAAGTTATGTTACCTTTCATATTAATGTTAGGAATAGCAATGGTAGCAGCACCAGGAGCGCCAGGTGGAGCAATAATGAGTGCACTTCCATTCCTACCAATGATAGGAATACCTTCAGATGGTGGACTTGCAAGTTTAATGATAGCTTTATACTTAACTCAAGATAGTTTCGGTACTGCTGCAAATGTATCTGGAGATAATGCAATAGCTGTAATAGTAGATCATTTAAATAAAAAGTGGACTAAAAAAGAAGACAGTAAGAGAGCTGCTTAATTGTAGATTTATACATATAATAAATTAACTAATACTAAAAGGCCTTTAGAGATAAAATAATATCTTTAAAGGTTTTTTATTTTTTTATGTATATTAAAAAATCTGAATCAACGCTGAAAATTATAAAAATTTCAAATTATGATACAGACTTTTTAAATTTTTTTTAAGTTAAGATTTTATAATTTAATTAAATATTTTTTTTAGTTCACTAATCAATAATTTATTTTCTTTAGGTTTCAAGATACAAACTCTAAAGAAAAATTCATTTAATCCATCAAATGATGCACAGTCTCTTATTATTATTTTGTTTGGAATCAATTTTTCTCTTAGCTCTTTTCCTGTTAAATCTTCAGATTTGATTTTACAAAGTATAAAATTACCTTGGCTTTCATATACTTTTAAATCTTTTATATTACTTAATTCTTTAACTAAATAATCTCTTTCTCTAAGCATTATATCTACAGTATTTGATATAAAGTCTTCGTCTGTAAACATAATCTCACCCATAGAAGATGCCAATATATTTATATTCCATAAATCTAGATTAGAATTTATATTGTTTTTGATTTCTTCATTACAAATAAGTCCATATCCAAGTCTAATGCCAGGAGTAGAGAAGAACTTTGAAGTACCTCTTATTACAAATAAATTAGGATGAGTATCTACTAATTGAGTTGATGAATATGTATTTGTATCAGTAAACTCAATATAAGTTTCATCAATCATTACAAATGATTTTGTACTTTCTAAAATTTCTTTAACCTCATATTTTGAAAAAGTAAATCCTGTAGGATTATTAGGATTACATATTATAATTAAATCGTAATCATTTTTGTTTAATTCTAGTATAAGTTCTTTAGTATCTATCTTGAAATCATTTTCACACTTGGCAAAATACTTTTCTACTTTGCAATTAATTTTAGATAATTCTTTTTCATACTCAGAATAAGCAGGAGAAATTAGTAAAGCTTTCTTTGGATTAATTGTTTCTATAAAAGAAGAAATTAATTCAGTAGCTCCACTTCCTAAAATTATATTTTCATCTAGACATTTGCAGTAGCTAGATACGGACTTCTTTAAGTTTATATAATCTGGATCTGGATACATAGATACCATGTTAATATTGTTTATAACGTATTCCTTAGCAAGCTTAGATGTACCAAAAGGATTTATATTAGAACTGAAATCCATAAACTCTTCTTTTGAAAAACCATATTTACTAGAAAGATTGTATAAATTAGCTCCATGATTAACACTCATAAAAATACCTCCTAAAATAACGCATAATTAATGCATGTATACATAAATTATAATACAAATAAAACTTTATTCCAAATCTTTATAAATAAAAGATTTGAGTATCATGAAAAATTTAGGAAAAATAATGAAAATACGAATTATATATCAAAAAATAATAAAAACATTCTATTATTAATATGGATATGATATAATATAATAGAAGAATATACGGAATAAGGGAGGAGTAACATGTTTAAAGTTACTAAGACAATGCTATCTGAAGAACAGATACAGCAAAAAGTTCAAGAAATAGGAAAACAAATAGAAAAAGATTATAAAGATGAAGAGTTATTAGTAGTAGGTATACTTAAAGGAGCAAGTGTATTTGTCGCTGATTTAATAAGAAATATAGATTTAGATGTAAATATAGATTTTATGAGTGTTTCAAGTTATGGAAATTCAACAGAATCTTCAGGAACTGTAAAAATACTAAAAGATTTAGATGTTGATATAGAGGGAAAAAATGTACTAATAGTAGAAGATATAATAGATTCAGGATTGACACTAAGTAATTTAGTAGCAGCATTAGAAACTAGAAAACCTAAATCATTAAAATTATGTACATTATTAGATAAACCAGAAAGAAGAAAAGTTAATATACCTGTAGATTATGTAGGATTTGTTATAGAAGATAAATTTATAGTAGGATACGGTATAGATTATGCTGAAAAATATAGAAACTTACCTTATATAGGAATAGTAGAAGAAGTATAAAATTAATTAAAAATTAAAGGAACTATCTCAAAATATAAAAAATTATTTTAATTTTGAGATAGTTCCTACTTTTATTTTAAATATAATTTTTGAAATTAATACTATTTATGTTTTTTAAAAATACCAATAGTTGCAAATATTAATAATATATATATTATTAATATAAAATAATAATATAGGTATATTATATAATAATGCCTAAAATATTCATGTGATAAATAATAAAGTAAATTTTGTATACATTGAATAAATATGTATATTTATACAAAATATTTAGGTATAATTGCATAAGAGATTAATTAAATAGGAGGAAAATGATGGATATTCAATTAAGCATATTACAATATTTTCAGAGTATAAGAAATCCGATTTTAAATATGACATTTTTATTATTTACAATAAGTACCGAATTACCGGTAATAGTATTAATAACAGCATTTACATATTGGTGTATAAATAAGAAGTATGGTCAAAAAATTTTATTTTCTTTAGTAGGAAATATAACTATAAATACAAGTATAAAAGATTTTTTTAAGGCGCCAAGACCTATTGGAATGAAAGGAATCGAATCACTAAGAGTATCAACCGCAACGGGTTATTCATTTCCAAGTGGGCATACACAGACAGCAACAAGTTTTTGGACAAGTATTATGATAATATTTAGAAAAACTTGGATATACATTTTAGGTACAATAATGATTTTAAGTATAGGGATATCTAGATTATATTTAGCAGTTCATTGGCCAATAGATGTAATTTTTGGATGGACATTTGGGATTATATTTACTATTTTAATAAGTAAAATATTTGATTATGTAGATGAAAATAAAAAATATAGTATATTTATTTTTATATTAATTCTATTTATAATTATTGCATTTTTTCTAAATAGTGAAAGCTATATAAAAGTATTAGGCCTTTTAACTGGATTAATACTAGGATATATAATTGAAGATAAATTTATACAGTTTGAAACTGGAAATAATAACAAACAAACAATAAATTTTAGTAATAGACAAACAAAAAAAAGAAGTAGAGCATTTATAAATTTAATAAGATTTATATTAGGCATTTTAACATTAGCTTTAGTTTATATATTGTTAAAAGTAGGAATGCCTTATATTTTAGAATTAATAGAATTAAAAAATTTAGATTTTACAAAAAAAATATTAGATTATATAAGATATACTATAGTTATGTTTTATGGTGTAGCGGGAGTACCTGCATTGTTTAAAGCATTTAAATTAAGTTAACTTAAATATCATGGAAGGGTGATTGTTTGAAAAAGGTAGTAGTAATAGGAGCAGGAGCAGCAGGGATGATGGCAGCATCAGTAGCAGCAGACAGAGGACTTCATGTAACTCTTCTTGAAAAAAATAACAGGGTTGGAAAAAAGATTTTAATAACTGGAAAAGGTAGATGTAATATTACAAATGACTGTGAAATAGAAGAATTAATAGAAAATGTACCTACAAATGGTAAATTTTTATATAGTGCTTTTTATACATTTACAAATAATGATGTTATAGATATGTTTAATAATTTGGGAGTTAAAACAAAAACGGAAAGAGGAAAAAGAGTATTTCCAGAAAGTGACAAGGCACATGATGTTGCAAATGCTTTAGAAAAGCAAATAAAAAATAAAAAAGTGAATGTAGTATTAAATTCACAAGTAGATAAAATAATATCTAAGGATAACAAAATTGAAAAAATAATTTTGAAAGATAAAAAAGAAATTAAATGTGATTCTGTTATTGTAGCAACTGGAGGCATTAGTTATCCAAGGACTGGGTCAACTGGTGATGGATATAGATTTGCTAAATCATTAGGGCATACTATAATAGATACTAAACCATCTTTAATTGGTATAGAAGTTCAAGAAAATTTTGTTAGAGACTTAGAGAAATTATCATTAAGAAATGTTGCTATTAAAGTATTTAATAGCAAAAATAAAAAAGTTTATGAAGATTTTGGAGAAATGGAGTTTACTAAATTTGGAGTAGATGGACCTATAATAAAATCTGCTAGTTGTAGAATGAAAGACACAACAAAGGAAAATTATAAAATAGTAATAGACTTAAAACCTGCATTAGATGAAGAAAAACTGGATAAGAGAGTTCAAAAAGATTTTCAAAAGTATACTAATAAAAAATTTGAAAAATCATTAGATGATTTATTACCTCAAAAGCTTATACCAATAATAATAAACCTTAGCGAAATTAATCCAGAAACTTTAGTTCATCAAATATCGAGAGAACAGAGAAAATTTTTGGTTAATTTACTTAAAAATTTAACATTAACAGTTAAAAGATATAGACCTATTGATGAAGCTATAATAACTTCAGGAGGAGTAAAGGTAAGTGAAATAAATGCAAGTACAATGGAATCTAAACTAGTAGAAGGGTTATTCTTTGCTGGTGAAGTTATAGATGTTGATGCTTATACGGGAGGATTTAATCTTCAAATAGCATTTTCTACAGCATATTTGGCGGGATTAAATTGTTAAAATTATTATAAAATTGTCGGAAATAATTACCTGAATGAAAAATTGAGAATTTCATATAATACTATCAAGCAACAAATAAATAACAGAAAAGAGGTAATCAACATGGCAAACAATAATAATAACAACAAAACAGTAGTTCCAGGAGCAAAGGCAGCATTAAACCAAATGAAATTAGAAATAGCTAATGAACTTGGTATGTCTAACTATCAACAAGTTGATAAAGGAAACCTTACAGCAAGAGAAAATGGTTATGTAGGTGGATACATGACTAAAAAATTAGTTGAACTAGCTGAACAACAAATGGCTGGGAAACAACAACAATAATAAAATAATAAATATGATAAATTAAAAAATTATTATAAAGAACCACCCAGGGACCCTATAGTTTTAACTATAGGGTCAATTTTATTTTGGAATATAGATGTATAAATATAAAAGATATAAGAAAGATATTTAATTTTAAAATATAAATAAAAATAAGTACTATGGACAAAATAAAATTGAAATTAAATTACATAAGGAGTGATATTTTGAGTACAATTAATTTTGAAGAAGTAAAAACAAATTTTATAAATGCAGATTTAGATGGAAAGATACGTATTTATACAACAACTGAAGGTTTAACAGTAGAACAATTTAGAGAGTTATTAAAATTTTATCCAATTCAATATTTATCTAAATTAGAAAAAGCGTTAGGATAAATAAAAAAAAGAAGTCATTTGACTTCTTTTTTTTATTTATAGAATTTATAATTAAAAAAATTTATATAAGTATGTATTTTAGTGAGTAGTATGTTTATGAACATAATTATAAATTCTTTCATTTCCAAGGTCTATATTTCCTGTTGTAATAAATTTGGTTATATTCTCTACTTCAAGGGCATTTAGATATTGATAAGGAATTGCTAAGGTATATCCTGTTGATGATAATAAATTCCTAAGTTGTATTTTTTGGGTAATAGTTGGTTTTTCTACGGGTTGCTTATTTTTTCTTTTTTTAGATTTTGATATATTATCATTTTGTAAATTAATTAAAGTATCTATATAATTTATATAAGATGATTTAAAATCTTGTTGGTTTAAAATTACATCATCTATTATATCTTTAATTGAATCATTAGATAGAATATTATCAGCAAACGTATCAGCAGTTAACTTGCCTGTTACAATTCCTTTTTGATATTTCCTTAGGACCTTTTTGGTATAACCATATATTTTACAACGTGTTTCTAAGTCTAGTTCATCGATATGCATTTAAAACACTCCTTTTATTTAAATATAAAATATAATGATAATTGAGAATTTATATAAAATTGAAAATATATATCAATATTTATTATTGACAAGTATAGAAAATAATATAATTGTAAAAATTACAAATATATGTAATAAAATTAAGGAGTGTGCAAAATGATAAGTGGAATAATTAAATTGTTTTATTCTGAAGTTGTAAAAACTAAGATGGGAAGCATGAAATCAGATCCATATAAACTAAGAGCTGAATGTCAAGATATTAAAAATATAACTTTAAGAATAGATAGTATATTTTTTAAGATAATTAAATTAATATTTGGAGTAGTATTTTTATTATTAGCATTTAATATAAATATCATATTCGGAATTGGTACATTTTTAATAGAAATATCTTATATAGTTTATAAAAAAAATTTAGAATGTAAGATAAAAGAAAATTTAGATAACATAAAAAATAATATAGAAATATCTGCAACAAATATAATAAATGAAAAGGCAAAATTAGATCTTAATTTATTAGTAACACTGTTATTAGTTGGGATTTTAACTAAGTTTAACTATATAATAGTTATTAGCTTTATGATAGTTTTTTTATTTACTATAAAAGACATATATAGTAATATAAAATAAACCAATAATTTTTTTGGGGGGAGGAACATACGAATGAGTAAAGATAGTTATAAAATGAAAAATATAGTTGAGATATCTACTATTGTAGCTCAGTCATCAGATTTTTTTAGTATAAAAGATAAAATAGTAGAAAAAATGCTTGAAGTAGTTCATCCAACAAAGGCGTGTGTCAACTTATTTTATAAGAATAATTATGAGCATGCCTATTTAGTATGTTCAGAAACTTTAGAATATGTATCTCAAGTTTTTCCGATGAATAATCCTAGAGGGGTAAAAATCGACTTTAATACATATCCTAAATATATACAAGAAGCTGTTAAAGATAAAAAAGTAATATATGTAAAAAATATATTTGAAGATACTAGAGCAATAGATGAAAGAGATTTAGCAACGAAAGAAGGATATGTAGGAAGAATTGTATTTCCTCTTATGATAAACAATGTGGTTGTAGGATTTATGACTTGTTTTTTAACTAAAGAAGATTATTTAACAGAATATGATATTGATTTTATATCATCTATTGCATATTTAATAAGTTTATCTATAGAAATAACTACTAAAAATAATGATATACAAATGTTAGTACATAAGCTTAGAGGAGCTATAAGTTCTATAAATCAAGCAACAAAGAAATTGTATCTAAATAAAAATATAAATGAGTTCTTAGAGCATTTAAGTAAACAAGCGTGCCATATTACTAATAGTAAAGAAGCTTTGATAATAATAAATGAACAAGACTGTAAAAATAAAATTTTTAGCAGTTACAATATCGAAGAAAAAAACAGCATTAATATATATCATATAATAGAAAATGTACTTTCTGAAGAATCTATGGGTGAGTATTCGAACAATATAATTACACCAATACAAGAAAGTAGAGACATTAAAAGTTATATTTATTATAAGCTTAAAGAAAAGAATAAAGTGGTAGGATGTATTGTTTGTGCAAATAGCAAAGCATATACAGATGATGACTTAAATATATTAAGTATACTAGCTAAACAAGTATCGGTAGGTATGCAACTTTATGAATACAATTTACAAGAAGTTAAGCATAAAGTACTAGCTAATGAATTAAATATATTAAACAAACAACAAAAGCTTATAATGGATAAAAGTAAAATGGATTGTAATGAAAAGAAAGAATTATACTATTATCATAAACCAGCAAGAGTAGTCGGTGGAGATTTTTACTATGCTATGAAAGTCGATGAAGAACATATAGTTTATATAGTTGCAGATGTTATGGGTCATGGAATGGTATCGAACTATGTAGTAGCTATGATAAAAGGTGCTTTTAAGGTACTTTGTCATCAGTTTACAACAGCTGGAGAAATAATGACAAATTTAAATAGAATGCTATATGATGAGTTTGATAAAATGGGAGTGTTTACAACTTGCTTAGTATGTGCTATGAACACTAAAGAAAATACTATTTCGGTTTCTAATGCAGGACATTATAGTCCAATAGTTATAAATAAAGATGGAAGCATAGTTAAAAATTTAAACTGTATAAAAGGGATTCCTATTGGTATTATGGATGATGCAAATTATACAGATAATACACATGAAATAAATGAATGTCCTATGATATGTATGTATACAGATGGTATACTTGAAATAAAAAATAAGAATAAAGAAGAATATGGAATAGATAGATTAGAAAAATTTTTAAGTGAAAATGTGGGAAATAGTCAGCAAAAAATAGTTGAAAATTTAAAACAAGAGTTAAAGAAATTTTCATGTAAAGATAGCTATGATGATGATATATTAATAGTTATGTTGAAAGATAAATAAAGAGGTGAATCATGAATATAGATAATCCTAATATATTAATAATAAATGGTAGCCCAAGAAAAAATAAAAATTGCTATTCTATAGCAAAAGTAATATCATCTAAGTTAAAAGAAAGTAACATTAGTAACAAAATATTTAATATATATGATATGGATATAGAGTATTGCACAGCATGTGGATTTTGTGATAAAACAGGATATTGTAGAATTAAAGACGATATGACTCCTATGTATGAAATGTTTGATAATTGCGAAGGTTGTATAGTAATAAGTCCTGTTCATTTTGATTGTATTTCAGCTAAGTTAAAAACAGTTGTAGATAGAACTCAAGCTATATATGCAAGTAAATATGTATTAAACCAATCATCTATTGACAGAAATAAAAAACGTATAGGTATGTACATAGCAGTAGGTGGTAGTAAGCCATATGGAAGTCAATTTATGGGAGGACAAATAGTTATGGATTTTTTCTTTAAAAGTATAAATAATAAACTTTTATATAAACTGCATTTACATAGTACTGATGATTTATCATATGATAATAATAGTGAATTTAAAAACATATTTAATAAAAGCGTCGAAGAATATAAAAATGAAATAATTAGTATTTTAGTTTAAAATATAATATTAAATTTATAATAAAAAGCTGTTTCAAAATATAATTTTGAAACAGCTAATTTTAAATAGGAGGACAAGTAATGCTTAGATATTTGACAAGTGGGGAATCTCATGGCAAAAGTTTAATATCTATATTAGATGGGGTTCCATCAAATATAGAATTGAATATAGAAGAACTAAATAATGAACTAAAGAAACGTCAAAGTGGCTATGGACGCGGTCAAAGAATGAAAATAGAGCAAGATAAAATAAATATATTAGGGGGAGTTAGAGGAAGAATAACTTTAGGTGGTCCAATTTCTATAGAAATAGGAAATAAGGATTATGAAAATTGGACAGAGTTTATGAATCCTATGAAAGAAATAGACCGTGACACTAAAAGAGTTAGTAATGCAAGACCAGGACATGCAGATTTAGTAGGAAGTCTAAAATATGATTTTGATGATGCTAGAAATGTATTAGAAAGATCAAGTGCCAGAGAAACTGCTAGTAGAGTTGCAATTGGAGCTATTTGTAAGCAAATACTTAAAAATTTTAATATAGATTTTGTTTCCCATGTAGTTCAAATAGGAAGCGTTAAGGATGAAGATTTATATGAATTTGATTATATAAAAGAAAATGTAGATAATAGTGACGTGAGATGTGTAAATAAAGAAATTGAAAAACAAATGATAGAACAAATAAAAATAGTTAAGTCTAAGGGTGATACTATAGGTGGAATAGTAGAAATTAGAGTGAAAAATGTGATTCCAGGTTTGGGTTCCTACACTCAGTTTGATAAAAAAATAGATGGAGAATTAGCTATGCACCTTATGTCAATTCAGGCAATAAAAGGAGTTGAAGTCGGTATAGGATTTGATGTTGCATCTTATATGGGATCTCAAGTTATGGATGAAATATCTTATACAAAGGAAAAAGGTATAAAACGTATAACTAATAGACTTGGAGGTATAGAAGGAGGGATGACTACTGGTGAGGAAATAATAATAAGATGTGCAATGAAACCTATTCCAACGCTATATAAACCTCTTCAATCAATTAATATAAATTCATTAGAAAAATATGAAGCTAGTGTTGAAAGATCCGATAGTTGTGCAGTTCCTGCGTGCAGTGTAGTATGTGAAAATGTAGTAGCCTTTGTTATATGTAAATTCTTCTTAGATAAAATAGGAGGAGACAATTTATATGACATAAACAAAAATTATAACTCATACATAAAAAGGTTAGGTGATAGAGGATGGAAAAGATAAAAAATAGAGTATGTAAAGTATTTATAGACAATAGTTATAAATCTTTTAATATTGCCTTGGAAAAGACTAATATAAATGATGTTTATGATGCAGTTCTAATAATAACTGACCAAAATGTATATAATAGTCAATTGAATAAATTTGTAGCTTCTATAAAAGCAAAAACTATATATGAATATATAATACCACATGGAGAAGAATCTAAATCATTAGAAGTTTATGAAGAAATAATGAAGTACTGCATAAAAATAAACTTATCTAGAAAATCGGTTATTATAGCTTTAGGAGGAGGTGTAGTAGGTGATTTGGTTGGATTTGTAGCATCTACATATATGAGAGGTATAGATGTTATACAAGTGCCAACAACATTACTTGCACAAGTAGACTCATCAATAGGTGGAAAAACAGGAATAAACTTAGGAAATTTAAAAAATATAATAGGAACATTTTATCAACCAAAGTTTACATATACTAATGTGGAATCATTAAAAACTTTGCCATATAAGGAGTTTTTAGGTGGTATGGCAGAGGTAATTAAATATGGATTTATATATGACTATGAATTTTTAAATTATTTAGTAGAAAATAGTGAAAATATATTAGATAGAGATACAGAATGTTTATTTTATATAGTAGAAAAGTGTGCAAGTATAAAAGCACATATAGTAGAACAAGATGAAAATGAAGGTGGTCTTAGAAAAATTTTGAACTTTGGACATACTTTTGGACATGGAGTAGAAAAACTTTGTGGTATTAGTCATGGAGAAGCTGTGAGTATAGGTATGCATATGGCATTTAAATTATCTTTAAAAGAAGAATTTATAGAAGAAAAGTACTATAATAAGTTTGTAGAGGTATGTAAATTATATGATTTGCCTCTAACATTTGAAGGTATAGATGAAGAAAAAGTATTTGAAGTTATGAAAAATGATAAAAAAAATAGTTTTTCAAAAATAAATTTAGTACTGCCTGTAGGTTTAGGAAGAGTAGAGATAATGAATAATATTAAAGAAACTTTAATAATAGATATCATAAAGAGGTGCAAAAATGCTTAAAGGAAGTTTTGAACTTATAGGAGATAAATCAATATCTCATAGAGCTATAATGTTTTCATCTATATCAAAAGGATATAATAAAATTAGTAATTTTTTAATGGGACAAGATTGTTTAAGTACTATTTCGTGTTTTAGAAAAATGGGAATAGACATAGATATAAAAGGAAAAGATGTTTTCGTAAAAGGAAATGGATTAAGAGGATTAAAAAAACCAAATGAAATATTAGATGTTGGAAATTCTGGAACTACAATAAGGCTTATAATGGGAATACTAGCAGGAAATGAATTTGAATCAACATTAATAGGAGATGAATCTATATCTAAAAGACCAATGAAAAGAGTAACGGACCCTTTAAGAACTATGGGATGTAAAATAGAAGGAAAAGAAGATGCTAATTATACGCCTATAAAAATATATGGAGGAAATCTTAGAGGGATAGATTATAAAATGCCGGTGGCTTCAGCTCAAGTAAAATCTGCAATAATACTTGCAAGTCTTTATGCAAATGAGAATAGTATTATATATGAGAAATCTAAATCTAGAAATCATACAGAAATAATGTTGAAATCTTTTGGAGCAGATATAAATGTAAATGACTTAAAAATAAATATAAATCCAGTCGATGAACTATATAATCAGGATGTATATGTTCCTGGAGATATATCATCAGCATCATTTATAATAGTTGGAACTTTAATTACTAAGGGTTCAGAAGTACTTATAAAAAATGTTGGGTTAAATAAAACTAGGACAGGAATATTAGATGTAGTAGAAGCTATGAATGGTAATATTGAGATAATAAATCAAAGAATAGTAGGTGGAGAAATAGTAGGAGACTTATTAGTGAGATATAGTCCTAATTTGATAGCAACTACTATTAATAAAGATATCATACCAAGGCTTATAGATGAAATTCCTATAATAGCATTACTTGCTACTCAAGCAGAAGGAACTACAATAATAAAAGATGCAAAAGAATTAAAGGTGAAGGAAAGCAATAGAATAAAAACTGTTGTAGATAACTTAAAATTAATGGGAGCAGATATAGAAGAGCTAGAAGATGGAATGATAATAAAAGGAAAAAATAAATTAAAAGGTGGCAAAATAAAAACATTTAAAGATCATAGAATAGCTATGACATTTTCTATTGCAAACTTAATATCAGATGGAGATATTAAGCTAGATAATGAAGAATGTATCAATGTATCATTTCCAGGATATTTAGAGTTAATATCAAATTTATTAAAATAATGTAATAGCATTTGATTTTACTAGGAATTTTATGTATAATTATAAATGTAAATGTACATTGTATTTAAAAAACAAGGAGGAATTTTTTTATGAAATTACCAATAGCTTTATCAAATAGACACGTTCATCTAAGTCAAGCAGACGTAGATGTATTATTCGGAGCAGGACATGAGTTAACTCATTTCAAACCATTATCTCAACCAGGTCAATTTGCTTGTGATGAGAAAGTTGATTTAGTAGGACCAAAAGGAACTATAAAAGGTGTTAGAGTTTTAGGACCAGCTAGACCATCTACACAAGTAGAAATATCTTTATCTGATGGATTTGCATTAGGTGTAAAAGCTCCAATAAAAGAATCTGGTGATGTAGCAGGAACTCCAGGTGTTAAATTAGTAGGACCAGCTGGTGAAGTTGAATTATCAGAAGGTGTTATAGTTGCATCTAGACATATACATATGCATACAGATGATGCTGCTAAATTTGGTGTTAAAGATAAGCAAATAGTAAAAGTTAGAACTTTTGGACCAAGAGCAGTAGTATTTGAAAATGTTTTAGTAAGAGCTAGTGAAAAATTTGCTTTAGAAATGCACGTTGATGTTGAAGAAGGAAATGCAGCTGGTGTTAGAAACGGTGAAGAAGTAGAATTAATAGCTGAATAATTTAGTTGTTTAATTTTTTACTAAATAATGAATGTATAAAAAATAACCTTAAAATGATTAATCATTTTAAGGTTATTTTTTTTCTATAATATTTCGTTTTCCATAATCAATTCCAAAACTATACATTTGTTCAAGCAGAGGAATCATATTTTCACCGATTTTAGTCAGACTATATTCTACCTTTGGAGGCACTACGGGGTATACTGTCCTGTTTATTAAACCATCTTCTTCTAAACTTCTTAATTGGTTTGTAAGCATCTTTTGAGTTACATCTGGTAGTTTTCTTTTTATTTCACTAAATCTTAAACATCCACTACTTAAATACCATAATATTAAAATTTTCCATTTTCCTGAAATTAACTTATGTACTAAAACTATTGGGCAAGTATTATATTTTGCACATCTTTCGTTCATATGGCATTTGTGATGGAGTGATATTTCTTTCTTCATTGTATACACCTCTTGCTGAAATTATAATATAAAAAATATCTTGTTAATTTTTTTAATTATATCATAAAAAGAGATATATTTATTGTGACTTAGTATCTTTTTGTATACTATATATAAATAAAGTGCCTACTTGTAAAAAAAACAAGTAAATTATATTATAAAACTATAATTATAAAATTGATTGTTTACATGAAAACTAAACATATAAATTTAGTTATTAATAAAATTGCTTTAGAGAGTTTTTTGCGATAATTAAATTGGTTTTGGAAAGAATATAGTTTGTATGTAGGCAAAGTTAAACAGCAGTTTAAATAGTTCTCATAATATGATAACATTAAATATGAAATAACTTACATTTAAATAATAAGGAGAACTCATTATGAAAAATAAAATATCAAATATGATTGATCACACAATATTAAAGGCATTTGCTACAAAAGAAGATGTTGTAAAGATATGTAATGAAGCGAAAGAAAATGGATTCTTTTCAGTATGCATAAACCCAACACAAATAGAATTTGTAAAAAATGAATTAAAAGGATCAAATGTAAAAGTTTGTACAGTTATTGGATTCCCTTTAGGAGCAAATACATCAGAAGTGAAAGCATTTGAAACTAAAGATGCAATAGCAAAAGGTGCAGATGAAGTAGATATGGTTATAAATATAGGTGCATTAAAAGATAAAAACTATGATTTAGTATTTAATGATATAAAAGCAGTAGTTGATGCTGCAGATAAAAAAGCTTTAGTAAAAGTAATAATAGAAACTTGCTATTTAACTGATGAGGAAAAGAAAATAGTTTGTGAGTTATCTAAAAAAGCTGGAACTGACTATGTAAAAACTTCTACAGGATTTGGAACTGGTGGATCTACTCCAGCAGACATAAAACTTATGAGAGAAACAGTTGGACCAGATTTAGGAGTTAAAGCATCAGGTGGAGTTAGATGTACAGAAGATGCTATAGCAGTAATTGAAGCAGGTGCATCTAGAATAGGTGCTAGTGCATCAGTTGAAATTATAAATGGTGGCAAAATTTCTGGTAGTGGATATTAAATGGTTTAAATTTAAAATTTAGGGTATATAAAATAACGAAAAGAAAATTTTTATGTTAAATAAATAAATTTAATATGAGAATTACTTAAATATATTAGTAAATTTAATATAAAAGAAGGACATTGTCCAATAGTGTAGAAGTTTTGTTAAAAGAATAATATTTATGTATATTGTATTTGTTATGCGTAAATATTTGTATTATTGCACTATGATACTAAATAGAATTAGAGCAATATATTAAGGAGGATACATATTATGGCTAAATTTATGAAAACAGTTGATGGAAATACAGCTGCAGCTCATGTTGCATATGCATTTACAGATGTAGCTGCTATTTACCCAATAACGCCATCTTCAACAATGGCTGAAGTAGTTGATGAATGGGCAGCTCAAGGAAGAAAAAATATATTTGGACAAAAAGTTAGTGTAGTAGAAATGCAATCAGAAGCAGGGGCTGCAGGAGCATTCCATGGTTCTTTACAAGCAGGAGCACTAACAAGTACATTTACTGCATCTCAAGGATTATTATTAATGATACCAAACATGTATAAAGTTGCAGGGGAATTACTTCCAGGAGTATTCCACGTAAGTGCTCGTGCATTAGCATCGCAAGCATTATCAATATTTGGGGACCATCAAGACGTTATGGCAGCTAGACAAACTGGATGTGTATTATTAGCATCAGGTTCAGTTCAAGAAGTTGCTGATATAGCTCCTGTTGCACATTTAGCTGCAATTGAAGGTAAATTACCATTTATACATTTCTTTGATGGATTTAGAACATCTCATGAAATTCAAAAGGTAGAATTGTTAGAAAACGAAGATTATGCAAAATTATTAAATATGGATGCATTAGCTGAATTTAGAAATAAAGCATTATCTCCAAATCATCCAGTTACTCGTGGGACAGCTCAAAACCCAGATATATACTTCCAAACTAGAGAAGCTTCTAACAAATACTATGAAAATATAGTAGGCGTAGTTGAAAAATATATGGATAAAATGAGTGAAGTAACAGGAAGAAAACATAGTTTATTTGATTACTACGGAGATAAAGATGCTAAATACTTAGTAATAGCTATGGGTTCTGTTACAGAAACGATAGAAGAAACAATAGATGCTTTAAATGCTAAAGGCGAAAAATATGGTTTAGTTAAAGTTCATTTATATAGACCATTCTCAATAGATCATTTATTAAAAGCTATACCATCTACTGTAGAAAGAATATGTGTACTTGATAGAACTAAAGAACCAGGTGCAACAGGAGAACCTTTATACTTAGATGTACGTGATGCATTCTATGGAAAAGAAAATGCTCCTATGATAATAGGTGGTAGATATGGATTAGGATCAAAAGATACTACTCCAACAGAAATAAAAACAGTATTTGATAATTTAGTTTCTGCACAACCTAAAAATAGATTCACAGTAGGTATAGTTGATGATGTAACTAATACATCTTTAACATTATCTGAACCTTTAAAAATAGCTACTAAAGGAACTATAAGATGTAAGTTCTGGGGATTAGGATCTGATGGTACAGTTGGAGCTAATAAACAAGCTATAAAAATAATAGGTGATAATACTGAAAAATATGCTCAAGCTTACTTTGACTATGACTCTAAAAAATCTGGTGGTATAACTATGTCTCACTTAAGATTTGGAGATGAGCCAATAAGAGCAACTTATTTAATAGATGAAGCTGACTATATAGCATGTCATAATCAATCATATGTTTATAAATATGATTTATTAAAAGGACTTAAAAAGGGCGGTAAATTCGTACTTAATACTATATGGGATAGTGCTGGACTTGAAGAAAATTTACCAGCAAAAATGAAACAATTCATAGCTAAAAATGAAATTGAATTCTATACAGTTAATGCAACTAAATTAGGTCAAGAAATAGGACTTGGAAATAGAATAAATATGATAATGCAATCTGCATTCTTTAAATTAGCTGAAATAATACCACAAGAACAAGCGATACAACATTTAAAAGATTCTATAAATAAAGCTTACGGTAAAAAAGGTGAAAAAATAGTTAACATGAACTACAAGGCTGTTGAAGTAGGAGCAAACAACATGGTTAAAGTTGAAGTTCCAACATCTTGGGCTAATGCAGTTGATGCTAATAAAGACGAAGTTCAAGAACCAGATTTCATTAAGAATATATTAAGACCTATGACTGCACAAGAAGGTAATAGTTTACCAATAAGTGCATTCAATGGAATAGATGATGGGACAATGCCTCATGGTACTGCAGCTTACGAAAAACGTGGTATAGCTGTTAATGTTCCAGAGTGGATAGTAGATAATTGTATTCAATGTAATCAATGTTCATTTGTATGTCCTCATGCATGTATAAGACCAGTATTAGTTAACGAAGAAGAATTAAAGACTGCTCCAGAAGGATTTAATACTAAGAAGGCTATGGGTAAAGGGTTAGAAGGATTACAATATAGAATGCAAGTAAGTCCAATGGATTGTACAGGATGTGGAAACTGTGCAGATATATGTCCATCTAAAGAAAAAGCTTTAGTTATGAAGCCTTTAGAAACTCAAACTGATACAGAAGTTGATAATTGGGCATTTGGAGTAGATTCTAAGAAAGTTGCTCCAAAAGGTGATTTAATGTCTCCGAATACTGTAAAAGGAAGTCAATTTAGACAACCATTACATGAGTTCTCAGGAGCATGTGCTGGATGTGGTGAGACTGCATATATCAAGAACATAACTCAATTATTTGGAGATAGAATGATGATAGCAAATGCTACAGGATGTTCTTCTATATGGGGAGGTTCTTATCCAGCAACTCCATACACAGTTAACCATGAAGGTAAAGGTCCATCTTGGGCAAATTCATTATTCGAAGATAATGCTGAATTTGGATATGGTATGTATTTAGCTGTAAAACATACAAGACAAAAATTACAAGAAGTTATGGAAGAATTATTAACTATGGATATCTGTGAAGAATCAAGAGTAGCATTTACTGAATGGTTAAATAATAAAGACGATGCTCAAGCTTCTTTAGTTGCAAGTCAAAAAGTTTTAGCTGTATTAGCTAATGCAGATAAAATAGAAAATGCACAAATAAAAGAATTAGTTTCTGAAATGGAAGAAAGAAAAGACTACTTAGCTAAGAGATCTCAATGGATACTTGGTGGAGATGGTTGGGCTTATGATATCGGATACGGTGGATTAGACCATGTTCTAGCTTCAGGAGAAAATGTAAATGTACTTGTATTTGATACTGAAATATACTCAAATACAGGTGGTCAAGCATCTAAATCAACTCCAGTTGCTGCTATGGCTAAATTTGCTGCTGCTGGTAAGAGATCTAAGAAAAAAGACTTAGGTATGATGGCTATGAGTTATGGAAATGTATATGTAGCTCAAGTTGCTATAGGTGCAGATAAAAACCAATATATGAAAGCTATAATAGAAGCTGAAAGTTATGAAGGACCATCTATAATAATAGCTTATGCTCCATGTATAAGCCACGGATTAAAAGAAGGTATGGGACGTAGTGTAGCAAATGAAGATCAAGCTGTTAAAGCTGGATACTGGCATTTATACAGATACAATCCAGTACTAAAAGCTGAAGGTAAAAATCCATTTAGCTTAGATTCTAAAGAACCAAGTGAAAGCTTTAGAGATTTCTTAATGAAACAAGTAAGATACTCTGCAATAGCTAAACAATTCCCAGATGTAGCTGATGAATTATTTACTATGGCTGAAGATAATGCTAAAGAAAGATATGGAAACTATAAGAGATTAGCTGAACAAAACTAATCAAATATGATTTTATTAAAAGAGGATGCGATTGTATCCTCTTTTTTAGTTGTTAAAAGAATTAATATATTAAATTTATAGTATGATGTTGTAAAATCGGACAAAATTATCTAATATGATATACTAAAAAATAAAATGATAACACTAATTAATTATGATACAATTATTAAGATAAGTATTAAAAAAGAAAGACTTGGAGGAGTAGTGATGGAAAATTTATCTACAATAACAGATGATTACTTGGAAAGCCAAATTAAATACTTAAGACTATTGTCAAAACAGTATTCAAGTATATCTAAAGCAAGTGCTGAAATTATAAATTTAGAAGCAATAATGAATCTTCCAAAAGGGACAGAACATTTTATCTCAGATATACATGGTGAATATGAACCATTTGTTCATGTGTTAAAAAATGGTTCAGGCGTAATTAAAAGAAAAATAGAAGAATTATTTGCTAATAATATGAGAGAAAATGAGAAAAAAGCATTAGCAACTTTAGTATATTATCCAGATAAAAAATTAGATTTAATAATTAAACAAGAGAAAAATATAGATGATTTTTATAGAATTAATATTTATAGACTAGTAGATCTTTGTAGATATGCATCACGTAAATATACAAGATCTAAGGTAAGAAAATTATTACCAGAAGACTTTAGATATATAATAGAAGAGCTTTTACATACAGATGAAAATAGTATGCATAAGCAAGAGTACTTTAAGAGTATAGTAGAAACAATTATAGAAATAGGTAGGTCAAGAGACTTTATAATAGCAATATCGAAGGTTATTCAGAAATTAGTAGTAGATAGGCTGCATATAATTGGAGATATTTATGATAGAGGTCCTAGACCTGATATTATAATGGATACACTAATGGAACATCACTGTGTTGATATTCAGTGGGGAAATCATGATATATTATGGATGGGAGCCGCAGCTGGTGAAAAGACTTGTATAGCTAATGCTCTTAGAATATCAGCTAGATATGCAAATCTTGATATAATAGAGGATTTTTATGGTATAAATGTATTACCGCTTGCAACTTTTGCACTTGAAACATATAAAGATGATCCTTGTAAGTCTTTTATGCCCAAAGTAAGTGATCAAGAGGTATCAATTAGAGAAAAAACACTAATGTCAAAAATGCATAAGGCAATAAGTATAATTCAGTTTAAGCTTGAAGGTGAAATAATAAATAGAAGACCTGAGTTTGAAATGAATCATAGACTTTTATTAGATAAAATAAATTATGAAGATGGAACTATAAATTTAAAAGGTAAAAAATACAAATTAAAAGATACTAATTTCCCGACAATAGATTCTAAAAATCCATATAAGCTTACAGAGGGAGAATTAAATGTAGTTGAAAAGTTAGTCTTATCATTTAAAGGAAGTGAAAGGCTACAAAAGCATGTTTCCTTTTTATTCTCAAAGGGTAGCATATATTTAGAATCAAATTCTAACTTATTATTCCATGGATGTGTACCTCTTGAAAAAGATGGTACATTTATGTCTATGAATATACAAGGTACTAAGTATAAAGGTAAAATGCTTATGGATAAAATGGAGTATTTAGCAAGAGAAGGATATTTCTTTGTAGAAGACACATATCAAAAACAATATGGAATGGATATAATGTGGTATATGTGGACGGGGAAATGCTCTTCATTATTTGGTAAAGATGATATGACTACTTTTGAACGATATTTTATAGAAGAGAAAGAAACTCATAAGGAAAATAAAAATCCATATTTTAATTTTAGAGAAGATGAAAATATGTGTATAGAAATATTTAAAGAATTTAATTTGGATGCTAATGAGTGTCGTATTATAAATGGACACGTTCCAGTGGAAAGTAAAAAAGGAGAAAGTCCTGTAAAAGGAAATGGTAAGATAATTGTTATAGATGGAGGTTTCTCAAGAGCTTACCAAAACAAAACTGGTATAGCAGGATATACATTAATATATAATTCTAAAACATTACAATTAGTATCTCATGAACCATTTACTTCTGCAGAAGAAAGTATAGCTAATGAGACAGATATATTATCAACTACTGTAGTTGTAGAACATACAGCAAAAAGAAAAAGAGTAAGAGATACAGATGCTGGTATAAAAATACAAGAAGAGATAGATGGTTTAAAATTGCTTTTATTAGCATATAAAAAGGGTTTAATAAAAGAAATATAATTTAAAAATAGTCTATTTCAAAGCAAAGTACCGATGTAGATATAGTTAAAGATGAGATTATAAAGTACTCACTTTAGATAAAGTATAAATATGGCTAGCTGAAAAATTTCAGCTGGCTATTTTTATTTTAAGTAGATTAAAGGAATTTAAAGAACTTATAAAAAGTTTAAATCATATAATATATCAGCAGAAGTTATAAAGATATGAGGGGGAGGATTATGTCTGAAAAAAGAAAATATAGAGGTTCTATACGTTTTGGAGACATTGTTTCCATAGTAGAAGCTACCGAAGATATTGACTCACAAGGTACAGAAAAATTAATAGACGATATGAAAGATAATATAATTATGGGCAAGTATAATAGGGGTACAAGTAATAATATTGAAAATTATATAGAAGGCATTGAATATATCTCTAATCAAGATTATATTGACGAATCTAATAAACAAGAAAATAATATAGAAGTATGTAAGTTAGACAAAAACAAAAATTCAGTATTTTTTGAATATGGATCAGTTATGTTTAATGATTTTAGAAATGAAAGTCCAGGATCGCAAATATGGATAAACTATGGTGATAAGTATTTAAACAATACGTTAGATTTTAAGTGGAGTGAAGGTAAAAATAAAGTTAAACTATGCTTTATTTCTGAAAACATTGACTCAGGTAAATTATGGATAGAAATTAAATCATCATACGGTCAAACTTATATGAGACAATATTTTATTAATAGAGAATTTGACTTTAATACAATTAGAATTATTATTAAAAATGATATGTTAAATGATGTTTTTGAACTTAAAAATATAAAAATAAATGGATTAGAAATAAATAAAAATGTAGAGCATAAATCAAATTTAGAAATTTGGGATTTAGAAAATAAGCAAAATATAAGAGAGTTTGAATTACAATGTGATTTTATATTATCTAAAAATAAAAATAAGAAAGACATTAATAATAATGTAGAGATATTATTTGGAAATAAATAAAAAATAGTAGCATTTTTTCATGTATCTTCATAGAGTATATTAAAGTTAATATTAGAATATTTAACTTTAATATACAATCAAGGAGAGGTTTTTCATATGGCTTCAATAACAAATACACTTAATGTTCTTGAAAGTATAAGTGATCCAAGTAAACAATCATGTATATCATCAATTGAAAAATTAGCTAAAATATTTTCTTATAAATGCTGTGAGGTAGAAGATGGTATATTAAGTAAAGGCGGAGATTATGCATTTACGTTAACTTATGGTAATATGGGAGAATGTCCAAAATATACAGTAATAAAGGATGCTATAACTGTAACAGGTATTGGCGGAATTAGATTAAAATTAATGGATTGGTGCCCACCATGTAGTGGATATAATATTTGGATGAGAGGATGTTTTTATTATCCAACTGATGGTAAATATTATTGTACAATTTTACCTATATGGTTTGTAGATTTGCTTGGTTTAGAAACTGTAGTTTGTCCAGATCATCCATTATATTTCTATGTGTATTTCCCAAGTACACCTATTAGAATTAGTCCACATACTATAGATACTTTTGCAGCGATATTCCAAGTAGAAGATATATTCTGTAATGATTGTCCATGTACTTGTGGTGGCGGTGGTAAATCATCAGTGGAAGAAATGGGATTATCAGAAGAAGATTTGAAATTATCAAGAGAAGAGCTAGAAGCAAAATTGAGAAAAATAATGGAAATAGAATAATAAATTAAATATTTTATTAAACATAAAGGTCGTTGACTATTCAACGATCTTTTTGTTTAATGTAATTTTATATTATCTAAAAATAAAAAAATATACATTAATAAGAATGTAGAGATATTATTTAGAAATATATCAAAAATAGTAGAACTTTTTAATAAAAATTCATATAGTATATTAAAGTTAAAATTAATTATGTTTAACTTTAATATAAATTCAAGGAGAGGTTTTTAATATGGCTTCAATAATAAATACACTTATGGTTCCTGAAAGCGTAAGTGATCCAAGTAAACAATCATGTACAGCAGCAATTGAAAAATTAGCTAAAGTATTTTCTTATAAATGTTGTGAGGTAGAAGATGGTATATTAAGTAAAGGCGGAGATTATGCATTTACGTTGACTTATGGTAATATGGGAGAATGTCCAGAAGATACAACAGTAAGTGACTGTATAACTGTAACAGATATAGGTGGAATTAGATTAAAATTAATGGACTGGTGTCCACCATGTAGTGGATACGATATTTGGATGAGCGGATGTTTTTATTATCCAGTTGATGGTAACTATTATTGCTTAAATTTCCCTATATGGCTTATATTTGCTTATGGATTACAACCTATAGTTTGTCCAGATCGTCCATTATGTTTCTATGTATATTTCCCAGGAGAGGATTTTACAATTAATCCACACACTATAGATACTTTTGCAGCAATATTCCAAGTAGAAGATATATTCTGTAATGATTGTCCATGTACTTGTGATTTTGCTAAAGCTGAAATACCTTCAATGAAAGAGATGGGATTATCAGTAGATGATTTGAAATTACCAAAAGAAGAGTTAGAAGCAAAATTGAGAAAAATAATGGCACAACAAGATGAGAAAAATAATAAAGCAAAAGTAACAGGTAAAGAAGATGTGGAATTATCAAGAGAAGAATTAGAAGAAAAATTGAAAAAAATAGTGGAACAAGATGAAAGAGAAAAAGGGACAAGAATAACAAGTAAATAATATAAATTAGTAAAGAAAAAGGTCGTTGATTATTCAGCGATCTTTTTTTTATAAGTACATAAAAGGTCAAAAAAGAATGTCAACACAAAAAACTAGTTTTTTGACATAGTAAGTAAAATAAAGTATAATTAACGAGTATTAAATGAATTAAAATTGTTCAATGAACAGCAGTGAAATTAATATTATGAGGTGGGAAAAGTGAGTGATATAGTGATTCAACCAGTATTGGTTGGTGGAGATATAAATTGTTATAGTGTTGCAAGAGCATACCATGAAGCGTATGGAGTGAAATCTATAGCATTTGGTAGATATGCATTAGGAGCAACTAAAGATAGTAATATAATAGACTTTAGAATTGACCCAAGAATAACAGAAGAAAAAGAATTTATTGAAGTATTATTAAAAACTGCAGATGAATTAGCTGCTCCTAATAAGAAATTAATAATAATGGGATGTACAGATGAATATGCAGAATTGATAATCGATCATAGAGATATACTTTCAAAAAAATATATAGTACCTTATATAGATAGTGAATTAAAGAATAAATTAATAGAAAAAGAATTATTCTATCAAATGTGTGAAGAAAAAGGATTAGATTATCCAAAGACATTTATATATTCAAAGGGTGAAGAAATTAAAGATTTTGGATTTAACTATCCAGTTATAGTTAAACCATCTGATAGTGTTTTATATTGGCAATTTCCATTTGAAGGTATGAAAAAAGCTTATGTAGCTCATAATGAAGAAGAATTCAAGCAAATAACTAAAGATATATATGAAGGTAAATATGATAAGAGTTTAATTATACAAGACTTTATACCAGGTGATGACTCTAAGATGAGAGTTTTAACTTGTTATTCTGATCAACATGGTAAAGTTAAAATGATGTGTCTAGGACATGTTTTATTAGAAGAACATACTCCAAAAGGAATAGGAAATCATGCTGCTATAATAACAGAATATGACCAAGAATTAATGGAAAAATTTAAAGCATTTTTAGAGAGCATAAATTATACAGGTTTCTCTAACTTTGATATAAAATTTGATATTAGAGATAATAAATATAAAGTATTTGAAATAAATTTAAGACAAGGTAGAAGTAACTACTATGTAACTTCTTCAGGAAATAATATAGCTAAATATGTAGTTGAAGATAGAGTTTACAACAAGGAATTAGGTTTGAAGATTCAAAAAGAACCTTTCTTCTGGCATGTTATACCAAATAATGTAGTTTATAACTATGTCAAAGACCAAGAATTAGTTAATAAAGCAAAAAAATTAGTTCAAGAAGGAAAGAGTGCAACTTCATTTGGATATAAAGCAGACTTAAAAGGAAACTTTAAAAGAAGATGGTATATATTCTTATATAGTATAAACCAAATGAGAAAGTTTAAAAAATATTGCAAATAGATTGGTGATATAATTATGGAAACTAGTAAAACAGTTGGGGTAATAGGTGGACTAGGACCTATGGCTACGGTTTATTTTTATGATATGGTAGTAAGATTAACAGATGCTAAAATTGATCAAGATCATATAGATATGATAATAGCAAATAGAGCGACTACTCCAGATAGGACAGATTATATAATAGGTAAATCTGATAAAAATCCTATAGATATTCTTAAAAAAGATGCTAAAAAATTAGAGGATTATGGAACTGATTTTTTGGTTATAACTTGTAATACAGCACATTATTTTTATGATGAAATAAAAGAAAGTGTAAATATACCAGTTATAAATATAATAGAGGAAACTATTAAAAGTGCTAAAAAAGATGGACATAAAAAATTAGGAATATTAGCTACTACAGGGAATGTTAAAACTAGTCTGTATCAAAATATGTGTAAGAAGTATGGAATTGAGTTTTTAGTATTAGATGAAAATAGACAACAATATATTATGGACATAATTTATAAAGATATCAAAAGTGGAAAAAGCGCAAACATGGATAAGTTTAAAGATGTAATATCGCATTTGAAAGATAATGAATGTGATGGAGCAATACTGGGATGTACAGAATTATCTATTTTAAAAAATGATAATAACTTAGACAACGAGTTTTATATAGACTCGTTAGAAGTGTTAGCTATAAGAACGATAGAATCTTGTGGTAAAAAAGTTAAAATATAAGCAAAAATAAATGAGGCTGTCTTGAAATGAATATTTACATTTTTAGGCAGCTCATTTTCTAAATAACAATAGGAGGACCTAGTATGAAATTACTAAAGATAATGGATGGAATAGAATTTACTTATAATAATTCTTTTAATGAGATAAATGATATAGAAATTAAAGATATAGCATATAATTCTTTAAAATGTGAAGAAGGATATATATTTGTTGCAATAAAAGGAGAAACAGTTGATGGTCATAAATATGCCCAAAATGCTTATGAAAGAGGATGTAGAGTATTTATTCTTCAGCATGATATTATTCTTAAAGAAGATGCAATAAAATTATTTGTAGAAGATAGTAGAGTTGCGTTATCAAAAGCTTCAGCTAATTATTTTGAAAATCCATCTAAAGAACTTAAAGTTATAGGTGTTACGGGAACAAAAGGGAAAACTACGATAACAAACTATGTGAGTGAAGTATTGAATGCAGCTGGATTTAATACTGGTGTTATAGGAACAAATGGAACATTTTACAATGGCATAAGTGAAAAAACAGTTAATACAACTCCTGAGAGTTATGAACTTCATAGAATATTTAGAACAATGCTAGATAGTGGTGTTAAATGTATATCTATGGAGGTTTCATCAGGTGGAATAATGATGGATAGAGTTAAAGATGTAGATTTTGATGTAGCTATATTTTCAAATATATCACCAGACCATATAGGACCAAAAGAACATCCAACGTTTGAGCATTATCTAGATTGCAAGACTAAATTGTTTAAATTAGCTAAACATGGAATAGTAAATGCAGACGATGAATATTCAGAATATGTTATAAAGAATGCTACTTGTGATATAGAAACATTTTCTATAGAAAAAGAAAGTGACATAATGGCAAAAGATATAGTTTATTCAAAAGAGATAGATTCATTAGGTGTGAGCTTTAACTGTGGTATAAAAAATGGAGAATTTCCTTGCTATATATGTTCACCAGGAACATTTAGTATATACAATGCATTAGCAGTTATATCGGTATGTAGATATTTAAAAGTAGACCAAGATATAATGATAAACGCACTAAAAAGTGCAAAAGTAAACGGAAGAGTAGAGGTATTACCGTTACTTCCATATGCAACTGTAATAGTAGATTATGCTCATAATGGAATTAGTTTACAAAGTATATTATTAACTTTAAAGAAATATAATCCTAAGAGATTAATTTGTCTATTTGGTTCAGTTGGAGGAAGAACAGAACTTAGAAGAAAAGAGTTAGGGGATGTAGCATCAAAAGAATGTGATTTAGCAATATTAACATCAGATAATCCTGATTTTGAAGACCCAATGAATGTAATAAATGATATAGCAAAATCATTTGAAGGATCAGATTGTGAATATATAGTAGAGCCAGATAGAAAAAAGGCAGTAGAAATGGCAATAGAAAATGCAAAAGAAGGAGATATGATAATTTTTGCAGGAAAAGGTCATGAGACATATCAGTTAATAAAAGGTGAAAGAATACCATTTAGTGAAAAAGAGATAGCATTAAATGCAGCTAAAAAAGTATTAGCCGAGAAGGAAAAAACACTGTTTGCATAGGAAAAAAATAAAAAAGGGTACATTTTCAAGCACTTATGGCTTGGAATGTACCCTTTTATTATTATCAATTCTATACATTAAATCTGAATAATATAACATCTCCGTCTTTAACTATATATTCTTTACCTTCAAGTTTAACTAGCCCTTTTTCTTTAGCAGCAGCCATAGTACCAACGTGTACTAGGTCATTAAAGGCAATAGTTTCTGCTCTTATGAATCCTCTTTCTATATCAGAGTGAATCTTACCACCAGCAGCTGGGGCTTTAGTACCAACTTTTATAGTCCAAGCTCTAACTTCTTGAGGACCAGCAGTTAAGTAAGATACAAGACCAAGTAATGCATAAGAAGATTTTATTAATTTATCTAATCCTGATTGTTCAAGACCTAAAGTTTCTAAAAACTCTTTCTTTTCTTCTTCAGATTCAAGTTCAGATATTTCAGCTTCTATTTGAGCACATACAACTACGACCTCAGCGCTCTCAGTAGAAGCATATTCTCTAACTCTATTAACTAATTCATTATTTTCAGCTTCATCAGCTAAATCATCTTCACATACGTTTGTAGCGTATATTACAGGTTTAGAAGTAAGTAAGTTTAATGAATCAACAAATGTTTGTTGGTCTTCTGTAAAATCCATAGTTCTAACACATTTACTATCTTCTAAAGTAGCTAATATTTCTTTTAAGAACTCAAGTTCAGAAGCTAAAGATTTATCTGCTTTAGCAGCTTTTTGACTTTTTTGTATTCTTCTTTCTAATATTTCTATATCAGAGAAAATTAATTCTAAGTTTATAGTTTCAATATCTCTTAAAGGATCTACAGAACCATCAACGTGAACGACATTAGGATCTTCAAAGCATCTAACAACGTGAACTATTGCATCAACTTCTCTTATATGAGATAGGAATTTATTTCCAAGACCTTCTCCTTTAGAAGCACCTCTAACTAATCCTGCTATGTCACAGAATTCTATTGCAGTAGGAACTATTTTTTTAGAATTATATAATTCTTTTAATTTATCTAATCTTTCATCTGGAACAGCAACCACACCAACATTTGGTTCTATTGTACAGAAAGGGTAGTTTGCAGACTCAGCACCTGCTTGAGTTATAGCATTAAACAGTGTACTTTTACCTACATTTGGTAAACCAACTATACCTAATTTCATAATTTAATCTTCCTCTCTTTTGCGATATTTATATTATAAATTTAAACAAACTATTAAGATATCAATTAATTTGAATAACTTAACTTTATAAATTTACAAGTAACGATTGTAGACATACATACTGATTATACATCATATATATAAGAGATGTAAACTATACTTTGTAGTGAGGTTGATTTTATGTTAAATTCAACGATTTTATGTGTATGCATATTTTTAAGTTTTATATTTAATGGATATATGGAAAATATATTTATAATATTAGCTACAGTATTATTATATAAGGAAATAATAATAGCTAAAGAATATAAATATATACCTTATGCTATTATTATTTCTTTTATTGGAGTAAATATCGTAGTTATATCTGGGTTAAGAAATCATATAGAATTTAAAGATATTTTACCTGATAAAGAAAAAGAAGAGACTGTTATTTTATTAGTGTCTGAAGGAGAAAGTAAAAACTATAATTTAAAAGAAAGGGCTACAGATGTTTATTATAAAAAAGGGATAAAATCATACCTTACAGGGATAAAGAATTTATATGATTATAAAACATATTATAATAAACTAGGTTCAAGTAATTTTAAAGAAGAAGCAGAATATATTTCACAACAATTAAGAAGTAAATTAGGTAGTAATTATAAAGTTGTAAATTCGTATATGTATTCAACTCCATATTTTGAAAATAGT
Organism: Romboutsia maritimum; assembly: GCF_002251085.2. Taxonomy (GTDB): domain Bacteria; phylum Bacillota; class Clostridia; order Peptostreptococcales; family Peptostreptococcaceae; genus Romboutsia_B; species Romboutsia_B maritimum. The sequence goes on along the minus strand of NZ_NOJZ02000001.1, from coordinate 365,722 downwards.
TTAGAAGATATAGTGTCTAGAGGATATAAAAAGGTGATTTTTTGTCCATTATTTATGACAGAAGGAAAAGACTTTAATATATTTAAGCAAAGATATGAAAAATTAAATTTAAGTACATATAATTTAAAACAAATAGATATGTTAGAAACTTTTTATAAATCTAATAATTTAGCAATGTTTTACAAAGATGAAATATTAAAAAATGCAAAGGCATATAATAAGGATACTGGGGTGCTTTTAGTAGGTTTAAAAAATAAAAATGATCTAGAACAAGATATATTATTTAGAGAGAAGATAAGAGACTACATATTGCAAGAAGAAAAAAATAATGAGATTCAAATAAAATTACCCCTTTTAGAAAATAATAAAAAAGATATAATAAAATCAGGAGAAGAATTGCTAGAATATGGAATTGATAGTTTGTATATAGTTTTACCAACTTGTACAATAGATACTATGTACACAAAACATTTAGTTGAAAGTATACTTAGTGAACTTGACATTGGAAATACTAAATTTTACTATATAAATCCAGAAAAAAAATATGATGTACTAGTAGATGAAATTTTTACAAGGATATCATTGATTAGCAAAATAGGAGGTTAACATGGAAGGCATAAAGAAAATAAGTTTAGCTGATAATATTAATTTAACATTAATACCAGCGACAAAATTTAAGTCTAATCTTGTTAGTATTTATATACAAAGACTATTAGACAAAAGTGAAGCAACAAAAAATGCATTATTACCAACTGTAATAACTAGTGGAAGTGAAAAATACCAAAGTGTTAGAGAAATATCTAATAAATTGGATGAACTTTATGGCTCGTCTATAGGCTGTGATATAAGTAAAAGAGGAGAGCGTCAAGTTTTAAGTTTTAAAATCATAAGTACAAATGATAAATACTTAGATGAAAAAATATTCAAAGATGTTATAGAATTCTTTAATGATATAGTTAATAATCCGTTAGTAGTAGATGAAGGATTTAAGCAAGAATATGTTGATATAGAAAAGAAAAATTTAAAAGATAGGATACAAGCAAAAATAAATGACAAGGGAAGATATGCTCTTGAAAGATGCTTTGAAGAAATGTGCGAGGATGAACTATTTAGCATAAGTGAATATGGTTATGAAGATGAAATAGATTCTATAACTTGTCAAGATTTATACAATCACTATAAAGAAATACTAACAACATCTCCTATAGATATAGTTGTAGAAGGTGATTTTGATGAAAAAGAAGTTTCAGATATAATAAGTGAAAATTTTGTATTTAAAAGAGATAGAATTATAAACATTCCTAGAGAAGAATACTCAAAAGAAATAAAAGAAGCAAAAGTAATAGAAGAAAAAATGGATATAACTCAAGGAAAATTAGTGATGGGATATAGAAGTAATATAGATTATATGGATATAGATAAGTACTATGCGTTAGTAGTAGGGTGTAGTGTTTTAGGCGGAGGACCTCACTCTAAAATGTTCATAAATATAAGAGAAAAAGAAAGTTTATGTTATTATATATATTCATCAGTTGAAAAATATAAAGGAATATTATTTATATCATCAGGAATAGAAACACAAAACTATGAAAAAACAGTAGAATTGGTTAAAAAACAATTAGAAAGTTTAAAAGAAGGGGATATAACTCAAGAAGAATTAGATAATAGTAAAAGTTCTTTAATAAATTCAATGAAGTCATTAAGTGATGGAATAGGAGGAATGTCTGATTTTTACTTTGCACAAAGTATGGGTAAAACTAATTCAACAGTACAAGAAATAATAGATAGTATAGCGAAGGTAAAAAAAGAGGATATAGTAGAAGTTATTAAAGACGTAAAACTTGATACTGTATATTTCTTAACAAACTAAAATAGGAGGCATAATATGGAAAAAATAATTAATGATATGTTAAAAGAAGAAATTTATTATGAAAAATTAGAAAATGGTTTAGATGTTTATTTTATGCCAAAACCTGGATTTACTAAGAAATATGCAGTTTTAGCAACAAATTATGGTTCTAATGAATTAGAATTTATACCTATTGGAGAAAAAGAAAAAATTAGAGTAAATGAAGGTATAGCTCATTTTTTAGAACATAAGATGTTTGAACAACCAGATGGAGGAAATGCGTTTGATAAATTCTCTAAATGGGGAGCAAGTGCAAATGCATTTACTAATTTTACTATGACTGCGTATTTATTTTCAGCAACAGAAAATTTTTATGAAAGTTTAGAACATTTAATTGACTATGTACAAACACCATATTTTACAGATGAAAATGTAGAAAAGGAAAAAGGGATAATAGAACAAGAAATAAAAATGTACAATGATGATCCTGATTGGAATGTTTACTTTAATTGTTTAAAAGCTATGTATGTAAATTATCCAGTTAGAGTTGATATAGCAGGAACGGTAGAAAGTATATACAAAATAAATAAAGAAGAACTTTACAAATGTTATAATACTTTTTATAATCCAGGAAATATGATATTGTTTGTTGTTGGAGATTTAGATGTTGATAAAGTAATGGAAGTAGCTAAAAATACAAATCATTACGATGTTGCAAAATTAACTCATAAAATTGAAAAAATTTATCCTCTAGAACCTGATTATGTAAATGAAAAAGAAGTAGTTCAACAATTTCCAATATCAATACCAATGTTCAATATAGCATTTAAAGATAATAATGTGGGAATAAAAGGAGAAGAACTTTTAAGAAAAGAAGTTGTTACAGAAATATTAATAGATATGATTTTTAAAAAGGGTACAAAGCTTTATGAAGAGTTATATATGACTGGATTAATAAATGAAAACTTTGGCGCAGGATTTTCTTCACAAATAGATTATGCATTTACGATAATAGGAGGAGATTCAAAAAATCCTAAAGAAGTAAAAAATATAATACTTAAATATATAGAAGAATACAAAAAAGAAGGTCTTTCAGAAATTGAATTTGAAAGAATTAAAAAGAAAAAGATTGGTAATTTCTTAAAATATTTTGACTCAGTGAATTTCATAGCTAATAACTTTATATCTTATAAATTCAAAGATATTAACTTGTTAGATTATCTTGATGTTATAAAACAAGTTAAATTTGAAGAGATTGAAGAAAGATTAAATAGCCATTTAAAAGAAGAATATTGTGTAATATCAATAGTAGAGCCTAAAAAATAAAATAAATATATTAAAAATAGCTGTCTTAATAAATTATTTTAAGACAGCTATTTTTTTGAAAATTTAAACTGTTTTTATTAAATTAATCAATTAATTAAGCAACTTGCAAAAAATATTAATACATATTATATTCAATATATAGAATTTATAATATTGATTATTATAATATCTACTACGGGGGGAATATAAATGAAGACTGAAAAAAGAGTTATTATATTAAATGAATCCAGGCTTGAAAATAATGATTTATACAAAAAATTAATAACTTATGGATATGATATTTTTGAATGTTTAAATATAGATGAAATATTAATAGGAGATATTAAAAGAAATATTATTTTAATAAATGGAAAAGAAGATTATAAAATAAATATTCTTAAAAATATAAAAAATAATAAATTATTAAGTAAAATACCTATTATAGTACTTATAGATATAGATGAACAGAAAAAAATAGACAAGTATATAAAGTTAGGCATAAAAGATTATATAAAAAAACCGTGCAATACAGATGAAATATCTTTTAGAATTAAAAATATAATTGATTATTATGATTTAGTAGAAAAGTTATATAAAAAAGAATGTAATATAGCAGAATATATTAATAATATACAAGATAAAGATAATAAGTTCCAAACCCTTATAGATAATATGCCAATTGCAATTTGGGTAAAAGATAAAGATTTAGTTTACACAGATGTTAATAAAACTTATTTTTTATTTTCAGAAATTAAAAATGAAAATATAATAGGCAAAAGAGATGAGGAACTTTGGAATGATGAATTGGTACAAAAATTTTATAAAGAAGATAAGATTGTAATAGAAGCAAAAGAAACTATAGAATTTGAAGAAGTACGGAAATTTAATAATGAAGAAAGAGTTTACAAGGTTAATAAATCTCCATTATTAAATATTGATGAAGAGGTAATAGGATTAATAGGTATATATCAAGATATTACAGAATTTAAACTTATAGAAAATGATATTAAAAAAAATGCATCAACTGATTTTTTAACACAAATACCAAATCGTAGGGGGCTTTACAAACATCTAGAAAGTAAATTAAAGCAAAAAAATGAAAATTTAACTGTTATGTTTATGGATATTGATGAATTTAAAAAGATAAATGATGTATATGGTCATAAATCAGGGGATGATGTATTAAGAGTAGTATCAAATAAAATTCAAATGTTCTTTACTGAAGATTTTATATCTAGAATAAGTGGGGATGAATTTGTTATAGTTCTTGAAGATGATATAGAAAAAAAAGAAATTGAAAATAGAGTAGAAAAATTTCTTAAAGAGATTAATTTTGAATTAAGTATCGGTAAAAGGAAATGTTATATATCAGGGAGTATAGGAGTTGTTCAGACGAATACAGAAGATGACATAGAAAGTATACTTATAAAAGCTGATTTAGCTATGTATAAAGCGAAACAAAGAGGAAAAAATACATTTGCATTTTATGAAAAAGGAATGGTTGAAGAAGTTGAAATTAATTCTAATATAGAGAGAGATTTACACGATTCTATAGAAAAAGGTGAAGTTTATTTATTTTATCAACCTCAATATACAGGAGATAAGAAACTTATAGGGTTTGAGGCTTTATTTAGATGGAAAAATGAAAAATATAAATCAGTTTCAGTAATTAAGGTAATAGAAATTATGGAAAAAACTAAGCTTATAAATAAAATGGGAAGATATATTTTTGAAAAAGCTTGTATATTTGCAAAAGAGATAAATGAGAATAGAAAAGAAAAATTGATAGTATCTGTAAATATATCACCAATACAAATTATGAGAAAGAATTTTGTATTAGAAGTTAAAGATATTTTGAAAAAGGTTGGGGTAGATCCTAAGACTCTAGGAATAGAAATAACTGAAAGTATTTTTTTAGATAATCTTGAAGATAGTATAAATACAATATCTCAATTAAAATCCCTAGGAATGAAAATATTATTAGATGATTTTGGGACAAAGTATTCATCATTAAACTATTTAGCTAGATTACCTATATCATCTATAAAAATAGATAAAAGTTTCATTGATAAGCTTACAAATAAAGGGAATTATAAAGTGCTTATAAAATTAATAACAGAAATTGCTCATTCTATAGAACTGCCTGTAGTTGCAGAAGGAGTTGAAAGTAGTAGTCAATTAGAGCAACTAAATGATATGAACGTAGATGCAATACAAGGATATATATTCTCAAAACCTCTTACTGAAGAAGATGCTAAAAAATTAATTAATCAAGATATATAAACTGTTATTATTATTGCTAAACTGTTATAATATTACAATAAAGTTTTTGACGGTTAGAAAAAATAAAGCAACTTGTAGAATTTTAATTTCTGACTACAAATTTCCCGAGAAATTTATGAGATATAATATGTAAATTAAGATTAAAAGAATATATATACCAACACTACGAAAAAAGTATTGAGAAAATTATTTAAGAAATAAGAGGTGGAAATATGGATAGAGTGGCATTTACTTTGTTTGGAATAGATGTTATGTGGTATGGAATACTAATGGCAACAGGAATGATTTTAGGAACAATTATAGCTATAAAAGAGGCTAAAAGAGTAGGTATATTAGAAGATGATGTATTGAATTTAGCCATAATAGCTATACCTTCAGGTTTATTAGGCGCAAGATTGTACTACGTATTATTTAACTGGAGTTATTATAGTCAAAATCCTTCTCAAATTTTAAATTTTAGAGGAGGCGGAATGGCTATACATGGAGCTTTAATAGGTGGGATTTTAGCAGGATATATATATACTAGAATTAAGAAAATTAATTTTTTGAAAATGGCAGACACTGTTATGATAGGTATGCCTCTTGCACAAGCAATAGGAAGGTGGGGCAACTTTATAAATGGTGAAGCTCATGGAGGGCCTACTAATTTACCGTGGGGAATATTAGTCAATGGAGTAAGAGTACATCCTACATTTTTATATGAGTCTATATGGGATTTAGGATTATTTATATTTTTATGGATATTTAGAAAGAAAAAACAATATGAAGGTCAAATCATAGTTTATTATATAACTCTTTATTCATTAGGAAGATTTTTTGTTGAAGGATTAAGAACAGACAGTCTTATGCTAGGTCCACTTAGAATGGCACAAGTAATAAGTTTAGTTGGAGTAATAGGCGGTATAGTTTGTCATATATATTTATCAAAAAGAAATAAGAAAAATAATAAATAAGTTAGTACGAAGGAGAGAGAACAATGGAATTTCATCATGTATCCGTACTTTTAGATGAGTGCATAGAAAATTTAAATATAAAACCAGATGGTGTTTATGTAGATTGTACAATGGGTGGAGCAGGTCACTCTAAAGAAATAGTTAAAAAATTATCTCAAAAAGGTCTTTTTATAGGATTTGACCAAGATAAAAATGCAATAAAAACTGCTAAAGAAAGATTAAGTGAATATAGTGATAGAGTAAAATTTGTTCATAGTAATTTTGAAAATATAAAAGAAGAGTTAGAAAAAATAGGTGTTTACAAAATAGATGGAGTCTTAGCAGATTTAGGTGTTTCATCTCATCAATTAGATGAAGCGGATAGAGGATTTTCTTATATGCAAGATGCTCCGTTAGATATGAGAATGGATGTAAGATCTGATTTTTCTGCGTATGATGTAGTAAATACTTATACTGAAGATGAACTTACAAAAATAATAAAAGACTACGGAGAAGATAATTGGGCAAAACGTATAGCTAAGTTTATTGTAGAAAAAAGAAATGAGAAGCCTGTAGAAACGACTGGAGAGCTTGTAGATATAATAAAAGGTGCTATACCTAAAAAAGCAAGAATGGATGGACCTCATCCAGCAAAAAGAACATTCCAAGCAATAAGAATAGAAGTTAATAATGAACTTGGTGTAATAAATAAGATGATAGATGATGCTGTTTCTATAATGAATAAGGGTGGAAGAGTATGTATAATAACATTCCATTCATTAGAGGATAGAATAGTTAAAAATGAATTTAGAGATTTAGCATTAGATTGTATATGCCCATCACATTTACCGATATGTCAGTGTGATAAAAAATCAGAGGTAAAAGTTATAACTAGAAAACCTATACTACCTAGTAAAGAAGAAATAGAAGTAAATCCAAGATCAAGAAGTGCAAAGTTAAGAGTTGCAGAGAAAAAATAATCAAAAACAAAATAATCAAAAAAAATAATATGAAAAATAGGAAGAAATTTATGTTTCTTTCTATTTTTTTTTAATTAAATACCCCTTTTTTGTTAGTTAATGGATTAATTTTACGATAAAAGGTTAAAGGAAGACATACATTTAATCACAAATATAATATATATTAAACTCAAAAAACTTAGAGGTGAAATATTTGAAAAATAACAAGAAAATAAAAAATATAAATGAATATAGGAAAGTAAAAAAGAATAAACATAAAGATAGGAAGCAAAAGAAAATAAAAAAAGAAATAGTAGTGTTACTATTCATAGCATCAGTTAGCATAATAGTAATAAATCTTTGTGGTTATTCAAAAATTTCTCAACTAAAATATGAAATACATTATCTAAAAAAAGACTTAAGACAAAAAGAAGTGATTTTAGAACAGCTAAAATCAGAATTATATGCAAAAACATCAACAGAGCAAATAGAACAGGAAGCAAAAGAAAAACTGAATATGGACTATCCAAAAGAAAACCAAATTAATTATATAGATGTTGATAGCTAGGGGGGGAAAAATTTGAAAAATATAAAAAGAATAAGTAAAAAAAGATTAGTACTTGTTCTTGTACTAGCCTGTACATTGTTTTTTTGTCTTATACTTAGGACAGGATATTTGCAGATGATAAAGGGGAATTGGTTAAGCACAAAAGCTCTAGAACAGCAAACTAGAGATATTCCTATAGAACCTAAAAGGGGAACTATCTATGATAAAAATATGAAGGAACTTGCAGTAAGTGTTACAAAGTATACGGTTTGGTGTAAACCAGTAGAAGTAAAAAATAAAAAGGAAACAGCGAAAAAGGTATCAGAAATTTTAGAAAAAGAATATGACGACATCTATAAATCAATAAACAAAAAAAATATGGCACTTGTAAAAGTACAAAGATGGATAGATGATGAAAAAGCTACTAAAATTAGAGATGCTAAATTAGCAGGAATTTGGGTGGCAGAAGATAATCAAAGGTACTATCCATATGGGAATTTTGCATCTTATGTATTAGGACATACATCATCTGATTCTACAGGTATAGCAGGAATAGAGATGCAGTATGATAAAAAATTAAAAGGGAAGTCTGGAAAATTAATAATTAGTACAGATGCTTCAGGGAGAGAAATACCTCAAGGTATGGAAAAATATTATGAACCAGTACAGGGGAATGGACTAGTTTTAACTATAGATGAAGTAATACAACATTATGTAGAAAAAGCTGTTCAAAAAGCGTATGAAGTTAATAATGCAAAAAGAGTGACAGTAGTAGCTATGGATCCTAAAACAGGTGATTTACTTGCTATGTGCTCTAAACCAGATTATGACCCAAATGATTCGAGAACCCCAATATATTCATACTATGAAGAAGAACTAGATAAGTATAGTGATAAAGATAAAATAAAAGGATATTATCAAATGTGGAGAAATCCAGCAGTAAGCGATACATATGAACCAGGTTCTACTTTTAAATTAGTTACATCATCATCATCTCTTGAAGAAGGTGTTGTAAAGGAAGGTGAAAAATTTACTTGTAAAGGAAGTGTTACAGTAGGAGGAAGAAGAATTAAATGTTGGAGACATTATAGACCACATGGAGAGCAGACATTTAAGCAAGCAGTTCAAAATTCCTGCAACCCAGTATTTGTTGAGTTAGGAAGTAGATTGGGAGTATCAAAATTTTATGATTACATAGAGGCATTTGGATTGACTAATAAAACAGGAATTGACTTACCTGGAGAAGCAAAGGGAATTTTGTATAATGAAAAAAATGTAGGACCAGTAGAATTGGCTACAATGTCTTTTGGTCAGTCTATATCAGTAACACCAATTCAATTAATAACAGCGATATCATCAATTGCAAATGATGGTAAATTAATGCAACCAAGACTTGTTAAAGCATATACTGATAATCAAGGCAATGTGATTAAGGAAGTAAGCTCTAAAGTAGTAAGACAGGTGTTATCAGAAGAAACTTCAAAGGAAATGATGAAAGTAACTGAATCTGTTGTTAAAGAAGGTGGAGGAAAAATAGCATACTTACCAGGATATAGATTAGGAGGGAAAACTGGAACAGCGCAAAAAGTTATAGATGGTAGATATGCCCAAGGAAAATATATATGTTCATTTGTAGGGATAGCACCTACTGATGATCCTAAAATTGTAGTTTTGGCTATCGTTGATGAACCAACAGGAGTTAGTGCATTTGGTAGTACTACTGCAGGACCGATAATAAAAGAAATAATGAGTGATTCTTTAAAATATTTAGGAGTTAAGCCTACATATACAGAAGAGGAAAAACAAGAAAATGAAAAACCACAAGTTACAGTACCTGATGTAAGAAATTTAACGATTGAAGATGCTGTAGCGGCTTTAGAAGAATCTAAGTTAAAAGCTAATTTGGATACAGATATAGAGATACCGAAAGGGACTAAAGTAAAAGATATGTTCCCTAAACCAGGAATAAAAGTTTCGCAAGATTCAAGTATAATGATATATACTAATAATTAAAAGTAACAGATCAATAACAGATAGATATAAATATCTTCAAAAAAATATTAATATAGTATATAATTATAAAGTTGATAAATGTTAGGGGCAATGTATATGAATATATACATTGCCTTTTATTCAGATGAGAGTTAAAATAATAAAAGTATAAAAGTATAGTAGGTTGTTAAAGGAGGAGAGAACATGGAGAACCTAACACTAAAAGAATTAGTAGTAGCAACAAATGGTCGTCTAATGATGGGTAAAGAAGGCGCTTTTGTAAATGATGTAGTCATAGATAGTAGAAAAGCAAAAGAGAATAGTTTATTTGTGGCAATAGTAGGTGAGAACCTAGATGGTCATGATTTTATAGAGGCGGCTTACAAAAATGGATGTAAAACTTTCATAAAAAATGAAAGTGTTAGCATAAAATTAAATAGTTCGGATATAAATTTAATAGAGGTTAAAAATACAGAGATAGCTCTAGGTGATATTGCGAAGTATTATAAAGAAAAATTTGAAATACCATTTATAGGGGTTACAGGTAGCGTAGGAAAAACAACTACAAGAGATATGGTATATGGAGTATTATCAGCAAAATTTAATACTTTAAAAAATGAAGGAAATTTAAATAATCAATTAGGGGTACCTTTAACATTATTTACATTAAAATCATCTCATGAATGTGCTGTAATAGAAATGGGAATGTCAGGATTTAATGAAATAGAATATTTATCTAATATAGTAAATCCTAAAATAGGTGTAATATCTAATGTAGGATTATCACATATAGAAAATTTAGGATCTCAAGAGGGTATCTTAAAAGCTAAGATGGAAATAACAACAAATTTTGATTCATCAAGTATATTAATAGTAAATGGAGATGATAAATTTTTATCTACTATAAAAGGAAAAGAATATGATTACACATTAAAAACATTTGGATTTAATACAGATAATGATATTTATTGTAAAGATTATATTATGGAAGAAGAAAGCATAAACTTTACTTGTGTAATAAATGGAGAAAAACAAGAAATATTCATACCTACAGTAGGAAAGCATAATATATATAATGCGATGGCGGCTATATTAGTTGGAATGAGTCTAAATCTTACATTAGATGAAATAAAAGAAGGATTAAAAAACTTCAAGGCAACAAAAATGAGATTAGATATATTAAAAAATGATAACATAACAATTATAAATGATGCATATAATGCAAGCCCAGATTCTATGGATGCTGCTTTAAAAATATTAGGGAGATATAAAAATAGGAGAGTAGCTATATTAGGAGATATGTTTGAAATGGGAGAACATGCAGAATATGGACATAGATTAGTTGGAAAATCATCTATTGATAATGTAGATATTTTAATAACTATAGGAAATGATTCTAAATTCATATCAGAAGAAGCTAAAAATTTAGGATTAAATCCAGAAAGTGTATATCATTTCAATACAAAGGAAGATGCAATTAATAAATTGGATGATTTAATTCAAAATAAAGATGTAGTTTTAATAAAAGCATCTAGAGGTATGAAATTAGAAAAAATAGTAGAATATCTAAATGAACAATTAAACTAATGAGATAGCCAACAAGGGAGAGGAGTTATATTATGTTAGGAATAACAGAACTTACGTATACAGCAATGATTTCATTTCTAATAGTAGTTATACTAGGACCAATATTTATACCTATGTTAACTAAATTTAAATTTGGTCAACCAGTTAGAGACGATGGACCAAAAACACATTTAATTAAAAATGGAACACCTACTATGGGTGGAATATTAATGATAGTAGCTATACTTATAACAGGACTTACAAGAAGTAAAGTTAGTCAAGATATGATAGTAGGACTTATATGTATAACAGGATTTGGATTTGTAGGTTTTTTAGACGACTTTATAAAAATCAAAATGAAAAGGTCATTAGGTTTAAAAGCTTATCAAAAAATAATACTTCAGTTTGCATTAGCTTTATATATTGCATATTATCAATATAGTGCATCACCAAGTGCGACTCAACTTATAATACCATTTACAGATGCTGTTATAAATTTAGGACTGCTTTATGTACCAATAATGATGTTTATAATAATAGGAACAGTTAATGCGGTAAATTTAACTGATGGATTAGATGGCTTAGCATCAGGAGTAACTTTAATAGTAGCGGCATTCTTTATGCTACTTGCAGGTTCGGTATCGAATACAGATATAGCAGTACTTGCAGCGGCAACAGTTGGAGCTTGTTTAGGATTTTTAGGATTCAATTCATATCCAGCCAAAATATTTATGGGAGATACTGGATCTATGGCATTAGGTGGAGCTGTTGTAGCATTTGCAGTTTTAACTAATTCAGTGCTTATAATACCCTTAGTTGGAGGTATATATTTTGCAGAAGCTATATCAGTTATACTTCAAGTAACATATTTTAAATTAACAAAGAAAAGAATATTTAAAATGGCTCCAATACACCATCATTTTGAACAATGCGGATGGCCAGAAACTAGAGTAGTATTTATATTTTGGATAACTACTGTAGTATTAGCATGGATAGGTATAATAGCCATATTCTAAGTTTGGGGGAAGAAAAATGGACCTAAGAAGTAAAAAAGTTTTATTAATTGGACTTGCAAAAACTGGAATATCTACAATAAAACATTTAGATAGACTAGGAGCAAGAATAGTTGTTAATGATATAAAAGATGAATCTAAACTAAAAGAGATATTACAAGAATTAGAAAAAATAAATAATGTAGAGTATATATTAGGATATCATCCTGAAAATGTGGATGATATTGATATGGCTGTTGTATCACCAGGCGTACCATTAGATTTACCTTTTATATTAAAATTAAAAGAAAATAATATAGAGATTATAGGAGAAGTAGAATTAGCATATAGATTATCTAATGATCCTATCTTTATAGGTATAACAGGAACAAATGGTAAAACAACTACAACTAGCATTGTAGGAGAAATATTTAAAAAAGCTCAAAAGGATACTTATATAGTTGGAAATATAGGAAATCCAGTTATAGATACTATAGATAAGACAAATGAAAAGTCAGTGTTAGTAACTGAATTAAGTAGTTTTCAGCTTGAAAGTATAGATGAATTTAGACCAAAAGTAAGTGCTATATTAAATATAACTCAAGACCATCTAAATAGACATCATACTATGGAAAATTATATAGATGCTAAAGCTAGAATTTTTATGAATCAAAAAAATACTGAATTTACTATACTAAATTATGATGATTTAGAAGTGAAAAAATTAGCGCAAAAATGTAATTCCAAAGTGATTTTCTTTTCAAGAAAAGAAGAAGTTGAAGGTGGAATATACTTAGATAGAAATGACAATATAGTAATTGACATAGATGAAAAAATAACATTTTTAAATAAAGAAGAACTGAGTTTACCTGGTGGGCATAATTTAGAAAACTGTATGGCTGCTATAGGTATAGCTTATGTGTCTAAAATAAATTTAGAAGTTATAAAAGATGTGTTGACAACATTTAATGCAGTAGAACATAGATTAGAGTTTGTTAGAAATTTAAATGATATAATGTTTGTAAATGATTCTAAAGGAACAAATCCAGATTCTACTATAAAAGCTGTTCAATCATATAAAAATCCAATAATATTAATAGCCGGAGGAATGGATAAAGGAAGTAGTTTTGATGAACTTCTTGAAATTGCAAAATCCAATGTTAAGATATTAGTTTTATTAGGTGAAACTGCGTCTAAAATAGAAAAATCTGCTAAAAATAAAGGATTTAATGATATACACATAGTAAAAGATATGGAAGAAGCAGTTAATACTGCTTACAAATTAGCACAAAAAGGAGATTTAATATTATTATCACCAGCATGTGCTAGTTGGGATATGTACAAAAGTTTTGAAGTAAGGGGTAAAGACTTCAAATGTAATGTAAACAATTTAAAATAACCTCTTCATAAAACTACTTAATTGTGGGAATGGAGGTAGGTCTATCGGATGCCTAAGGAAAGTTTGAAGAAGCAAATTGACATGGGGATGAAGACTGAATTTGACTCAGTAGTATTTTATACTACTATGATTTTAGTATTCATAGGTATTGTTATGGTGTTTAGTGCAAGTTATATACAATCTTCATTTAAGCACCATGATGCCTATTTTTTTCTAAAGAGAAATGTAATTTATGCAGCTCTTGGTTTTGCTGGAATGATTATAACATCTAGAATAGATTATAAATTCTGGAAGAAAAATGCAACTACAATAGGAATAATAGCATTGGTATTATTGCTATTAGTTTTAACTCCTTTGGGAGTAAAAGTTAATGGAGCTAGAAGGTGGCTTGGAATTGGAGGAGCATCAGTTCAACCAGCAGAAATCGCCAAATTTGCAACAATAATAATAACAGCAAAGTTGATGGAAAAAAAATATGATTATATAAAATCTTTAAGAAAAGGAGTTTTACCGCTTCTTATGGTGCCAGCTATATTTTTCGCATTAATAATACTTCAACCTAATTTATCTACAGCAGGAACTATAATCTTAGTTACTTTTGTTATGATATTTGTAGCAGGAATGAATATGAAATTTGTAGTGGCAATGATAGGGAGTGGAGCTGCCTTATTTGCAGCATTAGTAATTGCTGAACCTTATAGGTTGAGTCGAGTTACTTCATTTTTAGATCCATTTCAAGATCCATTGGGCAAAGGATATCAAGTTATACAAGGGCTTTATGCACTAGGATCAGGTGGATTATTTGGACTTGGGCTTGGAAAAAGCAAGCAAAAGTATTTTTACATACCAGAACCACAAAATGACTTTATATTCTCAATAATAGGAGAAGAATTAGGACTAATAGGATGTATAGTAGTAATGATGCTGTTTTTGATATTAGTATATAGATGTGTAAGAATAGCACTTAAATGTTCAGATGTATTTGCATGTATGGTTGTAATAGGAATAGGTGCTCAAATAGGAATTCAAGCAGCTTTAAATATAGCAGTTGCAACTTCGTCAATGCCAGCCACGGGAGTAGCCCTCCCATTTATAAGTTATGGAGGAACATCCCTAACTATATTTATGGGTGCAATTGGTATAGTGTTAAACATCTCAAAACATGTCAAAATTAACTAACAGGAGATGATTCAATGAAAGTTTTATTATCAGGTGGAGGAACTGGAGGTCACGTTTATCCAGCTATAGCTATTGCAAACAGAATTAAAGAAGAATATCCAGATGCTGAAATATTATTTGTAGGAACGCAAAAAGGTATAGAATCAGAAATAGTTCCTAAATACGGCTATAAATTAAAGACTGTTACAGTACAAGGATTTAAAAGAAAAATAGATTTTGATAATGTAAAAAGAGTTTTTAAATTATTTAAAGGATTAGAGCAATCAAGAAAAGTTGTTAAGAAATTTAAACCGGATGTAGTAATAGGTACTGGCGGATATGTAAGTGGTCCAGTATTATTTAATTCAGCTATGAGAAAAGTTCCGACAGTAATTCATGAACAAAATTCATTCCCAGGAGTTACAAATAAAATACTTGCAAAAATGGTTACTAGGGTATTAACAAGCTTTGAAGATTCTCATAAGAGATTTCCAGAGGAAACTAGAAAAAAATTAGTTCTGACAGGAAATCCAGTAAGAAAAGAGATATTAGTAGCTAGAAAATCTATTTCAAGAAGAAATTTAGGAATAAGTGAAGATAAAAAGATGGTTCTTTGCTACGGTGGTAGTGGAGGATCAGAAGAAATAAATGATGCTATGAGATTAGTAATACAAAATATGATTAAAGATGATGTAGCATTTATATTTGCTACAGGTAAATACTATTATGAGGAATTTATGAAAAGTATGGAAGGCGTAAGCTTAAAACCATATCAGAGAATAGTTTCATACTTAGAAGATATGGCTAATGCTCTTTGTGCTAGTGACTTAGTAATAGGAAGTGCAGGGGCAATATCTTTAGCTGAAATAACAGCGTTAGGTAAACCATCAATTATAATACCGAAAGCTTATACAGCTGAAAATCATCAGGAATATAATGCAAAAAGTATTGAATCAAGAGGAGCAGGAATAGCTATATTAGAGAAAAATTTAACACCGCAATCTTTAAATGAAGCAGTATTTAAACTTCTTGGAGATAAAGAGAAGTTAATTGATATGAGTAATGCTAGTAAAGAAATAGGTAAACCAGAAGCAATTGACTTAATATTTGATGAAATTATTAAAATATATGATGAAAATAACAAAGTAAAATCTGAATCTAAGTTAGAGAAAAATAACGAAGAAAAAGTAAAAAACGAAGATATATTAGCTAAAAAAGAAGAAGAAAGTCAAGCAAAAGTAATAGGAATAAAGAAAAAGTAACAAATAACCTCTCTAGAACATAGTATTTAAATTATAGGCATTTGATTTAATATACTACAGCTAGGGGGGTTAATTTTGTCTAAGTATATAATAACCGGAGGAAATAAAATAGAAGGCAGATTAAGAATAAGGGGAGCAAAAAATTCTATATTACCTATAATGGCGGCTACTATACTTAATGAAAATTTAAGTATAATTCATAATGTGCCAGATATTTCTGATGTATATGTAATGGTTAAAATACTGCAAAGTATCGGATGTAAGGTAAAAAAAGAAGAAGATACGCTTATTATAGATAGCACAAATATAAGTTCTAATGAAATAGATGAACAATATGTTAGAAAAATGAGATCATCTATAATTATTATGGGAGCTATGATAGGAAGGTTAGATTATACATCTATAAGCCATCCAGGTGGATGTGCTATTGGATCTAGACCGATAGACTTACACTTACAAGCGCTAAAAGATTTAGGTGTAAGAATTGAAGAGGAGCATGGAGTTATAAAATGTTTTAGAAATAATCTTAAAGGGAATACTATAAATTTTGAATTTCCTAGTGTAGGAGCAACTGAAAATGCAATACTTGCAGCAGTAAAGGCAAAAGGAACAACTAGGATTTATAATGCAGCCAGAGAACCAGAAATAGAAGACTTACAAAAATTTTTAAATTCAATGGGAGCAAAAGTAAAAGGTGCGGGAACAAATTATATAGAAATAGAAGGTGTAGAAAAATTAACTAAAGTTGAACATAGTGTAATACCAGATAGAATAGCTATAGGAACATATATGATAGCTAGTGCTATTACAGGTGGGAATTTAGAAGTGGATAAAGTAGTTATACCACATATGGAGCCTATTAGTAATCAATTAAGATTAGCAGGATGTGAAATTGAGTACAATGATTGTGGAATAAAACTTAAATCGCCTAAAATAATACAATCCATAGACTTAATAAGAACATCTCCTCATCCAGGATTTCCAACTGATATGCAAGCTCAACTAATGGCTTTAATGTGTTTATCAAATGGAACTAGTTTATTTTATGAAACCATTTTTGAAAATAGATTTATGCATTGTAGTCAGTTATCTAAAATGGGAGCTGATATAAAATATATAACAGAAAATATAAGTATGATAAAAGGAGTAAGAAAACTTCATGGTTCAAAAGTTAAATCACCAGATTTAAGAGGAGGAGCATCACTTGTATTAGCAGCTCTTTCTACACCAGATAAAACAGAAATATCAGATATATATCATATTGAAAGAGGATATGAAAATTTAGAAACTATATTAAAAAATTTAGGTGCAGATATTATGAAAGTATAAAAGGCTCAGTAAGAGCCTTTTAGATTATAAAAAGATATAATAGCTTTTTTTTTCTTTTTTAATTAGGACAAGCATAAAAATGTAAAAATAGATCTTAAATTAGGAGAAAAATGTGAAAATTTTATGTAGGGAAAGCCACTTGTAAAGTTGTATTTATACATTATACTAGACAGGAGGTAAATACCTTGAAAAATAAAAAAAGAAGAAAAAAGGTGAATTTAAATAAATTAATATTAATTTTAAGTATGCTACTTATGATTGCTATAGGCACCTGTGCTATACTAAATAGCAATTTATTTATTGTAAAAACTATAGAAATAAAAGGAAATTATGAGATTAGCAAAGAAGATATAATAAAAAATTCTGGAATATCAAAGAACAAAAATATATTTACATATAACTTAAAAGGAATAAAAAGGAGAATAGAAAAAAATCCATATATGGAAAATGTAAATGTTAAAATAAAAATTCCAAATAAATTAATAATAAATATAGAAGAAAAGGATAATGTAGCACTACTAAGAAATGATAAAAGTTATTGTTATATAGATAAATATGGAGAATTGATTGAAAAGTCTCAAGGAATTAAAGAAAATAACGATAAAATAATAGTGGACATAAATTATAACATTAACGATGAAAATAATTTGATATTTAAGGATGAAGATGCAAAAAAAAGGTTACTCTATCTACTGAGTCTACTAGACAATAATAAAGTATATAAAAAAGTAAAGAACATAAATTTAAAAGAAAAATCTATTATAACTATGAATACAAAAGATAATATTAAAATCTTACTATCTAATAAGGATGACTTAGATTATAATATATCTAGAGTAAATAAAATATTAATTGATTTACAAAGTAAAAAAATAAACCATGGAATAATAGACCTAACTTATAACAATTATGCTTTATATAACCCAGAGAACAGTAGGTAAGATTAGGAGTGATTAGATTTGCATAAAAAAATAACTTACAAAAGCTTATTAGTAACTAGTATAATACTTGGAGTTCTTGTGAGTTTACAATTGAAAACTATAAATTTAGAAAATAGTGGGATGACTACATCTAAAAAGGGAGAACAATTAGCTTTAGAATTAAAATCATTAAAAAAAGAAGAAAATAATTTAAAAGAAGAAATAGGGAATATAAAAAAAAGCATAGATGCTTATAAGAATGTAGAAGGAGAGGAAAGTCAAAAAATAATAAATTCTGAAATAGAAAAATACGAAAAACTAGCAGGGTATACTGATGTAAAAGGAAAAGGTATACAAATAGAAATAAAATCATTAGAATCTAAGAAAGAATCAGATGTCAGCCAAGGAATTAAATATAATTATGACTTATTATTATCTATGATCAATAAATTAAATTCAGCTCAGGCGAATGCTATATCTATAAATGGACAGAGAATAGTTTTAGATACATATATGCACTTAAAGCAAGATGAATTATATATAAATGATTTTAAAGTAGAAGAACCCTTTATAATAAAGGCTATAGGTAATTCAGACACATTAGCTTCTGCTTTGCAAATAAAATATGGTATTGTTTGGGAAATAGAAAAATACTATAATACCAAAGTTGAAATAACGAAAGAAGAAGAAGTTAAAATAAATGCTCATATAAAAAAATTTAATTTAGAAGAAGTAAAAAATAATTGATATGATATTAAGATGATAAAATTGCAAAAAAGAAATAAAATAAAATTAAAAATGGTAATATTAGGAGCATTTATAGTTGGAATACTTATATCAACATATTTTAAAACTTTGGGGAATACTAAAGCATATATAACTTTAGATGAAAAAAAAAGAATAGATCTAAATATAGAATTAAATAAAAAAGAAATAGAACAATTAAAAGAAAAAGTTAAAGAATATAAATTAACATTAAAAGAATATGAAAAAAATTTTAATTCAGATGAATCAGTTGAAGAGTTAATGGTAAAAGAATTAGATTATCTTAAAAGTTCAGGGGGATTTTCTAAGGTTGAAGGTCCAGGTATTGTAGTAACTATAAAAGATAGTGATAAAGAATTAGAAATAACTCAGACACCAAATGATTTGATAGTTCATGATATAGATATATTAAGAGTAGTAAATGATTTAAAAAAAGCAGGATCAAGTGCAATATCCATAAACGGAGAAAGACTTTTATCTACAAGTAAAATAAAATGCTCAGGAGCAACAATTACAGTTAATGAAACAACTTATGGACAACCATTTATAATAAAGGCTGTGGGAAATGTTGAAACATTAATGGCAGCAATGATTTCTCCGCAGTCGTATACTAATTTATTAAAGGATGTATATGGAATTTATATAGATGTAGAAAGTAAAAATAAAGTAATTATAAATCCTTATGAAAAAAATTAAATAAAAAATGCTAAAAAACTTGAACAATATAGGTATTTCAAAGTAAAATAAAGAAGGTGAGCATTTATGATATGGATATTAGCAGGATTAGCACTTGGAGTAGTTGTTGGATATTATATTCCATTTACATATCCTATAGATTACTCGCTTTATATGTCAGTTGCAATACTTGCAACTATGGACTCTATTTTTGGAGCAATAAGATCAGTATTTGAGAGCAAATATGATAATTTAATTTTCATTACTGGATTTATAGGAAATGCATTATTAGCTATATTTCTTACATATATAGGCGATAGATTAGGATTACCGCTTTATTATGTTGCAATATTAGTATTTGGGTCGAGATTATTTGACAATTTATCTATAATTAGAAGACATATTATCGCGAACCTAGGTAATAAAAAAAGAGGAAAATAAGTATTTTTGTGGAATAAGTTACTTAAATATTAACAAAATTAAAGAATTAAATGATATAATTAGTACATAATTTATTTTGGATCATTAAATAAGGAGGTTTATAGATGCTAAACTTTGACGTAGAATTAGATGGCTTCGCGCAAATTAAGGTAATAGGCGCAGGCGGCGGCGGAAATAATGCTGTTAATAGAATGGTTGAAGCGCAACTTAAAGGTGTTGAGTTTATAGCAGTTAACACAGATAAGCAAGCTTTACTTACATCTAAAGCTGAATATAAAATTCAAATAGGTGAAAAACTTACTAGAGGGTTAGGTGCAGGTGCAAACCCTGAAGTAGGAAAGAGAGCTGCAGAAGAAAGTAAAGATGAAATAGTTAAAGTATTACAAGGAGCAGATATGGTGTTTGTAACTGCTGGAATGGGTGGTGGAACAGGTACTGGTGCAGCGCCTGTAATTGCACAACTTGCTAAAGAAATGGGAATACTTACAGTCGGAGTAGTTACTAAACCATTTGTTTTTGAAGGTAAAGTAAGAATGAAAAATGCAGAAAACGGTATAGAAGAACTTAAATCTAAGGTAGACACATTAATAACTATACCAAATGATAGATTATTACAAATAGTTCAAAAAAATACATCAATGTTAGATGCATTCTCTATAGCAGATAATGTGTTAAAACAAGGTATACAATCTATATCAGATCTTATAGCAGTTCCAGGCCTTATAAACTTAGACTTTGCTGACGTTACTTCAATAATGAAAGAAAAAGGACTAGCGCATATGGGTATAGGTAATGCTACAGGAGAAAATAGAGCGATTGAGGCAGCTCAAGAAGCTATTCAATCTCCACTCCTTGAAACTTCAATCAGAGGAGCAAGAGGGGTATTACTTAATATAACAGGTGGTTCTAATTTAGGATTGTTTGAAATAAATGAGGCATCTACTTTAGTTCAGGAATCATGTGATCCAGAGGCAAATATTATATTTGGTGCATCTATAAGAGAAGACTTAGGAGATGAAATAAGTATAACTGTAATTGCCACAGGATTTGATGAAGCACAAAAAGGTGGATTTGAGTCAAATGAAAAGCCTAAAATGAATGCTAGACCTACTATGAATAATAATATAAGACCTACTATAAATGAGCAGCCTCAAGAAGAGATTGCAATAACAAAAGAAGAACCTAAAAGAAATAATATAATAGAAGATGATGATATGGAAATACCAACATTTTTAAGAAGAAGAAGATAAATTGCTATTATAAGGACTGTTTCAAAATTATACTTTGAAGCAGTCCTTTTATTGTTTAAAAAATTATATAAATATTATATTTTGCATAAGAATAAATTCAACTAATAAAAAGTATGCTTAAATATTCATTTATATTAAAAAAAGTATAAGAATAATAGTAAAAAATATACTTAAATATTACTATTAATAAACTAATTCTACAAGTTAATTCTACAAAGAAACTTCTTAAATACACTTAAATAAAAATATTTAGTTTATCAGGAATTAAGTAAAAACTAAGTGTATATCTAGATTTGAACAAGTTTAGTTAAAAAAACAGAATGTTTTTGTGATGAGAAGAAAGATGAATACTTTCTTTTTTTGTTATTTTTAATAATAAATTAAATGCAATTCGACCTTTAAAAATGACATAAAAATTTAACCCTTCTAACTTATAATATATTAAAGGTTCAAAGGGGGGAGTATGTAATGTATATTGAGTATTACATTATAGAAAACCTATTAATAAATTATATTATTATAAGTTGTACTTCTATTCTTATTAAGGAAAATAATAATGTGAAAAAAAAATGGATGGGTGCAAGCTTAGGTGCTATATATTCTGTTGCCTATCTTTATCCATCTCTACATATATTATTTACTATACCGCTAAAAATAATTATTATAATTCTAATAACTCTAGTCTCTTTTAGTTATAAAAGTAAAAAAGAATATACGCGCACATTATTAGTTTTTTTATTAGCTAACATATTTATATCTGGAAGTACGTATTTTGTAATTTATTTTACAGGTATAGACCACATGAAAATTTCGTTCATTATAATTTGTGCATACTTAAGTTGTGAATTATTGAAGTATATATACAAAGATATAAAAATGATTAAATACATAAAAGAATTTACAAAAACAATAACAATAAGTTTGTTAAATCATAGTTATACTTGCAAGGCATTGTTAGATAGTGGGAATCTTTTAAAAGATCCAATAAGTAAAAGTGATATTATCATAATAAAAGCAAGTATTTTAAAGGATATTATACCAAATATAAATTTAAACTATGAAAATAACTTTATAGATGCAAAAAAAGCAGATGAAATAATAAATACTTTAGATGATGAAATTTCAACTAGAGTAAGAGTAATACCATATAGACATGCAGGTAGCAATAAAACAAGCATGATATTAGGATTAAAAGCGGACTATGTAGAAATTGACAATAGAAAAATAGGAAATATAGTTTTAGGAATTACTAATTTTAATGATGAAGATTACAAAGCTATATTAAATCCAACGATATTATCAGAAGCTTAGATAGTTAAAAACTAAGGGGGTAGAGGATATTGAAGTCACTGTTATTAAAAATGAAAGTAAGATTAATTAACTTCATTGTTTCGCTAGGAATTAAGTTAGGCATCATAAAATCAAAAGGAATTTATTATATGGGAGGAGTTAATATACTGCCGCCTCCTTTAAAATCAAAAGAAGAAAATGAATTATTACAAAAGTTAGAAAATGATGAAAGTGTAAAACCTATACTTATAGAAAGAAATTTAAGGCTAGTAGTATATATATCTAGAAAATTTGAAAATACAGGTATAGATGTAGAAGACTTAATTTCAATAGGTACAATAGGACTTATAAAAGCTGTAAATACATTTAAATTAAATAAAAATATAAAATTAGCTACGTATGCTTCTAGATGTATAGAAAATGAAATATTAATGTACCTTAGAAAAAATAATAAGAAGAAAATAGAAGTTTCATTTGATGAACCATTAAATATAGATTTAGATGGAAATGAATTATTACTATCTGATGTTTTAGGAACTGAAAATGATGAAATATACAAAATTATTGAAGAAGAAATAGATAGAGATTTATTAGTGATGGCATTAGATAGATTATCTGAGAGAGAAAAGCAAATTATGGAATTAAGATTTGGATTAACCAATAAAGGAAATGAGAGAACACAAAAGGAAGTTGCTAACATGCTTGGAATATCTCAATCCTACATATCTAGACTCGAAAAAAAAATAATTTCGAGATTAAAAAAAGAAATGAAGAAATTTGTATAATATAAATAAATTCATCTTAAAAGTATAAAAATATATGATGTGTAAATAATTTCATATAGATAATACTTTTAAGAGAGGACTGAAATGTATGCAAATTAATAAAGTTGAAATCTGTGGTGTTAATACATCTGAGCTTCCAGTTCTTAAAAATAATCAAATGACAGAGCTTCTTGTTAAGATAAAAGCTGGAGATGAAGAAGCTAGACAACGATTTGTTAGAGGAAACTTAAGATTAGTTTTAAGTGTAATACAAAAGTTTAATAACAGAGGAGAAAATATAGACGACTTGTTTCAAATAGGTTGTATAGGGCTTATAAAGGCTATTGATAATTTTGATTTAAGCCAAAATGTAAGATTTTCAACTTACGCAGTTCCTATGATTATAGGTGAAATAAGAAGATATTTAAGAGACAATAATCCTATAAGAGTTAGTAGATCATTAAAAGACATAGCATATAAAGCACTACAAGTTAGAGAGAGATTAGTGAGATTGAACTCTAAGGAACCTACAGTATCAGAAATAGCTAAAGAGTTGGAACTAGAAGTAGAATCAGTAGTAATGGCACTAGATGCAATTCAAGATCCAATATCACTATTTGATCCAGTATATCAGGATAATGGAGACGCTATATTTGTAATGGATCAAGTACAAGATAAAAAAGATACAGATGAAAATTGGTTACAAGAGATAGCATTAAAAGAAGCGATAAAAAAATTAAATAACAGAGAAAAATTAGTGTTAGATTTAAGATTTTACAAAGGAAGAACTCAAATAGAAGTTGCAGATGAAATAGGAATATCTCAAGCTCAAGTGTCGAGGATAGAAAAAAATGCATTGAAAAATATGAGAAAATATATATAAAAATAATATTATTAAAAAATCGTTGATAAATAATTTTTCAACGATTTTTTTGTTGAAAAAATTATATTAAAAATAAGTAAGAAAAAAGAATGTCATCAAATGGAATAATTTGAAAAAAAACTTTTGAAATGTTATAATATACAAGACAACAAAACTAAAAGGAGAATAATAATGTTAAAGTCATCAGTTATATATACATTAGTTAGAAGTTTGCCAGAGTCTATTTTATTTATATTTTTAGGAAATATGTTATTAGAAGCAAATATGAGCAAAAATAAAATTCTACAAATGGGTATGTTAATGACATTGATAATTTCTTTTGTAAGATTGCTGCCTATTACTTTTGGTGTACATACAATAATTTCTATTATGATTGAAGTATTAATATTTACTTATTTATCAGGAAATAAAATAATTCAATCAGTTATAATAACATTTGAATTATTTATAGCATTGTTGTTAAGTGAGACAATATATATGTTTATAGCAATAAATATATTTAAAATAAATTTAAACGTATTAGTTAATCGATCAAATTTTATAAGTGCAATTTCAAGTATTCCATCATTATTAATTTTTTTAGGAATAGCATTTATAATAAAATTTTTTAATAATAAAGTCAATTCAAGGGGTAGGGATGAGTAAAGTAGAAGAAATTGCATCAAATTTATCTATAAAGATAGGTAATAGATTAGAAAAATCAGAAGAAGACATAAACATTTTAAAATACGGAATGTTTGTAATAATACATACTATTTTTACAGCAATAATAACTATATTCGTAGGTATTATTATAGGAAGACTCAAAGAAGTATTGATTATAACTATATGTTGTGGTCTGCTAAAAAGGTATTCAGGTGGAGTTCATGCAAGTAGTCCAAATAGATGTACAATTATAGGGTTAATGATGGTTATATTGTTAACTTTTATAGGAGATATAATAATACAAAAATCTGATAAATTTATATTTTTAATGATTATCATGATTCTAATAACTTTAGAATATTTTATAATATATAAAAGATGTCCAATTGGATGTAAAGAAAAACCTTTAAAAAATGAAAATAAAAGAAAAAAGTTGAGAAAGAAATCTTTTAAGTTAATGAATATCTATATACTTGTTATAATTTTATTATATGTTTTTTATTTTTTGAAAAATATTTATTTTATAAAGTCTATAATAATGTCGGTGGTATTGGGAATTTTCATGCAAACATTTGCTTTAAGTGTAATAGGAAAAATGTTTGTAGAAAAAATTGATAACATCTTAGATATATCTAAGTTGTAATATATATGAAGCTAAAATTTGATAACAAAAGAAATAAGGGGGATCACTAATGGATTTTTTAATTAATACTCTATTTAATGCAACTAAAAAGGTTGCAGGAGAAGCAGCAACTTTATGTATGTGTCTTTTCTATGAACCAGAGGTTCCAGAATCATTAAGAGAAGATTAATAATTAATAGACCATGAGGATTTTCCTTGTGGTTTATTAATTTAAAAAGTTTATCTGTTAGGTGAAATAACATGAATAGATCAGAAAAAAAAAGAAGCCAAAGAATATTTGAAATATTAATTGTTTTAAAAGTTATATATATGCTATTGGGGGTATTAGCTCTTATAAGTTCTGTTGATATTGAAAAGTCTATTAATGTATATCTATTAATGATATATTCAATTGTAATTTTGGCTTTTATGACATTGTATTTTATATGGATATCTAAATTTACAAGACACACTGAAGATAAAAAGTTCAAGCAAAGTTATGTTTTTGAAATAGTTTTACTTTTAATGATTTTTATAACAGTTTTAAGTGGTACAGGATTATATCAAAGTGCATATAAGTTCATATGTATATTTATAATATTAATAGGTGCAATTCAGTTTGGCAGTATACCTAGTTTAATAATTTCAGTAGCTTCAGGATTAATAATAATAAGCATTGATGTATTAGTAATTTCAAATGAAAATATATTGAGTTTGTATTTTGAAAGAGATTTAGTACTTATGAGCACTATAGTAGTAACGTCTTATATACTAGGTATGTATGTTAATATAGAAAAAGAATATAGTAAAGAATTAAGTGAGTTAGTTAATGTAGATGAATTAACAAATTTATATAATCATAGGTATTTTCAAGAATATCTTGATAAGTCAATAGAATATTCGATTGATTATAAAAAATCAGTATCATTATTATTTATGGATATTGATTTTTTTAAAAACTATAATGATATAAATGGTCATCAAGCAGGAGATCGACTTTTACAAAAAATGGGTATTATATTAAAAAGTAATATTAGAGAAAATGATATAGTAGCGAGATACGGTGGAGAAGAGTTTGCAGCAGTATTGCCTAATACAACGGAAGAAGATGCCATAAAAATTGGAGAAAGAATACGAAAAGCAGTAGAAAATACTAATTTTGAGGGTCAAGATAAACAGCCTAATAAAAATGTAACCATATCCATAGGTGTTTCTTCTTATCCAAATAGAGCTAAAAGTAAACATCAACTTATAAAAATAGCAGATGATGCGTTATATAGAGCAAAATCATTTAATAAAAATAGAGTTGAAACATATCATAATGTACTAGATGATTTGTGTGCAAATATAATGATTGAAGATAAAACGGTTAGATCGATTAAAGCTTTTATAAGCATGATAAATTTAAAAGATAAATATACTTATGGTCACACTGAAAGAGTAGTTAATTATAGTAAATATTTTGCGAAACATCTAAATTTAAAAGAAGATGAAGAAATTAAACTTAGGATAGCTGCATATTTACATGATATAGGAAAAGTGGATATACCAGAAGGCGTATTAAATAAAAAGGATAAATTAACAGATCGAGAATTTAGCATATTGAGAAATCATTCTCAGTATGGTGTTGATTTAATCCAAAACATAAAACAATTTGATCCATTTATATCATTAGTAAAACACCACCATGAAAGATATGATGGAAATGGATATCCAGATAAATTAAAAGGAAAAGAAATACCTTATTTAGCAAGAATGCTTACTATAGCTGATAGCTTTGACGCTATGACATCTAATAGACCATATAATTCAAGAAAAAGTCATAATGAAGCTATAGAAGAATTAAAAATCAATGCAGGAACTCAATTTGATCCAAAACTAGTTGAAGAATTTACGAATATGCTAGAAATTTACAAAGATAAATTTTAAAAATGACCTATATAGGTTATTTTTTTTTAAGCAAGTACATATTTATTTTTAAGAGGAGGGAGATTATAATATGATTAGAGTTTCTGATATAATGGATAAAGAAGTTATAAATGTTAAAAATGGTAAGAGAATGGGATTTATAACAGATATAGATATGGATATAAATGAAGGTAAGATAGTATCCTTTACAATATTTGGAGATGGAGGAAAATCATTTTTCTCAAGAGGAGGAGAAGAACAAGTTATTTTTTGGAATGATATATTAAAAATAGGCTGTGATACTATAATAGTAAATATAGGCTCTGAACTTAACTTAGACGAATTTAATATATAGATAACAACAAAGGAGGAAACAACATTGCAATGTCCTTATTGTAATTATAAAGAATCTAAAGTTATAGATTCTAGACACACAGATAGTAAATCTATTAGAAGAAGAAGAGAATGTGAATCCTGTAAGAAGCGATTTACTACATACGAAAAAATAGAAACAACGCCAGTAATGGTAATAAAAAAAGATAATAGTAGAGAATACTTTAATACAGAAAAAATAAAGTTTGGGTTATTAAAGGCTTGTGAAAAAAGACCTGTGTCAATTGAACAAATTGAAGATATAGTTTCTTATGTTGAAAATGAAATAAATAAATTTTATATATCTGAAATAGAAACAGGTAAAATAGGCGAAATGGTTATGGATAAATTAAAAGATGTAGATGAAGTAGCTTATGTTAGATTTGCTTCTGTATACAGACAATTTAAAGATATAAATACTTTTGTAAATGAATTGAAAAATATATTAATTGAAAAAGGAGACTAAAGTGAGTAGTTATATAACAGTTAAAGAAATTGAAGAAAATATAGAATTTGTAAATCTAGCTATTACTACTAAGGATGTAGATTCAAAATTAAAAGAAGATATGATAAAAGTATGTGAAGACGGTAAGTTTGAGTTTGAAAATTTAACTAGTAACATACAAATACACTCAGATATAGTGAATCTTATTGATGAAAATAATATAGGACAAAAAATAGATGGAGATGCATTAATTACAAACGTAAAAAATGTACCATTACTTATATTTACTGCAGATTGTGTTCCTATAGCTATAATAGATACAAAGAATAAAGCTATAGGATTAGCTCATGCAGGCTGGAGAGGAACATTTGATAAGATAGGTCAAAAGGTTATTGATAAAATGAATAAGCATTATAATACAGCGCTAGAAGATGTAGTATGTGTGATAGGTCCATCAATAGGACCTTGTTGTTATGAAGTATCAGAAGACTTAGTAAAAAAATTTAACACGATTATTACAAATCAAGATGAAAAATTTTATATAATTAAAGAAGGTAGATATTATTTAGACTTGTGGAAGATTAATGAACATATACTAAAATGTAGTGGAGTTAAAAAGCAAAATATAATTAACTTGAATTTATGTACTAGCTGTAATGAAGATAAATTCCACTCTTATAGAAAGCATTATAAAACACAAAAAAGAATAGGAATGTTACTACAGATAAAATAAGAGAGGTGTATAGCCAATGATTAATACTAAGGTTCTTGTTATAGATGATGAGATGCATATAGTTGAACTTCTTAAGTTCAATTTAGAAACAGAAAATTATGAGGTTGATTATTCATATGATGGTTTTGATGGATTTATAAAGGCAAAGGAAATTAAACCTGACTTAATACTTTTAGATTGGATGTTACCTAATATAAGTGGTATTGAGGTATTAAAAAAAATAAGAAGTGATAAATCCTTAAAAAATACACCTGTTATAATGCTTACAGCTAAAAATATGGAAAATGATAAGGTAGAAGGTTTAGAAGTAGGAGCAGATGATTATATAACTAAACCATTTAGTATAAAGGAGTTATTAGCTAGAATTACTTCTGTGCTTAGAAGATATAATTTGAACTCAACAAATGAAGAAAATATTTTACATTCAGGAAACCTTAAAGTTGACTTATCTAAACACGAAGTAACTAAAGGTAGCGAGAAAATAGAATTAACTTTAAAGGAATTTGAACTTCTAAGGTTGTTACTTCAAAATAAAGGGAAAGTACTTTCTAGAAATTACCTTTTAGATAAAATTTGGGGTTATGAATATTATGGAGAAACTAGAACTGTTGATGTTCATATAAGGTATCTTAGAAAGAAAATAGAAGGGGAAAATAGTACAGTTAAATATATAGAAACAATACGAGGTGTAGGGTATAAAATTGATTAAAATATTAAAAATGGAAATAGGAGAATTTTATTATGGAATTTATAGATAATCTGTATTTCTTTATAACATTACTTTCTATAATAATTGCAATAGTAGCAATAAGGTATACCGTAAGCCTAAGAAGTTATCTAGAAGAATTTATTTATGTATCTAAAAAAGTAAGCAATAAAGAGTTTCATTCAAGATTAAATATATCCGCAAAAGGTGAATTAGGAGAATTAGCAAGAAATTTTAATCATATGATAGAAAAGATAGATAATGCAGTAGCTGAAGGTGAGTACAAACATCTTCAATTAAAATCTATATTAAAAAGTATATCTCATGGGATTTTAGCGCTAGATGTTCATGGAAATATATTATTAATAAATGAAGAAGCTAAGAATATAATAAAGTGTGAACCAAATGAAGTAGTAGAAGGACACAATGTAAATTTTGTCATAAAGGAAGAAAAAATACTATCAGAAGTTTCTAGATATATAGGATCAAATAAAAATGAAAGAAGTGAAATTACAATAAGTAATGGAACCGTTTATAAAATAAAATTAGATCCAGTATATCTTCAAAATACTAATAATGTTATGATTGGTTCAATTATTAATATAGAAGATATCACAGAGAAAGTAAAACTTGAAAATATGAGAAGTGATTTTGTTGCTAATGTAAGTCATGAACTTAAGACACCATTAACATCAATAAGTGGATTTGTAGAAACATTAAAATTAAATGAAAATATAGATAAACAAACAAGAAATAAATTTTTAGGAATTATTGAAAGTGAATCAGATAGATTAAAAAGGCTTATTGATGATATATTATTATTATCATTTATAGAAAATAAAGATAGTATACAAGTTGATAGTGTAAAAATATACGATATATTTAAAGAAGTTTATGATATGACAATTTACATGGCTGAGTTAAAAGATATAGATATAAATTATGAATTTAGTGATGAAAAACTTAGTGTATTAATAAATAGAGACTATATGAAGCAGATATTTTTAAACTTGATAGATAATGCAATAAAGTATACTCCGCAAGGAGGAAAAATTAAAGTTATTGTAAAATCAGAAAGTAAAAATATTATTTTAAAAGTAATAGATAATGGAGTAGGAATACCTAAAGAAGATATAAATCGTGTTTTTGAAAGATTTTATAGAGTAGATAAAGCAAGAAGTAGAGAAGTTGGTGGAACAGGGTTAGGACTTGCTATAACTAAACATATAGTAAAAAATTTAGGTGGAAATGTAGAATTAAAAAGTGAATTAGATAAAGGTAGTGAATTTATTATTACCATACCAAATAAAAATTTCCTTAGTTAAAGGAGATTTTTTTTTGTTTTTGCATAAACTAATGGTACTAGAAAATTTGTAATGAAAATTATTTATAAATAATTTTATAGGAAAAGGAGTTGTATCATGAAAGAAAGTTTATTTAATGATGAGTTGTTTAGACGGGCATTTTTAGTGGCTACATTTGTAGGTATAGTATGCAGAGGATTTGTATTAAGAGTTACAGATAAGCAATATCCAACAAGACCACAGGATTTTTTAGAGCAAATTATAATATCGGGTCTTTCTGCTTCACTTGGAGCAATAGCACTACCTGCATTAGTAGATAAAGAGTTTTCTGCATTAACATTTTTTGCTGTGGCAATTCAACAATTTCAAGGTTTAGCTAAGCAAGAAAGAATAACATTAGAAAATATTGATAATGGAGAGATAGTTCCAAAAGGTTCTGCATATGTAGAGGAAATAGCAACTACATATGAATCAAGAAGTTATATAAGTTTATTTTCAGCATTAGGGGCTTCTATAGCTTATATATACTTAAATAAAAAATTTAATGTGAGATTTTTAGGATGTACAATAAGTGCATTAATAGCAGGTGCACTGATAGGGTTAATGTTTAGAAGATATTTAAGAAGAGATAGTATAGGAGATGTTGCACAAGTTATTCCAGCAAAAATAAACTTTGAAGGACCTATACTAAAAGTAAATGACACAATAATAACTAATATAGGATTGAAAGATAGTAGAGATAAATATATAAACAGTGGAATAGCTATAGAAATAATTCCTAATACTATGGCAGACTTTGGTATTATAAATGACTTAGGGCAAAGAGATGCCATAATACATAGTATATTTATTCATATGGGAATAGATAAGGATGTAGATGAAAAAGATATAATAGCTACATCAAGAACAAATTTAGAAAAAAATACAGTGGTTATACCATATATACCAATTGTAAAAGATATAGATACAATGATACAAGTAGTTAAAAGTACACCAGTACTTGAAACTTCAAAAGGAAAACAAAGTGCGTATAAAAGAAAAGCTTTATAGTTAAAAGTAAAGAGGTGATTAAATGGACAAAGTATTTTTAGTAGCAGTTGGAATTGGAATTCTTTCTAGAATTATTATGTTAAATACGGACCAAAGACAATACCCAGCGCAACCTAATATATTATTATCTCAGTTAGTATTAGCATTTGTAGCATCGTCATTAGGAGCATTACTTGTACCTGCTTTAAGAGACAGAGCATATACGTCTATAACATTTTTATCTTTAGCAGCAGAGCAATTCAGACAAGTTAGGGAGAATAGAAGAGATAGTTTACAAAATTTAGAAGATATTCAATTAGTAAAAAGAGGAGAAGCTTTTATTGAGGAAATAGCGAGAACTTATGAAATTAGAAATTATATGTGTATAATAACTTCTTTATCAACAATTGGATTGTATTATTTAATTATAGAAGAACTTAAAATAGCAAAAAATACATCTTTAATGATAAGTTCTATAATTGGACTAGCATTAACTCTTATACTAAAAAAATTATTAAAAAGAGAGAGTATAGGTGATATTGCAGATGTTGAAATAGTAAAAATAAGTTTTGTAGATGAGTGTATAATGAAAGTTGGAGATTTAAAGGGAATTACTAATATAGGTCTTAAAAGTGATAGGGAAAGATATCTTTCAAGAGGAATAGGTATAGAAATAATACCTAAAGATAAAGATTATACTAATGCAGGGATTTTATTTGATTCAGGTCAAAGACAAACTATAGTATACAATCTTTACTCTAGATTAGGTTTATATAGAGAACATGATGAACCAGCATTTGTACCATTGCCAAGAAGAAATCCAAAAAAAGAAAGTTTAATAATAGCATTTATACCAATGGAAAAGGATGAACAAAAGATAATAGAAGCAGTTAAGTCTTGTCCGGTTTTAGCAAGTGCAAAAGGAAAAAATTTATCACTTGAAAATTATAAAATAGGTAAGAAGGGAAGTGTATAAGATGGGAATGAACGTAGGCATAAATGAATACACTTTAGCTATAATAACGACTAATAAAAATATGCAAAATGGTGGAGGATGTCCTATATTTTATGCAGATAACGAAAAAGACTTGCAACAGAAAGCAATGCTTATGTCTAAATGTGTAAGTGGTATGGTTCATGAGATGACTAGTGGAACGTTAATAGTAGTTAAACATTAAAAGGTACCTTTTGGTACCTTTTTTAGACATTATGTTCAAATTTCGCTATATATTGACTATTTTTATTAAAACATGGTAATATAATATGATGTATTCAAAAAGAAAAGTGGTGATAACATATGGAAGTAAATGTTAAAAAAGTTAATAATATTATAAGTAAAGTATATAAGGATAGTATTGCTGATGAGATAGGTATAGAAGTAGGAGATTTACTTATATCTATAAACGACCAGATAATACATGATATTATAGAATATAAATTTTTGGTAAGCGATGAGTACTTAGAGGCAGAAATTCAGAAAATAAACGGTGAAATATATATATATGAAATTGAAAAAGAATTTGATGAGGAGTTGGGTATTGAATTTACAAACCCAATAATAGATCAAGCTAAAAGTTGTAGAAATAAATGTGTATTTTGTTTTATAGATCAACTTCCAAAAGGTATGAGAGAAACACTTTATTTTAAGGATGATGACTCAAGGCTATCATTTTTACAAGGTAATTTTGTAACTCTTACTAATATGAGTGAAGATGATATAAATAATATTATCAAATATAGAATAAGTCCTATAAATATTTCTGTTCATACTACAAATCCAGAACTAAGACAGAAAATGATTAAAAATAAATTTGCAGGAAATTTATATAGTATTATGCAAAGATTAGCAAAAGCTAATATACAAATGAACTGCCAAATAGTTTTATGTCCAGGATATAATGATAAAGAAGAATTAACAAGAACTATATCTGATTTAGAAAAATTATATCCATATGTAAATAGTGCAGCAATTGTACCTGTAGGGATAACAAAGCATAGAAGTCATTTACCTAACTTAGATATATTTAATAAAAATAGTGCGTCTGAAACTATAGACCAAATAAATGAAATACAAAAGAAATATCTATTAAAAAGAGGAACTAGATTTGCATTTTTATCAGATGAATTTTACATAATTGCAAATAGAGAATTATTAAAATATGATGAGTATGAAGGTTTTATCCAATTTGAAAATGGTGTAGGTATGATAAGTAAGTTAGAAAGAGAAATACAAGATTTTCTAAGTACATTATCGGAAGATAAAATTACAAGAAATAAAAAAGTTTCAATAGCAACAGGTCATTCTGCTTATAAATTTATTAAAAACATGGCACAATGTATAATGAGTAAATTTGATAATGTTGAAATTGAAGTATATAAAATAGTAAATAATTTCTTTGGAGATACAATAACAGTTTCTGGACTTATAACTGCTACAGATATAATTGAACAGTTAAAAGATAAGGATTTAGGCGAAACTTTATATATACCGAGAAATATGTTAAAAGCAGATGAAGAAATATTCTTAGATAATATAACTTTAGAAAAAATGCAAGAAATTATGAATATAGAAGTTGTTCCTTGTTTAAATGATGGAAAAGACTTTGTAGATAAAATTTTAAAATAAGAAAGGAGATAATTATGAGTGATAATAGACCGATAGTAGCAGTAGTAGGTAGACCAAATGTAGGTAAATCTACATTATTTAATAAGTTAGCAGGAAAAAGAATATCAATAGTAGAAGATACTCCAGGAGTAACTAGAGATAGAATATTTACAGAAGTAGAATGGTTAGATAAGTATTTTACTTTAGTAGATACAGGAGGTATAGAGCCAGATAGTGAAGATATAATATTATCTCAAATGAGAAATCAAGCTATGCTTGCAATGGATATGGCTCACGTTATAATATTTGTAGTTGATGGAAAAAATGGTATAACAGCTGCAGATAGAGAAGTATCTCAAATACTTAGAAAAACAAAAAAGCCAGTTATATTAGTAGCTAATAAAATAGACAGCCAAAGTCAATATGATAATGTATATGATTTTTATGAATTAGGTTTAGGAACTCCAGTTGCAATATCTAGTGCAAACAGTATGGGACTTGGAGATTTATTAGATGAAGTAGTTGAGAATTTCCCAGAAGGGTTAAATACAGAGTATGACGAAGATATAATAAGAGTTGCAATAACAGGTAAGCCTAATGCAGGAAAAAGTTCTATACTAAATAATATATTAGGTGAAGAAAGAGTAATAGTGAGTCCTATAGCAGGTACAACTAGAGATGCAGTAGATACGTATCTTGAAAAAAATGGACAACAATTCCTTCTTATAGATACAGCTGGAATAAGAAGAAAAAGTAAAATATATGAAAAAGTAGAAAAATACAGTGTAATAAGAGCGATGAGTGCTGTTGATAGAGCAGATATAGTATTAATAGTAATAGATGCAGAACAAGGTATAACAGAACAAGATACTAAGGTTGCAGGAATAGCTCATGATGAAGGTAAAGGATGTATATTTGTAGTTAATAAATGGGATTTAATAGAAAAAGATAATAAAACTTTAGGTAATTATACAAAAGAAATAAAAGAAAAGTTCCCATTCATGATGTATGCACCAGTACTATTTGTATCAGCCAAAACTAATCAAAGAATGAATAAGATATTAGAAACTGTTCAATATGTAGCAAGTGAACATTCTAAGAGAATATCGACTTCAACATTAAATGATGTAATAGGTGAAGCAGTAATGTTAAATCAACCACCATCAGATAAAGGAAGAAGATTAAAGATTTACTATGGTGCCCAAACAGACATTAAACCACCTAAAATAACATTATTTATAAACGATAAAGATTTAACTCACTTCTCATATCAAAGATATATTGAGAATAAGATAAGAGAGAATTTTGGATTTGAAGGTACATCTGTTAAGTTTGAATATAGACAAAAAAATAAAAAATAAAATTATTACCTAAAGGGGGTCCGTATGTTTAACTATATATTAATTATTGTAATTGCATATCTTTTAGGAAATATATCTACTTCATATCTAGTTGCTAAAAGGATAGCAGGGGTTGATATAAGGACGCAAGGATCTGGTAATGCAGGTTCGACAAATGTTCTTAGAACACTTGGTAAAAAAGCTGGAGCTATGACATTTGTGGGAGATTTACTAAAAGGAGCAATCGCTGTATGGGTAGCTAGAATATTAGCAGATTTATCTGGAAGTGACATGCAAACATCTATGTATTTAGGTGCTGTATTTGTTGTAGCAGGTCATAATTGGCCAGCATTTTTAGGTTTTAGAGGAGGAAAAGGTGTTGCTACTTCTCTAGGCGCTATGCTAGCTATTAATACTATAATAGCATTAATAGGTTTTGCAACTTTCCTGGTAATAGTTTATTTTACAAGATATGTTTCATTAGCTTCCGTATTAGGAATTTCAATGACACCTGTTTTAATGATTTTAACTCAAAATAAAAAAGGTATATTAGTTACGTTATTCTTAAGTATATCTGTTATATATACTCATAGAGAAAACATAAAAAGATTATTAAGTGGAACAGAGAGAAAATTAGGTCAAAACAAAGAGTAATTTTTAGTTTGTACATAGGAGGTATTCTAAGTTGGAAAAGGTATGTGTATTAGGTGCTGGTAGTTGGGGTAGTGCATTAGCTTTAGGTCTTGCCAAAAAAGGATATAAAGTTAATATGTGGACCTTAAAAGAAGAACAAGCTCAAAAGATAAATAAAACTAAAGAAAATATAGCTTATTTGCCAGGAATATTATTTCCTGAAAATATAATAGTAACTACTAATATAGAGGAAGCTGTAAATAATAGTAAGATAGTAGTTTTAGCAGTTCCATCCCAAGCAATAAGAAGTATTTGTAAACAAATAAAATCATTTATAAAAGAAGAACAAATTATAGTTGATGTTGCTAAAGGACTAGAAAAAGGAACAGGTCTTAGATTATCTGAGGTTTGTAAAGAAGAATTACCGAAAAATCCTTATGTAACATTGTCTGGACCATCTCATGCAGAAGAAGTTGCAAGAGATATACCTACTACAGTTGTAGTTGCATCACAAGACCTAGACATAGCTCAATTAGTTCAAGATGTATTTATGAGCCCTAAGCTTAGAGTTTATACCAATCCTGATATAGTAGGAGTTGAGTTAGGTGGAGCGTTAAAAAATATCATAGCATTTGGAGCTGGAATATGTGATGGTCTAGGCTATGGTGATAATGCAAAGGCAGCTCTTATGACAAGGGGTATTAGTGAAATTAGTAGGCTTGGACTTGCTCTGGGAGCTAATGTATCAACTTTTGCAGGTTTATCAGGTATAGGTGATCTAATTGTTACATGTACGAGCATGCATAGTAGAAACAGGAGAGCTGGTATTCTTATAGGTCAAGGAAAGAGTTTAGATGAAACTTTAAAAGAAGTTAAAATGGTCGTAGAAGGAATAACAGCAACAGATGTAGCACATGAAGTTGCTAAAAAACTAAATATAGACATGCCAATAACTAATGCCATATACTCTGTACTATACGAAGGAGCAAATCCTAATGAAGTTGTAGTTGAGTTAATGATGAGAAATAAAACTCATGAAATGGAAGAAGTAGTAAATGAAAAGCTAGGATTTTAATCCTAGCTTTTTTAATGTCATAAAAGTTTGATAAACATAATATTAATAAAGGGAGATATCTTAAAAAATAAGCGTAGATTACATACGAAATTTTATTTTTGTAATATTAGTTAAACAAACAAAATATAATTTAATAAGAAATTATATGCAGGAGGGGAATTATATGAATAACATATATGAAGATATAGCAAAAAGAACTCAAGGGGACATATATATTGGGGTAGTTGGGCCTGTAAGAACAGGAAAGTCTACGTTTATAAGAAAATTTATGGAAACCCTTGTATTACCTAACATAGAAAATGAATTCAAAAGAGAAAGAACTCAAGATGAAATACCTCAAAGTGGATCAGGAAAAACAATAATGACAGTAGAACCCAAATTTGTACCAGCAGATGGGGTAGAAATAAAAATTAAAGACACAGTATCTTTAAAAGTAAGAATGGTTGATTGTGTAGGATACATAGTTGACGGGGCTTTAGGTCACGAAGAAGAAGGCAAACAAAGACTTGTTTCAACTCCATGGTCTCAAGAGGCTATGACTTTTGAAAAAGCAGCAGAGATAGGAACTAAAAAGGTTATAAGAGACCATTCAACTATAGGAGTAGTAGTTATAACTGATGGTTCTGTTACAGGAATAGAAAGAAAGAATTATGTAAATGCAGAAGAAAGAGTAATAAATGAATTAAAGGCTATTAAAAAGCCATTTACAGTTGTATTAAATACTCTTAATCCAAATAGTGAGGATACTATTTTATTGAGAAAAGAATTAGAGGAAAAATATGAAGTTCCAATAGTACCAGTAAATGTAGAAGAAATGGAAGACGATGAGATAGAAGAAGTTATGGAAGCTATACTATATGATTTTCCATTAACAGAAATAAGAATAAATTTACCACAATGGGTAGAAGGCTTAGAAAGAAATCACTGGATTAAAAATAATATAATATCTACATTAAAACAAAGTATAGCTGAAATAGGAAAGATAAGAGATATAGATAGTATAGTAGCTGGATTTTCTGAGTTAGAATTTTTAGATGATACACAAGTAGATAATGTAGAACTCGGAGAAGGAGTAATAACTATTGATTTAGGAACTAAACAAGATTTATTTTACAATGTATTAGAAGAAAAAAGTGGATTTAAGATTGATGGAGACTATCAACTTTTAAATTTAATAACTAAGTTATCTAAAGTTAAAACTGAGTATGATAAGATTGAAAGTGCATTAATAGATGCAAAAACTAAAGGATATGGAGTAGTTGCACCTTCATTAGATGAGCTTAGTCTAGAAGAACCAGAAATTATAAAACAAGGAAAACAATATGGAGTAAAATTAAAAGCTAATGCTCCATCTCTTCATATAATTAAGGCAGATATATCTACAGAAGTATCACCTATAGTAGGAAATCAAAATCAAGGTGAAGATATGGCTAAATATTTATTAGACGAATTTGAACAAAATCCTAGTGAAATATGGGAATCAAATATGTTTGGAAAATCTCTACATGATTTAGTTAAAGAACAGTTACAAAGTAAATTGTATACAATGCCAGAAGAAATAAGAGTGAAAATACAAAAAACTCTTCAAAAAATTATAAATGAAGGAAGCATGAATATTATAACTATTTTGTTATAAAAACAAATATAGAAAGGTTGAATAATTATAATACAGTATTTATTTAACCTTTCTATATGTATTTATTTTTAGTTTATAAATTGAATAAAAAGAAATGAATTATTTTTTTTGATATATTTAATTTTCTGAATATTTTGAAATATAAAGGAACTTAAAAATTTTTCTGGAATAGTATATTATATAAGGTTAAAGCCATTAAAGAATAAGAATATATTAATTTGCAATAATAAAAGTAACAATGGCTTAAGTTTGTAATATTTTATAAAAATAAAAATAAAAATAGAAGAATATGAAAATTAAGGGAGGTATATTATGGAAGGTATTATTAACTCGATTTATAATATAATTTGGAGTAATTTTTTAATATATTTTTGTTTAGGTGCTGGAATTTATTTTTCTTTTAGAACTCGTTTTTCTCAATTAAGAAATATTAAAGAAATGGTAACATTACTTTTTAAAGGAGAAAAATCAGAACAAGGTATTTCTTCTT
The DNA here is from genome assembly GCF_002251085.2 of Romboutsia maritimum. Taxonomy (GTDB): domain Bacteria; phylum Bacillota; class Clostridia; order Peptostreptococcales; family Peptostreptococcaceae; genus Romboutsia_B; species Romboutsia_B maritimum. Next base: position 325,618 of record NZ_NOJZ02000001.1, on the reverse strand, counting down.
TCCAAGCGTTATGTACAGCATTAGCTGGGCGTATAGGAACAGGTAATATTGCTGGGGTTGCAACTGCAATAGCTATGGGTGGACCAGGAGCATTATTTTGGATGTGGACTATAGCGTTTTTAGGAGCAGGTTCAGCATTTGCAGAATCAGCATTAGGTCAAATTTACAAAGAAGAACATGAAGGTCAATACCGTGGAGGTCCTGCATATTATATTGAAAAAGGTTTAGGAAATACGACTTTTTCTAAATGGTATGGAATAGTATTTGCAATAGTTACAGTATTTGCAACAGGATTATTTTTGCCAGGGGTTCAATCAAATTCAATTGCAGTAGCGATGAAGAATTCATTTGGAATTAACTCATGGATAATAGCAGGTATATTAGTTGCTTTATTAGGTCTTATTATATTTGGTGGAATAAAAAGAATAGGTTCAGCAGCAGAATTAATAGTTCCACTTATGGGTGGTTTATACATTCTTATGGCTTTAGCTATAATTATAGTTAATATAGAAAAATTACCAGCAGTTATAGCATTAATATTTAAATCCGCATTTGGTGCAGAGCAAGCTTTTGGAGGTATTATAGGTTCTACAATAGCTTGGGGAGTAAAACGTGGAGTTTACTCAAATGAAGCTGGTCAAGGTACAGGTCCACAAGCAGCTTCAGCAGCAGAAGTATCTCATCCAGCAAAACAAGGTTTTGTTCAAGCATTTTCAGTATATGTTGATACATTATTTGTATGTTCAGCAACTGGATTTATGATATTAATGACAGGTAGCTATAATGTATTAGATGGGTCAGGAGCTATGATAGTTGAAAATTTACCAGGAGTAGAATTTGGTCCAGCATTTACACAAACAGCAGTAAATACCTTGATTCCTGGATTTGGAGGAGCGTTCGTGTCAATTGCATTATTCTTATTTGCATTTACAACATTAATGGCTTACTATTATATAGCTGAAGTTAACTTAACTTATATAGCTAAGAAAATAACTGGAGGAAGTAGTAGTAAAATATTAATAAATTTATTAAGAGTATTATTATTAGGTGCTACAGTATTTGGTTGTGTTAAAACTGCTAATCTTGCATGGCAAATGGGTGATATTGGAGTAGGTAGTATGGCATGGCTTAACTTAATAGCTATAATTGCTTTATCAAATGTAGTTATTAAGTGCTTTAATGACTATGAAAGTCAATTAAAGTCCGGAGTACCAAGGGAACAAATTTCATTTGATCCTATTAAGTTAGGTATAAAAAATGCTGATTTCTGGGTAGAAAAAAATAAACAAAACTTAAAATAGATAATTTAAAATGACTCTTGAGATTTCAAGAGTCATTTTAAATTAACCTCAATATAATATATATGAAAAGAAAATGAAATATGTTACCTTTTATGAAAAAATATTTATAAAAATAAAAAATATTTACCTCTATTCTTATATAAACAAGGAGATAGGTTATTAAACGAAGAAATTATATTAAGAGTAGGAGGTGAAATGTTGAGAAAATTAAAATATTCTAAAATTCTTATTTTAGGAGTTTTTATTTATTTAATGTTTCAAATAGGAATGGAGTTTATAAGTAAGAATGTAGATACTTTAGTATTACAAAGTGAAAATTTAGAAGCTAAGATTACAAAAAAAGGACTTATTATAAGAGATGAATATATAGTTAAATCTGACATAGATGGAAGTGTAAATTTGTTAGTTAAAGAAGGAGAAAAGGTTAAAAAGTCTCAAGAAGTAGCCCAAATAAGTTCTGAAAACACAGATAAAGATATTAATAAAAAAATAGATAAATTAGATAAAGAAATTGATAAATTAAAAACGGGTGAAAGTAATATATCTAGTAAGGATATAGAAGTTTTAAATAAAAATATTAATTCAAGTAGTGATAAAATTCAAACTAATTTATTAAATAATGACTATGATGGAATAAATGAAGATATAAAAAAAGCAAATAAAGATATAAAAGAAAGAAATGATTTACTTAATAATGATATTGATTCAATAAAATTAAAAACAAAAGAAGAACAAATAAAAATGCTGATTTTACAGAAAGAAAAAGGAATTTTAAAATTGAGTTCAAGTATATCAGGAATAATATCATACAAATTCGATGGAAAGGAAGATAAATTTACATACGATAAAATTAATGAAATAACTAAAAAGGATATACAAAATACCGATAATCAATATGAAGAAGTAAAGAAAGATGGAGAAGATGTAAATCAGAGTGAAACTATTTTAAGAGTAGTTGACAATTATAATTACTATGTGGCAATATGTGTTGATAAGGATGAAGTAAAAAATTTTAAGCTAAATCAAAATATAAAATTAAGGAATGATAAACAAGAAATTGATTCGAAAGTAGAGAAAATATATGATGATAAAGAAAATTTTATAATCATATTGAAAATAAGTAATCAAAATGTTGGAATTTACGATACAAGAGTTAAAGAATTTGATATAATATATAGGCAAATGGAAGGTTTAAAAGTACCTAAAACTTCTGTGGAAAAAATAGGAACTAAGCGAGGTGTATACGTTATAGATGAAGAGTCTAAAACTGTAAACTTTGTTGAGTTATATAAAATTGCATATGAAGATGATAATTTTATATTCATAGATTGTTATAATGATGACAGTAAGGATAGTAAAAGTATAAACATATATGATAAAATTATTTTAAAACCTAATATTATAAGTAAAAATATGAGAATAAAGTAGGTGAAAAAATGGAATCTATTAAAGAAAATTTAGATAATGTAAGAAAGAATATAGAAAAAGCATCTGAAAAAGTTAATAGATTAAGTAAAGATGTAACTTTACTGGCGGTTACTAAAACAGTAGATGTAGATGCAATTAATGAGGCAATTGAAAATGGTGTAACAGATGTAGGTGAAAATAAACCTCAAGAATTAGATAGAAAGTATAAAATTATAGGTGATAAAGTTAATTGGCACTTAATAGGAACATTACAAACTAACAAAGTAAAATATATAATCGACAAAGTGCATATGATACATTCTTTAGATAGACAAGCTTTATGTGAAGAAATTCAAAAAAGAGCTGAAAAAATAGAAAGAACTATAAACTGTTTAATTCAGGTTAATATATCTAAAGAAGAAACTAAACATGGAATTGATGAAAAAGATTCTATTGAGTTTATAAAAAATATTTCGTCTAATTATAAAAATATAAAAATTAAAGGTCTTATGACTATGGCACCTTTTACAGAAGATGAAGAAGAAGTAAGAAGTGTATTTAGAAGACTTAAAGAGTTATCTTTAGAAATAGATAAGTTGCAAATAGACAATGTTGATATGGATGTTTTATCTATGGGCATGAGCAACGACTATGAAATCGCTATAGAAGAAGGTTCAAGTATGGTAAGAGTAGGAACATCTATATTTGGAGCAAGAAACTACGATAAAAAATAAGTATAAATAATAAATACGAAGGAGGCTATTAGTAATGGGAGATGGATTAATATCTAAATTTAAAAATTGGATGGTTGACGATGAGGAAGATTATGATGACATAGAAGATGTTGTTGAAGAGTTAGAACAAGAAGAAGATATAAATAGTGAGTTTAATTCTATAAATCATTCTAAAGGAAGTAAAATTGTAAATTTACACACAACTAGTCAAATGAAAGTTGTAATAGTAGAGCCAAAAAAATACGAAGAAGTTACAGTTATAGCAGACCATCTTAAACAAAGAAGAGCAGTTATAGTTAATTTAGAAGGCTTATTAGATGATGTTGAAACACGTAAATCTATATTTAACTTTATGAATGGTGCAGTTTATGTACTAGATGGAAGTATGCAAAAAGTATCTAGAGCAATATTTATATTAGCACCAAACAATGTTGATATAGATGCAAATATGAAAAAAGAATTAGAAAGTAAGGCATTTTTCCCTTGGCAAAATAAATAGTAAAGGGGTTTTAATATGAGTATATTAGCAATAGCAGTAGTGAAGCTTTTTAAACTAATAACATTTTTAATAATTATAAGATGTCTTCTAACATGGTTTCCTGGAGGAACTGATAATAAAATATATGATATATTAACGACTTTAACTTATCCTATAGAAGAACCAGTAAGGTCTGTATTATATAAATATATGAACGGACCAATAGATATCTCACCTTTAGTTACAGTTTTTTTATTACAAATAATAGAAAGAATTCTACTAAAGATTTTAATGTAGAGAATTAATTGATATAAAATGGACAAATCAAGACTTACGAATCATTTAAAAGACATAGATTTAAAAAATAAAATGTTCAAAGTTATAGATAAAGCTAATGCTGCATTGAAAAATTATGATGTTAGAAATACAGATTTTCTAAATCCGTATGAAATAAAAAATGCAATAGATATTTTAAATTCTAATAGTGATATAAAATATACTGTTGATGGCGGATATGTTAATTGTGAAAGAAGTACTGTGTTTATATATCCGTATTATATGGAATATGAAGATGTACAAAATAAACTTAGATTTTTACAAATAGAAGGTAATTTTAAATTTAGTGATATTTCTCATAAAGATTATCTAGGTGCTCTTATGAACCTGGGTATAAAAAGAGAAAAAGTTGGAGATATAATTATACATGATAGCTTTTGTCAAGTAATAGTTAGTGATGATATTTGTGACTTCATAATTATGAATTTAGAAAAAGTGTCAAGAAATAATGTGAAAATAAAAGAAATAACAAGAGAACAGATCATATATAATTCTCCTAATTATAAAGACATATCCTTTACAGTATCTTCAGATAGAATTGATTGTATTATAAGTGGATTATATAATATATCTAGACAAGATAGTTTAAAGTTTATTAATGGGGAAAAGGTTAATGTAAATTATGAAAAAATAACTTCTCCATCAAAAGAAATTAAAGAAGGATCTTTGATATCTGTAAGGGGAAAAGGAAGAGCTAAGGTTACTAAGATAGGGGACCTTACTAAAAAGGGCAAAATAAAAGTTCAGGCTAAGATAATTATATAAGGAGGGGAATAAATGTTAACTCCAATCGAAATAGAAAATAAGGAATTTAAAAAATCTTTAAGAGGTTATAAAGAAGAAGAAGTAGATGAATTTTTAGATATAGTAAAAGAAGATTTTGAAACTTTATACAGAGAAAACCTAGATCTTAAAGAAAAATTAAGATTATATCAAGACCAAGTTAGCAAGTATGAGAATATAGAAGAAACATTAAAAGCAACATTAATAACAGCTCAAAGTGCAGCAGAAGATACTTGTATAGCTGCAAATAAAAAAGCTAAAATAATAGTTGAAGAAGCAGACTTAAAAGCTAGACAAATTATAGAACAAGGAAATAATCGTGTTATAGAAATAAGAAAAGAATATGATTCTTTAGTTAAGGAATTTAAAGTGTTTAGAAACAAATTCAAATCATTAATCGAAGATGAAATGAGAAGTATAGATGAAATATTCTATGATGTAGATGAGAAATGCTTAAATGCATTTGAAGGAACAACAATCTATAATTTAGATAAAGCTGAATCGGAAGAAATAGCAAGTACATTAGAATAATTAATATTAATTATATGATAAAAAAATATTGACTATTATAATAACTTGGTATAAAATCTCATAGTATAAAACAAAATATATTATATAAAAGCGATGATGGAGACAGTATGCTTTAAAAAGATTTTACAGAGAATTGGATAAGCTGAGAACCAATAAATTTATTAAAGTTGAAAATCACTCCTAAGCTGTAGGCTGAACGAATATAATCAATTAAGCTGTGCCGGTTAGTGCCGTTATACTATAGAGTGTTACATATAAGTATGTATTCGTATTTGTATGTGGAATTAGGGTGGTAACGCGATCAATACTCGTCCCTTTTATTAGGGGACGAGTTTTTTTATTGTTATAAACAAAGTTAATTTAGATAACAATCATAGTAATATTATAATCAGTAGAAAGGGTGATATTATGGCAAAATTTGAGTCATTAGTAGACAGTTCTGTAAAACAAGCAGAGGCAGAAGTTTCTGAGTATTGGAAAGATATAGACATATTAGAAAAAACTTTAGAAAAGGGTAAAAATGATCCTAGCTTTGTATTCTATGAGGGACCTCCAACAGCTAATGGAAATCCAGGAATACATCACGTTGTAGCTAGAACATTAAAAGACTGGGTATGTAGATACAAGTCAATGAGTGGATACCAAGTTAAAAGAAAAGCAGGATGGGATACTCATGGATTACCAGTTGAAATTCAGGTAGAAAAAGAATTAGGACTTTCTGATAAACAACAAATAGAAGAATATGGAATAGATAAATTTAATAAAAAATGTAGAGAATCTGTTTTCACTTTTGAAAAACAATGGAGAGCTATGACTGAAAGAATGGCTTATGAAACAGATTTAGATAATCCATACATAACTCTAGATAATAATTATATAGAAACTGTATGGTGGATACTAAATAAATTTAACAAAGAAGGATATGTGTACGAAGGTCATAAGATACTTCCTTATTGCCCAAGATGTGGGACAGGTCTTGCTTCACATGAGGTTGCACAAGGATATAAAGAAATAAAAACTAATACAGTAATAGCTAAGTTTAAAAGAAAAGGTACTGAAAATGAATATTTCTTAGCATGGACAACTACTCCTTGGACATTACCTTCAAACGTTGCATTAACTATAAATGGAGAAGTAGATTATTTAAAAGTTAAACAAGGTGAAGAAATTTATTATGTATCTAAACCTTTAGCTAATAAAGTGCTAGGTGAAGATTACGAAGTAATAGAAGAAATGAAAGGTGCTACATTAGAAGGAATAGAATATGAGCAATTAATGCCATTCGTTGAAACAGATAAGAAAGCATTCTTCATAACTTTAGGAGATTATGTAACAACTGAAGATGGTACAGGTATAGTTCATACTGCACCAGCATTTGGGGAAGATGATTACAATTTAGGAAGAAAATATGATTTACCAGTTTTACAACCAGTAGATGAAACAGGTAAATTTACAACTACTCCATGGGAAGGTAAATTTGTTATGGAAGATGGTTTAGATGTTGAGATAATCAAGTGGTTAGCTCATGAAAATAAACTGTTCTCTAAAGAAAAAGTAGCACATAACTATCCTCACTGTTGGAGATGTCAAACTCCACTTTTATATTATGCTAAACCAAGCTGGTATATAGAAATGACAAAATTAAAAGATCAATTAATAGCTAATAATAAAACTGTTGATTGGTATCCAAAATTCGTAGGAGAAGGAAGATTTGGAAACTGGTTAGAAAATTTAAATGACTGGGCTGTATCAAGAAGTAGATATTGGGGAACTCCTCTTAATATCTGGAGATGTGAATGTGGTCATAAGGATTCAGTAGGTTCAAGGGAAGAACTTGCGAAAAAGGCGATAGAAGATGTAAACCCAGAAACTGTAGAGCTTCATAGACCTTATGTTGATGATATACATTTAAAATGTGAATGTTGTGGTAAGCCAATGACAAGAGTAACTGATGTTATAGACTGTTGGTTTGATAGTGGTTCAATGCCATTTGCACAACATCATTACCCATTTGAAAATAAAGAAAACTTTGAAGAATTATTCCCAGCAGATTATATCTGTGAAGGTATAGACCAAACTAGAGGATGGTTCTATTCATTACTTGCAATATCTACATTTGTTATGGGTAAAGCACCTTACAAAAAAGTTTTAGTTAATGACCTTGTATTAGATAAAGATGGTAAGAAAATGAGTAAATCAAGAGGAAACACAGTAAATCCATTTGAATTATTCGATAAATATGGAGCAGATGCTTTAAGATGGTACTTATTATATGTATCTCCACCATGGACACCAATCAGATTTGATGAAGAAGGATTAAAAGAAGTTCAAAGTAAATTCTTAGGAACAATGAAAAATGTTTATAACTTCTTCACATTATATGCTAATACAGATAACATAAATCCGAATGACTTCTTTGTAGAGTACAAAGATAGACCAGAACTTGATAGATGGATATTATCTAAGTTTAACAATTTAAAGAAAGAAGTAGAAGAAAACTTAGAAATATTTGAAGTAAATAAAACAATAAGAAGAATACAAGCATTTATAAATGATGATTTATCTAACTGGTATATAAGACGTTCAAGAAGAAGATTCTGGGCTACTGAATTAACAGAAGATAAAAAAGCAGTTTACAATACAACTTATGAAATATTAAAAGAACTTTGTGAATTAATAGCACCATTTGCTCCATACATGTCAGAAGAAATGTATAGAAAATTAACTAATGAAGTATCTGTTCATTTAGCTAGTTATCCAAGAGCTAATGAAAGTTTAATAGATGCTAAGTTAGAAGAAAAAATGGACTTAGCTAAAAACTTAGTTACATTAGGTAGAGCATCAAGAGAAACTAGTAGAATAAAAGTACGTCAACCAGTACAAGAAGTATTTGTAGATGGAAAATATGAACCTATTATAAGTGATATAGTAGATTTAATAAAAGAAGAACTTAATGTTAAAGAAGTTGTGTTTGCTAAAGATTTAAGTGAGTATATGAACTACAGCTTAAAACCAAACTTTAAAGTATTAGGACCAATCTTAGGATCTAAGATGAAATTCTTTGCTGGAGCATTAAATAAATTAAATCCAAGTGAAGTTGTTCCTAAATTAGAAAATGGTGAAAGTTTAATAGTTGAAGTTGATGGTGAAAATTTTGAATTTAATAAAGAGCATGTATTAATTAATATATCAGCTAAAGAAGGATTTAATGTAACTATGGAAAATAACTTATTCGTTATATTAGATACTACATTAAATGAAGAATTAATAGCTGAAGGATATGCAAGAGAATTTATATCAAAAGTACAACAAATAAGAAAATCTAGTAACTTTGATGTATTAGATAACATAGTTATAGATTATTGTTCAGATGGTGAAATCTCATCAGCTGTAAATAAATTTGAAGATTATATAAAGACAGAAACTTTAGCTTTAGAAATAAATAGAGTTGAAGATGAAACATTAGAAAAACATAACTTAAATGACCATATGACAGGTATAAAAGTTATAAGAAAATAGTAAAAATGAATAAAAGATAAAAAAATGAATAAATCCTTGCACCTAAGATTTGAAAAATCTTTAGGCGTAAGGATTTTTTTTTATGAATAAAAAAAAGAAAATAAAAAAAACACTTTATAAAATTAGGTAGAAATCTAAAAGTACGATATTTAACTAAAAAAATAAGAAGAATTTTGATGGAAAATAAGGAAAATAGTCAAAAGACTGAAAATAATGTTAAAATATGTTAAAATTAATTAAGGACTTATAATAATAGATAAAATAGGAGGAAAATGAATGGAAGTCACGATAAAGGAACAAGAAAAAAAATCTAAAATTCAAAGGTTTATGGATAAAATAGAAAAATTAGGAAATAAATTGCCTCATCCAGTATTAATGTTTATTTACATATCAGTATTTACATTAGTTGCATCGGCAGTATTAGGAACACTAGGAGTAGTTGCAGATACTCCATTAGGGAAATTCCCAATAAATAATCTTTTAGGTCAAAAGCCAATAGAGGTTTTAAAAGTTGCTGCTACAGGAACTACGGTAGTAGAGAGATATTCAAATGGACTATCTTATGTAATAGGAACTGCTATAGCAAACTTTATGAATATGTATGCTATAGGAACAATACTTATAATAATGCTAGCGATAGGTCTTATGGAACAAAGTGGATATTTATCAATAGCAATGAAAAGTATAGTTAAAGCTACTCCAATGAAGCTTGTAACACCAGTTGTTATATTCTTAGGAGTTATGTCTAATATGGCATCAGATGCAGGATATGTTGTATTAATTCCTCTTGCAGCTTTAATGTATTATACTTTAGGAAGACATCCTCTTGCGGGTCTTGCAGCAGGTTTTGCTGGTGTATCAGGAGGATTTAGTGCTAACTTATTTGTAAGTTCAACTGATGCATTATTATTACCATTTACTCAAGCAGCAGCAGAAACAGGAGATGCATTAGCTAAAACTAATCTAGCATCTACAATGTCTGTTACAAGTAACTGGTTCTTTATGATGGGATCAACATTATTAATAATGATATTAGGTACTTTAGTTGTAGATAAATTTGTTGAACCAAGACTAGGAGATTATAATAAAAAAGAAGCTGATGTAGAGCCAGATCATGAAATAAGTGAGCAAGAAAAAGTTGCTTTTAAATTTACTAATAAAATTTTATTTGTAGTTATAGGACTTATAGTTTTGGCAGCTTTACCTTTTGATAAAAATAATATAATACCATTACTTGGAGATTTATCAACTACAGTTGGAATATGGGCAACTGATGCGAATGGAAATGCTGTATTACAATCAGCAGATAGTTTCTTAAAATCTATGTTCTTCCACGGTGATATGGTTATAATGTTAATGTTCGTTATATTTGCAGTAAGTGGTCTTGTATATGGATTTAAATCAGGTAAATTTAAGAAAAGTGAAGATATAGTACCAGCTATGTGTAAGGCTATGGCAGATATGGCTCCAATAATAGTTATAATGTTCTTTGTATCTCAATTTTTAAATTACTTTAATGATTCACATTTAGGAGTATTAGTAGCTTCTTTAGGAGCGGATTTAGTTCGTCAAATACCTACAGATAATATGATGTGGTCTATGGTACTTATGGTTGCATTTATATTCTTAACTGCATTTGTTAACTTATTTATGGGTGGTGCTTCAGCTAAGTGGGGATTACTTGCGCCAATATTTGTACCTATGTTAATGGTTGCAGGATTCACTCCAGCAGGGGTACAATTAATGTATCGTATAGGTGACTCATCTACAAATATAATATCTCCTTTAATGAGTTATTTAGGAGTTGTGGTAGTATTTGGTCAAAAATATAAAAAGGACTTTGGTGTTGGTAGTTTAATGTCTATGATGATGCCAGTTTCAATGGTGTTCTTAATAGGATGGACTTTACTAGCTATAATTTGGGCATTAACAGGATTTGCTATAGGACCAAACCAATTCTTCTTTATATAGAAAATACAATTTAAATTAAATTTCAGACTGGAAAATATATAATATATATTTTTCAGTTTTTTTAATCTCTAGTAAATAAAATTGTGGCTTAAAAAATAGTTATAAAATATTAAGAATTGACAGATTATAGCAAATTATTTTAATTTTACGAAAAAAACGATTTCCATTGTTTTTTTTATTTTTACCTTATATAATAAATAAGAAGACGGGATACTGAAGTATTTCCAAATATACTAGGGGGTATAAGTAATGACATTGAATAGATTTTTAATAAGATATCATCATAATCCACATCAAAATGGATGTTGTGGAAATGGGGGAGAAGATTGTTGCGGAGGTCATAATCATGATCATTCTCATACACATACTCATTCTCATGGACACGAACATGAGCATGTAGAAGGTGTTGGACATGATCACAATCATGACGATAAATTTACAGGGGTTCATACTCATGATCATAATCATAATCATGAACATGGACATGAACATACTAAAGATCATGAACATATTCATGCGTAAAAGTTAAGCATGAATAGATGTAAATTAAAATTAAAATAAAATTTTGAGATATAAACCATGAAGGTTTAATATAAAGATATTTTAAATATCTTATTTAAATCTTCATGGTTTTTTTGTAAATATATATATAAATTTAGGGGGAGAAATACAATGATAAAAAGCAGAAGTTTAAGAAGATTTCTAGTAGTCCTGACTATAGCGGGATTATCATTAAGCGTAGTAGGATGTTCAGGAAAAGCTAGTCAAGAAGGTTCAGAAAAACCTGCAGCAGCAGTTGAATCAACTAAATTTGAGCCAGTAAAATTTGTTTATTCAGATGGTGTTAAAGATTATGATGTTAAATTAGAAAAACCTGCTCAAAAAGCAGTTACATTATCACAGTTTATGACAGAGATGCTACTAGCATTAGACTTAGGAGATAAAATGGTAGGAACAGCTCTTTTAGATAATCCAATATTACCAGAATACGAAGAAGCATATAAGAAAATACCTGAAATAAAAATAGCAGAAGGACATTCTATTTCAAAAGAAGGATTCCTTGCTACAGGAGCTGATTTTGTAAGTGGATGGGATATGTCAGTAAGTAATGAAACAACAGGTGCTCCAGATGAACTTATATCAAAAGGAATAACTCCTTTTAAATGTAAATCATTAGCACCAAATGCTACGGTAGACACTGTTTATGAAGACTTTGATTTATTAGGAAAAATATTTGGAGTTCAAGATAAATCTAAAGTAGTTATAGATAAAATGAAAAGTGATATAAAAGCAGTTGAAGATAAAGTTGGAGATACTAAAAAAGAAGAAAAAGTTAAAATGATGGTTTATGATTCAGGAGACAATGATGCTATGGTTGTTGGGGCAGGACTTGCTAACAATTTAATAGAAATTGCAGGTGGAAATAATATATTCGGAACTCAAAAAGAAATATATCCTCATGTTTCTTGGGAAAGTATAGTATCTGAAAATCCTGAAGTAATATTAGTAACAGACTTTATGGCAGGAACTCCAGCACAACAAAAAATAGATTTCTTAAAGAAGAATCCAGCACTAAAAAATGTTAATGCTATTAAAAATAATAAGATATACGTTGTAGGACTAGCTGACTTGTCTCCAGGGGTAAGAAATGCCCACGTTATAGAAAAGATGTATGGATATTTCCATGGAGAAGATAAATAATGGAAATGAGTATACAAAAAACAAAGAGCCTTTCAAAAAATAAAGGCTTTTTGTTTTGGACAATTGGTTTAAGTATAGTTTTAGTTCTTACAATGATAATAGCAATAGCTATAGGTAGTACATATATAGACCCAGACATAGTTTATAAAGTATTTGTAAATAAAGTAACAAATTCAACAATGTTTGATCCAACGTGGAATGATATGTTTGAAAATATAATATGGGAGATAAGATTACCAAGGGTGATTTTAGGTGCTCTTTGTGGAGCAGGGCTTGCTCTTTGTGGTGTTTTAATGCAATGTGTAACTAAAAACCCTATAGCAGAACCATATATATTAGGTATATCTTCAGGAGCATCATGCGGTGCAGTAGCTGTAATAGTTATGGGGGGAATATCTTTTTTAGGAATAAATAGTATAACAGCTGGAGCATTTTTTGGTTCTATGATATCTGGAATATTAGTATTTTCAATAGGTACTTGTATGGGGAAAAGTACGTCTACAACAAGATTAGTACTTTCAGGTATGGCAATATCAACAATATTTTCAGCATTAACAAACTTATTAATATACTCAGCAGAAAACTCAAACCAAGCAAAATCTGCATTATTTTGGACTATAGGTAGTTTAGGAGGAGCTAAATGGGAAGTTCTATTAACACCTCTTATAGCACTAATACTAGTAGCAATAGTATCGTTTATAATGAGTAAAACTTTAGATATAATGTTACTTGGAGATGACAACGCAATAATACTTGGAATAAATATTAAGTTAGTAAAAACAGTTTTACTTATAATGTCAACCTTGCTTACATCTACATTAGTTGCAATAACAGGGGCTATAGGATTTATAGGTTTAGTAGTTCCTCATATATGTAGAACAATAGCAGGAAGTGATCATAAAAAGTTAATAGTATTATCTAGTTTAATTGGAGCAATATTCTTAATATGGTCAGATGTTGCAGCAAGAGGTATGTTCCCACCTACGGAAATACCTATAGGTATAATAACTTCTTTAGTTGGAGGACCATTCTTCTTATGGTTAATATCTAGAAAAAATTATTCCTTTGGGGGTAATAACTAATGGTTAAATTAAATGTAAAAAATCTTAAATTTAGTGTAGAAAGTAAAAATATATTAAAAGATATATCTTTTGATGTAAAAGAAGGTTCTTTTGTAGGTGTAATAGGACCAAATGGTTCGGGGAAATCTACATTACTTAAAAACATATATAGAATATATAAACCAGATAGTGGACAAATAAGTATTGATAATAGAGATTTGCTTCAAATGAAGGATAAAGATTGTGCTAAAGAAATTGCAGTACTTGCTCAAGAAAGTAATACTCAATTTGATTTTACTGTAGAACAGATAGTAAAAATGGGACGTTATCCATATAAGTCTGTATTTGAAGATTATTCAACAAAAGATTTAGACATGGTTAAAGAAATGCTAAATAGAGTAGGTCTTACAAATCATGCCGATAGAAGCTTTGCTAATTTATCAGGGGGAGAAAAGCAGAGAACTTTAATTGCACGTGCATTAGTTCAAAATACGGATTTTTTAATACTAGACGAACCTACTAATCACTTAGATATAGGTTACCAAATACAGCTTATGGATTTGGTGAAGAGTTTAAATATAACAACTTTATCAGCAATACATGATATGAATATAGCTTCTATGTATTGTGATTATTTAATAGTTATGAAAAACGGAGAAATAATAAACTGTGGGACAGTAGAAGAAGTTATAACATCAGAGATGCTAAAAGAAGTTTTTGGAGTAAATGCACATATAGGTGAAAATCCTGTAAATAAAAAACTTCAGGTATCATATATGCACCAACATGAACATATAAATGGAGTTGGTCATGATCATGTGCATGAAGATAGATTTACAGGCGTCCATGAACATGAACATTGCCATAAACAGGCAACAACTGTATAAATAAAAAAGGGATTATCTCAAAATTCTTATATTTTTGAGATAGTCCTTTTTTAGTACCACTTATTAATTAAAAATGTTGCTATATTTTCATAGGGTAATTTCTCAGTCTTTAATAGACTTTGAATTACAAGTCCATCTACTATAGATATGAGAAGGAAGGAAAGTGCCTCGCTAGATTCTTTATTATCAATAAAGCTTTTTTCAATTTCAGATTTAAGTGTATTTCTCCACTGTATATATTTAACTCTAATTCTTTCTTTTAAAGGTTCATTTCCTGTTATAGCTTCACAAATAAGATACATGTGTACTCGACCAGTACTTTCTATGGTAGTTATTTTATTTATTATAAATTCAACTATTTTATCTTTAGGTGATTCAGTTTTTATATTTTGGACACAATTTAAAATTGCATCAGTTATTATATTTAAGTGGGAATCGGCAATGCTAAATATTATATCGTCTTTTGAAGAGTAATGGTAGTATAAAGTACCTTTACTAATACCCACTGAATTTGCAATATCAGCAAGACTAGTATTTTTTATACCGTTTTTTGTAATTAGGTCAGTAGCTGCAATTAAAATATTTTGTTTCATATTATTGTTTGGTTTCATATAATCAACCTTTCTATGTTTAGCGAACAATTGGTAAATCAATAATATTATATAGGTGTAAAATTTTATTGTCAACAAATCTCATATATTATGAATTTGATATGATGATTAATGTATTGACTTTCAAAGCTAATAAATATAAAATAATATTAATTATCGGTCGACCGACCGACCGTTAAATAATATATGAAAATTTGAGAGGAATTATTAATATGAATAAAATAAAATTGATAGTAGATGGATCTTGTGATTTATCAAAGGATATATTACAAAAATATGACATAGAGGTTGTAGCTCTTAATGTTCAATTTGGGGAAGAAAGCTTTGTTGCAGGTGAGGAAATTGATAATGAAACTTTTTATAAAATGATGTCAAATTCAAAAGAATTGCCTAAAACATCTTGTCCATCACCTGATAAATTTATAGAATCATACAATTGTAATGAAGATAATGTTTTAGTTTTAACTTTAAGTTCTAAGTTATCAGGAACTTATTCAAGTGCAGTTTTAGCAAAAAATATATTTTTAAAAGAATATAAAGATAAAAATATACAAATAGTAGATACAATGAATGGTTCTATAGGGTTTGGACTTTTAGTAATAAAAACAGCACAATTAATACAAGAAGGTAAGTCTATAGATGAAATAGTATCAATTATAGAGAAAATAAAGAATGAAGTTATGTTTTACGGAACACTAGAAACATTAGAAAATGCAATAAAAGGAGGTAGAGTAAAGCCATTAGCAGGAAAAATTATAAATTCATTGAATTTTAAAGTTATAATTCAAGTAGCAGATGGAATAGTTAAACCTGTAGATAAGGCTAGGGGAGAAGGAAATAGTCTTAAAAAGTTGATTGAATATATAAATTTAAATGTGAATGATTCAAAAGATAAAACTTTAGCAATAGGACATTCAAATTGTAAAGAAAAAGCACTTAAAATAAAAGAAATGATAGAAAAACAACATGAATTTAAAGAGACTATAATAAGTGAAGTTGGTTCAGTAATGGGAACATATACATCATCAGGAGCCATTTTAGTTAGTGTACTATAAATAAAATCTATAGACAAAGATTTAATTATATTTTTTATCTATAATATTTTACTTAAGTGCAAGTATTATATAGTATAGAATACGTAATTATTTAAATGTAGTTGAATTTTAAAAGACATAGAAAGAAGGTACATCAGTGAAGAAAATAATCAAAAAAGTTGCTATAAGTTCTATGCTTATATTAGGCATGGTAGGATTAGTAGCATGTAGTAATGAAAAAACTAAAAATCAAGTTTCAAAAGAAGTTACAACTAAAGAGATTTCTACTGAAGACTTAAAATCAAAATTAGATGATAATTCTTGGATAATAGTTGATACTCGTATTAATGATTCTTATAATGGATGGATATTAAATGATGAAAAAAGAGGAGGGCATATATCTAAAGCAGTTGATTTCTCAGCAAACTGGTTAGATGTAGATTCAGAAAAGAAAGAAGAAACTTTAGATAATGCTTTAAAAAATAAAAAAATAGATAAAGATAAAAATATAGTGTTATATGATGCCAATAAAAAAGATGCGAAAAAAGTAGCATCGTATTTAGATGAAAAAGGATATAAAAATTTATATATATATGATATAAAAGATTGGGCTAAAGATAAATCTTTACCTATGGAGAAGTATAAAAATCATGAAATGCTAGTTCCGGCTAAAGTTGTAAAAAATATATTAGATGGAAGTAAACCTTCAACGTTTGAAAATTCAAAAAATATTAAAATTGTAGAAGCTAGTTGGGGAGAAGAAAGTGAAGCATATTCTAAAGGGCATGTACCTACTAGTGTTCATATAAATACAGATACTATAGAACCGCCACCAGCTTGGATGTTAGATAGTGATGAAAATTTAAGTAAATTTGCACTAAATTATGGATTTACTAAAGATGATACTATTGTAGTTACTGGATTAGATACTATGGCTTCTTACAGAGTGGCTACTGTACTTCGTTATATAGGAATTAACGATGTAAGAGTTTTAAATGGTGGAAATAATGCATGGGTTGCTGCAGGTTATGAGTTAGAAACAAAAAGTAATAAAAAAACTCCAGGAACTGAATTTAAGGGAGCAATACCAGGCAACGCAGATTTAATAGATACAATTCCAGAACTTAAAGAACAATTAAAAGATAAAGATAAATTTGTGTTAGTAGATAATCGTACATGGGATGAATATATAGGAAAAGTTTCAGGATATAGTTATCATAATAAAAAAGGACGTATACCAGGAGCAGTTTATGGATATGCAGGTACAAGTGCTACTACTTTAGAGGATTATCGTAATATAGATAATACTATGAGAAATGCAGATGAAATAAAGGCTTTATGGAAAAAAGCAGGAATAGATACTAACAAACATCTTACATTTATGTGTGGAAGTGGATGGAGAGCTGCAGAAGTTTTAACTTATGCAAATGTAATGGGACTAAAAAATACATCTTTATATAGTGATGGATGGATAGGATGGAGTAATGATGCTTCTAATCCTACTGAAACAGGGGAACCTAAATAGGAGTTGATATGAAAGATAAAATTTTTTTTAAAATACTTTATATAATAACATGTATAATTCAGCTAATAGCATTATTAAGTGGATTTGTAATTGAATATTTGACAAAGAAAAAAGCAGGTGTTATGCATCATGTATATTATAGAAAATATCAATTTGCAAATGGAATATTTTCAGCACAAAATATACAGATTATGAATATTGTATTTATATCATTATGCATATTGTTTTTTATGATTTTAATATATACTATAAAAAAGGGCAAAAGTAAATTTTATAAAGCTCAAGTGTTAATAGCTTCAATAATAAGTTTTTTAATTTACATAGTTATAAATAATAACTATTTTATTGAGAGAATATCATATTATTATTTTATAATATTTTTTATAGTAGCATTAATTATACAAATACTTAATATTTTTATATATGCGATTTTAAATAAAAATAAATCTTAGGAAAATATAAACTTTTAAATTAAGTGGGTTGACAATTTTTATTGTAAGTCATATTATAAAATAAAAAAGAATATATTAATCCTATGAAAAGGAATAGTAGCTAAATGTATATTCAATACAGAGAGTTAAGGATGCTGAGATCTTAACAAGAAATGATTTAGTGAATGGACCTTAGAGGAATAAGGGGAAATATAATTGATAAAATATTATAAAGTATCCATAATCGTGACTGCACGTTATAGCAGATATTAAGAGATATGCATTTGAAATTTTGTGTATATAATTTAGGTGGTACCGCGGAAAATATATCCGTCCTATTAATTTAGGGCGGATTTTTTAATTATCATAAAAAGTGTGTAAAACACTAAAAACTAAGGAGGAACTAATGAATAGAATAGGTATAATAGGAGCAATGGACGAAGAGGTAGATATATTAGTTGAGTTAATGAATGTTAAAAATACATTAGAAAAAGCAAGCTTGAAATTTTATGAAGGTAAAATAGAAGGTAGAGATGTAGTATTGGTAAGATGCGGAATAGGAAAAGTAAATTCAGCATTATGTGCTCAAATTTTAATAAGTGAATTTAAAGTAGAGGCTGTTGTAAATACAGGGGTAGCAGGTGCTATAAATTCAGAGTTAGATGTACAAGATATAGTAATATCAACTGATGCAATTCAATATGATGTAGATGCTACTGTTTTTGGATATAAAAAAGGAATGATACCTAGAATGGAAAGTTCAATATTTACAGCAGATGAAAGGCTTATAAATGCAGCATATCAATCATCTGTAGAGGAAGTTAAAAATCATAAAGTTTTAAAAGGAAGAGTAGTAACAGGAGATAAATTCATAAGTTCTAAAGAATTAAAAGATGAATTAGCTAATGAATTTAATGCTTATTGTGGAGAGATGGAAGGGGCATCTATAGCACATGTATGTTCTTTAAACAATGTTCCTTTTGTAATAATAAGAGCTATGTCGGACAAAGCAGATGGAAGTGCAGATGTTACGTATGAAGAATTTGTTGTAGATGCAGCTCATAATTCTAAAGATATAGTATTAAAAATGTTAAAAGCAATATAATTTGGGAGGTATAAAGATGAGTGATAAAAAAGTAATATTCAGTGGGGCTCAACCATCAGGAAAGATGACTCTAGGAAATTATTTAGGTGCAATAAAAAACTGGACGAAACTTCAAGATGAATATGACTGCTATTACAGTGTTGTAGATTTACATGCAATAACAGTACCTCAAGAAGCTAAAAATTTAAGATCTAATACTATGGAATTGCTTGCTCAATATTTAGCTTGTGGACTAGATCCAGAGAAAAATACTATATTTATACAATCACATGTAAGTGCACATACAGAACTTATGTGGATATTAAATACAATGACTTATATGGGTGAGTTAAGTAGAATGACTCAATTTAAAGATAAATCTCAAAAAAGTGAAGCAAATTTAAATGCAGGTTTATTCACTTATCCAGTATTAATGGCAGCTGATATACTTTTATATCAAACTGATTTAGTACCAGTTGGGGAAGATCAAAAACAACATTTAGAGTTAGCTCGTGATTTAGCTAATAGATTTAATAATAGATATTCACCTACATTTAATATACCAGAGGGATATATACCAAAGGAAGTAGGAAGAGTAATGAGTTTACAAGAACCTACTAAGAAAATGAGTAAATCAGATTCAAATGAAAATGGATATATCCTCTTAGCAGATGATGCAGATACTATAAGAAGAAAGATAAAAAGAAGTGTAACTGATTCTTTAGGTATTGTAGCATATAATGATGAACAAGTTGGAATTAAAAATTTATTAGAAATATATTCTCAATTAGATAATAAAAAAATAGAAGATTTAGTTGCAATGTATGAAGGTAAAGGTTATGGGATATTTAAAGAAGATGTAGCAGAAGTAGTTGCAGAGAGTTTAAGACCTATAAGAGAAAAATATGTTGATCTTCTTAATAATAAAGATTATTTAGAAAATGTATATGCTATAGGTGCGAGTAAAGCTGAAAAACAAGCTAGAAAGACGCTTAGAAAAGTTTATAAAAAAGTTGGATTAATAGAAAGAAAGTTTTTATAAAAATATAAACAAGGGCCTATAATTAATATTTATATAGTTATAGGCCTTTTATAAAGGAGAAAATTATGAAAGGGTCTATATTAATAGCGCTTCTAGAGAAGGCAAGTCTATTAGTAGTTTTATTTTTATTAATAAGTAAATTGAAGGCTTTTAAGAAAATTTTTGAAAAAGATAAATATGAAATAGAAGATTTAATAATAATATCTTTAATATTTACTTTTTTAGCTATATTTGGTACATATAATGGAATTGTATACATGGGTTCAATTGTAAATACGAGAGTAATAGCTATTGTTTCAAGTGGAATTTTATTTGGACCAATAGTAAGTATACCAGCAGGAATTTTAGCAGGAGTACATAGATATTTAATTGATATAGGAGGGATAACTTCTATACCTTGTTTTTTATCAAGTATATTAGCAGGTATATTATCAGGCTTTTTACATGGAAAAATAAAAAAAGGATACATAGAATTATATGGAATAATAGTAGGTATGATTTCTGAAAGTTTTACTATGTTACTTATATATTTTATGTCAAAACCTCATACAATGGCCTTAGATATAATTCAGACTATATATATGCCTCTACTTTCAGGACAAATAGCAATAGGCTTTGTAGTATCGATTGTGGAAGGTATAGAAAAGGACAAGAGAGAAATAGAAGCTAGAAATAAAGCTGAAATAAGAGCGCTGCAAAGACAAATTAATCCGCACTTTTTATTTAATTCATTAAATACTATAGCTTCATTTATAAGGTTTGACCCAAATAAAGCAAGGAAACTCATTATAAATTTATCTACATATTTAAGACATAATTTAGAGTCTAATGAAAATCTAATAAGCATAGAAAAAGAAATAAATCAGGTTAAGTCTTATGTTGAAATAGTAAAGGCTAGATTTGGGGATTTATTAAATATAGAATATGATATAGATGATATTGATATAAAAATACCGAGTTTAATTATACAACCATTAGTTGAGAATGCAGTTATTCATGGCATTTTAGAAGGAGAAGAAAAAGGTTGTGTTAAAATATCAATAAAGAAAATTAACGATAAGGTAAGAATATCTGTAATAGATGATGGGATAGGTATAAATCAAAAAATAATAGATGATTTATATAATGATAAAATGCCACAAAATAAAATAGGACTATATAATGTCCATTTAAGACTTAAGTTATTTTATGAAGATGGTTTAAAAATAAAAAAATTAAGTAAAGGTACAGCAATAGAGTTTGATGTTAGGGGGTAAAAAGATGAATGCAATTATAGTAGAAGATGAGTATCCAGCTAGAAAGGAACTGAGGTATTTTATAGAAAATAATAGTAATATTGAAATAATAAATGAATTTTCTAATGGTTTAGATGTACTTGAGTTTATACAAGGGAGCAAAGTAGATGTTATTTTTATGGATATAAATATACCAAAATTAGATGGAATGTTATTGGCAAAAACTATAAATCAATTTAAGAAAAAACCTAAAATAGTATTTATAACAGCTTATGAAAGTTATGCAGTAGATGCATTTTCATTAGATATATTTGATTATATACTAAAACCTTATTCAGAAGAGAGAATAGTATCGATGCTAAAAAAATTAGAATCAACAAAAGATGATAATAATAAAGATGTAAAAAAAATAACTGAAATACAAAATAAAATAAGTCTTTGGAAAGGTAATAAAATATGTGTAGTAAACGTTGAAGATATTTATTATTGCCAGGCACAAGAAAGATATACATATGTTTATACTGATAAAGATAAGTTTATTTTAAGAGAAAGTATATCAGAAGTTGAAAAACTTATAAATAGTAAAGTTTTCTTTAAATGTCATAGATCATATCTTGTGAATTTGACCAAAATAGAGGAAATAGTGCCTTGGTTTAATAATACATATATTTTAAAATTAAAAAATGGAGAATATGAAGTTACAGTTAGTAGAAGTAAGATAAAAGAATTTAGGGAACTTATGCATCTATAAATGCATTTTATGTACCAAAAAATGCATTTAATTACAAAATAAAAACTTTTTTTGCCTAAAAAAGGTATTATAGTATTAAAGAAATTAGGAAAGTGGTTTCCTGAACAGGAAATCAATTTCCTGCTTTCGATATGAAATTATTATTGGAATTATAGTTAATTAAATTTAGGAGGGAAAAGTATGATTAGTTTTTTAGGTGCAATAGTAATACTTATAGCAGGCTATTTTATCTATGGGAAGTTTGTTGAGAAAACATTTGGTATAAACAATCAAAATCAAACACCAGCATTAGCTTATCAAGATGGGGTAGATTATGTCCCAATGGATTGGAAAAAGATATTTTT
Source organism: Romboutsia maritimum (assembly GCF_002251085.2). Lineage (GTDB taxonomy): Bacteria > Bacillota > Clostridia > Peptostreptococcales > Peptostreptococcaceae > Romboutsia_B > Romboutsia_B maritimum. The sequence continues at coordinate 302,852 of NZ_NOJZ02000001.1, read as the reverse complement.
AATTCAATTTTTAAATATAGCAGGTCTAGGACCGATATTTGGAGCTATACAAGGAGCTTTATTTGGACCAGCAGCATTTTTATGGATAGTATTCGGAACAATATTTGCAGGAGGAGTTCACGATTTCTTATCAGGATATTTATCAATGAAGAATAAAGGAACTTCAGCATCTGAAATAGTAGGTATTTATTTAGGGGAAACTGCAAGACATATAATGAGAGTATTTAGTGTTATACTTTTAGTTTTAGTTGGGGTAGTATTTGTTACAGGGCCAGCAGGACTTTTAAAAACTTTAACTGGAGTAAACACAAGTATATGGGTAGCGGTTATAATAGTATATTATATATTAGCCACTGTGTTACCGGTTGATAAATTAATAGGAAAAATATATCCACTATTTGGAGCAGCTCTTATAATAATGGCTGTAGGAGTTGGTGGAGGACTTGTATTAAAAGGTTATGATATACCTAATATAAGTTTACAAAATTTAAATCCAAAAGGAACACCAATGTTCCCATATTTATTTATAACAATAGCTTGTGGAGCAATATCTGGATTCCATGCTACACAATCACCTCTTATGGCTAGATGTGTAGAGCATGAAGCAGAAGCAAGACCAGTATTCTATGGATCAATGGTTGCAGAGGGAATAATAGCTTTAGTATGGGCTGCAGCTGCTATGTCATTCTTCGGTGGAACACCACAACTTGATGTAATAATAGGTAATGGTGGACCAACAGTAGTAGTAAATACAATAACAAATAGTTTAATGGGTCCTATAGGCGGAGTATTAGCTGTACTTGGAGTTGTAGCTTGTCCAATAACTTCTGGAGACACAGCATTTAGAAGTGCAAGACTTACAATAGCAGATGCATTTAATATTAATCAAGATAAGATAAAAAATAGATTTATCATAGCACTACCATTATTTGCAGTAGGTGTAGCACTTACATTTATAGATTTTACTATAATATGGAAGTATTTCTCTTGGGCAAACCAAACATTAGCAATGATAATGTTATGGGCTGGGTCATCATATCTAGTTAAAAATAATAAGAATCATTATATATCTACAATACCAGCTATATTTATGACAGTTGTAATATTTAGTTATATAATGCAAGCACCAGAAGGATTTAGATTATCAGCTAATATTTCTAATATAATAGGTGTTGTAATAGCGTTATTACTTTCTATAATATTCTTTGTTAAAGCAAAAAAAGTAAAAACAGTAAATAATAAAAAAGTAGCATAAATAAATTAAAATCAAGAACCATAAATAGATTTCATAAAAAATCTATTTATGGTTCTTTTTTATTGTATTTTTATATTAAATTAATCACATACTATTTTTAAAAGTTGTTGTGATTAAATTAATCAATATATAAATTTTAATTTAAAATAAGCATATGATATATTACTCCATTAAATAATTTATTTTTATGTTGAAAATTAGAGTAAAGTGAATTTTTAAAGAAGGGTGTGATTATATCAAAGATAAAAAATCTAAGAATGAATATCATAATATGAGTTTAAATTATGAAGAAATAAAAAAAGCAATAAATGAGATGGATATATCAAGACCTAATAGAAATGATTTAAATTTAATACAAAAATATTTAGAAAGACTTATGCTAATAATTGAAAGAAGTAGAATTAGAGAATATATGATGCTTGCAGATAGCAAAAGAAGGCTGTTTATTATAAATTTTGTGGCAGGATTAGGAAAAGGGTTTGGACAAGCAATAGGTTTTACGTTTCTAGCAGCATTATTATTTTATTTGTTAACTCAGTGGATGGATTTGCCGATAATAGGTCGATACATAGCAAAATTATTAGATATAGTAGATGTATATAGAAAATAGTAGAGGTGATAGCAATGAATATAAATAAATACAAAAAAAAATTATTAAAAGAAAAAGAAAAATTAGATGGATTAATAATTGAAATGCAGGATAATACTTTATTTGGAGATACTACTAAGCATACTAGTGAAAAATATTCGTCTGGAGAACTTTCAAGCTATGATAATCATATAGCTGATATAGCAACAGATGTATTTATGCAAGATATGCAAAATAGTTTAACTACACATGAAAAAGGAAAGTTATATCAAGTTAATTTAGCATTAGATAAAATAGAAAATGGGACTTATGGAATTTGTGACATGTGTAAAAAGAATATAGATGAAGATAGATTAGACATAGTTCCAGAAACTAATGTATGTTCCAATTGTGCTAAAAAACATGATAATTTACCATTAGACAATGAAAATATGGATCAAAATTTCATAAATAGAGGGTGCGATTTTTATTCTCAAGATTTAAAAAATTTAACTGATATAAATAAGAACGGATTATATGATGATTAGGCTATATTAAAAAATTTAAATCATTAATAAAAGAAAAGAGGCCTTTATTTAATGAAAAAACTTATATATTCAATATCAATAGTATCATTAATAGTATTGGGATTGTATACATATAATCACAACAAAGTTTATATAAAAGAAGCTAGTAATATTAAAAATGATATAATGAATGATTATGATGATTTAATAATTAAAAAAGGTAATGATGAGGAAAAAGTAGTTGCACTAACATTTGATGATGGACCAGATGAAGATTTTACTCCTCAAGTTCTAGATATATTAAAAAAATATAATGTAAAAGCAACCTTTTTTGTTGTAGGAGAAAAAGTACAATTTAATCCAGAAATATTAAAAATGGAAAAGGAAGAAGGTCATGAAATAGGCAATCATACTTTTACTCATATAAATGTGGAAAAAAGAAATTATCAAGAAGTAGAAAGAGAGATAAGTAAAACTCAAGAAGCTATAAAAAAAGTAATAGATAAAGAGCCTAAATTATTTAGACCTCCATATAGAGCTATAAATAAAAATATATGTGATATTATAAAAAATAAAAATATGAATATAGTTTTATGGTCTAATTTAGATCCAAGAGATTGGTCAAATCCAGGTGTTTATAGTATAGTAAACACAATAATAACTAAAGTAGAAAATGGAAATATAATATTACTACATGATTATAATAAAGCAAGAACACCTAAATCACAAACTATACAAGCTTTAGAAACTGTAATACCAAGTTTGCAAAAAAAAGGATTTAAATTCGTAACAGTATCAGAATTAATTGATCATGTAAACAAAGATAAAGAAAAAAATCATGAAACTAGAAACTAAGCTTCCATTTAGGAAGCTTTTTTTTGTATAATATTAAAATAGGAATAATTTTAAGGAGGATATGATATTGGTATACGAATTAATAATAGTATTGTTAATAGGAATAGATCAATTATCCAAATGGTGGGCATTAAATTATTTACAAGATGCACTAAGTATACCTGTTATACAAAATGTATTTCATCTTACATATGTGGAAAATAGAGGTGCTGCATTTGGAATGTTTCAAAATAATCAAATTATATTTATAATTGTTGCTTTAATAGCATCTGTATTTGGGCTTTATTATTTACATACAAAAAAAGTGAGTATTATAAGTAAAATGGGAATTATACTTATAATATCAGGAGCTATAGGAAATTTAATAGATAGAGTTAGATTAGGTTTTGTAGTAGATTATTTTGATTTTAGAGTAGTATGGCAATATGTATTTAATATAGCAGACATATTTGTAGTTTTAGGAACAATTTTTTTATGTGTATATATATTATTTTCAGAAGAAAAGAAGCAGGTGAAGTAATGGAAGAAATAAAGGAATTTTTAGTAATAGATGAAGAAGAAGGGGATAGATTAGATGTATATCTTTCAACTCAGTTAGGAGATATGTCTAGAAGTTATATTCAAAAAATAATAAAAGAAAAAAAAGTAAAAGTTAATAATAAAATAGAAAAGGCAAAATATTTAGTTAAGGAAGATGATAAGATAATAATAGAAATACCGGCTCCGAAATTGCTAGAGGTAACTCCACAAAATATTCCTATAGATATTGTATATGAAGATGAGGACTTATTAATAGTGAATAAATCTCAAGATATGGTAGTTCATCCAGCACCGGGTAATTATGAAAATACATTAGTTAATGCAATTTTATATCATTGTAAGGATAAATTATCATCTATAAATGGAGTTATTAGACCAGGAATAGTGCATAGGATTGATAAGGACACTTCTGGACTTTTAATGATTGCAAAGAATAATAATGCTCATAACTCATTAGCAGAGCAGCTAAAAGACCATTCAATAACGAGAGAATATGAGTTTATATGCCATGGTGTAGTTAAAGAAGATAAAATAACAGTAAACAAGCCAATAGGTAGAAATCCTAAAGATAGATTAAAAATGGCTATAGTAAAAGATGGTAGAAATGCAGTAACTCATTTTGAGGTTATAGAAAGATTTGAAAATTTTACTCATATGAGAGCAAGACTTGAAACAGGAAGGACTCATCAAATAAGAGTACATGCATTGTCTATAAATCACCCTCTTTTAGGAGACGTGGTATATGGTCCAAAGAATACTAAATTCAAATTAAATGGTCAAACATTACATGCGAAGAAACTAGGATTTATACATCCTACAACAAAGAAATATATTGAATTTGACTCTGAATTACCAGAGTATTTTAAGGATATTATCAGAAAAATAAAATAATCCTTGCAAAATTTAATATAGGACTATATACTATTAAGTAAATATTATATAAAAAATATAATATAGTCGAAAAGACCTTTAATTGATACAGAGATATCATAAGGCAATTATTTGTATATTACTACATATTTTTAGTAAATACAGCTTCTTGTCTTATGATAAGAAGCTTTTTTAACTTTAGAAAGAAGTTATAAATTAAAACTATTCTCGGGAGGTCAAATATGAGACAAAAAGCTCAATTAATGGACGAAAAAGCAATAGGAAGAGCAATAACAAGAATAAGTCATGAAATAATAGAAAGAAATAAAGGAATAGAAGATGTTGTTTTAGTTGGAATAAAAACAAGAGGTGTTCCAATAGCTGCTAGAATAGCAGGTAAGATAGAACAAATAGAAGGAATTAAAATAAACACAGGTGAAGTAGATATAACACTTTATAGAGATGATTTAGAAAAAATTAATATAGACCCAGTGCTTAATGGTTCTAATATAGAATTTAATATAAATGATAAAACAGTAATACTAGTTGATGATGTATTATTTACAGGTAGAACAGTTAGATCAGCGCTAGACGCTATAATGGATATAGGAAGGCCTAAATCAATACAACTAGCAGTACTAGTTGATAGAGGTCATAGAGAATTACCAGTAAGAGCTGATTATGTAGGAAAAAATGTGCCTACATCAAAAAATGAAATAATATCAGTTAAATTAATTGAAGTAGATAGTGAAGATTCAGTAACTATTAATGAGTAAGATTATAAATTTTAATTAATAAGGTTTGTGTTACCTTTTAATTCAGTACAGAGAGACTGAAAAAGGGAGATTAAGTTCTCCCTAAATAAAAATTTGGGAGGTTTTTTTATGAAAAAAACAATAATGTCACTACAACATCTATTAGCCATGTTTGGAGCTACAGTATTAGTTCCTATATTAACAGGTTTTAATCCATCAGTTGCAATATTTTGCGCAGGTGTTGGAACTCTAATATTTCATTTCTGCACACAGGGAAAAGTTCCTGTATTCTTAGGTTCAAGTTTTGCATTCATACCAGTAATTATAGCGGCAAAAGATGCATATAAAGGAGATTTATCTTATGCACAAGGTGGAATAATGATAGCAGGTCTAATTTATGTAATAATGTCTTTCTTGGTTCAAATAGTAGGAATAGAAAAAATTAAAAAATATTTTCCAGCACAAGTAACAGGGGCTATGATAGCTGTAATTGGTTTGAATTTATTGCCTACAGCTTTTGATATGGCATCAGCAAACTTGATAGTAGCAGGTATAACTTTATCTATAGCAATTGGTATAAATAAATTTACTAAAGGGTTTATAAAACAACTGAGTATATTAATAGCAGTTTTTTCAGGATATGCAATATCCATAGCTATTGGAATAGTAGATATTAGTTCAATTACAAAAGCAAGTATATTTGAAGTACCTGCGTTTACATTACCTAAATTTAGTTTAGAAGCGATAGTAATAATAGCACCAGTAGTTATAGCAGTGTTTATGGAACATATAGGAGATATGACTACGAATGGAGCAGTTGTAGGTAAAAATTTCATAGAAAATCCAGGACTTAATAAAACTTTACTTGGAGATGGTTTAGCTACTATAGTAGCAGGATTTTTAGGAGGGCCAGCAAATACGACTTATGGAGAAAATACAGCAGTATTAGCTATAACTAAAAATTACGACCCAAGTATATTAAGACGTACAGCAATACTAGCAATACTACTTGCATGTATAGGTAAATTTGGAGGATTTCTTCAAAGTATACCAGGAGCAGTAATGGGTGGCATAAGTATTTTGTTATTCTCAATGATAAGCCTTGTAGGAGTTAAGACTATAAAAGACAGCTCTTGCATACAAAATAAAAATAATATAATCATAATAGCAACTATAATGATTATAGGACTTGGAACAACTTATTTAGGAAACAAGGGGATATTAATAGGTATACCTGTAACAGATACTGTAAAAATAACAGGACTAAGCTTAGCGGCTATAGTAGGAATTATATTAAATAGATTATTAAACAATGAAGATTTTAAAAAAGAAGAAAAAAATAAAGCAGTTACAACAAAACCTACAATTGCACAATAAATATATAAGCTGTCTCAAAATTTATGTTGAATTTTGAGGCAGCTTTTTTTATATATTTAAATCTTAATGAATCCTTAATTTAAAATTTTTTTCAAAAAAAATACGAAAATTATTTAAAAGGTATAGACAGAAATAATAAAATCCTATAAAATAAGACTTTGTTACCGAACAAAAACAATGATGGGTTAATTAAAGTTCAGAAAAAAGGGCAGTTAATGGAGGTTAAACATGAAATTTAAAAAGTTATTATCAATATCAGCATCAATTTTACTTGCGACATCTTTACTAACGGGGTGTTCATCTAATAAAGAAAAAGCAAAAAAACTTTCAGTAGCTATTGTATTAGGAGAAGGAAGTATAAATGACCAATCTTTTAATCAATCTACTTGGGAAGGATTACAAAAAGCTAAAGAAGATTTTGGAGTAGATATAAAATACTTAGAATCAAAACAAAAGTCTGATTATGTACAAAATATAGAAACGTTTGTAGATCAAGATATAGATTTAATAGTAGGAGTTGGATATCAATTAGAAGACCCTATAAAGGAAATGGCAGAAAGTTACCCAGAACAAAAATTTGGTTTAATAGATGCAACATATAAAAATATACCAAAAAATGTTGTTCCAGTAGTGTTTAAGGAAGAAGAAGGAGCATATTTAGCGGGTATGATAGCTGCAAAAATGACTAAAACTGATAATGTAGGATTTATAGGTGGAATGACTACACCTTCTATAGAAAAATATCACTATGGATTTAAATATGGTGCAGTATCTACTAATAAGGATGTAAAAATACAAGAACAATATGCAAACTCATTTAGTGATCAAGCAAAAGGAAAATCAATAGCTAAGCAAATGCATGCAGCAGGAGCAGATATAATACTTGCAGCAGCAGGAGATACAGGAACTGGTTCGATAGAAGCAGCTAGAGAAAACAAGAAATATGCTATAGGTGTAGACAGAGATCAAAGTTATTTAGCTCCAGAAAATGTAATAACATCAGTACTTAAAAAATTAAATGTAGCTTCGTATAATTTATCTAAAGAATTAGTTGATGGTAAATTTGAAGGTGGAGTACAAAAAGTATATGGATTAAAAGAAGGAGCAATAGGTATACCTGAAAATACTAGTAAACATGTTCCTCAAGATATAATAGATTATGTTAATAAACAAGCTGAATTAGTTAAAAATGGAAAAGTGATAGTTCCAAGAACTCAAGATGAGTTTAATGGTGCTAAATAGTCTAAAAATTTTCATTTATTATATGTAATTAAAAATAAGCAGTCTCAATATTTTGAGACTGCTTATTTTGTATTTGTATAAATTATTTGATTTTTAATTTAGCAACTAATTCTTCTTCTGGAGTAACATAAATGGTACTGTTAGTTTCGTAAATTACCATACCTGGTTTTGAACCACTAGGTTTTTTAACGTGTTTCTTTTTAGTATAGTCAACAGGAACCTTAGAAGACATTTTGGATTTACTGAAGAAAGCTGCAAGCATAGCACCTTCAAATATAGTTTGCTCTGAAACTTCATGACCTGCACATTTAATTATAACATGTGACCCAGGAATATTTTTAGTATGCATCCATATATCATCATAATCAGCTATTCTTAAAGTTAAGTGGTCATTTTGTTTGTTATTTTTACCGACAAAAATTTTAAATCCTTCAGAAGACATAAATTCAAGCGGTTTTGTAGTAAGAGAAGTTTCCTTTTTAGATTTAGCTTTACCTTGTTGTTTAGCATAGCCAAGCTTAATAAGTTCTTCTCTTATATCTTGAAGTTCTTCCATATTTTCGCAGTTCTCTATACTTAATATAATATTTTCTAAATAATCAATTTCTTCTTTGTTTAAACTCATTTGATGAGTAATTTCTTTTTTAGCAGTCTTTAATTTATTATATTTTTTAAAGTATTTTTGTGAGTTTTCAGAAGGTGTAAGATTTTTATTTAGTCCAATAGTCATATTTTCATAGTTAGGACTGTAAAAATTTGCAACTTCAATATTTTCCATACCTTTTTTAATCATATAAATATAAGCTGTAAGTAATTCACCTTTTAATTTATAAGTATCAGCATTCTCAGCTTCTAAAAGTTCTTCTTCTTGCTTTTTCTGCTTATGATAAAGTCTATCAAGTTTTATAGATATACTTTTCTTTAAATCAGAAGAACGCTGGTGAATTCTATCCTTTATATCTTTAGTTCTATAATAATTTTCAACTATATTAGAGATACTATCATTATTTATAAAAGATAATTCATTAAATAAAGTTAAATTAATACAACTAAAGTCTACAACTCTATCTAATTTTTCGTTTATAACTATACAAGGAGAATAAGTATTGTTTTTTATATCTTGAAATAACTTATCAAATTCTTTATATATTAAATTAAATTCAGTTGTATTTAAATCTTTAATATTAGTATTTTCTAAAATACCTGACCTAAAACATATTTCTTTTGCAACAATAGGACTGATACCTAAAAACTTAGAATAAATAGCCTTAAAAATAGGTCCTTCAAAGTCATTTAAAGTATTTATAAAAGCATCGTTAGATATATTACTAGTAGGGTCTAATTTATCTTGTTTAGGAGGAAGACAATAAGTTTGACCAGGTAATATTTGACGAACTCTACTTATACTAGTTGGAATTCTTTTTGCAGAATCTATAATTTTATCGTCACTAGAATGAGTAAGAATTATGTTACTATGCCTTCCCATTATTTCAATAATAATGTCCTTAGTAGTCTTTTCCTTTAATTCATCTAAGGAATCAATGCTGATTTTTATAATTCTCTCAAATCCAACTTGAGAGATTTTTGTTATATTTCCACCTTGAATATATTTCCTAAAGAGCATGCAAAACATAGGTGCTTTTTTAGGATTTTCTTTTTTATAATTATCTGCTAGGTAAACTCTTGGATTGGAAGCACTAGCACTTAATATTAATTTGTAATTTTCTTTGTTGTTTCTTATATGTAAAACTAATTCATCATCTTCAGGTTGTTGAATTTTATCTATTTTACCACCTAAAAGTTTTGATGATAACTCATTTACTATAGAGTGTATAACTAAACCATCTAAAGCCATAAAATCGCTCCTTTCTTAGACGCAAAACTGTCAATAAATTAATTATTACACATAAAACATATAATGTGAATAGCTTAGCTTTGATAATCTACTTTTTATTAAAATATTCTTTCAAAAATTTTATAAATAATTCTATATTATTTAGATTGAAATAAAAGTACAAAAATGATATATCTAATATATAGAAAAGAAATTAAGGTGAAGTAATGATAAGAAAAACGTTTTCTAAAAATATTTTAAAATAAGAAGGGGATATATTATGAAATTTATTGACTTAAGAAGTGACACGGTAACAATGCCAACTGAGAAAATGAGAAAAGCAATGGCACAAGCACCGGTGGGAGATTCTTCATTGAGAGATGACCCTACAGTAAATAAGCTTGAAGAATTAGCAGCTAAAAAGGTAGGTAAGGAAGCTGCTACATTTATACCAAGTGGAACTTTTGGAAATCAATTATCATTATTTACGCATACTAGAAGAGGGCATGAAGTAATTATTGGAAAAGATTATCATATAGTCGTTCATGAAGTAGGAGCATCATCAGTAATAGCGGGAGTTCAACTTAGAACCTTAGAAACTGATAATGGAACGATGGATCCATATCTTGTAGAAAAAGCAATAAGAAGAGATGATATACATGAACCTGAAACAGGACTTATATGTGTAGAAAATGCTAACTTAGAAGGAGCAGTAGTTAAGTTAGAAAATTTACAAGAGATAAAAAAAATAGCAGAAAAACATTCAATACCAGTGCATTTAGATGGGGCGAGAATATTTAATGCAGCACTAGCCTTAAATGTAGATGCAAGTGAAATAGCTGCATGTGCTGATAGTGTAATGTTTTGTTTATCAAAAGGACTAGCAGCTCCTATGGGCTCTATACTTGCAGGAAGTAAGGAATTTATTCAAAGAGCAAGAAAAAATCAAAAGCTTATGGGTGGAGGTATGAGACAGGTAGGAATAGTTGCAGCAGCAGGTATAATTGCTCTTGAAGAAATGACATTAAGATTACCTGAAGACCATAAAAATGCAAAATATCTAGCTAGTGAATTATCAAAAATAAAAAATATAGAAGTAAACCCAAAAACAAATGATATAAATATGGTATTTTTTAAACTGGATGATAACATAATCCATGAAGATATATTAGTAAAAAAATTCTATGATAAAAATATAAAAATTAACAAAAAAGAAAATGGAGAATATAGATTTGTAACACACATAGACGTTACAAGAGAAGACATAGATTATGTAATAAAAACAATAAAAGAAATAATCGAATAAAAAATCACATCTTTTAAAGGTAGCTGTTTCAAAATTTTATTTTGAGGCAGCTTTTTTAATATACATACCATATTTGCGAACATTTTCAAGTAAGATTAAAATAATAAAAAAAGAGATATCAATTCCTTTTAGGAGCGAAGTATTGTATAATAATAAGTTAGTGATTTAAATTTAAAAGGGGAGATTTTATGAAGTTTTGGAAACTACATGGAATAGGAAATGATTTTATCGCAATAGATGGAAGAATTCATAATATTGAAAATTCTAACTATGGTAAATTAGCCCAAAAAGTATGTCACAGAAGATTTTCAGTAGGAGCAGATGGATTGTTAGTTGTTAAAAGTTCTAATAATGCTGACATAGAGATGTTATACTATAATTCTGATGGTTCAAGAGCCTCTATGTGTGGAAATGGAATAAGATGTTTTGCAAAATTTGTTTATGACAATAATATAGTTAAAAAAGAAATGTTTGAAATTGATACATTAGATGGAATAAAGATAGTAGAAATTAACACTATATTTGAAAAAGCAAACTCTATAAAAGTTAATATGGGAAAAGGAAGTTTTTTCTCAAAGGATATTCCAATAGATACTGATAAAGAAATATTTATTAATGAAAGTATAACTATAATAGATAAAGAGTTAAAGATTAGCTCTATGCTAATGGGAGTGCCTCATACTGTGATATTAGTTGACAATTTAAATTTAAATCAAATATATAAATATGGAAAAGAAATAGAAAAAAATAAGATTTTTCTTAATGGAACAAATGTAAATTTTGTTAAAATAGAAGATAGAAGTAATATATCTGTTTATACCTGGGAAAGAGGATGTGGGTATACACTAGGGTGTGGTACGGGAATGACTGCATCAGCAATTATCTTAAATTATTTAAAAATGGTGGATAAAAGTGTAAATGTAACATCTCAAGGTGGAACAGTAAAAATAGATATAGAAGATTTTGTTTATATGACAGGACCAGCAGTAAAAATATGCGAAGGAATTTTGGAGGTATAATATGGCTATCAGTATGACAGGCTTTGGAAGAGGAGAATATAAAGACGATAACTATAATTTTTTAGTTGAGTGTAAAACTATAAATCATAAATATTGTGATATAAATGTGCGTCTTCCTAGAAAAATTTCATTTTTAGAAGATAAGGTAAGAAATTTAGTTAAGGATTATGCAAAAAGAGGAAGAGTAGACTTATATATTAAGCTTGACTTATTAGGTAGTGAAGATGTAAACTTAAAATTTGACGAAACATTAGCATCACAATATGTAGGAATATTAAAACAAATAAAAGATAAATTTGATTTAGTAGATGACATAAGTGTCATGAATATAGCTAAATTCCCAGAAATAATAAAAACAGAAGAAAAAGAAGAAGATGAAGATTTATTATGGTCTATGCTAAAACCTGCTTTAGAAGAAGCATTAATAAAATTAAAAGAAATGAGAATTGAAGAAGGAAAAAAATTAGCACAAGATACTTTAGAAAGATGCAATCTTCTTAAAAATTATATTGAAGAAATTGAGAAGTACTCATATAATGTTGTTATTGACTATAAAGAAAAATTAAATAGTAGAATAAGTGAAATGCTAGAAGATCCTAGTATTATTGATGAAAATAGATTGGCTCAAGAAGTAGCTATATATGCTGATAAAAGCAGTATAACAGAAGAGATAGTAAGATTTAGAAGTCATATAGATCAACTTAAAAAAACTATAGTAAAAGATGAATCAATAGGTAGAAAAATAGATTTTTTAATTCAAGAGATGAACAGAGAAACTAATACTATAGGATCAAAATCATCTGATTTAAATATAACTAATTTAGTTGTTGAAATAAAAAGCGAATTAGAAAAGATAAGAGAACAAATACAAAATATAGAGTAAAATAAATTAATACATATACAACGAGAAAGGAAGATATAATAATGGTTAAAAGAAAAGGACTATTACTAGTTGTATCTGGACCATCAGGAGCTGGAAAAGGTACAATATGTAAAGAGTTATTAAAAAATAATGACCAAATAAAACTTTCCGTATCAGCGACTACTAGAAAACCTAGAACAGGAGAAGTTGATGGGGTTAATTACTTCTTTATAACTAAAGAAAAGTTTGAAAATATGATAGCTGAAGGTGAATTCTTAGAATATGCTAAGATTTATGATAATATTTATGGAACACCAAAAGCTGCTATATTAGAATGCCTAGAAAAAGGTCAAGACGTTTTATTAGAAATAGAAATGCAAGGAGCAGCTCAGATAAAAGAAGTTTATCCACAAGGAGTATTTATATTTGTACTTCCACCATCACTACAAGAATTAAAAAACAGAATAGTTGGAAGAGGAACTGAAACTCAAGAGGAAATTGACAAGAGATTTAGTTGTGCATTTGAAGAAATAAAACAAATAGATAACTATGACTATTTTATAGTAAATGAAGATGTAGTAAAATCTGCAAAAGAAGTAGAAAGTATAATATCTTCTGAAAAAAATAAAGTCAATAGATATAAAACTAATATAATAGAAAATTTCAAGGAGGAGTTATAATATGATAAAACCATCTATAAACGACGTATTAAATAAAATAGACAACAGATACTACTTAGTAGGTACAGTTGCAAAGAGAGCTAGGGAAATAGTTGACGGATCTACTCCATATGTTGCAAATAAACAAAGAGAAAATAAGCCAGTTTGTATAGCTACTCAAGAGGTTTCTGAAGATAAAATAACTTATAGATTATTAACTCAAGAGGAAATAGATATTGAAGAAGCTAGACATCACCAAGAGCAAATACAAAATATAGAACAGGAGTAATTTCTATGTTAAATGGCAAAACTGTTGTAATTGGTGTAAGTGGTGGAATAGCTGTATATAAAGCATGTGATGTTGTTAGTAGATTAAAAAAACTAAGAGCAAATGTTCATGTTATAATGACTAAATCTGCTACAGAATTTGTTGCACCATTAACATTTCAATCTTTGAGTCAAAATTATGTGATTGATGATATGTTTGAAGAGCCTAAAACATGGGATGTAGAGCATATATCATTAGCAAAAAAAGCTGATTTATTTTTAGTTGCACCAGCTACTGCGAATATCATAGGTAAAATAGCAAATGGTATAGCAGATGATATGTTAACTACAACTATAATGGCTACTAAAGCTAAGGTTTTGATAGCGCCAGCTATGAACACAAATATGTATGAAAATGCAATAGTTCAAAAAAATATAAATACATTAAAAGAATTAGATTTTAATTTTGTTGAACCCGAAAGTGGAAGATTAGCTTGTGGCGACATGGGAAAAGGTAAGTTAGCATCTCCTGAAAAAATAGTTGATGAAGTTGTTGATTTACTTACTAAAAAACAAGATTTAAAGGGAAAGCATATAATAATTACAGCAGGTCCAACTGTTGAAAGTATAGACCCAGTTAGATATATAACTAATAGATCAACTGGTAAAATGGGATATGCAATAGCAAATAAAGCTATACAAAGAGGAGCAGAAGTAACTCTTATCTCTGGGCCTACAAATTTAATGCCTCCAAAAAAACTAAAAAAATTAGTTAAAATAGAATCAGCTCAAGATATGTATGAAGCAGTGATTGACAATTTAGATGAAAACCAAGTTATTATAAAAAGTGCAGCAGTAGCAGATTATAAACCAAAGAGTTACTGTGATAAAAAAATAAAAAAAAGCAATGATGATTTAATTATAAATTTAGATAGAAATAAAGATATTGCCTATGAAATTGGTAAAGTAAAAGGCGATAAAATACTAGTTGGTTTTGCTGCTGAAACAAATGATCTTATAGAAAATGCTAAAGGTAAAGTTAAAAAGAAAAATTTAGATTTTATAGTAGCTAATGATTTGACTCAAGAAGGTTCAGGCTTTGGAGTAGATACTAATATAGTCAAAATCATAGATAGAGAAGGGGATATTATCGAATATCCAAAAATGAAAAAAGAAGAAGTAGCTAACGTTATTTTAGATAAAGTTAAAGCTCTATTAGAAAAATAAGCATCTATTAAAATAGGTGCTTATTTTTCTAGCCAACTATACAGATGTAATTAAATCAAAATAGAGGTTATAATATGGAAAAATACGTAAAAGTGGTAGTGAGAAGTAATACTATATATACAGATAACTTGTTTACATACCAAATTCCAGCTCTTTTAATAGATAATTTAGAGATAGGGCATAGAGTTCTAGTTCCATTTGGAAGGGGTAATAAGCCTACAGAAGCATTTGTATTTGAAATTTCAGATAAATTAGAAGAAAAAATAAAAACAAAAGAAGTTGTTGATATATTGGATGAAAATCCGATTTTTAAAATAGAGGATTTAGAGTTAGTTTCTTGGATGAAAAACAGATATTTATGTACATATATTGATTGTATAAATTTAATATATCCAAAGGGATATAAATTAAATAATTATAAGGTAGTAAGCTTTAATGATGACTATGAAAATTTAAATCAGTTTCAATTACAGTTAATATTAAGTAATATTAGTAATGAAGAAAAAAAGATAATAGACGAAATTATAAATAATAAGGGTAAGATAAAAGTTGAAAAGTTAAAAAATATAAGCAATGTAAATAATATATTAGAACGACTTAAAAGAAAAGAAATAATTAAAATAAGCTGGGAATATAAAAATCATAAAAATGAAAAGAAGATTTGTTATATATCATTATCTATGGATGGTGAAGATGTAGATGACTATATATTAAATCATAAAATAAAAACAGGAAGTAAACAAAAAGAAATAATCAATTTTTTAAAGTATAACGATGAGGTTGAAATAAATGATTTATTGGAACTTTTAAATGCTTCTAGACAAAGCATAACGTCTCTTCATGAAAAAAAATTGATTAATTTAGAATTAAAAGATTATTATAGAAAACCAGAAAGTATATATACATCAGTATCTAAAAAAATTGAATTAAATAGTGAACAAAAAAATGCAATAGACAAAATTAAGTCTCAGATGTTTGATGAAGATAAAAAACCTTATATGATACATGGAGTAACTGGAAGTGGAAAAACTGAAGTGTATATGGAGATAATTGATTCTGCATTAAATCAAGGTTTAGATAGTATAGTTCTAGTCCCAGAAATATCTCTTACACCTCAGAGTATATCTAGATTTAAAAATAAATTTGGAGAAATAGTTGGTGTATTTCACAGTCAACTTTCTGAAGGTCAAAAACATGATGTGTATAAAGCTATAAAGAGCGGTAAAATAAGAATATTAATAGGTGCTAGATCGGCATTATTTGCACCGTTTAATAGCTTAGGTGTTATTATTATAGATGAGTTTCATGAAAGTGCATATAAATCTGAAAAAAATCCTAAATTTAATGCTATAGAGGTAGCTAAATTTTTATCTGTCAAGAAAAATATATCTTTGATTTTAGGTTCAGCAACTCCTTCTATTGAAGAATATTATAAGGCCAAACAAGGTGAATATAATTTAATAAAAATACAACAAAGAGCGAATAATAAACCTCTTCCTAAAATAAATGTTGTAGATATGAAGGAAGAATTAAATAAGGGAAACAAAAGTATATTTAGTATGAAGCTACAATTAGAAATACAAGAAGCAATAAAAAATGATAGTCAGATTATATTGTTTTTAAACAGAAGAGGCTATGCAAATTTTATATCATGTAGAAAGTGTGGCTATGTATTTCAATGTGAAAATTGTGATATCTCATTAACGTATCATAAAGGCGATAATATAGGACGTTGTCACTACTGTGGATATGAAAAGGAAATTCCAATTGAGTGCCCAGAGTGTAAAAGTAAGTATGTAAAGCCATTTGGAGTTGGAACACAAAGAATAGAAGAAGAATTAAAAACTATATTCAAGGACATTAAAATTTTAAGGATGGATAAAGATACAACATCTAAAAAAGGTTCATTAGAAGAAATATTAAATAAGTTTAAAAATAAAGAAGCAGATGTTTTAATAGGGACTCAAATGATAAGTAAGGGTTTGGATTTTGATAATGTAACCTTAGTTGGAATATTATCAGCCGATATGATTTTAAAATTTCCTGATTTTAAAAGTTCTGAAACTACATTTCAACTAATAACTCAAGTTTCAGGTAGAGCTGGAAGAAGTGATAAAGAAGGAAGCGTAATACTTCAAACTTACGATACAGACCATTATGCAATTAGAAGGGCTATAAACTACGATTATGAAGGATTTTATAATGATGAAATAAAGATAAGAAATGCATTTGGATATGCTCCTTTTAATAATATGATAAGTGTAGTTGTAAGTGGGAATAATGAACATTTAGTAAAGCAGAATGCTAAAAATATGTATGATTCAATAGTTTATTTGTTAAAAAGTAGAGGAATAGATAATTTTGAATTTATTTTAGGACCAAATCCGTGCACTATAGCAAAAATAAATCAAAATTATAGATGGCAAATATTATTTAAAGATGATAATATTGAAATTAATTTATTAAAGGGTATAATAAAATATATATGTATAACAAAAAGAGATGTTGTATTTAATAAAGATATTAATATATCAATAGATATTAACCCAAATAGTGTATTATAAGTTTAGGAGGAAAGATAATGGCATTAAGACAAATAGTTAAAATAGGAGAACCAGTTTTAAGAAAGAAATCTAAGAAGGTAGAAAAAATTGATGATAAAATAATTCAATTATTAGATGATATGGCAGATACAATGTATGCAGCCGATGGGGTAGGTCTTGCAGCACCTCAAGTTGGAATCTTAAAAAGAGTAGTAATAATAGATGTTGGAGATGGAATAATAGAACTTATAAATCCTGAAATAATAGCAACTTCTGGAGAACAAATAGACGATGAAGGATGCTTAAGCGTTGTAGGAGAGTCAGGTCCTGTAAGAAGACCATACGTTGTAAAAGTAAGAGCTTTCAATAGAAAAGGTCAGTTAATGGAAATAGAAGGTGAAGAACTTTTAGCTAGAGCATTCTGTCATGAAATAGATCATTTAGAAGGTATATTATTTGTTGACAAAATAGAAAAGTAATAGGAGCTGATTTAATTGAAAATAGTATTTATGGGAACTCCAGACATAGCAGTTGGATGTCTTAAAAAAATAATAGATGAAAAGCATGATATATTAGCAGTTGTAACTCAACCAGATAAGCCAGTTGGAAGAGGAAAAAAAATAGGTATGCCTCCTGTAAAGGAACTTGCCTTAAAATATGATATACCTGTATATCAACCATCAAAAGCTAGAGAAGAAAGTTTTGTTGAAGTAATTAAAGAATTAAAACCAGATGTTATAGTAGTAGTTGCATTTGGACAAATACTTCCAAAATCAATACTTGAAATACCTAAGTTAGGATGTATAAATGTACATGTATCTTTACTTCCTAAGTATAGAGGGGCAGCTCCAATAAATTGGGTAATAATAAATGGAGAAGAAAAAACAGGTGTAACAACTATGTATATGGATGAAGGGTTAGATACTGGAGATATGATATTAAAGACAGAATTTAATCTTGATGATGAAATTACAGCAGGAGAACTTCATGATGAAATGGTTGTTATGGGAGCTAATACTTTAAAAGATACGTTGGATTTAATTGAAAAAGGATGTGCACCTAGAATACCTCAAAATCATGATGAATTTACATATGCACCTATGATGAATAAATCATTAGGTAATATAGAGTGGAATAAAAGTGCTAAGGAAATACATAATTTAGTTAGAGGAGTAAATCCATGGCCAAGTGCATACACATCATACAATGATTTAACTATGAAAGTATGGAAGACTAAAGTATTAGGTGAAAATTGTGATAAACAACCAGGAACGATACTTAAAGTAGACAAAGAAGGAATAAGAGTGGCTACAAAAGACAATGTATTATTAATTGAAGAAATGCAAATGCCAGGCAAGAAAAGAGTACTAGTATCAGAATATATAAAAGGAAATAGTATAGAGGCTAATATAGTGTTAAGCTAGGTGAATAAAATGATAGATACAAAAAAATATTTAACTATTATAGGCATTATACTGATGATTCTTATTTTAGGAGTAGCTACTATAAATGTATTCATACTAAATTTAACAGATTTATTTGGAATGGTGATAAATACTATCATTTCATTAGTAGCCTTAATAATAATATTTTCAACTATAATTACTTATAATGTAATAAAGGATAGAAAAGTTAGTTCTAGATTAATGAGTATAAATTTAAAAATAGTAAGTATAATGTTTCCTATGATGATAGGAGTAGGAAATATTGTAGGAATATCTAAAAATGAAATAAGAAAAATTTTTATAAAGTTGAATAATAAATATATATATAGTAATAAGTATAATTTAAATCCACAAGACATATTAATTCTTATACCTCATTGTGTTCAAAAGAACAGTTGTAAGTTAAAAGTAACTTCAACTATAGAAACTTGCAAGCAATGTGGGTTATGTAATATAGGTGATTTGGTTAAATTAAAAGAAAAATCAAATATAAATATATTTGTTGCTACAGGGGGAACATTAGCTAGAAAAATTATTCTAGAAAATAAGCCTAAAGCTGTAATAGCTGTAGCCTGTGAAAGAGATTTAACCTCAGGAGTTCAAGACGTTAAAAATATACCTGTTTTAGGTGTATTCAATAAAAGACCTAATGGTCCTTGCGTAGACACAATTATAGACATCAAAGAGGTTGAAGAAGCAATAAACTTCTTTACATCGCAGAAAATATAGGAGAGTGATTTTTATGTACCCATATGGTTACGGATACGGTTATCCGTTTTTTGATCCTACTATGATCATATTAATTCCAGCTATAATATTTACTATGTATGCTCAATTTAAAGTAAGTTCTACAACTAGTAGGTTTTTAAGAGTCAACACATACAGAGGATATACGGGTGAAAGAACTGCAAGAGCTATATTAGATTCAAATGGATTATATAATGTAAGTATAGAAATGGTACGAGGTCATTTAAGTGATCATTATGATCCTAGAAGTAAAATACTTAGATTATCACAAGATGTTTATTATGGAACATCAATAACATCAGTAGCTGTAGCAGCTCATGAATGTGGTCATGCTATTCAACATGCTAAAGGATATGCACCTCTTAATTTGAGAAGTGGATTAGTACCAATAGTTAATTTTACTTCAAATGCATCGTGGTTTTTAATGGGAATAGGGTTGTTTTTACAAAGAGGTTTGTTTTTAAAAATAGGTATATTATTATTTTCGGCTTCTGTGTTATTCCAAATAATAACATTACCAGTTGAGTTTAATGCTTCTAGTAGAGCAATAGTACAACTTGAAAATTTAGGTATAGTTGAAGGAAAAGAATTAAGACAAAGCAGAAGTGTTCTTAATGCAGCAGCATTAACATATGTAGCAGCAGCATTAACGTCAGTACTTCAATTACTTAGATTATTAGCAATAGCTCAAAGAGATAACGATTAAAGGAGAGATTGTCCTAGTGTTTCTAGGACTTTTTCTGTTTAAAAAAGTATAAATATTAAGTGAAAATTTATTACAATTAAGGAGAACATATATGAAAGCAAGAGAAATTGCATTTAAAGTATTATGCGATATAGAGGAAAATAGCAATTATTCTAATATGGCTATAAATAAGCATTTTAAAAATTTAGACATGAATAATCAAGATAGGGGATTAGCTACAGAACTAATTTATGGAGTGGTTGAAAACAAGTATTACTTAGATTATATTATAGATAAACTTTCTAAAATAAAATCACAAAAATTATCAATTTGTGTTAAAATATTGCTAAGAATGGGGATTTATCAAATTGCTTTTTTAGATAGTATATCTGATTATGCTGCAGTTAATGAAACTGTTAGTCTAGCTAAGAAATATGATAATAGATCATCTGGATTTATAAATGCAATACTTAGAAATGTAATTAGAAAAAGAGAAGACATTCTAAATGTAGATATAGATGATAAAGTAATGTACTTATCTACAAAGTATTCATATAAACCTTGGTTAATAAAGAATTGGATTGTTAACTTTGGAGAAGAATTTACAGAAGATTTACTTGAAGCTAATAATGAAAGACCAAGTATATATATAAGAACTAATACATTAAAAATAAGTAGAGATGAACTTATAAATAAATTAAATGAAAATGATATAAAAGCATATAAGGTACCAAACATAGAAGAAGCTATAAGAGTAGAAAATCTAAAAAATATAGAAAATAATGATTTATTTAAGCAAGGACTATTTACAATACAAGATATAAGTTCTATGATAGTAGGGAAAGTAATGAATCCTACAGAAAAATCGTTAGTTTTAGACGTATGCAGTGCGCCTGGTGGAAAAACTACTCATATTGCTACACTTATGAATAATACAGGAACAGTAGTTTCTAGAGACATTTTTGACCATAAATTAAAGCTTATAAAATCTACAGTAGATAGGCTAGGTCTTACTAATGTTCAAATTGAAAAACAAGATGCATCATTAGAAGATGAAAATAGTGTAGATAAGTTTGATTATGTGTTAGCGGACGTACCGTGTTCTGGATTAGGAATAATAAGAAGAAAGCCTGAAATTAAGTTTAAAGAAAAAGCGGAACTTAAGGATTTACCAAATATACAGAGAACTATATTAGATAATGCAGCTAAATGTGTTAAAGTGGGCGGTATATTAATATATAGTACATGTACTATACAAGAAAATGAAAATATTAATGTAATTAATGAATTTTTACAAGAAAATGAAAATTTTGAATTAGTACCTATAAAAGAAGTAAATGTTGATTTAGATAATCAAGATAAGGGATATCTAAAAATATATCCTAATATTCATGGTATGGATGGTTTCTTTATATCAAAATTAAAAAGAGTAAGGTAGTGATAATATGAATCATAATAAAGTAGCATTAAAAAACTTTACAGAAGAAGAACTAAAAGAGTTTATGAAAACAATAGGAGAGAAACCTTTTAGGGGAAGTCAGATTTTTTCATGGATATATAAAGGGGCCAAAAGCTTTGATGATATGAATAATATACCGAAAAATTTAAGAAATAAATTAGAAGAAGTTTCTTACATTGGAAATATTGAAGTAGAGCTTAAATTAGAATCGAAGGTTGATGGTACTAAAAAGTATTTATTTTTACTTAATGACAAAAATATAATAGAAACTGTTATGATGGATTATGATAGTAGAGTAACTGTATGTGTATCCAATCAAGTTGGATGTAGAATGGGATGTAAATTTTGTGCATCTACAATAGATGGATTATTAAGAAATTTAGAACCATGGGAAATATTAGATCAAATTATGAAGATACAAGAAGATACAGGTAAGAGAGTTTCTAATATAGTTTTAATGGGAAGTGGAGAACCACTTGATAATTTTGAAAATACTAAAAAGTTTTTCGAAATTGTAAATGATAAAAATGGACTTAATATAGGATATAGACATATAACTTTGTCAACTTGCGGTATAGTACCAAAAATATATGAGTTTGCTGATTTAGAATTACCTATAAATTTAGCGCTATCATTACACTCTCCTTATGACGAAGCAAGAAAAGAAATAATGCCTGTTGCTAATGCATATACAATAGAAGAAATTTTAGATGCATGTAGGTATTATATTAAAAAGACAAATAGAAGGGTTACTTTTGAATATTCATTAATAAAAGATGTGAATGATTCTGAGAAGGAAGCAAATGCATTATCTAAGCTTTTAAAAGGAATGTTATGTCATGTTAACTTAATACCTATAAATAAAGTAGAAGAAAGAGAATTTGAAAAGCCAGATAAATCATTTATTTATAAATTTAGAGATAATCTAGAAAAAAATAAAATACCAGCTACAGTTAGAATATCTATGGGTTCTGATATTAGTGGGGCTTGTGGTCAATTAAGAAGAAAATACAAGTAGCTTTAAGGGGGAAGTCGTATGATTTATAGTTGTGCCTCCCATATAGGAAGAGTAAGAAAGAATAATGAAGATTATTGTAGGGGGGAAATTTTATACACAGATAATGGCAAGATGATAGGTATATTTGCTATGGCAGATGGAATGGGTGGTCACAAAAAAGGTGAAGTTGCCAGTAAATTAGCTGTAGAAAATATTCTATGTTTTTTAAAAGAGAATTTATTACAAACTCAAAGCATAAAAATAGATTATATAGATGATATACTTAAACAGGCTTATAATAGCGTTAACTCAATTATATATAAAAAATCTATGTCAGACTTAGATTATGAAGGAATGGGAACTACACTTACTTGTGCTATAATATATAAAGATAATTTATATGTAGCAAATGTTGGAGATAGTAGATGTTATTTATTGAATAAATGTGGATTTTCAAAAATAACAATAGACCATTCGGTTGTTGAAGAACTTATTAGAGCGAAAATAATTACAGAAGAAGAAGCTAAGACTGATCCTCGTAGAAATCATATAACTAGAGCTATGGGAACTGATGAGATAGTAATAGTTGATATATTTAAGTACAAGCTAGAACAAAACGACAAGATTTTACTTGCAACAGATGGACTAACAGGTTTTGTAGATGATAAAGAAATTAAAAATGTGATTTCAAAGGATGAAGACTTAGAAAATTTAAGTGAAAAATTAATTGATATAGCCAATGATGTTTCAGGAAAAGATAATATTTCGGTTATATTAATAAAGCATAATTAGGACGGTGATATAGTGGGAGATACAATTTTAGGAAATAGATATGAAATCATCAAAAAAATTGGTGATGGTGGAATGGCTTTTGTGTATGAAGCAAAAGACAAGTTATTAAATAGAACTGTTGCAGTCAAAGTACTTAGACCAGAATTTGTAGACGACGAAGAATTCTTAACTAAATTTAAAAGAGAGGCTGAGGCCGTGGCTAGTCTCTCTCATCCTAATATAGTGAATGTTTATGATGTAGGAGAAGATGGAAAAGTTCATTATATAGTAATGGAGCTTGTAGAAGGACAAAATTTAAAAGAAATAATACAAACTGAAGGAACTTTAGATGAATATACAGCTCTTGATATAACTAAGCAGATAGCTATGGCACTTAGTGCAGCTCATAAAAAGGGCATAATACACAGAGATATAAAACCTCACAATATACTTATATCTAATGAGGGTAGAGTAGTTAAGGTTGCTGATTTTGGTATAGCAAAAGCTGTATCTAATTCAACTATGACTAATATAGGAAGCATAATAGGATCAGTGCATTATTTTTCTCCAGAACAAGCTAAGGGTAAATTTGTAACTAATAATGCAGATCTTTATTCTCTAGGTATAGTTTTATATGAAATGTTAATAGGTAAGGTACCGTTTAGAGGAGATAGTCCAATATCGATTGCATTACAACATATAAATGATGATATAGAATTTACTTCTGAAGAAAAAGTAAATATTCCTCAAAGTGTAAGGACTATAATAAAGAAATTAACTGAGAAATCTAGTGCAGATAGATATCAAAGTGCAGAAGAATTGATAGAAGACATTGAGTATATAGAAAAAAATATAGACTTAGATTTTATAAAAGAATATGATAATTATGCTACAAAAAAAATTGATCAAGATGACATGAATAAATCAACATCAAATGAAGAAGATGAGTATGATGAAGATGACTATGACTACGAATATGAGGATGATGAATTAATGGAAGAAGTTCCGAAGAAGAAAAAAACGAAAAAGCCTAAAAAAGAAGACAGTCCTAAAACTAAAAAGAGGCTTAAAATAGCTGTGGTAATATTAGCAATAATTTTATTAGCACAGGTATTTATAGCGATTAAGTTTATACCTTGGAAATCAGGAACTCAAACTGAAGCTATGGTAGCTCCAGACCTTGCAAATATGAGTTTAGAAGATGCAAATAAAGAACTTGAAAAATTAGGATTACAAATTATTGTAAGAGATGAATATAATGCAAGGGTACCAAAAGACCATGTAATTTCACAAAAACCAGTAGCTGGAAGTGAAGTTAAAAAAGGTGATACTGTAAACATAATATTAAGTAAAGGTGCTAAAGAAGCAGAAGTACCTAATGTAGTAGGTCTTAATTTAGGAGAAGCAGAAAATATATTAAAAGAAAATAAATTAGAATTAGGAAATATAAAATATCAATTTAGTGAGATTTATAAAGAAGGTGTAGTTTTAAGTCAAAGTCCAACAGCTGGATTAGGAAGTATTGAAGAAGGTGAAAAAATAAGTTTAGTGGTAAGTAAGGGACCAGAAAAAACGTCTATTCCATCCGAAAATAATACACAAACAATTACCCCTGAACAAAATAAAAATACCGATAGTAAAACAAATGAAAATACAGGTCATTCTATTAAACCAAGTAAACCAAGTCAAAGTGGAAATACTGGAAATGGTTCAAATACTACTAAACCAGGAAATACAGGAACTGGTAATGTAGAAAATAATACAGAAAAACCAGAAAGTACGGATAATAATCAAGGAAATACAGGTTCAGGATCTCAACCAGGTTCAGGAAGTGCTGGAGAAAATAGTGGAGAAGTTCCTGTTGAAACAAATGGAGAAGTAACAGAGTAAAAATCATATAAGATAAGTCCAACTAAAAATTTAGTTGGACTATTTTTATATAAAAAAACTTTTTACTAATGTATTTATTTTTTATAAATATTTATATAAAAAAAGAATAAATTAAAAGTATCATTAATTAATATCATATATATGATATTATATAAAAATAGGATACAATATTTATATTACTTGAAATCTTGAAGGAGGAATTTAATGTTAGAAGGAACGATCATAAAAGGTATAGGGGGATTTTACTACGTAGATACAGAAAATGGACTTTATGAATGTAGAGCTAGAGGTATATTTAGAAAACAAAAGATAACACCTTTAGTTGGAGATAGAGTTAGTATAAGTGTAGTTGATGAAGAAACTAAAAAGGGTGTTGTAGAAAACATAGAAAAAAGAGATACTGAATTAGTAAGACCGCCTATAGCTAATGTAAATAAAGCTTTAATAGTTTTTGCAATTAAGAATCCGAAACCTCACCTTTCTTTATTGGATAGATTTATAGTTCTTGCAGAAAAGGAGAACTTAGAAATAGTTATAATTTTGACTAAAGCAGATTTAGATGATGAGAATACTTTAGATGAAATAAAAGGTATATATGAGCTTAGTGGATATAAGGTTATTTCGGTAAGTAATAAAACTAAATTAAATATAGATAAAGTAAAAGATGAATTAAAAGGAAATATAGTTGTATTTGCAGGTCCATCTGGAGTTGGTAAATCAAGTTTATTAAATGAAATAGATAGTAAATTTGAGTTACAAACAGGTGAAGTAAGTGATAAAATAAAAAGAGGAAAGCATACTACTCGACATGCTGAACTTTTAAAATTAGAATGTGGAGCGATGGTAGCAGATACTCCAGGATTTAGTTCACTTACGCTTGATAGTATATCTGAAAATGAACTTAAAGAGTACTTTATAGAATTTGAAGAGTTTGATAACTGTAGATTTGGTTTTAAATGCATACATGAAAATGAACCTAGTTGTTCTGTAAAAGAAGCAGTTGAGAATGGGGAAATATCTAAGCAAAGATATGAAAGTTATATACAATTATTAAATGAAATAAGACAAGGGAAAAGGAGATACTAAAATGATTAAATTAGCACCATCAATATTATCAGCAGATTTTGCAAAATTATTAGAGGAAGTTAAAAAAGTAGAAAATGCAGGATGTGAATACTTACACATTGATGTGATGGATGGACATTTTGTACCTAATATTACTTTAGGGCCTGCAATTGTAAAGAGTTTAAGAAAAGATGTAAATATGGTTTTTGATGCTCATCTTATGATAGAAAATCCAGACAGATATATAAAGGAATTTGCAGATGCAGGTTGCGATTTAATAGTAGTTCATCAAGAGGCTTGTAGACATTTACATAGAACTATACAAAATATAAAAGCACACAATGTTAAAGCTGGTGTTGCTTTAAATCCGGCTACACCTATAGATACTATAAAACATGTTTTACAAGATATAGATATGGTTCTTATAATGACTGTTAATCCTGGTTTTGGAGGGCAGTCTTTTATAGAAAGTATGATACCTAAAATAGAAGAATTAAAAGAACTTATAGATTCTAAGAATTTAAATGTAGATATTCAAGTTGATGGTGGTATAAAACCTGAAAATGTATATAAAGTAGTTAAAGCTGGGGCTAATGTAATTGTTGCAGGGTCAGCTATATTTAATAGTAATGATATAAGTGAAACAGTTAAGTTGTTTAGAAAAAATGCTTCTTTATAAGGAGTTAATATGAAAATTTGTATTATTTTAAATGGAGAAATACAAGATTATAAAATTATGAAAAATATAATTTCTAAACAACACTATGATTATATAATATGTGCTGATGGAGGAGCAAATCACGCATATAAAATGAATATAAGTCCAAATTATATACTAGGAGATTTAGATTCTATTAATAAAAATATAATATCTTATTATAAAGATAAAAATGTTATATTTAAAAAATTTCCATCAAAAAAAAATGAAACAGACACAGAGTTATGTATTTATTTATCACAACAGATTAATGCTAGTCAAGTAGATTTTATAGGTTCTTTAGGTGGACGAATAGATCACATGCTTGCTAATATTAAATTGCTGGATTATCTAAAAGAAGTTCAAATATATGGAAGAATTCTTTCTGAAAAGGAAGATATATATATAGCAGTAGATGAAGAAATGATTATAGACGGAGAAGTTGGAGATACTGTATCTGTGATTCCTATAAAAGGAGATGCTAAAGGGATTACTCTTACTAATTTAGAATATCCTCTTACAAATTTTTATATGAAGTACTCATCTCCAATAGGAATATCAAATGTTATGTTGGAAAATCAATGTAAGGTAAATGTTGATAAAGGAACAGTACTTATAATAAGGAATAAAAAAAATTAATATATATTATTGGATATTGTATTAAATTGATAAAAAGGGTGTGATTAAATACACCCTTTTTTAATTAAATTAATGTTTATAGAAGGATTAATATGAGTATTAGTCATATAGTATTAATTAATAGAATATTGTAAGGGGGAACTGTTATGTTAAATGAAAATAGCTCAATAGCTGTTATATATAAAAGTAAATATGGTAGTACAAGAAAATATGCAGGTTGGATAGCTATTAAATTAGATGCAGATTTATATGAAATATCAGATGTAAGAAAAAATGATTTAATTAAATATGATGTTATTATATATGGAGGCCCTTTATGTGCTGGTAAAATAAAGGGAATAGACTTAATTAATAAAAATTATAAAATGATAGAAGATAAAAATATAATAGTTTTTGCAGTAGGACTTTCTTCTAAATTTCAAGAAAGTAAAAATACTATATTAAAATCAAATTTTAAAGAAGATATTAGAGAAAAAATTAACTTGTTTTACTTAAGAGGTGCTTTTAATTATAAAGAATTAGGAGTAGCTGATAAAGTTTTAATGAATGTTATGAAAATAACTTTGAAGGCAAAGAAAGAAGAAGAATTAGATCAAGATTCAAAAGAAATGTTAGAAGCATTTGAAAAGCCTGTTGATTTTTCAAATAAAAAATTGGTAAATCCTATTGTTGATTTTGTGTGTAAGGATATAAAAATAAAATATTAATTTATATTTGTTATAAATTATCATAAAAACAATGATTAATAAGTGAATTCCTAAATTATGTTATAATATTGAAAAATGTATTTAGGAGGGAAAATGGGAATAATATTGTATAAAATTAAAGAAATTTTAAAATTTATAACAAAATGGATAATAATATTTTTTAGTACAATTATATTATTTTTTGGTGTGTATATTATTATATTAAAGTTACAAGAATTTATTTTTGTACCAAAAGACTATTTTATGTGGACTATTAACTCTCCACAAAATAAAGTGATATTTATATTAGAATTTATTTGGATTATATTTATCATGTATAAAGCAAGTATGTATAAAGAAAAGAAGAAAAGTTCTGATTTTTATAAAAAAAATCAAAAAATATGGAAAAAACATAGAAAAAGTTTTATTTTAGTAAACATTGTTTTGCTATATGCAGTTATAACAAATGTAAGTGTCATAGATTATTCCAAAATAAAAACATATTCCATTTTTCATCCCCTAGGAAAAGAATACAGTATAGAAGATATAAAATCTATAAATACAGGCGTATATGGCTCTAGAATCCCATATATAAGGGATAAGGGTCAATTTTATTATAAAATTAAATTTAATGATGACAGCACTATAGATATAAATAATTATCTAGGTGGAACTAAAGAAGAAATGGAAACATATTTAGAAATTGAAAAGTTAGATAAATACTTTATTTCTAAAGGTTTAAGTAAAACTTCAAGTATGAAAAATATAGAATATGTAGATAGATTTAAAAGAATTTTGCAATAAGGTGATGCCATTTAAGAATGATAATTTAATCTTAGATGGCACCGTCTTATTTTTTTATGTAAAAATGTGAATTAAAAAGTAGGACAGGTCTAAAAATACTTAATTTTGCATAAATTTAAAGTATATGAGAACTTTTTAAAAGTAATAATGTAGGCGCTAGGGGGGGTGTTTTATGCGAAATCAATCAAAGGGTTTGTTAGGAATAATATGTTTAGCTACAGGCGCTACAGTAATTTTATCTATGATACTACCTAATTGGATATGGTTGGCTATTACAGCATTACTTCTTATATCTTGTGGAGTTTTATTATTCTTATATTAAAGAAAATACAAAGTAAGAAGTTGGGAATAATTTTGAATTATATTTTATTTTTATAATTAAGTAAGAAATTTTGAAAAAATTAAATTTGGAGGTATGAATATGAAAATGATAACTATAAAATTTCCTAAGTGGCTTTCTAATATAGTGTTGCATTTTATGAGAAAGGAAAAAAGATAAAAAGAAAAGAACAATCTCAAAAGTTTGATATTTTGAGATTGTTCTTTAACAAAAACAAAAGCCTACTAATTAAGTAGGCTTTTAAATAAAAAGCTTATTAAGCTCTTTCTACTTTACCAGAACGTAAACATCTAGTACAAACTTTTACTCTCTTAGGAGTACCATCTACTATAGCTCTAACGCTTCTTAAGTTTGCTGACCATGTTCTTCTACTATGTTTATTTGAGTGTGATACTTGGTTTCCAGAAACCTTTCCTTTACCACATACGCTACATATTTTTGCCATTATCCGTACACCTCCTTAAAATGATAACTATTAAAGACTAAAAACATATTTATATTAACATAAAAATTAAAATCGTGCAATATGAAATATATATTTGTCCTACACATATTGAAGAATTTCTTATTATCATATAAAATTATATATATAATTTCATATAAAGTAAATATTAAAAAAGAAATTCTAAATATTTTCTTTTTTTATACTAATTTATTATTTGAAAATATCTCATTAAAAGTTTAAATTAAAAAATATTTGCCGAATTAAAAATTAGGTAGGTTTAAATTATAACACATTTATAGTATTATAGTAGTTATAATTTATATTATTTAAAAAAAAGAAAGTTTTGGATAATTTTTGAGCAAAATAAAAATAAAAAAAATGAACTTAAGGGGGTCAACCATGAGTGCAAAAGTAACTAACCAATATGGAAGTGTAGAAATAGATAAGCATGTAATAGCCCAAATAGCATATAGAGCTGCTATGGAGAGTTATGGATTAGTAGGTTTAGCATATAAATCTAAAGGTATAGTTGAATTACTTAAAGGTGAAAATGCTGTTAAAGGCGTAAAAGTGGAAGAATTAGAAGATAATACCATAGCAATAGAACTTTATGTTATAATACAGTACGGAACAAATATATCAACAGTTGCAAATAACATAATTGATAGAGTAAAATACACAGTTGAAAAATTTACGTCAATAAAATTAAGTAAAATAGATATTAACGTGCAAGGTATTAGAGTTAAGTAATTTAGGAGGAAGAAAATGATTCAGTATATAGATGGTAAAATTTTAAGGGATATGTTTGTCTCAGGAGCGAACAATCTTCAAAACCATAAAGAGTTAGTAGACAAACTTAATGTATTCCCAGTTCCTGATGGAGATACAGGAACTAACATGTCACTTACTATATCTTACGCTATGAAAGAATTAGCAAAAGTGAATAATGAAAATATAACGGATATAGGTAAGGCGTTATCTAAAGGTTCTCTTATGGGAGCTAGAGGAAATTCTGGAGTTATATTATCACAAATAATTAGAGGTATAGCAAAATCTATAGAAGGTAAAGAAACATTATCTACTCAAGATTTAGCACTTGCATTTAAAAATGGTTCAGATACTGCATATAAAGCTGTAATAAAGCCTATAGAAGGAACTATACTTACAGTAGTAAGAGAAAGTTCAGAGTTTGGTATAAAGGCTTCTAAAGCAGAAAAAGATATGATTACATTTTTAGAAGAATTAATAAAAGAAGCGAACAAATCTTTAGATAGAACACCAGAACTTTTAAAGGCTTTAAAAGAAGCTGGGGTTGTTGATTCAGGAGGGAAAGGTTTAGTTCTTATATATGAAGGTATGTATAAGGCTTTAAAAGGAAATCCTATAAAAGCTAAAGATGCTAACTCTAGTAATGTACAAAATGTTGAAATAGGTAAATCTAATATTTCAACTGAAGATATAAAATATTGTTATTGTACGGAATTTATATTAGAAAGCGACAAAATAGAAGATACTCAAATAAGAGATATAATGATTCCTCATGGAGATAGCTTAGCTGTAGTTGGAGATGAAGGAGTAATAAAAGTTCATATTCATACTAACGAACCAGGTATTGTTTTACAAGAAGCATTAAAGTACGGTCAATTATTAACTATAAAAATAGAAAATATGAAATTACAACATGAAAATACGCTTGTAGAGTCAGAAGAAGTAGTAGTATCTCAAGAAGAAAAAGAGTATGGTTTTATAGCAACTTCTATGGGAAAAGGACTAGCTGATATATTTAAAGACTTTGGAGTTGATCATATAATAGAAGGTGGTCAAACTATGAATCCAAGTACAGAAGATTTTATGAAATCAATAGAAAATATAAATGCTAGAAATATATTTATATTCCCAAATAACGGAAATATAATAATGGCTGCTAATCAAGCTAAAGAATTAAGTGAAAAGAATATAATAGTTATACCTACAAAAAATACTCCTCAAGGATTCTCGGCATTAGTAAACTTTAACGGAGATTTAAGTGTAGAAGAAAATACAGAAGCCATGATGAGCTCTTTACAGTTAGTTAAGTCAGGTCAAGTAACATATGCTGTAAGAGATACTGTAATGAATGATATTGAAGTTAAAGAAGGTAATATAATAGGTATAGCAGAAGGAAAATTATTATCTGCTGGAGATAAAGTAGATGAAATAACTACAAATCTTATAGAAAAAATAGTAGATGAAGATACTGCAATAATAACTTTATTTTACGGAGAAGATGTAAGCGAAGAACAAGCAAACGAACTTCGTGATGCATTAGAAGAGAAGTTTGAAGATATAGACGTAGAGTTATATTATGGAGGTCAACCTCTTTATTATTACTTAATTTCAGTTGAATAATTATTAGAAAAATCCTGTATAATTTTGCTACTTATTTTAGTTAATTATACAGGATTTTTATGTAATAGGTGATTACGATGAGTGATTTAATGAAAGATATACAATATGTAAAAGGAGTAGGTCCTAAAAAAGCATATAAACTAAATAAATTGGGAATATTCACCTTGAAGGATTTAGTTTTCTATTTTCCAAGACAATATGAAGATAGAAATAATTTAAAGAAAATAGCACAGTTAGAAAATGAAGATAAGGCAACTATAAAAGCTATAGTAATAGGAGTTACTACTTATAATCCTAAAAAAGGTATGACATTGACTAAAGTTGATGTAAAAGATGAAACTGGATTTGCTAAATTAGTATTTTTTAATCAAGATTATGTAAAAAATACATTTAAATCAGGAGATACTATATTAGTATTTGGAAAAGTAAAAAAAGAATTTAAAAATATAGAGATAACATCTTGTGAAGTAGAACATCTTAGCAATGCTCCTAAAAATACTTGTAAGATAATGCCTATTTATCCTCTTACATTTGGAGTTACTAATAAGGAACTTATTAGTATGATAAAAATGGTATTGTC
This sequence comes from Romboutsia maritimum, assembly GCF_002251085.2. Lineage (GTDB taxonomy): Bacteria > Bacillota > Clostridia > Peptostreptococcales > Peptostreptococcaceae > Romboutsia_B > Romboutsia_B maritimum. The sequence continues at coordinate 269,508 of NZ_NOJZ02000001.1, read as the reverse complement.
TGATGAAAATTTGAAAATAAAAGAGTATATGCCTAAAAGAATAATTGAAAAATATAAATTATGTAGTATTGATTATGCTATAAGAAACATTCATTCTCCAAGTAGTAAAGAATCATTAAAAATTGCACTATATAGAATTGTATTTGAAGAGTTTTTAATTTTACAACTCGGATTATTTATGTTTAAAAATGGAAATACAGAGTCTAAAGGAATAAAATTTGAAAGACATAAAATATTAACTGATATAATTAATTCATTACCTTTCAAATTAACAGGTGCACAAAATAGAGCATTGAATGAAATTATTGAAGATATGAGCTCTATTAAAGTTATGAATAGATTAGTTCAAGGAGATGTAGGAAGCGGTAAAACGGTGGTGGCATTATTATCTTTAGCTAATTGTGTTTTAAATGGTTATCAAGGGGCTTTGATGGCACCTACTGAAATTCTAGCAGAGCAGCATTATGTTTCACTTACAGAAACTCTTAAGGGATTTGATATGAATGTAGAACTTTTAGTGGGAAGTTTAACAAAAAAGCAAAAAGAAAATGTTTTAGAAAAAGTAAAAAATAAAGAGGTTGATATTTTAATTGGAACACATGCTTTGATTGAAGATAAAGTTGAATTTAGCAAGTTGGGATTAGTAATTACTGATGAACAACACCGTTTTGGTGTAAGGCAAAGAAGTAAACTTTCTGAAAAGGGACAAAACCCAGATATATTAGTAATGACAGCGACACCTATACCAAGAACCCTAGCATTAATACTTTATGGAGATTTGGATATATCTATAATAGATGAGCTTCCTCCAGGTAGACAACCTATAGAAACCATTGCAGTTGATAAAGGAAAAAGAGACAGAGCTTACAATAATTTAGTAAGACGAGAAGTTGAAAAAGGAAGACAAGTTTATATAGTATGTCCATTAGTTGAAGAAAGTGAAGCTATAGAGGCTAAAGCTGCAGTTGAATTGGTAGAGGAATTAAAACTAGAATTTTTTAGTGACCTTAGAGTGGGTCTTCTTCATGGAAAAATGAAATCAAAAGAAAAAGAAAATATAATGAAGAGTTTTAAAAATAAAGAGATAGATATATTAGTTTCTACAACAGTTATAGAGGTTGGTGTAAATGTGCCAAATGCAACATTGATGATTATTGAAAATGCAGAAAGATTTGGACTTGCACAATTACATCAGCTTAGAGGTCGTGTTGGAAGAGGTATTCACAAATCTTATTGTATTTTAATATATGCATCTAAATCAGATGTTTGTAGACAAAGAATGTCTATAATGGAACAAACAAATGATGGATTTAAAATATCAGAGAAAGATTTAGAAATAAGAGGTCCAGGAGAATTTTTTGGAACAAGACAACATGGACTGCCAGAACTTAAAGTTGCAAATATATTTAAACATATGAAAATATTAAAAATAGCTCAACAAGAAGCTCGATATATTATTGGAGAAGACCATGGGCTATATAGTTTTGAGAATAACTTATTAAAAAGGGAAATTTTCGATAAGTTTGAGTATGCAGTTAAAGAAATTTCATTAAATTAAATTAAATTTATGCTAAAATATACTGAGAGGAGATATGACATTGAGAGTTATTTCAGGAAGAGTAAGAGGGTTAAAATTAGATACTCCAAAAAATGAGGATGTAAGACCGACAACGGATAGAGTAAAAGAGTCGTTGTTTAATATAATAAATTCATACATAATGGATAGTAATATACTAGATTTATTTGCTGGAACAGGCTCACTAGGAATTGAGTGCATATCTAGAGGAGCTCAAAAATGTGTTTTTGTAGATGTTAGTAAAGAAAGCATTAGTATAATAAAATCAAATATAAGAAAAGCAAGGGCTGAAAGAGAAAGTATAGTTATAAATTCAGACTTTAAAGATGCAATTAATAAGCTAACAATACAAAATGAAAAATTTGATGTTATATTTATGGATCCTCCATATTATAAGAATATGTTTGTACAAGCCCTTGAAAATATTGATAAATCAAATTTATTAAATGAAGAAGGTATAATAGTTGTAGAGCATGATTCAAATGATGAATTTCCAGAAAATATAGGCAGACTAGAAAAAAGTAGAGATAAGAAATACGGAAATACTACATTAACGTTTTATAAGATGGAGGCATAAATAAAATGATTAAGAAAATGAAAAAAGCCATGTTTGCAGGTAGTTTTGATCCTATTACAAATGGACATTTGGATATAATTTGTCGTTCAGCAAGAATTTTTGATGAATTGCAAATTGGTGTCCTTTTTAACCCTAATAAAAAAGGACTTTTTACATTTGAAGAAAGAGTTAATCTTATAAAATCTTGTACTGTTCATTTAGATAATGTTAAAGTTGTGAGTTTTAATGGATTATTAGTGGATTACTGCGAAGAAAACGGTATAGATACCTTGGTTAGAGGGGTAAGAAGTGGAGCTGATGTTGAGTATGAGCTTCAGATGGCTCACATGAATAAGGAATTAAATCCTAATATAGAAACTGTAATTTTACCTACTACTACTAAATACTCTTTTATAAGTTCATCTTTAATAAAAGAAGTATTAGCTTTTGATGCAGATATAAAAAATTTAGTGCCAAAAGAAGTTTTAGAAGAATTAAAAAGAAAAACTAATAGGGGGAAGTAAAAGATGAAGGTAGACTTAGAAATGATGGAGTTATTTGATGAATTAGAGAGCATTATAACTAATGCATCTACTATTCCTTTTTCACATAAATGTGGAGTAGATAAGGAAGAAGTACTTAGCATAATTAATGATATAAAAGCATTAATTCCAGAAGAAGTCACTCAAGCTGTTTGGATAAATAAAGAAAGACATAAAATTATTAATTCGGCTAAACAAGAAGCTGCTGAATTAATAGAACAAGCAAAGAAAGAAGCCAAAAGAATACATGAAGAATATAGCAAAGATGTAGAAGCTCTTAAACAAAATTCAGAAGAAGTAGTGAAAGCCTATGTAGAAGCTAGTGAACCTGTTATTAAGGCAGAAGAGAAGGCAAAAGAAATAGTTGAAAGAGCAGAAAGAATAGCAACAGAAATAAGATTAGGATCTATTGATTATGCAGAAGATGTTCTTTTAAGTGTAGAGCATAACTTGAAAGGAATATTAGATGAAGTTTCTAGAGATAGAGCACAATTAAATCCAGATAGATAAATATGCAATAAAGAGGTTGTTTCAAAAAATTATGTTTTTTTGAGACAGCCTCTTTTATGTTTAAAAGATTTTTATTATGTATTTTTACAATAAGGATTACTTGATTTATTAAGTATATACAATGATGATATTAAGTAAAATAAAACAACAAAAGGTAAAATAACTTGATAGTTATTTATGTAGTAAATCCAAAGTGAGTTATTATAAAGAGTGTCATAAACATTATTGAAATTAGAAACTAAAGCTGTGGATTTAGATAATGGATAAGCTAAAAATGTAAATATAGCAGCAAATATACCGTGTAAGAATTTACTTAAAATGTACAAGTTTGTATTTATATCTGTCTTTGCTATAAAATTACAACATTGAGCTAATATGGATAAACCACTAAACCCAATAAGAAAGCTTGCTAAAGTGGCTTTAATCACCTCAGGAGATGATACAGATGATATATTATTACAACCGATAGTCATTTCAAAAAGACCACTTATAAAAGCTTGGCAAAGCTCCTTAGTAATTCCTAAAAATGATAATGGTATATATAAAATAGTAGATAGTATAGGAATTATTTTGAATAAAGATAAAATTTTAAATATCACAGAAAATACTATAACAAAGCCTCCAATTAAAAGTAGTGTATTTACTCCACTAAAAACAGCATTTCCAAATGATACAAAAAAACCATTACCATTAGAGTATCTAGTGTCAATGACATTTCTTATATTTGTTTTCACATCATACTTTGGTTTTGGCAATGATTCTTTACCATAGTTTCTAAATAATAAGCCGACAGTTATTGAACCTAAATAATGACAAATAATCATTAAATATCCTAGCGATGGATTTTGAAACATGCCAGTTGCAACAGAGCCAATTATAAACAATGGACCAGATGTAGAACAAAATGCAACTAATCTTTGAGCTTCGTTTAAAGAAATTTGTTTGTTAATACGTAATTCGGAAGCTAATTTTGATCCAACAGGATAGCCAGATACTGTTGAAATAACAAAAACAAGAGCTCCTTTTCCAGATACATTGAAAATAAATTTAGTTATTGGGTTAATTATGAACCCTATAATATCTGCAATTTTTAAATCAACAATTAAGTTAGCACCTATTATAAAAGGAAGAAGGGAAGGGATAAGTACGGATGTCCAGATACTAATTCCTTCTTTAGCAGATATTATGGATTCGTTGGGAAATAAAATTATACCTAAAATTAAAAACATAACTATAAATACTGGAAAAAAGAACATGAATAATTTATTTTTTTTCATAATATCACCTAGAATCATAATAATATAAGATATTATATTAATTAATTTAAAAATATATGAAAAATAAATAATTTTGATTTAGATTTAATACTCTTTTTTTACATAAATAGGAGTAGTATAAAAATCCATTGGACCTTTTAAAAGATTTTTATTATTTTTATAATATATAAAATTATACATATTGCTAGCTTTTATATCATAATTTATTAAAGTTTTAAATACTTCATCATTCATAGAAAATGAAATATTTGAAAATTTATTAATAATATTTATTTCTGAATTATTTTTTATAGATTTTAAAATTTCACGTCCTTTATCATTAAAAGCTAAAACCCTGACATATGGTAAACAATCTATATTTTTAACTAAGTTCATATCATCCTTGGTGATTCCTAATAAAATATTATTAAGAGTTCTTTTGATTTTAGTCAATGTATATCTTTTAGATTTAATTGCAAGTTGAAGTTCATTTAAAGAATTAGATTTGAAAATATTATTATATATTTTATTTTCGATACCTTCATTTACTTCAAAGTAATTATTTAAATGATTTATATCTCTAATTATTATTGAAGATAATGTATCAAAAAACATTTCATCAAAAACAGGATAAAATTGATTGTTAATTTTATCATTTAAAACTTTATATGTATCTTTTGGAACTACAGACTTTGTAAAAGAAATATCACAGCAGTCTTTTAACGTTTTTCTTATAGCAGTAGCAGAACAAATATTGCTAGTTATAGATTCACTGTTATATTCAGATTTAATTCTTGTAATAGTATAAGGCTTTATAGTACTTTTTAATTTTAATAAACTTTTTATATATTCTATACCTAAAATATTGTTAGATGAATTTAAGATATCTGTTAAACTTTCTTTAGATATATTTATTAGTTTATTTTTGTTAATATATTCAAATAATGCGAGACTTCTAGCTGTTGGAAATAGCATCCCTTCATCTAAATATTTTTTTAAAAGAACTTTAAATTCACTTGGTTCATTAACAAGAATTTTTGAAATTATTGAAAGTACATCAATATTTCCGTATTCACTACCAAAACAAATAGAACTTATACAATTTAGTGAATTAAGAGTAGCTATGGCACCATGAGCGAATATTTCAGCGCTTTGGGATGCAAACATTGTAGGTAGTTCAATAACTAAATCTACACCATTTAAAACAGCAGCTTTTGCACGACTATATTTGTCAATTAAGGCAGGTTCTCCTCTTTGTAAGAAATTCCCGCTCATAATTGCTACGGTATGAGTAGCATTAGATATTTTTTTAGATGTTTCTAAGTGATATAAATGACCATTATGAAAAGGGTTATATTCAACTACAAGTCCTAAAATATTCATAAGTATTCTCCTTTTATTATATAACTAAATAGATACCATGAAATTTATAATTTATATATAATAATATTAATAAAATTCTCAAATAAAGGAAATATATAATATATATAGAATTACTTCATGGTACGTATTTTAATAGTATGAAAAATTTTAATAACTAAAATTAATATAAATAAAGTTGTTTTACAAAAACAATATTTATATTATAATATTATAACAAATAGATAAAAATAATCTATGTTATAATACTATAAGTATAAAAAGTATAAACTTAAATATAAGTTTATTATTTGGGTCTAAAAATAGAGTATGTACTTTTAAATTAAAAGATGGTATATTATTTATGTTAAATAAATTGTTTAATGTATACAATTTTGAAAAAACTTTAAAAGTAAAGTCTAAATAGACTAATTACATAATTATTGATAAAATTTTTAAGGAGGTACACTAATGAAAATATTAGTATTAAACTGTGGTAGTTCTTCATTAAAATATCAATTAATAGATATGTCAAATGAAGAAGTATTATGTATAGGATTAGTTGAAAGAATAGGAATAGAAGGATCAATACTTAAGCAAGAAAAAGATGGTGTAGAAGGCAAACTTGTAATAGAGCAACCAATGAATAACCATCAAGATGCTATAAAATTAGTATTAGATGCTGTACTTCACCCAGAATTCGGTGGAGTTAAAGACATGAAAGAAATAGAAGCTGTAGGACATAGAGTTGTTCATGCAGGTGAAAAATTCGCGAAATCAGTAGTTATAACTGAAGAAGTTGAAAAAGCATTAGAAGAATGTATAGAATTAGCTCCTCTTCATAACCCAGCTAATATAATGGGAATAGATGCTTGTAAAGCTATACTTCCAGGAGTACCAATGGTAGCAGTATTTGATACTGCATTCCATCAAACAATGCCTAAATCATCTTACTTATATGGTTTACCACATGAGTTATACACTAAATACGGTGTAAGAAGATACGGATTCCACGGAACTTCTCATAAATATGTATCTCAAAGAGCAGCAGAAATGTTAGGAAAAGACATAAAAGATTTAAAAATAATAACTTGTCACTTAGGTAACGGAGCTTCTTTAGCTGCTGTTGATGGTGGTAAATGTGTAGATACTTCTATGGGATTCACTCCATTAGAAGGTTTAATAATGGGAACTAGATGTGGAGATATAGACGCTGCTATATTACCATTCTTAATGCAAAAAGAAGGCTTAGATGCTGATGGATTAAGTAACTTAATGAACAAACAATCTGGAGTATACGGAATGACAGGAATATCAAGTGACTTCAGAGATATAGAAGATGCAGCTAAAAATGGAGATGAAAAAGCTCAAGTAGCTTTAGAAGCTTATGTTAAAAAAGTTAAGAAATATATAGGTTCTTATGCTGCAGAAATGAACGGAGTAGATGTTGTTGTATTCACTGCTGGTGTTGGTGAAAATGGTATAGACATGAGAGCATCTATAGCTTCTGATATGGAATTCTTAGGAATGAAATTAGACAGAGAAGCTAACAAAGTTAGAGGAAAAGAAAGAGTTATATCTACAGAAGATTCTAAAGTAAAGGTATTATTAATACCAACTAATGAAGAATTAATGATAGCTAGAGATACTTTATCTTTAGTAAAATAATTATAAAAGGATATAATATACTTAAGGTAGGTTAACACCTACCTTAAATTTTAGTTGATATTTTTTACAATATAAAGTTTTTACAAATTTATCTATCAAGTAAAAATACTTGACAAACAAATGCGAGATTTGTATAATAAATTTGGCAACATATTGAGGTGAAATGAATGAAAATTAGTCTAGATAGATTAAATAAAAGAGAAACTGACAAATTAGACTTGAATTTTTCTCAAAAAGTTGATACTATTAATTATTGTGATAACAATTACAAATTAACTTCACCCCTAAATTTAAAAGGTAAGATTTCTAATACGAATAAAGGTTTATATTTAGACGTAGATGTTGATTTTACTATTCTTGATACTTGTTCAAGATGTTTAGATGATGTAGAAGTGCCAATAGAGTATTCTATACAAGGATTTTTAGTTAAAGAAGATTATGACGAAGATAGTTTTGAAGACTATGATGCTTTTATATATCATTCAGATGAAGTAAATCTTATTGATATAATAGAACAAACTTTAGACTTCAATATGCCTATTGCGAGTCTTTGTAGTGAAGATTGTAAAGGACTTTGTCACAAATGCGGAGCAAACTTAAATAAAGAAGAATGTTCTTGCAATGAAACCGCGAACGACGAGGAGCTTATAGATCCCCGTTTTGCTAAATTAAAAGATTTGTTTAAAAATGACTAAGGAGGTGGCGTAAATGGCAGTACCAAAGCGTAAGACATCTAAATCAAAAACTAAAATGAGAAGAGCGGCTAACTCACAAATGACAGCAACTGGATTTGTAAGTTGTCCACAATGTCATGAGCCAAAATTACCACATAGAATATGTCCAGATTGTGGATATTATAAAGGTAAAGAAGTTGTTTCTGAATAATAATTTCTAAAAAAAACATGTAGAATATTCTACATGTTTTTTTTATATTAAATTTATAAATAATTAAAATATTAATAAGTATTGAAAAAATATGTACAGTATTATACACTGCAATTAGTAGCAGGTGTTAACTGTACATATAATTTTGGAGGTAATATGAAAAAGAAAAGCAAGGATCAAAGACAAAAAGAACTTGTTGATATTTTAAATGAAGACCCTTTTTATACAGATGAAGAATTAGCTAATTTATTTGAAGTTAGTATTCAAACTATTAGGTTAGATAGAATGAGTTTAAATATACCTGAACTAAGAGAAAGAGTAAAATCTATAGCAGAGACACAAAGCTCAAAGGTAAAAACTCTAGGAATGAAAGAAATTACTGGAGAAATTATAGATTTATGTGTTGGACAATTAGGCATATCGATGTTAGAAATTTCTGAGGATATGATTTACTCAAAAACAAATACTTTAAGAGATACATATGTTTTTTCCTTAGCTAATTCATTGGCTATGGCAATAATAGATGCACCTAAGGTAATAATGAGAGAAGTAAATGGAAAGTGTTTAAAATTAATTGAACAAAAAGATAGACTTATAGCAAAAGCTGAAATTTATAAAAAAGAAGATAAGAAATATTATGTTAAAGTAGTTATCAATAATAGGGCTCAAGAGAATATATATATAGGTGAATTTATTTTCGAAGAAATAGAGTAGGAGGTTAAAATATGAAAATTGTTATAGATGGAATGGGTGGAGATAATGCACCTAAATCAAATGTAGAGGGTGTAGTTGATGCAATTAAAGAGTATAATGTGGATTTAATAGTAACAGGAGATAAAGAGTTATTAGAAAAGGAATTTTCTAATTATGAATTTGATAGAAGTAAGTTAGAAATTATTCATACGACGGAAGTTATAGAAAATGAAGACAAGCCAGTAAAAGCAATTAGAAGTAAAAAGGATGCATCTATGGTTATAGCACTTAGATTAGTGAAAGAAGGAAAAGCAGATGCTGTAGTTTCAGCAGGGAATACAGGGGCACTACTAGCAGGAGGATTGTTTGTAGTAGGTAGAATAAAAGGAATCGATAGACCATGCTTATGCCCAGCTATGCCTAATGCAAAGCATGGGATGACATTAATAGCTGATGGAGGAGCAAATGCAGATTGTAAACCTAGAAATTTAGTTGAATTCGCAGCAATGAGTAATATTTATTCAAAAAAAGTTTTAGGAATTGAAAATCCAAGATTAGCATTGGCTAACGTAGGAATCGAAGAAGGAAAAGGAAATGATTTAGTTAAAAAGTCTTATGAAGAACTAAAAAAGCTAGATTTAAACTTTATAGGAAATGTTGAAGCTAGAGATGCTATAAATGCATGTACGGATATAATTGTTTGTGATGGATTTACAGGAAATATATTATTAAAATCTGTTGAAGGTGTAGCTATGTCTGTCATGAAATTAATAAAAGAAACTATCTTATCTAGTACAAAAGGTAAAATGGGCGCAATGCTTATAAAAAGTGATTTACAAAAGTTAAAAAGTTTTATGGATTACGCAGAGTACGGAGGAGCGCCTCTTCTAGGTGTAGATGGAGGAGTTATAAAGGCTCATGGAAGCTCTAATGCTAAAGCTATAAAAAATGCAATAAATCAGGGTATCAAATTTGCTCAAGGTAATGTAGTTGAGGATATAAAAGAAGTTGTGAAAAAAATAGAAGAACAAAATAAAGAAGAAAAATAATTTATATATAGCTAAAAAGAGACAGCCTCAAAATTTAAAATTTTGAGGCTGTCTCTTTTTTGTAATATTATTTAAGAAGTTTTAATATAATTATACAAACAAGAGAGGAGGACAAGACATGAATAAACTTTCAGATGAAATAATAAATTCACTTTCTATAAACCTAAGAGAAAAAATAAAGCATATTATATATAAAAACATAAGTATAGAAGAAATAAGACTAAGAACTCAAAAACCACTAATATTAAATGCCAATAATAAGGATTACTTCTATGATGAAAGAACAAAGAATCTTAATTTAAAAATGGATAATCCTTACATAGTAACTAGAGATGATATAGAACAAACATTTCAGATAATTTGCAAATACTCAATTCATTCATTTATGGATGATATTAAAAAAGGATTTATAACTCTAAGAGGTGGTCATAGAGTTGGATTGGTAGGAAAAGCAATAGTAGAAGATGGACAAGTTAAAAATATAAAACATATATCATCCTTAAATATAAGAGTTTCTAGAGAAATAATAGGAGCTTCAGATAAAATCATAAATCATATTATAAAAAATGATAATCAAATTAATAATACATTGATAATATCTCCACCTCAATGTGGAAAGACAACTTTAATTAGAGATATAGTAAGAAATTTAAGTAATGGAAATGAAAGATTAGGGTTTAGGGGAATGAAAGTTGCACTTATAGATGAACGTAATGAGATAGCAGGATCTTATTTAGGTATACCTCAAATGAATATAGGTATAAGAACAGATATAATAGAAACTTGCCCTAAGGATGTCGGAATTATGATGCTTCTAAGGTCTATGTCACCTAATGTAATAGTAACAGATGAAATAGGCAATGAAAGTGAAATTAAGGCGCTTTACACGGCTCTAAATGGCGGTGTAGGTTTGATAACTACAGTGCATGGTGATTCTATAGAAGATATAAAGTCAAGAAAAGAACTAAGTAACCTATTAGACAAAGAATTATTTCAAAAAGTAATATTATTATCAGCAAAAGAAGGACCAGGAACTATAGATAAAGTTTATGACTTAGAAGAAAAGAGATGGTATTTTGCAACTTAAAATAATACTTATAGGAGTTTTAGTGGGATGCAGTTATCTAATAGGTGATTATTTATATAAAGCTTATACAAAAAGACATAAACAACTCAATGATCTCATAAGAATATTAGAGATAATAAGGATGGACTTGTCTTTTGGATTATATACATTAGAGGAAATTTTTGAAAGAGTAGGTCAGAGAAAAGAGTATTCTTTATCAATATTTTTTAAAAGTATGTCATTAGATTTACATAAAAATTCAAGTAAAATTTTAGATGAAATAGTAAAAGACAATATAGATATTTTAACTAAAGAAACATATTTACAAAATAAGGAGGTTGATGAAGTAAAAAAACTTATACTTACTCTAGGTAAAAGTGATATTTTATCTCAGGAAAGAATGATAGATTTAAGCATAGAAAATCTTAAAAAGCTTACTGATGAAAGTAAAGACGATATAAATAAAAAAGGATTATTATATAAAAAATTAACCACTTTTATAGGAATAGGTATAGGAATTATTTTAATTTAGGAGGTTGGGTATGGATATAACATTGATATTAAAAGTTGCAGGTGTAGGAATATTAATATCAGTATTAAATATGATTTTAGAAAAAACAGATAGAAAAGATTGGGCATCTCTTACTACATTAGCGGGAGTAATAATAGTCTTAGGCATGGTTTTGAATGAAATAAGTGGTTTATTCAATGCAGTAAGAACGATGTTTCAGCTTTACTAAAGAGGAGGAGATATCTTGGAGGTAATGCAATTAATAGGGATTGCAATAATTTCGACTACACTCTGCTTAGTAATAAAAAAAGAGAGACCAGAAATAGCAAACTTTATAGCTATAATTACAGGAATTACAATATTATTATCAGTTATATTTAAGTTGAATTTCATAATAGAAAGTATACAAAATTTAGCTAGCAAAGCAAATATACCTACAATGTATATATCATTAATAATAAAACTGATAGGAATAGCATATTTAATGGAGTTTGCAATACAACTTTGCAAAGATTGTGGAGAAAATAATATAGCTTCTAAATTAGAGTTTGGTGGAAAAATAATAGTAATGACGATGTCATTCCCTATACTTTTATCTATTGTAGAAACAATATTAAATATAATTCCATAGGAGAATGATTACTTATGAAAAAAATACTTTCAATTATTATATTAATAATAATGTTGACAATATTAAGTTGCAGTATATGTTTTGCTAACAATGACAATGAAGAGTATAAACAAACTAAAAACAGTATAGATAGTTATATAGATAATCAACTAAATAAAATTGATTTAAATGAAATGGAGAAATACATAAAAGATGGTTCTGGTGTAAAAGATGTAAATTTGAAAACTTTTGTTAAAGATCTTATTAAAGGGGACAAAAATATATTAGACCTTTTTAATAAGGATGGAATAAAAATAATGGCATTTGATGAATTAAAATCAAGTCTTAGGGTTTTTGCTATAATATTAGTTTTAGCACTTTTATCATCAATTCTTAGAAGTTTGGAAAATTCATTTTCATCAGGAGCAATAAGTGAGATAACAACTTACATAATATTTATAACAATGGTGTCACTAACGTTAATAGGTTTTAAGGATGTTTTAAATATTTGCTATAACACCATAGATAATACTGTTGGACTTATGCAAGTTATTATGCCAATACTTATAACTCTTTTAGTAGTAATAGGATTTCCGATAACATCAACAGCTTTAAATCCGATATTTATAGGTGGAGTAACTTTTATAAATATTGTATTTAAGAAATTTATGTTAGTATCAATTACTATTGCATTTGCAGTTTTAATTATAAATAATTTATCAAAAAATATTAAACTTAAGAAATTTGCTTCATTTATAAAACAATTTAATGTAGTTTGTATAGGTGCAATGTTTACGGTTTATTTAGGACTTGTATCTATACAAGGATTATATGTAACTAGTTTTGATAAGTTTAGTGTAAAGACTGCCAAATTTGCAATAGGAAATTTTATACCAGTTGTAGGAGGATTTGTTTCAGATTCTGTAGATATATTATTATCCTCATCTCAACTTATAAAAAATGTATTTGGAGGAATAGGACTTGTATTGTTAATTGGAATTTGCTTATTACCAATTATAAAAATATTATCAGTAGTAGTTGTTTATAAAGTATCAGCAATAGTTGTAGAACCAATAGGAGAAGAAAATATATCAAGTTTTTTAAATGAAGTAGCAAATTTAATGATGATAATGCTTGCTTGTGTAATTGCTATAACTATTATGTTCTTTGTAACTGTTGCAATATTAACATCTATAAGTGTAGTATCTCAAGGCTAAGGAGGTGTTATATGCTAAGTAGTATTAAAACGTGGATAATTAGTATTTTGATTGGTGTATTTATAATAAATATAGTGGATATGATTTTACCTTCTTCAAAAATAAAGCCTTATATAAATTTAGTTATTAATTTTATATTTGTATTTATTGTAATAACACCTATTATAAGTTTTTTTTCAAAAGATATGAATTTAGAAGATAAGATACTGAAATCAATGGGCGATTATAATAGAAAATACGTGGAGAGTACTAATAATTTAATGCAAAAAACTGGTACAAATAGTTTAGAAAAAGGATATGAAGATGGGTTGAAAGAAGTGTTGAAACTTAAGCTAGAAGAGTATGGATATGAGTTGGAAGATATAGACTTTAGTGGATCAGATATAAACAATATAAAGATTAAAGAAAAAAATAATAGTAATAAACATAATGAAAAGGACATACAATCTAGTAAAAAAGAAAAATCAACACAAGTGTTTAAAGATAAGAATAATCAAAAAAGTACTGAACACGAACTAAATTTAAGTAAAAAAGACCTTAAAGATGATTTGGTAAAAATACTTGATGTCTCAATTGAAACCATAGAAATTGATTAATAGGGGTTGGGAGAATGTTTAAAAACTTAAACGAAAAAGATAAAAAGAAAATTTACTCACTAATATCTCTAGGGGCTATATGTATAATATCTTTAGTACTAATACCTTTTTTGCCTGGAGGAGATAAAAAGAGCCTAAAAAAAGAAGAAGCAAATACGCAAAATGAAAAACAAGTAACAAAAGAAGATGAGCGAAATATTGTAGAAAGCAAACTAAAAAAAATATTATCTCAAATTGAGGGAGCTGGAGATATAGATGTAATGGTTACTTTTGAATCTAGTGAAGAAATACAACCAGCTTTTAACTCAAATTCAACTACAGAAAAGACAGAGGAAAAAGATCCACAAGGGGGGGTAAGAACTATTACAACATCAAGTGATAATAAGACTATGGTAACTTCTAATTCAAGTAATCCAGTAATAATAAAAACGACAGAAGCAAAAGTTAAAGGAGTAATAGTAGTGTCAAGTGGAGCAAGTAATCCACAAGTAAAAGAAACGCTTTATAGTGCAGTACAAACATCACTTCAAATATCTGGTCATCAGGTTGAAATATATTCTAAATAAATACATATAACGGGGGGATAAAATTGAAATTTAATTATAAGAATAGAGGTTTTGTTGTAATAACATTATCAGCAATGCTAGTAGTTCTAGGTGTTGCAAATTATCAATTAAGTAAAAAATCTGCATTAGGAGTATCTCAGGAATTTAAAGCATATGAGCAAGCACAATTGGAAAAAAATTCAGATAAATCAAATGATAAAAAAGACAAAGAAGTAGGAATAGTAGATAGCAAAGCTAATAAAGTAGATGAAAAAGTAACAGAAACAAGTAAAGAAATAGAAAAACAAATGACTTCACAGGAAAATATGAAAAAAGCATCATATATATTAGATATGAAAATGACTAGAGAAAAACAGAGAAATGAATTATCACAGGATTTAAATGAAATGATAAATAATCCATCAACATCAGAAGAGTCAAGAAAAGAAGCTTCTGAGATGAAATTAAAGTTAGTTAGAGACCAAGAAACTGAGCTTCAGATAGAAAACTTATTAAGTACAAAGGGATTTGAAAATGCATTGGTTTATATAAGTGATAATAGTGTAAATGTAGTAGTTGATGAGGAAAAATTAGAGAAAAAAGAAGCGGCAAAAATATTTGATTTAGTAGCTCAGCAAGCTAATGTAAAATATGAAAATATAAAACTTGTTAATAATAATAAAAAATAAAAATTAATTTAAAAAATTAACTTTAAATAGGATAAATTTTTCAAGTTTGGATAATATATATAATATATTAATCGATTAAAACAAAAGCCTCAGAATTTAACTGAGGTTATTTTCTTGCAAAGTTTTAAAGGATTTGGTATTATTATATTTATAAAAAAGTTCCTTAATAGGGGGTAAGTATTTATCATGGAAAATAATAACTTTGGACAAGTGAAAATATCTAATGATGTTATAGCTACTATAGCAGGACTTGCAGCTTTAGAAGTTGATGGCGTAGAAACTACAACTACATTTACAGATAAATTACTTAAAAATAATGGCATAAAAATTCAAGTAGAAGACGAGGACGTTAACTTAGACGTAATGGTTATGATAGAGTACGGTACATCTATACCAGATATAGCTTTCAAAGTACAAGAAAATGTAAAGAATACTGTTGAGACGATGACAGGATTAAAAGTTTCTCAAGTAAATATACATGTTCAAGGAATCAGCTTTAAAAAAGAAAAAGCTGAGAAAGAAGAAGCTAAGCAGGCTAAGAAAAGTTAATAGAAACCCTCTGGAAAATCAGAGGGTTTTTTATTGCGTAATCGTGCATACTAAAAATTGAAGGAGGATTACAACGAATGAAGAGCGATAAAGCAAAGAAGGTAACTACAAGAGAATATATGATGAAGTTAATATATCAAGCAAATATAAACAAGGAAGATATTCAAAACTTAGAAGGGTATATAAATACGTTCTTAAATGATAAC
Source organism: Romboutsia maritimum (assembly GCF_002251085.2). Taxonomy (GTDB): domain Bacteria; phylum Bacillota; class Clostridia; order Peptostreptococcales; family Peptostreptococcaceae; genus Romboutsia_B; species Romboutsia_B maritimum. The sequence goes on along the minus strand of NZ_NOJZ02000001.1, from coordinate 253,425 downwards.
TTTGAATACATAGTAAATAGATACCAAGAACTTAGATTACAATATTCAAATAATCCTAATTTAGAATTAGAAAATTTAAAGATAGAAGACATAATAGACAGAGAATATATGATAAAGATTTGTAGAGCATTAAAAGATAATAGTGGTGTTATAGATGAATCTATAAATAAATTTTCTAAAAACTGGTCAATACAAAGAATGCCAAAAGTAGATTTATCTATATTAAGATTATGTGTATGTGAAATGATGTGCTTACCAGAAATACCTAAAAAAGTTTCTATAAATGAAGCTGTAGAACTAGCAAAAATATACTGTGATGATAAATCTCCTAAGTTTATAAATGGAATTTTAGGAAGTGTTGTTAATGAAATCGGACAATAATATAATACTTGGAATAGATACTAGCTGCTATACGACTTCTATAGCAGCTATATCTTTAGATAAAAGTATTATTTTTAACGAAAAAATAATGTTAAAGGTAAAGGAAAATAGCAAGGGATTAAGACAAAGTGAAGCTGTTTTTCAGCATATTAATAACTTAGGAACTTTGGGAGATAAGCTTTATAATATAATGAAAATGTATAATATAAAGGCGTTGTGTGTATCAACAAAGCCAAGACCAACAAAAGATTCTTATATGCCGGTTTTTACAGTAGGTTATAATTTTACAAAACTAATTGATTCAATGCTAAATTGCCCACTATATGAAACGAGTCATCAAGAAAATCATATAGAAGCGAGTCTTTTTACGAGTAAGCTTAACCAAAAAAATAGATTTTTATCTGTACATATGTCTGGAGGAACAACTGAAATACTATTAGTAAATAAAAAAGATAATGGATATAATATAGAAATAGTTGGAGGTAGTAAAGATATAAGTTTTGGACAACTTATAGACAGAATAGGAGTTAAGTTAGGTTATAAATTTCCAGCTGGAATATATTTAGATGAAAAAGCTATTAGTTGCAATGAAAAGATTGAACAAGGATTAAAAACATCAGTAAAAGAAGGATATATGAATTTATCTGGGTTGGAAAATCAAGCTGAAAAATTAATAGGAATTAAAACTGACGAATACATATCAAAAGTAGTATTAGATTCTATTGTAAAAAATATGTATAAGTCACTTACATATGTATGTTGGGAGTATAATATAAATGAAGTAGTATTTGCAGGAGGAGTATCTGCAAGTAAATATATAGCTAAGAAATTAAGTAAACAGTTAGAAAAGAATAACATATATACACACTTTACCAGTTCTGAATATTCAACAGACAATGCAGTTGGTTGTGCTATAATAGGATTAAATAATTTTTTGAAACAACAAAATTAAAAAATTAATTATTTGAGTGAAAGTAAATGATTAGTTTGGATTTTAGGAGAAAAAATATGAAATTAAGAGCTTTAGAAATAAGTGAAGCAAATTCATATATAAAAAGAATTCTAAGCAACGATCCAATATTATATAACCTTAAAGTAAAAGGAGAAATTTCTAATTTTAAGGTTCATAGTAGTGGAAATGTTTATCTATCCTTAAAGGATGAGCATTCAAAATTAAACTGCGTAATGTTTAAAAAAAATTATGATAAAAATTTAAAATTAGATAATGGTGTAAAAGTAATCGCTTATGGATATATATCTGTATATGAAAGAGATGGTGCATATCAGTTATATATTAATTCTATAGAAGTAGAAGGAATGGGAAATTTATATATAGAATTTAATAAACTAAAAGAAAAATTAAATAAAGAAGGTTTATTTGATTCAAAATATAAAAAATCTATTTCGAAGATACCAAAAGAAATTGGAGTTGTTACTTCAGAAACAGGAGCAGTTATAAGAGATATAATAAATGTAATAAAAAGAAGATATCCAAAAGTAAAAATAAAACTTTATCCTGTAACTGTACAAGGTATTAGGTCATCAAGTGATATATGTGAGGGAATTAAATTTTTTAATGAAATTAGTGTTGTAGATACAATTATAGTGGGTAGAGGAGGAGGATCTATAGAAGAGCTTTGGTCATTTAATGAAGAAAATGTAGCTAGAGCTGTTTTTGATTCTAAAATACCTATAATTTCTGCAGTTGGACATGAAACTGATTTTACAATATGTGACTTTGTAGCAGATATGAGAGCTCCTACACCGTCAGCAGCAGCAGAAATAGCAACACCGTCTTTAGAAGACTTAAAATTTAAACTTGAGAATATTAGAAATAGAATGACTAGGTCTTTAAAAAATCAAATAAATATTGATGAACATAGGTTAAGTTCTGTTTTTGATAAAATAAATAATTACTTAGAAGCATACATAATAAAAGATAAAATTATACAATTAGATAAGATATATGATAAAATAATTTTTGAAGTAGAAAATAATATAAATATAAAAACAGAAAATCTTAGTAAGTCTAGAGCTATATTACACAATTTAAGTCCAGTAGCAACTATGGAAAGAGGATATAGTATAGTTCAAAAAGACAGGGAGGTTCTAAATAGCATAAAAGAAGTAAAATTTAAAGATAGTATAGATGTCATTTTAGTGGATGGAAGTATTGAATGTAGTGTAAATAAAATAAAAAATAAAGAGGTATAAGTATGAATTTAACATATGAACAAGCCTATAAAAAATTAGAAAATATATTGGAAAAATTAGAATCTAAAAATGCTAGCCTAGATGAATCTTTAAGTTTGTATGAGGAAGGTATTTGTCTTTATAAGCATTGTAATAAACTTTTAGAAGATGCCCAATTAAAAATAAGTAAATTTAATAAGCTGGGTATAGAAGAAGATTTGTATTTAAGGGAGGAATAAACGTGGACTTTAAACAAGCCTTAAAAGAAAGAGCTAATTATATAGAAGATTTACTAAAAAAGTATATGCCAAAAGAAGAAGGTTATCAAAAAACTATAATGGAAGCTATGAATTATAGTTTAGAAGCTGGTGGAAAAAGATTAAGACCAATATTAACTTTAGAAGCGTGTAAAGTAGTTGGAGGAAATGAAGAAGATGTTATTGCATTTGCAGTTGCGATTGAGATGATACATACGTATTCATTGATTCATGATGATTTACCTGCTCTTGATAATGATGATTTAAGAAGAGGAAGACCTACTAATCATAAGGTATATGGAGAATCTATGGCTATATTAGCTGGAGATGCACTTTTAAATTATGCATTTGAAGTGATGCTTTCTAATTCTATAAATAAAGAAGACTCTAATAAATACTTATGTGCAATAAATGAAATTGCAAAGTCATCAGGGATATATGGTATGATAGGTGGTCAAGTTGTAGATGTTCAAAGTGAAAACGTACAAATTTCTAAAGATAAATTAGATTTTATACATTTAAATAAGACAGCAGCTATTATAATAGGATGTATGAGAGCTGGTGCTATCATTGGTGGAGCTAATGATGAACAACTTGAAGAGATAACAAAATATGCAAAAAATATAGGGTTATCATTCCAAATAGTAGACGATATATTAGATATTGTAGGAGATGAAGCTAAATTAGGTAAAAAAGTTGGAAGTGATATAGAAAATCATAAATCAACATACCCATCGTTATTAGGATTAGATAAATCAAAAGAGATCGCAAGAAGTTTAATAGATGAAGCTAAGTTGAGCATTAGTAAATTATCAGAGGAAACAGAGTTATTAGATGGATTAGCTGATTATATAATAGCTAGAGAATACTAAGGAGGAAAAATGAACTTTTTTTCGGAGATTTTTAGCAACAAAGTATTAGGAATAAGCATATTTGCTTGTTTTTTAGCGCAATTTATTAAGATATTTACAGGAAAACAAAAAAGAGTAGATATCTCAAGAATAGTTATTTCAGGAGGAATGCCAAGTTCACATAGTTCATTTGTTACTAGTTTAGCTACAGTTATAGGAGCAGAAAAAGGATTTGATTCATCTAATTTTGCAATAGCAGCAGTATTTGCATTAATAATAATGTATGATGCATCTGGAGTAAGAAGGGCAGTTGGAAAACAAGCTGCTATATTAAATCAAATGTTAGATGATTTTCATAAAGGAAAACATATAGAACAAAATAGATTAAAAGAGTTAATAGGGCATACACCAAAGGAAGTAATACTAGGTGCTTTACTAGGTATAATAACAGCTTTAGTTTTGGTATAAATTGAAAAAAGCAATATTATATGATATAATTTTTTATGTTTTATAAAAAAGTTATAAAATGGATATATTTTAGATAATACTTAAAATATATTTATTTTGAAAATACATGGAAACTATGTCAATATTTTAGGTCTTCGATGGAAGACCTTTTTAATATTTTGATTTATTGTATTAATTTGTATATTTAGAGTAAAAATAAATTCAGGTTAAATACTGGTAAAATAAATGAAGACGTTAAGCGAAATTTAATATAGTAAAAGGTGAGGATGATTATGTATAAATATTTAAATAAAGTAAACTCTCCAAAAGACATAAAGGCTATGAGTGTAGAAGAAATGGATTTGCTAGCAAAAGATATACGAAAATTTTTAGTGAAATCTGTTTCTAATACGGGAGGTCACTTAGCTTCTAATTTGGGTGTCGTAGAATTAACTTTAGCACTACACAAAGTGTTTGATAGCCCAGAAGATAAAATAGTATGGGATGTAGGTCATCAATCTTATGTACATAAAATAGTTACTGGAAGAAAAAATGATTTTACATCATTAAGACAATTTAATGGGTTAAGTGGATTTCCAAAGGAGAATGAAAGTCCTCATGATATATTTGATACAGGACATAGTAGTACTTCTATTTCTGTTGCAACAGGAATTGCTTGCGCTAGAGATATAAAAAATGAAGATTACAGTGTTATATCAGTAATAGGTGATGGTTCAATAACAGGAGGAATGGCTCTTGAGGCTTTAAATCATTTAGGTTATGTTAAAAAAAATATGATAGTAATATTAAATGACAATGAAATGTCTATAGATAAAAATGTTGGAGGTATGTCAAGACACTTATCAAGTATTATAAGTAATTCTACTGTAAATAAAGTTAAAGATGAAGTAGAAAAACTATTAAGCATTACTTCAACAGGAAATGCAATATCTAAAACAGCTAACAAAGTTAAGGATAGTATAATAGGCAAATTTATACCACAAGAATGTGCTTTATTTGATTCTCTAGGGATAAAGTACTATGGACCTATAGATGGACATAATACAAAAGAATTGATAGATATATTAATAAAAGCTAAAAACAAAAAAGGGCCAGTATTACTTCATGTAATAACTAAAAAAGGTAAAGGATATAAGTTTGCAGAAGAAAAACCTGATAAGTATCATGGAGTTTCAAAATTTGATATAAGAACAGGGGTATTGCCTTCAAGTAACAAATCTATATCTTGTGCAGTAGGCGAAAAATTAATAGATATGGCAAAGAAAAATGAGAATATTGTAGCAATAACAGCAGCGATGCCATCAGGAACAGGATTAAATTTATTTGAAAAAGTATACCCAAATAGATATTATGATGTAGGAATTGCAGAACAACATGCAGCAACTTTTTCTGCGGGATTAGCTAAAAATGGATTGAAACCATATTTTGCAGTGTATTCATCATTTTTACAAAGAGCATATGATCAAGTAATACACGATATTTGTATAACTAATAAACCAGTAACGTTACTTATAGATAGAGCTGGTATAGTTGGTAATGATGGAGAAACTCATCATGGAATGTTTGACTTAAGTTATTTAAATTCTGTGCCGAATATAACAGTAATGGCACCTAAGGATACTAGAGAGTTAGAACTTATGATGGATTTATCATTAGATATTAATGCACCAGTAGCTATAAGATATCCAAGAGGAAATAGTTATTATTTAAATAAAGGTAGTTATGAAAATATAAATATTGGCCAATATGAAGTACTAGAAGAAGGAAAAGATACAGTTATATTAGCAATAGGAAACATGGTTAAACATGCATTAGAGGCTAGCGAAATATTGCTTAACGAGGATATAAAACCTACAATAGTTAATGCTAGATTTTTAAAGCCAATAGATGAAACATTGTTACACAAGTTAGTAAAAGAATATAAAAATATAGTTACTATAGAAGATAATATAATAACTGGAGGATTTGGAAGTAGAATAAATCAATTTATTATTGATAATGGTTATGATGTAAAAGTAACAAATATAGGACTTCCAGAAACATTTATACCACATGGTAGCCCTAATGAAATTTACGATAGCATAGGTTTATCACCAAACTGTATAGCTGATAAAATAAAAAGTTTATAAACCAGAAAGGTAGTTTTATGAAAAAGAGAATAGATATATTATTAGTAGAACAAGGTCATTTTGAAAGTAGAGAAAGGGCTAAAAAAGCAATAATGGCAGGTCTTGTATTTGTGGATAATCAAAGATGTGACAAAGCAGGATCAGAAGTTAAAGAAGAATCTAAAATAGAAGTAAAAGGAAATCCAATTCCATATGTAAGTAGAGGTGGATTAAAGCTTGAAAAAGCTATGAAAAATTTTGATTTAAGTTTAGATAAAAAAGTGTGTATGGATATTGGTTCTTCAACTGGTGGATTTACAGACTGTATGCTTCAAAATGGTGCTAAAAAAGTATTTTCTATAGATGTAGGATATGGACAACTTGCTTGGAAGTTAAGACAAGACGAAAGAGTAGTTTGTATGGAAAGAACCAATATAAGAAATGTAACTATTGAAAATACTAAAGAATTTGCTGAATTTGCGTCTATAGATGTATCATTTATATCATTAAGATTAGTATTACCAAAGGCAAAAGAACTTCTTATTCCAGGTGGGGAGGTTGTAGCATTAATAAAACCTCAATTTGAAGCAGGAAGGGAAAAAGTTGGTAAAAAAGGAGTGGTTAGAGAAAAATCTACACACATAGAAGTAATTGAAATGGTTTCAAATTTTGCAGTTGAAAATGGTTTTGAAATCTTAGGATTAGATTTTTCTCCAATAAAAGGGCCAGAAGGTAATATAGAGTATTTAATTCACTTAAAAACTACTAATGAAGGATATGAGTTTAATAGTGAAGAACACAGCAAAAAAATAATAGAAGTTGTAGAATCTTCTCATAATTTAAAATAAAAATTTTCTCTATGAAAAAGGGGGATTTAAATTGATCCTTGAGTTATATATGAAAAATTGTGCTTTAGTAGATGAGCTAAGGCTAAGTATAGATAAGAATTTAAATATATTAACAGGAGAAACAGGTTCTGGAAAATCTATAATAATAGATGCCTTAGGACTTTGTTTAGGTGAAAAATACGATAGATCTTTTTTAAGAAAAGGAACTGATAAAGGTTTAGTAGAAGCTGTATTTTATTCAGAAAATATACATTTAAAACAAATTTTAGATGAAAATGGAATAGAAATAGATAGTGATAATTTATTAGTTATAACTAGACTTATATATAGTGATGGAAAAAGTGTGGCTAGGGTAAATGGTAGAACTGTAAAAATGTCAATTTTAAAGGAAATGGCAGCTACATTAATAGATATACATGGTCAACATCAAAATCAAGCTTTGTTTAATAAAGAAACTCATTTACAGTTCTTAGATTTGTTTGGAGAATCGAAATTAGATAAATCTATAAAAGATTATAAATCTATATATTCTGAATATAGTAAGGTTAAACATTCATTAAATGTTTTAACTGAAAATAAAGATGACATGCAAATTCAAAGAGAAATAGATTTATTAAAATTTCAAATAAATGAGATAGAATCTTCAAATTTAAATAAAGATGAGTATGAGGATTTACTAAAACAAAGAGAAGTATATAGAAACAGTGAAAAAATCTATAATAATTTAAATTTAAGCTATCAAAATTTATATGAAGGAAGTGTAAATGCAGTTGATTTAATAGGTGCTGCATCTAAAGAGCTAAGTTCGATTTCTGAGTATGATAAAATTCTAAATGATTACAATGAAAATATAGAAAGAATAATGTATGAAATTCAAGATATATCTAGAGAAATTAGAAATTACAAAGAAAGTATAGATTTTGAACCATATGAACTTGAACAAATAGAGTCTAGGGTAGATGAAATAAATGGTTTGAGAAGAAAATATGGAGAAACAATAGAAGATATATTTAAATATAAAAATAAGATACAAGATAGATTAGATGAAATATTAAATAGAGATGAGAAAGTAGAAGAATTAAAATCTCAACTATTAAAATTGGAAAGACTTCTTTTGGACAAGGCTGACAAATTAACTGAAGCTAGAAAAAAAGTAGCTGCTAATTTAGAAGAAGTTTTACTTGTAGAATTAAAAAGTTTAAACATGAAAAATGTAGTATTTAAAGTTGATTTTGGAGAATATAATTTTACTCAAAATGGAAAAGATGATGTGGAATTTATGATATCATTCAATTTAGGTGAAGATATAAAGCCTATTTATAAAGTAGCATCAGGCGGAGAGATGTCTAGATTTATGTTAGCATTTAAAACTATACTTGCAGATATAGATCAAATTGATACATTAGTTTTTGATGAAATTGATACAGGAATAAGTGGAATAGCAGCACAAATTGTAGGAGAAAAGCTAGGGAATATAGCTAAGAAAAAGCAAATAGTTTGTATAACACATTTACCACAAATAGCTGCAAATGCAGATACACATTACTGTATTGAAAAAAATACTGCTAATGATAGAACTTTTACTACTATAAAAAAATTAGATGATTCGCAAAGAAGAGATGAGATAGCTAGATTGATTGCAGGAAGTAATATAACAGAAAAGACAATAGAACATGCAAGTGAGATTATTCAATTAGCTAAAAAAAGTACTTAGAAATAAGTACTTTTTTTGCATATAAAAATATAAAATACAAATTATTTTATAAAAATTTTCTATTTTTTTATTTCAAAATACAATGAATAAATTTTTAGAACAAAGGAATTATAAGTAAATAATCATAAAAATTAGGAGATAATAAAATGAAATTAAAATTAAATATTAACTCAAAAAAAGGTTATTTAATGATGTTCACAATAATTACGTTGATAGGAATTTATAATTTTTCTAAAAATAATAAAAATCAAATTATACAAACTTTTAAAGAAGATGAAATGACTAGTAAGAAATTTATATACCCCTTAGGAACTATAGTCGGTATAAAGGCAAACACAGACGGGGTTTTAGTATTAGGTTATGAAGAAGATGACATAGAGTATATAGGGGGATTAAAGAAAGGTGACAACATAGTAGCAATTAATGAGATGACAATAAAAAATAGTGAAGATATTTTATCTATTTTAAATAAAATAAAACAAGATAAAATAGAAGTCACTTTTGAAAGAAATAATAAATATAAAAAAGAAATAATAAAGACAAAAAAAATAAAAGAAAAATACAAATTAGGTCTATGGGTAAGGGATAAAATATCTGGAATAGGAACTATGAGTTTTTATGACCCTAATACTAAAAAATTTAAGGCAATTGGTCATCCAATTGTAGATGTAGATACAAACGAATTGTTGAAAATAAATCAAGGGTATGTATATAATCTATCGAATATAAGTATAATAAAAACAATTAACAAGAAAGTTGGTAAAATCGAAGGTGATTTTACAGCAAATGATATTATAGGAAAATTTAATGATAATTCTAATTTTGGAATAAGTGGCGAACTTAATAATGAAAAAGAAAAAGACATACAATTGGTAGAAGTTGCTTCTTTTAAAGATGTAAAAATAGGGGATGCTATAATTCTTTTTGAAGACCAAAATAGAAATATTCAAAGTTATGATGTAAAAATAGAAAGTATAGATTTTAATAAAAGAACAGATAAAGATATGATAATAAAAGTAATAGATGAAGATTTAATAAAATATACTGGGGGAATCATCCAAGGTATGAGTGGTTGTCCGATAATACAAAATAACAGAATTATTGGCACAATAACACATGTATTTAAAGATAACCCTAAAAAAGGCTATGGCATTTTTATAGGCAAGATGATAGAATGAGAAAAGAGACATTAAAAATTTAAATACTCAGAAGGAATATAATTTTGCTGTGTCGAATATGCTTTTAGAGTGAAAAAGTTTAGATTTTTCTATATAAAAGAAAATGTTTTATTAATGGGGGGAATTTTAGTGAATGAAAAAATTAAGATAGTTTTAGCTGATGATAATAAGGATTTTTGTCAGGTATTAAAGGAATACTTATCTAATGAAGACGATATAGAAATTCTAGGGATAGCTAAAGATGGAATAGAAGCATTAGATTTAGTCAAAAAAACTCAACCAGATTTATTAGTTTTAGATGTAATTATGCCTCATCTAGATGGATTAGGTGTAATTGAAAAGTTAAATGCAATGGATATACCTAAGATGCCGAAAATAATAGTATTGTCTGCTGTTGGTCAAGATAAAATAACTCAAAGTGCGATAAACTTAGGGGCGGATTACTACATAGTAAAACCGTTTGATTTCGTAATATTCATAAATAGAATAAGAGAGCTAGTTACAAATAGAAGTTCTCATATGGAACAAAAAATGAGAACGAGTCCAGATATTCAAATGACAAGAACAGATTTTGTTAAAAATGTTGGGAACATAGAAACTGAAATAACTAACATAATACATGAAATAGGTGTACCAGCACATATAAAAGGATACCTATATTTAAGAGAAGCTATAAAAATGGTTATAGAAAATGTAGAACTTTTAGGTGCAGTAACTAAAGAATTATATCCAAGTATAGCTAAGAAATTTAATACTACTCCAAGTAGAGTTGAAAGAGCTATAAGACATGCAATAGAAGTTGCATGGAGTAGAGGCAAGGTCGATACAATAAACCAATTATTTGGATATACAGTTCATAATACAAAAGGTAAACCAACAAACTCTGAATTTATAGCAATGATTGCAGATAAATTAAGATTAGAACATAGTATGGTAAAATAATTCTATAAAATAAGACCAAAGCCTTCTCGAAATAGAAGGCTTTATTTTTGTAAATTTAAAATACATTACAATAGACATTCAAACGAGGAGTGTATAATATGAAAATATACTTACCTAATAATGTAAAGTACATAATTGATAAAATATATAAAGAAGGCTATGAAGCATTTATAGTTGGAGGATGTGTAAGAGATAGTATATTAGGTATAGAGCCTAATGATTATGATATAACTACTAATGCAAAGCCGAGTGAAATAATAAAAATATTTAAAAATCATAAATTAATAGAAAATGGAATAAAACACGGAACTGTAGGTGTTATCATTGATAATGAAGTGTATGAAATCACGACATATAGGTTAGAAGGAGAATATGAAAATAATAGAAGACCTAAAAATGTAGAATTTACTTCGAATATATCACAGGATTTAAAAAGAAGGGATTTTACAATAAATGCAATTGCATATAATGACAAAGTAGGAATAATAGATGAATTCGGTGGAATACAAGATATAAAAAATAAAATTGTAAAAACAGTAGGAAATCCTGATGAAAGATTTAATGAAGATGGACTTAGAATAATTAGAGCAATTAGATTTAGTAATAAATTAAATTTTGAAATAGAAAGTATAACGTTGGATAGCATATATAAAAATGCTTATATAATTAAAAATATAAGTAAGGAAAGAATTACAGATGAATTTACAAAAATAATTCTTAGTAAAAAACCTCAAGATATGATGCTTTTATACAAAACAGGAGTATTTAAACATATTGGTATTTTATTGAAAATGGATATCCATAGCTATAAATGCTTTGAAAAAGAAATTGAAGTATTAGAAAAATGTGATTTGGATGTATCAGAACGATTAGCTATGTTAGAATATGTAATTAGGCGCAAGTCATTTGAAAAATCAAACTGTAAAGAGGATTTTGATAAATGTAGTATAGTAGAAAATCTTAAATATTCTAATCAAATAATAAACGAATACAAGCTTTTATTAGAATATATGTTAATGAATACAGATGATATAGATTTGGTAAAAATAAAGCTGATTTTAAATAAAATAGGACCAGAAAAATTTAAAAAGGTATTAAAATTAAAGTCATTATATTATAGTTATTGTTTAAAAGAAGAAGTAAATTTAATAGATGAAATTATTGATAATATAAAAAGAATAGAAGAAAAGAATGAATGTTATAAAATAAAAGATTTAAATATTGATGGTAATGAATTACAAAAACTAGGATATAGAGGAAAAGAAATAGGAGAAAAACTTAATTTTTTATTAAATAAAGTTATGGAAAATCCAAATTATAATAAAAAGGAAATTCTCATTGGTTTATTGTAATTATTTATAAAATTATGCTTTTTAATATTAAAAAGTATAATTTTATAAGTATTCTAATTAATCTCGAGTTGTAAAATTATAAATATAAAAAATATTAAAACATGGCTAAAATAGTAAAAGAAATCTAAAATATTTCTTTTATTGCTAAATAATGCTATAATGTAGTTTGATTTTAAAAATGATATCGGAGGTTAAAAATATGAGAGTCGAAGCCCCTATTAAGGTAGATAGAAAAACTAAAAGGCTTGCGAAAAGACTTACAGGTAAAGAAATAGCCGTTATAAATCATATAGATATTGATGAAGTTGCAGCTAATTCTTTAGTAGAAGGTAAGATAAAGCTAGTTATAAATGCATCTCCTTCTATAAGTGGAAGATATCCGAATAAAGGACCAGGAATATTAACTGAAAAAAATATTCTTATAATAGACAATGTAGGAGAAGAAGTATTTAATGAATTAAAAGAAGGTCAAATAATTGAAGTTATAGATGGGAAAATATATAGAGATGGAAATCTTGTAGGTGAAGGCGAAGTATTAGGAAAAAATGAAGTGGCTATTAAATTAAAAAAAGCCTATGAAAACCTAGCTGTTGAATTAGACAGATTTATAGATAATACTATAGATTATGCTAAAAAAGAAAAAGGATTTATACTTGGAGATGTAGATATACCTATAGTCAAAACTCAGTATAAAAATAGACATGTTCTTATTGTGGTAAGGGGACAAGATTATAAAGAAGATTTAAATACAATAATTTCTTACATAGAGGAAATGAAACCTATATTAGTAGGTGTTGATGGAGGAGCAGATGCACTTCTTGAGTTTGGGTATACTCCAGATGTAATAGTAGGAGATATGGACAGTGTCAGTGATGAGGCTTTAAAGAAAGCAAAAGAAATAGTTGTACATGCTTATACTGACGGTAGAGCTCCAGGATTAAAAAGAGTAGAAGATTTAGGATTAGATGCCATCGTATTTCCTGCACCTGGGACAAGTGAGGACATAGCTATGCTTATAGCATATGAATATAAGGCTGAGCTTATAGTGGCTTTAGGAACTCATTCTAATATGATTGACTTCTTAGAAAAAGGAAGAAAAGGAATGGCTAGTACATTCTTAGTTAGATTAAAGATAGGTTCAAAACTTATAGATGCAAAAGGTGTTAACTTATTATATAGAAGCAAATTAAAATTAAAATATATATTTGCACTTATTGCAACTGCGTTATTTCCAGTATTGATATTAGCATCTTTATCACCAAGTGCTAAGCAATTTATACATTTAATGCAGTTGAAATTTAAGCTATTATTACAGATGTAAATTTAGGAGGATTAAAATGCATATAAATATGAAGTACTATATAGTTACCATTGGTGCTATATTTATAGCTCTAGGAATAGGTATATTAGTAGGATTCAACTTAAACTATGACCAAGAGTTAAGTAAACAACAATCACAAGTAATTAATGATTTAGACGAAAGATTCGAAGCTTTAAAAGAAACTAATGATAATCTAGAAGACGATTTAGATAAATTAGGTAAAGATTATAACAAAACTATAGAGTTCATAAATGAAAATGTAGATAAGATAATTGTAAATGAATTAACTAATAAAAATATAGGTATAATATCTACAAACGAAAATAATGATTATACAAAAGATATAGAAGATGTTGTGAATAAAGCTAATGGAAAGATAGCTTTTAGTATTGTGTTAAAAAATAGTATTACTGATGAAGTAAAATTAAAAGAAGTTTCAAGTAAAATAGGAACAGAAATAAAAACTACATCTGATGCAATAAAATATATAAAGGAAGCTTTAAAAGGTGAAGATGCAAGCGACAAATTAACATATCTTCAAGAACTTGGAATAATAAAATTAAATACATTAGGAAATGAATATACATCTTATGAATCAGTAGTAATAGCATCATCAGCAGAAGAAAAAGTTGCTAAAACTCAGTTTGAAAAAATAGATAAAAACTTAATAAATACTTTAAAAGAAGAAAATAAATATATAGTTGCAGTTCAAAAGCAAGCTAATAAATTCCCTAATATTGATTTATACACTAAAGATAAAGTATCGACTATAGACAATGTTGATGAAGGTGTAGGAAAAGTTTCATTAGCTTGGATTTTAAAACAAGGTAATATGGTAGGTAAGTTTGGAAGATTAGATAGTGCAGAAAGTTTATTACCATATAAGAAGTAATAAAGGAGAGAAAAAAATGAAACCTTATATAAGCATAATAATACCAGCTTATAATGAAGAAAATAAAATAAAAGATACATTAGAAGGTATAATAGGCATAAATGAAATAAATGAAGTAGTAGTTGTTGATGATGGATCTAGTGACAATACTGCACAAATTGCATCACAAGTTAAAAGTGAAAAAGTAAAAGTTTTTAAATTAGATAAGAATAGCGGTAAAGGATATGCACTTAATTATGGATTGAAAATATCTATGAAAAATGCAGATATTATAGGATTTTTAGATGGAGATTTAGGTAGTTGTTCAAGTGAAGTAAAAAAATTAATAGAACCTATTTTAAAAGAAGATGCAGACGTAATTATAGCTAAATTTCCACCAGCAAAGAAAAAGGGCGGATTAGGATTTGTAAAAGGATTAGCTAAAGACTCTGTTTTACAAATGACAGGTGTAGAGTTAGATGCAACTTTATCTGGTCAAAGATTATTTAAAAAGGAAGTTTTAGAAAAATTTAAAGAAATGCCATATGGTTATGGTGTTGAAGTTGGAATGACTATAGATATATTAAAATATGGATACAAGATAAAAGAAGTATTAGTTAATATGACTCATAGTGAAACAGGAAGAGATTTAAAAGGATTTATCCATAGAGGGAAACAATACTACCATATAAAGAAGGTTTTAAGACAGAAAAAGAAAGAATGGAGGTAGTGCCAAATGGATAATTTTATACTTTATATTATTCTATTATTAACAGGATTATTTGGAACTTATTTTGGAATACCACTGTTTAAAAATTTATTGACAGATAGCAATATATTAAGACCAAACTATAAAAAAGATATGATTCCTGTAAGTATGGGGATAGTATTTCTTCCAATGATAATTATAAATGGTATAATATTAGTGTTTTTTACTTATGATATAAAAAATTTATTATATTTATTTATGTATATATTTGGAATGATATCAATGTTTTTTGCAGGTGTATTAGATGACATTATAGGAAATAGAAATGTAAGTGGCCTTAAAGGACATTTTAAAAGTTTATATAAAGGAAATCTTACAACTGGTGGATTTAAAGCTTTATTTGGTGGGTTTGTAGGATTAATAATATCAATAGGAATTTCAAAAGACCCTGTAGATATAGTAGTAAATACTCTTATAATAGCTTTATCAACAAATTTAATGAATTTATTAGATTTAAGACCAGGGAGAGCAATAAAAGCATATTTATCTATAATGGTGATAATATTTTTAACATTAACAGGATATGTTAAAGTTCTTCCTCTTCTTATAGTTCCAAATGTTTTAGCATATTTTAATTATGATCTTAAGGCTAGAGCTATGATGGGAGATACAGGCTCAAATGTATTAGGGATATCAATAGGTATTCTTGTTATATTTGGATATTCACTTAATATAAGAATAGGATGGTTGGTATTTTTAGTATTTATACATATACTTACAGAAAAGTATTCGCTAACAAAAATAATTGAAAAAAATAAGTTATTAAATTTTATAGATAAGTTAGGAAGGTAAACTTATGATAAGTAAAAGAGTAGGTAAAGTAGAAGAAATAGTAGATAAAAGTGATAAATTAGAAGATATAAGAGTTAATATAAATGGAGATATTCAAAGAGCATATAATTATCCTAAAATGACTGGAAAAGTAAACGTTGGAGATGAAGTTGTTTTAAATACTACAGCTGTTGAGCTTAGCTTAGGAACAGGTGGATATCATTTTGTAATAACTAATTTAAACAACTTAGAGTCTAACTTAACTGAGGGTGGTCATATAATGAAATTGAGATATACACCATTTCAAGTTAAAGTTGATTCAGTAGAAGAACAAGATAGTTCTTATCATGATAAATTTGATGAATTTTCAAGTTTAGAAAATTTGCCAGTTGCAATAGGAACATTACATAGCATGTTAACGCCATTTGTGGCTTCTTACAAAAGAAATAATCCAACTAAAAAATTAGTGTATATAATGACTGATGGTGCTTCCCTTCCTATATATTTAAGTAAAAATGTAGAAATGCTTAAAAACAAAGGATTAATAGATAGTACAATAACTATAGGTAATGCTTTTGGTGGAGACTTTGAATGTATTAATATATATACTGCACTAATTACAGCAAAAGAAATTTTAAAAGCTGATGCTATATTTATAAGTATGGGACCAGGGATTGCAGGGACAGGTACTAAATATGGATTTACAGGTATAGAACAAGGACCTTTGTTAGATGCAGTTAAAAAACTTGGAGGAATGCCAATTGCAATACCAAGGATAAGTTTTGCAGATAAAAGAGACAGACATAGAGGATTATCACATCATAGTATTACAGTATTTAAAGATATTGTTAATGTATCTGTAGATATTCCAATAACTATGTATTCAGAAGAAAAAATTAATCTTATAAAAGAACAGATAAAAGATAATTGTTTACTTAAAAAACACAATATAGTTTATATAGATAATAAAAATACTAAAGATGATTTAGATTATTTTGGATTGAAAGTTAGAAGTATGGGACGAAATTACGAACAAGATAAGGAATTTTTTGAAGCTGCTAGTACAGCTGCATATTACTTAATGGAGGTTTGTGATGATAGTAGAAGAAAAAACGATTAGTAGTGATAGAATATATAATGGGAAAGTAGTTAATTTAAAAATAGACACAGTAGAGATACCAAATCAAGGATATCAAAAAAGAGAAATAGTGGAACATGGAGGGGCTGTAGGAATATTAGCAATAACTGAAGAGGGTAAAGTTGTTCTTGTTAAACAATTTAGAAAACCTATAGAAAAAGTTATTTGGGAAATACCTGCAGGAAAACTTGAAATAGGTGAAAATCCAAAAGATTGTGCTATGAGAGAATTGAAAGAAGAAACTGGATATACTGCCCAAAATATGAAATTAATACATAAATTTTTTACATCAGCAGGATTTTCAAATGAAAAAATATATATATACTTAGCCACAGGACTTGAAGCAGGAGAAGATAAGCTTGATGATGATGAATTTTTAGATGTATATGAAATCGAATTAGAAGAAGCTTACAATATGATTATTAAAAATGAAATCGAAGATGCTAAAACATCGATTGGACTTTTATTGGCTAAAGAGATAATATAAAATGCATAACCTCCTCTTCTCTTACATAGTATTTTGTAAGATATAAGAGGAGGTTATAAATTTGAGAAGAACATATAGAAAAGGGAATTATGATGAACTAAACAAAAAAATATTAATTATGGGATTTGTATTTATTGTATTTATTATACTTGGGACATACTTGAATAAAGTATGGTCTAATTCACAGCGTAATATATTTGATAGCATTAATTCAGTAGTAAATTACTATGGTTCAAATGTGAAGATGAAGGATGTAGTAATGTCTAATTTAAAATCAGATATTGGTTTTATGGGATTAATATGTATATTAAGTCTATTTATCATAACATTTCCAATTGCAATTATAATTTTTATGTTAAAAGGGTTATCTATAGGCTATACTATAAATAGCTGTATTTTAACTTTGAAATTTAAAAGTATAAAAATGATATTAATAGTTTTATTTAAAAATTTTATTATTATTCCAGGGACTATTATATTAGCCCTGATTTCTTTAAATTATATAAAAGAAGGCATTTATGAGTTGAAAAAAAGAGATATAGACAGTATATTATTCTTAAGTAGAAGATACTTATTAAATTCCGTAATTGTATTGACAATATCAGTAGGATTACAAGTTATTTTAAATACTGCGAGTGTTAGTATTTTACAATTCCTAGTCAGATAAAAGGAGTTTACTATGGAAGTTATAAAGGAATATATAAGTTATATAAAAAATAAAAAAAGATTATCAGAAAATACTGTATCATCGTATTGTATAGATGTAAAAAAATATGTAGAATATTTATGTAGAAAAAATATAAAATTAAATGATGTAGTAGAAAATGATATAATAGGATACTTAATTGAGTTAGAGAAAAGTAATGTATCAGTTGCAACAGTATCAAGAATGATATCTTCTATAAAATCTTTCCATGACTATTTATTCTTAAATCATACATGTAATATGAATCCGGCTAAAAATATAAAAAAGCCAAAGATTGAGAAAAATGATTTAGATATATTAACAGAGGAAGAAATAGAGTCATTATTGAGTTTTCCAAAACTAACAACTCCTAAGTTAATTAGAGATAAAGCTATATTTGAAATGTTGTATGGAACAGGAATAAAGGTGTCTGAATTAGTAGAAATGGATATAAGTGATATTGATTTAGAGATAGATTATATATATTGTAACTCATGTAAAAATCAAAGGGTTATACCTCTATCTGATATTACAAAAATATATCTAGAAAAATATATAAAAGAAGCAAGACCTAAATTAGCTATTAACGATGAAAATGCCCTGTTTGTAAGCTCTCTAGGGCAAAGGTTTACAAGACAAGGGCTTTGGAAAATAATAAAAAAATACGCAAGGCTAGCTAATATAGATAAAAATATAAATCCTAGTATGCTTAGACACTCATTTGCAATACATTTATTAAATGAGGGTGCAAATATTGCAGTCGTAAGCAAAATACTAGGAAATGCTAACTTATCGAGTCTACAATGTTATTTAAATCATATAAATAAGAATATTAGGAAGGAAATGAAAGAAAAACATCCTAGAAAATAAAACTTAAAAGGAGAATAGTAACATGGCAAGAGTTGTATGGATAGTAATTGATAGTGTAGGAATAGGTGCTTTACCAGATTCTGAGAAGTTTGGGGATGTAGGAGTTAATACATTAGGCAATATAGTAAGACAACATAGTGATATTAAAATACCAAATTTAAGAAAACTAGGGATAGGAAACATACAAGGTGTAGATTTTTTGGAACCTAAAGAAAATACAATAGGATGCTATGGAAAATGTGGGGAATTATCTCAGGGGAAAGATACGACTACAGGACATTGGGAGATGACAGGCGTTTTAGTGGAGACACCTTTTAAAACATTTGAAAATGGATTTCCTAAAGATGTAATAGATGAGTTTGAAAGACAAACAGGTAGAAAAGTTGTTGCAAATAAACCAGCATCAGGAACAGCTATATTAGATGAATATGGTGAACATCAAATGAAAACTGGAGATGTTATAGTATATACTTCAGCTGATAGTGTATTCCAAATAGCAGCGCATGAACAAATAATTCCGCTAGAAGAATTATATAAAATGTGTGAAATTGCTAGAAACATAATGATGGGAGAAAATGCTGTAGCTAGAATAATAGCTAGACCATTTGTAGGTAAAAAAAAGGGAGAGTTTACTAGAACTTCTAATAGAAGGGATTATTCATTAAATCCATTTGAAAAAACAGTTCTAGATAATATAAAAGAAGAAAAGCTTGATGTTATAGGAGTAGGAAAAATAGAAGATATATTTAATGGACAAGGCATAACAGAAGCAGTACATACTAAAGATAATATGCATGGAGTAGACGAAACTATAAATTACATCAAAAAAGAAAATAATGGACTTATATTCACTAATTTAGTTGATTTTGACTCAAAATATGGTCATAGAAGAAATACTCAAGGATACAAAGAAGCTCTAGAACAATTTGATGCAAGAATACCAGAGATAATACAATCTATGAAAGATGATGATATACTTATTATAAATGCAGATCATGGAAATGACCCAACTTATAAAGGTACAGACCATACTAGAGAATATATTCCAGTTTTAGTTTATGGAAATCAAATAAAAGAAGACTTAAATTTAGGAATAAGAAAAAGTTTTTCTGATATAGGTGCAACAGTTGCAGATATATTAGAAGTAAAAATGCCTAAAAATGGTACTAGTTTTAAAAATATCATAATGAAATAATTTTGGAGGAAATAAATATGAATAATATGTTTGATAAAATACAAGAAAGTGCAGAGTTTATAAAAGGACAAGCTAGTGTACAACCTAAAGTAGGATTAATATTAGGTTCAGGTCTTGGTGTATTAGCAGATCAAATAACTGATTGTATTAAAATAAAATACAATGATATTCCAAACTTCCCAGTATCAACTGTTGAAGGTCATGCAGGACAACTTGTAATAGGTAATTTAGAAGGAAAGACAGTAATTGCTATGCAAGGAAGATTCCATTACTATGAAGGATATTCTCAACAAGAAATAACTTTCCCAATAAGAGTTATGAAAGCTTTAGGTGTAGATACTGTAGTAGTAACTAACGCAGCTGGAGGAGCAAATCCAAACTTTAAACCAGGAGATTTAATGGTTATAAAAGATCATATAAATTTAAGTGGGAACAACCCATTAATAGGAAAAAATGATGAAAGACTAGGTGCTAGATTCCCAGATATGTCAACAGCATACACTCCTAAATATGTACAATTAGTAAAAGGATGTGCAAAAGATTTAAATATGAATATAAAAGAAGGTGTATATGCGTTCTTTAGTGGACCAACATATGAAACTCCATCAGAAGTAAAAATGGCTCAAATATTAGGAGCAGATGCAGTAGGTATGTCTACAGCACCAGAAGTTATAGTAGCTTCTCATTCAAAAATGGAGGTTATAGGTATATCTTGTATAACAAATATGGCTGCTGGAATACTTGATCAACCGCTTAATCATGAAGAAGTCATAGAAACTACTCAAAAAGTAAAAGCTGAATTTTTAAGCTTAGTAAAAAGTGTAGTAAATAGAATATAGTAAAGATAAGTTAAATAATAAGCTTAATATTGAATTAATTTTAATATTAAGCTTATTGGAATTTAATAAACAATTTATCAATATATTAAGGAGATTTTGATATGAGAATTTACGATATAATAAAGAAAAAAAGAGATAACAATGAGTTAACAAAAGAAGAAATAAATTTCTTTGTTGAACAATATTCTAAAGGTGAGATACCAGATTATCAAGCTTCAGCTTTACTAATGGCAATTTACTTAAATAAAATGAATAAGCAGGAAACCGTATACCTTACAGAGGCAATGATGAATTCTGGAGAAGTAATAGATCTATCAGAAATAAAAGGTATAAAAGTTGATAAACATAGTACAGGTGGAGTAGGGGATAAAACTACAATTGCATTAGCACCATTAGTAGCTGCATGCAAAGCACCAGTTGCAAAAATGTCAGGAAGGGGTCTTGGACATACAGGTGGGACATTAGATAAATTAGAAGCCATACCTGGATTTTCAATAGAAATGGAATCTGATAAGTTTGTAGACTCTGTAAATAAACATAAAATAGCAGTTTGTGGTCAAACTGCATCAATAGCAGTTGCAGATAAAAAAATGTATGCACTTAGAGATGTTACAGCTACAGTTGATAATATATCTCTTATAGCAGCAAGTATAATGTGTAAAAAATTAGCATCAGGAGCAAATGCAATATTATTAGATGTAAAAACTGGTGATGGAGCATTTATGAAAACGTTAGACGACTCATTTGAATTAGCAAAAGCTATGGTTGATATAGGAAGTGGCATGAATAGAGAAACTATAGGAATGATTACTGATATGGATGAGCCATTAGGGTTTGCAGTAGGAAATTCACTAGAAGTAATAGAAGCTATAGAAACATTAAAGGGAAATGGACCAAAAGATTTTGTACATTTATGTGAGACTTTAGGTGCATACATGTTAGTTCTAGCAAAAGTTGCAAAAGATTATGAAGAAGGTATTTTGAAAATTAGACATGCTATATCTTCAGGAGAAGCACTTGATAAGTTAAAAGTATTTATAGAAAATCAAGGTGGAGATAAAAGAGTAATTGATGATTACTCATTACTTCCAAAGGCAAGTAAGATAGTACCTATTAAATCAAGTAAAGCAGGATATATAAGCAAAATAGAGGCAGAAGAAGTAGGAATTTCAGCGATGATTTTAGGTGCAGGAAGAGAAACAAAAGAAGATATACTTGATTTATCAGCAGGGATTGTATTAGAGAAAAAAGTCGGAGATTATGTAAGAGAAGGCGATATATTAGCTTATATGCATTTTAACAAAGAAGAAAAATTTGAATCAGCTAAAGAACGATTTATAAGAGCTTATTCAATAGTAGAAGCAAAAGTAGCTCCTAGAAAGCTAATATACGGCGTTGTAACTAAAAATGAAATTAAAAAATTCTAGAAAAATGATTATAAAAAGCTTAACGTGTAAAGAATAACGTTAGGCTTTTTTTATTTTGATATGAATTAAAAAAATCTAAAATGTATTGAAATATAAGTTTAATAATAAATTTGTTCGACAATTTTATTGAAAATTTTTATTCTTAGATTTATAATATAAAGGATGCAAATATATATAAGGAGTAGATATCTCTATGAATTTGAAAAATAATAAGTTGAAAGTAATATGTCTAGCTTCTATTGTACTAGTAGCTTTGATGGTGTTCTTTTTTATTACACAGATAGGTCCTTATAATAAAAATAATAAAAAAGATATAGTTGTGGATATTCCAAGTGGATCAACTGTAAGTAAAATATCTGATATATTATATAAAAATAAGTTAGTTAAAAACAAAATACTATTTAAGTTGCAGATAAAAGTAAGCAACAAAGCCGAAAATATAAAAGCTGGCAAGTATTTGCTTAATCAGACTTATTCAAATGATGATATAATAAATCTTTTGTCTTCAGGAAAAACATATAATGATGGAATTAAAGTAACATTTCCAGAAGGATCAACGTCAAATGAAATCATTTCTATCCTTGTAAATAAAAATTTAGGAGATAAAGATAAATTTAAAGAACTAATTAAAAATCCAAGTGAGTTTTATGAGAAATATGAATTTTTAAAAGAAGATGATATAAAGTCATTAGAAGGATTTTTATATCCTAATACGTATTATTTTGATGAAGATGATAAAGAAAAAGAAATATTATCCGAAATGTTAGGTCAATTTAAGAAAGTTTATAGTGATAAGTTTGTTAAAAAACAAAAAGAGTTAAAACTGACTATTCAACAAATAGTTAATTTAGCGTCTATAATAGAAAAAGAAGCAGTATTAGATAAGGATAGACCTATAATAGCTAGCGTATTTTATAATAGGCTAGAAACTGGTATGCCTCTTCAATCTGATGCAACTATACAATATGCTTTTGAAGAAAGAAAAAAAATAGTTATGTATAGTGATTTAGAAATAGAATCTCCATATAATAGCTATAAAAATAAAGGATTACCACCTACACCAATAGCAAACCCAGGTGTTAAGTCTATCCAAGCAGCTCTTTATCCTGAGGATACAGAATATTTATATTTTGTTGCAAAGATAGACGGAGGAAATAATTATAGTAAAGATTACCAACAACATTTAAAAAATGTAGAACAATATAGACAAGAAAGAGAAAAGTTGAAAAACAAAAAATAGAATTTTATTTTAATATAACGATTAAGGTTATGGGTTATATCTTGTAAATTACAGATTTAATCCATAATTAATTTTTGTTATCACTTAAGGAGTGGTTTAGTTGAGTAATATAGTAAATGATTTAGTCGAAGACTATATAAGAAGTACTTTAAAAGAAAAAAATGGACTTTTAAAAGAATTAGAAGAGTATGCGCATGAAAATAATGTTCCAATAGTACATAAAGAAGTATCTGAACTATTAAAAGTTTTATTAAAAGTTCAAAAGCCAAAGAGGATATTAGAAGTAGGATGTGCAATCGGATACTCTTCAATTCTTTTTGCTACTACAGTTGGTAAAGATGTAGAAATAATAACTGTAGAAAGAAATGAAAAAATGATTGAAAAAGCTAAAGAGAATATAAAGCTAGCAAATTTTGAAAATAACATAACTATATTGGAAGGAGATGCTCAAGAATTATTATCTGAAGTTGAAGGTGAATTTGATATGATATTCTTAGATGCGGCTAAAGGACAATATAAGTTATTTTATGATATGGTTATAGATAAATTAAAGGTTGATGGACTTTTAATTTCAGATAATATATTATACAAAGGAATGGTAGCACATGATGACTTTGTTATAAGAAGAAAAAAGACAATAGTAAAGAGAATGAGAAATTACTTAGATTATATATGTAATTGTAAGTACTTAGATACATCTCTTATACCTATAGGAGATGGAGTTGCACTTAGCTATAAACAAAATGAAAGAGGTGAAGCTAATGCATAAGGCGGAACTATTAGCACCAGCGGGAGATTTAGAAAGATTAAAAATAGCTATAACTTATGGAGCAGATGCTGTTTATATAGGTGGAGAATATTTTGGAATGAGGTCTTCAGCTAGAAATTTTACTAAAGAAGAAATGAAAGAAGGAATCGATTTTGCTCATGAAAAAGGAAAGAAAGTTTATGTAACAGTAAATGTAATTCCTCATAATAATGATTTTCTTAATTTAGAAGAATATTTATTAGAACTACAAAAACTAGGTGTAGATGCTTTTATATTAGCAGATGCAGGAGTATTAGATATTGTAAAAAGAGTGGTTCCAGATATGGAAATACATTTAAGTACGCAAGCTAATACTACAAACTATGTGAGTGCTAATTTTTGGCATAATCAAGGAATAAAAAGAATTGCTATGGCTAGAGAGTTATCATGTGAAGAAATATCTGAGATTAGAGCTAAAACACCGTTAGATATGGATATAGAAGTTTTTGTACATGGTGCAATGTGTATATCAAACTCAGGAAGATGTTTAATAAGTAATTATATGGAAAGTAAAGATGTAAATCAAAAATCTTTTGCTCAAGCAGATAAATCGAACTATAGTTTAGTTGAAGAAAAAAGACCTGGAGAATATTATCCAATATATGAGGATGAAAGAGGTACATTTTTCTTTAATTCAAAAGATTTGTGTATGATAGAGTATTTACCAGAATTGATAAAATCAGGTATAACAAGTTTGAAAATAGAGGGACGAATGAAATCTTCTTATTACATAGCATCAGTAGTTAGAGCGTATAGAATGGCTATAGATGCATTTTATGAAGATTCACAAAATTGGACATTTAATCCTTTATGGTTAGAGGAAATTCAAAAAAGTAGCCATAGACATTTTACGACTGGATTCTATTTAGAAAAACCAGGTGAAGAAGAACAAAATTGTGAAACAACTTCTTATGTTAGAAGTTATGATTTTATAGGTATAGTTAAAGGAATAGAAGCAGAAAGTGGACTTGCAATAGTAGAGCAAAGAAATATAATAAATGTTGGAGATGACATAGAGGTATTTGGACCATACAAAGAAACTATGTTTACTAAGATAGAAGAAATGTATGATGAAGATGGAGAATCTATACAGACTGCATCTCATCCAAATCAAATTATTAAAGTTAAATTATCAGGAAAAGTAGACAAGGATTATATGTTAAGGAGAGAAATGCAAGATGACAAATAAAAAAAGACCGCTTATAATTGGGATAACAGGAGGAACAGGATCAGGAAAGAGTACAGTATGTAAAGCAATTATAGATAATATACCAGAAGAAAATATAGCTGTACTAGAACAAGATGCTTATTATAAAGATCAAAGTCATTTAAGCTTTGAAGAAAGATTAAAGACTAATTATGACCATCCTCTTTCATTTGATAATAAACTTCTTATAAAGCATATTGAAAATTTATGTGAGGGAAATGTTATAGAAAAGCCTATATATGATTATGAACTTCATACTAGGAAACAAAATGAAACGGTAAGTATAACACCTAAAGACATAATAATAGTTGAAGGTATAATGATATTAGAAGATGAACAGTTAAGAGACCGATTAGATATAAAAATATATGTAGATACGGAAGATGATTTAAGAATATTAAGAAGAATACAAAGGGATATAAAAGAAAGAGGAAGAACAGTAGATTCTGTAATAGATCAATACTTAACAACAGTAAAGCCAGCACATGATCAATTTATAGAGCCATATAAAAAATATGCAGATATAATAATGCCAGAAGGTGGACACAATGAAGTTGCTATAGATATAGTAATATCTAAAATAAGAACTCAATTAGATAATTAAAAAATTAAAAATATTGGTATTAACCCCTTAGAAATTGTCAAAAATGATAAATATCTAAGGGGTGATTTTATGTCAAGGAAAAAAGGTCCATTATCATATAAAACTAAAAAAAGAATATATAGTATATTTTCTATATGTATTATAGTATATGCTTTTTTAATTTATAGATTAATAGATATAAAAATTTTAAAATGTGATAAATACAAAAAAATGGTAGAAATGCAAAGTATGGATAAAATTGAGTTAAATAGTGGAAGAGGAATAATCTATGATAGAAATAATATTCCAATTACAGATAAAGAAAGACAAAGTATTTTAATAGTACCTAAATCAAAATTAAACAATAGTTATGAAACTATAAAGCTTATAAAAAAAGCTACAAATATAAGTGAAGAAGATATATTTAAAGAATTTGAAAAGCAAGTATTTTCTAGTGTAATAGAGATTGAAACTAATTATATAAATAATAAAATGAAATCAGAGCTAGAAAAAAATAATATTTTAGTAGAAGAAAAAACTTTAAGATACTCAAATGATAAAATACTATCTCATACAATAGGGTATCTTAAAAAATCAGATAAAACAGCTCAAAGTGGAATTGAAAAAAGTATGGATAGTATACTTAATAATACTAATGAAAAGTATGTATCTGTATTTAAAGCTGGTAATATTGGTAATTCAAAAAAGCTAGATATATTAGAAGGTAGTGTAAAAACTGTAGAAAAAAGTGAAACAAATAAACATCTTAAATTAACTATTGATTATGAAATTCAAAAGAAAGTAGAAAAGATATTAGATAAAGAAGAAAATCCAAGTTCAGTAGTAATATCTAATGTAGAAACGGGAGAACTACTTTCTATATGTTCTAGACCAAACTTTAATCAAAATGATATAGCAAAGTATAGTAATAGTAGAAATGGAGAATTAGAAAATAGAGCTATAAGAGCTACATATCCACCAGGTTCTGTGTTTAAGATAGTAGTACTTTATGCAGCTTTAGAAAATGGAGTTATAGATTCTAATTATACATATAATTGTCAAGGAAAAGCAAAGGTAGGAAATACTGATGAAATATTAAAATGCCATAAAATTAATGGACATGGAGTTGAAACTTTAGATCAAGCTTTTGCTAATTCATGTAATACTGCATTCTTAGATATTGCTATGAAAGTAGGAAAAGAAAAAATTTTAGAAGCAGTAGAAAAACTTAAATTATCTAATCAAGTTGGAATTGGATTAGATGAAGAGAAAAATTCAAAAGTTCCAAAGGACATATCAATAAGAAATTTAGCGATAGGACAAGCAGATATAGAATTTACTCCATTGCAAATTAATCAATTAACACAAATAGTAGCTAATAATGGAACATATAAACCATTATATTTATATGATAGTATCATTAATAATGATAAGAAAATTTTAAAGACATTTAAGACAACAAAACAAGAAGAATTAATTTCTCCATATACAATGACTAAAATTAAAAGTATGATGAAAAAAGTTTCCAAAGAAGGAACTGCCAAAGATTTAAAGGATTTAGATGGTGGATGTGGAGTGAAAACAGGTACAGCTCAAAGTAGTTTAAATAAGAAAGAAATATCTCATGGATGGATAACGGGATTTTATCCAGAAGAATCTCCTAAGTATGCTATAACTGTGATAGTGGAGGGGACTGAGAACAATAATAAGTCAGCAACTCCTATTTTTAAAGAGATATCTAAAGGTTTAAAATAAAAAATAATTATAAAATAGTCAATTTGTATGAGCCACTTTCATATAATTTAAAATAACACGTCAAAAGAGGGGGTGGCTTATTGACTATTTTGAAATCATTTGAAAAACCATTAACCCCTGAAGAAGAAGCAAGTTATCTAACTAAATTTAAAGTAGAGAAAGATGAAAATGCAAAAGAAGTCTTGATTGAAAGGAACATGAGATTAGTAGCACACATAGCAAAAAAATATAATAATTCAAACGAGGATCAAGATGATTTAATATCAATAGGTACAATAGGACTAATAAAGGCCATAGAAACTTATAACGTAGATAAAGGAACTAGGTTAGCAACATATGCTTCTAAGTGTATAGAAAATGAAATTTTAATGAATATAAGAACCAATAAAAAAAATAAAGTGCAAGTTTCACTTCAAGATCCAATAGGTATGGATAAAGAAGGTAATGAAATCAGTTTGATTGATGTGCTAGGAACCGATATTGACTATATAATTGATCAAGTAGAGCTTAAAGTACAAATTGGAAAGCTTTATGAACAACTAGATAAAATTTTGACTAAAAGAGAAAAAGAAATAGTACAGTTAAGGTATGGCCTAACTCAATCAGGTTATAAAACTCAACGAGAAATTGCTCAGAAACTAGAAATATCAAGATCCTATGTATCTAGAATTGAAAAGCGAGCTCTTAAAAAATTAAGAAAAGAGCTTAAGTCAGAAAAAAGCCTAAATTAAGGCTTTTTTTTGTTGAATAAATTTATTTTAAACTGCTCAAAAAGTGACAAATTATTTGGAAGTAGTGTGCTAATATACATATATAGTAAAAAAGAATAACATTATGTTAAGATATTACAGTAAAAATATTATTTAGTTAAATATTGAAAAAACATGTGAAAATCAACCATAAATTAAAAAAGGGTGGTGATTAATGTGGGAGATTTATATAAATATAGAGAAATCATAGAAACATTGAACATAATTATTATAATTTCAATTCAAATAATGTGTATGTATTTATATAAGGTATCTAGGAAAAAATCATTTTTAAAATTGACGATAATGTCACTTGTAGAACTGTGTATATATATACTTTGTATAAATATTGGATGTATATATATATACACTCAAAATGTTAAATATTTAATCAGTTTAATGTATATAGTGAAGTCTATATTATTGATTTTATTCTCAAAAGAAATTAAATTTAAAATTGAAATAAACATATTTTTGATAGTAGGAAATTTACTAGCTATATTAGTTTTAAACACATCCTATGAAATTTCTATGTTAATTAATATTATGCTAAATTCTACTATAATTAATAGAGGTATAATAGATAAAATTGAAGAATTTAGTACGAGCTTATCAAAAAACAAACACAAACTAAAGATTAACAAGCATTACATATCAAAATCAAAAGAGGAAATCGCCTTAGAATGTCGCTTACAACAAAAATTTAAAAATGGAATTTTAGATATTAATAATAAGATAAGTAAATCTATAGAAGAAAGTAATACACCTATATTTATATTGAATTTCAAAAAAGAATTAATTTGCATAAATAAAGTATTTAAAATTTTTTTAGAAGAAGATAAAATCGATATAGAAAAATTTGAAGTAGAAGAGTTTTTTAAAGAAAAATTTATTAATAGTCAAGAAATGTTACATGCAATAGAAAATATAGACTCTAAAAATAATTGTATATTAAGTATAAAGAGTTTTAAAAATCAAATATATAGATTTATATGTTCTAGAGATATGATAAATGGTCAGAGTATGATAATATGCATTTTAAATGATATAACTCAAAGTACAATGATACAAAATCAATTAAAAGAAAGTGAAGAAAGATATAGAAAACTAATGGATATTTTAAGTGATGGTGTTATTATTCATAATATGAATACTATTAGTTATATAAACAGCAAGGCAATAGATATTTTTAATATATGTAATCAATCAGAAAAGGTATTACTCATAGATGATATAAAAAAACAGATAACTAAAAAATTTAGACAAGAATTTATAAGTAACATAAATTTAGTTCAATTAGGAAAAAAAGATAAAACTATTACAAAAATAGAAACAGAGAATGGTAAGATTATTGAATTTATGACAATGACATTAACACTAAATAATGCTCATATGATGCTCAGTCTGGCTATTGATATAACAACTTTAGAAATAGCTAAAAATGAGTTAGAGGAAAGCGAAAAAACGTATAAAGTATTATTACAAGCATTACCTGAAGGAATGGTAGTAATTGATAAAAAAACTAAAAATCATACTTATATGAATAAAGCTATGATAAAATTACTAAAAAAAATAGGTGTTGATAGCTTGAATGAAATAGTAAAAAAATATGTAGCAAGTAGAGAATTTGGAAAATTTAAGAAATTTAGTGTTGGAACGAATGGAAATATAGATATATCAGTTGCAATAATAGATAGGAAAGAAGAAGAAAATTTCTTGGTTGTTGCAAGGCTTCTAGAGGATAAATATAATGCTAAGAAGATGGCGGAAAAATTAAGTGTTATGGAAGAAAAAAATAAATTTAAAACAGAATTTTTATCTCTTATAGCCAGAGATTTAAAGAAACCAATAAATACAATATTTAATGTAAACAATATATTAGATAATGATAAAGAAATTTATAATTCTAAATACGTTAACAATTATACTAGATTAGTTAAGCAAAATTCATATAGATTAAAACGCTTATTAAACAATATAGATGAGATAATGAGTATAGAAAATGAAAAATATGATATGAATTTTAAAAAATATGATATTGTTTCATTAGTTGAAGATATAGTGAATTTATCTAAAGTTTATACAGAGGAAAAAGGTTTAGAGATTTTATTTAGTAGTAATGTTAAAACTAAAATTTTAATTATAGACAAGGATAAAATAGAAAAGATAATATTAAATCTTTTATCAAATGCAATTAAGTTTACTGATTCAGGAGGAAAAATATATGTATATATAGATGCCAAAGAAGAAAAGGTATGTGTATGTGTACAAGACACAGGTGTAGGTATTCCAGAAGATAAAAAAGATTTTATATTTGAAAAATTTGAGCAACTAGATAGGACTTTATCTAGAGGTGCAGAAGGTACAGGTGTTGGTTTATCTTTAGTGAAAAAATTAGCTGAACTTAATGATGCTAAGATAAAAGTAAGTAGTAAGTTAGGTGAAGGTAGTAAGTTTGAACTTGTTTTTAAAAATAATGTAGCTTCCAATTTAATAGCTCTTAATACAAATTCAGAAATTACTTCTATTGACAGAGAAAAAGTAGATATAGAGTTTTCAGATATATATTTTAATATAGAGTCTTAAGGGGAAATTATAATTATATGGGGTAAAAGGGGAAGGAGTATGTATAAATATATTAATTTATTAACAGTAGCAATTTTTTTGATGAGTGTATATGTTTTACATGCTAATTGCAAAGTTAGCAAGTTTAAAAAGAGTGTAATATCTACACTTGTAATATCTACAATAATTATTTTGAAAACAATTTGTATATTAGGTGATATTTCAAATAGTAATTTACTAATTTTGAATTATATATATAAAATTATGATAATTTCATTTGTAACTCAGTTAAATTTTAAATTAAAGCAAATAAAGCATATAAATATTTTGTTCAATATAAATTATTTTTTAGGCATATATTGTTTACTAGCTCCAAGTGATAAACATATATATTTATATATAACTATTATTATTTCATATATGTTAATGACTTCATTATATCTATTTTCAATTAGTTTATATACTAAAAAATTCAAACCTAAATATACGATAATTCAAGTTCTGTACTTTATATATCTATTTATAAATTTAATATTAAAAACGGGAAATGAATTTATTTATATAGGAGAAAGTCTAGATTTTGTATCAAGTATATATATATTTTTAAAAGTATCAAGAACTCATATTAAAGACATTAACTTTAAAGAAAAAGATATATTAAGCAAATTAAATAGGACAAATATATTTATAAAGTTATGTTATGAAAAACTAAATTATAATAAAAATACTACTAAAAAGATTGAAGAAAGTCTAAAGAAAAAGCAAACTATATTAGAGTTGATCTTAAATCAATCTAATAGATGTATACTTTTAATTGATAACGATGGATATATACTAAATGAAGATGATAGTTTTTCTAAAATGTGGAATGAATATTCAGATTGTAAATATAAAATAAACTTAAAGAAATTTTTAAATAAAAGTATAAAAAATAAAGAATCATTTATAGAAAATTTAGAGGCTGTAAGGGAATATGGAGTAGAGTTAAGTGAAGAAATAGAGGGGAAAGATGGAAGATTCTTTGAATGTTCATATGCTCCTTTTAATCTTGGAAATGAAAGAATAGGTATAATTTGTGCAATAACAGATATAACATATAAAAAGAAAAGTAAGATACAAATTAAAGAAAATAATATTAAATATAAAAAGATAGTGGATAATATACCACATTCGATTTTAGTAGCTAATGATAGTGAGATTATTTATAATAATGGAAAAAATCAAGATATAGATTTTAATAAGAATGATATTAAAAATATTATTATAGAAAAAGCAGCTAATGGAGAATTACATTATAACTGTCAAAATGGAATGGAGTTATGTTTAAACATAGATAGAGTTGAATTTTCTGAGATTGGAGAAAATAAAAGTCTCGTTGTTATAAGGGATATAACTGATTATAAAAAAATATTAAGAGATATAGACTATAGTAAAAAGAAATACGAAGCACTAGTTAATATAATACCTGAGGGGATATATATACTTAATTTTGAAAATAAATTACTTACTTATGCTAATTCAACATTTTTAGATATATTGGGCTCAAAAGATATTGAAGACGTTAGGTTAGATAATATTAATGAAGAAGTAACTATTACATCAGGAAATACTAATGGAGGTATTAAATTTAAAAGAACTACTATAAAAAATAAATATGGAAATGACGTTGATATTGAATCTGGAGGAATGCTTATAGATATAAATAAAAAACTAAAAATGGTTGGAATAGTCAGAGATATAACAGAACAACTAAAAATGGAAGCTATAGAAAGAGAGATAGAAATTAAGGAAAGAGAAAATAAGATTAAAACTGAATTTTTTGTTAATATGTCTCATGAATTAAAAACACCATTAAATGTAATATATTCAAGCAATCAACTTTTAGAATCTGTTTTTAGATATAAAATATTAAAAAATCCACAGGATAGTTTATCAGAAACGATACAAATAGTTAAAAAACATTTGAAAATATCTATGGGGTTAATTGATAGTATAATGGATTTAGTAAAGTTAGAGTCAGATTTCCATTATACAGATAAAGATTATTATAATATAGTTAATATATCTGAGGATTTAGTTACAGAGTTTAATAGATGTATTTGTACGAAGGATAGAAATATAGTTTTTGATACTGATGAAGAAGAAAAGATAGTAAATATTGACCCTAATGATTTTGAAAGTGTCATATTTACTTTTCTGTCAATGACTATGAGATATTCTTTACCAAACAGCATAATATATTTTAATTTAGAAAGCAAAGCGAATAAATCAATCATAACTATAAGTAATGAAAACGGATTTGATTATGATAAGTATATAAGTGATAATGAAAGAAAAATTTTGGATATAAGAGTAACTGTAGCTAAATTAATAATAGATTTACATGGAGGAAATATAAAAATAGAAATGAAAGAAGAAAAATACTTAGAAATAATTATAATTGTTGATTCTTATGAAAAAATTAGAAATTATAAAAATATTTCAATCAATAAAAATGATAACTCTATTTATGATGAATATACAAAAATATGTAGCTTTTAAAATGTAATAAAATGGTATAAAATTATAAGTTAATGACAATAAATATATGGAGGAGAATATATGAATATCAATTCAAATACAACAACTATATGTCTTTTAGGGCATCCAGTAAAACAAAGTTTTTCGCCTAATATACAAAATTATTTGTTTGAAAAATATAATGTAAATAGTATATATTCATGTTTTGATGTGGATAAGGATAGATTAGAAGATGCTATAAAGGGAATAAAATCTTTAGGTATAGGTGGATGTAATATAACGATACCTTATAAAGTAGATGTGATTAAATATTTAGATAAAGTAGACATGAGTGCAGGGTTAATAGGAGCTGTAAATACACTTAAAAATGAAGGAGGGGAATTAAAAGGTTACAATACTGACGGAGTAGGATTTGTAAAATCTATTTTAGATAAAGGTTATGAGGTAAAAAATAAAAGAGTAGCTGTTTTAGGTGCAGGAGGTGCATGTAGAAGCATAGCTATAGAATTAGCTAATAATGGAGTTTATTCAATCGAAATTAGGAATAGAACTATTAATAAGGCTATAGAAATAAAAGATATAATTAAAAAACATTTTTCTACAGAAATAAGCTGCTCAACAGAACCTATTAATCAAGAAGATTTGAATAATATAGATATATTAATAAATACAACACCTATAGGAATGAATAGTGATGAATGTCCAATAGATGAAAAAATAAAAACTAATGATACTTTAGTCT
The DNA here is from genome assembly GCF_002251085.2 of Romboutsia maritimum. GTDB lineage: Bacteria > Bacillota > Clostridia > Peptostreptococcales > Peptostreptococcaceae > Romboutsia_B > Romboutsia_B maritimum. The sequence goes on along the minus strand of NZ_NOJZ02000001.1, from coordinate 218,591 downwards.
GCGATATTGTATATAAACCTCATAATACAAAATTTTTAAATTGGGCTATTAAGCAAAACTTAGATGTAGTTCACGGAATAGATATGTTAATAAATCAAGGATTACATGCATTTTATATTTGGACAAATATAAAGCCATCAAAGAAAGATGCTCAAATATTAAAAGAGATGTATTTAAAAATTGTAAAACAATAAACTATAAGAAAGGAAGATATTTTGAGTTATAAAAATAATGGATTTACTTCTATAGAATGTATAGTTAGTTTATCAATTATATGTGTGGCTGTATATATGGTATCTACTTCAATTTATTCAAGTTATAATTTAGTAAACAGTAATGAAAAAAATATAGAAATGCTGAATATAGCAAAAACATATATAGAAGATATGAAATATTTTGTTAGAAATAATAATATAGAACAAGAAAAATATTGCAATTTAAAAGAATATGAAGGCTATAAAATAGAAACTAGTATAGAAAAAAGTGAAGATTATTATCGATGTTATAAAATAGATGTTAAAGTAAAATTAAATGTAAAAAGTATGGAGTTGAGTAGTTATATTACGAAATAATAAAGGGTCTATATTAATAATAACATTGATAATATTTTCTATTATAAGTGTAATATGTATGATGTGTATTAATTTAATATATACAAATAACAATATACATAGTCTAGATTTTAAAAATATAAATATGAAGGAAGAATCTTTGAGTGCTATAGAAATAGTATATAGTAATATATTAAGAGAAGTTAAAAATGCTGTAGAATTAAGTGAAAATAAAGAGGAATTTAGAGAATATTTCTTGGGGAATAATTACTATAAATTTATTAATAACATAGAAGATATTTCGAAAAGTAGTTTGAAAAATATAACATTAAAATTTTCTGAGATTGATTTATGCTTAGAAAATGAAATATTACAATTTGATATTGTAAGTAAGGTGAAAAATGAAAATTACAAAAAAACCATTAAAGTAAATGTTAATATAAAAAATCCATGGTATACAAAGGAAAAAGATATAGAAAAAGAAAATGAAGTTAAAAATAATGAAGAAACTAAAAATAATCATACCTTAGAAAATACAGATCTTATACAATCAGACCATATAAAAAGTGTTGAATCAATAGAAATAGATAATCAAAATCAAGAAATACTAGAAGATATTAATATAAAACTAGATATTGATGAGAAAGACTTAGTAACAATATATGATTACAAGGAGATATAAAATTATGAAAAGAGAAGGAATGTGACGTTTGTAGAATTGATGATAGCTATGAGCATAGTGCTTTTAATAGGAACTATATGTTTTCCGAAATATAGTATTGAAAAATACCATATTAATTCTTTTACAAAACAGTTATGCTCAGATATTAGATATGTCAGAAGAAGTAATATGTTAGGAGATGGTAGTGTTTATATACTATGGACTTTTAGTAGTGGTTATAACGGATATGTCCTTAAAAATAACAAAAAAAATATAAAAGAAATTTCAATACCATCAAATATAAAAATAAATCCAAGTATAATTAGAGTTAAATTCAGAACAGATGGAAGTTTAGAAGAGCGTGGAGGTAAAATTAAGATATTTGGCAAAAAAGTATATAAAGAGATAACAATTGTTCCAATAAGTGGAAGAACTCTTTTGAAAGAAGGAAAATATGAAGTGTAAAAAAGGATATATTCTTTTGGAAAGTATAGTATCATTATCTATAATGAGTATTTTAATACTGTTACTTTATTCACTTTTAATATTTTGTTTAAATATAAAAAATTCTATAGAAGATAAAATAGAACTGCAACAACAAGCAATGGATATGACAAGACATATAGAGGACGTAATTGGCAATTCAATGGGTATAATAGGAGTTAATATTAGTAATAAAGAAGAAAGTGAATTTAAAGAACAGAATTATAAAAATGTAAATTCAATAAAATGTAAATATAAAAACGAAAAAATAAACAATTCCAATAAAGATATAGAATTAAATTTAAAAGAAGGAAAAAATAAATTATTTATTAATTCAATAAATAATGAAATAAGTAGCCGTGGAGGATATGAAATTGGAGATTATATAGATAAAATATATGTGAACATATCTAAAGATGGCAAATATGTAAATATGATTCTTAAACTATCAAAAAATAAGCAAATACATGAAAGTAAATTTAAAATATACATAAGAAATTTTGAGGGAGATATTATATGAGAATTATATTAATAGGATTTATGGGTACAGGAAAAAGTGTAGTAGGTAAAAAATTATCACAGATAAAAAATGTAGAATTTGTAGATATGGATAATGAGATAGAAAAAGTTCAAGGAGTTAGTATCTCTTATATATTTGAAAAATATGGTCAAGAATACTTTAGAAATTTAGAAACTAATTTATTAAAAGAACTTTTATTAAGAGATAATATAATTATTTCTACTGGAGGAGGAATAATTACAAATAAGGGAAATATTGAAATTTTAAAAAAAGAAGATAAAGTCATTTTTTTAGATGCAAATGTAGAGACTATAGTAAAAAATGTTTCAAGAGAAATAAATAAAAGACCACTTTTAAAGGAAAGTAGTAACTTAAATAATACAATAAAAACATTATTAAGTGATAGATATGAAAAGTATAAGAAAATAGCAAATTTTATAATTGATATAAACGAAAAAAATATAGAAGAAGTAGTTAGTCAAATACTTGTTTCTATTGGATAATATATGATATTATTATATTGGTAAAAGTTTGTAATCTAAAAGTTGGGGGTATTTTATGAAAATCATAGTTATAAATGGACCAAACTTAAATATGTTAGGTAAAAGAGAACCTAAGGTTTATGGAAATAATACTCTAGAAGATTTAGTTAGTTATATAAAGAAAGAATTTGATGGAAGAGTTGAAATTGAATTTTTTCAAAGTAATCATGAAGGTGATATAATAGATAAGCTTCATGAAGCGAATGAAAATTTTGATGGAGTTGTTATAAACCCAGGAGCTTTTACGCATTATAGCTATGCTATTCATGATGCCATAAAATCCATTAATAAACAGGTAGTAGAAGTTCATATATCTAATATACATGATAGAGAAGAGTTTAGGCAAAAAAGTGTAACTGCTAAGGCTTGTATAGGACAGATATCTGGATTTGGTTTTTATAGTTATATATTAGGTGTGAATGCTATAATTAATAATAGGTAATATTATTATATAGACTTAATATAACTTGACAAGATTGCAATAGGATATATAATTGAAAAAGGATAAGGTGATAGTTAAATTACAAAATCACCCAAAAAATAATAAAAGTATTTTTAGATGGAGGGACAAAAATGGTATCAGCAAGTGATTTTAGAAAAGGTGTAACATTTGAAAAAGACGGTCAACCATGTTTAATAGTTGATTTCCAACACGTTAAACCAGGAAAAGGTGCAGCGTTTGTTAGAACTAAATATAAAAACTTAAAAAGTGGAGCAATAAGAGAAGAAGCTTTCAATCCAAGTGATAAGTTCCCAAAAGCATTAATAGAAACAAGACAAATGCAATATTTATACAATGATGGTGAATTATATTACTTCATGGATGAAGAAACTTTTGACCAAATACCATTAAACTATGACCAAGTTGAAGAAGCAATTAAATTCTTAAAAGAAAATGAAGTTGCTACAATAAGATTCTATCAAGGACAACCTTTCCAAGTGGAAGCTCCAAACTTTGCAGAATTAGAAGTTGTAGAAACTGAACCAGGAATAAAAGGAGATACTGCAAGTAACGTAACTAAAGCAGCTACAGTAGAAACTGGTGCTGTTGTTCAAGTTCCTTTATTTATAAATCAAGGTGATAAAATAAAGATAGATACAAGAACTGGAGATTATTTATCAAGAGTTTAATAAATGATGTATATAAAAGCTTATATATCTTAATAATAAAGATATATGAGCTTTTAATTTATATAAAAATAGAGAAAGAGAGGGGTATACATGAAATATTTATATGAAGAAGTTGCATACCTAAAAGGTCTTACAGAAGGATTAGACATAAGTAAGGAAAGTAAAGAAGGCAAGATAATACATAAAATAGTAGACGTGTTAGAAAATTTTGCTGATGCTATTGTTGATTTAGAAGAAGAGCAAACAGACTTAATAGAATATGTAGAATCTATAGACGAAGACTTATCAGAAGTAGAAGATGATCTTTATGAAGATGAAGACAGCGATGAAGATGATGAAGAGTTTAGTTATGTAGAAATGGAATGCCCTAACTGTGGTGACTTAGTAGATATAGACGAAGATTTATTATATGATGATGGTGTAGATATTGTTTGTCCTAATTGCCAAGCGATAATATTATCTGGCGAAGATGAAGATGATTGTACTTGTTCATGTGATGATGATTGCGACTGTGGTTGTGATTGTGACCACGAACACAAATAAAAATTTATATAGATAAATTAAAGAACCTATGAGAATACTTTTATCTCATAGGTTTTTCTATATAAATAATAGAAATTTTAGTTTTGCAATAGTTGAAGAAAAATAGTACACTATAATCTAGAGATAATTAACTCGGAGGTAGTATTATGAAATTAAATAAAAAAATATTAGACAATATATCTAAATTTGAACATATTATAAATTACAAATTTAAAAATAAGGAGTACATATTAGAAGCTCTTACACATAGTTCTTATTCTAATGAAAATAAGAGATACAATTTTAATGAAAGATTAGAGTTCTTAGGGGATTCAGTATTAAGTATAGTAGTAAGTGATTATTTATTTAACGAAGAACATGAATTGCCAGAAGGTGAATTAACTAAGCTTAGAGCTAATATAGTATGTGAGGAGTCTTTAAGTGAAGTATCTAATGAAATTAAATTAGGTGAATACATGTTACTTGGAAAAGGTGAAGAGGCAACGGGAGGAAGACAAAGGATATCTATACTAGCAGATGCTTTAGAAGCCGTAATAGCAGCTATATATTTAGATGGTGGATTAGAAAACGCTAGAATATTTATTTTGAATTATATGAAAAATATAATATCTGATTCTAGAAAAGGAAAAATATTTAGAGATTATAAAACACATCTTCAAGAAGTTTTACAAAGTAAAGGTGAAAATAATATTTGGTATAAATTAATAGAAGAAAAAGGTCCAGATCATAATAAAAGATTTGTTATGCAAGTTGGATTAAATGAACAGGTTTTAGGAGTTGGAGAAGGAAAGAGCAAAAAAGAAGCAGAACAATTAGCAGCTAGAATCGCATTGGATGATATACTGTAATATTTAATTTAAAAGAGTTGTATAGTTTAAAGAAGTTTTAATAAAAGGATGATATAAAATGAAAAAGAGAATAATTCCGATATTTGTTCCGCATCAAGGTTGTCCGCATGACTGTATATTTTGTAATCAAAAAAAGATTACAGGAGTAAGTACGAATGTGACAAGTTTAGATGTGAAAAATATTATTGAAGAATATTTACCAACAATAGATAAAGATGCTCAGATAGAAATAGCATTTTTTGGAGGAAGTTTTACAGCTATAGATATAGACATACAAAAAAGTTTGTTATCAGTAGCGAAGGAATATGTAGATAAAGGATTAATTCAAGATATTAGAATGTCAACAAGACCAGATTGTATAGATGAGGGAATATTGAATATGCTTAAAGAATATAAAGTGAGCATAATTGAGCTTGGAGTACAATCGTTAGATGAAACAGTATTAGTGGATAGCATAAGAGGACATAATGCAGATGTAGTGTCTCAAAGTGCTAAGCTTATACAAAATAGTGGTATAAAATTAGGTTTACAAATGATGGTAGGACTACCATCTGATTCTGAATACAAGTGTATAAAAACAGCTAAGAAATTTATAGAACTTAATCCAGAATGTGTAAGAATTTATCCAACATTAGTAGTTAAAGAAACAGGTTTGGAAAAGCTTTTAGATGAAAATGAATATAAACCTTTTACATTAGATGAAAGTATAAAAATAGTAAAGAAGCTTTTAGCTTTATTTTATGTTAATAATATAAATGTAATAAGAGTAGGATTACAAGCTACAGACGATATTCAAGTAGGAAAGGCTGTGGTTGCAGGACCATATCATCCAGCTTTTAGAGAATTAGTTGAATCAGAAATGATTAGAGATTACTTAGATTATATTATTAGAAAAAATAAAGTTACAAGTAATATTTTAATTAATTGTAACAAAAAAAATATTTCGAAAATAATAGGCAATAAAAAGAGTAATAGTGTTTATATGAAAAATAAATTAGGTGTAACTTTAAAAACACAGGAAGATGATATTAATATAGATAAATTAGAAATCATATTAGATAATGAAAATATAATCGCTATTAATATGAAGGATATGTATAAAGATTTATATAATATTTACAACCTTTAGTTTCATTGAAGGGAGAGAACACATTGTATTTAAAAAGATTAGAATTAAAAGGATTTAAGTCCTTTCCTACAAAGACAGACATAATATTTAAAGAGGGTATAACAGCAATAGTAGGACCTAATGGTAGTGGTAAAAGTAATATATCTGATGCAGTTAGGTGGGTTCTAGGAGAGCAAAGTATAAAAAGTCTTAGAGGTGATAAATTAGAAGACGTTATATTTGCAGGAACAGATAGTAAAAAACCGATGAATTATTGTGAGGTTGCTCTTACTATAGACAATAGTGATGAAAAATTAGAATTAGATTTTAGCGAAGTGACTATAAAAAGAAGAGCTTACAGAAATGGAGAAAGCGAATTTTTCTTAAACAACAAAAGCTGTAGGCTTAAAGATATAAAAGAAATACTTTTAGATACAGGTATTGGTAAAGATGGTTATTCAATAATAGAACAAGGTAAAGTAGATGAAATTCTTAGCCCTAATCCTGTAAATAGAAGAAAAGTTTTTGATGAAGCTTGTGGTATATCTAAATATAGATATAAAAAACAAGAGGCTGAAAGAAACTTAAAAAATACAAAAGAAAATTTAGAGAGAATTGATGATATATATTTAGAAATAGAAAATCAATTAAAGCCATTATTTAATCAACAGTCAAAAGCTAAGAAATATATAGAAGTTAGTGAAAAATTAAAAACTATAGAAGTTAATAGTTATATTAAGGAAATAGAATCTTTAGATGCAGAGTTAAAGGAAATAAATAAGCATAATGAATTACTTGATCAGCAATCTAAAGAAACAGAAAAATTAAAAGAATCTATAGAAAATAATTTTAATCAGACTAATAAGGATATAGAAAATATTGATGAAACAATAAGTAAGGCTATTGATTATATAAATTCTATAAAATCTGTAATGTCTCAAAAAGATGCTCAGGTAGATCTTATAAAAGAGAGAATAAAAAACTTTAGAAATGATATTGATAGAAAAAGAAAAGAAATAAAAGATATAAAAGAAAAAATGACAAAAGATAAGTTAAATGTCAAAGAATTAGAAGAAAAGAAATATGAAAAAGAAAAAAGTATAAATTTGCTAAATAATAAAGTAAAAGATGTGGAATTAAAAAATAATGATAAAAAAGAAAAAATAGAAAATCTAAATAATGAGATAGAACAATTAAAAGATGAAATAATAAGCTTGTTAAATGAAAAACAAGGATCTACGAGCAAGTTATCTACATTACAAGCTAATAGTGAAAATATAAATTCAAGAACTCAAAATATAGATTTAGATATTGAAGAGATAGGAAAAAATATTAACTACAAAAATAATGATTTAAATAATAAAAAGAAACAAATGAATAACACAAAAGAAAATATGCAAAATTTAAAAATTAAAGAAAATGAATTTGAAAACAAATTAAAAACTTTAATTGAGAATAACTCTAGCGTAGAGTTAAAAATTCAGAATAATAAATATAGTATGAATGATTATAATTCAAAGCGTAATATATATATTGATATGGAAAATCATTATGAAGGTTTTAATAGAGGAGTAAAAGAAGTTTTAAAAAATAAATCATTGCAAGGTATATATGGAGCTTTAGGACAAGTAGTAACTGTTCCTGAGGAATTTGAGAAGGCTGTAGAAGCAGCACTTGGAGCATATATGCAAAATATTATAACTAAAGATGAGCATAGTGCTAAGTTTGCAATAAACTACTTAAAGAAAAATAATTTAGGTAGAGTAACATTTTTACCTTTAAACATAATTAAATCTAATAAAATAGATACTCGTAATATAAGGTCTAGTACTAAATTTATAGGAGTAGCGAGTGACTTAATATCTTATGATGAAAAATATAAAAATATATTTGAGAGTATATTAGGTAGAACTATAATTATAGATAATATAGATGATGGAATTAAATTTGCAAAAGAAACAGGACATAAATTTAAGGTTGTTACATTAGACGGAGAAATTTTAAATCCAGGTGGATCTTTAACTGGAGGAAGTTTAAGAACAAATGGAAATATATTGTCTAGAAAAAGGCTTATACAAGAGTATACTGAAAAAATAGAATTTATAAAAAATGAAAATACATCTTTAATAGAATATAAAGATGAACTGAATGAAAATATATTCAAAGTTAAAAAAGAAATAAATGAAGCACAAAATAGTATTAAAGAATTAGATAAATCTATAATAATGCAAACATCAATTATTAGTAGAGTAGAAGAAGAAGTAAATACTTTAAATAATAGTAAAGAAAAATTAGAAAATGAGAAGCACGGTTTAGATTCTAATTTAGAATATACAATAAAAAAGACAAATATTGTAAAAGAAGAAGTGAAAGAAATAGAAAATAAATATAATAATAATAAAAATAAAATAGAAGTTTTAAGTGTACAGTTAAAAGAATATAGTGGATTATATGAAGATGATAGGGATAAGTTTGATAAGTTAAATTTAGAACTGGTAAAAAATAATCAGATATATGATTCTTTAATAAAAGATATACAAAGAATAAATAAAGAAAATTTAGAGTTAGACGAAAAAGCAAATAGCTTGGAGGAATCATTAAAATCTGAAGAAATAGAAACTACTCAATTAGAAGAAGATATTATTATAGAGCAAACTGAGAAAGAAAGCTTAAATAAACAGTTATTAGATAGTAACAGAAATTTAGAAATTAAAAAAGCTTCAAAAGAAAGTTTAAAGAGTAGATTAGAAGATTTTAATAAAGAATTAAAAGCTGCTGATCGTCAATATATGGATTTAAAAGAAAGTTTATTTAAAGTACAAGGTAGATTAGAAAGAGTTAAAGCTACTAAAGAGACATATATAAATAAACTTTTTGAAAAATATGAAATGACGCTAGTTGAAGCTATTGAAGTTAAGGATGATAGTATAGAAATAGATAAGAAAGTTTTAGAGGGATTAAAAAAAGAAATCAGAAACCTTGGAAATGTTAATTTAGATTCTATAAAAGAGTATGAAGAAGTTAAAGAAAGATATGATTTTTATAGTGAACAAAAACAAGATTTAGAAGAATCTATTGAAGCTATAGAAAAATTGATTAGCGAATTAGAAGAAAATATGAAATCTGAGTTTGAAGTAAAATTTAATGAAATAAATGAAAACTTTAAATATGTATATAAAAGATTGTTTGGTGGAGGATATGGTGAACTTACTATATTAGATAAGGACAATATATTAGAAAGTGATATAGAGATAACGGCACAACCACTAGGCAAAAAAATGAAAAATTTAAACTTATTATCAGGAGGAGAAAAGGCACTTACTGCAATAAGTATATTGTTTTCTATACTTTTATCTAAACCTACACCGTTCTGTATACTAGACGAAATAGAGGCTCCTTTAGATGACGCAAATATATATAGATTTGGGGAATTTTTAAAAGAGTTAGCTAAAGATACACAATTTATATCAGTAACACATAGAAGGGGTACTATGGAAGCTGCTGATTATATATATGGAATTACAATGCAAGAAAAAGCAATTTCAAAAGTTATTAGCTTACAGTTAAAAGATGCAGAGGAATTGACAGATATAATTTAATATATTTATAGATATATACAAACAAAAGATTGGCTTATATTCAGGAGGAAATGAAGTGTTTAAAAATCTATTTAAATTTAATAAGAAAAAAGAAGAAAAGAAAGAAACAGAAGATAAAGAAATAGAAAATATTTTAGAAGAAGAAATGAAGAAAATAGAACTGGAATCAAACAAAGAAGTTAATGAAGAGAGTTTTAGTGATAAAGAACCTATTGTAGAAGCTGAAGATAAAGAAGAGATAAAAAATATAGAAATAAAAAATATAGAAACTGAAGGAAAAGTAGAAGAAATAGTTAAGACAGAAAAAATACAAGAAACAGAAAAAGTAGAAGAAATAGAAAAAGTAGAAGAAATAGTGAAAAAAGAAGAAAAAGAAGAAATAGAAGAAGAAAAAAGAGAACCTAAAGTTAATCTATTTGAAAGATTAAAGCAAGGATTAACTAAAGCTAAGCAAGGAATAACTGATAAAATAGATAATGTTTTAAATATGTATACAAAAGTTGATGAAGAGTTATTAGAAGATTTAGAGGAAATTTTAATAACTGCTGATGTTGGTGTAAATACGACTATGAATATAATAGATCAACTTAGAAACAGAATAAAGCAAAAGGGTATAACAGATCCTATGGACGTAAGAGTAGAGCTTAAAAATATAGTTGAAAATATACTTGATAATGATAATGCTAAATTAGATGTTGAAAAATCACCAAGTATAATACTTATGGTAGGAGTAAATGGTGTTGGAAAGACTACTACTATAGGTAAGTTGGCAAATAGATATAAAAGCGAAGGAAAAAAAGTTTTATTAGCAGCAGGAGATACCTTTAGAGCAGCTGCAATAGAACAATTAGAAGTATGGGCTCAAAGAAGTAATGTAGATATAATAAAACATCAAGAAGGTGCAGATCCAGGAGCTGTTGTATACGATGCTATAAAAGCCGCTAAAGCTAGAAATGTTGATTTACTAATATGTGATACAGCAGGTAGACTTCATAATAAAGCAAATCTTATGAATGAACTTGGAAAGGTATTTAAAATAGTTGATAGAGAATTTCCAGAAGCTAAAAGAGAAGTATTGTTAGTCGTTGATGCAACTACAGGACAAAATGCAGTATCTCAAGCTAAAACGTTTAAGGAAGTAGCTGATATAACGGGAATAGTACTTACTAAATTAGATGGAACTGCAAAAGGTGGAGTAGTTCTTGCAGTTAAGTCGGAAGTAGATGTTCCGGTTAAGCTTATTGGTGTAGGAGAGAAAGTAGAAGATTTACAAGATTTTGATGCAAAAGCATTCTCTGATGCTTTATTTGGGAATTAATTAGCTCAAAAATATTAAAATTTAATAGTTGACATTTCATCTTAATTAATATAAAATACAATGTGTAAAGTAAATAACCTTTACAGTAACTCACTTGGAAGTGAAAAAGATGAATATAGAAAAAATGGTTGAGATTGGGTTATTGTTTGAGCAGTATAAAGAATTGTTGACTGACAAGCAAAGAGAAATAGTAACCTTATATTATGAAGAAGATTATTCTCTAGGTGAAATTAGTGAAAATTTAAATGTATCAAGACAAGGTGTTTATGATACGTTAAAGCGTTCAGAAAAGATATTAAGAGACTATGAAGAAAAGTTGAACCTAGTATCTAAAATTCAAGAACAAGAAAAATTCATCAAATTTATACAAGATAAAATTGTTGACATTAAACAAGATTTGTTGCAAAATAGAGATTGTGCTAATTTAATCCCTAAGCTAGAAAATATAGAAGATGTATGTAGGGAGATGTTAAAATGATATTTGAAGGATTAGCTGATAAGCTACAAGGAGCTCTTGGAAAGTTAAAGTCTAAAGGAAAACTTACTGAAAAAGACGTAAAAGATGCTATGAGAGAAGTTAAACTTGCTCTTCTTGAAGCAGATGTTAACTTTAAAGTAGTAAAAGACTTTGTAAAAAAGGTTCAGGAAAGATGTGTTGGACAAGAAGTTATGGAAAGTCTAACTCCTGCTCAACATGTTATAAAGATTGTTAACGAAGAACTTACAAGCTTAATGGGTGATGTACAAAGTAAAGTTATGATATCTTCTAAACCACCGACAGTTATAATGATGGTTGGTCTTCAAGGTGCAGGTAAGACTACTACATCAGGAAAGCTTGGAGGATATTTTAAAAAACAAGGTAAAAGACCTTTATTAGTGGCTTGTGACGTTTATAGACCAGCAGCAATTAAGCAATTACAAGTTGTTGGTGAAAAGCTGGATATACCAGTGTTTAATATGGGCGATAAAGAAAGTCCAGTAAATATAGCGAAAGCAGGATTAAGTCATGCAATTAAAAATAATAATGACTTAGTTATTATAGATACAGCGGGTAGACTTCATGTAGATGAGGTTTTAATGGATGAATTAAAATCCATAAAATCTGAAGTTAAACCGCATGAAATACTTTTAGTTGTGGATTCTATGACAGGACAAGATGCTGTAAATGTAGCAGAAAGCTTTAATGAAGCACTTGGAGTAGATGGAGTTGTATTAACTAAATTAGATGGTGATACAAGAGGTGGGGCAGCACTTTCAATTAGAGCTGTTACACAAAAACCAATTAAGTTTATAGGTATGGGTGAAAAACTAGATGATTTAGAACCATTTTATCCAGATAGAATGGCATCTAGAATATTAGGAATGGGAGATATCCTAAGCCTAATAGAAAAAGCTCAAGAAAATATGGACTTAGAAAAAGCTAAGGAATTAGAACAAAAAATCAAGAAACAAGACCTTGATTTCGAAGATTTCTTAACTCAAATGGAACAGATACAAAACATGGGTCCTCTTGACAAGATAATGGGTATGATACCAGGAATGGGAAGCTTGAAAGATCAGCTTGGTGACGTAGACTTAAATGGAAAAGAAATGAATAGAACGAAAGCTATCATACAATCAATGACTGCAGATGAAAGAAGAGATCCAGCGCTACTTAATGCTTCTAGAAAAAAAAGAATAGCTAAAGGTAGTGGAACAAGTGTTCAAGATGTAAACAGATTGATAAAGCAGTTTAATGAAATGAAAAAAATGATGAAGATGTTTACAGGTTCACAAAAAAGTATGAAGAAAAGGGGCGGTTTTGCCGGACTTCCTTTCTTTAAATAAATAAAATAGACAAAAATTTTCGGAGGTGACTGTAATGGCAGTTAAAATAAGATTAAAAAGAATGGGATCAAACAAAAAACCTTTCTACAGAATAGTAGTTGCGGATTCTAGATCTCCAAGAGATGGAAAATTCATAGAAGAAATAGGATACTACAACCCAATTTCTCAACCAAAGCAAGTTAAAATAAACGATGAGAAAGCTGTAAAGTGGTTATCAAATGGAGCTCAACCAACTGATACTGTTAAAACTTTATTAGCTAACAACGGAGTAATGGAAAAATTCGAAGCTTCTAAGCAAGCTAAATAGTTTTCATTAGGAGATGGAATATATGAAAGAGCTAGTGTTAGATATAGCTAAAGCTCTAGTTGATAATCCTGACGAAGTAGTAGTGGTAGAAACTAAAGAAAAAGATGAAATAATCTTAAAACTTACAGTTTCTCCAGACGACATGGGTAAGGTTATCGGTAAGCAGGGCAGAATAGCTAAAGCTATAAGAACTGTCATAAAATCTGCTGCAAATAGAGAAAAAGTTAAAGTTTCTCTTGAGATAGTATAAAAGGATTAGGTATATACCTAATCCTTTTTGTATATAATACAGATAACTTTGACAAAATGAAAATAATCAATGAATCAAAAGAGAAGGTGGGACTATGAAAGAAAAAATAACTCATTTTAAAATAGGTCAAATAGTTAATACACAAGGATTAAAAGGAGAAGTGAGAGTTTATCCTTTTACTGATGATATATACAGATTTGATGAATTGGAATCTTTTTATTTAGGAAAAGATTTAGAAACTCTTTGGGATGTAGAAAAAGTTAGATACAAAGGCAACATGATAATAATGAAAATAAAAGATATAGATACTGTAGAGATGGCTGAAAAGTTAAAGAATAAATTTATGTATGTATCTAGAGAAGAAAGTAGAGATCTTGAATCTGGAGAATATTTCATTGCGGATATGATAGGCATAGATGTGTTTACATTAGATGGTACAAAAGTAGGAGTATTAAAAGAAGTGCTTCAATATGCTGCAAATGATGTTTATGTAGTAAAAGGAGAAGAAAACGAATATTTAATTCCTGCAATAATGAAGTTTGTCCCAACTATAAATATGGATGAAAGAAAAATGATTATAGACCCTATTAAGGGAATGTTAGATTAGGTGATAAAATGAGATTTCATATAATGACTCTTTTCCCAGAAATATTTCATTCATACATGAATGAAAGTATAATGAAAAGGGCAGTAGAAAAAGAAACAATAGAAGTATTTGTATATAATATACGAGAATTTTCTAATAATAAGCATAAAAAAGTTGATGATTATCCATTTGGTGGAGGAGCGGGTATGTTAATGACTCCACAACCTATATACGATACATATAAGCATATAATAGAAACTCATAATATAAAAAATTCAAGAGTGATTTATCTAACTCCTAAAGGTGAGGTTCATAACCAAGAAATTGCTACATCTATGTCAAAAGAAGAAGATATAATTCTGTTATGTGGACATTATGAAGGTATAGACCAAAGAATTATAGATTTAATAGTAACAGATGAAATATCTATAGGAGATTATGTTTTAACAGGTGGAGAACTACCAGCACTTATTTTAATAGATTCTATTTCTAGGCTAATACCAGGAGTATTAAATCAAAATGAATCATTTGAAGAAGAATCATTTAAAGATAATTTATTAGAATACCCACACTACACAAGACCAAGGGAATTTATGAATTTAGAAGTTCCAGAGGTTTTATTATCAGGAAACCATAAAAAAATAGAAGAGTGGCGAAAAGAAGAATCATTAAAAGTAACTAAAGAAAGACGACCAGATTTATATAAAAAGGCTTGTAAATAATACAAAAGTATTATATAATATAAAATGTCGAAACTACGGGCGTTCCTCTGTTTACAGTGGTCAGTAATTAAGAACGTCTATGATATTAGGAGGAAGAAAGATGAACGAATTATTAAGATCATTAGAACAAGCACAATTAAAAAGCGATGTTCCTAACTTTGGACCTGGGGACACAGTTAAAGTACACGTTAGAATAGTTGAAGGTAAAAGAGAAAGAATACAAGTATTCGAAGGTGTAGTATTAAAGAGACAAGGTGGAGGAGCTAGAGAAACTTTCACTGTAAGAAAAATATCTTTCAACGTAGGAGTAGAAAGAACTTTCCCAGTTCATTCTCCAAGAATAGATAAGATAGAAGTAACTAGAAAAGGTAAAGTAAGAAGAGCTAAATTAGGTTACTTAAGAGGTAGAGTTGGTAAAGCTGCTAAGATAAAAGAAGCTAGAGTTGCTAGATAGTTATTATAACTTTACTATAATAAAAGAACTGAGAATTCTCAGTTCTTTTTTTATTAAAGGAATTTATAAATTATATAATATTAAAATTAGATATAGAATGAGATTTTTTATACTACTAAAATTAATGATTTATTAAATGATTTAATATAAATATACAAATTATCAACTTTATAATTGAAATTATTTCGTAGATATTGTGGTATAATGGATAAGTTAAAATAGTAGAATAAAAGAATATATAGATATAGATTAAGGAGTGATATATATGGCAAGAGGAGATAAGATGAGAAGCGATTACGATGAGTATCTTATGGATGATAACCTACATATAAACTGGTATCCAGGGCATATGAAGAAAACTAAAGAATTAGTTAGAAATAACTTAAAATTAGTAGATGTAGTCGTAGAACTTTTAGATGCAAGAATACCTTTTAGTAGTAAAAATCCAGATATAGATAGACTTGCAGGTAATAAACCAAGGGTCGTTATATTAAATAAAAGTGATTTAGCGGATAGAGATAAGTTAAATAAATGGATAAGTTATTATAAGCAAAGAGGAATAAAAGCTATTCCTGTTGATACTGTAAAAGGTGTTGGCTTAAATAAAATAGTAGAAGAATGTAAAGCTGAAACAAAAGAAAAAATGGATGCTTTAATAGAAAAGGGAAGAAAAGAAAGACCTATAAGAATAATGATAGTTGGAGTTCCTAATGTAGGTAAATCTTCTCTAATAAACAAGTTAACAGGAAGAAAAAGTACTGTTACAGGAGATAAGCCAGGAGTAACAAAAGGAAAGCAATGGGTAAGATTAAAAGGAAATTTAGAATTATTAGATACTCCAGGTATACTTTGGCCTAAATTTGAAGACCAAGAAGTAGCTTTAAACTTAGCTTTTAGTAGAGCGATAAAAGATGAAGTTTTAGATATAGAAACTTTAGCATTAAGATTAATAGAAAAATTAATGATAATTGAGCCTGAAAAGTTAAAAGAGAGATATAAGCTAGAAGAACTAGGTGATACTCCTATAGAAACTATGGATATGATAGGATATAAAAGAGGGTTTATAATGGGAAGAAAAGAATTAGATTATACTCGTATAGCTCTTACAGTTTTAAATGAATTTAGAGAAGGTAAGATAGGTAAGATAACATTAGAAATGCCAGAAGATATAAAAAATTAATTTTAAAATATACATTAATTTTTTATTTAAATTATCATATTATTGTGTGTTTAAAAGAATTGTTCCAAAACAAGATTTGGGGCAATTTTTTTATTTAAGAAATTGTTTATAAGTAAAATATAAAAAATAAAATTAAAAATATTATATAAAAAAAATACTATTGGTCAAAATAAAATTAAGTAATATAACTATAAATTTAAAGATAATTTAAACAAAATGAATATTTGAAACATTCTGTATATTTTAAATATTGTTGACAATTAGATTTCCAGAATGTATAATTAATTCAAAATATTTAAATTGTAATGAATTTAAGGGGGGCTTTAAAATGGTAAAGAAAAATAAGGATATAGTAGTGGTAGGATTCGCTCTATTTGCTATGTTTTTTGGAGCAGGAAATTTGATATTTCCACCATTCCTTGGCTTAATATCAGGTTCTCATTGGATAACCGGATTTAGCGGATTTGTTTTAGCTGATGTTGGTTTAGCATTATTGGCAATATTAGCAGCAGCTAAATGTGGAGGAGAAATAAGTAAAGTACTTGGAAGAGCTGGAAATAAATTATCTGTAGTTTTAGGATGTGCCATAATGATATGTTTAGGACCTCTTTTAGCAATACCTAGAACTGCTGCGACAACTTTCGAGATGGGAATTGCACCTTTGTTTAATGGATTTAACCCGGTATTATTCTCGATTATATTTTTTATACTAACATTAGTGTTAACAATAAAACCATCAAAAGTAGTCGACATAATAGGTGAATTTTTAACTCCAGGATTACTAATAGCACTTGCTATATTGATTATTAAAGGAATAATGACTCCTTTAGGAAGTATAAATCCAGATGCTATGATAGACAATGTATTTGGGGAAGGTGTTGCTCAAGGATATCAGACTATGGATGCATTAGCAGCTGTAGCGTTGTCTACAGTTGTAATAACTTCATTGACGAATAAAGGATATACAGATGAAAAGGAAAAGATAAAATTAACATTACAATCAGGTTTTGTTGCAGCGATAGGTTTATGTTTAGTTTATGGAGGACTTGCTTATCTTGGAGCAACTGTATCTCAAATATATGGAAAAGATGTGATTCAAACATCATTGATAGTTAATATAACAAGTTCATTACTTGGTCAGCCAGGTAAGATTATAATAGCTTTAATAGTTGGATTAGCATGTTTAACAACAGCTATAGGACTAGTATCAGCAACAGGTCAATATTTTACTAAAATTACAAATGGAAAATTAAAGTATGAAACTATAGTTATAGGAGTTTGTATATTTAGTGCTATAGTATCTAACTTTGGAGTAAGCACAATAATAAAATTCTCGGCTCCAATTTTAAGTATAATATATCCAGCAACTATTTCATTAGTAATGCTTACTTTATTTGGAGATAAAATAAAAAATGATAATATATTTAAATGCTCTGCATACATGGCTTTATTTATAAGTGTATTAACAGTAATAGATTCTTTACAAGTTAATATACCATTAATTGATAAACTTCCATTTGCACCGTTAGGATTCAACTGGGTATTACCAGTAATTATTGCAGGAATTATAGGAAGTTTTATACCTTATAGTGATAAAGTTGATTCAGGCAAAATTGATAAAGTAGGTTAATATATAAAATACACAAATCGTTGATATAAATAGATATCAACGATTTTTTTTGTTTATATAACTATTTATTTCATTATAAAATTAGATGATAAAAATTAGGCTTAAAAGTAAGCTTTAAAAGAATAAATAGAGAATAAGGTGTATTCATGTTGTTTAAGATAAAGATACTCTTAGAAATGGTTTAAAAGCCATATATGAATGATTTGAAGTTGATAAAAATGTAAATAATCAATTGATTATAAAATTAATTTAGGGAAATGATTATATCAGTAGTAGGTTGAGATAATATCAAGTTGATTTACGGTGGAAATAAGAATAAAATATGAATATGTAAAAATTAATAATAAATTAGAGAAAAATGAGGAGAAATTAATGAAGGATAAAAGTGTAAAAGAAATTAAAGAAATTATAGAAAGTTTAGAAGTTAATCAATATTTATCATATATAGATATTTTAAAAGATGATGAAAGAAAATCAGTTAAAAATTTAGCAACAAAACTTGCTAAGAAATTAGATAATATTAGAAGAGAAGAAGAACGATTAGAAATAATCAACACATTTGAAAATGAGGGATATGAAAAAGGGTATTTATATATAGGTGGAATAGATGAGGCAGGAAGAGGTCCTTTAGCAGGACCAGTTGTTGCGAGTGTGGTCGTTTTTAAAAAGGGAACAAAGATAGAAGGTGTAAATGATTCTAAAAAGTTAAGTGAATCTAAAAGAGATGAATTATTTGAAGTAATTAAAGATCAAGCACTTGATTATGGAATAGGGATTGTTAATAATGAAGAAATAGATGAATTTAATATACTAAATGCTACTTATATGGCAATGAAGAAAGCTGTAAATTGTTTAAAAAATACTCCGGATTATTTATTAATAGATGCAGCTACAATTCCAGGTATAGACATAGATCAAAAACCTATAATTAAGGGAGATTCAAAATCTATATCAATAGCAGCGGCTAGTATACTAGCTAAAGTAACAAGAGATAGTATCATGTATCATTATGATGAAGTATATCCAGAATATGGATTTAAATCACATAAAGGATATGGAACAAAAGAACATTATGAGGCTATTGAAAAGCATGGAATAACACCAATACATAGAAAGAGTTTTTTAAAGAATGTGCTATAATAAAGGTATATTGTTTATTAATAATAGATGGAATTAATAGGGGGCATTTCATGGATTATAAAGAAGTAATAAAAAAAGCCAGAGAAAATTTAAATGGTAGTTGTAAAGTATGTAAAGTATGCAATGGAATTGCTTGCGCAGGAGAAGTTCCTGGAATGGGAGGAAAGGGAAGTGGATCTTCCTTTTTAGAAAATAATAAAAGTTTAGATAAAGTAAAAATAAATATGAGAGTAATACATAATGTTTCTAACCCAGATACATCTATAAATTTATTTGGTAAAAAAATGGATGTACCTATATTTGCAGCACCAGTAACTGGAACAACTTTAAATATGGGTGGAATGTTAACTGAAAAAGAATATATAACAGGTGTTATAAAAGGATGTATAAATAGTGGAATTTATCCAATGGTAGGAGATACTGCTGTAGATGAATTTTTAATAGAAAATTTAGTTGTACTTAAAGAAAATAACGGAAAAGGCATAGTATTTATAAAGCCTTGGGAAAATGAAGATATAAAAAGAAAAATAAAATTAGCAGAAGAGTCAGGGGCATTTGCAGTTGGAGTTGATATAGATGCTTGTGGACTAGTTACTTTATCAATGCATGGAAAAACTGTAAGACCTAAAGATGTTGAACAAATAAAAGAATTAAAAGCATCTACAAAGTTACCATTTATATTAAAAGGAATAATGACTGTACAAGATGCACTAATGGCAGTAAAAGCAGGAGTAGATGCAATAGTGGTATCAAATCACGGAGGAAGAGTTCTTGATTGTACACCGGGAGTTTGTGATGTGTTGCCAAGTATATCACGAGCTGTAAAGGGTAAAGTTACTATACTTGCAGATGGAGGAGTTAGAACTGGAATAGATGTTTTAAAGATGATAGGCCTTGGAGCAGATGCTGTTCTTATAGGAAGACCTTTTGTAAGTGCATCCTTTGGTGGAGGGTGTGAAGGTGTAGAGGCTTATGTAAATAAGCTTAAATCAGAATTAAATGAAACTATGATATTAACAGGTTGTCAAACAATTAAAGACATAAATGACAAAGTTATATTTAGATAGTGTTGTTTATAAATAATTATATAAAAAGTAATAGCATTAAAAAAATGCTATTACTTTTTTGTTAAAATAAGTTTTTAGGATAACTGATTAAATCAGAATGTTTTATTAGAGAAGTTGTATTTTCAAATGATTTTTTTAATTTATTATAAGGTAAGTTTTTAATATTAGATAATTCTTCTTTATTTGAAATAGGAATTATTTCATAAACAGATTTTGAGTCTGTATAATATTTATTTAACCAAGTTGGTATACATTCAACTTTAGAAATTCTTGCAGTATCATATTTAGATTTTTTAGTTATATTGATGTTTACTAATAAACCGTCTTCAG
This sequence comes from Romboutsia maritimum, assembly GCF_002251085.2. Classification (GTDB taxonomy): domain Bacteria; phylum Bacillota; class Clostridia; order Peptostreptococcales; family Peptostreptococcaceae; genus Romboutsia_B; species Romboutsia_B maritimum. The sequence goes on along the minus strand of NZ_NOJZ02000001.1, from coordinate 197,794 downwards.
TGTAAGGCGTTCCCATTAACTCTCTTCTCTGATTTGATAAAAAGTTTCCTAAGGAATATATTACTAGGGTTTCTTTTTTATTATCAGATGATGTTATTATATCAACAGGTTGAACAACATGAGGGTGAGAACCAATTATAATATCTACACCTACATCACATAGTTTTTGAGCTAGGCTAGTTTGGAATGAACTAGGAACTCTTTGATATTCATTTCCCCAATGCAAAATAACAATCTTAATATCGGGATTATTCATTTCTGATAATGTTTTAGAAATAGAATTAAAAGCATTATCTACATTATGTACATCAAACACGTTAATTTTATCAGAAGTATCGCTTGAAGCAGGTAATCCATTTACATATTTAATAGAATTTTTTATTTCTGCATAAGAAAATGAAGTTATTCCTAATGATATTCCGTGTTTTTTCTTTATTATAAAGTTTTTTTCATAAGATGAATTTTTTGTTCCAACAACATCAAACCCATCTTGTTTTAATATCTTTAAAGTCCTTTCTAAACCTAAATCACCTTTATCTAAAGAGTGATTATTTATAGTAGATAAAATATTAAATCCACAGTTATTTAATGCAGTAGATAAAGAATCAGGTGAATTAAAAACAGGATAAGAACTATATCCAATACTTGAACCAGCTAAAGTGGTTTCTAAATTCGCTATAGAAAAATCAGAATTTTTCACATAATTCTTAACATGTTGAAAATTATTGTCAAAACAATATGAATTTGTAGATGAATCATATTGAGCTGTGAGTTGAGGCATATGTACCATAATATCGCCAACGGCTGTTAAAGTAATAGTATTAACCTCATTTGTATTTAAATCTTCAGAAATTTTATCTTTTTCATTAGAGGGAAGTTTTGACACATTATTTCTAAGCCCTTTAAGTCCATAATAAAAACCAAATATTAAGCATGTGATTAGTAAAAATAGTATAGATAAGATGATTAATAATGAAATAAGTTTTTTCTTTTTACTTCTTTTTAGTTTTTTAGATCTAGACATTTAATACCCTCCTTTATATACATATCTTATATTTAAATGTAAAACTTTTCAATTACAATATTGTAAAATTTGTATACTTAAATACAGCTATGACAATAATTACTAGAAGAAGTTTAATTTTAGGAGAATAAAAATGAATAATAAAGATAAAGGGGATTTAGGGGAAAGTATAGCATCCAAATATTTATCAGATATGGGAGTTAAAATAATAGAACAAAATTATAGAACAAAAATCGGTGAAGTGGATATAATAGCAAACATAAACAACGAGTTAGTTTTTATAGAAGTTAAAGCTAGAAGCAATGTTAGGTTTGGGTATCCATCTGAAGCTGTAAATTATAGAAAAAGACAAAAAATAACAAAAGTAGCAAGATACTATATATTGAAAAACAGCTTATATAATATACCGATAAGATTTGATGTGATTGAAATTTATCTTAATGAAAATAAATTAAATCATATAGTTAATGCTTTTTAGAGAGGAGTAATAAATGCTAAGTATAATTAACTCGAGTAATTTAATAGGTATAGAAAGTTTTTTAATTACAGTAGAAGTTGATGTTACTAATGGAATACCTTGCTTTAATATAGTAGGACTAGCTAGTACAGAAGTGAAAGAAGCAAGAGAACGAGTGAAATCGGCAATAATAAATAGTGGATATAAATTCCCAAATTCAAGGATAGTTGTAAATTTATCTCCAGCGGATATGAAAAAAGAAGGTTCATTTTTGGATTTGTCTATAAGTATAGGTCTACTTAGACAATATATAAATAAAAAGGATGAATACTTAAATGAGAGTATGTTTGTGGGTGAATTATCTTTAGATGGAAGCATACGGAAGGTTAGAGGAATTTTACCTATATTAATAGGTGCTAAAGAACAAGGAATAAAAAGAATATTTTTACCATTTGACAATTTAGTAGAAAGTTCTTTTATAGATGGAATAGATATATTACCAGTTAAAAGTTTAAATGAATGTATAATGTTATTAAATGACAAATTAATTGTAGATAAAACAAAAGATAGTAGTTTATATAAAGTTGAAGAAATAGAAGAAAATAAGATTTATGATGAAGATTTCTCTGACGTAAAAGGTAATTACTTTATAAAAAGAAGTGTAGAAGTAGCGGCTGCAGGAAATCATAATATACTTATGATTGGCCCTCCAGGTTCAGGTAAAACAATGATAGCTAAGCGAATAAGAACGATTTTGCCTGATATGGATAAAAAAGAAATGATAGAAGTTAGCAAAATATACAGTGCATCAGGCCTAATTGACAAAAATATAGGAATAATTAATAAAAGGCCATTTAGATCACCTCATCATACAACAACAAAACAATCTTTAATTGGAGGTGGATTTGACGCAAAGCCAGGAGAAGTAGTTTTAGCTCATAGAGGAGTATTGTTTTTAGATGAAATAGCAGAGTTTGACAGAAAGATATTGGAAACATTAAGGCAACCAATAGAAGATAAATATATAAATATATCTAGGATAAAATACAACGTTCAATACCCGTGCAATGTATTATTAGTAGCATCTATGAATCCATGTCCATGTGGATATTATATGTCAAATATAGAGTGTAAATGTCGAACTTACGAGATAAATAGATATATTAATAAAATATCAGGACCTTTATTAGATAGATTTGATATTTTTGTAGAAGTAAATCAAGTTTCCTATGATGATTTAAATTATAATAAAAAAATAGAAAAATCTAGTGATATTAAAAAAAGAATAGAAAAAGCTAGAGACATACAATTAAATAGATTTAAAAACACAAAAATAAAAACTAATAATGAAATGGGATCATCAGATATATTTAAGTATTGTAGTTTAGATAATGAAGCTTTAGTGACAACGAAATTAATATTCAATAAGTATAAATTAAGTAATAGAAGTTATACTAAATTATTAAAAATGGCTAGGACAATAGCAGATTTGGAAGAATGTGAAAATATAGATAAAAATCATATAATGGAAGCTTTTTCGTTTAGAAAAGCATTTTATACCCATTTTAAATAAGAGGTAGTTTATGGAATTAAAAGATGTATATTTATGGTTAAAATCAATAAGAGGAATAAGTAATAAAACTATACAAAAAATAGAAAATGAAGTAGGAAATATAAAAAAATTATTTGACTTTTCGGATAAAGAAATATATCATTTAAAAAATATAAATTTAAATATCAAACAAAATATAGTAAAATATAAAAGTCATTCGTATTTAGACAATATAAAAGAAAAATTACATAAAGAGAATATTAATTATATTTGTATACATGATGAAAAATATCCAAATAATTTAAAAAATATATATGATGCACCGAGTATTTTATATTATAAAGGAAACGTCAACATAATTAATAATGGTCTTAATTTAGCTATGGTAGGATCTAGAAAGCCAACTAGATACGGAATAAGTTGTGCAAAAACAATAAGCAATCAATTATCTGAAATGGGAATAAATATAGTTAGTGGACTAGCTATAGGTATAGATTCATACTCTCATGTAGGTTGTTTAAATGGAGTTGGAAAAACTATCGCAGTCTTAGGATCATCAGTTCATAATCCTTTGCCTAAACAAAATATATATTTATCTAATGAAATTTTAGAAAATGATGGAGTCTTAATATCTGAATATGGAGTTGATTCATATGTTATACCTTCGAATTTTTCAAATAGAAATAGGATAATAAGTGGCATAAGTGAAGGAGTTATAGTAGTCGAAGCAGCTAAAAAAAGTGGAGCTCTTATTACTGTAGAGTTTGCACTAGATCAAGGCAAAAACGTATTTGCTATACCTGGAAATATAAACTCAGATATGAGTAAAGGATGCCATAAAATTATAAAAGAAGGAGCAAAGTTAGTAGAAAATATAGAGGATATTATAGATGAATATAATATAAATAGTATTAAGGATAAAAATATTGGTAAAAATTATGCTAATATAAGTTTAAACGAGGATTGTATTAAGATAATTAATTTAATAAAACATAAAGGTTGCTTGCAAATAGATGAAATTTGTGATTATATTGGAATGGAAATAAAATATGTAAATACAATTCTAAATGAACTAGAGTTATATGATTTAGTGATAGAAACAAATAATAAAACTTATAGTTTAAATATATGAATAAGATAGATAGTGGGGGTGTGTGGTTTTATGGCCAAAACATTAGTCATCGTAGAATCGCCTGCAAAAGCTAAAACCATAGAAAAATTTTTAGGGAAAAGTCATTATACAGTAAAAGCATCAGTAGGACATGTAAGGGACTTACCTAAAAGTAAGTTAGGTGTGGATATAGAACATAATTTTGAGCCTCAGTACATAAATATTAGAGGCAAAGGCGACGTTATAAAAGAGTTAAAAAAAGAAGCTAAAAAGTCAAAACAAGTTTATCTGGCTACTGACCCTGATAGAGAAGGAGAAGCAATATCTTGGCATTTAGCATATATATTAGGGCTAAATGAAGAAGATCCATGTAGGATTGAATTCAATGAAATAACTAAAGATGCAATAAAAAAAGCAATAAAGAATCCAAGAAATATTGATTTAAGTATAGTAGATGCTCAACAAGCAAGAAGAGTTTTAGATAGACTATTAGGATATCAAATAAGTCCTATATTGTGGCAAAAAGTTAGAAAAGGACTTAGTGCGGGTAGAGTACAGTCTGTTACAACAAAATTAATATGTGACAAAGAAAAAGAAATAAAAGCATTTGATCCAAAGGAATATTGGACAATAGATATTAATGCAAAAACAGAAAAAAATAAAGATATAACTTTAAAGTTTTATGGAAAGAAAAATGAGAAAATAGAACTAGATAATGAAAATATGGTAAATGAAATTTTAAAAGAAATAGAAGGACAGGATATAAATGTTACTAGTATAGAATCTAAGACAAGAAGAAAATCTGCTCCTAAACCATTTACTACTAGTATGTTACAACAAGAAGCAGCTAATAAATTATCTTTTACCACTAAAAAAACTATGATGATAGCTCAAGAATTATATGAAGGTATAGATATAGATTCTGAAGGAACTGTAGGTCTTATATCTTATATAAGAACTGATTCAAAGAGAATATCTGATGAAGCTAAGTATAAAGCAAAAGATTATATATTAGATGAATTAGGCGAAGATTATTACAAGGCTAATCCAGATAAAAAAGATAATAAAAGTACTAAAAAGGTTCAAGATGCACATGAGGCTATAAGACCAACTTTAGTAAATAGGACGCCAGATAGTATAAAGAGTTCATTGAGTAGAGATCAATTTAAATTATATAATTTAATATGGAGAAGATTTGTATCAAGTCAAATGGAAGACTCAGTATTTGATATATTAAATGTTGAATGCAAAATAAATGATGTAATATTTAAGGCAACAGGGTCTAAATTAAAATTTGATGGATATACAAAAATATATAATTTCACAGATAGAGAAGACAAAGTATTGCCTAGCATAAAAGAAGGCGATTTACTTAAAATAGACGAAATAATACCATTACAACATTTCACGCAACCGCCTGCTAGATATACAGAAGCAAGCTTAGTAAAGACATTAGAAGAATTGGGTATTGGTAGACCTAGTACGTATGCACCTACAATAGCCACTATATTAAATAGAGAATATGTTGAAAAACAAGGAACTAGTTTATGCCCAACAGAGTTAGGAATGATAGTAACAGACATATTAGAAAATAATTTCCAAAAGTTTATAGATGTTGATTTTACAGCTCAAATGGAAAATAAACTAGATGATATAGAAGAAGGTAATACTCAGTGGAAAGAAGTAGTGTCAGAAGTATACGAACCACTTAAAGAAGCTATTGAAGTTGCTATGGAAAGTATTGAAAAAATCAATATGGATGAAGAGACAGATGAAATATGTGAGAACTGTGGTTCTAATATGGTTATCAAGTATGGAAGATTTGGTAAATTTATGGCGTGTAAAAATTATCCGGATTGTAAAACTACCAAACCTCTTGTAAATAAAGTAGGAGTAAAATGTCCAAAGTGCAAGGATGGAGATATAATACTTAGAAAGTCAAAAAGGGGAAAGGCTTTTTATGGTTGTTCAAATTATCCAAACTGTGACTTTGTAGCATGGAACAAGCCTACAGGTGAGCTTTGCGATAAATGTGGATCTTATATGGTTGAAAAAGTAACTAAGAGTGAAACTAAGGTTATTTGTTCTAATAAAGAATGTAATAAAGGTACAAATAAAGAAAATAAAACTGATGTTAGTGACGGAAAATAGCGAAAATTGAATAAAACGCGCCAATTGTATTGAAAAACCTTCTAAATTATGATAAGATTTCAAGTGCATGAAAAGTACACCAAATAAAATTAATATATAACTATAAAATAATTTTTATTTAGAAATAAAGATATTTAGATTATAAAGGTTTGTTAAAAGGCCTGATTTGAGGAGATGATTATAAGTGGCGAGCGAAGTATTACAAAAAACAAGAAAGATTAATAAGACGTTACAAACAAGTGGCGGTAGCAGCGTTTCTTTCGATTTGTTAGCCGGAGCATTAGGGGAAGTATTAGGTGCAAATGCATATGTACTAAGCGCTAAAGGGAAAGTGTTAGGTCTTTATCTTAATGATGTTAAAGATAGTTCTGTAATAGAAGATGAAGTAACTAAGCAAAAGAAGTTTCCAGTAGAATACACTGAAAACCTTCTTAAAATTTTAGAAACAAAAGAAAATTTAACTGGGGAAGGAATACTTGAATTATTCCCATTTGAACATGATAGACTACAAAAATATACAACAATGGTTCCTATATTAGGAAGTGGACAAAGATTAGGTACATTAGTACTTTCTAGATATGATGAGCTATTCACAGATGATGATTTAGTTATAGCTGAGTACAGTTCTACAGTAGTAGGATTGGAAATATTAAGATCTATAGGTGATGAGTTAGAAGAAGAAATGAGAAAGAAAGCTGTAGTTCAAATGGCTATTGGAACATTATCATATTCAGAATTAGAAGCTGTTGAGCATATATTTGATGAGTTAGACGGAAGAGAAGGTTTACTTGTTGCAAGTAAAATAGCTGATAGAGTTGGTATAACTAGATCAGTTATAGTTAATGCATTAAGAAAATTTGAGAGTGCTGGAGTTATAGAGTCAAGATCATTAGGAATGAAAGGTACTCATATAAAAATACTTAATGATAAGCTTAAAAACGAACTTAAAAAGTTAAAAAATAATCAATAATTAAATAATCAGTGAGAGATTTTACAAAAAAGATATCTATATTTACATAGATATCTTTTTTGTATTAAATAAATTGAAAATTATTAGGACTAGAAATAGAAGATAAGGAGGAAATATGCAACCATTAGCAGATAGATTAAGACCACAAAGTATTGATGATATGATAGGTCAATCTCATATAATAGGTAAAGGCAAAGTACTTAATAAACTTATAGAAAATCAATATATTCCTAACATGATTTTATATGGACCACCAGGTACAGGAAAAACAACATTGGCAAATATAATAGCAAATACTACAGGAAAGAAGTATGTAAAATTAAATGCGGTTAATTGTGGAGTTAAGGAAATAAAGGAAGTAATAGATGCCACTAAAAGAGATTTATTTTATAATGGATTAATTTTAATGTTAGATGAAATTCAAGCACTAAATAAAAAACAACAACAGTCGTTACTTGAAGTTATAGAAGAAGGATTTGTTACATTAATAGCAAGTACAGCAGACAATCCTTATTTTGTTATATATAAAGCTATCTTAAGTAGGAGCTCTATTTTTGAATTTAAATATATAGAAAAGGAAGATATATTAAATGGGCTAAAACGAGCTAAAGATAAGTTGAAAACATTATATGCTTATGAAACTATCAATGTAGAAGATAAAGCCTTAGAATACATAGCACAGACTTGTAATGGGGATATGAGAACTGCTTTAAATAAATTAGAATTAGCATTTAATATGGGAATAGACATAGGAGAAGATATGGTAAATGTAACATTAGAAAATGTCATAGAATCTTCAAGTGTTAAAGTTTTAAATTATGATAATGGAGGAGATGATTCATATTCTACGTTATCTGCATTTCATAAGTCTTTAAGAGGTTCAGACATAGATGCTTCGATACATTACTTAGCTAGATTGGTAAAAGCACAAGATATACAAGGAATTACTAGAAGATTATTATGTGTGGCGAGTGAAGATGTAGGATTAGCTGTTCCACAAGCAATAACAATAACAGAGGCTTGCGTATCATCAGCACTACAATTAGGGTTTCCAGAAGCTAGAATTCCTTTAGCTCAAGCTACTATATATTTAGCTCAATGTCCAAAATCTAATTCAGCGATTTGTGCTATAGATTTAGCTTTAGCAGATTTAGATAACATTGAAGTTGGAGATATTCCACTACATTTAAAGGATGCACATTATGCAGGAGCTAAAAATTTAGGAAGAGGAGTTGAATATAAATATCCTCATAGTTATCCTAATCACTATATAGAGCAACAGTATCTACCAGATGTTATAAAAGATAAGAAGTATTACAATCCAAGTAAAAATAAAAATGAAATAGCATTTGAACAGTACTGGAAAAGCATAAAAAAGTAAAAATAAAATTTAAAATTGATTATTTCAGGAAATAAAAATATGTAGATATAAATTAATATCTACATATTTTTATTTTTCAGATAACATATAATTTAATATTTAGTATAATTTATTATATACTATAAAAAGATATTATTTTAAGTTTCATATCAGGGGGAAGTTGTATGATTGTAAAGCTTGATTCTACTTACCATGCTAAAGTTATGGAGTATTTAAAAAGGGAGCCAGAATTTAACTTATTTATAATAGGGGATATAGAAAGATATGGATATGATAATTATTTTTTGAGTATTTGGGCTGATATAAATAAAAGAGGAAGTATAGATGCAATATTGCTTAAATATTTTGGCTTTTTAATATTTTATTCTGATTATAAATATGACAAAGATGATTTTTTTTACTTTTTAAAAGATGTAGATTACTCAGAGATAAGTGGAAAGACAGATTGTTTAGAAAAATTAGCAAGTAAATTGAAATGTAGGAAAATAAGAGAAGTGAAATTTTGTAAATTAGAAAATGAAAAATTTTTAAAAGAAAATGAAAAAAATGTAAAATTAAAAAGAGTTAAATTTGGAAATATAGGAAAAGTAGTTAATTTATATGAATCAATAGATGAATTTGAAAATACTACAGTTGAAAATATTAAAAATAGTTTAAAAACGGGGAGGGGGTATTGTATAGAAGTAGATAGAAAAGTTGTGGCTATGGCAAAGAGTACATCGGAAAATAATACGCATGCTATGTTAGTAGGTATAGGTACTCATCCGAAATATAGAAATAAAGGATATGCAACTAAATGTACAAAAAAAATATGTATGGAAATTATAAAAGATCATAAAATACCATGCTTATTTTATGATAATGAAGCAGCAGGAAGAATATACAAAAAATTAGGATTTAAAGAAATAGGAAAGTGGAGTATATATTATAGATAAAAGTTTAATAATTAATTCACTATAAAACATAAGACTAAAGAATTAAATGCTATAGGAGGAAAAATGTATACAATAGGAATTGATGTAGGTGGAACTAGTATAAAATGTGGTTTAGTAGATTCTCAAAAGATTGTTTATAAAAAAAGTAAACAAACAACTAAAAGTGGTAATCTAGATGGATTAGTAAAAGATATTAAGTCTTTAATAGATAGTATCCTTAGAAAAAATAATATTAAAATTGAAAGTATAAGTAGGATAGGAATTGGAATTCCAGGGATTGTAAATAAAGATGAAACTATAACATGCTTAAATTTAGGATTAAAAAATTCTCAAATGAAGTTGAAGTTACAACAAATATATCCAACAACTAGTATATCTATAGAAAATGATGGAACATTAGCGACACTAGGAGAGTATAAATATGGAAATATGAGAGGATATAATCTAGGAGTAATGATTACATTAGGAACAGGCATAGGAGGTTCTATTATAGTAAATGGAAATGTTATAGATGGTCTATATAGAAGAAATTCTGAGATAGGCCATATGACTATAGAATCAAATTATTTTGATTGTGAATGTGGAAACAATGGATGTTTTGAGACATTTTGTTCAGCAACTGCAATAATAAAATATGTACAGAAACTAATTGATGAAGGATATGATAGCCTAATTTTAGACAAATGTCATAATAAAAAAGAAGATATTAATGCAAAAATAATTTTTGATGCATATATAGAAAAAGATAGAGTTGCAGTTGAGGCTATAAATAGATTTAAGGAATATCTTGTTAAAGGAATTGTAAACATAATACATTTTATAGATCCAGAAGTTATTTGTATAGGAGGAGGGATATCTAATTCAGAAGATATTATACTAGATGGATTATCTCAAAGAGTTAAAGAAAAGGTAATTTATAATGATAGAGACATAGCAGACATTGTAATTGCAAAATATAAAAATGATGCTGGAATTTTAGGAGCATCAATTATTTAATTATAAAAAGCTATGAAAGTTTCTAATTTAAATTGAACTTTTATAGCTTTTTTAGTGCAAATAGTAATAAATTTAATCCTGACAAAAATAGTATGAATTTAATGTTGACAAAATTACTAGGGTATAATACAATAATTCTTGAAGATAATTCCTACTAAAATAGTATGAATTAGATTTCAATGTAGAGGGTGATAAAATGAAACTATCGACTAAAGGTAGATATGGACTTAAAGCTATGTTTGAATTGTCACTAAATCAGAATAAAGGTCCAGTACCCTTAAAAGTAATAGCCAAAAAACAAAATATATCAGATCAATATTTAGAGCAAATTTTTTCGGCTTTAAAAAAATCAGGATTGGTTAAAAGTGTAAGGGGTGCTCAAGGTGGATATCTATTAGCTAAAGAAGCAAAAGATATAAGTGTAGGTGATATACTTGTAGTGCTAGAAGGACCAGTTTCTTTGTCTGATTGTGTATTAGATGAAGATGTTTGTGAAAATTCAAATGTATGTGTAACAAAAATAGTTTGGGAAAAAATGAAAAAGGGTATAGAAGATGTTATAAATTCTATTACTCTTCAAGATATGATAAATGATTACAATAAAACAAAAGTAAATAATGATATAACTAATATAATATTAAAAGGATAGGGAGATGAATGTAATGGAAAAAAGAAGAATATATATGGATTACTCTGCAACAACTCCTGTAAAAAAAGAAGTATTAGATGCAATGATGCCTTACTTAACAGATTATTTTGGGAATGCATCAAGTTTTCACTCATTTGGTAGGGAAGCTAAAAATGCTTTAGATAAAGCAAGAGAACAAGTTGCAAATTTAATAAATGCAAAACCAAGTGAAATATACTTTACAGCTGGTGGTTCTGAAAGTGATAACTGGTCTTTAGAGGGAGTAGCGTATTCTCATAAAGAAAAAGGAAATCATATAATAACATCTAAAATAGAACATCATGCTATACTACATACTTGTGAGTATTTAGAAAAACATCATGGATTTGAAGTTACTTATTTAGATGTTGATAGTGAAGGAAAAATAAGTTTAGAACAATTAGAAAACGCAATAAAAGATAGCACTATTTTAATAAGTATAATGTTTGCTAATAATGAAATAGGAACTATACAACCTATAAAAGAAATAGGAGAAATAGCTAAAAAACATAATATATTATTCCACACAGATGCAGTACAAGCAGCAGGAAATATTCCAATAGATATTAAAGAATTAAACATAGATTTAATGAGTATGTCTTCACATAAGATATATGGAGCTAAAGGTGTAGGAGCTTTATATATTAAAACAGGTACAAAGCTTCATAATTTTGTACATGGAGGAGCTCAAGAAAAAAGAAGAAGAGCAGGTACTGAAAATATACCAGCAATAGTTGGATATGGTAAAGCAGCAGAGATAGCTAAAGATAACATGGAAAATCATGTAACTACTCTTACAAGATTAAGAAATAAATTAATAAAAGGTATATTAGATAACATACCATATACGACTGTAAATGGTAGTTTGGAAGATAGATTACCAGGAAATGCGAACTTTGGATTTGAATTTATAGAAGGTGAAGGAATTCTTTTAATGCTAGATATGTTAGGAATAGCTGCATCAAGTGGTTCAGCTTGTACTTCAGGATCATTAGATCCATCTCATGTTCTTATGGCATTAGGATTACCTCATGAGAAAGCTCACGGTTCTTTAAGACTTACAGTAGGCGATTTTACAACAGAAGAAGATATAGATTATATAATAGAAAATTTACCTGGGGTTATAGAGAGATTAAGAAGTATGTCACCTCTTTATGACAAAATAAAAAATCAAGGATAAATAGGGATAGTAGTAGAGGAGGAAGTTGTTATGCAATATAGTGAAAAAGTTATGGAACATTTCATGAATCCTAGAAATGTAGGGGAAATAGAAGATGCAAGTGGAATTGGAGAAGTTGGGAATGCTAAATGTGGAGATATAATGAGAATATATCTTGATATAGAAAATGAAATAATAAGAGATGTTAAATTTAAAACATTTGGATGTGGATCAGCTATAGCAAGCTCTTCTATGGCAACAGAAATGGTAAAAGGAAAAACTATACATGAAGCTTTAGAAGTAACTAATAAAGCAGTAGCACAAGCACTAGATGGATTACCACCAGTAAAGATGCACTGTTCAGTATTAGCAGAGCAAGCTATTAAAGCGGCACTAATAGATTATGCACAAAAAAATAATATACACATACCTGAATTAGATGGTGTAGTTATAGATGACGATCATGATCATCACCATGATATAGAGGAAGAAGAATAAAAATAAATACAAAAAGTCTTCGAGGTGAAAAATTCATTTCGAAGACTTTTTTAAATTAAATGAAATTTAAATTATATGTAATATGATTTAAGTTTATACTTTAAAAAATTATGTAAAATATATATAATATAAAGAATGAGGTGATTTTATGAGCAAAAAAGTAATGATAGGTATGAGTGGAGGAGTAGACAGTTCTGTAGCAGCATACCTTTTAAAGAAGCAAGGTTATGATGTAATAGGAGTGACTATGAAATTATGGCAAGATGATGACGATGATTTAATAGAGAATGAAGGTGGATGTTGTTCTTTAGCTGCCGTAGAAGATGCTAGACGAGTAGCTGAAAAGATAGGCATACCTTTCTACGTACTAAACTTTAGAGATGTATTTAAAGAGAAAGTAATAGATTATTTCATAGATGAATATTTGAATGGAAGAACACCTAATCCATGTATAGCATGCAATAAGCATATAAAATTTGATGATTTTTATAAAAAGGCTAGACAAATTGGATGTGATTATGTAGCAACAGGTCATTATGCAAAGATAGAAAAAGATGAAGAAACAGGTAGATATTTTTTAAAAAAATCAATAACAGATAAAAAAGATCAAACTTATGCTCTTTATAATATGACACAAGAGCAACTTGAACACACATTACTTCCAATTGGAGATTATGAAAAAGATAAAGTAAGAGAAATTGCAAAAGAAATGGGAATGGATGTTTATAATAAACCAGATAGCCAAGAAATTTGTTTTGTAAAAGATAATGATTATGCAAATTATGTAAAAAAACATTCTAAAAAAAGAATTGAAGAAGGTTATTTTGTAGATACTAAAGGAAATGTATTAGGAAAACATAAAGGAATAGTAAATTATACAATAGGTCAAAGAAAAGGACTAGGTATAGCATTTGGTAAGCCTATGTTTGTTGTAGATATTGATTCTAAAAAAAATACAGTAATACTTGGTTCAAATGAAGATATATTTAATAAGGAACTTATAGCAACAGATGTAAACCTTATAAATATAGATGAAATAAAAGAACCTATAAGAGTTCAAGCTAAAATAAGATACTCTGCTAAACCTGCAGACGCAACCGTATATAAACACGAAGAAGATTCAATAAGAATAGTATTTGATGAGCCTCAAAGAGCTATGACAAAAGGTCAGTCAGTTGTTATGTATATTGGAGATGTTGTAGTAGGTGGAGGTATAATAAGTAATAGTTTATAAAAAAATACTATTGATTAATTATATAAAATTTAGTAATATATCTATATAAAATTTAAAATATCAAAATACAACGAAAAGAAATAGTAAATTAGTTAATCTCTTACAGAGAGAGGGAGTTGGTGGAAGCCCTTAGAGTAGATTAGTGGAAGCAGTCTTGGAGTAACAATCTTGAAATATATAAGTAGAGATTGTCGTTAGTTACGTTATAACTTAAGGTTTTCCGAAGATGTCATGATTATTCATGATAATTAGGGTGGTACCGCGAAGAATATCCTCGCCCCTATAAATTTTTATAGGCGCGGGGTTTTTTATATTTTAAGGTTTTTTTAATATAAAAAATATACATAATATTAATAATAGCTAATAGGAGGAATTTTAAAATGGAAAAAATGGGATTAAATGAAATTAGAAGTAAATTTTTAGACTTTTTTGAATCTAAAGGTCATTATAAAAAAGAAAGTGCATCATTAGTACCACATAATGATAAAAGTTTATTACTTATAAACTCAGGTATGGCACCTTTAAAAAATTATTTTGCAGGATTAGAGGTTCCGCCAAGTAAGAGGATGACTACTTGTCAAAAATGCATAAGAACCGGAGATATAGAAAATGTAGGGAAGACTGCTAGACATGGTACTTTTTTTGAAATGTTAGGAAACTTCTCATTTGGAGATTACTTTAAAAGAGAATCTATAAGATGGGGATGGGAATTTGTTACGGAACATTTACATATACCACAAGAAAAAATATGGGTAACAGTATATGAAGAAGATCAAGATTCTTATGATTTGTGGGTAAAAGAAATGAACTTCCCAGAAGAAAGATTAGTTAGACTAGGTAAAGATGATAATTTCTGGGAAATTGGATTAGGACCATGTGGGCCTTGCTCAGAAATACATTTTGATAGAGGTGAAGAATACGGATGTGGAAGTCCTGATTGTAAGCCAGGATGTGATTGTGATAGATACTTAGAGTTTTGGAATCATGTATTTACTCAATTTGATAGAGATGAAAATGGAAACTATGGACAACTTGAACATAAAAATATAGATACAGGTATGGGTCTAGAAAGAATGGCTTGTATAATGCAAAATGTAGATACAATATTTGATGTAGATACAATAAGACAAATATTAAGCACTGTAGAGAGCATGGCTCATGTAAAATACGGAGAAAATGATAAGACAGATGTATCTATAAGAATAATAACTGATCATATAAGAGCAGTTAGCTTCTTAGTTGCAGATGGTGTGCTTCCATCAAATGAAGGAAGAGGATATGTTTTAAGAAGATTACTTAGAAGAGCAGCTCGTCACGGTAAATTATTAGGTATAAAAGAAAACTTCTTATACAAATTAGTTGAAGAAGTTATTAAAGTGAGTGGAGAGGCGTATCCAGAATTAGTAGAAAAAGAAAGTTATATCAAGAAAGTAATAAGAATAGAAGAAGAGAAATTTAATGAAACTATAGATCAAGGAACAGAAATATTAGCAGGTTATATAGAAGAATTAAAAAATAATAAAATGAATACTTTAAGTGGAGAAAATGCGTTTAAATTATATGATACTTACGGATTCCCAATAGACTTAACAAAAGAAATATTAGAAGAAGAAAATCTTGATTTAGACGAAGAGTCTTTTAATGATGAAATGAATAAACAAAGAGAAAGAGCTAGAAATGCAAGAGGAAATATGGAAGGTGAAAGTTGGAAAGAAGATCCTTTATCAAAATTAGATTCTTCTATATCTAGTAAATTTGAAGGATATGAAGCTTTAGATACAAAATCAACTGTTAAAGCTATAGTTAAAGATAACGAAATAGTAGAAACTGCTTGTTCAGGAGATAAAGTTATAGTAGTTCTAGAGAATACTACGTTCTATCCAGAAGGTGGAGGTCAAGCTGGTGATTGTGGAATTTTAACAAATAAATCAGAAAATTTAGTTATAGAAGTAATAGACACTAAAAAAGGTGCTAACAATACTATAAAGCATATAGGTATGGTTAAGTCAGGTATTGTAAATACTAATGAAGAATTAACAGTATTAGTAAATAAAGAAATAAGAATGGCATCTGCAAGAAATCATAGTGCAACACATTTATTACACAAAGCATTAAAAGAAGTACTAGGAGAGCATGTTAATCAAGCAGGATCTTTAGTTACACAAGAAAGATTAAGATTTGATGTAACTCATTTTGAAGCTATATCAAAAGATGAATTAAAAGTTATAGAAGAAAAAGTTAACGATGCTATTTTAGCTTCATTAGATATAAATTGTGAAAATATGGGTATAAATGAAGCAAAAGAAAAAGGAGCTACGGCACTATTTGGCGAAAAGTATGGTAATGAGGTAAGAGTTGTTTCTATGGGAGACTACTCAATAGAACTTTGTGGAGGAACACACTTGAAAAACACTTCTCAAATAGGTATGTTTAAAATATTATCTGAAGGTGGAGTAGCTGCAGGTGTAAGAAGAATAGAAGCTATAACAGGTAAAGCAGTTTATGAATACTTAAAAGAAAAAGATGCTGTTATATCTGAAGTTTGTACTACATTAAAAACTAAAGAAGATAACTTAACTCAAAGAGTTCAACACTTAATAGAGGAAAATAAAAATTTATCAAAAGAATTACATGATGTAAAAACAAAAATGAGTTTACAATCAGTAGATTCTATACTTGACTCTAAGGTTGAAGTAAATGGAGTTAATTTAATAACTACTAAATTTGAAAATATGGATATGAATACATTAAGGGATACAGCTGATAGTTTAAGAGATAAGCTTGTATCAGGTGTTGTAGTTGTTGCAAATATAGTAGATGAAAAAGTTAATTTTGTAGTTACTGCTACTAAAGATGTATTGGAAAAAGGAATACATTCAGGTAATATAGTTAAAGAGGTTGCTAAGATAGCTGGTGGAAAAGGTGGAGGAAGACCTAATATGGCACAAGCTGGAGCAAATGATGTATCTAAAGTAGATGAAGCTTTAAATTATGCAAGTGAGGTTGTTAAATCACAAGTAAAATAACATTCACTTAAGGGGGTTTTAAGTATGGAAAATGACTTAAACTACACAATGAAATTTGAAGGCATAGCAGATGAAAAAATAAGCGTAGGTGAAACAATAGATCTTGTATATAAAGCGCTAATTGAAAAGGGATATAATCCTATAAATCAAATAATAGGATATCTACTTTCAGGAGATTCAAGTTATATAACTAGTTATAAAAATGCTAGATCTATTATAAAAAAATTTGAAAGAGACGAGATACTTGAAGAAGTAATTACTCACTATTTGAATAGAAAGTAGGTTCACATAATGAAGAAAAAAATTGTATCACTGTTTACAGTGATTATGATACTTATGATTTCTATTCCAAAATATAGCTTTGCAAATGAGAAAGGTAAAGTTCTATTCATTAACATGAATAGAACTAACCTTATTAATATGCAGAATATTCCATTCTTAAATAAAGAATTAAAAACTAAAGGCTATGTTGGTCTTATGAATATAAGAGGCGACAAGGGTACAGATGATAGAAGATCATATGCAACAATGGGAGCTGGACGTAGAGCTAGTGTATCCACTGAAAATTATATTAAATTTGAAAATGTAGACGAAAAATCAGCAAAAGCTTTTAAGGCCGCCACAGGTAAGGATGCAAAAGGAATTAACAATGTATCTATTAATAGATCAATTAATGAAAATGAATTAAATGGTGAATATGGAGCTATATTAGGTTCTTTGGGTCAAACTTTATCTGATAATGGATTTAAGGTATCTGCTATAGGGAATTCTGATATTATAGAAGATGGAAAACTTGAAAAGAATAGAAATATAGGTCTTATTGCTATGGACAAATATGGAAGAATAGATTCTGGTAATGTTGATAATATAAACAAAGAAGCTTCTAATATGCCATTTAAAGTAGCAACTGATTATAATAAATTGATACAAGAAACTAAAAAGTCTTATAAAGAAACAGATGCTATATTTGTAGATTTAGGAGATACATATAGACTGGATATGTATAGACTTAGTTTAAATGATAATACATATTCTTCAATGAAGAAAAAGATATATAGTAATATAAATACATATCTAGAAGAAGTATTTAATATGATAGGTGAAAATGATACAGTATATATTACTAGTACATTTCCAAGTGATTTAGATTACAAAAATAAAAGAAGATTATCTCCGATAATAAAATTTAAAGGTGATAGCAAAGGAATATTATCTTCAGCTACAACTAGAAGAGATGGTATATTAGCTAATTTAGATGTAGGAGTTGATGTACTAAGTGAATTTGGTTTACAAAATGAAGATATGGTAGGTAAAAAATACAATTTAGTAGACAGAAAAGATAATATAAGTTACTTACTAGATGAATATCAAAAGATAGTTTCTATATCAGATGTAAGATCAAGTGTTGTTAATTCTTTTGTAGGTGTTATCTCAGCATCATGGATAATAGCCATGATAGCAGTAATCTTTAGAAATTATATGCCACATAAAGAAAAAGTATTTATAATTCTAAAAGAGTTTATAAAATTAGGTATGATAATGCCATTATCTTTCTTGATAGTAGGGATATTTAATTTTAAAACGCAGATGTCTATTGCGATAGCAATAGTTATTGCCACATTGATACTTTATGTTATAGGGAGAAAACTGTTCAAAGATGACTTAAAGAATATGGGATTCTTTGCAGTAATAACTGTGTTACTTGTAGTTATAGACGCTGTACTTGGAACATATCTAATGAAAAATAGTATAATGAGTTATGATCCTTTAAATGGAGCGAGATATTACGGAGTAGGAAATGAATATCAAGGAATAATTATAGGTGGTGCAATTTTTGGATCAGCAATTTTACTTAACTATAAAAAAATTCCAAAATGGGTTACTATAGTTTCATCTTTAGTAATTTTAATAACTAGTGCTTCTCCAGCAATGGGAGCTAATGTTGGATCTGCTATTTCTGAATCTGTAGCATATTTATTATTTATTCTTATAATATTTGATGTAAAGATTGACTTTAAGAAAGTTATTTTATTAGGTATTGCAGCAGTAGTAGTGGTAGTGTCATTTGCTACATTTGATATATTATCAGGAACACAATCTCATTTATCAGGGTTTGTAAATCAAATTTTAACTGATGGTCCAGGAGCTATAATAGAGACATTTACAAGAAAAATACAAATGAACTTAAAGTTAGCTCAAACAAGTGTATGGGTAAATATATTATTGGCAGGAGTAGGAATAATTGCTGTGCTTATATTTAAGCCATCAAGACATTTTAGAAGAATAGCAAATAAGTATCCATTCATATTTAAAGGTTTTATAGCCAGTATGATAGGATGTATGGTTACTCTTTTAGTAAATGATTCAGGTGTAGTTGCCGCATCAACAACAGCTATTTATATACTTATACCTCTTGTTATAATAAGTATAAATATGATGATATTTAATGAAAAATAATATATAAAAAACTAGTCAGAATTTTATTCTGACTAGTTTTATTTTTTTAGATAGCATTGAACTTATTTAGTTAATATAGTAATATAAACTGATACTAATTATTTATAAAAATGTATGAATGAGCTACAGATAGGAAAAATATAGATAAGTAATAAATACTTTTGAATAAAGATGTTATAAGGAGACATACTATGCTAGATGGAAGAATAATGGGATTAGATGTAGGAGATAAAACTATTGGAGTTGCAGTTTGTGATTTAATGGGTATTACAGCACAAGGAGTTAAAACTGTAAGAAGAGTAGGAAAGAAAAAAGATATAGAAGAATTAAAAAATATAATAAAAGAAAGACAAGTTAATAAAATAGTATCAGGTCTTCCTAAAAATATGAATGGGACTTTAGGACCTCAAGGAGAAAAGGTAATAAAATTCTGTGAGCTATTAAAAGAAGAAACAGGACTTGAAGTAGACTTTTGGGATGAAAGACTTTCAACAGTAGCAGCAGAAAGATCTTTATTAGAAGCTGATGTAAGCAGACAAAAAAGAAAAAAAGTAATAGATATGTTAGCAGCAGTAATAATTTTACAAGGATATTTAGATATGCAAAGAAATTTATAAAATAACTATAAAATTCTAATTATATGATATATAATGTAAATAATAAATAATAAATTTGAGGTGAAATCTATGCAAGAAAATATAATCAACTTAATAGACGAAAATGGAATAGAAAGTGAATTTGAAATAATTCTTACGCTAGAAGCAGAAGGCAAGGAATATGCAATATTAATGCCTGTAGAAGATGAAGATGCAGAAGAAGCTTTAATATTTAGAATAGACCAAGATGAAGATGGTGAAATATTAGTAGCTTTAGAAAGTGATGATGAGTACGAAACTGTTGTAGCTGTATACAATGCTATAATGGAAGAAGAAGGATTAAACTATGACGAGGATGAACAATAAAATATTATAGGTTAAGACTATAAAGCCTCTTAAAATCAAAAAAATTGATTTTAAGTAGGCTTTTATTTATTTTTATAAATTTATATAAAATGAATAATATTTAAATTTTCATTAATAAGAATTTTATTATTATTAGTGTAAATTAATATATAATAGGGGAAAATATTTATTAAATTTTAAGAGTAGAAGGTGTTGTATAATGACGAATAAAAAGAATTTATTAGTATTGTTTATTTCTCTTATAATATTTTTTTCAACACAAAGTATATATGCATTAAAACAAGATGATTTACATGAAAAAATGGTGGATAACATACTTTTAATTGGTAAAGATGGAGTTGAAGGTAAGGGTGCATCTAGGTCAGATACAATGATAATTTTGACAATAGATAATTTAAACAAATCTCTTAAATTAACATCCTTAGCAAGAGATATCATAGTTAAAATACCAAATAGGGGGTATGAAAAATTAAATCATGCTTATGCATATGGAGGAGTAGATTTATTAATAAAAACAATCAATGAAAATTTAAATTTAAATTTAAAGGATTATGCTATCGTAGATTTTAGATCATTTATTGAAATTATAGATGCCCTAGGGGGGGTAACTATAGACGTAAACGAAAAAGAAATAAATCATTTAAATAAGGTAATAAACACATGTTATGGATTAAGTGAACAAAAAGAGGGAAATATAGAATATATAACTAATATAGGGAATCAACAACTAAATGGTTATCAAGCACTAGCATATGCCAGAATAAGAAAAATGGATACTATATATAATAGAGATGAAAGACAAAGAAAAATACTTGCAAATGTTGCACAAAATTTATCGAATACTTCAGTTACAAACTATGCTTCTATAGTAAAAAGCTTAATAAAATATGTAGATGTTAATATTTCTTTTAGTAAAATAATGAAGATGGCTTTAATATCCCATGAATTAGCTAGTTATGATATAAAACAACTACAATTTCCAAGTGAAAAATATAGAGAAGAGACTAAATTAGAAGAGAACGGTATGTTTGTTGTAAAGTGGGAGAAAGATAAAAATATAGAAATGCTTCATAAGTTTATATATGGAAACTAGCAATACTGTAAAATTTAGGTAAATGTGTTGACAAAATATTAATTATGGAATAGAATAATTAATAAAGATTATCAATTGAAAAATGAGGGTGATGTTATGGTTAATAGAATGAATATATTAAAGGAGAAATTGAAAGAAACAGGATTTAAAATTACTCCTCAAAGAAGGGCTATAATAGAGATATTACTTAAAAATAATAAAGATCATCTAAGTAGTGAAGAAATATATGATTTAGTTAGAGTTGATTGTCCAGAAATAGGATTAGCTACAGTTTATAGAACAATGCAACTATTAGATGAGATAGGTGTAATATCTAAATTAAATCTAGATGATGGATGCATAAGATATGAAATAAGTTTGAATAAAGAAGACACTCATCATCATCATCATCTTATATGTAAAAATTGTGGTAAAATAATGGAAGTAAAAGAAGATTTATTAGACAGTATAGAAAAAGAAATTCAAGATTTATATAAATTTAAAATACTTGATCATGATGTTAAATTTTATGGATTATGCCCAAAATGTAATAAACGATAAAAATATAAGTCCCAATTGGGACTTATATTTTTATTATAGAGTAAATTATAATATATATCAAAATAACTATAAATAAAATTTCTAATAAATTACTAAAAAAGCTTCCTACCCTAAAACTACATAAGGAAAGCTTCTTATTGCTTAATGGATATAAGAGAGGAACTCCTTGTTTAGTAAATAAATCACCTAAAAATATATGACTTGCATAACCAACAGTTCCAAAAAAAGATAAATTGGATATACTATATATTAGCTCTATTTGTTTTAATAAAAAGAACATTAAAACAGTAGAAAAAATACTGTGAGATATACTTCTATGCTTAAACCATGGAAATAAACTAAGAATTAGAGTGAAAAATATAAAATAAACTCTAGATTTTATCAAGTATAGGCATATAGCTAATAGTAAAAAAATCAATGATAAAAATAACTTTCTTAAAAACATATGTGTTAATTTAGCTTCTATAATTACTATAGTTATAAATGTTATTATTGAACTTAGATAAAAATTATTATTTATCTTTAAAGAAGTAAAGAAAATAATAATATTAATAAAGTATATTAATGCTTTATATATGAATTTAGAAATATTTTTATTTAAAAAGAAATCAGAAATTAGAGAATTAGGTTCATCTAAATCTGGAAGAATTGAAAAAATAGCAGACACAATAATATTAAATAGAGAAATAGGTATTTTAAAAATTAAAGAAACTTGAATACCTACTAAAACTCCTATTGTACAATGGGTTTTTCCTCGCATATATCCTCCTATTTATATGAATTTAATTAACATAATATATTCAGAGGATAGCAGAATAAAATAAATTTGTCAAAATAATACAATAAATGTATTTTAAATATAGGTTAAAATATATTGAGAATTATGGTACAATGATAATAACTGGTAAAGAGTGCGTGATTTGATATTATTTAAATTTTAGAACGTGTTTAGTTAAAAAACTGAATAGACAGAAGGAGATGATGCAATTGTTCAAAAAAAACACCAATAAAATTAAGGTTATGGCCTTAGGCGGACTTAACGAAATCGGAAAAAATATGACCGTTGTTGAGTATAAAGATGAGATAATTGTAATAGATGCGGGATTAAGTTTCCCAGAAGACGAGATGTTAGGGGTAGATATAGTTATACCGGATATAACTTATTTAGTGAAAAATAAGGACAAGATAAAAGGTATATTTATAACACATGGTCACGAGGATCATATAGGAGCACTTCCGTATATACTAAAGAAAATAAATGTACCTATATATGGATCAAGACTTAGCATAGGACTTATACAAGTTAAATTAAAGGAACACAAGTTAAACAGTGTTAAGTTAAATGTTGTAACTCCTCGACAAGTTATAAAACTTACAAACATGAGTGTGGAGTTTATAAAGAACAACCATAGTATACCAGATGCTTGTTCTATAGCTGTTCATACAGACCAAGGGATTATATATCATACGGGAGATTTTAAAATTGATTTAACGCCTATTGACGGAGATGTAATGGATATTCATAGAATTTGTGAATTAAGTAAGAGTGGAGTTCTTTTAATGTTAGCAGATAGTACTAATGTAGAAAGAGCTGGCTATACGATGTCAGAAAAAACTGTAGGAGCGGGGTTAGATGATTTATTTAGAAAAGCAAATGGAAGTAGAATAATAGTTGCTACATTTGCATCTAATATCCATAGACTACAGCAAATAATAAATATGGCTGAGAAGTTTAATAGAAAAGTAGCAGTATCAGGAAGATCTATGGTAAATGTAGTTGGAGTTGCTAGGGAATTAGGATATTTAGATATATCAGATGATGTATTAATTGACTTAAATGATTTATCTAAGTATGAAGATAGTGAATTAGTAATAATAACTACAGGTACTCAAGGGGAACCTATGTCAGCACTTGCTAGAATGGCAAGCTCAGAACATAAGAAAGTAGAAATAAAAAGAGGCGATTTAATAATAATATCAGCTCACCCAATACCAGGGAATGAAAAATTAATATCAAAAGTAATTAACTTCTTATTTGAAAAAGGAGCCGAAGTAGTATACAACGACATAGCAGATATCCACGTATCAGGTCATGCTTCTCAAGAAGAATTAAAACTTATGCAAAGATTAGTAAAACCTAAGTTCTTTATGCCGGCACATGGAGAATACAGAATGTTAAAAAGACATGCTGAATTAGCTGAAGAACTAGGAATGCCAAGTCAAAATATTTTTGTTATGCAAACAGGTGAAGTTTTAGAGTTAGATAAGAATTCTGCTAAAGTAGCAGGTCATATACCTACAGGAAATGTACTAGTAGATGGTTTAGGTGTAGGAGATGTAGGAAATATCGTTTTAAGAGATAGAAAGCATTTATCAGAAGATGGATTAATGATAGTTGTTGTAACTATTTCTAAAGAAGATGGAAAAGTTTTAGCAGGCCCAGATATAATTTCTAGAGGATTTGTTTATGTAAGGGAATCTGAAGATTTAATGGATGGAGCTAAATATGTAATAAAACAAGTTCTTAAAGAATGCGAAGAAAAGAATATAAAAGAATGGGCATACTTAAAGAATAATATAAAAGAGAATTTAAAAGAATATCTATATGTAAAAACAAAGAGAAATCCTATGATACTTCCTATAATAATGGAGGTATAATTATTAAAGATTGAATATAATTTATTATATTCAATCTTTTTTTGTGGGGAGGTTTTTATGGGAGTTTATGATACTGCTACTAAGCTAGCAAGTGAAATAAAAAATAGTAATGAATATAAATCATTTAAAAAAAATATGAAAGTATTAAAATCAGATAAAGAAAGTGAAGTTTTATTAAGAGATTATAAACTTTATCAAATTGAATTACAAAATAGTACTATGAAAAATAAAAAACTGGATAAAAAATCAATAAAAAAAGCAGAAGAACTTCAAAAGAAGGTAGTAAATAATAAAAAACTGTATAATTATTTAAACAGTGAGCAAAAATTTACTCAGATGATGAATAACATAAATAAAATTTTAGCAGATGCAGTAGAGCAAGATTATGATTAAATGAAATTAACAAAAGAAGGGAGCTAATATGAGAGTAATAGTTATTAAAGTTGATCTTATTGCAAATTGGGTACACTCTCTTAAAGAAAAAAGGATGGTAGTAAAAAGTATAATAAATAAATTACAAAATAAGTTTAACATATCAGTTTGCGAAGTAGAAAATCAAGATATTCATCAAAAAATTACTATTGGAATCTCTGGAATAGGACTAAGCTTAAGTCAATGTGATTCAATTATAGAAAATATAATAAATTTTATAGAAAACAATACAGATGCTCATATTGTAGAAATAGAACAAAATATTGATATGTATTAAGTTTTTTTAATGAAAATAAGACACCTAAAATAAGGTGTCTTATTTTTTGTAAAAAATACCATCTATAACTTCCTTATTTTAGAAGAAAATAATACTATACAAATAATAAAAATAGGAGGATTAATATGGATAAAGATATAGCTGATAAAAACGCTAGAAAAGCATTGCAACAAATAAGAATGGAAATAGCAGCAGATTATGGTATGAATTATGAAGATGCATTTGAGATTATAGAAAATGCTCAAAGTAATGGAGTACTAACAAATTATTTTAAAAAACTAGAGAATAAAAAAACATTAGGATCAAGCATATCAAAGCGTATCGAATAAAATATGTTAAAAGTGAAAGAATAATCTTAAATAAAAGTTAATGAGGTGACATTAATGAAAAAATTGGCTAGTATAATAATAGCTGTTGCTCTAGTGGCAACACCAATAAATATATCCTTTGCCAAAGATAATAACAACGCTATAAATGTATCTTCAAAATCAGCAATTTTAATGGATATAGGAAGTGGACAAATTCTTTATGAAAAAAATTCTCATGAAAAATTGCCACCAGCAAGTGTAACTAAAGTAATGACTATGTTACTTATATGCGAGGCATTGGATGAAGGTAAAATTAAACTAGATGACTCTGTACAAATTAGTGAAGTAGCATCTAGTATGGGAGGAAGTCAAATATTTTTAGAACCAGGAGAGACTCAGAGTGTAGACAATCTCTTAAAAGGTATTGCAGTTGCTTCTGCAAATGATGCATGCGTAGCAATGGCTGAACATGTATCAGGAAGTATTGAAGGTTTTGTAGAGCTAATGAATAAAAAAGCAAAAGAGCTAGGAATGAATGATACACATTTTGTTAATACGAATGGGCTTCCAGTAGATAATCATTATACATCTGCTCATGATATTGCAGTAATGTCCAAGGAATTATTAAAACATGATACAATAAGTAAATATCTAACAACATGGATGGATCACTTGGTAGTTGGAAAAAAACAAGCAACAATAGGTCTTGCAAATACAAATAAATTGATTAAACATTATCAAGGAGCAACAGGAGTTAAAACTGGATTTACTCAACAAGCGAAATATTGTTTATCAGCATCAGCAAAAAGAGGAGATACACATTTAGTAGCAGCTACATTAGGTGCAGAAACATCTCCAGATAGATTTAAGGATGCATCGAACCTTTTAAATTATGGATTTGCAAATTATGAAAGTATAAAACTATGTTCTAAAGATGATAACATAGCAACCCTTACTTTAGATAAAGCAGAAGATAATAAAGTTAATTTAGTTGCAAAAGAAAATTTAACAGTACTTATTGAAAAAGGTGGAGCTAAAGAATTTACAAAGAAAATAAAAGTATCAGAAGATCCTAATATACCTATAAAAAAAGGAACAGTACTTGGCAAAGTACAGGTATATAAAGATAAAAAACTCATAGGGCAAGTTGATTTAGTTAATAATAAAGATATTAAAAAAGCAAGCTATTTACAGATGCTTCAAAAAGTTATAGATAATATGATATAAACAATTTAAATTTAAAACAATCTAAAAAGGAGTCATTTGACTTCTTTTTTAGATTGTTTTAATGACTATTTTAGTCGCAAAAAAGCAACATACATAAAAGTTTTGATTATAATTTTATAAATTGGTATAATAGTATTAAAATTGTTATTTAGGAGAGGAAAATTATGAGTTCATTAAATGATATATTAGCAAGTTTAGTAGCAATAGCAGTAGCAATATCAGTACATGAATTCGGCCATGCTTATGCGGCTCATTTATTAGGTGATGATACAGCTAAAATGCAGGGAAGAATGACATTAAACCCATCAAGACATGTAGACCCAATTGGTTTAATTGCGATGATAATAGTTCATATAGGTTGGGCAAAGCCAGTTCCGGTTAATTCAAGTAATTTTAAAAATTATAAAGTAGGAAATTTAATAGTATCTCTTGCAGGTGTTGTAGCAAATGTGATTACAGCAATTGTTTGTGTTTTAATTAATAAATATGTAAATATGTATGCTATCAATCTTATAGCTTATACAACTATTCTTTATAATTTAGGTTTTGCAGCATTTAACTTACTTCCAATTCCACCTCTTGATGGATGGGGAGTAATATCTACTTTTATACCATACAAATGGAGTGAATATGTATATAAATATGAAAGTATGAGTAATATTATACTTTTAATAGTAATATTTACAGGGGCATATAGAATAATAATAAGTCCTATACATGCTGTGTTATGGAAAATAGTAAGATTTTTCTATTTTATATAATATATTATAGAAAATAAGAGGGAGATATATGAAATATAATATACAATTACAAATTTATGAGGGTCCACTAGATTTATTATATGACTTAATATCTAAGCATAAGAT
The DNA here is from genome assembly GCF_002251085.2 of Romboutsia maritimum. Classification (GTDB taxonomy): domain Bacteria; phylum Bacillota; class Clostridia; order Peptostreptococcales; family Peptostreptococcaceae; genus Romboutsia_B; species Romboutsia_B maritimum. Next base: position 169,813 of record NZ_NOJZ02000001.1, on the reverse strand, counting down.
TGATATAAAGGATATATCTATAATTGAAATAACAAAACAATATCTTCATTATTTGGAAATGTTAGATAAAATGGACTTGGAAATTACAAGTGAGTTTATAACCATGGCATCTAAGCTTCTTGAAATAAAGTCAAAGTATTTATTATATATGCAAAGAGATGAAGAAGAAGATCCAAGATTAGAACTTATGGAAAAACTAGAAGAATATAAGAAATATAAGCTAGCTTCACAAGATATTAGAGAAAATATAAGCTATATAAATGAAGTATTTTATAGGAATAAAGAAGAAATAATAATAGATGATAAAATAGACCTAGAGGAAATATCTATAGAAGCTATAAAAAATATACTTCCTTATATTTTAAAAGTAAAATCATCAGAAGAAGAATCTGAAAAGGATGAGAGACTTACTAAAATTGTTAGAGGAAGAATAATATCTGTTGAAGAAAAAATAACATATATAAGAGATGTTATAAAAAATAAAGAAGAAGTAAAGTTTACAAATATCATAGAAAATTGTGATAAAGATGAAATAATAGCTACTTTTTTATCTATACTAGAATTAATAAAATCAAAAGAGATAATAGTTGTACAAGATTTATTCTTTGATGATATACTAATAAAAAAGAGCTCGGAGTGATAAAATGAAGAGAGAAGAAATAAAATATATTATAGAATCAGTTATGTTTGCATATGGAGAACCGATAAGCATAAAAGAATTAAATTATATAGTTAATGAAGAACTTTCGTCAAAAGAGATAGAGTTTATGCTAAATTCCCTTATAGATGAATATAAAGATAACAATAGAGGGATACAGATAATAAAGCTTGAAAATAAATATCAGATGTGTACGAATAAGGATTATGCTGATTATATAAAAAAGGTACTTGAACCTAAGAAAAAGAAAACTTTAAGTCAAGCAACTTTAGAGACATTGACTATAATAGCATATAAACAACCTATAACAAAGGTTGAAATAGAAAATATAAGAGGAGTTAAATGCGATAAGGTACTTCAAACTCTTTTAGAAAATGATCTTATAATAGAAGCTGGAAGACTTAATAAAATAGGAAAGCCTATTATATATAGAACAACAGATGAATTTTTAAAATTATTGAATATAGAAAAGCTAGAATATTTACCGCCTATTGAAAAATATCAAGATATTGAAGTTAAATAGAAGAAAAGAACCAAAATCATTTATAAGAATTTGGTTCTTTTTTTTAATGAAAAATTTAAAAATCTAAATAACTTTAAAATTAAAGTATACATAATTATTATTTAGAAAATAATAGTAATATGAGATATAATGAAATATTTAAAATTCCTATAGGTGTATTATTATTTATGTTTTTATCAATAATATTAATAGTATTGTTTTGTAAAATAGCACTTAACATAATAATTACTATAGATGTAAACAATGAAGATATAAGTATTAAACTTAATATAAAGTATATTATGGGATTAATAAATATAAAAAAACAAATTTATCCTAAAAAGAGTGAAAAACAAAAAACAAAAAAGAAAGGAGAAAATAAATCTAAACGTAAAATTCGTTTGCTTAAAACGGATTTAGCAATAATTTATAAACTAACAGAAAACTTGAGAGTATATGAATTTTATTCAAATATCGAAATTGGAAGTACATGTATGAAATTTACTTCTTTTATATGTTTAGTTATAAATATTATTTATGGAAACTTGGCAAATATAATAACTGCTAAAAAGATTTATTTAGGGTTTAAGCCTGATTTCACAAATAGTTATATAATAACTCATATTAAAATACATATGAAGCCAACTATAAAAGATTTAATTTATTTGGGAATAGTTATGTACAAAATTTATATAAAGAATTATAAGAAAGGTGATAATAATGAGAGCGACAGGGTCAATTCAAAGTCTTATGGAAACAACTCTTGAAACTATTAAAGGATCTATAGATGCAAATACTATTATAGGTGATCCTATAAGAACAGAAACAACAGTAGTGGTACCTATTTCGAAGGTTACTATTGGATTTGGTATAGGAGGAGGCGAATACTCCAAAGGATATGACAAAGAAGAGAAAAAAATAGAACCTAAAAAAGAAGAAAAAAACGATACGAATTTTGCAGGAGGTAGTGCAGGGGCAATAACAGTTCAACCAGTTGCATTTGTAGTTGTAGAAAATGGAGAAACTAGATTAATGAGTTTAGACGATAATATAAACTTAATAGATAATATTCTTACAGTAACACCTAAAATAATAGAAAAAATTCAAAAATTATCTAAGAATGAGAAGAAATCAAATAAGAAAAAAAATTAATTACAAAACATTACCTATAATAGTTATTATTAGGTAATGTTTTGTTTTAGTTAAAAATAATTTTAATTAAAAATAATTTTAATTAAAAATAATTTCAATAGATAATAATATATACATATAGTATAATAATTAAAAAGAATTAAAAATTTTTTAAAAAAAAGAGAGACTTATAGTTTCAGGATAAGATTTATTAGTCTGTATTTGAGGTGGATTTATGGAAAACAGAGACATTTCGGTGTTGATGATGAAAAATATGAATTATTTTCATGATTTTTTAAAAGTAATTAATCAAGATAGGTATTCAAAAGAAAGAATTTTAACAGAAAGACAATTCTTTGCATTAATAAGTATGAGGGAATTTAAAAAAATTGAACTTAAAAATTTAAGTAAAAAGTTGTATGTGTCAACTTCAAGCTTATGTATATTATTGAATAAACTAGTAGATCAAAATTATGTCTATAGAGAAGAAGATAGTAGAGATAGAAGAAATACTTTTTACGGAATAACAGAGTATGGTGAAGAGGTATTAAAAATAGAAATAAATAAATTAGTAGAGATTTTAAGTAGTAGAATAGAAGTTTTAAATGAAGAAGATAAACAAATAATGTATGATTCATTAAAAAATATTGAACCTATAATGGCAAAACTATTTTAAGTGAAACTAGTCAAGGCTACCTTTAAATAAAGAGTAGTTTTTTTAAAAATTAATAATAATTTTAATATAGGGAGGATTTATGAATATAAATTTATTAAATAATAAGATAGAAGATTTAAAAGATTCTATAATAGCAGTAACTTTATTTGAAGGAGAAACGGTTTCTAATAATTTAAAAGAATTAAGTGATGAATTTGAAGGTAAATATAATGAAATAGAAAATATTAAGGCATTTATAGATGGAAAATTTATAAATGTATGTTTGGTAGGTCTTGGAGTAAAAGAAAAACTAGATAGTGAAAAATTAAGGGTAGTAGGTGGAAATCTAGCTAAAAAAGCAAGATTAATTATAAAAAAATCAAAAGCTGAAATAAAAGATTTAGATATTTTTAACCTTAAGTTAGAAAAAGAAGAAACACAAGCATTAATAGAGGGTATAATACTTGGAAATTACAAATTTGATAAATATAAAACTGAAAAAGAAAAGGAAATACATAACGTAAATATAAATACAGAAATAGATTTTACTAAAGAAATAGAAAAAGCAGAATTACTTGCTAAAAGTACTATAATAGCAAGAAATTTAGTAAATGAACCTTCTAATATTATATATCCTGAAACTTTAGCTAATGAAGTTGTTAGCTTAGGAGAGGAATATGGATTTGATGTAGAGATATATGAAGAAGATAAAATTAAAGATTTGCAGATGAATGCATTTTTAGCTGTAGCATCAGGATCAACTAATAAGCCTAGATTTATAGTTATGAGGTATTTAGGAGATAAAGAAAATAAAGAAATTTTAGGTCTTGTTGGTAAAGGATTAACGTATGATTCAGGTGGATATTCTATAAAGCCGAATAGCTCTATGTTAGATATGAAAACTGATATGGGTGGTGCTGCAAGTGTAATAGGAGCTATGTGTGCTATATCATGTTCAAAATTAAATAAAAATGTAGTTGCTGTTATTGCAGCTTGTGAAAATTCTATATCTGGAAATGCTTATAAGCCAGGAGATATAATAACGTCTATGAGCAAAAAAACTATTGAGATATTAAATACAGATGCAGAAGGAAGATTAACTTTAGCAGATGCTATATATTATGTTATAAATAATGAAAAAGTAACTAAAGTTGTAGATATAGCAACATTAACTGGAGCAGCAGTAGTAGCATTGGGAAGTATTGCAACTCCAATAGTTACAAATGATAATGAGTTTTTTGATATTTTAGAAAACGCATCTAAATTATCAGGAGAAAAAATATGGAAAATGCCTGTATTTGATGAGTATAAAAAAATAATAAAGGGTAGTGAAGCAGACCTTAGAAATAGTGGATCAAGAGAAGGTGGTTGTATAACAGCAGGTTTATTTGTTGGAGAATTTGTAAATGATATTCCTTGGATACACATGGATATAGCAGGAACAAGTGTATCATCTAAATCTGATGGATATAAAGAAAAGGGAGCTACAGGAGAAGGAGTAAGAACTTTATTTTATTTAGCTCAAAATATATAATTTTAAAAAGCTGTTTCAAAATGCGAGATATTATTTTGAAACAGCTCCTTTCATTTACTCTTTCTTTTTAATTTGAAATTAAAATTATTATTATCCGATAGCAATGTTGGAATATATAGTAATGTTGTTAGAAACATAAATAGTAAAATACTTATTATATTATGACTTGAAAAACTATAACAGTAAGTAGAATCGGTGATTTTATTTAATAAGAATATAAACGAAAAATAAATAATACACATTAACAAATTATCTTTTAAAGCGTTTTTATTAATCTTAAATTTTCTGACTTCTACTAAATATACATTTGCATATATTAGTAAGCATTTAGAAAATAGATAAGAAAAATAAAGGAAATTAGGAAATTTGTATTCAATATTTTTGAAAAAAATCACTTCTCCAATAGAGCAAACTAAACTCCATGAAAAAAACACGTTGAAAAGCTCATACTGCTTAAATAATAATATTAATATACATACATAAGCAGTAAATCTGCTGATATCAATAGGTAATGAATTAAGAATATTATAATCACCCATTGAGAAAATTGAAGCTTGTTCAAATAAAATTTCTAAAAAAATTAGACAACATATTATTTTTTCAACAAAATAACTATAAGGCAATAAATTTTTAGTTAACTTAGGACAAATGCTTAAAAATAATGCAAAGAATAAAAGAATTATTAAGTGTTCTTTAGAAAAAAGAAAGATACCATCCATAAAATTCTCTCCTATAATAAATTTAATACATGTTTATTTAATTATATTCAAAGAAGTTAAATTTGATATATAGTAATTTAATTATACTATATTATATTTTGAAAAAATTAAAAATAGAAGTATTAAAAAAACTTATCCGATGTAACAAAATAAAGTAAATTTAATAAATTAATAGTATATAGTTTAAGACATTTGAAAATATCATTTTAAGGAAGTGTATAGTGTGGGGAATGTTAATATTCAATCATGTGCTGATGCAGGCAGTAAATATTGTCCATGTCATCTAGCTTATTCTGGAGATTGTATAAAATGTAGTTTATTAAGAGGGAAAAAAACTTGTGACTGTGTATGGCAAGGAGTATGCATTTACAGTGAAGTACAACATAATAAAAATTTATCTATATGCGAAAGACAAGAACATTTATGTAAAATAGCTCAAGTAAAGAAAATAGAGGAAGATTTATTTTTTATAAAAATACAAGTACCTAAAAATATTGTAGGTGAATTAAAGAGTCCGGGGGCATATGTTTTATTAAAGAGTAAAGATAAAAACAGTGATATATTTAATGCACCAATATCTGTAATGGATGTTAATACACAAGAAAGTTATATAGAAGTTGTTATTAAATCTATGGGAATAAAGACGAAATCAATAATTAATTTTGATGAAGTATGGGTAAAGGGACCATATTATAATGGTGTATTTGGAACCAGAGGCTTAAATAATACAAATCAAGAAAATTGTTTAGTTATACTAAATGGATTATCACAGGTGAGTGCTATAAATATTATAAAAAAACTTTTAGAAAATAAGAATAAAGTAGAAGTGATTTTTAATAGTCAATCCATAATTTTAGAAGAAGTGAAAAATAAAATACAACAAATGGGAATAAATATAAGTATAGTAAATGTTTTTGAAGATAAAAATTTCATATCAGATTATTTAAGTAGAAATAATGTGAAATTTGTGTACAGTGGAGGATGCAATAATTTTAATAAAATAATTATGAATATAGTAGATGAAGTAAGTGAAGACATTAAACTGTCTATTTCTAATAATAATTTAATTTGTTGTGGGGAAGGTATCTGTGGAGCTTGTACAGTAAGAATAAACGGAGAAAAAATGAAATCATGTAAATCACAAATAGATAGTAGAGAATTTTTAAAAACATTAAAATAAAATTTGATTAATAAAGGGGGATATCATGGCTAAAGTTGTTGTAATTGGTGGTGGCTGGGCCGGATGTGCAGCTGCTATAAGTGCTAAAAAAGCAGGAGCAGAAGTTATTATTTTAGAAAGAACGGATTTGTTGTTAGGATTAGGTAATGTTGGGGGGATAATGAGAAATAATGGAAGATATACAGCTACTGAAGAAGCAATAGCTATGGGTGCGAAGGAATTGTTTGAATTAACTGATAAATATAGTACACATCAAAATATAGACTTTCCAGGGCATAATCATGCGACGATATATAATGTAACTAAAATTGAAAATCCAATAAGGAAAATGATAAGAGGAATGGGTATTGAAGTAAGATTTTTTAGTAGAGTTGTAGATGTTGAAATAGAAGATAAAAACATAAAAGCTGTAACTCTAGAAGATGGAGAAAAAATATATGGTGAATCATTCGTAGAGACAACAGGCTCATCAGGTCCTATGGGAAATTGTACAAAGTATGGAAATGGATGTGCTATGTGTGTTTTAAGATGTCCATCTTTTGGAGGAAGGGTAAGTATAACATCTAGATGTGGTGTTGAAGATATGGTTGGAAGAAGAAAAAATGGAGATTATGGAGCTTTTAGTGGTTCTATGAAGATATTAAAAGAGTCTTTACGTCAGGATATACAAGATGAGTTAAAAGAAAAAGGTTGTGCAGTAATACCACTTCCTGAAGAATTTAGAAATGAAGAAAAATTAGATATAAAGGTATGTCAACAATATGCATTGCCTGCATTTGCAAACAATATTGTTTTAATAGATACAGGTCATGCAAAGTTGATGTCTCCTTTTTATAATTTAGAGAAATTAAGGATGATACCAGGTTTTGAGGATGCTATAATAGTGGACCCTTATTCAGGAGGAAAAGGAAATTCTATTAGATATTTATCTGTAGCGCCTAGGGATAATTATATGAGAGTGAAAGGTGTTAATAATTTATTTGTTGGAGGAGAAAAGTCAGGATTTTATGTTGGTCATACAGAAGCTATATGTACTGGAAGTTTAGCTGGACATAATGCGGCTAGAAATTGTATAGGAATGTATTTATTACAACTACCAACAAGCTTAGCAATAGGAGATTTTATATCTTATTCTAATAATGAAATGCATAAAGAAGATGGAGATAAATTAAGATTTACATTTGCAGGAAGTATTTATTTTAATAGGATGAAAGAATTAGGATTTTGTACTATTGATAAAGGCATTATACAAGATAGGGTTAAAAAGTCTGGGCTTGAAGGAATATATGATAAGCAAATTATAAAATAAAAATAAAGAGTGTGCATTAGCATACTCTTTATTAATGCGTATGTATATGGTCCTTTCCATGATTAATTGATTTATATAGACTTGAAAAGAATGAGAGCATAGATAAATTTGTGTAAAAATAAACTTATCTAAATTCTTTTTAGTATGTAAAATTGTTAAGTTTGGAATAACATTCTTAAATGGATATTGCAAAGATAATAGAAAGTAAAATAAAATGTTTTGTTCAAATGTACTTAACTGCATATAATTATATCAACACAGTGTATATATAAAATATTTTTACATTTGGATGTAACTATTAAAAAAGGATATAAAATAGAACTTTTTAAAATAGTTGATAAATTTAAATGATTTTATAAAAAATGTAACTTAAAAACATCTTATTGTCATGCAAAAATATACATATATTTAATGTTTTATCAAAAAAAGGGTGCCTCTTTAAAATAATTTAGAAAAATTATTTTGAGACACACCTTTTTATATATGTATTCAATTGGATCAATGCCTATAATATAGTTTTTTCCTAATTTACATTATAATCTACTTTTACGATTAGGATCAAATAGATGGGAAAAGTCGTGTTCAACATCAATAATATTTTTATACCTCTCTTGGATCCCTATAAGTTTTTTCAAAAAAATTATTTCTTTTTCTGCCAAATCTAACTCATCATACCATGGTTTTGATTTTAGGCTATTTTTTTAAAAAGAAGGATAATGTAAATGAATGAGTAAGTGACCTAAATACGAAAAATCTACAGAAGGTACATATCTTTCGTTATTAACTAATCTTGCAAGACTAAAATCAATAAGATAAACATCATCATCATCAATAATTACGTTTGGTACTCTTATATCTCTGTGAACTATATTCCTTTCATGAAGATATCTTATTATACCTATAATCTTAATTCCTGCTTTATAAATTTCAGCAGGAGTAAATATATGATTATCTCCAAAAATCATTTCTTCTATTGGCTTTCCGATTTTATATTCCAAACAGTCCTTCACCTATTAATCTAATTACCTTATATCTATCAATCAAAAATCCTGGTGGATATATCTTTCTTCTGAAAATAGGTATCATGACCATGAACTTTTATATTTTTTTCTTTTATAATGACTTTTGTTAGAATGATGGCTATTATATTTTCTACCAGAGCTAGAAAACGAACCAAATATTTTAAGTATACTGCTTAAAAGGCCTTCTCATTTGTAATATTTACTTCCTTTATTACTTCAAAAAATATAATTAAAAAACAAACTCTCATAAAGCCTCAACTACTTAGCAGCACAAACCAATGTCCTTTATGGTAACCTCAATTAACGAAAAATATTAAATGATGCTTTTCATGTACTAAAACGTACTAGTATTAATATCTTAGTTTTAAAACTTGCTATAATTTAGAATAAATAGTATACTAAGTACAATAAATCAGTACTGAATAGTATTTTACAGTACTGATTGGTTTCGGAAGAAAGGTGATATTTAAAATGGATGAAAAATCAAAATTAATTATGGAAGTAGCTCAAACTTGTTTTAATACTCAAGGGATAAAATATACGTCTATAGATGAAATAGTAAAAGAATGTAAAATATCTAAATCAACGTTTTATAAATATTTCTCAACAAAAGAAAATTTAGTTTCGGAAATTATATCTTATTCAAATGAAAAATTCTTGAAATATACCACAGATATAGATATAGACAAAAAACTTAATAATAGAGATAAATTAAAGAAAAAAATAATTTTCATACTAAATTATATAAAAACAAATTTTTTCTTTAATACTCAAATTTTAAATGAGTTTCCTGAGATAAATGGTAAATCAAGAAAAAAAATAAAAAATAGCATAAGGGCAAATGTATTACAAGCATATTATGTTAGTCTAATTGATGTGTATGGAAAAAAAATAGAAAATAGTGTTTGGGAAGTAATATTTATATTAGACAGTTTAGTACATGAGTTCAGCTTAATAAATCGACTAAATGATGAGGATTCTAAAGAAGAACTTGTAGAAACTTTTATTTTAAGAACTATAGATATATATATCGAAAATCTTAAGAAAATTAAACCAATAATAGATAAATCTATTTTCTATAGTTATAAAGAAGTTGATGAAAAGAGTTCATATAAATTATTAGAAGTGAGGTTTTTAGAAGTTGTAGGAAAAATAAAAATTATTATTGATAAGATAGAAAACAAAAAATTAAAAGAAGCTATTTTAAAAGTAGAAGAACAAGCGATAAGTAAATTATACAATTCTTTAATTATGGATGCTATGTTAGCTTATTTAGAAAAAGAAAACGTAATAAAAGAAGATATATGTTTATTGAATAATTTAAAAATCAAATTAGAAGAGGAAAATTTAAATGACACAAATGAATAAGGCACAAAAAAATTTAATAGTATTTATAATAATGATAGGAACCTTTTTAACATCTCTTAACCAAACAGTACTAACATCAGCGCTGCCAAGTATAATGAGTGATTTTGGTGTTGATGCTAGTATTGGTCAGTGGATAACAACAGTTTATCTACTTGTTTTAGGGATTATGATTCCAACAACAGCATATTTAATAGGTAAGTTTTCAACAAGAAGATTATTTATATCATCGATGGGATTATTTTTTATTGGATGTATATTATCGATAATTGCTCAAAATTTTATGACTATGATATTATCAAGAATTCTTCAAGCTATTGGTGCGGGAATTATTATGCAGCTAGTTCAAGTTACTATGATAAGTTTATATCCGGTAGAACAAAGGGGAAAAGCAATGGGTATATATGGGTTTGCGATTGGATTTGCACCAGTAGTAGGGCCTGTCGTAGCAGGATATATGATAGATATTTTAGGATGGAGATCTATATTTTACGTATTAGGGTTTATAGCAATAACTGATATTATTGTAGCATTTTTATTATTAAAAAATGTTGGAAAGACAAAAAAATCTACTTTAGAAGTAATATCTGTAATATTATCAACATTAGGATTTGGTGGATTGCTAGCTGGTTTTTCTAATGTGGGAATTTACGGTATAGCTAATCCTATAACTAATATTCCTATGATAATTGGGATTTTATCTCTTATAGTATTTGTAAAAAGGCAATTAAAAGTTGAAACACCATTATTAGAGCTTAGAGTATTTAGAAATACTAACTTTACAATTAGTACTATTTTATCAGTTATTATTTATATGGCTATGATGTCAGCTACGGTAATTATTTCTCTTTATGTACAGTCTGTAAGAGGGTATTCAGCAGTTGTATCAGGTATGCTTATGCTGCCAGGATCTATATTAATGGCTATTTTAAGCCCAATAGCTGGTAATATATTAGATAAATATGGTCCTAGAAAATTAGTGACATGTGGTTTTATATTTTTAGGGATTGGTACATCTGCATTTTCAATGTTAAGCCAAAATACACCTTTAATTTATCTATCGACAATGTTTTGTTTTAGAATGATAGGAATAACCTCTTTACTAATGCCTGTTACAACTTGGGGAATTAATGCACTAAAGCCAGAAGAAATATCGCATGGTAGTGCAATAAATACAACACTTCGTCAAGTATCTGGAGCTATTGGGTCATCTGTACTTATTAGTATAATGGCTTATATAGCAAGTAATAGTAAAAGTTCTTCAGTAGCTGTTGCTAATATTAAAGGAATGAATGCATCTTTCAGAGTTGCAACTGCTATAATTGCAGTTGGTATTATTTGTTCTGTGATTTATGTGAAAGATGATAATTTATATAATGAAGAGGCAATAGGATAAAATTTATTACGTTCATAAGATGCTATTATACAATTTTAATATATTAACTTTAACAGCTATTAAATATTTATAGGATATGGTTAAAAAGTCTGGATTTGAAGGAAGATATGATAAGTGAATTATAAAATAGATATAAACACTTTTTAACACGGAATATAATAAATCTAAAATATTAGACTTAATGTAATTGGTTTACTTAAAGATTTAAGAAAGTCTGGATATTTGTACAGATAAATGTAAGGTAGAAATTGAAGAATATGATATATAAAAATTAAGAAAAGTATGAATACTTGCGAACATATGAAGGTAAATTAAAGTTGATTTAAAAAGAAGTATAGATAGTAAACTTAAATGAAGATGATTTCAGTTGGAATATTGAAAGGAACGTAAGTCTAGGATGTGACGAGCTATCGCTCGAATAAGTACAGTTTATGTATCTGTTAAGTATTGCCGAGGAGATTACACAAACAACTCAGACAGTTAGGTTATAAAGGACAATTCGAGAAAATATCTATGTTTAGGTGGAAAAATTCATGATTTACATTAGTGTACATGGCACTTGCTAATAAATGGTTTGAGGAAATGAAACTATTTGACATGTTTAAAGTAAAAGTCAATATTTTGTATTGCTACATTTAGTAGCAACTAAAATTTATCAAGAGTTGTATGTGAGGCTTACACTTACGGTTATGTGAGATGGATGAACTCGGGATTAATTACCCCAGGTTTTACATATGTCATAAAAAGAATAAAAAAAGTGAATCAATTTTGTTTAAATAATACTTATTTATATATACAATTTAAGGTGGGGTTGATTCTAAATTGTACATATAAAAGGGGGAAATGCAAAGTGAGTTTTTTTAAAAAAATAATTTTAACTATTACAATTGTACTTTCTATTGGTGGATTTAATATCTCATTATCAGGAGCAGAGGAACCTACAAGTATTTTAGCAGGGAAGGATAGATTGGAAACAGCAATAAATATAAGTAGAAATGGATGGAGTGTTTCTGACAATGTAATTATAGTCAATGGAGCAGCTATTCCTGATGCACTTAGTGCAACACCTTTTGCAAAAGCAAAAAATTCACCAATACTTTTAACTCAGAAAGAAAAATTAGACGAGCGTGTTAAAATAGAGCTGAAAAGATTAAAGACTAAAAATACATATTTAATAGGAGGAACATCTATCTTAAATGAAAATATTGAAAATCAATTAAGTAGTATGGGGATAAATTGTATAAGAATTTTTGGACAAGATAGATATTCAACATCTTTAGAATTAGCGAAGGCTTTAGACAAAAATAATCCAATTACTCAAATAGCTGTAGCAAATGGAGTTTCTGGATTAGCTGATGCAGTAAGCGTTGGAGCTCCAGCAGCTCAATTGAATATACCTATTATTTTAGCTGATCCAAATCAAGGAACTAAGATTGCTGACGATTTTATAAAATCTAAAAATATTAAAAAGACTTATATAATCGGAGGAGAATCAGTTTTATCAAAATCAATTGAAAATAATCTTCCAAATCCCAAAAGGATTTCAGGTCAAACTAGAAATGATACAAATGCAAATGTAATTGATGAGTTTTATAAATCTAAAAAATTAAATAAAGTATATATTTCTAAAAATGGTATGAGTAATCAAAACCAATTGATAGATGCTTTAGCTGTTGGACCATTAGCCGCTAAAAATGAATCTCCAGTTATAATAAGTGATTTTTGTTTAAGTAATCATCAAAAAAAAGTGTTTTTCAATAAAGATATTATGTATATTGTAAAAGTTGGAGGAGGAGATGATTATAGAAGAGCATTTTATGAGTTGTTAACAAATGAGGATTACAAAAAGGATAAATCTGAAATAGATAAAGCTTCAGAACTTATATATGAAACAGAGGGTTATTCTAAAGAAGATGTACTTGTAGTATATGATCCTTTCGATAATTATGTTCAAGAGCAAGATATTAAAGATAATTACTATATTTTTTCAATGATTTCTTTATATGAAGGTGAACCTATAACTCAAGATGATAGTAATATTCTAGTCAATAAAAAAAATAACCTCGTATATATATATGATGCTGATGGCAACTTTGAGTTGTACAATCAGTATATAAATAATTCTAATGCTGAATATGACGATGACTTTTCTTTGGAATATATTGATTAGGATTCAATTGATTAAAAAATAGAGGCTTATCGGCTTGATAAGCCTCTATTTTTTAATTGAGTAAAACAGTGAAATATATAATATATCAAACATAGTAATATATAAATCGAGGAATTTATTTATCTTTTAATACAGTATCATATAGAACTTCTCCAATAGATTTATTAATAACTAAAGAAGCATGATTGTCAAAAGGAGTAGAGCCTTTATTTATTAAAACAATTTTATTACCTTTAAAATAATTTATAAAACTTGCAGCTGGGTATACAGCTAAAGAAGTACCACCTATTATCAATAAATCAGCTTTACTTATATATGAAATAGTCTTAGTAATAGTATTTTCATCTAAAGCTTCTTCGTAAAGAACAACATCGGGTTTTACTATAGAACCGCATTCATCACAAATAGGTACGATACCATCTAAGTTCAACATATCATCTAAGTTAAAAAACTTATGACATTTAGTACAATAATTTCTATGGACAGAACCGTGGAGTTCTAATACATTTTTACTACCAGCTATTTGATGAAGGCCATCTATATTTTGAGTAATGACAGCCTTTAATTTACCTATATCTTCAAGATGAGCTAATGCTAGATGTGCATTATTTGGTTTAGCACCCTTATAAATTAGCTTATCTTTATAAAAATTAAAAAACTCATCAGGATACTGAATAAAAAATGTATGGGAAACTAATTGTTCAGGTGAAAATTGTTTGTGTAGTTTTTGACTAAATAGTCCCGAAGAACTTCTAAAATCAGGAATATTTGACTCAGTACTAACACCAGCTCCTCCGAAGAACACTATGTTGCTACTTTCTTTTAATAATTTTGATAACTTTTCAATACTCATAAAAACATCTCCAAACTATATTCTTTACTTTTATTATTGCACAGTTCTTAGAAAAAATAAAATAGATATATAAGTAGAAAAAATAATTTTAAGTATATTTTATAGTGATATAATTATTTATATAATAAGTATAAAAACTATAAAAATAAGTATGAAAATTTATCAATATTATCTTGGATTAGAATAAATAATCAAAAGTGTAAAAAATAATGGTACTTAAGAGGTAATTTTAATGCATGGAAAATATTTACTAAAATAATAAGTTGCCGTATAATTAAAATAAATGTAGATTATTAGAACGTAGAAATGGGGGAGAATAAGTGAAAAAAAGAATTGCCCTAGCGACATTGGCTATGCTGCCTATGATGTTTACTAATGCGCATGCAGCGGGAGAAACAGGAATAGTTACAGCTAATTCCTTAAATGTAAGAAGCAAAGCTGGAACAAATTATAGCGTTCTTTTTACTGTTAAAAAAGATGATGTAGTTATGATAACAGATTCATCTAATGGATGGTATAAAATAAAAACTAATTTAGGGAAAGAAGGATGGGCTTCATCTAATTATATAAAGAAAGTAAATTCAAGCACGCAAACTATGACTCAAAATAAAAAACAAGTCTCTATAAGTCGATTAAATATGAGAAGTGGAGCGAGTACAAGCTATAGAGTAATAACTGTATTAACAAAAGGATCAACAGTTGAGATAATGTCAGAAAGTAATGGTTGGGCAAAAATAAAATATAGTGGAAGATTAGGATATGTTTCTAGTGAATATTTGACTACTGTATCAAATAATACTTCTAATAATATAAACAGTAACACAAATAGTAACATAAATAGTAACACAAATAATAATAATAATGCGAATAATGATACAAATAATAGTACTAACACGACATCTAAAACTAAACAGGTAAATATAGCATCTTTAAACGTTAGAAGTGGAGCAGGTACAAATTATAATATAGTAGGAAAAGTTTCTAATGGACAAAAAGTCAATGTAATATTAGAAAGTAATGGTTGGTCGAAAATTAAATTTAATGGTAAAGATGCATATGTATCTAGTAGATATTTAAAAGATGTATCAACTAATACAAAACCATCAACACCATCAGTGCCATTAACACCATCTCAACCGTCAACGGGTACTCCTGAGGTTAAGGAAACAAAGAAAGTAAATACTACAAGTCTTAATGTAAGAAGTGGACCAGGAACATCATATTCTTCAATAGGTAAGGTATATCAAAATAATGAAGTAGGTATAATATCAGAAAGTAATGGTTGGAGTAAAATAGTATACAATAATAAAGAGGCATATGCATCTAGTCAATATCTAGTAAGTGCAAGTGGTTCGAATGGAAGTATTAATAATAATACAGGTAACAGTGCAGGTGGTAGTCAAATTGTAAATGGATATACCGTAAATTACAAATCTTTGAATTATACATTAGCACAACATGTTGATAAACAGTATGAAAGAGCTAGTGTAGGAGGTAATGTAATAGATTCTAGTAAACTTAAATCAGAAGCGGTAGGACAGTCAAGGGGATTTGTACCTGCAGGAAAAGATGATATTGAATACTATGTTAATCCTAAAAACTTTACAGGTAGCTCTAAAGGTATGATGCAATTTTTAAGAATTGATAGTTATAAAGGTGGAATATCTGTAGGTACTTTAAATTCTTATTTAAATAGTTTATCATCTGGAAATAATGTGTTTTATAATCAAGGAGCAGCTTTTATAAATGCAGCTCAAAAATATAATATAGACCTTGTGTATTTAGTATCTCATGCTATGTGGGAAACTGCATATGGAAAATCTACATTAGCTCAAGGACAAACATTAACTTCATATAAAGGTGAGCCATTAAGTAATCCTGTTAAAGTTTATAACTTCTTTGGGATAGGAGCAATAGACAAAAGTGCAAATGTATCAGGTGCACAAGCAGCATATTCAAATGGTTGGACAAGTGTGGAAGCAACTATTGATGGTTCTGCTAAATGGATTTCACAAAATTATGTAAAAAATTCTAAATATAATCAAAATACTATTTATAAAATGAAATGGAATTATGATTATACTTGGCATCAATATGCAACAGATGTAAATTGGACTAATGGAATATCTGGAGTTATGAATAATTTAATCAGTTTATATGGAACAGGTAAAAATTTATTATTTGAAGTTCCTCAATATAAATAAGAATAAACAAGGACTATGTGAATTATAACAATATAAATTCAATATAGTCCTTATTAAATTTAAACAAAGTACCTTTTATATTTGAAAAATATATCTAAATTATTATCTATAACTATATTTTTTAAATTACCAAAATTATATGTGGCTAAAGCATATTCTTTTATCTTATTAAAAATATGTTCTTCATTTTTATCATCGAAAACTAAAATAGTTTTAGCTATATCCCAAGCCTTTGATTCTCTATCAATTAAGTTCTTTTTTAAATCTAAAACACAAATTTCTAAATCAGTTGGTAAATTATATTTATAAAAATTATTATCATTAATATCTATATTATATTCAATTAATTTGTCAACAATGTTAGATATGATATTAGAATACTCAACTCGAGCAAGTGATATATCTGGATCTAATATATGCCCAACTTCATGTGATATTACAAATTTAGATATTGATTTTATATTTTGCAATGATATATGAATATTATTATTACTATAAGTATTTGCAAATGTGAAAAAATTGTAGCAAAAAGATAAAAAACCTTGCTTGGAAGTTAAAATAATTCTAAGTTTAGGCAGTGCGCATATAGGAATATTCTTGTTTTTTGAGTAATGAAGATATACTTTTTTATTTATATTTAATTTTTTTAATGAATTTTTAAGAAGCTTTTTTTCTCCTAATTCTGAATAGTAAAGTAATATTTTTCTAAAGTTAACTTCTTCAAAAGAAGACATATAAACACCGCCTTATATATAAAAGTAGATTTTAGTCTTTATATATAGTATTAAAGTGCATAAGATTTGTAGCTAATCCAAATTAAAATAGTAATGATATAAATAGCTATGATATAATAATTAGTCTAAGGTAGGTGATTTGATGGAAAGTGTAAAAGAATATCTAGATAAATTAGAGATAAATAATAGCATATTACTAAAGCAAATGAAAGATGTTTATATAAATAGAGTAGTTTATTTTAAGGAAGATAAAATAGTATACTTTTACCTAACTTCAAAGGATATAGTATCTTATGAACTTTTGGATAGCTTCAGAGAAGAATTAATGAATAAATTAGATTATTTTAGAAATATAAAATTAAAAATACGATATACAGGATTAGATAGAAAAGCAAATAAAGATATTATAAAAAAATATTGGTCTAATATAATATACATTTTAAAAAGCTTGTGTCCATCAATAGAAGGATGGAAAAAACAAGTTGAATTTTTATGTTTAGAGGATAATTTAAAAATAAAACTACCTAAAGGCTTATTCTATGATAGATTAATGAAAAAAAATATAGTTCATGTTTTAAAAAGTATATTAAGTGAAGAATTAGGACTAGATCTTAATATAACACTTGAAAGGGCAATAGATGAAAAAGTTAATGTTGATAGATTGATAAAAAGAAATGATCGAGAAATTGAAGAAAAAGTTAGAGAATTAGAAGTCAATCAAGTTAGTCATGAAGAAGAAGAAAAAGGATATGTAATTAAACCTGAAATAGATGAAAATTTAATTTATGGAGATAATGTAAATGTAATTATAGAACATGTATCTAGGATTAATGCATCTTCTGGAACGGTTGGAATAGTTGGTGAAGTTTTTGATGTTGAAACTAAAGAGCTTAGAAATGGAAAAATTTTATTAATAATTGCGGTTACAGACTATACTAGTTCTATTAGTTGTAAGCTATTTTTAAATGATACGAATAAAGATAGTGTATTAGCAAAAGTTAAGAAGGGATCATATCTAAAAATTAAAGGTGATGTAATTTATGATGTTTATCAAAGAGAAATTACAATGACTATTAGTGGAATAAGAGAAGAAAGTAAGCCTGAACGTAAAGATAAGGCAGAGAGTAAAAGAGTAGAACTACATGCACATACACAAATGTCTTCTATGGATGCTATTTGTCCTGTAAAGAAATTAGTAGAAAGGGCTATAAAATGGGGTCATAAAGCTATAGCAGTTACAGATCATGGTATAGTTCAAGCTTTCCCAGATGCTATGTCAGCAGCTAAAGGAAATGATATAAAAATTTTGTATGGAGTAGAAGGTTATCTAGTAGATGATGATTCTTTAATTATAGAATATGCAAATGATAAAGAACTATCTCAAACATTTGTAGTATTTGATATAGAAACAACTGGTTTTTCTAATACAAATGATAAAATAACTGAAATTGGAGCAGTAAAAATAGAAGATTTTAAAATAGTAGATAGATTTAGTGAACTTATAAATCCCCAAAAAGATATATCTTATAAAATACAAGAACTAACAGGTATAACTAATGACTTGGTTAGAGATAAGCCTACAATAGAAGAAATTTTACCTAAGTTCATGGAATTTGTAGGAGATAGTGTATTAGTTGCACATAATGCAGAATTTGATACAGGGTTTATTTCTCAAAAATGCACAGAACAAGGTTTAGAATATAATAATAAAAGTGTGGATACATTAGCCTTAGCTAGAGTGTTACTTCCAGATTTGAAAAGACATAGATTAAATGTTGTAGCAAAGGCATTGGGAATACCACTTTTAAATCACCATAGAGCAGTAAACGATGCAGAGGCAACAGCTCATATATTTAATAAATTTTTAGACATGCTACTTAAAAAAGGTGCAAAAACTCTGAGTGATGTAAATGAAGTTATAGGAAAAATAGATTATAAAAAATTAGGAACAAATCATATAACTTTAATAGCAAAAGATTACACTGGACTTAAAAATTTATATAAAATAGTATCAGATTCTCATGTTAATCACTTTTATAGAGCCCCAAGAATACTAAAAAGTATTCTAGAAGAATATAAAGAAGGCATAATAATTGGATCAGCTTGTGAAGCAGGAGTTATATTTAAAGCAGTTAAAAAAAATGTTTCAGATGAACAAATGAAAAAATTAATAGATATGTACGATTATATTGAAATTATGCCTATTGATAATAATAGATTTATGATTGAAAAAGGTGAAGTTAGAGATGAAGAGGAATTAAGAGATTTAAATAGAAAATTAGTAGAAGTAGCTAAGAAATTTGGAAAAATACCAGTAGCAACGGGAGATGTTCATTTTTTAGATAAGCATGAAGCTGTATTAAGAAAAGTACTTAAATATTCTCAGGGATTTAAGATAGATGATCAAGAAACATATTTACATTTTAGAACAACAGATGAAATGTTAGAGGAGTTTAAATACTTAGGTGAAGAATTAGCTCATGAAGTTGTGGTTGAAAATACTAATAAAATTGCAGATATGGTAGAAAAAATAAAGCCAATTCCAGATGATACATATCCTCCTGTAATAGAAGGATCAGATGTAGAGTTAAGAGAAATGTGTTACTCAAAAGCGAAAAGAATTTATGGAGACCCACTTCCTGAAGTTGTTCAAAAAAGACTAGATAGGGAATTAAATTCAATTATAAGCAATGGATATGCAGTAATGTATATAATAGCTCAAAAACTTGTTACAAAGTCACTAAGAGATGGATATTTAGTTGGATCAAGAGGATCAGTTGGATCATCTCTTGCTGCAACGATGAGTGATATAACTGAGGTTAATCCACTTCCAGCTCACTATATATGTGAAAATGAAGATTGTAAGTATTCATACTTCTATGAAATAGGGGAATGGGGATCTGGAGTGGATTTACCAAATAAGAATTGTCCAAAATGTGGACGACCACTTAAAAAAGATGGACATGATATACCTTTTGAAGTTTTCTTAGGATTTGAAGGAGATAAAGAGCCTGATATAGATTTAAACTTCTCTGGTGAATATCAGCCAATTATACACAAATATACAGAAGAACTTTTCGGAGAAGGATATGTTTATAGAGCAGGGACAATAGGTACGGTAGCAGAAAAAACTGCTTTTGGATATGCACGAAAATATATAGAAGAAAATAATATAAATGTACCAACAGCAGAAGCTTTAAGACTGGCAAATGGTTGTACTGGTGTAAAAAGAACATCAGGACAGCATCCAGGTGGAGTTATGGTTATACCTCATTATAAAGAAGTATATGATTTTACACCAATACAGTATCCAGCAAATGATACTTCTTGCGGTGTCATAACTACACATTTTGATTATCACTCTATAAGTGGTAGAATACTTAAACTTGATATACTAGGACACGACGTTCCGACCATTATAAGAATGCTTGAAGATATAACTGGTATAGATGCTACGAAAATTCCTCTAGATGACCAAGAAACTATGTCTTTATTTACATCTACAGATGCATTAGGAGTAACTCCAGAAGAGATAAATTGTCCTATAGGATGTCTTGCGATACCTGAGTTTGGTACAAAGTTTGTAAGACAAATGTTGTTAGATACGAGACCGACTACTTTTGCAGAATTAGTGCGTATATCAGGACTTTCTCATGGTACCGATGTTTGGCTGAATAATGCACAAGATTTAGTTATAGAGGATATAGTAGGACTTAAAGATGTTATATCTACTCGTGATGATATAATGAACTACTTAATATTTAAAGGATTACCACCAAAGATGAGTTTCACAATAATGGAAAGCGTAAGAAAAGGTAGAGGATTAAAACCAGAGCATATATCAGAGATGGAAAAAAATGATGTACCAGAGTGGTATATAGGTTCATGTCAAAAGATAAAATACATGTTCCCAAAAGCACATGCAGTGGCGTATGTTATGATGTCGTTTAGATTAGCATATTGTAAAGTTCATTATCCGGAAGCTTTTTATGCGACATACTTTACTACAAAAGCAGAAGACTTTGATGCTGACATAATAGTAAAAGGAGAAGAAACTATAAAAAGTAAGATACATGAAATTGAAGCACTAGGGAATGATGCTTCAACTAAAGAAAAAAACATGTTAACGGTTTTAGAAGTTGCGTATGAGATGTATGTAAGAGGTATAAAAATACTACCTGTAGATATATATAAATCAGATGCTAAGAAGTTCCAAGTTATTAAAGAAAAAACATTGTTACCACCAATGATAGCACTTCAAGGTGTTGGAGAAAATGCAGCTTTAAATATACAAAAAGAAAGAGAAAACGGAGAGTTTATATCCAAAGAAGATTTAAGAAAGAAAACAAAAATATCTAAAACAGTAATAGAAACTCTTACAAATCATGGATCACTTGAAAATATGAGTGATGAAAATCAGTTATCTTTATTTTAATAAAATTATAGTATATTTAATAAAAATATAGAAATATTATTATTAATATTAAAATGAGTAATATATCTTTATGAGAAAAGTAGACATAATATAAAACATTGCAAATAAAACTAATATATGGTATAGTGGTATATAAAATAGTATAATTTGCAGAAACTAAGAGTGAGACTGTTGTGCTCACTCTTTTATTTTAATAATGCTATTTAATGTACAACTGAATAGGAGGGAAGAATATGAAAAAAAGTATAGAAACTACGATAGAAGAGCTAGTATCTAAAATAACAGATGCCAATGGATTTGAACTTGTAGATGTTGAATATGTAAAAGAAGCTGGTGAATACTATTTAAGGGTATATATAGATAAAGAAGGTGGAATATCACTAAATGAGTGTGAAGTGGTTAGTAGAGCCTTAAGTGAAATATTAGATGAAAAAGATCCTATAAAGGAAAATTACTTCTTAGAAGTATCATCTCCAGGACTTGATAGACCTTTAAAAAAGGAAAAAGACTTTATAAGATATCAAGGTAGAGAGGTTGAGATAAAATTATATAAACCAATGAATGGAACTAAACAACTTGAAGGTGAATTAGTTGGTTTAACAGAAGATAAGAATATAAAAGTTATAATAGATAATGAAGAAGTTGAGTTTAATAAAAAAGATGTTGCACTTATTAGACTTGCAATAAAGTTTTAGTTAGATGTGTAATAACAGGGAGGAAAAAAGATGAATCACGAATTTTTAGAAGCAATCGAGGAATTAGAAAAAGACAGAGGTATAGATAAGGAAATACTTATAGATACTATAGAA
The DNA here is from genome assembly GCF_002251085.2 of Romboutsia maritimum. Classification (GTDB taxonomy): domain Bacteria; phylum Bacillota; class Clostridia; order Peptostreptococcales; family Peptostreptococcaceae; genus Romboutsia_B; species Romboutsia_B maritimum. Next base: position 147,137 of record NZ_NOJZ02000001.1, on the reverse strand, counting down.
CAAGCTCTTTTAACTGCATACAAAAAGAACTTTGGATCAGCTCAGAACGTAAGAGTGGAATTTGATAGACAAGGTGGAAATATAAAAGTATTTTCTCAAAGAGTAGTAGTAGATGAATCTGATTTATATGATACTTTCTTAGAAATAGAATTAGATGATGCTAGAAAAATTAATCCTAACTATGAATTAGGAGATATAATAGAAAATGAAGTTACACCAATGGACTTTGGAAGAATAGCTGCTCAAACAGCAAAACAAGTAGTAGTTCAAAGAATAAGAGAAGCTGAAAGAGAAATCGTATACAAAGAATACTTAGAAAAAGAAAATGAAATAGTTACTGGAGAAGTAGCTAGAGTAAATAAGAACATAGTATATGTAAACCTTGGTAGAATAGAAGCTGTAATGACTCAAGCTGAACAAATACCTGGAGAAAACTATAAAGCTGGTCAAAAAATAAAGGTGTATATATTAGAAGTGAAGAAAACTAATAAAGGACCTCAAATAGTAGTATCTAGAAGTCATCCAGGCTTAGTTAAGAGATTATTTGAATTTGAAGTTCCTGAAATATTTGAAGGAATAGTTCAAATAAAATCAATAGCTAGAGAAGCTGGTTCTAGAACTAAAATGGCTGTAAAATCTATTGATGAAAAAATTGATCCAATAGGAGCTTGTGTAGGACCAAAAGGTTCAAGAGTTAAAAATATAGTAGATGAACTTGGAGACGAAAAAATTGATATAATAAAACATAGTGATGATCCAGCAGAATTTATATCTGCATCACTAAGTCCATCAAAAGTTGTAAAAGTAGAAGTTAACGAAGAAGAAAAATCTGCATTAGTTGTTGTTCCAGATTACCAATTATCATTAGCTATAGGTAAAGAAGGTCAAAATGCAAGACTTGCAGCAAAACTTACTAACTGGAAAATCGATATAAAGAGTGAATCTCAAGCAAGTCAGGAATAAGGAGGGATAGTCTTTGCAAAAAATAAAGAAAGTGCCTCAAAGAAAATGTATAGCCTGTCAGGATAGAGACTCTAAAAAAGAGCTTGTAAGAATTGTTAAAACCAAAGATGGTGAAATATTCTTAGATTTAACAGGTAAAGCAAATGGAAGAGGAGCTTATATTTGTAAAAGCTCTGAATGTTTAAAAAAAGCTATAAAAACAAAAGCTTTAAATAAGGCTTTTAAAATAGAAGTATCTGATGAGGTATATGAAAAATTACTTGCGGAGTTAGAGACATATGAAAAATAATGAAGAAAAAATATACTCATTTTTAGGGCTTGCGATGCGCGCAGGTAAGATAGTTTCTGGAGATGATTCAACATTGCTTGAACTAAGAAGAGGAAATATAAAATTAGTAATAATAGCAGATGATGCTTCAGATAATACGAAAAAACTTTTTAAAGATAAGTCATCATTTAGAAATATACCATATGTGAATTTTTCAACAAAATTGCAATTAGGACTTTCTTTAGGGAAAGCTCCAAGAGCGGTTTTAGGAATTAAAGATCAAGGATTTTCTGATAAGATAATGGAATTAATTAATTCAATGAACAAATAAAATTAATTAATTTAACAAAATATAATAGGGGGTGATCTTGTGTCAAAAACAAGAGTATACCAAATAGCGAAAGATTTAAATATATCAAATGAAGAACTTATAAATAAGTTAAAGGAACTTGATATAAATGTAGAGGATCAAAATTCTGAATTAGATAATGACAATATAGAATTAATAAAAGAAATGTTAAATGAAGAAACAGCTGTATCAGATGATGGGAATAACATAACTATAGAGGGAAAATTAACAGTTCAAGAAATAGCTAATGCATTAGATACATCAGCATCTGAAATAATAATGAAACTTATGAAAATGGGAACTATGGCAACAATAAACCAAGAAGTAAGTTTTGAGATAGCATCTTTAGTAGTTAGTGAATATGGATTTAACCTAGTAGTGGGTGAATCTGATGAAGAAGAAGAAGCTATAGAAGCATTATTAGAAATAGAAGAAGATGCAGAAGAAGATTTAAAACCAAGACCACCAGTAGTGACTGTTATGGGACACGTTGACCATGGTAAAACATCTTTATTAGATGCAATAAGAGAAACTCATGTAACTTCAAATGAAGCAGGTGGAATAACACAACATATAGGTGCTTCTGAAGTTTCAATAAATGGACAAAAGATAGTATTCTTAGATACACCAGGACATGAGGCTTTCACATCAATGAGAGCTAGAGGTGCACAAGTTACAGATATGGCAATATTAGTTGTTGCTGCAGATGATGGAATAATGCCTCAAACAATAGAAGCTATAAACCATGCTAAAGCTGCAGAAGTTCCACTTATAGTTGCTATAAATAAAATAGATAAGCCAGGAGCTAATCAAGATAAAGTAAAACAAGAATTAGCTGACCAAGGCTTATTAGTTGAAGACTGGGGTGGAGAAGTAATATCAGTTCCAGTATCAGCTCTTAAAAAAGAAGGTATAGATACATTACTTGAAATGGTTCTTTTAGTAGCAGAAATGGAAGAGCTAAAAGCTAACCCTAATAAAAGAGCTGTAGGTACAGTTATAGAAGCTGAACTTGATAAAGGTAGAGGACCAGTTGCTACAGTACTTGTTCAGGGTGGTACATTAAAAGTTGGAGATCCAATAGTTGCAGGTGTTGCTTGTGGTAAAGTTAGAGCAATGATAAATTCTAAAGGAAAAAGAATTAAAACTGCAGGACCATCTACAGCTGTAGAAATATTAGGTTTATCAGAAGTTCCACAAGGTGGAGATCAATTCGTATCAGTTCCAACTGATAAAATAGCTAGAAGTGTAGCAGAAAAAAGACAACAAATAGCTAGAGAAGAAATGTTAAAATCGAACCAAAGAATGTCACTTGATGAATTCTTCAGTCAAATGAGTGAAGGTGAAGTAAAAGATCTTAACATAGTTATAAAAGCAGATGTACAAGGTTCAGTTCAAGCGGTTAAACAATCATTAGAAAAATTATCTAATGATGAAGTTGCAGTTAGAGTTATACATGGTGGTGTTGGAGCGATAACAGAATCAGATGTTATGCTTGCTGCTGCATCTAACGCAATAATAATAGGATTTAATGTAAGACCAGTTCCAGGTGCAGAACTAATGGGTGAAAAGGAAAAAGTTGATATAAGATCATATACTATAATATACAAAGCAATAGAAGATGTTCAAGCAGCTATGACAGGTATGTTAGATCCAGAATATAGAGATGAAGATACAGGTAAAGCTGAAATCAGAGAAATATTTAAAATATCTGGTATAGGAACAATAGCAGGATGCTATGTAACTTCAGGTAAAATATTCAGAGGATCTAAAGTTAGACTTGTTAGAGATGGTATAATAATTCATGACGGTGAACTTGCAGCATTAAAGAGATTTAAAGATGATGTAAAAGAAGTTAATAATGGATACGAATGTGGTATGAGCTTTGTAAATTACAATGATATAAAAGAAGGCGACATAATAGAAGCTTATATAACTAAAGAAGTAGAAAGAAAATTAAAATAGTAAAAGAAGGTCGATATTATGGCATCATATAACAGAACAAGAAGAATAGCAGAAGAAATAAGAAAAGTAATAAGCACAATGCTTATAAGTGGAATAAAAGATCCTAGGATAACATCTATGGTAAGTGTAACTGATGTTGAGGTTACAAATGACTTAAGTTATGCTTATGTATATATAAGTATTTTAGGTGGAGATGAAGAATCTACATTAGAAGGTCTTAAAAGTGCAGTGAACTTCATAAGAAGAGAAGTAAGTAAAAATGTTAAGCTTAGACATACTCCACAAATAATTTTTAAAGTTGATGATTCAATTAAAAATGGTATGTATATGTCTGACCTTATAAGAAAAGTTAATGAAAATAAAAGTGAACAAACTCAAGATAATGAGGATGAAAGCTATGATAAATAATATTGATAATATTATAAAACATATAAATGAGAGTAACGATTTTATCGTTACCTCTCATATTAGTCCTGATGGAGATAATGTAGGCTCAACTTTAGCAATGTATTATTGTTTAAAGAAATTAAATAAAAATGTTTATTATGTTCTTGATGATAATACACCTTTAAACCTTAAATTTTTAGTAAAAGGTGTAGAAATATTAAGATCTAATGAATTGAAAATAAATGATTATAGTTTAATATCTCTTGATTGCGGAGATAAATCACGAATATGTGTAAGTGATGAAATTATAAATAATTCTAATAAATTAATATGTATAGATCATCATGCAAGTAATAATTATTATGGTGATTTAAATTATATAGATAGTGAAGCTTCTTCTACTTGTGAATTAGTATATAATCTATTAGTAAGATTTTATCAAGTAAGTAATTTGAATTTAATAGATGAGAAAGTAGCTACTGCTCTTTATACAGGGCTTGTAACAGACACTGGAAACTTCTCTTATTCAAGTACCCATCCAAGTAGTTTTGAAATGGCTAAAGAGTTACTTATATTAGGTGCAAAGAGAGATACTATAATTCAAAATGTGTTCCAAAGTAATCCTTTTAATTTCTATAAATTACTAGGAGATGCTTTAAATACATTAGATATAGTAGAATCTAAAATAGCAAGTATAATGTTAACAAAAGAAATGTTAAAGAAATATAGTATAAGCTTTAATGATGTTGATGCAATTACGTCTTATACAAGGGATATACAAGGCGTAGAAGTTGGGATTTTATTAAAAGAGAAAAAAGAAAATGAAGTTAAAGTTAGCCTAAGATCAAAGAATTATGTTGATGTTAGTGAAATTGCTAAAACTTTTAATGGAGGTGGCCATGTAAGGGCTGCTGGATGTACTATATATGATAGTATTGAAAATGCTAAAAAATTAGTACTACAAGAAGTTTTAAAAACAATCTAAGGTGATAAAAAACATGGATAAAATTGTAAATATATTAAAACCTACTGGAATGACATCTCATGATGTTGTAAGTAGGGTTAGAAGAATTTTAAATATAAAGAAGGTTGGACATACAGGTACCCTTGACCCAGATGCGTCAGGGGTATTACCTATATGTATAGGAAAAGCAACCAAAGTAAGTGAACTTATACTTAATAAAGATAAATCTTATATATGTGAGTTAACTTTAGGAATAAGTACTGATACATATGATGCATCTGGAACTATTTTAAAAAGAGTAGAAAATTTTATAATAGAAAAAGAAGATATTAAAAAAGCTTTTAAAACACAAATTGGAGAAATAGATCAATTTCCACCAGTATACTCAGCATTAAAGGTAAATGGTAAAAAAATGTGTGATATAGCTAGAAGTGGAAATGCTGATAAAATTGAAATTAAATCTAGAAAAGTTAATATAAAGCAGCTTGATATACTTAGCATAAAAGATGAAAAAATAATGTTTTATGTAAAATGTTCAAAGGGAACGTATGTAAGAAGTATTTGTCATGATATAGGAGAGATTTTAGGAGTAGGAGGGCATATGTCTTTCTTACTTAGAACATCTTCTGGTAGATTTAATCTTGAAAATGCAATAACATTAGAAGAATTAGAAAAATTTCATGAAAATAATAATCTTGAAAAGTACTTATATGATATAGATTATGTACTTAATAATTTCAATTCAGTACAATTAAATCCATCTGCTTTGAAATATTATAGCAATGGAGGAATAATAGACAAGAAAAGATTTAATATAGATACTGTTGGCCAGGAAAATGAACTTGTAAGAGTTTATATTGGGGATATGTTTTTAGGTGTTGGTAAGTTATTAAAAGACAATAACACTATAAGCCTAAAAAGTGATAAAATATTTATATAAACTATAATTCTGGTGGGGAAATCATTATGGCTATTTTTAAATTTATAAGTGAAATAGAGGGGATAGAAAAAAGTGTTGTAACTATAGGTAATTTTGATGGACTACATAAAGGTCATCAAGTGCTTATAAATAAAGCTGTAGAATATGGAAAAAAACAAAACATAAAAAGTATAGTATTTACTTTTGAAAATCATCCAGGAAATTATTTTAATTCAAGTTCTATAAAAAATATTATAACAAATAAAGAAAAGATTAGAATATTACAAAAATTAGGTGTAGATGTTATTATTAGTATTCCTTTTGATGAATATATGACTAAAATATCTGCAGATGATTTTGTAAAAGACATTTTAGTAAAAAAACTGGGGGCACAAAAAGTAATAGTTGGACATGATTTTACTTTTGCAAGGAACAAAGAGGGGGATTCAAATCTATTAAAAATATTAGCAGCTAGATATGATTTTGAGGTTGAAATAGTTAAGCCTATAAAAATAAATAATATAAGAGTTAGCAGCACATATATCAGAAATCTAGTAGCTCAAGGAAGTGTATGTAGAGTGAAAGAGTACTTAGGTCATGACTATGAAATTGAAGGTGAAGTAATTCATTCTAAAAAATTAGGAAGACAGTTGGGTTTTCCAACGGCAAATATAGAAGCAAAAGATGATATGCTTATTCCAAGATGTGGAATATATGCAACAAAAGTTAATATAGATGAAAAAATATATTTTGGAGCAACAAATATAGGGTATAATCCTACTGTAAAAGGGGAAAAATTATCTATTGAAACTAATATTTTAAACTTTGATGAAGATATATATGGTAAAATTATAAAAATTGAGTTTTTAGAAAGAATAAGAGAAGAAAAAAAATTTAATTCTTTAGAAGAATTAAAATCACAATTAAAAAAAGACACTAATTATGTATATGAAAAGTATATTTGCAAAAAAAAATAAAATATGATAGAATAAATAATGCGTTAACCATCACTCGGCATATGAATACTCCAATCAATGCTTAGTGATAGGCGATTATAAAATTTATGGAGGTAAACACAATGTTAAATAAAACAGAAATAATAAAAGAGTTCGGAAGATTTGAAGGAGATACTGGTTCTCCAGAAGTTCAAATAGCTTTATTAACAGCTAGAATAAATGAATTAAACGGACATTTAAAAACTCATAAGAAAGACCACCACTCAAGAAGAGGTTTATTAAAAATGGTTGGTAGAAGAAGAAACTTATTAGCTTACTTAAAAGAAAAAGACTTAGAAGGATACAGAGCATTAATAGTTAAGTTAGGTTTAAGAAAGTAATTTTATTCTTTGTATAAAAGCAGGTATACTAAATACCTGCTTTTTTGTACTTAAATAGAAGGAATTAAATAATATATATATAATAAATAAAGTAACGGGGGGGATCGCAATGAAGATAAAATTAATATGTGATAGCTTATGTGATATTCCAAAGGAAATAGAAAGTAAAGAGTATGTAGAGGTAGTCCCACTAACTGTAATATTTGGCAATAAAGAATATAAAGATAATATAGACATAACTAATGAAGAATATTATGAAATGTTAAGAACTAGTGAAACTTTACCTAAAACTTCTCAAGTAACTTATATTCAATTTAAAGAAGTTTTTGATAAATACATAGAACAAGGATACCACATAATTTGTATAACTGGAGCGGCTAAGTCTTCAGGTACATTCCAAAGTGCAACTTTAGCAAAAAATGATACAAGTGAAAACATACATGTATTTGATACTGTTAACTTATCATTAGGTAGTGGGCAATATGTTATAAAAGCTTGCGAGCTTATAGAACAAAATTTAAATCCAGAAGAAGTAATAAAAGGATTAGAAGATATAAAAGATAGTGTTAGATTATTATTTGTACCAGGAACATTAGACTATTTAAAGAAAAGTGGGAGAGTTCCAGTAGCAGCAGCTATAATAGGTAATATGTTAAGTATAAAACCAATATTTTTCTTTGATGATGCAGAAGCAAAATTAATAGGAAAGGTTAGAGGATCTAAACATATTGCTAGTAAATTAGTTGATACTATTCTAGAAATGAATGATAACAATTTAGAGAATAAGATAATTACAATAGGATACGGAGATAACTATAGTGATTTTGAAAAATTAAAAGAAGAAGTAAATAAAAGAATAAAAGCTAGAAGAATATTATTTACTAGAGGAGGATCTTGTATCTGTTCTCATACTGGTCCAGAAATATTAGCAATAAGTTGTTCTGATTAGAAGAGAGTAAATTAAGATTAAAAAGTAAATAATAAAATATAATAAAATTTAAAGAACAGCTAATAGCCCACATTTATATTGTTAAATTATAGTATTTTTGATAAGATAGTACATGAGATGGTAAACGTGGTTTTAGTATAAGAGGAGGTACAAGCATTAATGTTTGAACATAAAATTTTTAAAATGGATTTAGCAGGAAGAGAGTTTTCTGTTGAGATAGGAAAGATAGCTGAACTAGCAAGTGGTAGTGCCATATTAAGATACGGAGAAACAATGGTTATGGTAAATGTATCTAAATCAGCTAAGCCAAGAGATGGAATAGATTTCTTCCCTTTAAGTGTAGATTATGAAGAAAAGTTATACTCAGTTGGTAAAATACCAGGTGGTTTTTTAAAGAGAGAAGGTAAGCCTTCAGAAAAGGCTATACTTACTTCAAGATTAATAGATAGACCTATAAGACCGTTATTCCCTAAAGGTTTTAGAAATGATGTACAAGTTGTTGCTACAGTTTTATCTGTGGATCAAGATTGTACTCCTGATATAGTTGCGATGATAGGTTCATCAATAGCTCTTTCTATATCTGAAATACCTTTCAATGGACCTACAGGTTCTGTTTTAGTAGGTTTAGTTGATGGGGCATTAGTAGCTAATCCAACAGCAGAACAAAGAGAAAAAAGTTCATTACATTTAGTAGTTTCAGGAACTAAAGAAGCTATAATGATGGTTGAAGCAGGTGGAGAAGAAATACCAGAAGCATTAATGCTTGAGGCTATATTATTTGCTCACGAAGAAATCAAGAAAATAGTAGCTTTCATTGAAACAATAGTATCAGAAGTAGGAAAAGAAAAAATAGAAATAGCTCTTCATAAAATAGATGAAGAAGTAGAAAAAGCTGTTCGTGAATTTGCTACTGAAGGTATGAAAGAAGCTGTTAAAACTATAGAAAAGCTTGAAAGAATGGAAAATATGGAAGCTGTAAGACAAGCTACTTTTGAACATTTTGAAGAAATACTTGAAGATTATGAGTATGATATAGAGGAAACTCTTCAAGTTATAATAAAAGAACAAGTTAGAAAACTTATTGTACATGAAAATATAAGACCTGACAACAGAAAATTAGATGAAATAAGACCTATATGGTGTGACAATGGATTTATACCAAGAGCTCATGGTTCAGGATTATTTACAAGAGGACAAACTCAAGTTATGACAATAACAACACTTGGAGCACTTGGAGATGTACAAATTTTAGATGGTCTTGATGAAGAAGAAAATAAAAGATATATGCATCATTATAACTTCCCAGCATACAGTGTTGGAGAAGCTAGACCTTCAAGAGGACCAGGAAGAAGAGAAATTGGACATGGAGCACTTGCAGAGAGAGCTTTAATACCAGTACTTCCTTCTAAAGAAGATTTCCCATATGCAATAAGATTAGTTTCTGAAGTATTAAGTTCTAATGGATCAACTTCTCAAGGTAGTGTTTGCGGATCTACATTATCTTTATTAGATGCAGGAGTACCTATAAAAGATATGGTTGCAGGTATAGCAATGGGTCTTATAAAGCATGATGATAAGGTTGCAGTACTTTCAGACATACAAGGTATGGAAGATCATCTAGGAGATATGGATTTTAAAGTTGCAGGTACAGAAAAAGGTATAACAGCTATACAAATGGATATAAAAATAGCTGGAATAGATGAAGAAGTTCTTAGAAATGCATTAGCTCAAGCTAGAGTTGGTAGAATACACATATTAAATGAAATGAGAAAAACAATAGATGAGCCAAAAGCAGAATTATCTAGATATGCTCCTAAGATAGTAACAATGAGAATAAATCCAGATAAGATAAGAGATGTAATAGGACCTGGTGGAAAAGTTATCACTAAGATAATAGATGAAACAGGGGTTAAGATAGATATAGAACAAGATGGAGAAGTATTCATAGCAGGTATAGATCCAGAAATGATAAAATTAGCACAAGAACGTATAAATAATATAGTTGCAGAAGCTGAAGTTGGACATACTTACAAAGGTAAAGTAACTAGAATAATGAATTTTGGTGCTTTTGTGGAAGTACTTCCAGGAAAAGAAGGATTACTTCATATATCTCATATAGCACACGAAAGAGTTGCTAAAGTTGAAGATGTATTAAACATTGGAGATGAAGTTGAGGTTAAGGTAACTGAAATAGATGAAAAAGGAAGAGTTAATTTATCTAGAAAAGTACTTTTACCTAAACCAGAAAAACCAGAAACAAAAGAAAATAAATAATATATAAAGATGATAAAAATAAAAAATGGTGAACTCATATGAGGTCACCATTTTTTAATTATTATAATTAAGACCACTCATTTTTGCATAAATACAAATTTAAATTAATAGTATTAACTAAGAAATGATTTGTACATATTTAGGAGGAAGCTTTAATGATAATGATGGTACTTAATAAAAATAAACTAAAGAAAATAATTTTATCAGTAATAGCAGCAGTAGTAATATTAGGAGGAGTTGTATTTGCACTAAATAAAAATAGTTCAACTTCTACGTTTAATTTATTTGATGCTGCAGAGTTACCTTATGATAGAGGAACTAAAGAAAATAGTGGTTACGTTGCATTAACTTGCAACGTAGACCTAGGATGGGAAACTGAGTATGTAGAATCAATACTAGAGACGCTTAAAAAAGAAGATGTAAATATAACATTTAATGTAACAGGTAAGTGGGCAGAAAAAAATAAAGATATTTTATTAAAAATGAAAAAAGAAGGTCATGAAATAGGAAATCATGGGTATAAACATTTAGACTATGCAAAATTATCGTATGATGAGAACTTAGAGCAAATAAGAACATCTAAGAAAATTATAGAAGATGTAATTGAAGAAAATACAAAATTTTTTCAAGCTCCAGCTGGATCATTTGGAGAAGGAACTATAAAGGCAGCAAAAGAACTAGGTTATACATCAATAAAATGGGACATAGATACAATTGATTGGAAGTACAGAGAACAACCTGATGTAATAATAAATCGAGTTAAAAATAAAGAAATGAAGGATAGCAGTATAATATTAATGCATCCAACAAATGCAACAACTAAATGTTTAGATGATATTATTAAAATAGTGAGAGATAAAGGACTAAAGCCTGGTAAATTAAGCGATGTATTTATAGTTGAATAAATTATATCACTAACTTATAATTTAATACATATATATATAAGTAGAGAAAATATAAATTTTAATAGATATATAACTAGATAAAATAATGAGAAAAGTAACTGGAGGACTAAAATGTATAAAACACACACGTTAGATAATGGATTAAAAATAATTGGAGAGGAAATACAACATTTAAAATCAATAACACTTGGTATTTTGGTTAATGCAGGTTCTAGAATAGAAGATTCTCAAATAAGCGGAGTATCTCATTTCATAGAGCATATGTTGTTTAAAGGAACAAAAAATAGAACATCAAAAGAAATAGCAAGTGAAATTGACAATTTAGGAGGACAAATAAATGCATTCACAAGTAAGGAAAATACGTGTTATTATGTGAAATTATTAGATGAACATATAGATATTGGAATAGATGTACTTAGTGATATGATTTTGAATTCTAAATTTGATAAGTACGATATAGATAAAGAGAGATTAGTAATACTTGAAGAATTAAAAATGTATGAAGACTCACCAGAAGACTTGGCTTATGATTTATTAACAGAAAACATATACAATAACAAAGGAATTGGCATGAATATAATTGGAACAACAAAGTCAATTGATAATATAAATAGAGAAAATATGTTTGAATATTTTGAAAAATACTATACTCCTAACAATGCTGTTATATCAATATCTGGAAACTTTAAATTCGAAGAACTTGTTGAGAAGTTAAATGTAAAATTCAAAGATTGGAAAAGTAAAGAAGTAAATTTAAATATAGAAGAATCTGAATTTAATTCGTGTATCATAACTAAAAATAAAGACACAGAACAGATAAGTTTAGCTATGACTTTAAAGGCTATACCTAGAGAAAATGTAAATGAAGTATATGCTTTATCTATAATTAATAATATATTTGGAGGAAGCATAAGTTCAAGATTATTTCAAAAGGTAAGAGAAGAAAAGGGATTAGTTTATTCTATTTATTCGTCTCAAAGTTTGTATAGAAAATGTGGAGAACTTGGTATTTTTGCTAGTATGAGTAAAAAAAATCTAAAAGAAGTATATGAATTAATAAAAAGTGAAATTGTAGAAATAAAAGAGAACTATTTAACTGAAAAGGAAATTCAGCAAAGCAAAGAACAACTTAAAGGTAGTTATATATTAGATTTAGAAAGCACAAGTAGTAGAATGTCAGCTATAGGAAAAGCTATGTTATTTAACGATAAAGTTAGAACGACAGAAGAAATACTTGAATCTATAAATAATGTAGATATTAAAACTATAAAAAATGTAATAGATAAAGTATTTAATATAGAAAATATAGGAGTGTGCATTGTTGGTAAAGGAGTAGATAAGATTAAATTATAAAAAACTATGGGGGGATAAATTATGAACTTATCTGAAATATCAGGTAAAGAAATAGTTAATTTAGTTACAGGGGAGAGACTAGGAGTAATAGGGGAATGTGATTTAATAATAGATGAAACTACAGGAAGTATACTAGCACTAATGATACCTAGAGAAAGAGGTTTTTTTGGACTAAAAAAAGATAAAAGTATGTTAGAGGTTCCATGGAGAAGTGTGAAAAAAATAGGCAACGACATGATAATAATAGAATACGATGGAGTGTACTAGGGGGTTATTATGGAAGTTTTAGTGCAGAAGTTTGGTGGGACATCAGTTGAATCGTATGAAAAAATGAATGAAGTTTGTAATATAATAAAAATACAAAAAGAAAAAAATTTAGATATAGTAGTAGTAGTTTCAGCAATGGGCAGAAAAGGTGCTCCGTATGCAACAGATACTCTTATAAATTTGTGTAAAGAGATTAATAAAGAACCCAAGAAAAGAGAACTTGATATAATGATGGCATGTGGGGAAATAATATCAGGAACTATATTAGTAAACATGCTGGAATCTAAAGGAATAGAAGCTACTTTTTTAACTGGAAGTCAAGCTGGAATTCTTACAACTTCAGATTTTGGTAATGCTAAAATAATAGACATAAATCCAAATAAAATATTAAAAGAATTATCTAGTGGCAAAGTTGTAGTTATAGCTGGATTTCAAGGTGGAACTGACGATGGTGAAATAACAACACTTGGAAGAGGCGGAAGTGATACATCAGCTGTAGCAATAGGCAAGGCACTAGGAAGTGATATAGTAGAAATATATACAGATGTAGATGGAATAATGACAGCAGATCCTAGATTAGAACCAAAAGCTAAAGTATTAGATTTTGTAGATTATGAAGAAATATTTCAAATGGCAGATAAAGGAGCTAAGGTCATTCATCCAAGAGCGGTACAACTTGCTAAAAATGCAGATATAACTTTAGCGATAAAAAACACATTAAATCCGCAGGTTAAAGGTACAAAAATAGGTGCTATGTGTAAATGTGAGTATATTAGCAATGAATATGAACAAGAAAGTGGATTTATGACAGCTGTGGCTAATAAAGATAAGGTAGCACAAATAAAAATCAAATCAGAGGAAAAAATATTTACTGAGATTTTAAGTGAAATAGAAAAACAAAATATTAGCATTGATATGATAAACTTTTTTATATCAGAAAAAGCTTTTGTGATAGAAGAAAAAGATATAATCGATTTAGAAAAAATTTTAAATAAATATGATGTAGAATATGAAATAAATAGAAACTGTGCAAAAGTAACATTGATAGGATCTAAGATAACTGGAATGCCAGGTGTAATGGCAAAAATAGTAAGGTCTTTATCAAAAACAGGAATATCTTTACTTCAAACTTCAGATTCAAATATGACAATTTCTTGTTTAGTTAATGAATCTGATATGATAAGTTCTGTTCACGCAATCCATAATGAATTTTATTTAAATTAAAATTTTATATGTAATATTATAAGGTCTAAGAATTTAAGTAAAACTTATATTTTTAGACCTTTTTTATTTTGCAATAAAATATTTTAAATATATTAAAATTAACACGAGTGAATTTTTTGAATATACTTGGAAAAACTAAATTAAAAGTGCATTCGAGAGGAGTTAAATAATGATATATTATGATAATGACAAGTTTAATAATAATTATATAGAATTTGACACAGGAAAAGGTTCAAGTAATAAAAAACCACTTGTAAGCGAAAACTCAGAAGAAGATGATGATGAAAATCAAACTGAAGAAATAAAAAATATAAAACAAATGGGAGTTCCCGGTATGCCTTCACAACCACCTAAAGAAATTCAGTGTATAACTATTATAGGTGAGATTGAAGGTCATTTTATAGGAAATCCACAGAAAAAAGCTACTAAATATGAACATATAATACCTATGTTATATTCAGTAGAAGAAAATCCTGAGATAAAAGGAATATTAATAATATTAAATACAGTAGGTGGAGATGTAGAAGCAGGGCTTGCAATGGCAGAACTTATAAATAGTGTTTCTAAGAAGGTAGTTACACTTGTATTAGGCGGTAGTCATAGTATAGGAGTACCTCTTGCTACAGCAGGAGATTATTCATTTATTGCACCAACAGCAACCATGATAGTACATCCAATCAGAACAAATGGATTAGTAATAGGTGTAAATGAAACTTTTGAGTATTTTAAAAAAATGCAAGATAGGATAACTCAATTTATCACAAGAACATCCAATATAGGAAAAGATGAATTAGTAAAATTAATGCACTCTAAAGATGAATTAGTAAGCGATGTAGGGAGTGTTCTTATAGGAAAAGAAGCTGTAGAATGTGGTCTTATAGATGAGGTTGGAGGATTAAAAGAATCAATAAGTAAATTAAAAGGATTAATAAGAGAAGAGGAAAATAACAAGAAAAATAATGAAAAAAAAGATAATATGGATTAAAATAAATAAGATTTGTTTAAATAATATATTATATGATATAATTAAATAATATAGTCAAAAGTGTTAGTGTCAAGGCATTAACACTTTTTGCTATGAA
The DNA here is from genome assembly GCF_002251085.2 of Romboutsia maritimum. Taxonomy (GTDB): domain Bacteria; phylum Bacillota; class Clostridia; order Peptostreptococcales; family Peptostreptococcaceae; genus Romboutsia_B; species Romboutsia_B maritimum. The sequence goes on along the minus strand of NZ_NOJZ02000001.1, from coordinate 131,932 downwards.
TAGGTTAACTTATCAAAAATAAGAGGTGAGATTGGTGGCTAAGAAAAAGAAAAGTAAAAGCAAAAGCAAGAAAAAAGATAAAAATTTAGGATTTAATACAGAGTATCATAACTTAGTGACGGTTTTTGTTGGAATATTCTTATTATATAGTTTGAATTCTAGTTCTATGGGACTAGTCGGGAGCACTATGCAAAGTATTTTTAAAGGATTGTTTGGTGGATTATCTATTGCAATACCATTTTTAGTTATTGCTAAAGGTATACTTGGATTCTTTGAAGGAAATGAATATATATATAGAATGAAAAATACTAAAGGATATTACATAGCGATAGTATTTATATTTGTATTTTACGGATTATTAAACTCAAGAACTGTTCCAGTTGATAGCCCTATTCAATCAAATATGATTAAAGATGTAATGAAAATGGGTGTAGATGGAACTGGATGTGGACTAATAACAGCAACAATTACTTATTATATAAAACAAATCTTTGGAATTACTGGGGGATGGTTAATAAGTATATTTGCATTATTTATATTTATAATGTTTACTTTTAATATATCTTTAAAAGAATTAATATATAACATAAAGGCTAAATCTAAAGGCGTAAAAAATGGAGATATTAATTTAAAAGATAAGGTTTCGAATTTAAAACAATCTGCATTAGAAATGATAACTGATGAAGTTGATGATGCTACAGTAACTAAAAAACAAGGATTTCTTAAAGGAATTTTATCAAAGTCAAATTATGATAATACAGAATCTGTAATGGATATGGATGATGATGTAGATGATAAAACTATTAAAATTGTTGGTTTTAATAAAGCAGAGGATGAATATCTAGAAATATTAGAAGGAACTCAAAGTATGCCAGAGTTGGACGTTTTAAAAGAATTACAAAGTGTTAATAAAACTAATAGTCATACACAAAATTTAAAGTCAGCTAAAGAACCTAATGTAAGTATAGATAAAACACAACCTATTAATATAAAATCAGAATCTAATTATGATAATTATGTTAAACCTAGTGTTGATTTATTAAATAAAGTAGATAAAAAAGCTGATGATAATGGTAAAAAGAAAGTATTAAAAAATGCAACATTATTAGAGAAGACTTTATCTGATTTTGGAGTAGAAGCTAAGGTAAATCAAGTTACAGTTGGACCGACTATAACAAGATATGAGATACAACCAAGTCCTGGAGTTAAAGTTAGTAAAATTGTGAATTTAACTGATGATATTGCACTTAGTCTAGCAGCTAAAAGTATAAGAATAGAAGCGCCAATACCAGGAAAAAGTGCAATAGGTATAGAAGTGCCAAATGAAGAAGCTCAAATGGTATGTATAAGAGAAGTATTAGAAAGTGATGAATTTAATGAATTTGAATCACCACTTGCTATGGCTCTAGGTAAAGATATAGGAGGAAAACCTATAATAGCAGATATAGGAAAAATGCCACATTTACTTATAGCTGGTTCTACTGGTTCAGGAAAAAGTGTTTGTGTAAATACTTTAATAAACAGTATTTTATACAAAGCTACACCAGAGGAAGTTAAATTTTTACTTATAGATCCAAAAGTAGTAGAACTTGCAAATTATAATGGTATACCTCATTTATTAATACCAGTAGTAACTGATCCTAAGAAAGCAGCAAATGCACTTAATTGGGCAGTTGTGGAGATGAATAGAAGATATAAATTATTTGCAGAAACTCAAGTAAAAGATATAACAAGTTATAATGATAAAGCAGAAGAAAAACTTCCTAAAATAGTAATAATAATAGATGAACTTGCAGACTTAATGATGGTAAGTGCAAATGACGTTGAAGATTATATATGCAGATTAGCTCAAATGGCTAGAGCAGCAGGAATGCATTTAATAGTAGCAACGCAAAGACCTTCAGTTGATGTTATAACAGGTGTTATAAAGGCTAATATACCATCAAGAATTGCATTTGCAGTTTCTTCACAAACAGATTCAAGAACAATATTAGATATGGGTGGAGCTGAAAAGTTATTAGGAAAAGGCGATATGTTATTTTATCCATTAGGAGCTGCAAAGCCAGTAAGACTACAAGGTGCATTTATATCAGAAGATGAATCAGAAAAGGTCGTTGAGTTTGTAAAAAGTCAAGTTAAAGAAGAAGTAAAATATGAAAATGAAATAATGGAAACTGTATCTAATCCTATAAAAATGAAATCAAATGATGAAGATGAATTTTTAAAAGACGCAATAGAATTCGTAGTAGAAAGTGGTCAAGCATCAGCTTCTATGCTACAAAGAAAATTCAAAATAGGATTTAATAGAGCAGCTAGATTAATCGATTCAATGCAAGAAAGAAATATAGTAGGTCCTAGTGAGGGTAGCAAGCCTAGAAAAGTGCTAGTTAGTAAGCAAGACATACAAGATTTAGAGGGTGAATAATATTGAAGACAATTAACGTAGAAAATGCTTTAAAGCTAGAAAATGTAGTTTTTGTAGATGTAAGAACAGAGTCAGAATATGAAGAAGATAACATAAGAGATGCTTTTAATATGCCTATTTTTAAAAACAATGAACACAATGAAATAGGAACTATATATAAAATGCAAGGAAAGCACGAAGCGATACAAAAAGGATTTGATTATGTATCGTATAAGTTAAAAGATATATATACACAATCTGCAACTTTGGTAGAAAAATATGATAATATAGTTATTTATTGCGCCAGAGGAGGAATGAGAAGTAAAAGTGTGGTAAATTTATTATCTTCTTTAGGAGTTAATGTTTATCAACTAGAGGGTGGATATAAAGCTTATAGAAATTATGTTTTGGATTACTTAAAAAACATAATGAATAGCAAAGAGTTTATTGTTGTTCATGGTTTAACAGGAGTAGGCAAAACTGAGTTATTAAAAAAATTAGAAGAAAAAGAAATAGATATCATAGATTTAGAAGGAATGGCGAAAAATAGTGGGTCTGCATTTGGATTTATTACTTTTGATGAAAAACCACCGTCTCAAAAAAGATTTGAAACAAAAATATTTGAAAAAATGTTTTATTCAAAAACTAAGTTTTTATTTATTGAAAGTGAAAGCAAAAGGGTAGGTCATGTATCTGTACCTAATGAAATATATGAAGGCATAGTAAGAGAGGGATATCATATATTTTTAGAATGTAGTTTAGAAAATAGAGTTAAAAGACTTTGTAAAGACTATATATATAAAACAGATGAAGAGCATATAGGAATTTTAATAGATTGTATAAATAAATTTAGAAAAAGATTAGGAAATAAAATGGTAGATGAATGTATTGATTTATTAAATGAAGGAAAATACGAAGAAGTTGTAGAAAGATATTTAGTAGATTATTATGATCCACTGTATATGCATTCAGTTGAGAAATATAATTATGATCAAATTATAAATTTTGATAATATGGATAAAGCTACAGAAGAAGCTATAATATTCCATAAGGCAGCAATGGAAGGAGCAATAAAATGTTAAAAATAGCACTAGAATCACTAGGATGTTCTAAAAACCTAGTAGACGCAGAAATAATGATGGGTATACTCAATAAAAAAGGATATAAGTTAGTTGGAGAATTTGAAGAAGCAGATATAATCTTAGTAAATACTTGTGGATTCATAGAATCTGCAAAACAAGAGTCTATAGAGACTATATTAGAATTGGCTCAATTAAAAGAAACAGGTAATCTAAAAATACTTGTAGTAACAGGATGTTTAGCTCAAAGATATTCAGAAGAATTAAAGCAAGAAATACCAGAAATTGATGCTATAGTTGGAACAGGAAGTTATCAAAATATAGATGAAATAATAGCAAACTTAAAAGAAGAAAAACAAATAGTAAGTCTTAATGATATAGAATTTGCTTATAATGAAGATCTTCCAAGATATATATCAACACCAAGTTATATGGCTTATTTAAAAATAGGTGAGGGATGTGATAATCATTGTACTTATTGTATAATACCTAAATTAAGAGGAAAATACAGAAGTAGAAAGATAGAAGATATAGTTGTAGAAGCTAAAAATTTAGCTAGTAGAGGGGTTAAAGAACTTGTGGTTATAGCACAAGATACAACTAAATATGGATGTGATTTATATGGTAAAGAAATGTTGCCAGAATTACTAGAACAACTTGCTAATATAGATGGTTTTAAATGGATAAGAATAATGTATTCATACCCAGAATCAATAACTGAAGAATTAGTCAATGTAATTAAAAAATATGATAATATATGCAATTACTTTGATATGCCTATACAACATGCAAGTAATAGAATATTAAAATTGATGAATAGAAAAACAACTAAAGAAGATATATTAGATAAAATTAATATGATAAGAAAAAATATTCCAAATGCTACATTAAGAACGACAATAATAACTGGGTTCCCAGGAGAAACAGAAGAAGATTTTAATGAAATTGTAGAATTTGCAAAACTTGTTAAATTTGATAGATTAGGAGCATTTGCATATTCTAGAGAAGAAGGAACTGCAGCTGATAAATTACCTAATCATGTAGAAGAAGAAGTTAAATGTAGAAGAAGAGATGAGCTAATGATGGTTCAACAAGGGATATCTCAAGAACTTAATGGAAATAGAATTGGTAAAATATATGAAGTTTTAATAGAAGAACAAATAGAAAAAAATGTGTATACAGGTAGAACACAAGGGGATGCAGAGGAGATAGATAGTATAGTATACGTAAAATCTAAAAATCAACTTAATGCAGGAGAATTTGTTAATGTAAAAATAGATAATGCATTAGAGTATGATTTAATGGGAGATGTAATAGATGAACTTGCCTAATAAGTTAACTTTATTTAGGATATTTTTAATACCAATATTTATATTAGTAATGTTGTTTAATATTCCTAATAAGTTTTTAATAGCATGTATAATTTTTATAGTAGCTTCAATTACAGATGCTATGGATGGGCATATTGCTAGAAAACATAATTTAGTTACAGACTTTGGAAAATTCATGGATCCATTAGCAGATAAATTATTAGTAATTTCAGCTTTAACTTGTATGATAGAAGTTGATCTTGTTGCAAGTTGGATGGTCATTATAATAGTTGCTAGAGAATTAACAGTAAGTATATTAAGAGCCATAGCAGCAGCGGATGGAAAAGTAATAGCAGCTAGTGGTGGAGGAAAAATAAAAACTATAACACAAATGTTATCAATTGTAGTTTTGTTATTAGGAGCTCAATTTAAAAATGAATTACTTTTAACTACAGGTAATATAATTATACTTATAGCAACACTAATTACATTGTATTCAGGATGGGAATATTTATATAAAAATAAAGAATTATTTATGAGTAGTAAATAAATTAATTAAAAGGCTGTAAGAAGTATTATACTTTTTGCAGCCTTTTAAAAATATAACGTAAAATATTTGTTTAAGATATATATAATTATGGTAAAATTTTACTTGAGGTTGATATATATGTATAAAAATAATTGTCTAATGGAATAATTACAGATAGTTTTACGATTGACGATAAATTATTTATAGTATATAATTAATATATACAATCAGAGAACAAATGTTTGATTTGAATTTATATAGATGAAAGGAAGAATGTAAAAATGAGTATAGAACAAGAAAAATTAAAAGCACTTAATCAAGCTTTAGGACAAATAGAAAAAGATTTTGGTAAAGGGTCAGTTATGAAATTAGGAGAAGCTACATCTATGAATATAGATATAATACCAACAGGGTCTATAGGTTTAGATATAGCAATTGGAATAGGTGGACTTCCAAGAGGTAGAATAGTTGAAATATATGGTCCAGAATCATCAGGTAAGACAACAGTAGCACTACATTCCGTTGCAGAAGCTCAAAAACAAGGTGGGATAGCGGCATTTATAGATGCAGAACATGCGCTTGATCCGGTATATGCAAAAGCATTAGGTGTAGATATAGATAATTTAATAATATCTCAACCAGATACGGGAGAACAAGCTCTAGAAATAGCAGAAGCATTGATTAGAAGTAATGCAATAGATATTATAGTAGTAGACTCAGTTGCAGCACTTGTTCCAAGGGCAGAAATAGAAGGAGATATGGGAGATTCTCATATTGGTCTTCAAGCTAGACTTATGTCTCAAGCATTAAGAAAATTAACAGGATCAATTAAAAAATCTAACTGTGTTGCAATATTTATAAACCAATTGAGAGAAAAAGTTGGAATAATGTTTGGTAATCCAGAAACTACAACAGGTGGACGTGCGTTAAAGTTCTATTCTTCTGTTAGACTTGATGTTAGAAAAATAGATACAATAAAACAAGGCGATAAAGTAATGGGAAGTAGAACTAGAGTTAAGGTAGTAAAGAATAAAGTGGCACCTCCATTTAAACAATGCGAATTTGATATAATGTATGGGGAAGGTATATCTAAGATAGGAGACTTGTTAGATATAGCAGCTGATATTGATATAGTTAAAAAATCAGGAGCATGGTATGCTTATAACGAAACAAAACTAGGACAAGGTAGAGAAAATGTTAAAAAGTTCTTAGCAGATAATATGGACTTAACAAATGAAATAGATGAAAGAGTAAGAAATCATTACAAATTAGATGAAAAAGATGAAAATTCTCAAGAAGAAAAAGATGATTCTAAAAATATATAGAAACTATATGAGAATAAAGTTATTACACACCTCCTATTAACTTGACACAGGATAGAAAAAATTATAAAATTAAGTGAGGATTAAATATTTAAATTTGATTTTATAACAAAAAATTCTTAGTTAAATGAAAATTAAGGTTAATTTGTTGAAATTACAGGTAAATTTATAAATTAAATATGTTATAAATATATTAAGTAGTAATTTTGCATGTAATTATGATAGCGAATTTTAAAAATTGAAATGGTGACATTTTGGGATTATTAACAAAGGAGGTGGATGTCATAGAAAGTATATTATTAGGAATTGTAATTGGTTCAGCGATTGGTGTTATAGCTGGGTATTTTGTAAGAAAAAATATATCTGAAGCAAAAATTGGCCAAGCAGATAACTTAGCCAAAGAAATAATAGATAAAGCGAACAGAGACTCAGAGACAGTTAAAAAAGAAAAGCTATTAGAGGCTAAAGAAGAAATCCATAAGTGGAGAACCGAAGCAGAAAGAGAAAATAAAGAAAGAAGAACTGATTTACAGAAATATGAAAAAAGAGTAATTCAGAAAGAAGAAGTTTTAGATAGAAAATTACAAAAGTTAGAAACAAAAGAAACTAATTTAAGTGAGAAGTTAAAAACAGTAGAAATGAAAGAAAGTGAAGTAGATTCTATAAAGCAAAAGCAATTAGAAAAGTTAGAAAACATATCAGGTATAACTTCTGATAAAGCAAAGGAAATAATTTTAACTAATGCTGAAAGAGAAGTAAGACGTGAAATGTCTATAATGATAAAAGAAATAGAATCTCAAGCAAAAGAAGAAGCAGATAAAAAATCAAGGGAAATTATAGGGTATGCTATTCAAAAGTGTGCAGCTGATCATGTTGCAGAAACGACAGTTACTGTAGTTAATCTACCAAATGATGAAATGAAGGGTAGAATAATTGGTAGAGAAGGTAGAAATATAAGAACCTTAGAAACGTTAACAGGAATAGATCTTATAATAGATGATACTCCTGAAGCAGTAATTTTATCAGGTTTTGATCCTATAAGAAGAGAAGTTGCAAGAATTGCACTTGAAAAATTAATAGCAGATGGTAGAATACATCCAGCTAGAATTGAAGAAATGGTAGAGAAAGCTAGAAAAGAAGTAGATAGTATAATTAAAGAATTTGGGGAACAAGCAGCATTTGAAACAGGAGTACATGCAATTCATCCAGAGTTAGTTAAATTATTAGGAAGACTTAATTATAGAACTAGTTATGGGCAAAATGTACTTAAACATTCTATAGAAGTGGCTCATATAGCAGGTATCATGGCAGCAGAAATAGGAGCTGATGTTAAATTAGCTAAGAGAGCTGGTTTATTACATGATATAGGAAAAGCTGTTGACCATGAAATGGAAGGTACACATGTAGAAATAGGTATGGATTTACTTAGAAGATATAAAGAGTCTAAAGAAGTTATACATGGCATGAGTACACATCATGGAGATTATGAACCACAAACAGTAGAAGCTGTTTTAGTTACTGCAGCAGATGCAATATCTGCAGCAAGACCAGGAGCAAGAAGAGAAACTTTAGAAGCGTATATTAAGAGACTTGAAAAATTAGAAGAAATAGCTAACTCATATGAAGGGGTAGAAAAATCATATGCAATACAAGCAGGTAGAGAAGTAAGAATAATGGTTAAACCTGAAAATGTTAGCGATGAAGATATACATTTATTAGCTAGAGAAATGACTAAGAAAATAGAAGATGAACTTGAATATCCTGGACAAATAAAAGTAAGTATAATAAGAGAAACTAGAGCAATTGAATATGCTAAATAAAAAAGAGAGGAATTTTCCTCTCTTTTTTTGTTAAAAAATTTAATTATAAAATTAGGTAAAAATTGATTAATAAAAATGTAAACAAATGATAAAAATATAGGAGAAAATTAATTTTTTTTCTATATATCCTAGTGAACTTATAAATATGAGTGATTTAGAAAAAGGAATAGAATTATAAAAAATTATGTTATAAAAAGATATGAAAAATTTAGAAAATGGTAATAATATATATATAAAACAATAGAAGGGATGAGTTTATGTTAAATCAATTAGCTAAAAATCAATATGTTAAAATTATAAAATGTGATGATAAAAAAAAAGAAATAGAATATGGTGTAGTATTAGATAAATATAGTGATGAATATAATATAATGAGTGTAGGATTTGAAAATAAAAATGGAGTATTTTTAGAATATCCAACTAATGTGGAGAATTTAGTTCAAACATATAAAATTGAAGATGCTATGTTTGATGAAGTAAAAGAAAATGAAGTAAGAAGAAAAATGAATATATGGATGGAAAAAAATTATAAGATGTAAATAGAGGGGGAGTGATAAATGCTCTCCTTTTTAAATACTAGAAAATAACCTAATATAGCAAAATATCATTTAAAATGGTATAATTATTATAAAATAAGGGGGGATATGAATTGAGCCAGTACATAAATATTAACTCTCAATTAGATGCATTAAAGACAAAAGAGATTGAAAAAATCTTTTATGACAAAATAGAAGAGAATGTTAATGTAGTACCAAAGGTTACTCCTTTTAAGGGAATAAATACAGATGCTTGTTATATAAAAGATGACAAAGTATTATTCATAAAATTTATGGATACAACAGAAGATTTATTCTTTATACTTGAAGAGGAATTACTTGAAGTAATGAATGAAGAATATGATTCAATGAAATTAAAAATGGCACAAATGCATAAAAACATAAGCTATAATTATATTTTTATTATGCCTTATGTAGAAATCGAAGATACTTATGGACTTGAAAATTTTGTAAATAATAACATAATAGATAAGAAAAAATTAAATACTATAATCAAAGGAAATTTAATAGAGGACTATTTAAAAGATTCAAATAATGAAGTAGAGCTAAATTTATTTATGTTAGATATTTGTCCAGAATATTATTTATTAAATGATAAACATCACATAAACAATAAATTTAAAAAAATAACATTTTATAATGATGATTATGAGTATACTGCTACTACTCTAGACGATAATCAGTTAGAAAGTGTTATATCTATAAATTATGGAAATTCTTTAATTAAAGGTGGTTCTGGAACAGGAAAAACAACAATAATGCTTAGTAGGGCTGTGAAATTAGCTAGAATATATCCGCATCATAAATTTTTGATATTTACGCATACTAAGCAACTTTGTAATGAATTGAGAGAAATTATATCTTTATTATATAAAGATAATAATAACTTAGAAGTACATACATTTAGTTCATTTGTATTTAAATTAGCTAAAAAATATAACTTAGTTGTAGACTATAATATGTTAAAAAAAGATTATGAAAAAGCTTTTCATAATTTAATAAAACAAGCTAAAAATACAATAAAGAATAAGCATATGTTTAAAGGGATATTTATAGATGAAGCGGAGAGCTTTTTTGATTATGAAATAGATTTTATAAGAGAATTTTTATATAAATCTAAATTTATATTCAATATATCTATATGTGAAAACCTTAATATATCAAATAATTTGAATATATTTAAACCGTTATTTTCAAATATAGAGTTTGATTACACAACGACAATAAATAAAAATTATAGGCAATCTAAAGATCTCGTAGAGTTTGTAAATAACTTTTCTGATAATGCTGATAAATATATAAAATCATTGAGACCATCAATAGACAAAACTATTTTTAACAAAACTACTTCTATTATAGATAGTGAAAGATCTGTAGATATAATAAAAGTTAGTGATCTTGATGATCAAATTAGTTCTGTATTATGGGAAATCGAATATCTTATAGATAAAAAAGGATTAAATTATTATGATGTAGCTATTGTATATCCATACAATAAGAAAAAACTGAAAAATGGAAAAACAATATATTTTCAATATATGTTAAGACGAGCATTAGAAGAATCAGAAATACCATATGTATTAGCAGAAGATGATTTAACAAATATAACTAAGAAAAACGGAGTAACAATATCTAACATATACACAATTAAGAATCTTGAATATAAAGCTATTGTATTATGCGAATTAGAGATGCTATACAATCATAAAATAAATGATGAGGAACAGGATTATCAAATAAATGATTTTGTAGGTGATTTAAATAAGGTTTATTTAGCTACAAATAGAGCAACGGATTATTTAAGTATAATAACTACATTTAATGAAGATTCTAGTGATATAATTAAATTACTAATAGAATCTCAATAAATTATTTTGATTTAAAAAAATAGTAAAGAAGCACTTTTGTGCTTCTTTACTATTATAAACTATAGAAATAGGCTAGAACTATTATACCTAATATTATTCTATAATAATCGAATATGTTAAAGTCATGTTTCTTAATATAATTTAAAAGTAATTTAATAGCAAATATTGAAACTATAAATGCTACAAGAGACCCAGTATCTAAAACTAACCATTCGAAACCACTAAATCCACAACCAGCTTTTGCAAGTTTTAAAGTACTTGCTTCAAGTACTATAGGTATAGCTAATAAGAAGGAAAATACGTATCTAGACGTACCAAGTAAAATAACTCCTATAATACAAGATTAAAACAAAATAAAGCGACAATTAAGAGTATATAAATATTATGACATATATTCATGTCTAGCTTAAAATGTTATGTGATACTATATAAATATAAAGTAAAAATAGAAGGGAGATATTATGTATAAAATAAGAATTTTAGAAGATAATGAGTATGAAGTCTTTAACGAATTTTCAAAAAAACTTAATCCAAATACACGAAATGACTATTTATCAAAACTTATTTTATTTAAAGATTTTCTAGATGATAAAGAATTAGTTTATGCAACAAAAGAAGATTGTTCAAAATTTATGGATAATATTCAAGATAAATATGCAAAATCAACCTGTGAAAAAATATATAGCTACTTACATAGTTTTTATAATTTTTTAAAAAGTCAACAATATATAGATATAAATCCTTTTAGACAAGTAAAAAAACCTACAGTGACAAGAATGAAAACAAAAGACGATGTTTTGAGTATTCAGGAGATAAATAAGCTTATAGATATAATTCCTAAACTAAATATTAGGGATAGGGTTATAATGGTATTTCTAGTAACTACAGGATGCTTATTAAATGAATTAGTTAATTTAAAATGGAAAGACCTTATGGTAGACTCAGATAATCATTCATATGTTAGGTTAGGAAAAGGTAAAAAAGAAAGAATAGTTAAGCTTCATCCATATTGTTTTAAGCTTATAGAAGACTATAGAAATTATTCTGGATTATCGGAGATAATATTACCTAATGAACAATTTGTATTTACTACTCAAAAGAGTAATTCAATAACAGATAGAAATGTAAGATTGATAGTAAAAAAATCTTTAGACTTAGCTGGATTATCTCAGTATTCTGCAAAAGATTTTAGGCATTCTTTTGCAGCGATAGCATTAAGATTAGGAGCAGATGAAGAAGATATAAAAAAACAGTTAGGTTGGAGCGATAAGTATTATGCAATTAGATATAAGTATGTCTTAAATTTTGTCGATAGTGAGAGTATAGATTATATGATAAATAAAGATAATATGAATATAAATGACAAATGAATTAATAAAACTAAATGAACAAAATTAAAAAAAAGCTTGTTATTGTTCGTAAGATTTTATATAATTATTGATGTAAAATAAGACTCGAGGAAGGTGCAAACTATGATAGATAATAAGTATACTACATATACAAATCCTTTAACAGATAGATATTGTAGCAAGGATATGAGCTATATATTCTCTCCACAATTTAAATTTTCAACATGGAGAAAATTATGGGTAGCTCTTGCTGAAGGAGAAAAAGAACTAGGAATAAATATAACAGAGGAACAATTAGAAGAACTAAGATCTAATATAGAAAATATAAATTTTGATGAAGCAAGAAAAATTGAAAAAGAAGTAAGACATGATGTTATGTCTCATGTAAAAGCATATGGATTACAATGTGATAAAGCAAAAGGAATAATACATTTAGGGGCTACATCAGCATATGTTGGAGATAATACAGATGTTATACAAATGACAGAAGCATTAAAATTAATAAGAATTAAACTTATAAACTTAATAAATAACTTAAAAGAATTTGCTTTAAAATATAAAAATATACCAACATTAGGTTTTACACATTTCCAAGCAGCTCAACTTACAACTGTAGGAAAAAGAGCTTGTTTATGGGCTCAAGATTTAGTATTAGATTTAGAAGATTTAAACTATAGAATAGAAAATATAAAACTTAGAGGAGCTAAGGGAACTACAGGAACTCAAGCAAGTTTTTTAAGTTTATTTGAAGGAGATCATGAAAAAGTTAAAAAATTAGATAATATAATTTGTGAAAAAATGGGATATAAATCATCTTATGCAGTAAGTGGACAAACTTATACAAGAAAATTAGATTATCAGGTTGTAAGTATATTGTCAGGAATAGCTCAAAGTATGCATAAAATGACTAATGATATAAGACTTTTACAAAGTTTAAAAGAAATAGAAGAGCCTTTTGAAAAAAATCAAATAGGATCTTCAGCTATGGCTTATAAGAGAAATCCTATGAGAAGTGAGAGAATATCATCATTATCAAAATATATAATTTCAGAATCAATAAGCCCTGCATTAGTACAATCTACTCAGTGGTTAGAAAGAAGTTTAGATGATTCAGCTAATAAAAGACTGTCTATACCTCAAGCATTTATGGCAGCTGATGCAATTTTAGAAATAGGAATGAATGTAACTGATGGATTAGTAGTTTATGAGAATATGATAAACAAACATGTGAATGAAGAACTTCCTTTTATGGCTACAGAGACTATACTGATGGAAGCTGTTAAAAGAGGTGGAGATAGACAAGAATTACATGAAATAATAAGAGAGTATTCTATGAAGGCAGCATACAGAGTAAAGCATGAAGGTCAAGATAATAATTTAATAGAACTTATAATGAATGATGATTCCTTTAAAATGAGTAAAGAAGAAATATTATCTATAATGGATCCTAAAAACTTTGTTGGTAGAGCGCCAGAGCAAGTTGTAGAATTTGTAAATGACATAATAGAACCTGCTATTAAGGATTATAAAGCAGATATAGGATTGAAAATAGATTTACAAGTATAAAATATATGAATTAAAAATAAAGGCTACTTATATACTGATATTTTAATATTTATCAGTATATAAGTGGCCTTATTATATAATTAAAAAATATATATGTATTAAAAATATATTTATTGCAAAATATAAAACAATATTAATTAAAGCGAAAAATTAACGTTAGTATAATTATATATTTTATTATGGATACGAACAAAAAAAATTAAATAAAAATTAATGTAAGATATGTTATAATGTAAAAAAGATAAAATTAGAAAAAATATATAGTATAACTGTATGTTTTAATGTTTTTATCTGAATTTAATATTTATTCTGAAATTAAAATATTTAAAAAAATAAAATTTTAAAAAGTATTGTACTAAAATTGATTTTAATGTAAACTATAAATAAAATGAACATCTGGGGTGATATATAATGAAATGTATAGTATCAAATACGATAGATTTTCTATCGAAAACGTTTCCAAAAATATATTCAAGTTTATACTTAGAATACTTAAAAAAATATTCTGTAGAATATAATGTTAACAAAACTCAACTAAGAGCACTAATGTTTATAAAAAATTATGGGAATATAAGTATGACTGATTTATGTTCTAAGTTAAACATTGAAAAAGGAAGTTTAACAAGCATGGTTGATGATTTAACAGAAAAAGGATATGTTTTTAGGGAAAGAGACTTAGGTGATAGAAGAAAATATTTAATAACTATAACAGAAAAAGGCGAAGAAATAGCAATTGATTTTATTATCAAGTTAAGTGAAAAATTAGAAGAAAAACTTTCTAAATTAAATGAAGAAGATAGAAAAAAATATATAGAAGCTATAGATACCCTTCAATATATTTTAAGTAAAGAAGAATTAAATTAGATAAAAAAGGGCTACATCAAAATATTGTTGATGTAACCCTTTTTATATATTATATTTTAAGCTTTAGCTTTAGAAAGTGATACATATTGTTCTAAACCTTCTTTTAACAGTTTAGCAGCTTTAAGAAGGTCATCTTCTTTTAATATGTAAGCTAGTCTAACTTCGTCCCTACCAAGTCCTTTTGTTGCATAGAACCCTTCAGCAGGACAAGCCATAACTGTTTCTCCATCTTTATTAAATTCTGTTAACATCCAAATTACAAAATTTTCTGCATTTTCAACAGGTAATTTAGCAACTATATAAAAAGCACCAGTAGGTTTTTCACAAACAACACCATCAACCTTCATTAATTCGTTATATAGAACATCTCTTCTTTTTTTATATTCTGCATTAACTTCTTTAAAGTATGAAGTTGGAGTTTTATATAATTCAACTGCACCTAGTTGTTCTAAAGTAGCAACACAAAGTCTTCCTTGGCATAATTTTAAAATTTGAGCTATAAGACCTTTGTTTTTACAAGCTAAAGAACCGATTCTTGCACCGCAAGCACTATATCTTTTTGAAACGCTATCTATTATTACCACTCTATCTTCAACTTCTTTTATATTACCAAAACTAGTATAATCAAGTCCGTCATAAACAAATTCTCTGTAGACTTCATCTGCTATTATCCATAAATTATGTTCTCTAGCTATATCAGCAATCATATTAATTTCTTCCTTTGTGTAAACAGCGCCAGTTGGATTACCAGGATTTGAAAGTAGTATACCTTTTGTTTTAGAATCTATTCTTGAGATGATATCTTCTTTAGATGGAAGGTGAAAGCCATTCTCAGCCTTTGTTGTTATTGGTTTAACATTGACATTTACGCATTGACTGAATCCATTATAGTTAGTATAAAATGGCTCAGGAACGATTAAATTATCACCTGGATCACAAGTAGCCATCATTGTAAACAGTAAAGCTTCACTACCACCATTAGTTATTAGTATCTCATCATTATTGAAGTGCATATCATATGTAGTATAGTATTCTTGAAGTGATGAAATTAATTCTGGAATACCTGGAGATACAGCGTATTCTAATACTTCATTTTCAAAATTTTTAACTGCGTCAAAAAAGCCCTTAGGAGTTTTAATATCTGGTTGACCTATATTTAAATGATAAACTTTTATTCCTCTAGCTTTAGCTTCAAGTGCATAAGGAACTAGTTTTCTGATTGGAGAAGCTTGCATAGCATTAACTCTCTGTGCATATTTCATTTAAAATACCTCCTATATTTGAACATAATGAGACTAAGTAGCGATCTCTATTCAAGATTATAGTAGCATAATTATTATTAAAAATCACCAAAAAAGAATATGATATATTGTGCATATATATAACAAAAAAAACAAATAAAAAATAATTTTTACTATATGTTACAGATATTTTATAATAGTATAGAATATATTATTATAAAATACAGAAAGAGGGGGAATTTAATGGGAAATTTGATGGATTGCAAAGAATTAATTAAAAATATAAATAATGATAATACTATAATAATAGATTGTAGATTTGATTTATCTGATAAAGCATATGGAAAAAGAAGTTATGACCAAGGTCATATAAAAGGAAGCTTTAGATTTGATATGGAAGAAGATTTAGCTTCTAAAGTAAAAGAACACGGAGGAAGACATCCTTTTCCAGATTTAAAAGAATTTAAAAATAAGTTAGAAAATATAGGAATTAATAATAATGTAAATATAATTGTATATGATGATGGAGAAATTGCAGGAGCAGCAAGAGCGTGGTCTATACTTAAATACATAGGTCATGAGAAAGTATATGTATTAAATGGAGGAATAACTGAATATAAAAGGTTGAATGGACCATTAGATACACTAACTCCAGAGTCTAATAAAAGTAGTTCTTACGATATTAAACTAAATAAAGATATGATTTGTTCTATGGAATATGTAAAACAAAATATAAGTAATAAAAGTTCATTAATAATAGATTCTAGGGAATTTAAAAGATATAAAGGTGAGTTTGAGCCAATAGACATAAAGGCAGGTCATATTCCTAGTGCTAAAAATTATTTTTGGATGGAAATACTAAAAGTTAATGAGTATGGAAATAAAGTTATAAAAGATAAAAAAAATTTACAAATGCATTTTAAGGAGTTAGCTGGATTCAGTGAAATTATAGTTTACTGTGGTTCAGGTATAACGGCAACTCCGAATGCATTAGCTTTAAGTATTTTAAATATAAAATATAAAATTTATGCAGGAAGCTTTAGCGACTGGATATCATATGATGAAAATGAGGTTGAAACTTTTTAGAGAAATTATGTACATTTAATAGATAATTATTTAACATGTACATAAAAAGATCTATAATTATATTAATATGGTAATAAACTAAGAGGTGTTAACTATGAAAGAGATAAGAATAGATTCTGTTAACAATGATATGATTGTGTTTGCTAAAGACAGGTCTAAAAGACCTATTGATGTGGTTATAACACAAACTGAAAAAGAAGTTTCAAAAGAGTATGAAAAAAAATGTCCTTTTTGTAGAGGAAATGAAGAGCTGAGTACAAAAGAAACTTTTAAAATTCAAGAAAAAAATGATTGGGTAGTTAAGTCTATATATAATAAATTTCCAATACTTGATGGTGTAGGAAAAGAAATTTATGGAATACATGAAGTTATGATAGATACGTACAGGCATAATGGAAATTTTTATAATATGACAGAAGAAGAATTTAAAAATTTATTTGTAATGTATAAAAATAGATATAAGAATTTAATAAATGATAATAATGTTGAATATGTAAGTATTTTTAAAAATTTTTTAAGAAAATCGGGGGCATCTTTAGAGCACCCTCATTCTCAAATCATATCGTTATCAATTATTCCACCGGATATAGAGAATGAAATAGCTATCTCTAAAAAATATTACATGGATAAACATAAATCTTTGTATGATGATATTATAAAAGATGAAATTCAACATAAAAAAAGAGTGATTTATAATGGAAAAAGATTTTTAGTTATTGTTCCATATGCCAGTAAATATAGTGGTGAAGTTAGGATATTATTTAAAGAAAAAATAAAGTTTGAAAACATTAAAGATGAAGATATATATGAATTATCATATATTTTTATGAAGTTATTTAAAAATTTATATCGTGATAAAGGTTACACACCTTTTAATTTATGTATACACACTCATCCTAAAAATATAGAACAAGAAAATTATTTTAATGTTCATATGCATATAATACCAAGAAAATATAGTTTTGGTGGATTTGAGTTAGGAACAGGTGTATATGTTTCATCAACTAATCCAGAAGAATTAGCAAAAAAATTAAAATTTAAATAATAAAATGGATATTTCAAAATTTTTATATTTTTGAAATGTCCATTTTTTGTATAAAAACTATAGATTTTGGAATTTAGATAATAGAATATATTTAAAAATTCTAAATTAATACTTCATGTTAATAAATATACTAATAAAATTCAAAGCAATTTATGTTAAAATACAATATGAAATGGGTAATATATTTGTAATTATATTAAAAATAAGGAGGAAAATATGAAATTTATATCATGGAATGTTAATGGATTAAGAGCTTGTGTTGGAAAAGGGTTCTTAGAATTTTTTGAAAATATAGATGCGGATATATTTTGTTTACAGGAAACAAAGCTTCAAGAAGGTCAAATAGATTTAGATTTAAAGGGGTATAATCAGTATTGGAATTATGCTCAGAAGAAAGGATATTCAGGAACGGCTATATTTACTAAAGAGAAGCCACTTAATGTTTATTATGGGCTAGGTATCGAGGAGCATGATACAGAAGGTAGAGTTATAACTTTAGAATTTGATAAATTTTACTTTGTAACAGTTTATACTCCAAATTCTCAAAGTGAATTAAAGAGATTAGAATATAGAATGAAGTGGGAAGATGATTTTAGGAACTATTTATTAAAATTAGATGAACTAAAGCCTGTAATTTTATGTGGAGATTTAAATGTAGCACATAAGGAAATAGATTTAAAAAATCCAAAAACTAATAAAAAAAATGCAGGGTTTACTGAAGAAGAAAGAGAAAAGTTTACAAAATTAGTAGACAGTGGATTTATAGATACATATAGATATTTTAATCCAGATAAAGAAGGTGCTTATTCTTGGTGGTCATATAGATTTAATGCAAGAGCAAAAAATGCAGGTTGGAGAATTGATTATTTCTGTACATCTAAAAAACTAGAAAGTAAATTAGTTAGTGCAGATATACATTCAGAAATATTAGGCTCTGATCATTGTCCAGTTGAATTAGTAATTAATTAAAATAAAATAAATCATATATATTCTAAATTTATTCATAAAGACTTAATGAGTTGAATAAAATATATAGTAATATACTAATTCTTAACAAAATTAAAATAATAATTATTGTAAGAAGAAATGTAATATTTATAACAAGGGGGATATATATGAATCTATTAGAGCTAAAGAGTAAATTGGAAAAAGGAAAATCTCTTCAAGGAGAGGTTGTATATATAAAAGAGGATAATCTTATATGTGGAATAGAATCTGTATATAAGAATCAAGAAAATAAAAATGTAACACTTTTGAAATCAAAGGAAGAAAGTATAAAAGTAGATTATTTAATAAAGATACTTGAAGAATTATATGCTAACCTTGGTGATGTAGAGGTTGTTGTTTGTAGTGAAAAATTTAATAGAACTTTAGTAGAAGAAATAAAATCTGTAGAGTTTGCTCAATATGAACTTATGAAGATGTTATTTTTAAATATTTAAATTATTGTAAATTTAATATGAAAATGAGGATTTCTTAAAATATAAAAATTTTGTGAATTAACCTAGCGAAGGTCTGTAAATATAATATATTTATATTTACAGAGCGAGCGCAGATTACATATGAATTTTTATAAAAAAAGAGATTCTCATTTTTTTTTATAATCAAAATTGTCGATTAAAAATTGATTAGTTTTACCCATTTTATATGCAAGGTTAATAATTTTTTTCTCTTCCTTAGTTAAGTCCCTTTTTAAAATTTTTCTAAATTCATTAAAAAGTTTGTCGTAGTCAACTTGTTTCTTTGTATTACGTTTTACTGATGAAGGTGTTACTGAAGTATATATATATACATCAGGAACTATATCAGGATTTTTTATTCTCATAAAAACTTGAGCTGTATAATACGCATCATTTAGAGCATCATGATATGATTTATCTTGGTCTAAATTAAGCATAGAAATAGCATTTTGTAAACCAATGCTTTTACCAGCAGGATTATTAAAATATAAAGATGCATACTGCTGTATATTAATGTATAGTTTAGGTAAATTTTTTGAAGGTAAATTATAATAATTTATATTTCTATACAATTCTTTTAAATCACCTGTACCCCATACACATAATACAGAATCTTTAGATGAAATAAACTTTTTAAAGTCTTTAAATACTTGAGTGAAATTATAAGCATCTTTTACATCTGAATTACTTATGCCTGTCATTTTACCTATAAATGGATGGATATCTTTATATATATCAGGTTTTATGTACGCATTAAAAGTGTCTAATACGTTAAAGTGAGAATCTAATTTAATTGCACCTATTTGGATAATTTCAAAAGGGCACCTTTCATTAGATACTGTCTTATTGAGAGTTTTATCAAATCCTTGATTAAATTCTAAATCAAAAACTATATATTCCATAATATTTATCTCCTAAATTTGTTATCTTCTAATATCATAATTTATTTTATAAGAATTTGAAAGTAAAAAAGTTCAATATACTTATATTTATTTATTGAAAAAAATAAAAATTCATATCTTTAGTATAACCCATATAAAAAAAATGTTAAACTGTAGTATAATCATAGAATATATATGCAATGATATGTACATATTAGCATTTAGATATTGTTAAGGTATAAAAATATTGCGAACTTTAAACACATGATATATAATAATATAAATAATTAAACGAATAAATTTTAGAAAAAAATTAAAAATACATTAAATTCCAATGAAATTTAACTACATGTTAAGGGGGTCAGTGTTATGAGTAAACTGTTATACACTATAGAAAAAGAACATCATAATGAAAATGATTTAAGAGAATTATTAATGAAAAATAAAAATATAAAATTTGTATCTTTAATGGGAGTGGACTTAGGAGGAAACTCAATAGATGAAAAAATACCAATAGAATTATTTTTAGAAGATATAAATGATTTTTTAAAATCAGCAATACAAACTGATGGTTCAAGTGTTGAACTTTATAACATAGCTACATTGAACAATGCTAAGGTTGATTTAATGCCAGATGTAAATTCTAAATGGTATATTGATTATAATTTTGAACATTTTGATGAAAATAATCTACCAATAGGAACTCTTAAAATTCCTGCATTTTTAATACATGAAAATAAAAAAGTTTGTTCTAGAGGGATATTACAAAAATCAGAAAAATACTTTAAAAAATCAATTTTAGATATATTAAAAGAATATCCACATATGATGAATAATGTTGGAATAGAAAGTATAGATGAGATAGAAAGTATAATTTTAACAGCTGCAACGGAATTAGAATTTTGGGTAAACACACCAGAAGATAAAGTAGATTTAGAAAAATTATATGTATCTCAAAGTTTAAAAGAACAATATTGGAAGAGAACACATGGGGTTATAAGAACTTGTTTAGAGAGAAGTTTAATAATTCTTCAAGAATTAGGTGTTAATCCAGAAATGGCTCATAAAGAGGTAGGCGGAATAAATAGTTCTATAAGTATAGAAGGAAAAACTAATCATGCTATGGAACAATTAGAAGTTTCTTGGAAATTTTCACATCCACTACAAGCAGCAGATAGTGAGTTATTAGTAAGGGAAGTTATTGAAGATGTATTTACTAGTAATGGGCTTGAAGTTACATTTAAAGCAAAACCGATACATGGTGTAGCAGGAAGTGGAGGGCATACACATGTTGGTGTAAGTGCTAAATTGAAAAATAATAAATTAATTAATTTATTTGCACCTAGAGATATGACACAAGATTATCTAAGTGAGATAGGATATGGAGCGCTTATGGGAATGCTTCATAACTACGAAGTATTAAATCCTTTTGTAACAGCTACAAATGATGGTTTTAATAGATTGGTTCCGGGATTTGAAGCTCCAGTATGTATTGTAACATCTTTAGGTCATAGCTATGAAGTTCCATCTAGAAATAGATCTGTTCTTGTAGGTTTAATAAGAGATATAAAAAATCCAAAGACTGTAAGATTCGAGTTAAGATCTCCAAACCCTTTATCTAATACTTATTTAGTATTAGCTGGATGTTATCAAGTAATGTTAGATGGTATAAAAGCAGCGGCGAAAAGTAAATTAGATACTAAAGCACTTGAAAAAGAATTATCTAAAGGTCTAGGAGAAGAAGGTTTCTATTTAGATAAAAACAGAGTTTATAGAGATGAAAATGATGTGTTTGAACACTATAATCTTGAAGAGAGAAATGATAGATTTGGAATACCTCCAGCAACTGTATATGAAAATATGAAAAATTTAGAAATATATGATTGCAAGTTAAAATCACTTAAACAAGGTGATGTTTTTACAGATAAAATAATAGATTCTTTTAAAACAGGCGCAATTGAAAAGTGGAAAAAAGAATTGAAAAATAGAATAATAGAAGAAAATATAAATATTATAAGAGCTTGTATAAAAATTCATTCTAAAGAAAATATGGATGCATTAGATGAAGTTATGTGGAATACTATTTCTGATATAAAATATAATGTAATGAAAGACACTTTAACTAGAAAATCACTTTTCACACAAATAAGAGAAGTTATAGAAGAAGGAAAGTATGAAGATGCATCAAGATTACAATTAGAGTTAAGTAATGAAATGGAAAAGATAGAAAAGCTATATAGACAATATAAAAAAAATATATATTAGTAAAATAAAGAAGGAATTTGAAGTTTCAAATTCCTTCTTTATTTTTTGGATAAAAATTTATTTCAATAAATGACTACTTAAAAACTAAATGAAATATCAAACTTATGCACAAAAGATATGCAAATGAATTTAAATTATAATTAGTAGTCGATTTTTTTGAAGGTAAAAAAGTTATTTTAAGAATAAAAAACATTATAAATAAAACAAAGTATCCAGAATAAAAAATAGAACTTACATTATAAATACTAGCTATATGAAATAATGCTGATAAAGTAGCAATTAATAAAAAAGAAGTGTTATATTTTGTAAAAATAGGTAAAGATTTATTGATAATTAATTTTAATTTTTTATTATTGCAAATAGAATATAAATCTCTGAGAACATATAAAAATGTATATAACAATATAAACATTGAGGATATGATACCTGATAAAATACCGATATTTTTAATCATATAAATCCTCCTTTACTTTATTAATATATAGTATTTTAAATAATCAAAATATGTGAATAAAATAATAAAATTTTTATAAATCAAAATAAAAAAGTAATAAAATTAGAAACAATAGTTAATAGTAATAGATAGTGGGAAAAGGAGTGGTAAAATATGATAAAGAATAGAAAAAAAATTATAATGAGTATTATATTATCATTAAGTTTTTTAAGTTATTTTAATGTTAAATGTTATGCTTTAAACGAAGAAGATAAATTAGATAAGTTGATTTTTAATAAAAATATACAAAAAAAATTACAGTCTAATATAAAAGAATTAAGTAATATACTAGAAATTAAAAAGAATAAAGATTCTGAAATTGTTAGTGTTAGCTTTGTGGAAAATAATTATATGTCTAAGATAGATAACGAAAAAGCAGAAGTTATTCAAATAGAAGACAGAATTAAGAATTTAAACAAAGAACTTGAGGATTCGATTATAGATAGCGTAAGACTAGAGAAATCTATTGAAGAAGAAAAAGTCAGCGTATTAGAAGAAAATAATATAGAATTTGTAAAAGGATGTTGGCCTCTTGAATCATATAAAGACATAAGCTCACCATATGGATATAGAATTCACCCAATAAGTAAAGTTAAAGATTTTCATAGAGGAATAGACATACCCGCACCTAAAAATACAGAAATATTATCTAGCGATGATGGAATAGTAGTATTTTCAGGGATGCAAAATGGATATGGAAATGTAGTGAAAATAAAACATTTTGATGGTAAAAAAACTGTTTATGCTCATAATACATTAAATTTAGTTAGTGAAGGAGATGTAGTGAAAAAAGGACAAGTTATTGGAAAAGTTGGATCAACTGGGGATTCGACTGGAAATCATGTTCATTTTGAATCAATAGTAAATGATAAAAATATCAACCCTATATATTCAATTAATAAATAAAAAAATAGAGGGGTTCTACACCCTTCTATTGAGAATATAATATAATAAAATATGTGATATAATTATTTTCACTTTATTTATAATAAATGCAAAAGGACTTATATGATTTATATAGAAATTAATAAATTGTGTACGTTTTGAAAAGACTGAAAATTTAGAAAATTATTAAGAATGAGGGATGTGATTGTCTATGAAGTACAGAATAATATTTGATATAATGATTTATATCATGGCGCCTGTATTGTTAGGTAGTATGATAAATGTTAATTACTTAACCTATTTTATTATGTCTTTAGCAAGTATAGGGTTATTTTATACAACAATAACTAAATTTAAGCAAGATAGAATAAATGTATCGGGTTTAGTCTTCATGGCATTAAGCATAGTATTATTTATTTTTAAGAGTAAAGTTAATTTAGGATTTGATATGTATGTATATAATACATTCTTTTTAATTTTAGGTTCAGTATTAATATCACTAATAGGAATGTTTGGAAAAAATATATGTAATTATATATATAAAGATATTTTAAATGTAATTGGATATAATGATTTAAATGTAGCCATTATTGTAAAAAAGAATGAATTAGAAAAAGAATTTAATAAATTATCATCGTTAGTAATGATTCATATGTTAGCACTAATTTTTATAAGAGTGTATTCTATTGTGGCTTATGGAGTTGATAATTATTTAAAAACTTCTGATTTGGAAAATCTAACATCTATATTATTAATCATGGGTGAAATATATTTAATTTCCAAAATAATATCTAAACCTAAAAATAAAGTACGAATAAATAAAAAGAAGAATAAATCTAATTATAAACAAAATGAAAAAAAAGTAATAAATTTGAATCAATATAAAAATGTAAATAAATAACAAGAGTTATATCTTGTTATTTATTTGCTATTTATTAATTCTAATATATATTCTCCGATTTTATCTGTATTTATAAGCGATTTGAATTGAGATATATTATTTTGCATAAAGCTTATAAATGTATCAAATTCACCAGAAGCTAAAGAATTAAAAATATTTTTCAAATCATTATCGTCGCTATAAATGATTCCCACACCTTTATCTATTATAAATCGAGCATTTTCAATTTCTTGACCTACTTTAGGCACTTTGACTATAACAGGGGTTTGTGAAAGAATGGCTTCAAATAATGTAGCACCACCAGGCTTAGTTATCATTAAGTCGTAATCTTTAATTAAATTATGCATGTCATTTACAAAACCAAGAACCTTTATATTTGATAAAGGTTTTTTTTCTGTTAGATGTTCATATAGTTTATAGTTTTTTCCAGTAACTATTGTAACATCTATAATATTCTTATAATTTTCTAAAAATTCATCAATCCAATACATAAAGTCTTCATCTACATCAAATAAACCTCGTCCACCACCTAAAAGAAGTAGCCTATATTTATCAGGATTAGTAACTTTAGTAGTAGTATAAAAATTTTTATTAACAGGAACACCAGTAACCTTTATGTTATCAGGATTTATTCCTTTTTGGACAAATCTATTTTTTATTTCAGAAGAAGCAACGAAGTACATATCAGTGTTAGAATATACCCATTCAAGACTATCAACAACATCAGTTATAACTGTTAAATTTGGTATTTTAATTTCAGTATGTTTTTCTTTAAAGTTATGAACACACGCTGCAGCTAATGGAAATGTTGAAATAATCAAGTCTGGCTTTATTTCAAGTATATATTCAGATAACTTAGGTGTATATATTCTATGAAAAATATCATATCTTGGATCAAAAGATTTTTTTAAGTAATAATAGTAGTTATATAATTCTGGAGTATATTTTGTATTATTTTCATAAAGCTTAACCATTGGTTTATTCATCTTAGGGATACTAGCATTTATAAAATTTTGTATAATTACATTGTAACTATTATCTTGTTCTAAAATATAATCTTTTATAGCTTTTGCAGCACTTATATGTCCAGCTCCGAACTGAGCAGTTAAAATCAAAATAGTTTTACATTTATTTGTGTCAATCAAGATATCACCTCTATTAATAAAAAGTATATTATTTATAGTATTATACATATATATATAAATTTAATCAATGACAATAAAGTTATTCTTTTTTAGGAGGAGATACATAAATAAAGTTGAAAAATTATAAGAGAGGTGGTGGTATGGAAGAATTAGAAGGTAAAAAAATATCTGAGTACAACTACGAAATCGAATTCATTCAAATTATAAAAATTTTTATATATTCATTTATAGGTATAATTGTATTCTTTATTCCAATAAGATTAGATGGAGAAACTAAAACATTAATATATCATATTGCAAATAAAGTTCAAAATCAACTAATGGTATTATTGCAAATATGTATAATATGTTTTACTGCTATGGGTTGTTTTAAATCTATTTTAGAATATAAAAGACAAAATACTAATAAATTATATGTGTATATACGATTTTTTAGTATATTAATTTTAATAAATTTATTTTTTGGAAAGCAGTCATGTTTTTTTATTAAAGATAATACTGCACTCTTAATTAAAACGGTTATATTAGATTTAGCTACTGTATTGCCAATAAGTGCTATATTTATGCCGTTTTTACTAGAATATGGTTTAATGGATATAGTAGAAGCTTATTTTCAAGTTAAAATGAAGAAAATATTTAAGTTAAGTGGTAAAACAATAATTAATATATTAATATATATTTTTACAGATTGTTTTTGTGGTATTTTTATGACTAATAAATTATACAAAGATGGTAAAATAAGAGCAAATGAAGCTAGTATATTGTCACTTAATTTTTCTATAATGTCATTTTCTATGATTAACTATATATCTAATGAATTAAATTTAAATAAACTACAATTGGTTATAATAGGTGCATTAATTTTGGTGTTATCTAACATAATACTATGTAGGATTAGACCATTAAGTAAAGTTAAAAAATCATACTTTATAAAAACATCATATAAAGAAACAAGATTTAGAAAAAATAAATTTAACAATGCAATAAATAAATATCTTAAAAATAGATGTGATAAAAATATATTTAATCATATGATACAAAGTTTTGAGGAATCTGTAAAGATAATTATGTACATAATACCAGATATAGTTATAGTATTATTTTTAGGAGATATGATTATAAATAGTAAATTATTAATACCTAATTTAGTTCAATTATTAAGTAATGCAATAAAAGTTTTAAAATTATCAGGAATAAACCAAGTTTCAAGTATAATTGTTTATGGATTTTTTAATGATATTATAGCTATTGATATGGTAGATAAAAGTATAGAATATTCAACAAGATTATTAATAGGGTTAATAATGATTTTAAAATGCACATCTTTAAGTAGCCAAATTTTATATATAAAAGAATCACAAATATCAATTAATATGAAACAAATTTTTATTATATATATAGAGAAAATACTAATTATAATGTGTATATATTTAATAATGCATTATTTTTATATAGGTTACATAATGTAATTATATATAAAATAGAAATAGGAGAGGTAACTATGTACAATAAAGAGATAATAAAAAAATATTTAATAGATTTACTACAAATTCCAAGTCCAACAGGGTATACTTCTAAAATTTCAAATTATATAATAAAAGAATTAGAAGATATGGATATTAAACACAAAGTAAGTAACAAAGGTATAATAGTAGCTTCAATAGAAGGAAACGATAATACGTATTCAACTACATTTTCAGCACATATAGATACATTAGGGGCTATAGTAAAAGAAATAAAGTCTACTGGAAGATTAGGAATAAATCAAATAGGTGGATATATGATGAATTCAATTGAAGGTGAAAATTGTATTATACACACTAGAGATAAAAAGTCTTATGAAGGAACTGTACAGACAATAAAACCTTCGATTCATATACATGGGAATGAAGCTAAAGATTTACCTAGGGATTGCAAGAATTATGAAATTATCATAGATGAAGAAGTATTTTCAAAAGAAGATGTTAAAAATATAGGAATTGAAGTTGGCGACATAATATCATTTGATACTAGAGTTAAAATAACAAATTCAGAATTTATAAAATCTAGATATTTAGATGACAAAGCATCTGTAGCTGCAATGTTATATGTAATGAAGTTTATAACGTTAAACAATATAAAGCCTAATCATAATATAAACTTTTTATTTAGCAATTATGAGGAAGTAGGGCATGGATCTTCAACATTTATACCAAAGGATACAAAAAATTTTATTGCAGTTGATATGGGATGTCCTGGAGATGGGCAAAATTCGACTGAATTTGATGTATGTATTTGCACTAAAGATTCAAATGGACCTTATGATTATGAATTTATAGATTATTTAATAAAGATATGTAAAGCAAACAACATAAATTATAAATTAGACATATATCCTAATTATGGATCAGATGCTACAGCAGCACTAAAATCTGGGTTAGATGCAAAATTTGCATTAATAGGTCCAGGAGTGTTTGCATCTCATGGATATGAAAGAACCCATATAAAATCAATTATTGAAACTACTAAACTTATAATAAGTTATATAAATAATTAAAAAATAAAAGCCTTCTATGGGATTTATATAAATGAATTTCATAGAAGGTTTTTTGATTAAATAAAAATCATCTATTGTGTATCGCACAGTACTGTGTTATTATAAATGTATAAAGGTAGAACATAGTACTGTGTAAAACATAATACTGTGCATTTTAAGAAAGGAGAAATTAAATGAATACACAGTTTAGAAAAGGCGTGTTAGAAATATGTGTATTAGCTCTTATTTCTAAGAAAAATATGTATGGATATGAGATAGTACAAAATATTTCTAAAGTAATAGATGTAAATGAAGGAACTATATATCCTATTTTGAGACGGCTTACAAAAGAAGAATATTTCGAAACATATATATTAGAATCAAACGAAGGCCCAGCTAGAAAATATTATAAGATAACTAAATTAGGAATGGAAAATTTGAGTAAATTATTAAAGGAATGGAAAGATTTTGTAAAAGCTGTAAATATTTTAATAAATGATGATGAAGGAGGAACTAATTTTGAATAAAACTGAATTTTTAGAAATTTTAAAGGATTATTTAAAGAACAATTTTTCACAAGATGAAGTTAATGATATATTGAGAGATTATGAAGAGTATTTTGTGAATGGACTTATAGAAGGAAAAAGTGACATGGAAATAATATCTGCATTAGGATCACCTAAAACTATATCAAGAGAACTTTTAGGTCAAATGAAAGAAAATAATGAGAAAGAACTGTCTAGACGAGATATAATAAGTGATAAATTTGAAAAAATAAAAGTTAGAACTAAAGAAAAATATATTAAAATTAAAAGATATATAAGTGATAAGCTTACACCTGATTTATATAATGAGGGAAAAAGTATATCTAGAGATTTAATAAAAATAATTCTAATAGCGCTATCATTATTTTTAATAATTCCATCCTTTAGTTTAGCTATAATGTTAATATCTACAGGGGCAGGATTAGTAACATCCCTAATAGCTTTTATTGTAGGGGTTCCGTTTATACTTAAATTTATATGGACTACACCTGAAGTAGCATCTTTGCTTATATTTATTTCTATTGGATTCATAGGAGTACAAATACTTGCGTGGGAAATTTATATATTTATTCTTAGATTTTGTAAAGATTTAATTAAAAATTATATAAATTGGTTAAAGACTAGAAATATATATATAAATGCAAGTGAAAAAAAAGAAAAGCTAAAAAAAGAAAAGTTTTATAAAAATGATGAAATAATTGATAGGGAAGGAGAGGACAAAAATGAATAAAAAACTTTCCATATTTGCTGTTGTATTAATAATAATAGGAATTATAGGCACAATATTTTCGGGAATAAAATCAATGCCATATTTTATGAAGGTTATGTCAAATGCAGAAAAAGAGATAAACAGAGAAACTAATATATATAATAAAGATGTTGATATAAATAAATTATATATTTCAACGATTGATAGTAATATAGTAATAAAAAAACATAATAAAAATAATATTGTTATAAATGAAAAAGGTAAAGATAAATATGCTAAATTTGAAGTTAACTCTAATGAAAACTTATTAGAAATAAAGCAGCTAGAAAATAGTAGGAGCAAAGTAAATGATTTTTATAATATAAAAAACTTAAATGATTTATTAAATATAGTTGTAGAAAATATATACAAAAATACAAATCATAGTATAGTTGTATATATACCGAAAGATGCAGATATAGAGGTTATAACTGAATCTGGAAATTTAAAAATAGAAGATGATATATTTTTAGATAATTTGACATTTAAAACATCATTAGGATATGTAAGTCTACCTAAAGATATTTTAAAATTATCTAAATTAGACATAAAGTCAAATGGGAGTGTTCAATTAGCTATGTCTGAATTGTTAGGAATAAAAGATGTAAATATAGAAGCTAGAGATATAAATATTTATTCAGATGATAAAGATATATTTATTAATGATATAGAATCATATATTCCAGAAAATATTGCAATTAATCAAAGAATAAATAATCCTAATTATGGAAATGTAAATATTAATACAAATATACCTGTTGCAAATAATATTAATATAAATGGATATAATTCAGATGTTACATTAGATTTACCAATACAAAAATATAAGATTAATTTTGATATTAAATCATCAGAAAATATATTATTACAAGGATTAGTAAATAAAAATATAGTATCTGATAAAACTACTATAAATGAAAATATAAGAGAAATTAAAGGTATTTTAAATAAACAATTGGAAAATCTAGAGAAACAATATAACGTAAATGTAAAATCACAGAACATAAATATTTATTAATAAATATAGTTTTTTAAGGATTTAAGTGTTTTTTTAAACAAAAACTAAAAATAAATTAAAAGAAATATAATAAAAAGCTAAAAAAATAGGATTCCTATGATATAATAAACTTTAAATACATATAAAAAAGAGGGATACCTATGAATAAATTAGCAGTGATTTTATTTTTAGTTACTACCACTTTATTAAA
This sequence comes from Romboutsia maritimum, assembly GCF_002251085.2. Classification (GTDB taxonomy): domain Bacteria; phylum Bacillota; class Clostridia; order Peptostreptococcales; family Peptostreptococcaceae; genus Romboutsia_B; species Romboutsia_B maritimum. The sequence continues at coordinate 100,846 of NZ_NOJZ02000001.1, read as the reverse complement.
TACGGCATGTACAAATAATGATTATAAATTATCAAATATTAGTGTTATAGAATCGGACGAATCTCTTATAAAAAGTGAAAATAACTTAGAATCTAACAAAAATAGTCAAATAAAGTCAGGAGATATAATTAATCTACCTATACAAATAAGTATAAAGGATTTGAAAGAAACTAAGTATTTATCAATTAGTGATAGTAGTACATTAGAAGAAAAAATAAATGTGATTTTAAATGCAATATCAAAAGAGTGTTTTAATGGATTACCTATAAAGGCCACCGTTTATGGTAATGATATAGCTAAATTAGAGTTATTAGAAATTAAAGATAATGATAAAAATAGGTATTCTTGGAAAGATGACTATTTAAATGATAATGTAAAAGAATATACTATAAATAATATAGTTAAAAATATTCTTCAAGAAGAATATAAGGGAACTTGGATAAAAGAAGTTCAATTATATTATAATGAAAAATTGATAACATTAGATTAAAAAGGCAGAATTAGAAATTATATATTAATTTCTAGACTGCCTTTTTTAATTAAATAAAATTATAATATTATTTCTTCTGTATCATCCGAAAATTCTGGGTTATTAGCAATATAATTAGCTATAGATAATAGTCCTAAGCCAGCAAATAATTTTAATTGATGCTTAGTTAAAGATTTAAATAAAGGAACTGTAAATTTTCTAACATTAGGACTAATTATACTTGCGGTTGTTAAAATAGAACCAGTAACTGCACCAGTAGATATTATAGGATGACTGGACATAAAAAATTTTATGTTTGAAGCATTTTTACAGCAATAATCATTAGTATTTTCATTTGAAGTCATTTAATCACTCCGTTCTAAAAAAATTTCACAAGTTTATTTATATAACGCTTGTATATATGATATGTAATAAACATAAAAATATAATTGGAAAAGTATAATAAATTTTTAGTAACTATAGATGTAAAATAGATTTAAAATTTTTTCATTTTGGCAATTAAGGGATAAATACTAAATAACTAGTAACCAGATTAGATACCTATCATATAATTATAATAAACAACATAAGTTTTGTTTATGGAATTAAAAAATTACTGCAAAGGGGTTTTGACATATTATGAGAAAGAAAAAAAAACAATGGTGTTCATGCACTCCTCAATATGAGAGTTGTAATCCATGTGAGAAATCAGTAGATACATGGAAACCTGCAAGCACATGCAAGCTAACAAATAATTGCAAATCTTGTAAAAAGCCAACTAAAAAATATGTAGATTGTTCTTGTGAAGATTATGAATCTACATGTGTAGAAAAATGTGAAAATTTAGCAAAAAAAGCTCAAGAATTATTTGATAAAGCTTCAGAATCTGAATGTCAAGCTACACAAACTTATGATCAAGCTAAAGAATGCGAAAAATCAGCACAGGTATTATCAGCAAAGGCTAATAATTTATTACAAAAAGCTAAATGCAATGAAAAGGAATCTAAAGCAGCTGAATGCAAAGCTAAGGAATTAATGGAAAAATCAGATCAACTTTCCCAAGATGCTAAATGTTTATTTAAAGAAGCTGAAAAGGCACAAAATCAAGCTGACATTAATTGTGAAAAAGCTAAATGTTTATATGAAAAAGCTCAAGAACTTAATAAAAATGCTAAAAATTTATACGCTCAAGCTATGAAATGTAATGAAAAGGCATTAGAGTGTTTTAAGGTAGAAGGGGAAAAGATAAAAGCGTACCAAATGAATTCTAAAAAATGTGAAGATATGATTTCTAAGTGTAATGTAAAACTAGATAAATGCGATAAAAATGTAAAAGGAATTTGTGATAAACAAACTATGTGTCAAGAAGATATTATATGTGATAAAAATGCAAACTGTGGTTGTCAAATGCCAAAGAAGAAAGTTTGTAATAATGAATATTTAAATTGTGATGCAATGTGTAATACTAAAAATTATTGTTTAGAAAATGAAAATGAAGATGATGAAATAATTTATGTAGAAGAAAGTGATTTATGTACAGGTAATTTATGTTCAAGTTATGTAAATCCTATGTATAATATGGCACCAATGCAATATATGGGAAATATGTGTAATAAATATCCATCATTAGATATGCCATATATGAATCCATATATGTGTAAATGTCAAGATATGAATGATATGTGGATGAATTATTATATGATGATGCAAAATATGATGTCTTTAGATGATATGTAAAAATTAACAGTACTGCTTAAAATAAAAAGAATGCCTAGGCATTCTTTTTATTTTAATAACTCATTTTCTATAGCTTTATAAATTTTATCCATCATAGAATTAAAATTTCTAGTAGCATTCATATAATTAGATACAATAGGAACATTAAAAAAATTAGTATAATCTCTATTCAATTGACTAATTTTTTTAGAAGCTTCTTCTAATTTGTATCTAGAATATATATTATTTTTTGTATTTATATAATTGTCTAATTGTTTTTTTAAGGATTTATTTTTTTCAATTTCAAATTTGGCTTTATTCATAAGCTTAAACTCATTTGTATTTTTAATATAACGAGCAAATTCTTTAGATCTTTGATTTATATCCATAAATATACCTCCATTTAAAAAACATATATAATACATTTTATAAAAGTTAAATAATATATAGACTAATTATTTAAAATAAAATTGTATCAAAATTAACTAAATATTAATATTATATAAAAAAGGACATATATGAGTTTAGACAACGTGGAAATAGAGGCTAGTTATAATATTATAATTAGCCTCTTATTTATATACATGTTAAATCGCATAAAAATTTTTCAAACATTACGCCATCATTTCTATCAATATTAAATTTAGATGTATAATCAATAGTTTTTGAAATGAAGTTGGTTGCTGTAATAACTGCAAAATTTAAATCATAACCATTAGTTAATAATCCAGAAATAATAGATGTAAATATATCACCAGTACCACTATAAGAGCAATTATTATATTTTACAGATGTAAAAAAGTATTTATCAATAGCTTTATCATAAGCTAGATTAAGTATATTATCTCCTTCTAATATGCCTGTAATGACTACTTTACTAGGTCCAATACTACAAACATCTTTAGCTAAGTTAATAAGTTCATCTCTAGTAAAGTTCTTTTTAGAATAATTTCTTCCTGTTAATATACATGCTTCCGTTAGATTTGGTGTAGTTAGGTCAGAAACTTTAACTAAATTTTTAATCTTATTGCACATTTCAGTATCAAATACAGGATAAACAAGACCATCATCGCCCATTACGGGATCAACAACTATAAGAGAAGTCTTATTTTCTTTTATAAATTTAGAGACTATTTCAATTTGATACTTTGATCCTAAAAAGCCAGTATATATACAATCAAAATTAAGATTTAGATTTTTCCATACATTAGAATATGTAATCATTTCATTTGTAAAATCAAAAAATGAATACTCAGGATATCCAGTCTGGCTTGAAAGTATTGCAGTTGGGAAAGGACAACATTGAACTTTTAAAGCCGAAAGAATAGGAATAGCTACACTCAGAGAACATTTTCCCACCCCAGATAAATCATTTATAGCTGCTACTTTTTTTAACATAGTAATCCTCCATAATTAAATACATGTTGTTATAAATATATATTACTACTAAAGGTTATAAAAAAGTAGTATCTACAACAAAATAAAATAAAAAATATATTAATAAATGATTAATTTAATAATAAGAAATAAATAAAATTATTTAACTCTAATTGGATATAATAAATAAAAAATAACTAAATTCTATTTAATATAGGAAAGTATATATTTGAAAAATATAGGGTGTTATATTTAATGGGAGGTATAAAGTTGAAAAAACTCATAAGAAAAAATAAGTACATCAAATACACTATATTATCAGCATTTTTAATTTTTACTTTAGCATTATGTGTAAAAGTTAATCTAGAGCAGAAAATTAGAGATGAGGTAATAGAAACAAGTACTATTGAAAATGATGAAATGAATGATCAGTACAAATTATTATTAGAAAATTTATTTGATTATAGAAACAAAGCTTTATTAGAGAAAAATGAAGATAGTTTAAAAGAATTATATGAAACTCATAAGAAATTTGGATTATGGGCTTATGAACATGAAGTAAAAAAAATGAGATATTTAGAGAATTGGTCTAGTAAACAAGGTGTTAAATTTAAAGATATAAAAACAAAAGTAAAGGTTAAAAAAATAAAGGAAAAAGAAGAAGACCTTTATGGAATTATATGTACAGTATCTACAGAGTATAAATATTCATATGAAAATCAACTAGATAATGAGAATATGTTTAGAATAGGTACATATCATTATTTAAATGTTAAAATAAGAGATAATCAGTATGTAATAACTAAGGAATGGTATACAGATCCATTTGCAGATTCTTTAAATCTAGAAAATATAAAATCTGAAGACATAAAAAATTATATAATGTCTAAAGAACAAGAAAAATTACAATTAAGTGCAGAGCAACAAAATGCTGTAAATTATGCACATCAGTATTGTGGAGCAGCAGCCGATGAAGAATATGGACTAAAGTTTAATTCTAAGTATAGAGATTATAATCCAGAAGGTGGAGATTGTGCGAATTTTGCTTCACAAATAATGTTTGAAAGTGGAAGATTTAAAAAGAATGGGACTTGGAATTATAATAATGGAGATGGAACAAAAGCATGGGTGAATGCTCAAGCATTTAAAAACTATATGATATACAGTGGAAGAGCAACATTAGTTGCAAAAGGTTCTTATCAAGATGTATACAAACAAGCTTATAGTTTAAGACCAGGTGATTTTGTGGGATATGAAAAGGGAGGAAGAATAACTCATGTATCTACTGTAACAGGAATAGATTCAAAAGGTTATCCTTTAGTAACATGTCATAATACGGATAGATTATTAGTTCCTTGGGATTTAGGATGGAGTGACAAAGATATAAGATTTCATATAATAAAAGTTAATTATTAACTTTTGTTTTATTAATAAATTAAGTTTTTAAACTATAAAAAATTATTATTTAAACAATATAACTATAAAAAAAGTATAAACTTAATTATGTTTGACAAAAACAAATATATATGCTAAAGTGAAAGTAAAGTTACAAAGCAAAGTAGCTAAATATTTGTGTTTTTTTAGGAGGATTTATTAAATGAAAACTGGTGTAGTTAAATGGTTTAACAATGAAAAAGGATTTGGATTTATATCTGTAGAAGGTGAAGGAGATGTTTTCGTACATTTCTCAGCTATAACTGGTGATGGATACAAGTCTTTAGAAGAAGGACAAAACGTTGAATTCGAAGTAGTTGAAGGAGCTAAAGGTCCTCAAGCTGCTAACGTAGTTAGATTATAATTAAAATTCATATATATTAGTAAGTCTAGTAATATGTGAAATTCAAGCCGCTTAATAGCGGCTTTTTATTATTCTAATTATTATTATTTTTTATTAGTCCAATACCTTTTTTAAATACAAAGTTTTTTTCATTTACTAATAAGTCAAAGAGTTCATTTGAATTGTATTTACAAAAATTATCAATACAAAACTCTAATTTATCGTCTATCATATCAAATTCATCATACATATTAAGTGCAACTGAAAATTTAGACATATAATCTCTAATCATATCAATATCTACAATAAGTTCAATCCATGAGAAGTCAAGCTCTTTATTAATTAGCATGGATTTAATAACAGGAATTAAATCATTTTTACTTTTTATAGGTAAGATTATATTTTCTAATTTTTTATTTTTATTAATAGTATAAACTAAATCATCTATAATATATTTTAAATTGTTTTTAACAAATTTATTAAAATCCTTTTGATTAAATTTATATTGAATATCAGATATTAACATATCGTTCATGTTGCTTTCCCAAAGCTGATATGCAAATTTATTATAGCTAGGATTTTTTAATGGGTTACCAAGGTAATCGTAAAGTTTTGGAAAAGAGTAATTTTTGTTTCTAGCAATTTCACATCTAAAGAAATAACCATCTTTACCAGAAGGAATTAAACTGATAATAAATTCATCAAAATCACTTCCTAAATATACGTTAGTAGATATTATGGTATTTGATAAACTATATATGTTTTTTTTATCAATGGATTTAGTATTAGTTTTTATAACTATATCATGTATTTTTTTTTCATAAATTTTATTTAATATATTTTCAACTTCTTTATTATAATCAAATATCATGTAGATGCCTCCTAAATTGAATCTAGTAAGTATATACCCAAAAAAAATATTTTAAAATAAAAATTTAAATACAACTCTAAATATGTTAGAATTAATAATGTAGAAAAAAACAACTATACTGCTTTTGTAAAAGATAGAAGTTATTACAAAAGTATATGGAGGTGTAGTATTGTGAACATATTGTTTTTTCTAACACCTAAAAGTGAAGTTGCGTATATATATGAAGACTACACTATGAGGCAAGCTTTAGAGAAGATGGAATATCACAGATATTCTGCAATCCCTATAATTAATAAAGAAGGAAAATACGTTGGAACAATAACCGAAGGGGATTTATTATGGACGTTAAAAAATGATCTTTCTTTAGACCTAAGAAGCATAGAAGATATACCTATAATGAGTATAAAAAGAAGAATGGACAATACTCCTGTATCTATAGATGCTAATATAGAAGATTTAATATCTAAGTCTATGAATCAAAATTTTGTTCCTGTAATAGATGATCAAGAAATTTTTATAGGAATAATAAAGAGAAGGGATATAATAGGGTATTGCTACGAAAAAATGCGTGCATAGAAAATTAAATAAAAAATTAAATAAAAAAATAGAAGCGGGTGAAATTCACCACGCTTTTATTTTTATTAATCATTAAATTTAATAGTATTTTGGTATTTAGTTTTAAGATCATTTAATTTTTGACCATAAACTTGACTTTGTTTTTGGTACATTAAAGTTTTTTCTATTTCACTTTGAACTTCTTCATATTCAGATTCCCCACCAGGTTGCATATCTTCTAATTTTATTAAATGATATCCAAATTGAGTCTGAACAGGCCCTCTTACTTCACCTTTATTCATAGAGAATACTGCTTCTTCAAATTCAGGAACCATTTGACCTCTAGGGAATGAACCTAAATCTCCACCAGCATCTTTAGATGGGCAAGTAGAATGTGCAGCAGCAGCGTCTTCGAAAGATACTTCACCAGCATTTATTTTATTAAGAATATCTTTAGCTGTATCTTCATTGTCTACTAATATGTGTTTAGCAGAAGCTGTTTCTGATTTATTAAATTTACTTTTGTTAGCTTCAAAGAAAGCTTTCTTTTCATCTTCAGTTAATTTAACACTGCTTAGAACTTTATTTATAGCATATTGTTTTAACATATTTTCTTCTATTTTTTTCATTTCAGCTTTAAAGCCTTCATCATTATGTAATTCTTCTTCTTGAGCTTCTATGAAGAATAATTCTTGATTAACTAAATCTTCTAATAATTGTTTTTTTCCTTCTTCTGTATTAAAATGCATAGCTTGATATGGATCAAGACTACTTAAAGCACTTTCGATGTCTAAATTAGTTATTTCTTTTTGACCAATTGTAGCTAAAACTTTTTTTTCCATAATAGTTAACTCCTTTATATTCTATTTAATTATTAATATTAACCTTTAGTTTAAATAATATCAGAAAAAATTATATATGTCTAATATTTCCTTATATATATAATTTAATAGAATATAGTTATTACTAATAATAAAATAGAACCAATAATTCCAACAACACCTTCATCTATTTTATACTTAGACACTTTAACACAAGAAAAATAAAAATAGAGAATAAGGAATAACATTTTCAAATATAACCAGAATAAATTCTTAGGAAATAATAAGAAACTTCCAAGTGTAAATAAAAATGCTAACAAAGTACTTATACGATAAAGTATTGTTATAAGTTTTATATTTTTATCTTTATAGAAAATAAATAAAAATGAGATTATATAAATTATAGATAAAATAGCAAAAATTATAAATAATTTATATTCTACAGATTCATTAGCTATAAATAGCCATTTATATAAAATAATAGGCCAAAATAATAAAGTTAAAAGTTTAAAGTAATTATCAAAAAAATTATTTTTGTCCAATTTTAAACATCCTTTCATAAATATTAATTAAATTATCTATAAATAAATTAAAGCATACATATATGTTAAATGCTAGAGTTATTATTTTTGAAATTGAAATAAAGGTTATTAATAAACTGTAAAAAACATATTTTATTAAAGTAGGAGGTGTTTGCATGTATAGATATTATACAAAAGGAGTTTGTTCAAAATCTATTTTACTAGATATAGAAGATGATGTTTTAGTAGATGTTGTTTTTGAAGGTGGCTGTGCAGGCAGTTTAATAGCTATAAAACATTTAATAGAAGGTAAAACAATAGATGATATAATAAGCATGTTAGAGGACATTCCATGTAAAAATAAAGGTACATCTTGCCCAGATCAATTAGCAAAAGCTTTGAAAATATATAAAGAATATGCTTAAAAGTTACTAAAAAAATAAAAAATAGGCTGCTCTAAAATATAAATTTTAGAGCAGCTTTATTTTTATAATTATTTACTAATTAATATAGATATTTTAGCTTCTGGATTATAGTATATTTGAACTTGTTGATTTTTCTTGATATGTTCAAGATCTTCCCCACCATAAGCTATTTGTAATTTTATAGGTAATTTACCTTGTTTTATAATAGCAACATAATCCTTTTTGCCTTTTTTCTCTAAACTAATTAAATTACCTGCATAAGGTTTGAAATTTTGATATTTTTCACTAGCTTTTTTTATGTAGAAGTAAGTTCCCGCCGCTATAACTAAATTTACTCCTAGTATAGCCCAAGAATTTATCTTTAGCATAAATCCAGCTATTATTACGACGAACATTAAAACCATAGGTACGATTGCTTTTCTTAGAAGTAATTTCCCCATTATTTCATTAGCCTTTTGTTCAGATGCACTCATAGTTTTTGATCTAGCGAATGACTCTGCAAATTTGTCTTTTAAGCCCATATTAATCCTCCTAATTTTTATAAACATTTAGTTATGATAACGATATTGCGCTTGAAACTAAAAATTTATTACATATATATTATGTTCAAGTTTTGCATTTAAATTTATATCCAAGCAAATCAAAATATACTAATTATTTTATCATAAAATTATAAAAAAGAAAATAAATGAAATTATAAAACTTAATAAATACAATTTTATTTAAAAGTTTTTGAATATTACAAATTAATTTACATAATTATTGCATAAGTTATTTTTTTAATATGTCTATATATACAAAGTATAAATGATAAGTAAAAAGTATGTGGATTTTCGATAAAAAGGAGCTATATCAAAATTTTTATATTTTTGATACAGCTCCTTTAGTAATTAATTATTTACTTTGAATTTTTTAGAGAATGTTTATTTTTATAGATTAAGCATATAGCTTCATAGATTAAGATTCCCGCAAGAATTAAAAGTAATGATGCTATAATTACTAAAGTATAATTTACACCAATATTTGCTTTTATATTTAACATTAAAGAAAATATAGTTACAATAAACATAAATATTATAGGGATTATGAATTCTTTAAAACTTCGTTTAGAGTTAGCAAGCCATAAGGCTATAGCAAGTAAAGCTATTGCAGCTAGAAGTTGATTTGCAGAACCAAATATTGGCCATATTTTTTCGTATCCCATAATTGCAAGAAGTCCTGAAAATACAACTGTGATACCTGTTGATAGATACATATTAGATAGAGGGTTATTTTTATTAGTTTTATCATTATTATTTTCTTTTTTATCTTCATCAAAAAACTCTTGGAAGATAAATCTTGCAAGTCGAGTTGAGGTATCTAAGGAAGTAAGAGCAAAAGCAGAAATTGCAAGAGATGTAAAAGTTTTTCCTATACTAAAAGGGATACCAAATGATAGCATAAAGTTTGCAATACCTTCAGAGAATACATTAACAGGTCCACCATTTTTAAGAAGATTAGTAAAATCACCATGAGATATATAAGCTACGGTTATAAGAGCAACTATAGCAAGTAAACCTTCTATAAGCATTGATCCATAACCTATCTTTTGAGCATCACTTTCTTTATATAGTTGTTTAGCCGAAGTACCAGAACCTACTAAAGAGTGGAATCCAGATATAGCACCACAAGCAACGGTTACAAATAAAACAGGGAACAAATATTGGTTATTTACAGTAAATCCTGTAAATCCACTCATTTGTATTTCGGGTCTCAATATGCATATACCAATTAAAGAGCCAGCAATCATTGAATATAACAAGAAAGAATTTAAATAGTCCCTAGGTTGTAGAAGAATCCAAACAGGAGTTACAGATGCTATGAAAATATAAACTAAAAGAAGAAGAATCCAAATGTATTTAGGAAGAACTAGAGGAAATAAAAAACCTAAATAAATACAACCAAATAACAATATAACACCTATTACAGTAGCTATACTTAAAGGCATTTTAAATCTATAAACAGCCATACCGAATAATATAGCTAAAAATATAAATAAAATAGAAGCACTACCAGCTGCAGGTGTACTTACGAAACTATCAGCTACAATGTTAGAAAATGCAGCTACTACCAATATTAAAGTAAGCCATGCGAATAAAGAAAAAAGTCTTTTACCTTTTTTACCCATGTTAACTTCTATTATTTCACCAATAGATTTTCCATCATGTCTTATAGAAGCAAATAAAGAACCGAAATCTTGTAGTCCTCCGAAAAATATACTACCGATTAGAACCCATAAAGTTACAGGGATCCAGCCAAATATAGCTGCTTGTATAGGACCTACTATAGGACCTGCACCAGCTATTGATGCAAAATGATGGCCCATAAGGATTGGAGTTTTAGATGGAACATAGTCGATACCATCATATTTTGTATGAGCTGGAGTTTTTCTGGAGTCATCAATACCCCATTTTTTAGCTAAATAACCTCCGTATAAAATATAAGCTATAATTAGTATAAGTGCACTAAATATTAATAATGTAAAAGTATTCATAACAATACCTCCTTATAAAAATTAATAATATCTTTAGAGTCTTTATTGTAGAAAAATTCTTTAGTTAATGTATTAAAAAGAATAATTCTAAAATTAGAATATCCTCTAAGACCAAACTTATAGCTTCTCCTTTTTTTGAATTTTTTTATTAAACTAGATAATTCTAAATCAATATTTGGAGAAGTTAAAAATAAAGTTACGTATGTAGACATATGATTTTCGTTTATATTTACAACATTATTTAATGCAAAATTTGAAAAAGGAAATATAAAGTTATCGAAATCATTTAAAGAGATGTTTTGTAAAGATTTAACAAAGATATATTCTTTATTATCATAAGACCATATAACTTTCTGTCTACTTAAAAAGTATTTTGAATTAGATAAAATAAATTCCCCCATAAAGTCAAATGAATAGTCATTTAATGAAAAGTTATTGTAAATATTAAAATAACTGGACAAGCTAGACTTTAAATTGTCAATAACAGATAATAAACTTATATTATTTTGAGTACTAATAATAATTATGCCTCCTTTCTAAAATATATTTATAATTTTTGGAAATTAAAAAAGAGTAAAATAAATTATTTTATATTACTCTAAATGTATATGATAAATATAAAATAATTGACTATATATTTTTAAAAATATAAAATTATATAGATAATTTGTTAATTGTTACAAAACAATAGCTTATATAAAATAAGTCAAAATAGTTATAGAAGGAAGGAATTAAAATGGATAATGCAATAAAATCAAATAGAATAAAAGGAATATTATGTATAATTGGATCGGCTTTTGGATTTGCAGCTATGTCAGCATTTGTTAAGTTAGCAGGGGATTTACCTAGTTTTCAAAAAGTATTTTTTAGGAATTTAGTATCGAGTATAATAGCACTTTGGCTAATTTTAAAACATAAAGGAAGTTTAACTGGAAAAAGAGAAAATAGAAAAATTTTAATATATAGATCTATATTTGGAACATTAGGCATGGTATTAAATTTTTATGCAATAGATAAATTGGTTTTATCTGATGCAAATATGTTAAATAAAATGAGTCCTTTTTTGGTTGTTATATTTTGTGCAATCGTATTACAGGAAAAAATTAATTTAAAACAAATTTCTATGATTATCATAGCATTTATAGGAGCTTTATTTATTATAAAACCTACTTTTAGTGTTGATACAATTCCGTATTTATCAGGATTCATGGGAGCTGTATTTGCTGCAATGGCATATACTTGTCTAAGGGTACTTGGAAATAAAGAAGAATATTATACAATTGTGTTTTTCTTTTCAATGTTTTCATTACTTGTTATTTTACCTTTATTCATAATGGTTTATGAGCCTATGTCATTATTACAACTTATATATCTTCTTTTAGGTGGAATATTTGCAAGCTTAGGTCAATTTGGAATTACTTTAGCATATAAGTATTCACCAGCTAAAGAGATATCTATATTTGATTATAGTAATATAATTTTTTCAGCAATATTTAGTATATTTTTATTTAATGTCTATCCAGATACAGTAAGTATTATAGGGTATTTAATAATTTTTACAGCTGCTTTTTATATGTTTTTATATAACAAAAAATTAGATAAAATAAACAAAAACTAAACTAGACATTTGTTAATATATACTATAATTATTTTATAAGGTTAAAATATAAGAGTATATAAGTAAAAATGGGGGTATAAATATGGGAAAAGTAAAAGTAGCTATAATAGGAGCAGGCCTTAGAGGAACATATAAATATGGGGAATATATTCAAAAAAATTTAAGCTTATGTGAAGTTGTAGCAATTGTAGAACCTAAGAAGGGAAGAAGAGACACTTTTGTAAAGAAATACAATATAAATAAAGATAATGTATTTGATAATTTTGAAGATTTTTTTGAAAAAGGTAAAATAGCTGATGCAGTTATAATATGTAATAGTGATGAAAGACATTATGATTATCTAAATAAATCATTAGAAATAGGATATCATGTTCTTTTAGAAAATCCTATGACAAATAGTTTAGACAAATTAGTACATATAAAAGAGTTAGCTAATAAATTTAATGATAGAGTTTTTATGTCATGTAATGAGCTAAGATATACAAAATTTTTTAACAAATTAAAAGAAATAATACAATCTCAAGAACTAGGTCAATTAGTTAATATACAGTATAAAGATAATATAGGTCATTGGAATTATGCACATAATTATATAAGAGGAAATTGGAGAAATAGTAGTGATTCAAGTCCGATAATAGTATCTAGAAACTGCAATGATATTGATGTTTTAATATACTTAATAGAAAGTAACTGTAAAAAAATATCGTCATTTGGGAGATTAAAACATTTAAATAATGAGAATATGAATTTAAACATGAGTGAAAGTTGCTTGAGATGTAGTATAGAAAATAAATGCCCATACTCTGCAAAAAAAATATACTTAGAAAAAGATAGAAATATAAAATATTCTGTACATATAAATCCCAGTGAAAGTAACTTAAAAGAAATTTTAGAAAAAGGACCTTATGGAAGATGCGTATATATGTGTGATAATAATGTTTGTGACAATATGGTTAGCATATTAGAATTTGAAAATGGTGTAAATGTTACATTAAATTCTTCAGCATTTACTAAGGAACCTAATAAACTTATAAATATGATGTTTAGTTTTGGGGAAGTTAGTGGTAATTTTATAGATGGTAAAATAAAAATTGAGAAATTTTCGCAAGAAAATTTTATAGAAATAAATATAAATGAGGATATAAAAGATGAAATGTTAAATACTGAATTAATAAGTGATTTTATAGGCTTAATTAATAAACAAATAAATAAAAATACTATACTTGATAATATACAAAGTCATATAGTATCTTTTGCAGGAGAGTATTCAAGAGTAAGCTCAGAAGTAGTTACTATAGATGAATTTTTTGATAATGCGGTTGAAATGACTAAGCAAATAGAAAGTGTATTGATATAAATGTTTTTAGTAATATAACGAAGGTCTGAAATTTAAATTCAGACCTTCGTTATATTACACTCAAAATTTTATTTTGAGATAGAATCTTTATTTTTGTCTTTGTCTAAAAAATCTATACACTGAGATAAAAGATAGTTAAGTATTGAAAATAGTACCTCTGTATATAATGGAATATTTATACAATTCATCAAAAAATCTATAAAATTAATTGTAATAAATGTTAAAGTAATCTCCGTTATAAATTCTAAAATTTTATAATTAAAATATGAAAATTTATTTATATACTTGAATATATCAAGTATTGCTATACATAAGAAGTCTGTTGGAATAGCAGCACAAAAATATATTACGAAAAACAAGATTACAGACCAGAATGAATTATAATCAAATCCTAGAAAAGATAAGAAACCAATTCCTACAAGTGTAAATATAAAAAATTCTATTATTAAAAAGAAAGCAAAGAATAAAAATAAAGAAATAAATTCTAAAATGCGATTTTTATTTTTTATATTAATCACTCCTTAAAGACATATATTAATATTTTATTATAGTCACATAAAGATTTTACATTAAAATTGAAAAAAATTCCAACTAATTGATTATAAATAATACAAAAAAGTATATAGTACAATATTTAAATAATATAGTATTTAGTTATAGTATCAAAATATGATGTTAGGGTATATATAGATAGTGTAATAAAATGAGTAAATATTTATAAAATTATAAAAAATATTTATTGCCAGGGGGAATTAATATGATAAATGAAAGGGGATTGAAAATAGGTGATACTATAGGAATAGTAGCTCCATCAGGACCTTTGAAGAAAGGTAATTTAGAAGAAATAAAATCAAAAATAGAGTCATATGGATACAAGGTTAATATAGGTAAAAGTTGTTATTTAAATTATAAAGGTTACTTAGCAGGAGAAGATTATATAAGAGCTAAGGATATAGAGAAGATGTTTTTAGACGACAGTATTAATGCAATTATGTGTTTGAGAGGTGGATATGGTTCAACTAGAATTTTAAATATGATAAATTATAAAATTATAAGTGAGAATCCTAAAATATTTATTGGATTTTCGGATATAACTGCTCTTCATATAGCATTTAACCAAAAATGCAATTTAACAACTTACCATGGAATAATGGCATCTACATCAATTGAATGGGATGATTTTACTTACAAATCTTTGATAGAAACTATAAATTTCAAAAGAGAATTGAATATAAGAAATCCTAAAGGAGAAGAAATTAAAACATTTTGTAGGGGAATATCACAAGGAATTTTAGTAGGTGGTAACTTATCACTTTTAGCATCTACGCTTGGAACTGAATATGAAATAAATACGAAAAACAAAATTTTATTTATAGAGGAAATAGGAGAATATATTTATAGAATAGATAGAATGTTAACGCATCTTGACTTAGCAGGAAAATTTAAAGATTGTAGTGGTATTATATATGGAGACTTTAAAGATTGTATAAAGAGCAGTCCTGATGATTGTGAAATAATTGAAATTTTAAAGGAAATATCATTAAAGTATAATAAGCCTTCGGTATATAATATTAAATCAGGGCATTGTATGCCAATGATAACCATTCCATTAGGAGGTGAATGCATATTAAATGCATCAGAAAAAACAATTAAATTTAGGAGATAAGTATATAAATATACTAAAAAAGCTTAATATATACAAAGTAAATGTGATATAAATATTTGTTATAAAATATGATATAATCTTATACAAGTAAAACTTTAGCTAGGAGGAGTAGATATGTCTGACGATAGAATAATTGATTTTAATGAATTAAAAAATAAAGTAAAAGATACTGATGTAGATAAATTTGAACAATATATATATAATTTATATTTTTCAGTTATGGATGGAAGTATGACTATGGCAGAATTTTCTAGGAAAATATTTGATTATATGAACGATAATAATATATCTCAAGAGAAATTTATGAATATACAAAAGAAATTTATGGAAAGGTATGGAATGGATTCTGAGGAAATTGAAAAACAGCTTAAAAGCTTTGGAATAAATCCCTCTGTATCAGGTTTTGAAAATTTAAATCCAGAAAATATTACAAATGAAGAAATAGAAGCTATTAGAAAAAGCACTGGTTTTTATGAAAAATATGGACAAAAGATACAACCTAAAAGTTGTATAACTACATTTGTTAAAAATGATATAAATGACGTAACTGTAATAATAGACCAAGAAAAAATAATGTTGTATAGTGATAAAAAAATAAATCTTATGGATGCTGAATTAAACGAATTTTTACTATCATATAAAAACATGTTTAATAAAAAAATAAGAGTAGTTATGTGCGAAAATAGTACACAATATGATTATTAAATAAAAAATAAGCTATATCAAAATAAAATAATTTTAATTTGATATAGCTATTTTTTTAGAATCATTAATCTAAAATAATTTCTTTGACAACATTAATTCCATTTTGAATCATACTATTAAAAAACACAATATTTAAAAGCTCAGCAGGATGAGTATTAGGAATATCATATGTATCAACTAAGTTCATAGGAACTAAAATATTTTTATTCATATTGTTTTGATTAAAATAAGATTTTAATGTTATTGCAAATTGATAAATACATATATCAGTACAATCACCAACTATAATTATATTATCAACATCATCAAAAGAAATTTCTTTTAAAGCAAAAAATCCATTAGTAGAATTTTTGGGTAGAATTCTAATATTATCAATATTTTTAATTTCTTCTACAACATCGCTTTCAATGTTATCAAAAAGGCAATGAGAAGGATAACTTAATAGTTCAATAGATTCTTTAGTATGAGAGTCTGTAAATGCTATTATTTCTTTTATAGTCGAAGATAAATTTTTTGTAAATGAAGAAATAGGATTTATAAGATTTTCTATTCGAGGGGAGTATAAAGCTCCACATTTTGCAAATCCATTATTCATATCAATTATGAAAAGTTTAGTTTTATCTAAATTTAAATTAGAAATATACTCTACATCTAGATTATTTAAATTGTTGTTTAAAGAATTGAGTTCTTTTAATAAATTATTCATATAATGCCTCCTTATTAGATTTAATAAAATTGTACGTATTAAATTTACAAAAGTCAAGACTGATGTAAAGACAGAAAAAAAGCTATCTTTAAATAGAAAATTCAAAGATAGCTTTTGAAAGATTAAGTTATCCGCAAGTGTCGAATACTTCTTTCTATAAATATTATGTTTTAAATTTGTAAATTGATACATATATTAAAATTTATTTATATAAAAATAAATTTTGCAATTAAAGTTATAATTGGTAAAGATATTACTGTACGAGTTAGAAATATTAAAAATAAATCTTTTAGATTAAGTGGAATATCTGATTTTAATATAACGGCTCCGGTTTCTGTTAAGTATACTAATTGAGTTATAGACAATGTACCTACTATAAAACGAGTAACTTCACTTATACCATCTGCAGATACCATGATAGATGGTAAAAACATATCTGTAAATCCTACAAGTACAGCAGGTGCAGCTTGAGCGGCATCTGGTATATTTAAAAGATTTAGTACAAATATAACCG
The DNA here is from genome assembly GCF_002251085.2 of Romboutsia maritimum. Taxonomy (GTDB): domain Bacteria; phylum Bacillota; class Clostridia; order Peptostreptococcales; family Peptostreptococcaceae; genus Romboutsia_B; species Romboutsia_B maritimum. The sequence goes on along the minus strand of NZ_NOJZ02000001.1, from coordinate 83,215 downwards.
GTACAGATATTATATTGAAAAATGGTGTAAATTCTGCAACCATTAAGGCTAAAGTACCCCAGGCCATAACTAGTGGCAATAATCCTAAATACATATCTACAACTGTTTTAAATCCATTAATAATTATAGTTTTTAAAGATGGTGCAGTTTCAGATCTATCTATAGCTTTTTCTAGACCAAATTTAAACAAATTAACTCCTTCAGGTACTAAATCTTCTTTTAAATGAGGAATGTTGTTAAATGTATTGTTAGTAAAATTTTTTAATGGATATATGCGAGGCATTATTAAAGCACAGGCTAATGATGCTATACAAACAGTAGCATAAAATGGAACGAATAGTGGCATAAATCCAAGTTGGTCAGCTATAACAGTTGAAAATGGAAGCGATACTAATGAGAAACAAACTGATATTATACATGCTTCTTTTGCAGTATAGAAACCTTGTTTATATTGAGTATTCGTAATCATAATACCAAGAGTACCATCTCCTAACCAAGAAGAAACTGCATCTACAGCAGAACGACCAGGAACTTTAAATAATTTGTACATAGATTTAGATATCATAGCACCAAAGAAGTCCATTAATCCAAAGTCTACAATGAAAGGTAATAAAAATCCAGATACTAAGAATATGGCAAGTAAGCTAGGTAAAAGACCAAGCATAGTTTGTCCTGTTATTTCTGAATGAATAAATTTAGGACCAACTTTAAATATAGTCATAACTATAAATATAGCACCTAGTATTCTAAATGCTAACCAAAATGGTGATACATTTAGTAAATTTCTTAAAAATTCATTTTTAATATTTATAAATTTGCTCAGTACAGATAGTATTGCAGATGAAACTATAACAGCTAAGGCAATGTTATTAAGGTAATCGGCAGCTAAAATTTTTATAAGCTCAGCTAAAAAGCCGATACCGATATTAAAAGGTGAGAGTCCCTCTAAAGAAATAATATTACCGTAAGGCATTGGAATAACAAATAAAAATAGACCAAATAGCGACGGTATAAAAAATTTAAAAAAGTTTTTGTTACTTGAACCTAAATTAGGTTGTATGGGATTTTCCATTATTCATATCCTCCTAAAATTTAATTAAATTAAAAAAGTCCCTTGGTCAAAAGACCAAGAGACGAATATTTCCGCGTTACCACTCTCGTTGATAAAAAATAAATTTTTATCCACTCAAATCTCTTAAGGCGAGATAACCTATTATCGTACTTAAGTTCAGATAATATTCTCATAAGCTCTTTTCAATTAAACTTCATTACCAAGTTTCCACCAACCTTGGCTCTCTATAAATTTAATTTAATTTACTTTCTTAATCATAGAATTTGTCGTTTTAAGTTGTTTTATATAATCTTAGAGTAGTTTTTTTAAAAAGTCAATCTTTTTTTAAAAAAAACATATTAATTAAAACTTTTTTTTAATATTATTAAGTTTATCTGGATAGTTAGTAAATATACCGTTAACTTTAAAATTAATTAATTTTATCATATCTTCAGTAGAATTTGCAGTATATACATTAACTTCAAAATTATTTTTATAAAATGTATTTAATAAGTGTTCTGTTACTAAATTAACAGGCGGATGTATATAATTAGCATTTAAGTTTTTAGCTAAGTCAAGTATTTGATTATTGTAAATTTCAAACAATAAACCTGTATTTATAGTAGAATCAATTTCATTACAAATTTTTAAACTATTAGGATTAAAGCTAGATAGTATAATTCTATTTTTAATATTATATTTATTTATTAAATCAATGACATCTTTTTCTATATTTTTATAGTGTATATTATCAGTTTTTAGCTCTATATTTAGTATAAAATTTGTAGGTAAAAAAAGTTCAAGAACTTCTTCAAGAGTAGGTATTTTACAGTCATCATTATCTTCGAAACCTTCAATTGACGACTTGAAATTTTTTAGTTCTTTTAATGTATAATCTTGTACAAGTCCACAACCATTAAATGTTCTATCTATAGTTTCATCATGTATAACTACGAGTTTTTCATCTTTAGTTTTATGAACATCAAATTCAATTCCACAAATATTCAAGTCTAAGCATTTTTTAAATGAAAGCATAGTATTTTCAGGATAATAACCACTAAAACCTCTATGTGCATAAATATTCATTAATAATTAACTCCTCTCTAAAATGGGTTATAAAAAGCCTAATATCATTATACATCATAATTTAGTAACATAAATAAATTATAACAATAAAATAATTATAAGAGTAAATGTTTGCTATGGAGGTATACAAAATGGCTATAAATGATATGTTTAAAGAAATGTTTAATGAGCAAAAAAGGGAAAAGGAATTAGAATATCAAAAGGAAATATTGAAAAAAGTAGTGGAAACAGAGTATAACTATTTAAATGATTTTGAAAATGGAATGGGGCTTTTAGAAGATGAAAATTATAGTGAGGCATTTATATATTTAAAAAAATATGCAGATAAAAATAATACACAGGCACAATATGAAATTGGAAGAATGTTTAAAGACGGCCTAGGTGTAGAAAAAAATTTAAAGGATGCTAAGAAGTATTTAATGAAATCATATAAAAATGGATTTAAAAAATCGGGAGAAATACTTAGAGAAATAAGACATAAAGAGAAAGGTGAAAATTTAAAAATAATTGATATTGATTTTGAAAATAGGAAAAGTGATTTAGGATATAGCATAGATGTTCCTAAAAATTGGACGGAATTGAAATCAAAAAATAAAAAATGTTTTGACACTATAGCAATAGATAAATTTGATGGAGATGTTATTTTTAATATAAAAATGCAAGTGTTTTTAATAGAAATACCTTATAATATGACTGATTGTGTATCATTAGATAGAGTAGCTAATAATATGGGATGTATAGAATCGGTGATTTTTAATAATGGAAATTGTGAAGGAAGATTAATATGTTCAGAAGGGTTAGATGGAACTTGTAACTATATATTTATAGCCAAAGGTAAGAGGGGAATATATGATTTAAGAATAGTGGTAGACAAGTATTTAGATTCAGCTTATGAAGATATTATAGATCATATAGTATACAGCTTTAATATAGAGGATGATTAAAAAAATAGAAAATAGAAAATATAAGTTTGAATAAATTTGCTTGTAGTATTGCAAATTTAAGTCAAACTTATATTTTTTTAAAATTAAAATTAATTAAAAGACTCTTTCATAAAATAATCATCTTTTTGAAATAAAATATGACCACTTTCGTATTCCTGTCCATCAACTAATATTTTTAATTTATCTAAGTTAAAATTTTCTATGTATGTTTTAGCAATTGAATCAAGCATCATAACTTCAAAAGAAGATCCTAAATTAAAATCATAGAATTCTTTAGAAAAATTTATTACTCCAACAGAATTATTACTTGAATCTATATAAGATTCAAATTTATTTAATTTAGTACCTTTAGTAACGACATCACAATTTTTAAGTTCTTCAAATATAGACTCCGCAGTCAATTCTTTTAAAGTAACTTTTTTATTTATTAAGTTTTCTGAGTCTATATCAGAAGTATAAATAGTAGCTATGATATTATTAGATTCATTGTTTTTAGAAGTATCTTTTTTATTATTAGATACATTAGATGAGATTGGAATTTTAGATGTTATTGAGGCTTCTTTAGCAGAGTCAGGGATATTAGAGCATCCTGAACATAGAGCTAAAAAAGGTATTATAAAAGTAAAAATAACTATAATTTTTTTTAGCATAATACATCTCCTTTAAAAATATTATTTATTAGACTTAATAAACAATATGAAAGATAAATAATAAATAGTACGTTTACATTTATTTTATAATGAATATTTTGGTTGTTTATAAAAATATTCATTATAAAATAAATAAAAGGGATTACCAATAAAAATGTTGATATATCCCTTTTAAACAAATTTAAAATTTAGTTAATTTTTAGAATTTGAAATTTCATCTGCAAGATTATTTAAATATTCCCATCTTTCGTATTTATGTTCTAATTCTTTTTCAAGAGATTCTTTTTCGTTAAGAATATCTTGGAGTTTAGTAAAATCAGTAGCATATTTTGAAGTTGATTCTCCTAAAGCTTCAATTTTTTGTTCAAGTTTTTCAATGTCGTTATCAATAGCTTCAAATTCACGCTGTTCATTATAAGTAAATTTAAGCTTTTTATCAGATTTTGGTTTTTCTTTTTTTACTGGTTTATCAGTTTTTATTTCTTTTTTTTCTTCTTCAAATTCAATACCTTGAATTTCTTTATAAATAATATAATCACTGTAGTTACCTGTGTATATATGAATTTTACCATTACCTTCATATGCAAAAATTTTGTTACAAATTCTATCTAAGAAATATCTATCATGAGAAACTGTTATAACAACACCTTTAAATTCATCTAAATAATCTTCTAAAATATTAAGTGTTTCAATATCTAAGTCATTAGTAGGCTCATCTAATAAAAGAACGTTAGGAGCCATCATAAGTGTTCTAAGTAGATGAAGTCTACGTCTTTCTCCACCAGACAATTTACCAATTAAAGTATATTGCATAGTACCATTAAATAAAAATCTTTCGCACATCTGAGATGCAGTGATTTTAGTTCCGTCAGATGTTTCTATATAATCACTTGCTTCCTTTACGTAATCTATAGCTCTCATATCAGGATGCATATGAGAATCATCTTGAGAAAAGCAACCTATCTTTACAGTTTCACCTATAGATATATTACCACTGTCAGGTTGAAGCTTTCCATCTAACATTTTAATAAGTGTAGATTTACCAATACCATTTTTCCCAATTATACCAATTCTATCTGTACGGGCTAAAGTATAATCAAGCTTGTCTATAAGTATTTTATTATCAAATGACTTAGAAATATTATGCATTTCTATAATTTTTTTACCAAGTCTACTAGATCCCACAGATATATCCAGTTTATCATCTAAAGTATTAGTTTTTTGATTTACAAGATCGTCAAATCTTTGAAGTCTAGCTTTTTGCTTTGTAGTACGAGCTTTAGCTCCTCGTCTTACCCATGCTAATTCAGTTCTGATAAGGTTTTGACGTTTATCTTCCATACTAGATTCTATAGATAAACGCTCCATCTTTTTTTCTAGGAAAATAGAGTAGTTTCCTTCATAGCTAAATAGTCGACCTTTATCTAATTCGATAATTCTGTTTGTAACACGATCTAAGAAATATCTATCGTGAGTTATCATAAGTAAAGAACCTTTTCTAGAATTAAGATAATCTTCTAACCAATCAATAGTATCATTATCTAGGTGGTTTGTAGGTTCATCTAATATTAATAATTCACAAGGAGTAATAAGAGCAGATGCCAAGGAGATTCTTTTTCTTTGTCCACCAGATAGTTCTTTTATTTTTTTATTAAAGTTATTTATACCAAGTTTAGTAAGAACAGACTTAGCTTCACTTTCTAAATCCCATAAATTAAGAGCATCTATTTTTTCTTGTAATGATAGTAATTTTTTGTTTAAATTATCATCATAAGAGATTGTAAGTTTTTCTAAAACTTCTTGATATTGACCTAGTAAGTTCATTTCATCTGAAGTTCCTTTAAAAACTTGCTCTAGAACAGTAGCATCTTCATCATAATATGGGTTTTGAGGAAGATATTCAACCCTTACCCTGTTGGCTTTTGTTATATTACCAGAATCACATTCTTCAACTCCAGCAATTATTTTAAGTAAAGTAGATTTACCAGTACCATTAACTCCAATAAGACCTATTTTTTCGCCTTCGTTGATTCCAACAGAAATATTCTCTAGTAACATTTTCTCAGAATAACTTTTATTTATATTTTCTAATGTCATTAAATTCATTATATTATCACCTTTTATTCATATTTGATTTTAGAACTTTTAAATTGCTTTTAAAAATATGTAATTTATTTAAATTCAAAATGCTGGTAATCTGGATTTTTCCAGTATCCACCCCAACTCCAGCCTCTTTTTATAAAGGCATTGTAACAATCATCTCCTTCTTGAATCATACCTTTTTTTATATTATCTCTATTGGCATAAATATAACCCTTTTTAGGGCTTGTACTATTGCCTATAACATGAGGATTTTGTAAGGTATTTATATCAATAGCTAAACCTTTACCATGATTTGAAACTACATTTGTTCCTGCTATAGTTCTATAACAAAAAGCAGAAGAATTATTATCTGCCATTGATTTTTCATCAATTGCATTGTATTCATCAATTAATTTGATTTTTTCAATTGGATATTTTTTTTCATATAATTCTTTAAAAATATCTACTACATCAGATGCTACGTTTTTGTTTACAATCATTTCACCTAAATGAGTTTTATCATCAAAACCATAATATGTTAAATTTAAATATGAAAGGTTATCAAAGCTTATAGGCTCATTTGAGGGCATAGATTTTCCTATCATTCTATTTTTTACATTATTAGGAATAGGAGAAAATGAAAAAACAGATTCATTTTTATTGTCTTCTTTTAAATTTTTATTTTGGATATTATCACTATCTTCATTAATAATATTTTTTTGTGCTACTAAAGTTTGATTTTTATCAGAAGTATCAAAAATAGTAGTATATAAAAAATAAGATGATGTAGATAGTATTATCAATATAATTGATAAAAATTTTATTATTTTTAACATAATAGTCCCCTTATATTTTAAAAAAATTATTTTTATATTAGCTAATAAAAGCTAAAAACTAAATATATTATAACTCATAAAACAAACAAGATAAAATGTTTTTATAAGCTATAATATATTTAAGGGGGCGATAGACATATGGATATATACATATCACAATTAGATGAAACTAAAAAAGTACTTCCCATAATAGAAAAGTATGATGTAGGATTAGAAGTTGTTCAATTTGCAAGTCCATTTATACTAGATGATAAAAAGACATATATAGAATCATATAAAAAAGAATTGGGTGACATTTTGAATTATATAGATATATCAATACATGGACCTTTTGCTGATTTAATTCCAGGAAGTAGAGATAATATGATAAGGAAAATTACTGATTATAGATTTGAGCAATCTTATTATGTTGCAAAAGCATTAAATGCAAAGAAAATTGTATACCATCATGGGTATACACCAAAGACATATAGTAATACAGAATGGTTAAATAATTCTAATAAATTTTGGAATAATTTTTTAAAAAATAAACTAGATGATATACAAATTCATATAGAGAATACATTAGAAGATGACTATTTTTTAATAAATAAAGCGATTACAGAAGTAAATAATCCGAATTTTTCAGTATGTTTAGATATTGGTCATGTAAATGTATATTCTCATTTAGGTGTAAATAAATGGATTTATGAATTAGGTGATAAAATAAAGCATATGCATATACATAATAATTATGGAGATAAAGATAGTCATTCATCAATAATAAAAGGGAATATGAATATTATAGAAATATTAAATTTAGTAAAAGAAAAATATAATGATACTAGTATATCTTTAGAAATCGTAAATACTAAAGAATTAGAAGAATCATTGGAAATATTATATGAACATGGATTAGTTAAAAAAAGATAATGAAAAATAAAAGAGTTAGAAAATTAAAAACTAATAAACTAACTCTTTTATACTTTCGCCAATTATTTTAATACCTTTTTCTATATCATTAAATGATAGCCTAGAAAATCCTAATCTTAAAGTATCATAACCTTTACTATCTAAATAAAATATATCTCCAGGCATAAAAATTACTTTTTTTTCGAGGCATTTATTTAATAATTCTCTAGTATTTATATTTTTTAATTTTAAAAATATATGAAGACCACCATCTCCTAAAATGTATTCTGTAGGAATATATTTATCTACACATTCCATAGCAAAGTTAAATTTATCACCATAAAATTTGCGTATTTTTTTTACATATTTTTCAAAGCCGCCATTATATAAGTAATCATAAAGTATACCTTGGTCTAGAAATGATACATGTATATTTTTACATCTTTTAACACTTTCAAGTCTATCAACTACATTTTTATCACCTAAAATCCATCCTATTCTAAGCCCAGGAAATAAAATCTTTGAAAAGCTACCTATATATATAACGCCATTACTTGATTTGTCTAAAGAGCATATAGGGAATATATGAGAACTTGAATAAAGAAGTTCTTCGTTAAAACCATCTTCAATAATAGCAATATTAAATTTTTTCATTAAATTATAAAATTTATATCTATTTTCGGGTGACATTACAACTCCAGTAGGATTATGATAAGAAGGTGTAACATAAGAAAACTTAATTTTATTTTTATGAATTTTTAATTTATCTTCTAGCATATTAAAATCAAGTCCATTTTTGTTAATATCAACGCCGATTATATTAAGTCCAAGAGCTTTCATAATTTTTATAGCTGTATTATGAGTTGGATTTTCACAAATTATATAATCTCCAGGATTAGTAAAAGAAGAAAGTATGATATCAAGACCTTCTGTAAATCCATTAGTAATTAAAATATCTTTATTTGAAGTATCTACACTTTTTTTATTCATATAAGTTAAAAGATAATCTATAAGTGGTTTATAACCTTGTGCATAGCCGTAGTTAAGAAGTTTATGACCTTCTAGAGATATTCTATTTAAAAAGGATTTTTTTAATTCTTCCATATCAAATAACTCACCATTTGGAGAAATACTTTTAAATGAAATTAAATCAGATCTCCAAGGAACTTCGCTTTTAATAATGTCTAGTTCATTAGCAATCTTAGAATATTTATTCTCCATTATATTCCAATCAATAGACCAAGATGTAGTACTATGAGAATTTTTAGAACTAGCAAATGTTCCTTTACCTGAAATAGAATAGATAAGACCATCAGATTTTAATTCTTCATAAGCAAGAACTATTGAGTTTCTACTTACATCTAAAATTTGGCTAAGCTCCCTTGTAGAAGGGAGCTTGCTATTATCTGGAAGTAATCCTTTAGATATCATATCACTTATATAATTTTTTATTTGAATGTAAATTTGTTCATTATCATTTATTTTTAGATTTGAAAATATCAATTTATCACCTCAAACTTTAAATAGAATATTTATTTCATAGAATATTCTATTATTTTATCTAATAATTCACTAAAGCTTATATTTCTTGATGCTGCACTTCTAGGTATTAAACTAGTTTTAGTTAAACCAGGAAGGGTATTAAGTTCAAGAACATAAGGTGTATTATCACTTATAATAATATCAACTCTTACGTATGCTTTGCAATTGAAAATATTCCAACAAGTCTTTGAAATTTCGTTTATTTTACTTTGAATGTTTTTTTCAAGATAGACAACTTCTTCTTTAGCTCCATTTTCGCCATATTTAGAAGTGTAATCGAAGAATTCTGAAGTTGACTTTATAGATATAGTAGGGAATACCTCTCCGTTAAGTATAAATGAAGTATATTCTTCACCTGGGATATATTTTTCTATCATAGCACATTCATCAACTTCTAAAACCTTAGTTACTGCATCTAATACTTCTTTTTCAGATTTTATTAAAAATGTAGCAACACTTGAACCACCACAATTTGGTTTTATAAAAAGAGGATATCCAATTTCATTAATTTTATTAAAATTAATTTCATTAGCTGATTTTACAACTAGCCAATCTGCAGTAGGTAAATTAGAGTGTCTTAAAATAGTCTTAGTTATATTTTTATCCATACATAAGCCGCTTGAAAGGGGACCGCATCCTGAATAAGGAATATCCATGGTTTCTAGTACTGATTGAATACATCCATCTTCACCAAATTTTCCGTGAAGAGCTAAAAATGCAAAATCAATATCATCTGTTAATTTTGTGAAAATATCTTTTTTATCATCTATTACTATTTTTATAACATCATATTTATTTCTATCTAAATTATTATATACTTCTCTTCCAGAGTTTAAAGAAACTTCTCTTTCTGATGATATACCACCCATTATAACTGCTATTTTCATGTTACCACTCCTATATATTTAAATTTTTTATTTAAAAATGAATTTTCTAATATGAAACTTGTGTTTATACTTAAATTATATGAGAATTTATTATTATATGAAAGTACCACTACATAAGTAGTTTATGATATGAGTGGATTGTATATATAAATAAATTGAAAATAAAATAAAACTTAAAAAAAACTTATAAATTAAATTTCATAAAAACAGTTATAAAAACTTACAATATGTAATATAATTAAATTGTTAAGGCGACGTAGCCAAGTGGTAAGGCAGTGGACTGCAACTCCTTGATCCTCAGTTCGAATCTGGGTGTCGCCTCCAATAATTAGCTTAGTGTATACTAAGCTTTTTTTCTTACAAGAATATTATTTTAGTTTTCAAACTGTGGAAAAATTATGCATAATAGTAATATGAGTAAGTGTAGAAAGTATGAAAGTGACAAAATTATAAATATAAATATAATTTTAAAATATCACTTCAATGAATTCAAAAAATTGAAGTTATCAAGATTAAGAAATAAAGAGATGCCTAGTGGATAGCGGAAATAATCAAACTTAGGCAATTAAGGTCTGACTTCGATAGTCCAATAGAGCCCGTCTGTTTAATTTTTTTGCGATTTTTTTCATTATAAAATTTTATATAATTATTTATTGCCAACTTTAACTCCTTAAATGTATCAAATACTAACTTATTATTATTTGACGTTGAAATAACATGTAAAACTATAATATTATCACCTAAGTCTAAAATTGTACTTAAATACACCTTACTTCCATTAACTAATTTAAACTCAGTTACATCAGTTAACCATTTTTCGTTTGCTAAATATGCTTTAAAATATTTTCAACTGTAATTTGAGAAATATTGGATATAATTTATAAGTGTACTTCCTTTATCTGGATAAGACTTAGTTATATTATGATGATTATTATACAGCATAATCCAGTGTTGAAGAATTAATACACTAGATATTTCATATTTTATACATATATCAAATTGAGAGTATTCACTTGATAAATAGTCTTTTATTGCTTTAATTTGATTTTTCAAGCCTTCTTAGCCTAATGATTCATATTTATGTACCCATCTTCGAATATGTTCTCTAAATACACTAAGATCTTTACTAATATCTAAAAGATTTTTTACCTTATCTATGATTAATTACTGCCTTTAATTTAATTTTATAATCAGTTTTTATATTTTTTGACATTAAAAATATACTCCTTTATAAAGGGAGCATATCAATGGACTCTCACTCTATTATTTTAATTTAGATATTGTATAATAATTATAAAGAAAATAAACGTAAAATAGGAGGGAACTATGATAAAAGTTCTTATGATAGAAGATGATAGTACAATAGCATTCGGTGTAAAGTATGCCTTAGAGCAAGAAGGCTTTAAGATTGATATATGCAAGGATTTAGAAAGTAGTAGAAAAAGCATTAATGAGAATACATACAACATTATTCTTTTAGATGTAATGTTGCCAGATGGAAGTGGATATGATTTTTGTAAAGAACTCAGGGAAATTCAAGATACTCCTATAATATTCTTAACTGCTTGTGATGAAGAAGTAAATGTAGTTATGGGATTAGATATTGGTGGAGACGATTATATGACCAAGCCTTTTAGAGTTAGAGAACTTATTTCTAGAATAAATGCTGTAATTAGAAGAAAAGGTAATGGTAAAGAAAATAAAAAGGTAGTTAAATTTGGAGATTTGAGTATACACACTTTAGAAGCAAGGGTTTATAAAGATGGCGAAGAAATTTTCTTAACTTCTGTTGAATACAAGTTATTACTAATATTTATGCAAAACAAGAATGTGGCTTTAAGTAGGACTACAATTTTAGAAAAAATATGGGATGTTACGTATGACTTTGTAAACGATAATACTCTTACTGTTTATATAAAAAGACTTAGAGAAAAAATAGAAGATGATTCAACTAATCCAAAATACATACTTACAGTAAGAGGATTTGGATATAAGTGGAATGGAAGTGAAAACCATGTTTCTGTCTAATGTTGAGATAAAAAGTTTTATAAGAAATTATATAGGTTTATTTATAATTACTATGATAATTTCTCTAGGAATTAGTTTTATAAGTGTAAATATAATAAAAGATAAAGTAGTAGAAATTAATCAAGCTATAGTAGGAACTATAGTTTCTAAAAATCCTAATTTAGAAAGTGAAATAATAGATATAATAACTCAAGCACAATCAAAGGAAAATATAAATTTAGGAAAAAAAGTATTAAATAAATATAACTATAATGAAAATATAAGTCTTAGAAATGAACCAATTATAATCAAAAGTATAAAAGAAATATTTAGTATAAATTCATTATTTATAACTTTTATATTTATTTTGATTATGATTTTAGTTATGTATTATTTTAATAGTATATATAGTGATATAAAAGATATGACTAATTATATATATAATATCTCAGAAGGTAAAAAATTTGAAATGAAAAATAAAAATCAAGAAGGTCAAATTGGACTTCTTAAAACTGAACTTTTAAAAATGACCAATATACTTAAAGAAAAAGTAGAATTATTAAACAATGAGAAAATTTTTTTAAATGATACTATTTCAGATATTTCGCATCAATTAAAAACTCCTATGACCTCACTTATAATACTTAATGATTTAATGTATGGAGATATATCAAAGGAGACTAAAATAGAATTCTTAGATAAAATAAAATCGCAATTAAATAGGATGGAATGGTTAATAAAAAGTATGCTAAAGCTTTCTAAAGTAGAAGCTAAAGTTATAGATTTTAAATCTGAAAAAGTAAATATTAAAGAATTAGTAATAAGATCACTTCAACCAAGTTTAATTCCAATAGAGCTTAAAAATATAGAACTTAGCATAAGTGGTGATGATATTATTACTTATAATGGAGATATGGATTGGTCTAGTGAAGCTTTAGTTAATATAATTAAAAATTGCATAGAGCATACTCCGAAAAATGGAAGTTTAAAAATTAATTATGAAGAAAATCCACTATATAGTGAAATAATTATAAAAGATAGTGGAGAAGGAATAGATAAGAAGGATTTACCTCATATATTTAAAAGATTCTATAAAGGAAAAAGTAGTTCAAAAGAAGACAGTGTAGGAATTGGACTCGCTATGGCAAAGTCTATAATAGAAAGCCAAAATGGCGAGGTATATGTTAAAAGTGAGAAAAATAAAGGTGCAGAGTTCCATATTATATTCTATAAAACTTATAGTGACTAATCTGCAATATTTAATTCACCTTAATGTAAGGATGAATCTGTAAACTATAAAATATAAGTTAAGAAAATAAAGTTAGCCTTTTATAAAAAAGGAATATACGGAGGATAATATGGAGATTTTAAAGGTTGAAAATTTAACAAAAAGTTATGGTAAAGGTGAGGTAAAGGTAGATGCCTTAAAAAATATAAATTTATCAATAAATAAAGGTGAATTTGTTGCAATAGTAGGACCGAGTGGTAGTGGTAAAAGCACTTTACTACACTTACTAGGTGGAGTTGATAAACCAACTAGCGGAAAAGTATTTATAAATGATGTAGATATATATACTTTAAAAGAAAAAGATTTATCTATATTTAGAAGAAGGAATGTAGGACTTATATATCAGTTTTACAATTTAATACCTGTACTTAGTGCAAAGGAAAATATATTATTACCAGCAGAACTTGATAATAGAAAAATAGAAAAAGAATATTTAGATGATTTATTAAAAACATTAGGATTAAAAGAAAGAGAGAATCATTTTCCAAATGAGTTAAGTGGAGGTCAACAACAAAGAACTTCCATAGGTAGAGCACTTATAAATAGACCAGCTATAGTTCTTGCAGATGAACCAACAGGAAACTTAGATAGTAAAAACTCAAAAGAGGTATTAAAGTTATTAAAGTTATCAGTGAAGAAATACAACCAAACCTTAATAATGATAACTCATGATAACAATATTGCTCTGCAAGCGGATAGAGTTATAACTATAGAAGATGGAATTATTAAAGTTAACGAGGTGATATAAATGAATTTATATACGTCTTTAACTTTAAGATATTTAAAAGAAAATAAGAAAAGAACAATAGTTACTATAATAGGAATAATATTATCTACATCATTAATTTGTGGAATAGGTAATATATTTGAAAGTTTTATGGACTATCAAATTAGAGAAACTATAGCTAGCAAGGGTGATTTCCATGCAACTTTTTATGATATAAAAAAAGATGACTTAGATATTATAACAAAGAGTGCTGGTATATCAAAAAGTTCTCTTAGTGATAATTTAGGGTATGCAAAGTTAAGTAATGAAAAAAGAAACTTAATTCAAGTTAAAGCTTATGATAATATTGGTTTTGAAGGATACCAAGTGAACTTAAAAGAAGGTAAACTTCCTACCAATAAAAATGAAATTATATTAAGTGAAAGAGCTATAATTTTAATTGATAAAAAAATAGGGGACACTATAAATCTTAACATTGGAAGTAGAGTAGGTAAAGAAGGACAAGATAGAAACAGTATAGCATTAGATGAAAATGAAACTATAGTAGATAAAAAAAGTAAAGATTTTAAGATAGTTGGTGTTATGAATAAGCCAATATACGAGATTGGAGATGATGTTGTAAGTTCAATCACATATTTAGATATAAAAAAACAACCTAAAGATGATGTAGTAAATGTAGCTATATCGGCTAAAAAGCCTAATGAAATTTATGAAATTGCATCAACTATATCTAAAAATTTAGGGTTGAAAGTAGAAAGTACTGAGGATGATAGCGATTCTATGATTTATAATAATGATATGGGTGTAGCTTATGAAAACTTATCATTTAATGAGCATTTACTAAGATTAGAAGATGCAAGTGCTTACGCTAATATAAATGAAACAATTAATTTAATACTACTTATTGTAACAACTTTAGTAGTTACATGTACAATAGCGACAGTATACAATGCTTTTAGTATTTCTATAAATGATCGTAAAAAACAATTTGGGATATTAAATTCCATAGGTGCAACAAAATCTCAGGTTATGAAGTTAGTATTTATAGAAGCAATTATAGTAAGTGTAGTAGGTATACCTTTAGGTCTATTAACTGGAACTTTTGCTATAGATTTAGTATTTAAATTAACAAAAACTCTATTTAGTAGTTCACTTGTTGCTGAAATGGGATTAAGGGTAGTTTACAATCCTTATGTAATTATAGGAAGTGTTGCAATAGTATTACTAACAATAATAGTATCAGCAATATTACCAGCACTTAATGCAGCAAAAACTTCACCTTTAGATGCTATAAAAAATAGTGATAATTTTAAATTAGGAAAAGTAAAAGATTCTAAATTAGTTAGGTTATTATTTAAAACTGAAGGAGTTCTTGCATATAAGAACTTGAGACGAAATAAAAAGAAATTTAGAATAACTTTATTCTCACTAATAATTAGTGTAGTAATATTTATATCATTTAGTGGATTTGTAGAGTTATTTGTAAAAGCAAATAAAGTTAATAGTGGGACAATGAATTATGATGTAGGGTTAGGTAAAAATGGTACTGTAGAAGAGACTAATATAATAGATGATTTAAATAAAATAAATGGAATAGAAAAACTTAGTGTTACTAATAATTATAGTGCTTATGCAAATGTTAGTGAAAGGAATATAAATAAGAAATATAAAGATTTAATAGATAGTAATTTTTCTAAAGCAAATAAAAATGGTGAAGAAGTATATGATTTTATAAATAACATATTTTACTTTACAGGAGATAGAGAGATAGATGACTTAAAGTTAAAAGATGGTAGTTTTGATAAAAAAATTGCTATAAAAGAAAATGGTATAATACTTAGAAATAAAAGTTACTATAAGGAGCCAGGTAAAAAAGGTGATATATCTTTAACTAATTATAAAGTAGGAGATACAATAAATGCTTATAAGATTTCTCACGACAAAGATAGTAATGAAGTAAGAGAATCAATTAAATTAAAAGTATTAGCTACTACTGAGGATTTACTTCCAGGAAATAATAATTCTACTTATATGGGAATAGATTTTATAACTTATGACGAGGTAGGATTAAAATTAGGATATGAGATTAATAGTGGGAATATTTATATAAATTCTGATAAAGAAGAAAATACTAGAAAAGATATAAAAGAAGTAGCAAAAAAGTATGGATATGATGTATATGACGAAGCAGAGGCTGCATTAAAAATAGAACAGTCTACTATGGTAATAAAGATATTTATATATGGTTTTGTAACAGTTATATCATTAGTGAGTATAACTAATATAGTAAATACTATAAGTACAAATATAAATTTAAGAAAGAGAGAACTTGCTGTAATTAAGTCAATAGGTGTAACGCAAAGTGGATTTAATAAGATGATATATCTTGAAAGTTTGCTGTATGGAGTTTTAGCTTTAGTTTATGGAGTTCCTATAGGACTTGCAATAGATGTACTTATAAATAAGGTGCTTGGCGATGTTATACAATTAGGTATAGTATTACCATGGAATGCAGTTTTAATATCTGTTGTAGGAATATTTATGATTACATTTATTTCATCATATATACCTATGAAGAAGATAAATAAAGAAAATATAATAGAAAATATTAGACAAGAGAGTGTATAGTCAAAAATAAGAAGAAGTAATGATTTAGGTTTTTATAAACATTAGGAGTTTAGTTATGGATAACTTATTAAAAGAAACACAAATCCATTAATACCTTTATAATTATTTACTCTTAGGAAAGAATTGTAAAAAGCTAATAGTAAAAATGATATTGTTAAGATAAAAAATATTTGATAACAATGAAATTTTAGGTGAAGATTTTCATAAAACATAAGGCTATAAAATGAGTTCTTAAGCTGGTGGTCATGGTGAGACACCGAGATTACGTACATTTTATTAATAAAAAATTAGAAATTTATTACATCAATTTAACCAAAATAGTTTAAAATTATATCTAAAGGGGTGAAAAGTATGAAAGCAGAAATAATAAGTGTAGGAACAGAAATTCTTTTAGGAGATATAGTAAATACAAATTCACAATTTTTAGCAAAAGAATTAGCGTCAATTGGAGTAGAGGTTTATTATCAACAAACAGTAGGAGATAATGAAGATAGATTAATAAAATGCTTTGAAGAAAGCTTAAAAAGAAGTGATATAGTAATAACTACAGGAGGATTAGGTCCCACAGATGATGATATGACTAAGGAAGTAGCAGCTAAGTATTTTAATCAAAAATTAGAACTTCATAATCCTTCTTGGGATAAAATAAATTTATATTTTAATAAAATTAATAAAGTACCAACTGAAAATAATAAAAAACAAGCATATTTTCCGAAAGATGCTATAATACTTGAAAATAATAATGGAACCGCTCCAGGAGCAATTTTAAAAAAAGATAACAAAACAATAATAATTTTACCGGGACCACCAAGAGAAATGGTTGCAATGTTTAATGAAAGTGTGAAGCCATATTTAATAAATTTAACAGAAGATGTAATTATATCAAAAACTATAAAAGTTTATGGAATAGGAGAATCACGTCTAGAAATAAAATTACAAGATATATTGAAAAAACAAAGTAATCCAACCGTTGCTTTATATGCAAAAGAAATGGCAGTTGATATAAGAGTAACAGCAAAAGCAGAAAATGAAGATAAAGCATTAAGTTTAATAAAACCTGTAATAGAGAATATTAAATCTATATTAAAAAATAGTATTTATGGGGAAGATGATGAGACATTAGAAGATAGTGTGGCTAAAATATTAGTAGATAAAAATTTAAAAATAGCAGTAGCAGAATCTTGTACAGGAGGAATGGTTTCATCACAACTTATAAATTATCCAGGTATATCTTCTATTTTTATGGAAGGGTGCGTTACTTATTCTAATGAAGCAAAAATGGAAAGATTAGGAGTTAAAAGAGAAACTTTAAATAAATTTGGAGCAGTAAGTGAAGAAACAGCTATTGAAATGGCACAAGGAGTATCTAAAACATTTAATACTAATATAGGTTTATCAACTACTGGTATTGCAGGTCCAGAAGGTGGAACAAAAGATAAACCTGTGGGACTTGTTTATATAGGAATTTATATAAATGGACAAACTATTGTTAAAAAGCTTAATCTTAATGGAAACAGACAATTAATAAGACAACGAGCAACAAAAGATATATTAAATGAATTAAGATTAAAATTAATAAATATGTAATCTGATTAGCATTTAGGAGGAAAAAATATGATAAAACATATATTTTGTGATTTAGATGGAACACTTTATCATGATGGTATAAGTGATGAGGATTCAAACGCAATTAAAGAAATAGAGAAAAAAGGTGTAAAGTTTCATATAGCTACAGGTAGAATATTTAAACAAGCTTATAATATGACTAAAGATAATATAAAATTAAATGGATATTATATATGTGAAAATGGATCTTTCATACATGATAAAGATCATCAGTTAATTTTTAAGGGAACAATAGATGATAATTTAGTAAAAAAAGTAATAAATAGATTTGAGTCAGATACTGCTCATTTATATTTTAAATATGATGGAGATGTAGTTCTTATAGGAGGAGAGCATATTTTTAAGCATTATACTAGTGACTTTATAGTTGATCCAAATTTTATAAAAAAAGATAATTTTGATAATTTAGTAGGAAATATAGGTATAGTATGTGATAACTTAGATGAATTAGGACGTATAGAACTTTATTTTAAAAGTGAATTTGGTGAATTGTTAGATATATATTTATCTGGGCCATATACATTAAATATAGTACCTAAAGGTGTATCAAAAAAAGCATCAATTGAATATGTAAGTGAAATTTTAGGAACTAAGATGGATGAAATTGCAACTATAGGAGATTCACCAAATGATATATGTATGTTAGAAGGGTTTAAATATAGTTTTGTTATGAATGATGCAAGGGATTCAGTAAAAAAAGTAGCAAATTATAAAGCTAAAAATGTAAAGGAAGCTTTAGATATTATAAATAAAATAAATGGTGTTGAAAATTAATTTCAACACCTAGCAGCAATTTTTTATACTATAATAATTTGCGGTATTATTTAAAATACAATCTAATATATAATTTACAATGCTATTACAAATATAAGTTGAAAATAATAAGTCATTTTTATAATCTAACTTTTTAGTATATTCTTCATAAAGATTATGGAAAAATTCTTCAATATTATTATTTTTTATAGAATCACCTTTTATAGAAGATAAGTCTGTATTTTTAGCTATTATAGCCAATTCTCGTTCATAAACAATGTGTTTATTCATACTATGAGAAAGCTCCCAACGTTGGCTATGAGGAACACAGAAAAAGTCACATAAAAAATGGCATACTACTCCTATTTCTTGGCTTAACTTACTTATTGAAAAGTATTTATTTAAATAATCTAAAGTAAGATTACTTAAGTGCTTTATTTTATTAATAATCATATTAAGTGATTCATCAAGGTAATGTTTTTTCAACACATATCGAGATGATATATCAGGTTTTAGATTTCCATAAATAAAGTTTTTCTTACTAATAAAAAAAGATTTATTTTCATCAATATTATCAATAACAGAATTAGCAATCATAAAATGAGTATTCATTAACATATTTACACCTCGTAAATTTTAATTGAAAATAATAAGTTATATTATTATAATCTCTCATAAATTTTAAAATATTTAAAATAAATTTAAATCAGTTTAATGATAACAATTTATTTTAAAATTTACAACTAATAAATTTTGTAAGTAAGCAAATATAAATATCAAATTAGTGTTAATTAGGAGGAATATATGAAAAAAGTATTAGTTATTTTAGCAGAAGGATTTGAAGAAATTGAAGCAATATCAGTTGTTGATATATTAAGAAGAGCGAGTGTAACTTGCCATATGTGTTCTATAGATAAAGAATATGTAGAGGGGACACATAAAATATTGATAAAATCAGACTGTAATATAAATGATATTGATTCTAGAGAATATGATGGAGTAGTTCTACCTGGGGGTTTGCCAGGGGCAGATAATTTAAAAGATGAGAGAGTTAAGAATATAGTTAAAGAATTTAATAAAGACAATAAGTTAATAGCAGCTATATGTGCAGCACCAGAAACATTAGAAGTATTTGGAGTATTAAAAAATAAAAAGTGTACATCATATCCTGGATTTGTACAAGACAGGATTAGTGTAGATTATAAAGAAAATGAAATTGTTGTTGTAGACGACAACATAATAACTAGTAGGGGTCCTGCAACAGCAATAGAATTTGGTCTTGAAATTTTAAAACAATTAGGATATGAAGAAGAATATAAAGAAATAAAAGAAAGTATGATGGTTAATTTTTACAATAAAAAAATTAACATACAACAGAAATAAAACATATAAATATATCTATATATTCTAGATATATTAAAATTAAAAAATAATCTATATAAAAACTAAAAATATTAATTTTTATATAGATTATATACAAAATTTAAATTTAATTTTAAAATAGTTTTCTATTTATTATATTTACATCCTTGATAAGAATTACGTTGTTTTAATGTATCATCTATTTGATTTAAAACTTCCCATTTTTTTAAACTCCATAAAGGTCCGACAAGTTCATCTCTTTTACCATCTCCTGTAAGTCTATGAACTATCATAGTTTCAGGTAAAATTTCAAGTTGGTCACATACTAAATTTACATACTCGTCTTGAGTCATTAAATTTAACATTTCTTTTTCAAGCATTTTTTCCATAGGAGTATCTTTTATAACATGTAATAAATGAATTTTAATACCGTCTACACCCATTTGACTTACGGCTTTTGCTGTATCCATCATCATATCATAATCTTCTCCAGGAAGTCCATTTATAATATGAACAACGACTTTAATATTTCTAGCTTTTAACTTTTCTAAACCATCTAAAAATGATTTATAATCATGACCTCTATTTATTAATTTAGAAGTAGAATCATGAATTGTTTGAAGCCCTAATTCAACCCATAAATTAGTTCTTTCATTTAGTTGTGCTAGATAGTCAACTACATCATCAGGAAGACAGTCTGGTCTTGTAGATATAGAAAGGCCTATAACATCATCCATTTCAAGTATTGTTTCGTATTTTTCTTTTAAAACTTCAAGAGGAGCATAAGTGTTAGTATAAGCTTGAAAGTAACCTATATATTTTGCATGAGCCCATTTTTTTAACATCATTTGTTTTATATCATGAAATTGTTTTATAAGATTATCTTTAGGATTTCCTGCGAAATCTCCAGAACCTTCCTTACTACAATAAGTACATCCGCCATGGGAAATTTTACCGTCTATATTTGGGCAAGTAAACCCAGCATTTATAGAAACTTTAAACACTTTTTCACCAAATGTATTTCTAAGATAGTAATTCCATGTATGATATCTTTTATTGTCAAAGGCATATTTAAAACCTGTCAATATAATCACCTTTTTCTAATAGTTATTGAATGTTAATTTTACATTAAAGATATATTACCATAAATGATTTATATATACAAATTGCAGAATGATGAGGAACATTATTACAATACTGTTACCTATTTTCTTGAATAAAGAAATTTTTACTTTAATAGTATTTAGTAATTAAGAAAATAGGGGGTGCAAAGATTGGATAATGAAAAAGATGAAGTTAGTAAAGAAAATGACATAAAAAAAACTAATGAAGAAATTAAAGATGATAAAATTAATGAACAAAATGTAGATAATGAGAAATGTGATACTAAAGAAAATAATAATGAAGAAGTTGATTTTAATAACGAACAAGATAAAAATAAGGAATTTGAAAAACATGAAGAAGCAAATATAGAGGATAAACAGGATGAAGAAGAAAATATTGTAGATGATGAAATAAAAAATAAAAATAGAAAAAAATTTTTTATATGTATTTTTATAGCATTAATAATTTTAATAATATCTATATTTGTAACTTCATCTAAATATGAAAATAAAGTATATCCAAATATATTTATATATGATGAAAGTATGGCTAAACTAAATGAAAGTCAACTAGATAAAGAGTTGCTAAATATAGAAAATAAAATTAGAAAAAGTAAGATTTATATAAAAACTACTGATACAGAATATGTAGTGGATATAAAAGATTTTATAAAAGATTATAAAAATAAGTATATAAAAGACAAAGTTTTTAAATATGGAAAAAAACAAAACAAGGTAAAACAATTTGCAGATATTATTATGGGAGGCAAAAAAATATTTAAATTCAATTGTGATTTAAATGAAGATGGCATTAAAGAAATTATACAAAAAATAGCAAAACAAACTAATAAAAAGTGTGAAGAACCAAAAGCTATAATAGAAAGAGATATTATAAAATACAATGAAGGAAAAGAAGGTTTAAAGTTAGATGAAAATTCTTTATATAAAAATTTAGTAGGAGCTATAAAAAATAAAAATATAACTACTAGTATTAAAATAGATGCTGACTATAAAAAAGATATTCCTAAAATAAACATGTTGGATTTAAAAAAGGTAGATTCAAAAATATCTAGTTATTCAACTAATTATGGAGGAGGTGGAGGAAGAGGAAAAAACATAGAGGTTTCTGTAAAAAAATTAGATGATACTATTGTTATGCCTGGAGAAGAATTTTCTTATGAAAAGGCTATTGGTCCTGTAACCATAGAAAATGGATATACATATGCACCTGTAATTATTAATAAAACTCTACAAAGTGGAGTAGGTGGGGGAGTATGTCAAGTTTCATCAACTGTATATAATGCACAGTTAAAAGCAGGTATTCTTCCAACTGAAAGAAGAAACCATACAATACCTTCAAATTACGTACCAAGAGGATTAGATGCGACTTTAGCTACAGGAAGTATAGATTATAAATTTAGGAATACATATAATTACCCAATAATTATAAATAGCTATACATCTAATGGAAATATATATATAGAGTTTTGGTCAAATAAAGAAGCTTTAAATGGAATTGAATATAAACCTGTTAGTTATGTTAGTGGAAGAGTGGCTAATACATATTTATATGGATATGATAAAAATGGGAAAAAAGTATATGAAAAACATATAGATACAAGTGTATATAAATAATATTTTAAGTCTAAAAATATAATTATGTATTTTTTAGATTTGTTTTGAAGTTTTAATTAAAATCAATTTTTAAATTTATTGAAAGGATTTAAGCGATGTGATACATTTGATTTATAAACTTGCTTATATAAGTACTTAATAAATAGGTTGTTTCATAAAATTTATTAAGTGTTATAAAAAGGAGGTTTGTACGTGTCAAATATAGGAGCTATAATATTTGCTATTTTAGCAGGAGGAGCTACTGCATTGGAAGCCTTTTTAAATGGAGAACTTGGTAAAAATACAGGCGCACTAATAGCAACATTTATAAGTTTAGTTGTAGGAGCTGTATTTTTTCTAATAAGTATTTTAATATCAGGAGATTTTAAGTCATTAATAGGTATTAACGATATAAATCCCAAATTGTTACTAGGGGGGATATTTGGAGGTCTTATAATATATTTTACAGTAAGGGCAATACCAAGTCTTGGCGTATCTAATACATTGACGCTTATAGTTATATCTCAGATATTAATAGGATTTTTTATTGATAGTATGTTATTAGGAACACAGACTATGCACTTATACAAATATATAGGTGCTATGTTATTAGTATTGGGAACTTTTTTTATACTCAATTAATAAAATTAGTACATATTTAAATTTTACAAAAGATAATATATATAGGAGGAAAACATGGAAAATAAGAAATTTGTAATGTCATTTAGTGGAGGAAAAGATAGTATACTTGCTTTATACAGAATGGTTAAAAGAGGATATAAACCAGTTGCTCTTTTAACTACCATAAAAGAAAATGAAGAGAAATCATGGACACATGGATTAAGTGAAAATTTACTTAAAAATGTTAGTGAAAGCTTAGATATACCATTATTATTGGTAGAATGTAGTGTTGGTGAATATGAAAAAAAATTTGAAGAAAAACTTCAAGAAGCTAAAAAAATGGGGGCATCTATATGTGCATATGGAGATATAGATATACAACAACATCTTCAATGGGGAAAGGATAGATGTGATGCTACTAATTTAAAGGCAGAGTTTCCTTTATGGCAAGAAAGCAGAGAAGATTTAGTTTATGAATTTATAGATAGTGGATTTATTACTATTATAAAAACAGTAAATTTAAAATACATGGGAGAACAATTTTTAGGT
The DNA here is from genome assembly GCF_002251085.2 of Romboutsia maritimum. Taxonomy (GTDB): domain Bacteria; phylum Bacillota; class Clostridia; order Peptostreptococcales; family Peptostreptococcaceae; genus Romboutsia_B; species Romboutsia_B maritimum. The sequence goes on along the minus strand of NZ_NOJZ02000001.1, from coordinate 58,968 downwards.
AAAAAGCTTACAAAATCAGTAATACAAGAAATAAAAGCCACAGGATCAGATGCTTGTGGTGAAAATGGTGAATATCATACTTTTGTTATCAATGGTCCATTATTTAAAAAAGAAATAAAATTCACAAATAATGGGGTTGTATTAGTAAATGGATATGGACATTTAGATATAATATGAAAATAAAAATAAAGAAGCTGTCTTAAATGTATAATTTTATATTAAGACAGCTTTATTATTTTTATATTATTTAAGTAAATTTTTTCTTTAACATAAATAAAGATATAAATAAACAAAGTATTTCAGATAAAATAGTACTCATCCAAATTCCTTGTCCATCAAATATTAAAATCATTATAAATAAACTTAAAATAATTATTATAAGTCCTCTTGATAAAGATATTAAAGTTGAAACAAATGGATTTTCTATTGAAGCAAAGAATCCTGAAATAACTACATTATATCCAACAAATAAGAAAGAAATTGAAAAAATTCTAAAAACAGTCATGGAAGTATTAAATAATGCTATTTCTTTTGGACTAATAAATAATGAAACTATTGGCTTAGTAAAAATCATACAAACTGAAAAAGTTACTATAGAGGCTATAGATATAGCTTTTAAACTCATTTTCAAAAGTTTTTTTACAGTATCTGAATCTTCTTTCCCATAATAAAAACTTGATAAAGGTTGCATACCTTGAGTTATACCTACCATAGTCATAAGAACTAATGTATTTACATAGCAGATAACACTATATGAAACAAGTGCATTTTCACCTATAAATTTTAAAAGACTTTGGTTAAAAAGCATAATTACAATACCACCACTTAATTCAGTAGTACAATCTGGAAAGCCAATTGATAAAATTCTTTTTATAGTATTAAAATTCCATTTAAACTTTGTAAATTTTAATGTTGAATTTTTTCTTAGAAAATGTGTCAAGAAAAATAACGTTGAAAAAATTTGAGAAAGTCCTGTGGCAATTGCTGCACCTTTTACACCATATCCCCATTTAATAACAAATAAATAATCTAAAACAATATTACTTATAGCAGAAATTACAACTCCAATAGTTGCTAAAAAAGGAAATCCGTCTGTTTTTATTATTACCTCAAATGAATAAGAAACAGTAAAAAATCCATTAAAAAGTATTATTATACTTAAATAATCTTTTACCATAGAAATTGTAGAATCAGTTGCTCCTAAAAACATAGCTATTTTATCAAGATTTAAAAATGAAATTATAGATATAAATATTGATAAAATAGCTATAGTAACTATATTTAGAGAAAATGTTTCGTTTGCATTTTTTAAATCATTTTTACCCAAATATATAGCTATTATAGTTGATGCGCCTGTTGAAAATAATATTGATATAGCAAATATAAAGTTAATAAAAGGCATAGATATATTAACTGAAGCTAGAGCTAATTCACCAGCACCACGACTAACAAATATACCATCAATCATTGTGTATAATGAAAATACCCACATTGCAATCACCGATGGAACTAAATATTTTAAAAACCTTTTGCTTAAACTTAAATCTTCATTGATACATATTTTAGTATCCATTAATATCACTCCTTTAGTACTAATAATAAACCATGGTATAATACTAAGGTCAAATGTTTTTTTAAAAATTAATTATTTGGAGGATATTATGAAAGATTATTATAAAATTGGAGAGATCTCTAAAATTTATGGAATAGGAAGGGATTCACTAATGTATTATGAAGAACTTGGGATATTAAAGCCTTTTAGAGATGTAAATGGATATAGGATGTATAGCATAAGTGATATATGGAAATTAAATTTAATTAAAGAATTAAGAAGCCTAGATTTTCCTATGAAAAAGATAAAAGCATATTTAGATGATAGAAGTATAGAGTCAACTAATAAGATGCTTAATGAAGAGATAAAATTAATTGATAGTAAAATAGAGGAATTAATTAAACATAAAGAAAATATAAATAAAAGACTAAACTCAATAAATGACGTAATAAATACAACTAAATTGAATAAGATAGAAGTAGTATATATAGATACGAGAAAAGCGCTTAAATTAAATGCGGATATAAAAAGAGATGAAGATGTAGACTTTCTAATTCAAAAGCTACAAAAAGAGTATGAAGATAGATTTAATATATTAGGAAATAATAATATAGGAGCTGTATTTCGCTTAGAGTCCATAAATGAAGATATATTTAACGAATTTAAATCAGTATTTTGCTTTTTGGATAAAAATGAAACAGTTTATAATATTACATTTGAAAAAGGGTATTACGTAACTTTAACATATAAAGGAAAATATAAAAATAATAAAACATATATTAATGAGATGTTTAATTTTATAAAAGCAAAAAATTATGAAATAAAGAATGATCCTATAGAAATATATAAAATTGATATACACGAGACTGGAATAATAAATGAATTTATTACAGAGATACAAATTCCTGTAAAAATTTAAAAAAATAATACTATAAATTTAAAAAGATAAGGGAGGTAAAATTTTGATTGTAGAAGTGAATGAAAATTTAGAAAATAAATTTTGGGAGTATATTTCTTATGAAGAAGGAATAAATTTATTCATATTAGGTGATGTTGAAAATTATGGATTTAATACTAAGTTTCAAAATGTATGGATACAATTAAATGAAGAAAAAGTAACTTCAGTAATATTAAGATATTATACCTCTTTGATAATTTATAGTTATAAAAACAATTTTAACATATTAGAATTAATAAATCACATAAATAGTTTAGAAATAGATAATATAAGTGGTAAGAAAGAAGTGATAGATAGATTATTATCAGTATATACTGAATTTAAAATAAAAAAAGAATCTGATTTTTGTAGTTTAAAAAAAATAAATAATTTAGATTTTTCAAATATAAAAGATTATAAAATTGAAAAAGCTAAACTAGAAGATTTAGAAAAAATATTTAAACTTTTAAATTCTTTAGAAGAATTTGTAATGAGTGATTATATAAAAGCTAAAACAATGCAATTAAAAACTGATAGTGGAAGAATATATATAATAAGACAAGATAAAGAAATTATAGCTACAGTTTCTACAGGAATAGAAACTAGTTTTTTAGCAATGATTTCTGATGTTTTTACACATAAAAAATATAGAAATAAAAAATTAGCTAGTTATATTGTATATACTTTAAGTAAAGAGTTATTATCTGAAGGGAAAACTCCATGTTTATTTTATAGCAATGAAATTGCAGGTAAAGTATATAAAAATATAGGATATAAAAAAGATAATATATGGAGTACTTTAATTAAATAAATTAAATTTAATGTATAAAAAAGGAATATATTATATAAGTAAAATTAATGCAAGATATGAAAATACTAAAGTCTAATTAAACACTTACCATTATAACAAATCTATATTTACATATAATAATAAGACAAAATAAAATTAAAAACAAAAGAAAGGAGACATTATATGGTAAAATCCAAAAGGATTAATATAAAAGTAGTTTCCTTAATTATTTTTTTATTATTAATATTATTTCCAAATAATATTTATTCAATGCATAAAAATGAAAAATTACCCTCTGAAGTTATAGTTGGAGGAGAACTTTTACACATTGATATGGATACAAATAAACTTATGTATTATAGTCAAGACGATAAACAAACTCAATTAAAAAATTATGATTTATTATGCGAAATACAAGGAGAATGTGTTAAAAAAGCTTTTAAAAATGATAGTATAAAGAATATAGATAAGAAAAAAATTATGTCTATTATTTTATCAATGAACGAAAATGAAAAAGTTAAACTTACTATATTAAGAAATAATGAATATAAAACTGTAGATTTAACTAAATCAGAATTGAAAAATTCATATTTTACAAATAAAATTCCTTTTTCAGCTACATTAACATATGTAAATCCAAATAATAAAACTTTTGGAGCAGTAGGACATGATATAAATATTGAAGGTAAAAATAATATATTATCAAATACTGGAGATATTTATTTTTGTGAATTTTTAGAAGTACAAAAATCAAATAATAATCAAATTGGTAATATGCATGGTCAAAAAATATGTTGTTTACAAGGTGAAATTAATAAAATAAATCAATTTGGAGCAAAAGGTAAATTAAAAGAAGATAAAATTTTAAAAAATAATGATATATATGAGGTAGGAAATGCAAAAGATGTTAAAATGGGTGTTGCAACATTATTAATACAATTACCTAATGAAGAAAATAAAAAATCTTATGAAATTGAAATAACAAAAATAAATAAGCAAACAAAACCTGACACTCAAGGATTTGAATTTGAAATTATTGACAAAGAATTAATAAAAAATTATGGAGGAATTGTACAAGGAATGAGTGGATGTCCAATAATTCAAAACGGTAAAATAATAGGAGCATTATCTCATGTTATATTAAATAATCCTACAAAAGGTGTAGGATTATATATACAATGGATGATGGAAGAATAACTTCCATCATTTTTACTTTATCCATATAGGAGCAGTAAGAGAAATTTTATTTTTATTTTCGATAACTTTTATATAATAAAATTTGTTTTTTTCAGGCTTTATATTAAAGTCAAGTTTAGCTAAATTAGAATTAAATTTAGTACTTTTTATAATTTGTCCATTATTACTTATTACTTGAATTTCTGTAATTTTATCATTTAAGTCATTATCTATTGCAGTTATAGAAAAACTTAATTTTGATGGGTTAGTTATAATAGAACCCAAAGGTAAATCATTTATTGTATAATCAATTTTAATATTTTTATCTTCAGTAGCATAAACTCTTCTGTTTTTTAAAGAATCAAATAATGAATCTTTATTTAAATCTGTAGATAAAATAACTGTTCTAAACTCATTTGCTATACCAAAGTTAGTTTTTTGATTATTTTGGTTACAAGTTGGAGCTATATGCCAGCCTTTATCTAAAGCTATTTGATACATATCATCATATCTATAATTTTTTTGTAATTCTACATTATCTCCAGAACCAACTTCTAATAAGCACATTATTTTATCTCCTAAAGAAGAATATTTAAAATTAGAAAACGTACCAAAATTAATACAAGGATTATTAAATTGACCTATTAAGTCATCATGTTCATTTATTAATTTATAAAAGTCATCTAATTTCATATCTGGCTGATTAGAACAAACTAGTCCGTTAGAATTAAAAATATTAATATGTCCAAAACTAGAATTTTGTTTATTATCATACGTAATTTCAAATCCGCTTAAAGGTATAAAACTTCCATTTACAGTGAATTTATCCCTAGATTTAATTAAAGCACTCCATTTGCTACTGGCAGATGCATTGTCTATATTACAATAAATACTATTGTCTAACTCGTTAGAATGCTCTGTAATAGCAAAAAAATCTAAATTTGACTTATATTTAGCTATATAATAGGCATCATCATATTTTATTGGATTAGGCAAGGTATCTATATGAGAATGAAGTAGACCTCTATAATGTTTATATATCGGAGTTCCAACTGTAAAGTACCATTCTAATACTTGTTTATTTTTATTTAAAGATAAGTCACAAACTTCTAATTTAGCTATTTGAGTTCCTCTTTTTAACCTTTTAGAAGGGGTATAAGATATACTATTTTTTGTTATTTTGCATTTATCTGTTATATCTTCATAATTTAAAAATAATTTAATGGATGATAAATCTATACCATTTAAATCTTTATAACTAGCTTTAATACAAGGTCTACCAATTATATATTCTTGACACTTCGATGGACAAATATCTTCAATAATAGGTGGATTTAAGTCATTATTATTATGTTTACTTTGATTATCTAATCCATTTGATATATTACAAAATATAAGAATAAAGATACTAATGATAAAAAATACTGATTTTTTAAAATTCATATAAATCATTCCTTAATCAATAAATTTTAATAATATAATTAAGTGCTTTATAATATTTTTAACTTAATTCTCTATAAAATTACTGTAAAAAACTGCAAAATATTTATTTTAATTTATAGTTATAACTTAATTTATAATGTTGATTTGTGAAAAATGAATTATTATTTATTTTTAATAAGATATCGTCCATAGTAGCTTTATTTTTAATATACAAATCAAATGATTTTATTAAATCTAAATAAAAATCAATACTTTCAGAATATAAATCAAGTAATGATTTGTTGGAAGTTGTTTTTGTAAAAGGATCTTCCCATAGAGAATTAGATGTATTTAGCAAATCATTTATACAGTATTTATAATTTAAATAAATCATGCTTTCTATTTGACTGTTTTCACAAATTATATTTTTAATAGATAAATATGGTTGAGCATATATTTTACTAGATGAATTTAATAAATTTTCAGTTCTTTTGAACATATTAATACATTTAGAAATATCCTTGGAGCTAACACATTTATTAAAAACATTTTTTAATAAGAACTTATACATATCACAAAGAATTAGGAGTTCGTTTTGATTTAATTTAAAGTTCGTATAATTTTTACATTGATAAGGTTTTAAGTTTTTGAATTTATATAAAAGAATAGTATCTATATGAGTTTCTATACTTTTATGAAGAGATAAAGGTTTTTTAAATTTATATTCTTCTTTTAGTTTAAGTTGAAGACTATATATATATGGATGTATGAATTTATCTAAAATGTAATGAGAAAAAAATCCACATAAATATGAAATAGTAACCTCTTCAAAATTGCTATTATTAAAAATTTGTTTTAGGCAATGTATATCGGTAGAATAATAAATCATATTTTTAAAAAATAAATTTATATTTTGCATGTGTATAAGATTACTAATAACAGAAAGATTCTTGGTAGAAAATAAAGGAATTTTATTATAGTAAGTAAAAAAATTAGGCCCTTGGCTACCAAATATATATACATCCATATTTTTTTCTATAATATTTTTAATTTCATTGTTATTTAATTTATCAAAACAATCTTGAGAAAAAAGATAATGTGTAATAGCTCGTGGCATATTGTTACCTCCATATAAAGATATAGTAATTATGATATGTATTTTTTTATTGTACATACATGAAAGCATATAGGTTGTTAATATAATTTATTAATATATAAAAATTCACCGTAGGAGGATTAATATGCTGGTAGAATCAATAGAGATAAAAATTAGTAAAAAAGATGCTATGAAACATATATTAAAAAAAACACCATTAGTTAGTAGAATCGAGCAGTTTAATAAAAAACCTAAAAATATACACATAGAATATATTGAGTTTAAAGTATTAAGTTATGAAATAATTAGCAAACATAAGGGTCAGAAACTATTTAGACATGAAGTAAAAAAACAAAATATAACTATGCTTGTAAATACATATAATGGTTACTCTGAATCTATAGATATTATTCCAGCTACAGTAAAAAGGTATATAGCTAAGAGTTGCATAAAAAAATCAAAAGTAGATGAAATGTATATAATTGAAGAAGTTAAAACTCAGATAATATACTTTTTAGGAAATAATTTAAAATATGAATCATTAGATAGATTAGGCATACAAAATATAAAACTTATACAAATTAAGAGTATATATAAACCTTATTGGGTATCAGATTTTAATGGTAAAAAAATATATATAGATGCTTGAATTGTTAAATAAAAAATAAAGGATACATAAAATTAATTTATATATCCTTTATTTTTTATTATATATATTTATTTTTTTTGCGTTAAGTAATCTAATGTTTTTAATTTATAGCCATCTTTTTCCCAATGCGTAAGTACTTCATCTAATATTTCAGCATTAGTTTTTGAATTTGGATGTAAAAGAACTATAGCACCAGGGTGTGTTCTAGAATATATTTTATCTTTTGCATATTCAGCAGTAGGTTGTTTATCATTATACCAATCTACATAAGCAAAGCTCCAAAATATAGAACTATATCCAAGGTCTTGAGTATATTTTAATGATTGTTCACTAAATTTTCCCATAGGCGGTCTAAAATATTTAGGCATATCTTTTTTAGTAACTTCTTTGTAAGTTTTTTCAACACTTTCAATTTCATATTTAAACTTTTCAAAATCAGTTATTTGAGCCATTGAAGGGTGATTTTTAGAATGATTACAAACTAAATGTCCTTCATTTTCCATGCGTTTTATTAGTTCAGGATTATTTCTTATGTAACTTTCAACTACAAAGAATTGAGCAGGTACATTGTGTTTTTTTAAAGTATCTAATATTTTTTTAGTATGACCATTTTCATATCCAGCATCAAAGGATAAATAAATTACTTTTTCTTTAGGATCACCTACATAATAAGCATTATATTTATTGAAGAAAGTTGCCTCTTGAATAGGATTAGGTTGCTTACCATCATTTCTAGGATTAAAGTACCAATTATATTCTTGTGTAGAATATTTGGAATTTAAAATTTGTGTTTTAGATTTATTTAATATAGTAGAATTAGTTGTAACTAATACACCAAATATTAATAAAAAAACACCTATCATAAGATAATTTCTAAAATTACTTTTATTCACAACATCACCTCTAAAATTGTATTAATTTAAAATGATCTTTTGACTTAAATATATTTTTCATAATTAGTCATAAAATTATTCATTAAGATAATTTGAAATTTTGGACAAACTTAGCTTGAGTAGTTTATAAATTTATGTTTTTGTAGTAGTATAGTAGAGTTATTATATATCAGTCTAAATTTTATTTATTTGGATATATTGAAAGGATAGATAAAATGAGTAAAATTATAAATACCATAGTTAAACATACAAATAAGATAATGAGTTTATTAGATAATATTATTTTTTTAGATATAAAAACTAGTGGCCATGACCCTTTTAAATCAGAAATATTAGAAATTGGAGCAATAAAAATTAAAGATGAAAAAGTAAGTATATTTAATACACTAATAAAAAATAAGAGAGAAATACCATTGGAAATATATTCTTTATATAGTGATCTATGTGAAAATGACTTTTTAAAAGCATTAGAATTAGATTATGTTAGTAAAGAGTTTAAAGAATTTATAGAAGACAAAGTAATTATTTGTCACGATGTAAATTTTCAAAAAAAATTCTTAGATGTGTATATTCCAAAAATAAATAATAAATTTATAGATTCGATGGAATTAGCAATGATTTTAGAACCTTATCATAAGGAGTACAGTTTAGATTATTTGAAAAATAAAATAATAAATAATCATTTAAATGAGAAAAATAGGGCTTTATCTGATTCTATGAATACATTGAATATAGTTAATTCATTATTAATTAGAAATTATAAAAGAGAAAAGAATCAGATTACATTAGAGCCACTAACTTTTAAGATAAATTCTTATTTAAATAAATTTGGATTTTCAAAATGGAATTGGACAAAATATTTAGATGAAGCTAATTATGAATTAAAATTGGATATTGATATTAGGGATGAAGATTGTAATTCTAGCAAAGATACAAATAATTTAAATAAAGAGAAAGATATATTAAAAAGAATTATATTAAAAGATAAATCATATGAAGAGTTACTAAAAGATGAAGATATTTGGACCAGCAAAGAAGGTTTTATATATGAATATAGACCTGGACAATATGAACTTACTAAAACAATAAGAGAGACTTTTATGGGCAAACAATGCAACATCGCATGTATAGAAGCACCTACGGGCATAGGAAAGAGTGTAGGATATTTATTACCAGCAGTATTAGAAGCTCGAATGTATAATAAGCGAATAATTATATCTACAGATACGAAAGAATTACAGATTCAGCTAATAAATAAAGATATACCGAATGTCTTAAATTCATTAGGATTAAATAATAAAGTTAGTTATGGTTATATAAAAGGAAAAAATAATTATATATGTGTGGAAAAATTAGAAGCTTATAAAAGTGATTATAGTCCACAAAACCCAAAATTAGAAGATATAATATCAATTATATATTTAGAAAGATTAGTTGATGATGGAAAATATGGAGATATAGAAGAAATTAATTATTATGTAACTAATTATTTTAAAAATTTAGATAATCATCTTAGAAAAGTAAGTTGTGATCCTAATTTATGTAGACCTAAAAAATGTTATAAAAATTGTTTATATAAAAAAAGGATAGAAGAGTTAAAAGAAGAAGATATAACGGTAATTAACCACTCATTATTAGCTAAGTGGCCTTATAAAGAGGAAAAACCGCTTGAAAATATAATAGTAGATGAAGCTCATAATTTAACTGAAAAAGGATATGAATTTTTTTCTAGTATAGTTGATTCTAAAGTATTAAAATATTTTTTACAAGAAATATATCCTTATGAAAATATAAGTAATAGTCCATTTTTATACAACCCAAAACTTAGAAAAATCAAAGTGATAGATAAATTTTATTCTCACATAAGATTAGATAAGTCTTTAAAAGATAAAATAAGTAAAAATATTAACTTTATTTTAGAAGAAATTAATTCAATTCTTTTTTTTGGTCAACAAAGTGATTATAAGGGTATAAGTAAATATAATTTAAAATGGGAATTAAATTTACAACAAAACGAGATTGCAGGTCAAATTTATAAAAATAAAGAGTATAGTAAAATATTATATGATAAATATACTGAAAAGATAAAACTAAGCTGTGAAAGTATGATAAGAAACTTAACTTCAATATTGATTATAATAGATAAGCATATTGATGATGATAGTGTTGATAAAGAATCAGATGTATATAAGTTTGGAAAGTCTAGATTTAAAGATATAGAAGATATAAAAAATACATTACAAATTTTTATGGAATATAGTTTTGATGATGATTTTGCTAGAATCGTAGAAATTGATAAGTTATTTACTTATTTTGAGTTTAGAGTAGTACCATTAAAATTAGCAGATTTGTTTGAAGAAAATATATTAAATCAAATAAATAGTGGAATATTTTTATCTGCGACATTAAGTGTTGGTAATAATATGAATTATTTTAAAAGAACTTTGGGTATTAATAAAGTAGAAAATATAGAAAAAATTATACAGCCTATTTATGATTATAAAAACAGAGTAGAAGTAATAAATATATCAGATATATGTAGTTATAAGAATAATGATTTCGCAAAAGAGATGAGTTATATAATATCTAAAATAGCTAATGTAACACAGGGGCATATACTATCACTTTTTACAAGTAAAGATAGACAAGAAAAAACATATGATATTTTGAAAGAGTATTTACATAATATAGATACTCAAATATATATGAATAAAAAAGGTATTAAATTTTTAAAAGATATGGATAAAAAGTGTGTAGTACTTGGATCAAAGGGATGCTTTGAAGGTGTGGATATTCCAGGAGATGGATTAGTTTGCGTTACATTAGATAAGATACCAAATTTAAATCCAAAAGACCCATTATATTTTGCTATAATGAAGAAATATAATATGGATTATTACCAAATAAATTATCCACAAATGGCTATAAAAATAAAACAAGCAATGGGAAGAATTTTAAGAAGTAAGTATGACTATGGTTGTTTTATAGTGTTTAATACTAGTAAAAATATTAATACATTAAAACGATTAGAAAAAGATTTACATGGATGCAAAATGTTAAGTATTAAAAAAGAAAATTTATGTGATTACATAAAAAATCATTTAAATAGATGCAGAGAAAAGGTTATAAAGTCAGCAATAATAGATATAGCTAAACCATTAAAAAATTATGATTATATAGATGTTAATAAACTTGAAGAATATTTTAATATAGAGATAAAGAATAGGTCTATAAAAAGTAAAGTTAGTTATATTGGAGGAAAAGAAAAAAAGTTAAAAATAAAGTATTTTGATCTTAATTATTTAATACAAAAAGATAAACTTATCTAAATTTTTTAGGTTAAACTTAAAAAAAATAAATAAAAAAAAGCTTTCTTAAAATCAACTTATAGATCATTTTTGAATAACGTAAGGGCATTTTAGAAAACATAAAATATATAATGAAATAAGTATATATAAATTTAAAAAGGAGAATTTGTATGAATTATATATTATTAATAATAGGTTTTTTATTACTTATAAAAAGTGCAGATACTTTTGTAGTAGGATCATCTTCTATAGCCAGGACGCTAAAAGTACCAACTTTAATTATCGGCCTTACTATAGTTGCATTTGGAACTAGTGCCCCTGAAGCAGCTGTAAGTATAACTGCTGCACTACAAGGTCAAAATGATATAGCTATTGCAAATATAGTTGGTTCTAATATATTCAATTTGTTAGCAGTTGTAGGTGTTGCATCTATAATAAATCCAATTAAGGTTCAAAAAAGTACAATATTAAAAGAGTTTCCATTTGCATTATTAGCTTCAGTAGTATTATTAATTTTATCTCAAGATACTAAATTTCAAGGATATAATGAAAATTTATTAACTAGAGCAGATGGACTTATGTTATTATCATTATTTTCTATTTTTATGTATTATTTAATAGAAATGGCGGTTACTTCTAAAGAAGATATGAGTGTTGATCAAGTTGATGAAACCATGTCAATGAAAAAAAGTATAATTATGAGCATTCTAGGTGTTGCAGGTATTGTAGTAGGAGGAAAAATAGTAGTTGATGCGGCTAGTAGTATAGCTATTTCCTGGGGAATGAGTCAAAATTTAGTTGGATTGACTATTGTAGCGGTGGGAACTTCTTTGCCAGAATTTGTAACGAGTATTATAGCAGCAAAAAAAGGGGAAAGTGATATAGCAATAGGTAATGTAGTAGGTTCTAATATATTTAATATATTATTTATTTTAGGTATTTCCTCAGTGATAAATAATATAAATATACATCCTATTGTATTTATAGATATGATTATAATGATATTGGTTACAATATTAGCATATGCATTTTCAACAACTAAAAGAAATGTAAAAAAAGTTGAAGGTGTTATTTTAACATTTCTTTATGTAGTGTACATGATATATATTATTATTAGAAAATAAGACAAAATATCTTATTTTATAACTCTGAAATCTCTAATTCGGTAACGAAATGTCGAATTTTGAATACTATAAAATAGGTACCATTATAAGAAATTAGGTACGAAGTTGAGATATAAGGAGCATATATATGTATTACTCATGCGAGGAAAATCACAATTGTGGATGTTATGATAATTGTGGATGTTATGATAATTATGGATATTATTACAATTATGGATTTAAAAAAAGTCAAGATTGTTACTGTCCTGGTCCAGAAGAACCCCTAGGAGTAGTTGGAAGTTGCTGTTGTATGGATGCATTAAAAACAGCATTAGATGCTATTTCAAAGTTAACTCCACAGCCAGAAGTTAACTTGATTGCTTTTAATACTACTATTGATGGATTTATACAATCTGTAGGAGATGATTTGGTTACAATTGATACAAATACCGGTAGCGGGGTTTCTTTAGAATATGTATCTATTTGTAATATACAGTATATAAAATTTAATTTTAGTGGAACTATAGACACTACTAAATTCTGTAATGCTGAAGATGCACCATGTTGTTGTAATAGTGAAATAGGAGATAAAATATCCACAGTTAAAAATATAGATATTAATAATAATAAGAATTCATCAATTAGTTATAATAGTGTATCTGTAAAATGTAGTAATGGAGCATTAGTTAAAAGTAATACTCCACCAAACACTTATTACTATATTCCATATTGTACAATTTTATCTCTTAAGTAAAATAAAACAATATTAATAAAATATTAAAAACATATTTAATTAATATTTTATATAAAAAAAGAGTTATCTTATTGAAACTAAAGATAACTCTTTTTATTTTAAATTATATAATATTTTTTAGTTCATCTATATTATTATTACAAGATTCTTTTTCAGTGATTTTTTCAATACTTATACCTGTAGCTCCATAAAATAAAGAAATAATAGGACACAGTAAATTGAAAAATGCAAAAGGTAAAAATGCTAAAGAACCAACACCTAAAGTTGCTGACATATAAGCTCCACAAGTATTCCAAGGAATAAGAGGAGAAGTTATAGTAGCACTATCTTCTAATGCACGAGATAAATTTTTAGCAGCTAATCCTTGCTTTTTAAATGCGTCTTTATACATACTACCAGGTATTACTATGGCTAAATATTGGTCTGCTACAGCTAAGTTAGTACCTATAGCTGTAAATATAGTAGCAGCAATCAATCCAAAAGTACCTTTAGCAACTTTTAAAATTGACTCAGCCAATGCTTGAAGCATACCTGTTTTTTCTAATATACCACCTGTTACTAGAGCACAAAGCATAAGAGAAACAGTACCAAGCATACTATCAAGGCCACCTCGAGTTAGTAATTCATCAACAAAGATCATTCCACTCTTAGAAATATAACCACTTTTAGCAGCTACAATAGCATCTGCAATTGAAGCACCCTGAAATACTACAGAAACAAAAGCTCCAAGTAAAGCTCCAATTATAAGAGCAGGAATAGCAGGAATTTTTAAAATTACCATAGCAATTACAGCGATAGGAACTAAAAGTAATAGTGGAGATAATGTATTATAACTATTAACTAAAGTATTTTGTATCTGAGTTATTTGAGTAGTATCTATTTGATTACCTGAATATTTAAATCCTAATATACCATATAAAATAAGAGCAATAACTAATGCTGGAACAGTAGTGTAAAGCATATGATTTATATGCTCGAATAATGTAGTACCAGCCATGGCAGGAGCTAAGTTAGTAGTATCTGATAAAGGAGACATTTTATCTCCAAAATATGCACCAGATATTATTGCACCAGCTACTATAGGAGAGGGTATTCCAAGAGCGCTACCGATTCCAAGTAGTGCTATACCTATTGTACCTGCTGTAGTCCAAGATGAACCAGTAGATATAGATACTATAGAACATATTAAAGTTGTTGCTATTAAGAATATACCAGGTGATAATATGTTAAGACCCCAATAAATCATGCTGGGAACTATACCACCCAAAATCCAAGTCCCAATTAATATTCCTACAACTAATAAAATAAGAATAGACGGCATAGTCGTATTTATAGTTTCTAGAATTCCTTCTTCTAGTTCTTTCCATGTAAATCCAAGTTTAAATATAGCTATAAAACCAGCAAATACACCACTGATTACTAATGGAATATGTGCAGAAATTTCATATTTTTTTAGAACAACTAAGCATGTTACCAAAACCACAACTAAAAATGATATACACA
Organism: Romboutsia maritimum; assembly: GCF_002251085.2. Taxonomy (GTDB): domain Bacteria; phylum Bacillota; class Clostridia; order Peptostreptococcales; family Peptostreptococcaceae; genus Romboutsia_B; species Romboutsia_B maritimum. The sequence continues at coordinate 43,785 of NZ_NOJZ02000001.1, read as the reverse complement.
ATAAAGCGTCAAATAATGTTGCTTGTTTTTTTGTTTTTGAATTCATAAAATCCCCCTTAATTTGTTTACGAATATAACTTTATGCTAAATTAGGGATAAAAAAAGCCTAGGAATAGTATCCTACCCTAGACTTAAGTATTCAATAAAACATAGTTTAAACTTAATTACTTAATCTAAAGATAGCACTTCACAAATTAATGTGACAGTGTCATATATATTTTACATGACCCCAATACATAAGCTTAAAGCATTACTTAATGTATTTCGGCACTGGTACCTTTTATTTTGCTTCATTGTGCTTACCTCCACAAAACTACTAATTAACAATGCGACCTCTACCATTAGTTATATTCGATTTTTTAATTCGACAAATTAATTATACCATGTATTAAAAAAATGTAAAATAGGTAAAGCATTTCGTATAATCAAAACTCATATATCGATTTATTTAAAAACCTAATTTAATATAACTTTTAAATTAGTTGTTTTTAGGTTAAAATAATTAATACATATAATTAAAGATAACTAACAAAGTAAGTTATATAGGTAACTTTAAATAAATTTAAAAAAATTAATTTATGATAGAGAGTTTATTAAATAATAGGAGGAATTTAATTTGAGCAAAAGTAAATTTTATGCTGTTAAAAAAGGAAAAAATATAGGAATTTATAATACTTGGGATGAATGTAAAAATCAAGTTAATGGTTTTTCTGGAGCGCAATATAAAAGCTTTAAAACTTTAGATGAAGCAAAAAATTATGTTTATGGAAAAATAGATACAATTGAATCTGATTTCAATGATATAGTACACGCATATGTAGATGGAAGTTATGAGCATTCAATTAAAGAATATGGCTCAGGGGTTGTTATTCTTAAAGATGAAGTAGTAGAAAAAACATATAGTAAGAGAGGTAATGATACTCATTTAGTTGGGATGAGAAATGTTGCAGGAGAAATAGAGGCATCTAAAATAGCTATGAGTTATTGTATTGATAATAAAATTAAAAATCTAATAATTTATTTTGACTATGAAGGAATTGAAAAATGGTGTACAGGAGATTGGAAAACTAATAAAGAAGGAACTAAAGAATATAAGAAGTTTTATGATAGTATAAAAGATAATTTAAATGTAAAGTTTGTTAAAGTAAAAGCTCATTCAGGAGATAAGTACAATGAAGAAGCTGATAAGCTCGCTAAAGGGGCTATAGGAATATAAAAAATCTTGCAAAATATTTATTGCAAGATTTTTGTATATTTTTAGTATTTTCCATAAATATTTTCTACTTCATTTTTTAGTTTGCTAGGGTCATTTATTCCTTGATTCATTGCATTTGCTAAAATATTTGCTTGATCATAAGTTGAAGTCCAGGAGAATATACCACCTAAGCAATTTTCAAGTACATATTGAGATTTTATGAAAATAGACAATTCATTATCATAAGACATAGCAAAATCTCCGTTTTTAACAAGATAAGGGACTTTGGCATCTTTATCAAATTTAAATTCGTATCCATTTTTATTTATGAAATCTTTTCTAAGTTCATCATATGACTTAATTATAGTAGCTCCTAACCTACCGTAAAAAGGTACTCCTAATAAAATTTTTTCAGACGGCATACCAGCATTTTCAAGATTTCTAACCATAGAGTTTACACTATATCCAGGTAAAGAAAGACTTGAATCAAAAAGATTAGAATGATGTTTTTTTCCAGAATCTCCAGTTTCTCCAGCTGTAAAATCATAACTCATAAGATTGAAATAATTTATAATTGGAGCAATTTTATTTATTTCAGCACTAGAATTTATATAAGCATTATCTCCAGTTCCTGCAACGCTTAACCATTTATTATTTCCAATAACATCTCTAATAGCAGTAAGTAAAAGAGTGAAATTTTCTCTATCAACAGGTCTAGATTTTATTCCAGCAGCACTACTTCCAGGATATTCCCAATCGATATCTATACCATCTAAATTATAGTCTTTTATTAATTGGTTTGCTTGTCTAGCAAAATTATATCTAGATGTTGGAGTTAAAGCTGCATCAGAAAAACCATCTACACCCCATCCCCCAATAGCTGCAATTACTTGTAAATCTGGTTTTAAAGATTTTAAGTTAATTAATTGTTTTAAAAAATCAGGTGTAGGAACAAATAATGTTCCGTCTGGTTTTATTTCTACAAAAGCGTAGATTACAGCATCTAAAAGTTGAGCATCTAAATTTGATGGATTTCCGTATACATATTCCATGACTAGTGGTTCTATATTTGGGCAATGACTTTTATCAAATGGTTGGGATTTAGTGTCGGCAGCAATCTTAGGTCTATATTTAGAACAAGATTTAGATTTTTTACTGTTAAAATTATAAGGCATACAATTTAATTCATTTAAAGTTTTAGCATTTTCTGTATTATCAGGAACAAAGCATAAATACCAATCTACACAAGAATATTTGTTATCACAGTTTTTAACTCGATTTTTTAATTCTTTGTAAGTTTTAGGATATGGCAAAATTACAGGCATACCAGGAAACCAATTAGCAGGTGTTACAACATTATCTCTATCGCTAGTTTGTAGAGCATCTATTATTCTCAATATTTCAGGAATATTTCTTCCAGTACTTAAAGGATAATAAAGTATAGTTCTTAAAATTTGCTTATCATCTATAATAAATACAGATCGAATAGTAGAAGTGTCACTCATAGGTTCTGAAATCATACCGTACAGTTTAGCTATACTCATATCTCTATCTTCTATAACAGGAAATGGTATTTCAACTCCTGAAAATAAGAAAATATTATACAACCATGCTAAATGTGAACTATTACTATCAATGCTAAGACCGATTAACTCGGTATTTCTTTTTTCGAATTCACAGTAGTATTTTGCAAAACATAAAAATTCAGTTGTACATACTGGTGTAAAATCACCAGGATGAGAAAACAGAACAACCCATTTGCCAGTATAATCAGATAGATTTATAGGACCTTGAGTTGTATTAGCCTTGAAATCAGGAGCTTTAGATCCTAGGCTTGGAAGACATGGCATTCAAATCACCCCTTTAATGTAATAAAATATCATCTATGTCATTATATTAATAGTTATTATGGATTGTTACTAAGATAAAAATTAAGTAATAGTGAATAAAAGATTTAAAATAAAAATATATATGGTAATTGCTATTTTTTGAAGAATTTGATATAGTTAATTATAAGTATATATGTAAACATTTGTTATTATATGGGGTGAGGAAGTTGAAAAAAGTCCTAAAGATTATTATTATGTCAAGTATGATATGTTTTTTTGTAACTTTTGCATTGATTATAATAAATGCAATTATGGGCGTATTAGTTAGCTTAGATTATTATTTTATGATGGCAAGTTCATCTACAATAGGCTTATCAATTGGATTAATTTTATTTAACTCAAGAAGAATATTCTCTAAGAAACTAGCTAAAAAGTTATCAAAGAAAGTAGTAGCTAGCAAAAAAGTAGTAAGACCAAATAAGCAACAAACAACTTCAGTAAGAAAAAGAAAAATATCATAATAGATGATATTAAGTATCTTATTAATAAATAAAAAGACACAGTAAATAACTGTGTTTTTTTTATTTTATTTATCATAGTTTTATTATTAAAATAATAGAAAATAAAATAGGATAATAATAGTTAAACTTTTAGGAGTGATATTAAAATGAATTATAGTGTTTTTGCAAGTGGTGTAATCGGATATAAAAATAGACTAAAGTCTAAAAAGTCTCAAGATTATATGGAATATAAAGTTTTTGATAAAGGAACTATATGTGCTTTAGCTGATGGACATAGTACTGAATTTTTTAAGTATAGTTATGAAGGGGCGAAATTTGCATGTAAATCCATGATTAGTGTACTTGAGAAATATTTAGAAAAAATGCAAGATTTAGAAAATGATTTAGAAAAAAATATAATACAAAAAATAATATATAATGAATGGAAAGATATGGTAGAAAAACATTATTATACTTTAAATCCAGTGGTTTTTAAAACTGAGTATATAAAATATGGGACTACATTAATTGGAGTATTAATAAGTGATGAAAAGATTGTATATATTAAATTAGGTGATGGAAATATATTAGTTAAAAAAGAAAATAAATATACAAAGGTAATAGATACTAAAAAAAATAGAACAGTTGATTCTATGGGAAAAGAAAATGCACATGAAAAAATGATGTATTTTGTAGATAATATAGGTACAAATAAAATTAATAATATTGTAATATTTACAGATGGATATGAAAATGGATTTTATTCAGAGAAAGAAATGTTTGAAGATTTAGATAAAACTATAGTAAAATATAATAAAAATATATTTTCTAGAATGAACTTGTATAAAAATTATAAAAAACATTTAAATTTTATAAGTGATAAGAGAAGTAAGGATGATATTAGTATAATTTTTTTAAATAAAAAGTAGTTGAAACAAAGTATATGACTACTTATGTAATATATGGTTAATAATGTATATATATGATATAATAAAAAGCAAAAAAGCTAAAAAATTTTTTAAAATACGTATAATATTGAAAAAATAGGAAGGTAAAAGCAATGAGTTTTAAAGAGTTGTTTGATAAATCAGTAGATTTTATAGATAATAAAAGAAAACGTATAGCTACAATTTCATTATCTATGCTAGGAATTATGTTATTAATAATAGTTTTTTTTGCAAGTAGCGATGAATTAAGTGTTAGCAAAGAATCAACTCAGTTATTAAATAATATAGAACAAAGAAAGTATACAGTTGCACTTGACTATTATCAAAGTTTAGAAAAAAATTTTTCTGAATCTAAAATGAAAAGATTTAATAAAGCCATTTCTAAAAAGATAAATAAGTTATTGCTTAATAGTGGCGATATGTATGTAAATGGCCAAATTACAAAAGAACATTATACTGGTTTAATAAGCACTATAAATTCATTGAATTCAATTAGTTTAGATTTAAATAAAATAATCGATCAGTCAGAGAGAGTTCGTGAGATGTATAAAGAAGAAAATTTGAATTATGATTTAGCATTATCTTATTTAAACGCGGTATCAAGTTTAAATGGAGTTGATAATGAACTTGATATGTATAAACAAGATATAAAGGTATTGAATGACTCAAGAGAAGTATATGAGACTGCTAATAAAAATTATCAGATAAAGAAATATTATGAAGCAATTCAGTGTTATGATAAAGTTTTAGAAGAAGATAAAAAATATTATAATTTAGCACAAAGAGCAAAAGATGAATGTATAGAAGCTATGTATGATTACTATATAGAAAAATCAAAAGAAGAAAATGATTCAGGTAATTATGAAGGAGCAATTAAATATATAGACTATCTTAAGCCTTATTATTCTGACGATGAAGAGATATTAAAGTTAGAAAAAGGATATCAAGAAAATTTAGCTATGTATACTTTAACATCTGATGATATAATAAATTTGATTTCTAAAAAAAGTGAAAAAAATAAAGAAAACTTATCAATAAATTCACTTCAACAGATGATAAATGGGAATAAATATTATTATGTGGAGCTATTTGAATATGATAAGTTAGTTAATGAAATTTTAGTTGATGCAAAAACTAGAAAAATTTATTCATACAAAGGAAGTAATAAAAATTATAATTGTGAATATAGTGATGGATATTTTAGAATTTTAAAAAACGGTGATTTTCAATTTGCTATTAGTGAAGGGGAAGCTAAATTTTTATTAGAAAACAAGTTAAGTGAAAAAAGTGATAGTTATAAATCTATTGAAATTGTGCAAAGAACAAAAGTTGATAAGTATGTTGATGAAAAAGAAAAATTTGAAGATTTTATAAAGAAAAATCCTAATATATATTACTATTTTATAGTGAATAAAGGATGGTTTAAGAAAAAAGAAGTTTGCATAATTGATATGTATAGTAAAAATATATATTCTGTATTTGAAGATGGAATTAAAAGCTATTAAAAGGTGTTTAACACCTTTTAATAGCTTTTAGACGGTTTTTAGATAAAAACATATGTATATAATTATCACAATATAGAAAAAAATATTTTTTTATAGATATTAGAGGGATATATTATAATAATATCTAACTGTATATATGTAAACAATTTTAGACTAAGGAGAAACAGGCAAATGAGTAACAACAAAAAAAACATACTAATTATAGTTAGTATATTGTTATTAATAATAGCAATATTAACTGGAATAATGAGTATCCAAATCAATGGGAAGAAAATATCAAAAAACATCTATGTTAATGATGTGAATTTAGGGGGATTAAGTAAAACGCAAGCACAGCAATTATTATCAGATAAATATAAAATAAATAATATCAAAGTTAATTACTTAGATAAATCATGGAATGTAGATTACAAAAAAATAGAACTTAATTATGATATATCTAAAACTGTAGATAAAGCATATTCTTTAAATCGAAATAAAAGTGCTTTTGAAAATTTAATAAAAACAATAAAATTAAATTTTGGAAATAAAGATACTTTGAAAATTTATACTAATTACAAAAATGAAAAGTTAAAAGAGGAGATAAATAAGATTTCAAAAGAGATAAATATAGATGTTAAAAATGCATCTTTAAGTATAGATGGTTCTAATGTAAAAGTATCAGATGAATCAGAAGGAATAGAAGTTAATATTCAAAAAAGTATAGAAAGTTTAGAAAAAGAACTGTCAAAAGGAAAATTTGAGAGTAAACTAATAGTAACAAAAGTAGAGCCAAAGGTAAAAAAAGAGCAGTTAAAGGATATAGATACAGTTCTTGCGAGTTATTCTACTAATATAGTAGGCTCCGTATTAGGAAGAAATGATAATATAAGATTAGCAACTAAAAAAACTAGTGATGTATTATTAATGCCAGGAGATCAGTTTTCTTATAATAAATATACTGGATTAAGAACAGTAGAGAATGGTTATAAAAATGCTCCTGTAATAGTTGAAGGAACTTTACAAGAAGGATTAGGGGGTGGAGTTTGTCAAGTATCATCAACACTTTATAATTCAGTATTATATTCGGGATTAGAAATAGTAAATGTTAAAAATCATTCAATACCATCAGGATATGTTCCAAAAGGAAGGGATGCTACTGTTACTGATGAAGGAATAGATTTTGTATTTAAAAACAACCTGAAACATCCAATATATGTAAATAATTATGTATCAGGGAGTACAATAATATGCCAAATATATGGAAGTTCAAAAGATATACAGAATATACAGATAATTACAAATACAGATCAAGTAGCTGTTGCACCTATAAAAAAAGTAGATGATCCAAGTATGCCTAAAGGAAAGGAAAAAGTTTTAGAAAGAGGTAGAGAAGGATATACTGTATCTACGTATAGATTGTATAAAGATAAAAATGGCCAGGTTTCAAAAAAAGAAAAAGTATCAACTTCTTATTATCCTAAAAAGCAAGGGGTAATAGCAGTAGGAACGAAAGAAGAAAAAGTTGAACAAAAACCAGAAGCAAAACAAGAAATAAAACCAGAACAAAAACCGGAAGTAAAATCAGAAGTAAATCAAAGTAATACTAATGAAAATAAACCAGAAAATCAGCCACAAGAAGAAAATAACCATAAAATAACAAATCTAGAAAATAATAATCCTCCAATATTGGATGGGAAGTCTTAAAACATGAAAAATCATTATATAGATTAGGAGGTATTGATTTGGACTTAAATGATATAACTAAATATATTCAATTTATTTGTGAAAATATTTCAAATGTATTAGATGTAGATGTTACCTTAGTTACTAAAGATTTAGTTAGAATAGCTGGCACGGGGATATTTAGCGAAAAAATCGGGGAGAAGATATCTGAAGAAGCTGTTTATTCTGCAGTTTTAAGAGAAGGAAAATCATACGTTATAAATAAAGAAGTTGAAGATAGCTGTAGTAGATGTTGCCATAGAGATAAATGTAAGGAACTAGCAGATATATGTACTCCTGTAAAACTAGGGGATCGTAGTATAGGTGTATTAGGAATAGCTGCATTTAATGAGTCTCAGAAAGATAATATTTTATCTAAAGATAAAGAATTAATAGAGTTTATAAAAAGTATGTCAGATTTAATATCATTTAAATTAGACGAAATGTATAAACAAGAAGTAAAAACTATGGATGATTTAGAAAAAGAAGCTATCGAAAATGCAATTAAAAAATATGGAACAACTACTGAAGAAATGAAAAAAGTTGCTCAGGCTCTTAATATAGGAATAGCAACTTTATATAGAAAAGTAAAAAGATATAATATCAAATACTGATAAAGGATATAAAATTTGTGTAATAAAAGTAGAGTTGTATCAAAATTTAAATTTTGAAATAACTCTACTTTTGATTTTTACAAAAGAATGATTTATAAGTTACTTAAGAAAGTAGAGATAAAATTTACTTGAATAGTTGTCTAGAATAAATTAGCTTTTAAATTTTTTAGTAAAATATAATTAGTATCTTTTATTGTAGCAATTGCAGTGTTCATCATACTGTGTATCACACGGATTTCTGTACTCAGGAGTACATTTTTTATTATAACAATCGTCATCTTTACAGAAGTTACATTTTTTTATACTGCATTTAATAAAATCTATAGCCAGACATCCTAATTCGTCTAGTATTTTTTGCAAATCTGACAATTCTTTTGATAAATCATGGATTAAACAATGACAAAATGAAGAATTTACTGTGTTTTTGTTAGAATTACATTCAGAATTATTATGACAGAAAATTAATAATACAATTAATTTTGCAATAATATCTATTAATTTTATGATTATTTTAACTAATTCACAGAATAATTTTCCTATTAAATGTTTACAATTAGGGTTACAATTAATATTTTCAATTGTTGATTCTAAACAATTTAATAAACATAAAAATTTCTTTATTTCATGTTTAATTGCACAATTTTTTATATAAGATGAGCATAATAATTCTTCTAGAAATTCAGAAAGTTCATTGATTAAACCATTGCTAGATATAAAATCAATTTCAATTGAAATAGTAGGATCGTTTTCGTCCCAACCGATTAAAATATACTTTATAAATGTCCATAGTTCACAATAATCTAAAGAATTTTGATTAGATTTAATATCAGTTGTTAAGTTATAATTTTCATCTAATATTAGGGGGTGTCTAATGATTTTTGATAATGAATCAGAAAAAATTTCTAATTTCTTTATACTTTCATTTATATAATTATCTTTATTCAAAATTATCACTCCAAATATTTATTAAGAGATTTAATCTCTTTAATAATATATATGACAAAGAAGATTAAATTGTGTTAAAAAATGTCGAATAAATACAAAAAATGCAATTGATTTTGGAGAATTGATCGTATATATATTTTTTTTAATAGGAAGGAATTAAAATGAATCAATTATATAAAAGTAGTATAGAATTAAATATTTAAAAAATTATATTTAAGACTAAATGTAGATAATATAATATAATGTTATAAAATTAAGAATAGGAAAATAAGGGGAAGATTTTATGGAGTCATTTAATTATATAGATAAAGTTTTAGAAAATCAGAAAATATACTTTGAATCTCAAAAAACCAAAAATATTGATTTTAGAATAAGACAACTGGATATTTTAAAAATGGCAATAGAAGATTATGAAGATAAAATAATAAAAGCAGTTAAATTAGATTTTAATAAATGTGAATTTGAAACTTATGAGACTGAAATAGGATTTGTATTATCTGAAATTAAATATGTTAGAAATAAAATAAAAAGATGGTCAAAATCTAAAAAAGTAAAAGGGTCATTATTGACGCCTGGATCAAAAACATATATATATAATCAGCCGTATGGAGTATCACTAATAATATCACCTTGGAATTATCCGTTTCAACTATGCATATCCCCTTTAATAGGTTCTATAATAGGTGGAAATTGTTGTATAGTAAAGCCCTCTGAATTATCTCCAAATACATCTAAAATAATAAAAGAGATGATAAAAGAGTATTTTGAAGAAAAATATATTTGTGTAATAGAAGGAGATATACAAATTAATCAATATCTATTAAAACAAAAATTTGACTATATATTTTTTACAGGGAGTCCAATGGTAGGAAAAATTGTTATGAAATCAGCAGCAGATAATTTAATACCATATACATTAGAGCTCGGTGGGAAAAGTCCATGTATTGTAGATGAAAGTTGTGATATAGAATTAATTGCAAAAAGAATCGTTTGGGGAAAACTTTTAAATGGAGGTCAAACTTGTATAGCTCCAGATTATATTATAGCTCATAAAAATATAAAAAGCAGACTTATAGATTCAATGATAAAGTATATTGAACAATTTTATACAAGTAATCCATTAACAAGTAAAGATTATACTAGTGTAATAAATAAAAGACATTTTGAAAGAATAGTATCTCTTATAGATTATGATAAAGTAATTTATGGTGGTAATTTAGATACTCAGAATCTTAAAATTGAACCAACTATAATGGATAATGTGAATTTAGAAGATAAGATTATGAAGGAAGAGATATTTGGTCCACTTATTCCAGTTATGAAATTTGATAATACGGAAAAATTATTGTATATTATTAAACAAAATCCAAATCCTTTAGCACTATATTTATTTACAAAAAATAAAAAATTTGAAAATGAAATATTAAGTAGAGTATCCTTTGGAGGAGGATGTATAAACGATACGATTATGCATATAACAAATCCAAATGCACCTTTTGGAGGGATTGGAAATAGTGGTATAGGAAATTATCATGGAAAGCAAAGTTTTGATACTTTTTCACATAAAAAAACAGTTATGAAAAACTTAGCTAATATAGATATAAAATTTAAATACCCGCCATACACTAAAAAAGCTTATAAAATTTTAAAAATAATTTTAAAATAATTTAATATAATAATTAGTAAAAAATGTATAGTTTTGACTAAAAATGCTGAATATGTTATCTTAGATATAGATATTATTTGGGAGGCGATTGTTATTTTAGGTAAGAATATAAAACAAGATTTACAAAATATGCCTAGAAAAAGTTTAGATATATCTTTGATAGCAGATGAAAAAAGTGATTTAACTTTTTTTGATATAGAGGAAGAAGAAACTAATGAAACATTAAAGGCATTGAAACAAACTTATGTTACAACAAATTATAAGGAAGAGACAATATTAAATCTTCAAAATCAAATAAATAATAATTCAGAAACTACATCTAAGGAGTTAAAATTAGAATCTTATAAAAGATATAATTCAGCATTAGATTTAGCTAATAAAAATTACATAACTAGCTCAGTAAGAATTGTAGAAAGTGCATTAGAGTTAAATCCAAAAGACATAGATATATTAAATTTAAAAGGATTATTAAAGCTTTTAAAATGTGATTTTTCAAAAGCTTTTGAAAGTTTTTATACAGGACTATGCTATGGAAACAATGACTTATCTAGAAAGTATGTAGATATTCTTTCTAAAGAAGATTTTAAAACATTCTTATCTAGATATAATCACTCTATAAGATTTATAAATGAAGACCTTAATCATGAATCTATTCAAATTTTAGATAATATGATAGAAGAAGACCCTGATTTAATAGAACCATATGTTATTTTAACTTTATTATATGATAAATTAGGAAATGTAAAAAAGAGAGAAGCATATTTAGATAGACTAAAAGATATAGATGTAGATAACGAGATATTTGAAAGAGAAATTAGTCAAGATAAAGAAGATAAGCAACTAAAAGAAAGTAGTAAAAACACTAAAAGACCAAAGAAAAAAAATATAGTTCCATATGCTATTATAGGATGCTTAGTAGTGGGACTTGCTGTATATTATACTCAAAATAAAATACAAAATTTAAATTCTCAGTTAACTAATAAAGAAGAAAAATTAGACCAAGTTGGGAAAGAATTAAATGAAAAATCTCAAACTTTAACTAAAGCTAATAAACAATTAGATAAGACTAGTAAAGAATTAAAACAAACTAGTAAAGAACTAGATAAAGCAAGTAATGATGACAATACAAGTGATGAAATAACTTTATATAATCAAGGTATGGATTTGAAAAAATCTGGGGATTATGATGCAGCATTAAAGAAATTTGAATTAGTCAGAACAACAGGAAAGACTAAACAATACATATCTGAAGCTATACATGAATTAGCTATAACTAATGAAAAGTCAGGAAATAAGGAAGAAGCTATAAGGTATTATGAAAAGTATTTAAATATATATACTCCACAAGAAAAGTATTATGATGATACATTATATCAACTTGGACTGCTATATTATAATATGGGAGATATAGATAGTGCGAAACAAACATTTTATGGATTAAGAAGTGAAGTTCCAGATAGTGTTTATAACAACTCTAAAGTTAACGAAATATTAAGTGAATAGTGGAGTATAATTATAATAAAGAGTATTACATATGTAATACTCTTTATTATTTATATAATTAATAATTAAATATATAAAAGTTATATTTTATTACAGGAGTGATTTTATGATATTAGATATTCATGCAGATATATTTACGGATATATTTAATAAAAAAATGCAAAAGGACAATGATATTATAAGGAAATATCATTTGGATAAGCTAAAAAAAGGTAAAATTAATGGAGGATTGTTTGTTATTTGGCAAAATCCATACGGAAAATATTGTGATTATAATTCGTTAAAATTGATGATGGATTATGGGAAAGAAGAACTTGAAATATCAAAGGATATTTTAAGTGTGGTAAAAACATATAAAGAATATATTAAATCTTTGGATGATGGTAAAATAACGGCTATGATGCATATAGAAGGTATAAAAAGTTTAGAAGATGATTTAAGTAAAATAGATGAAATATATGAATATGGAATAAGATTTGCATCACTTACATGGAATGAAGAAAATAAATTTGCGAATGGATGTAAATCTCACAGTAAGGAAGGTTTAAAACTAAGGGGAAAAGAATTTATTAAAATTGCTCAAGATATGGGGATAATAATTGATGTTTCACATGCTAGTGATGAAACAATGTATGATATATATAATGTTAGTCAAAAACCTATAATTGCGACTCATTCAAATTGTAGAAAACTATGCAATGTTAAAAGAAATTTGTTAGATAATCAGATTAAATTGATAAAAGAGACTGGTGGAATTATAGGAGTAAATGCGTATAGAGACTTTATTGATAGTAAAAAGGAGAATCAAGATGTAAATCATTTAGTAAATCATATAGATCATCTTGTAGATTTAATAGGAATTGATTCAGTATGTTTTGGGTTTGATTATTGTGATTATATGGAAGATGAATTAAAAGATAATATATATGAGAGGGAAGAGGTAACAAGAGGATTAGAAGATGCATCAAAAACACAAAATATTATAACTGAATTAAAGAATAGAGGATATAAGGATGGTGACATTAAAAAACTTTCTAATGAGAATTTTTTAAAATTCATAAAATTAAATATAAGTAAATAACAATTCTAGTATAAAGAGAAAACGCATAAAATAACCTATAGGATAATAAAAAATTAGTTTATTGTTTATTAGGGGGGCTAAGTATGCTAGAGAAAGAGCTGTTTCTTCCTGTACTTAGAGATGGTAAATATGGATTTATAAATAAAGATAAAAAATTTATTATAAAACCGAGGTTTAAGTATGTGTCTGAAAGATTTAGAGATGGATACTGTGTAGTTACTTATATAAAAAAAATAAGGAAATCTATGCGGTGGGTATTTGGATATATAGATAAGTTAGGAAATGTTCAAATTTTTTTACACTTAGATAGCGCATCTGACTTTAATGATGGATTATCAAGAATAAAAGTAAATGGTAATTATGGATATATAGATGAAGATTTAAAAGAAGTTATAAATGTGAAATTTGATTCAGCTGCAAATTTTAGGCAAGGTTTAGCGGGAATCAAGATAGATAAGAAATGGGGATATATAGATAAAACTGGAGAAGTTGTAATATCTCCTAAGTACACATATGTAAATCAATTCTTTGAGAATAGAGCTTTAATAGAAATGAAAAATAAATATGGATATATTAATAAAATAGGAGAACCTATAATTTACCCAGAATTTGATATTGCAACTGATTTTTCAGAAGGATTAGCAGCAGTTAGAGTAGGAGAAAAGTGGGGGTATATAGACAAAGAAGGTAGATTGAAGATAGATTTTTTATTTGATAGAGCAAAATTATTTAATGAAGGATTAGCAGCAATTTGTATAAAAGATAAATGGGGATATATAGACAACATAGGAAATATTGTTATAGATCCTATGTTTGATTATGCTTGTAATTTTAAAGAAGGATTAGCTAGATTTAATATAGGATCGAGTTCGCTTACAAGGGGATTGAGTATTCCTAAAGGAGGGGTTTGGGGGTTTTTAAACAAAAAAGGAAATATAGAAATCATGCCTATATTCGAATCTGTATCAGACTTTGAGGATGGCTATGCACAAGTAATACAAGGAAACAATAGTAATTATATAGATGTAAGTGGAAATTTAATTTTGAAAATTTAAATTTGAAAAAATTTTATTGAAGTAGTAATATATATGTTGGGAAAAGGAGAGAAATCTCCTTTAAATTTATATGGGACAAGACATAACTCATATAATTAAATTCATTATTTAGGAGGAGTTAAATGAAAATATTTAATCAGCTAGCAGTGATTATGGGTATTTGGGCTGTAGGAGAGTACATTAGTTCATTTATAAAAGATATAATAGTAGTCCCTGGAAGCATTGTAGGTATGATTCTTTTATTCTTGTTTTTACAATTTAATGTTATTAAACTAGAAAAGATACAAGATATAAGTGATGTGTTATTAGACAGTATGGCTATATTCTTTGTGCCAGCAGGTGTTGCCCTTATTAAATCTTTAAACTTAATAGAAGACAATATGCTTGTTCTTATAGCTACAATATTATTCAGTACAATTATAGTTATGTATGTTACTGGAGTAGTAGTAGAAAAAATGATAAAAAATAAAGTTAAAGTTAAGGAGAATTAATATGTATAATTTAATAGATACACCTATATTTGGAATACTAGTAACAGTTTTATTTTTTAATGTAGGTGTATATTTACAAAAGAAAACTAAAAATCCGGTATTTAATCCATTATTAGTTGCTATAATAGGAATTATTATATTCTTAGAATTAACAAAAATACCTTATGAAAGTTATAAAAAAGGGGCAGATAGTATAAACTTTTTCTTAGCACCTGTAACAGTAATTTTAGCAGTACCATTATACAAACAATTTGATTTATTTAAAAAACATATATTAGAGATAATTATAGGGATAGGATGTGGAGTATTAGTTTCATTAGGATCAGTACTTTTAATTGGGAATATCACTCATGCTAATTTAGATATAATAAATTCATTAATACCTAAATCAATAACAACGCCTATGGGATTATCTTTGACAAATACAATAAATGGGATTGAACCTATTACAGTTGTAGCTATAATATTAACTGGAATATTAGGGGGAATATTTGCACCTACAGTATTTAAAATAGGAAAAATAAACCATCCAGTTGCAAAGGGAATTGCATTAGGAACGTCAGCACATGCATTAGGAACAAGTAAAGCATTAGAATTAGGTGAGATAGAAGGTGCGATGAGTGGTTTGTCTATAGGAATAAGTGGAATACTAACAGTAGTTTTAATTCCCGTGATAATTAATTTTGTATAAATATAAAAAATTGATTCATATTATTTTATTATTATTTATTCAAATAATAATAGAATAATATGAATAATATATTTTTATAAATTACTAAAAATATACATAAAATAATTTGAAGGGAGATAAATATGAGTAAAGTCAATACAGCCCTAGAAGATAATTTTGTTATAAGGTACTCAGTAATAATGTTGGGTATGATTGTTGCTAGTATAGGTATTAATGGTTTTTTAAGACCGGCTTATTTATTAAGTGGAGGGGTACCAGGAGCATCAATAATAATAAATTATTTAACTAATATAAATATAGGGTTACTAACTTTTTTAATAAATATACCTATATTCATATTAGGGTTTATATATCTTGAAAAAGAATTTTGTATTATCAGTATGATAAATATGATTATATTCTCAATATTTTTGGGAATAACTCAAAATATTGGACAGTTTATACCAATAAAAGATATCTTGCTTCAAAGTGTATATGGAGGATTATTATCTGGAATAGGAACAGGATTAGTATTTAGAACAAAGTCATCACAAGGTGGAACCGATATATTAGCAGCTATATTAAAATTTAAAAAAAATATACCTATAAAAGATACAACGTTAAGTATAAATATTATCATTGTATTAATAGGGAGCGTATTATTTGGTATTGATTTAGGATTGTATACACTTATAGGAATGTTTGTAAATGCATCAGCTATGAATTT
This sequence comes from Romboutsia maritimum, assembly GCF_002251085.2. Lineage (GTDB taxonomy): Bacteria > Bacillota > Clostridia > Peptostreptococcales > Peptostreptococcaceae > Romboutsia_B > Romboutsia_B maritimum. Next base: position 27,353 of record NZ_NOJZ02000001.1, on the reverse strand, counting down.
TGTAAAGGATGCAATGAATTATCAAAAATCAGTAATGGTTATTTCTAAGGAAAATGAATTAATAGCAAAAGATATAATGAGAGAGTTAAAAAGGGGAGTGACTTTTTTAGATGCAGAAGGCGCATATACCAAAGAAAGAAAGAAAATAATATATTGTATAGTTTTATCAAAAGAAATACCAAAGATAAAAGAAATAGCTTTAAAATATGATAAAAAATCATTTATATCAGTTAATGATGTTAATGAAGTAAAAGGTAGAGGATTTAAAGAAAAGTATTTATAAATTATGCGTATAAAAAGAGATATTTTTCATATATTATATACCGAGGGATTACTATCCCTCAACTCTAGAGTAAATAAAATTTATTTATCGGGAATTTTTATACATGAGGTGTATAAGAGAAAATCTAATATAAAAATATATTAGTGCGGGTAGCTTTAAAGCTATTAATATAATCGGGTAATGTGTGATTAAAAAATAGAGTAACCAAAAAATGGAGACTCTATTTTTTATGCATAATAAATATAATATAGTTGCTAAAAAATAAAGTAGATGTTTTAATGTATATATTAAGTATAATTAAAACATCTGCTTTTGTTTTATAAAAATTTATATAATATATAGAAAAGTAAGTTGAATATAATATATAATAAATTTAAGAGCAATAATACTTGACAATAGCAATGGGGGAAATAAAAATGAATTTATCTAAAGAATATGTTGATATATATAATGAATATTTGAAATTTATAAATGAGGTTGAAAAAGATATAAAAGCAATAAATAAAATAGAAAGAAATGTATTAAAACGAAATCATATAGCAACAGAAGAAGAAATAAAAGCTATAGAAGAAGAAAAAATAATAGAAGAAGAAAAAAATATATTAAAAAAATCAGGAAATAAGATATATAATTTTTCGAATGGTGATGTATATATAGGTAAGATGGAAGATTGTAAAATGAATGGAAAGGGTTCATATGAGTTTAGAATAAGTGATGAAGTAAGTATAAAATATACTGGAAATTTTAAGGATAATATGAAAGATGGATATGGTACGTGTGTTTTTGCAAATGGAAACATATATACTGGAAATTTCCAAAAGGATATGATGAATGGCATAGGTAAAATAATTTACAAAAACGAAGATGAATATATTGGAAATTGGCAAGACAATCAGAAATATGGTATGGGTATATATAAATGGAAAGAAGGTTGTATATACGTAGGAGAATTTAAAAATAGCAAAATGGAAGGCTATGGAGTTTGTTATGATAAAGATGGAAAGTTAATATATGATGGAGAATGGAAAAATAATTTAATTCATGGACAAGGAACTTATATATGGGAAGAAGGTAAAAAATACGAGGGGGAATTTATGCATGGAAAAAAACATGGACAAGGAATTTTTTATTTAAATAATGAACTTGTATATGAAGGGACTTGGAAGTTTGATAAACCATCAATATTTAATAGGAGCTTAGAAGAAATATTTTCTTTAAAATTTTAGGGAATGTCTCAAAGTGCAATTTTATTGACTATATAAATTATTCAATAAAATTATAACATTTTGAGATACTCCCTTTTTATATAATTAAATATTATTAGGGGAAGTGATATATTGAAAAAACTAGCTTGTGTAGTGCTTACTATAGTATTTATAGTAATTTTGAATTTTAAATTTAATGAAAAATTAGAAATTAGAATATTTGATGAAAAAAATGTAGATTTTATTAAAGGAATTAATAACAGAGATAATAAAAGTTATGATAAACCAGAAATAGATAATTTTAAAAATATAAAAATACAAGATAGTGTAGAATTAGTTATTTCTAAAATTGGTAATCCAGCAAGAATAGATGAAAGTGAATATGGATTTAATTGGTATGTTTATAATCAATATTCTAAAAAATTTGCTATGGTTGGTATAGAAAATGGTAAAGTAGCAGCACTTTATAGCAACTCTATAGATTCATGTGAAAATTTAGGAATAAATCTAAATAGTAATCAAGATTTAGTAAGAAAAAAATTTTCACCTATAGAGTATAGAAAAAAAGGAAATATTAAATATATAATTAATTCTCAAAATCAGTATGACATAATAAATAAAGATAATAAATATATGACCATATTTTATGATATATATGAAAATAATATAGTTTGTTCGTATCAAATTATAAGTTCTGATATTGAAGAAAAATTTGATGGAATATATCCTAAAGAAAGTGAAACGCTAGAAAGATGTTTTGAATTAGAAGTTATGGATTTAACTAATAGCGTGAGACAAAAAAGAAGGTTAAATTCATTAAGCTATAGTGAAAAAGCTAGTGAAAGTTCTAAAAAACATAGTTTAGATATGAAAGTTAAAAATTTTTTTAATCATATAAATAAAAATAATGAAACACCTTTTGATAGAATGAAGAAAGAAGGAATAGTATATATGTCAGCAGGTGAAAATATAGCAGCAGGGCAAACAAGTGCAATATATGTACATGAAGCATGGATGAACTCTCAAGGACATAGAAAAAATATTTTAGGGGAATATAAGGATATAGGAGTTGGAGTAGTTTTTGGTGGATATTATAAAACATACTATACTCAAAATTTTTATATGTAGCTAAAAGTATAGAAAGGGAGTTAAAATATGATTTTTAGAAAAAAATACATGACATTAACTATTATAGCAACAGTAACTTTAATTATTTTTAGTACACTTAACATATCGGCTGTAGAAGAAGAAATTTTTGTGAAAAATGGTTCAAGAGACAAAAAGATGATAGCTCTTACTTTTGATGATGGACCTCACCCGAAAGAAACCAATGAAGTTTTAAATGTACTAAAAAAATATAACGTTAAAGCAACTTTTTTTATAGCAGGTAAACATGCTAATTGGTATTCAAAGCCATTAATACGAGCTAGCGAAGAAGGTCACGAAATAGGAAATCATACATTTAATCATCCAGATATAAGTAATTTAAATAATACTCAACTTGAAAATGAAATAATTAAATGTGAAGAAACGCTAATAAAATTAACTGGTAAAAAACCAACATTATTTAGACCACCATATGGTAGTTATAAAAAAGATGAACTAGCAAATATAGCTAAAAATCATGGTTACAAAATTATATTATGGACGACTGTTGACGCAAGAGATTGGCAAAATCCTCCTGCTACTAAGATTGCAGATACCATAATAAATAAAGCAAAAAACGGAGATATATTATTGTTACATGACTATGCAACTAATAATACAGTTGAAGCACTAGATATACTAATTCCAGAGATGATAAAAAAAGGTTTTAAATTTGTTACAGTTTCAGAATTGATAGATAATTAATAAAAAAAGATACTTAATAAAAATTTATTATTTTTATTAAGTATCTTTTTTTATTAATTAATATTGTTAGAAGTAATATTTTATATATTAAAAACATATTATTATATAAATATATCTTCAAATAAAATTTATAGATTAATATAAAGTTTTATTTATTGTAAAACATTTTTACAAAAAATTCATATTATAGAATAAGACTATCTTGAGAAGGATTGATTAAATGTATAATAAAATATATGAAAAAAAAGAATTTATGATATTTCAAGTTAAGGAAGGCTATATAGTTTACAATACTAAAAAAAGTTTTCAAGAGGGTCATACTCATCTTAAACACTTTGAGGCAGCAAAAACAGCAATTGATTTAGTAATGAATAAGAAAGTCCCAAAGAGCACAGATGGATATTATCTAACTAGTCTTATAAGGTTAAGTGATGATAATAATTATATTACAAAGATAAACGAATTATTAGAAGCTAGAGAACAAAAGGGAAAAAAAGAAAAATATTATAATGTAGGATATAAATTATCAAAAAGGAGCATATAGCTCCTTTTAAATTTGAATAAATTTACAACAAAATAAATAACAGTACTTAAAAAAACTACAAATTAAAACATAAAAATATTATAATAAAAATATATATTAAAAAAAATATATATAAAATTTTTTTTATATTATGTTTATGCTATTAATAAACGATTAAAATTTAAGTGTGCATCTTATTAAAGGTGAAATGAAGTTTTGGGAGGGCGTTTTTATGATCCTTATGATAGATAATTATGATTCATTTGTTTATAATTTAGTACAGTACATAGGTGAATTAGGAGAAGAAATCGTAATAAAAAGGAATAATGAAATAACATTAAAAGATATTGAAAAATTAGACCCAGAGATTATAGTTTTATCACCAGGTCCTTGTTCACCAACAGAAGCTGGAATATGTATGGAACTAGTGAATTACTTTAAGGGAAAAAAACCTATTCTTGGAATATGTTTAGGACATCAAACTATAGGACAAGTATTTGGTGCGAGTATTGTAAAAGCATATCAGCCAGTTCATGGGAAGGTACATAGTATAAAACATAATAATAAAGGTGTATTTAAAAATTTAAAAAATCCTTTAAATGTTACAAGATATCATTCATTGATAATTGATTCAAAAAAATTACCAGATGAATTAGAAATAACAGCTTTTACTAATAAAGGTGAAATAATGGGTATTAGACATAAAGATTATTTGATAGAAGGAGTACAATTTCATCCAGAAGCTATTTTGTCAGAGCAGGGTCATGATATACTTAGAAACTTTATAAACGAAGCTAGAGAAAGGATGTAAATTTAATTATGATAAAAGAAATAAATACTAAACTAAATTCTTTCGAGATTTATACTATATTTAAAGATGAAGAAAATAGTTTTATATTAGATAGTGCTATGGACAAAGAAAAATTAGGAAGATATTCTTTTATAAGTAGTAAACCTTTTAAGGTAATAAAATATAAAGATACTGAAATAAATCCATTAGATAATTTAAAAAATGAATTGGATAAATATAAAATTAAAAATAATACTCAACTACCTTTTATAGGCGGAGCAGTAGGGTATTTATCATATGACTTAGGGAATTATTTAGAAAGACTTCCTAGAACAGCAATTGATGATACAAATGTGTATGATTTATATTTTGGATTATATAATTATGTTGTAGTAATAGATCATTTAGAGAATAAGACTTATATAGCTACTCCCGACTTAGACGTAGAAAATGAAATATTTTTAATAGAAGAGATTGAAAATAGAATTAAAAAAAGTGAAGAAGAAGGTATTAACACAATTTGCTATGAAGAAAAGCATGTAGAGTCTACAAAGTTAAAATCTAATTTTACAAAGGAAGAATTTAAAAATTCAGTTCAGAGGGTTAGAGAATATATAAGAAAAGGTGATATATACCAAGTTAATTTAACTCAAAGATTTAGCGGAAAAACAAGTTTATCAAGTTATGAGTTGTATAGAGATTTAAGAAAATTTAGTCCAGCACCTTTTGGAGCATTTTTGAATTTTGAAAAAACTAGTATACTATCAAATTCACCAGAACGTTTTATAAAATGTATAGATAAAAAAATAGAAACTAGACCAATAAAAGGAACAAGACCTAGAGGAAAAAATAAAGAAGAAGATTTAAATCTTCAAGAAGAGTTAAGAAATAGTGAAAAAGACAGAGCAGAGTTGCTTATGATAGTAGATTTAGAAAGAAATGATGTAGGTAGAATATCAAAAATAGGGAGTGTAAAAGTACCAGAACTATTTGTAATAGAGTCTTATACAAATGTAAATCATTTGGTATCTACTGTTATTGGGGAGTTAGAAGAGGGCAAGGATGCAATAGATTTAATAAAAGCAACATTTCCAGGCGGTTCTATAACAGGAGCACCTAAAATTAGAGCTATGGAGATTATAGATGAATTAGAGCCTACTCAAAGAAATGTATATACTGGGTCCATAGGATATATAGGATTTGATGGAAATGTAGATTTAAATATAGCTATTAGGACTATTATAAAGCAAAGCGATAATGTATATTTCCAAGTAGGAGGAGGAATGACTTGGGATTCAAATCCAGATGATGAATATCAAGAAACATTAGATAAAGCAAAGTCTATAATGAAAGCATTGAGAGGTTATTATGAAGAGTGATGTTTCTTTTGACAGTAGTTTAAGTAAGTTTGGTATTGGATTATTTGAAACTATTAGAGTAGATAAAAATATTTTAGATTTAAATTTACATATAGATAGATTATACAATTCTATATCAGAATTAAATTTAGATATAAGTTATGATAGGAAATTTATAGAAGATAAAATTGTAGAATATGTATATAAAAATAAAATATGCAATAAAGCACTTAGATTAACAGTATTTGATGAAGGATATAATATCTCTGTAAGAAACATACCATATGATGAAAAATCTTATAAAAGTGGATTTAAGTTAAATATTTCACCTATAAAGAGAGGCTATAGTATTCTTTATAGACACAAAACGACAAATTATTTTGAAAATATTTATACAAAAAATTATGCAAGTAAGCAAGGATTTAATGATGGAATATTCATAGATATAAATGGTGTGGTGTTAGAATGTTCGATGAGTAATATATTTTTTATAAAAAATAACACTATATTTACACCGCACCAAGAGTTACCAATATTAAACGGTACTATGAAAAAAAGGATTTTAGATATCTGTGGCGAATTAAATATAAAATTAATACAGAAAAAAATACAAATATTTGAGATCAAAGACTTTGATTTTGTTTTTGTGACAAATAGTCTTATGAGAGTTATGAAAGTTACACAAATAGAAACAAAAAAATATGATGACTCAAATGAAATCTTTGATAAAATACTAACTTGCATATAATTAAAAAATTAAGGTTAGTGGAGAAAAGATATGACAAGCAAGATTAATGAAATTTTCAGATTAGAAATAGATAAAATAATAAATAACAATAATACAATATCTGTATTCTTGGTTGGGTCAAGTAAAAATATAGATTTTAACTTACCTAACATTCAAATAAATGATATTGATATATTTGTATTTGTTAATCAAGGGGAAAATCAAGTAAGAGTAATCAAAGAAGTTGAGGGGATAGAATTTGATATTAATTATTTTTCCAGAAATGGATTTAAAAATTTAATTAAAAATAAAGAATACTTTTTCTTAAAAGAAATGAAAAATGCAAAAGTAATATATGACAAGCATAATACAGCATCACATATAATCACCTTATGCAAAAACACTTATTTAGAAGGTCCACAAATTATTTCAGATAATAATAAATATTTATTAAAATCAGAAATCGAATCAAAAATATCTAGATTAGAAAAGAAAGATAAATTTGAAAAATTTGAGTATGAGTTTTTGACGAATATATATTTAAAAGATATAATAGTGGGATACTTTAGCATAAATAATAAGTGGATACCAAAAGATAAAAAGCTTTTAAAAGAATTAAAAGAAGAAGATAAAGAACTATTTAATTTAGTAAAATTAGTTCAAGAAAATTATAAATATGAAAATTTATTAAATATTTATAACTATGTTTTTAAAAATATAGATATAAGAAAAAGTATAAAAATAACATATTAGTTAAGGGGGTTAAACCAATGAGTAATGTAGATAAAGACAAGATAAAAAGAGCAGTAAGAGATATATTAGAAGCTATAGGAGAAAACCCAGATAGAGAAGGATTAGTAAATACTCCAGATAGAGTAGCTAGAATGTATGAGGAAATATATTCTGGATTACACAAAGACCCAAGAGAACATTTAAAAGTTATTTTCCAAGATGAAAAACATGAAGAATTAGTTTTAGTAAAAGATATTCCTTTTTATTCATGTTGTGAACATCATTTAGTTCCATTCTTTGGAAAAGCACATATTGCATATATACCTAAAGGTGGAAGATTAACAGGCCTTTCTAAACTAGCGAGAGTAATAGATACATTGGCAAAACGACCTCAATTACAAGAAAGAATTACTAAAGAGGCAGCAGATATAATAATGAAAGAGCTACAACCTTATGGAGTTATAGTAGTAGTTGAAGCAGAACATATGTGTATGACTATGAGAGGTGTAAAAAAGCCAGGATCAAAAACTATAACGTCAGCAGTTAGAGGTGTATTTGAGACTGATATGTCAACTAGAGCGGAGGCTATGAGTCTTATAAATATGAGATAAATTTGAAATTAGGAGCGATAACATGTTTGATTATGGAAAAAGAACTTATATAATGGGAATTTTAAATGTAACTCCAGATAGTTTTTCTGATGGAGGAGATTTTAAAAATATAGATAAGGCAATAGAACATGCAAAAGAAATGGTAAAACAAGGTGCAGATATTATAGATTTGGGAGGAGAATCCACTCGCCCTGGACATAAATTTGTAGATTCAAATGAAGAGATGAAAAGAGTTTTACCTGTAGTAGAAAGATTAAAAAAAGAAGTTAAAGTACCTGTATCTGTAGATACATATAAAGCTGATGTAGCACAAAAGGCTTTAGAGTTAGGTGCTGATATGATAAATGATGTCTGGGGTCTAAGAAAAGATAAAAATATGGCTTCAGTAATAGCAAAACATGATGCATATGTTTGTATAATGCATAACCAAGATGGTACAGAGTATGACATAGATATTATGGATTCTATAAAAGAATTTTTAAAAGAAAGTATAAAAATAGGTTTAGAAGCAGGAATAGATAAGAAGAAAATTGTTTTAGATCCAGGAGTTGGATTTGGAAAGACATTTGAACAAAACCTTGAAGTTTTAAGAAGGCTAGATGAATTAAATGATTTAGGATACCCTATATTACTTGGAACATCTAGAAAATCTGTCATAGGGAATGTATTAAATGTTGAACCAAAAGAAAGATTAGAGGGAACTATAGCTACAACTGTTTTAGGAGTTAAGGATGGAGTAGATATAGTAAGAGTACACGATGTATATGAAAATTTACAAGCAGCAAAAATGGCAGATGCTATATATAGAAGGTAGGTTCACAATATATGGATAAAATATTATTGAATAACTTAGGATTTTATGGATATCATGGAGTTTTAAAAGAAGAAAGTGTATTAGGACAAAAATTTTTTATAGACATAGAACTTTATGTAGATACTAAAGAGGCAGGACAAACTGATGATATGAATAAATCAGTTAGTTATGCTGAGGTATATGATGTAGTAAAGGATGTTGCTGAAAATAAAAGATTTAATCTTATAGAAGCTTTAGCAGAAAATATAGCAGCTGAAGTATTAGAAAAATTCAATTTAGTTGAAAAGATAATGGTTAGAATAAAAAAACCTGAGGCACCTGTAAATGGAATTTATGATTATTTTGGAGTAGAAATAAGGAGAGAGAAAAATCATGAATAAAGCTTATTTAGGCCTAGGAACTAATATGGGAGATAGGATAGAATATATCTCAAAAGCCTGTGAAATATTAGAACAAAATAATCATATATTTAAAGTTAAAAAGTCAAAGCTTTATGAAACAAAAGCTTGGGGATATACTGAACAAGCAGATTTTTTAAATATGTGTGTAGAGATTGAGACAGACTTAAATCCTAATAGTTTATTAAAAGTATGTCAAGAAATTGAACAAAAACTAGATAGAAAAAGAATCATTAGATGGGGGCCTAGAACTATAGATGTTGATATATTATTTTTTAATGATATAATATTAGAAGCTAATGATTTGTTAATTCCTCATCCTAGAATAAAAGAAAGAGCATTTGTGCTTATACCGCTTATAGATTTAAATAATACATTATGTGTTGAGGGAAAAACAATAAAAGAACATTTAAATTCTCTATCAGATAAAGAAAGAGAAGAAGTAAAGGAGCTTATAGGTAATGAAAGAAAACCTATTTAATGACAACATTAAAATTAATCTAAACATAGATAAAAAACAGATAGTAGTAAAAGAAGATAAAATTATAATAGCAGGACCATGTGCTATAGAAAGTTATGAACAGCTTTTAGAAACTGCTAAGTTTGTAAAAAGTAAAGGAGCAAATGTTTTAAGAGGTGGAGCTTTTAAACCTAGAACATCTCCGAAATCTTTTCAGGGATTAAAAGAAGAAGGACTTGAAATATTAAAGGCAGTGAAAAAAGAAACTAATATGCCTATTATAACAGAACTTATGGATGCGAGAGATTTAGAAAAATTATATGAAGTTAGTGATATAATTCAGATAGGATCTAGAAATATGCAGAACTTTACCTTACTTACAGAAGTAGGAAAGCAAGACAAGCCTGTTATGTTAAAAAGGGGTATAAGTGCAACTATTGGAGAATGGATTGGAGCTGCTGAATATATAGCAATAGAAGGTAATCATAAAATAATAATGTGTGAAAGAGGAATCAGAACGTATAATGATTATACTAGAAATACATTAGATTTAGCAGCAGTACCGATAATAAAAAAAGAAACAAATTTACCAGTAATAGTAGATCCAAGTCATGCTACAGGTGTTAGATATTTAGTAAAACCGATGTCAATAGCATCATTTGCTTGTGGATCAGATGGAATAATGGTAGAGGTACATCCAGATCCTGAAAATGCTTTATCTGATGGAATACAATCTCTTCACTTTGATGAATTTGAAGATTTAATGAATTCAATATAGACTTATTAAAAAAGAGGCCAAAAGCCTCTTTTTTAATCTGAAATAAAAGAAAAAGTAAGAAAAGGTATGAATTTTTTATATAGTAATCATAATATAATTTGAATGAAAGTTTTTATGATAATATGAAATTTATTTAAATTTCAAAAAATAAGGGTAAATTAATAAAAAAAGGAAAACTTAAATTAGCAATAAATATTAAATATGAAAAATATAAATTATATAGTATTTTTTTGTAGAATAAAAAAACAATGAAAACAATAAAAAATTTTAATTTAAAGAAGGATATCAACAAAAAAAGTCGAATTCTGTATAATGAGCATTTGACAAATTTATAATATAATGTAAAATAGAAATGTTAAGACAAAAATTACACCAGAAGGTGATAATATGAATGATATAAAAGATGTTATAGAAGAAGTTAAATCAAGATGTGATATTTCAAGTATTATATCACAATATATAAATATACAGCCATCAGGAAGTAATTATAAGGGATTATGTCCTTTTCATGGGGAAAAGACACCTTCTTTCTATATTAATACATCAAAACAAATATACAAGTGTTTTGGATGTGGTGAAGGTGGAGATGTAATTAACTTTGTAATGAAAATTGAAAATTTAGAGTTTATGGATGCTGTAAAGTTATTAGCCAATAAATGTGGTATAGAAATTAATACTAATATGAATGAAGAAACTAGGCTAAAAATAGAAAATGCTAAAAAATTTCAAGATATACACGTAGAAGCTGCTAGATTCTATTTCTCTAATTTAACTAGCTGTAAAAATTTTGGATATGAATATCTTAGAAGTAGAGGACTTGACGATAAGACTATTAAAAAATTTGGACTAGGTTTTTCGTTAGATTCTTGGAATTCACTTATGGATTATTTGATATCTAAGGGTTATGAAAAAAAAGATTTAGTAGAATCTGGACTAATCACACATAAAATTGATAGCAATAAATTTTATGATAGATTTAGAAACAGAGTGATGTTTCCTATTTTTGATTATAGAGGAAATGTAATTGGATTTGGGGGAAGGGTTTTGGATGATTCTTTACCGAAATATCTAAATTCTCCTGATACATTAATTTTTAATAAAAGACAAAATCTTTATGGTTTGAATTTTTCAAGAAAACATATAGAAAATAGGACTATAGTATTAGTTGAAGGTTATATGGATTTAATATCACTTCATCAATATGGTATAAAAAATGTAGTAGCTACTCTAGGGACAGCCTTGACAGAGCAACAAGGAATTTTAATAAAGAGATATGTAGATACTGCTATTATATCTTATGATTCTGATGAAGCAGGTATAAAAGCTACTTTAAGAGCTATAGAAATACTTACAAAGTTAGATATTAGTGTAAGAGTATTAAATTTAAAAGACTGTAAAGATCCAGATGAATTTGTTAGAAAATATGGATTAAGCGAATACAAGAAAGAAATGGATGTTTCTACACATTATATAAAATACAAAATAGATAGACTTAAAGATAAATTTAGTATGGAAAAAGATGAAGATAGAGTAAAATTAGCAAAAGAAGCTTCGAAAATAATCAAAAAGCTAAAAAGTCCTGTGGAAATTGATTACTATACTAAATATTTGAGTAAAGAAATAGGTATTAGTACCGAATCTATAAAAAAGGAAATATATGGTAAGCATTATAATAAAGACTATACTAGCAATAAACAAATTAAATATAACGAAAAGAAAGTAATAGAAAAGCCAAAAGCTATAACAAAAGGAAAACAGTTTGTGGAAGAAACTCTTATAAAAATTATGTTAGAAAGTAAAAAATTAAGAGAAATAGCTTTATTAAAGGTTGACAATTCAGATTTTTCATCAAATGATAGTAAAGAAATTTTAAATTGCATAATTAAAAATCAAGAATTGGACAAAATAACTATTGACAAAATAAAAAGTTTAAACATATCCGAAGAATATTTGAAAGATTTAACTAAAATTTCTTTAGAGGGTATAAATTTTGAGAATATAAAAAGTATAGATGAAGTAATAAAAAGTGTAAAAAAGAATAAACTTCAAGAAAATATTAATAGATTGTTAGATGAACAAAGAAATATTGAAAATAACAAAAAAAACAATACAGACACGAAAGAGGTAGATGTGAAAATTATGGAAATAGCTTTAAAAATAGTAGAAATGAGAAAAATGTTACAAAGCTTATAAAGAAGGGAGGTTTGAGTGTGGAAAATAAAACAAACAAAAGAGAATCAAAAAGGATAACGGCTAAGAGTTTAATAGAAAAAGGAAAAAAGCAAGGATCTCTTACCCTTGCTGAAATAATGGAAGCTTTTTCAGAAACAGATTTAGATAAAGATAAGGTTGAAAATCTTTATGAAACACTAGGTAATCTAGGAATTGAAGTAATAGACAATAAAGAAGATAAAGCAAGTGAAGATTTTTCAGCAAGTGATGATGAGTTAGATGTAGATAGCCTTGATGAAGGAACAGAAGATGAAATATCTAAGGACGGTACTGTAGAAATAGAAGCTATAGATTTATCTTTACCAAAAGGAATAAGTATAGATGACCCAGTTAGAATGTACTTAAAAGAAATAGGAAAAATTCCTCTACTTAAACCACATGAAGAAGTTGAATTAGCTAAAAGAATGCATGAGGGCGATGAAATAGCGAAGCAAAGACTTGTAGAGGCAAATCTAAGATTAGTTGTAAGTATTGCTAAAAGATATGTAGGTAGAGGTATGCTTTTCTTAGACTTAATACAAGAAGGAAATTTAGGTCTGATAAAAGCTGTTGAAAAATTTGATTATACTAAGGGATACAAATTTAGTACATATGCTACATGGTGGATTAGACAAGCTATAACTCGTGCTATAGCAGACCAAGCAAGAACTATAAGAATACCTGTTCATATGGTTGAAACAATAAACAAATTAATAAGAGTGTCAAGACAATTACTTCAAGAATTAGGAAGAGATCCAAAGCCAGAGGAAATAGCTAAAGAAATGGAAATGACGGAAGATAAAGTTAGAGAAATTATGAAAATAGCTCAAGATCCTGTATCTTTAGAAACTCCAATAGGTGAAGAAGAAGATAGTCATTTAGGAGACTTTATTCCAGATGATGATGCACCTGCTCCAGCAGAAGCAGCAGCATATTCTTTATTAAAAGAACAAATAGAAGATGTACTTGGGTCATTAAATGAAAGAGAACAAAAAGTACTTAAATTAAGATTTGGTCTTGAAGATGGAAGAGCTAGAACTCTTGAAGAAGTAGGAAAAGAGTTTGATGTAACTAGAGAGAGAATAAGACAAATAGAAGCTAAGGCTTTAAGAAAATTAAGACATCCAAGTAGATCTAAGAAACTTAGAGATTATTTAGATTAGAGTTCATATAATACAAAAATTCGCCTTAAAATATAAGGCGATTTTTTAAATTTAAACAATTTATATTTATTTATAAAGTAAAGAAAGGATGAAATTATTTTGAAATTAACAGACAGATTATTAAAAATAGCATCGTTAGTAACTAAAGATAAAAAAATAGCAGACATAGGAACAGATCATGGATATATACCAGTTTATTTATTAAATAAAGCTCACGTATCATATGCTATATTGGCGGATGTAAATAAGGGACCACTTGATAATGCAAAAAAAGAAGTTAAATATAACAATTTATTAGATAACGTAGACTTGAGATTAGGTTCAGGAATAGAAGTATTAGAACAAGGTGAAGTTGATGAAGTTATAATAGCTGGTATGGGTGGTATATTAATAAGCCAGTTATTAGAAGCTAAACTTGAGGTTGCACATACTGTAGATAAGTTAATACTTCAACCAATGCAAGCACAAGATGAACTTAGACGTTATTTATATAAAAATGGATTTGAGATATTAGATGAAGTATTAGTAAAAGAAGATTTTAGAATATATGAGATAATAATTGCTAAATATACTGGTAACATTACTAATATAGAAGATGAAATTTATTTAGAAGTAGGAAAAAAATTAATAGAAAATAAAGATCCTTTATTAGAAGAATTTATAAATAAAAAAATACATATGTATAAATCTATACTAAATAAAATAGAAGGTAAAAGTGGAGAAGTCATAGAACAAAAAAGACAAGCAAGTCTTTCTTCAATAAAAAAACTAGAAAATCTAATAAAATAATCTTATTAAGGGGCTGAGAAAAATGAAATTAAAAAGTCTTATTAAAAAAATTGAATTAAAATATCCTTTAAGTCTTGCATATGATTGGGATAATGTAGGACTTTTAGTTGGAGATTATGAAATGGATATAAAAAGGGTATTAGTTGTTCTTGAAGCTAATGAAAAGGTAATAGAAGAAGCTATAAAAAACAATATAGATTTAATTATAACCCATCATCCATTTATATTTAAAAAAATAAATAAAGTAAATACATCAGATTTAAAAGGCAAATTAATACATAAACTTATAAAAAATGATGTGGCTTTATATTCTATGCATACAAATTTTGACATAGCGTTTGATGGACTTAATGATTATTTCATGGAAATTATGGGATTTGAAGATACTAAGATTCTAGATATAACAAACATAGAAACTTTATATAAAATAGTGGTATATGTACCTACTACTCATGCTGAGAATCTAAGAAAAGCTTTAGCAAATGCTGGAGCGGGTCATATAGGTAATTATAGCCACTGTACATTTAATTGTGAAGGGATAGGTACATTTAAGCCTTTAGATGGATCAAGTCCATTTATAGGTGTAAATGGACAGGTTGAAAAAGTAAATGAAATTAAAATTGAAACTATAGTTCCTCAAAATATTTTAGGAGGAGTTATAAGTAGTATGTTAAAAGCTCATCCTTATGAAGAAGTGGCATATGATATATACAGACTTGAAAATAAAGGACAAAGTGTAGGATTAGGTAGACTTAGCAAGTTAAAACAAAATATTACATTAGAAAAGTTGTCAAATAATATAAAAGAAAAATTAAAAATGGATTATATAAGAATTGTTGGAAATTTTGACAATGAAATAAATAAAGTGGCTGTTGTAACAGGCTCAGGAGCGGATATGGTTAAGAAAGCTAAAAGACAAGGTGCACAGGTAATTATAACGGGAGATGTAAAGTATCATGATGCCCAAGATGCTTTAGATATAGGTATGAATATAATTGATTGTGGACATTTTGATACAGAGGATATATTCAAAGACGTTATGAAAAGATTTTTAGATACTATAGATGAAATTGAGGTCATAAAAAGTAATATAAACTTAAATCCATTTAAAACAATATAAATTAAAAACTTGTAACAAAGTTATATTTAAAGAATATAATAATAAAAAATATATCATTTAAAATAGTTGACATTTTATAAATTATAGAATATTATAAAATTAATAAATTTAAAATCCTGTGAAAAGGAAGAGTAGCTAAGTTTAGTTTCAAAATAGAGAGCTGAGGATGGTGGAATCTTAGCAAGAAAGAGTTTAGTGAATGGACCTTAGAGGAGTAAATTGAAATCATAATTATGAGAGTAGACTTTACCGTGAGTCGCACGTTATAGCGAATAGGGTATGATAGTACCTGAATATAAGTGATATATAGTATTTATTTTATATGTTTATTTACTATATATAATTTAGGTGGCAACGCGGATAATCTCCGTCCTATTAAATTAGGGCGGAGTTTTTTTATTGCAAAAATTTAAATTAAAAGCAATCAAAATATATGTAATTAGGAGGTGATTAGTAATGTTATGAAAGTATGAATCTAGAAAAGATAATGTAGAAAATTGGATTTATAAAAAGTACTTTAAATTAATAAAAAATCGGAGGAATTATTATGAAAACGAAAACAAATACAAAAAAATTAGTTCTAAATTCATTACTTTTAGCAATGGGATTACTATTACATCAGCTCACACCAGCGATAGGACTTCCTATACAACCAGATATGGCTATTTTGATGCTATTTACTATAATGATATTAAACAAAGGAGATTATAAAACATCATTAGTTGCAGGTTTAGTTACAGGAATATTTGCTGCATTAACTACAAAATTTCCAGCAGGTCAGGTACCTAATGTAGTTGATAAAATTATTACAACTAATTTAATATATTTAATGATTTATTTAACATATAAGTTACCAGTTATTAAAAAGTTAAATAAAAAAAGACAGGATGTTATAGTAGCTACAATAATATTCCCAGTAGGAACTATTATAAGTGGAACAGTATTCTTATTATCAGCACAACTACTAGTAGGACTTCCAGGGGCATTTATAGCATTATTTATGGCAGCAGTAGTACCAGCTACATTAATAAATTTAATTGCAGGATTATTTCTCTTTAAAGTAGTAAATCTTTCTTTAAAGAGATTAAATTATCAAAGTTAAATTAACAAATAAAATTAAATAAAATAATCAAGTATTTTACTCAAAAATATAAGGATTTTGTAAAATAACTTAGCGAAGGGATGAGAATTTATACTCATCCCAAGCGCTATATTAATCACAAAATTTTATTTTGAGGCAATTCATTTTAATAAGTTAAAGATATTCTCTAAAACTAAATAAATAGAGTTTGAAATGTTATAAACACTGCCCAAATAAGTAAAGCACCAGTGATTATAAAGAAAACTTTACCTAGGGAAGTAGCTAAATTTATTGTCCAGCCAATTCCAAATTTTTTTTGAACCATAAATGATGGATCGTTAGGATTATTATAAATACTTCCCCATATCCAATATTTTTCATCATCATCTGGAGAAAAAGAAGATGTTGATTTTAAATTTGGAGACTTTATAAAAATTATTATTAAATAAATTGAAGAAATAAACATAAGTAAAGTCGATAAAATAGAAACTATAGTGTTTAAATTTAAATTAAAGATAATAGAAGCTATAATATTTACACTCATAATAAATATAGAAATCAATAGAACTAAAAAAGTAAAACCTATTTTATTTAAATACTTAAGACTTTCCAATCTACTTTCAGTTATATTTTCAGTATCTATTTTTATTCTAGATTTTATAGAATTAAATCCTAATACAGAAATTACTATATTTATTAAAAATAAAGAACCTATAATTAGTGATACATTAGAAATAGATTTTTCTATAAAATTATCAGCAATACCAAATAAAGACCAGTGTATAGGAATACTATTAGATATATTATTATATTTTGTCATAGCAAATAAACAAAATATAAAAAGTATAAAATTTGGTATTAAATAAATAAATTTAAATTTTTTTAAAATAGTATTTCTTTCATTTAAAAAAGTAACATCTACAACTGATTTAGTAGAAATTTCAAAGTCTACTTTAGTTTCAGTAGATAATAGTTTATGTTTTAAAAGTTTTACTTTATTATGAGTGTTTACATAAATAAAGAAGTTATAGGTTATGTACATTAGTATTGGGAAAGATGATGCAAATGCTACTTTCTCAAATTTGTATATTAAAATTAAAGAAGAAAGAATGATAATTATGAACCCGAGTGTATTAAGAGATTTAAATCTCTTATCTAAATTTTTGAATTCTTTTATATCAATATAATCTTTTTTTATAGAAACACCATAAAATTGTTTTTTACCAGTAAAAAATTGCATATTGTAAAATAATAAATAAATAATAATAAGATTAGGTAATAATAACAATAAACTTGCAGTTTTACTCATAATAATTCACCCCATATAATTTAAATAATTTACTACTTAATTTTATAAATTCTTCTTTATTCATACCAGATAAGTAACATTTTGCTATTAAAAGTTCTAAATCTTCCATACATTTGTTTTTTGTTTTATTATCTTCACTTAATGGTAAATTTGCAACTATAGCACCTTTTCTTCTATCGATGTTTAAAAAACCTTCACTTTTTAATTCATTATAAGCTTTATTAACTGTATGAAGGTTAACTCCAATGTACTCGGCCATATTTCTAACAGAAGGAAGAGATTCGTTTATTTTTAAATCTCCTTTAGCTATTGCCTTTGTTATTTCTTCTGTAATTTGTAAATATATAGATTTATCACTATTAAAGTCTAAGTTTAAAATCATTAAATCACCTCCAAATTGTACTTTAAATGATAAGTGTTATATATATAGTATAACAGTATGAATTGAATATTAATATAATTATTTATAAAGTATCTTTTTTACGACTATTTTAATTAAATAAAGTAATCTATAGAAAGTATGAAAATATAAGTTTATATTTTCATACCAATCATAGATTACATATAAAATTTAAATTATTTAATATTTTCTAGAAGTATTTTTTTAACTTCATAAACTGCAGCTTCTATTAATGTTTCAGCTTCTTCTGGTTTAATTTTATTTCCACTTAATTCTACTATCTTATTTATAGCTAAATCTTTCTTATCCAAACCATCCAATTGAGGATTTAGTTGCTCTATAGACATTACTATAGTTTTAGCAAGTATATAATAATTTTTTAATTTCTCATTTCCTATTTTATTTCCTAGAAATTTTATTAAATATACACCGCCAACACTTATTACTGCTGTTATTAAACTAGCAAGTATATTTATTAAATTACCATCCATTAAAGACACCTCCTTAATTGTTATAAATAGCAAATAATGTAATTTCAAAATAGTATAATTTTTATTTAAATAATACAAATACTATTTATATAAGATATGACAATTAGGAAGGAGAAGTTCTATGTTAAAATATCTAATAAAAAAACAAGTTCCAAAAAATGTAGTTCCACAAAAAGGAAAAAAAGCAATGATATACGGAGGAACAATTTTAGCGGGAGCAGGAATTTATTTCTCGTATAAAGCAATACAAAATCATAAAAAAAATAAAGATGATTATAATTATTTAGATAATGAGTACAATATGTACGATTATAATTATGGAGAAAATTATAAAGAAGATAATGAGGATGATGAATTAGAAGAAAAAGTTGAAGAATTTAATTCAAGAAGAATTAATCAGGATAATTGTCCACATGTAGAAAAAGAAGAGATGAAACAGCATTTAAATAATGTACAAGATAATAAAGAAAATGCAGAGATAGATAAAGAGCAGTATAAAGAAGGATATTATGATAAATATGAACTTTATAAAGATAATGAACTTAAATAAATAAAAAGTTATAAAAAGGTCAACTTAAATTAGGTAAATCTAATAAAAGTTGACCTTTTCTGAAATATAAAGTAATTGAAAATAATCAAACGATATTATGTAAAATAGTAAATGAAAAACCATAACTAAAAACATTAATCAAGAAAGTATATAAATGATTTAATAAAAAGCCATGAAATATAAAATTTTCATGGCTTTTTTGTATACAATTAATGACCAATTAGTTTACTTTCTTTAAATTTTGCTCTAAATTTAGCAGTAGCTTTTAATATTGGAGCTTTTAATATTGTAGCTATAATTATAGATACGATTAAGAATATTAAAAGAACAATTATATCTTTTGTTAAATTAGGTTGATATATTCCACCTACAGTTTCACGAAGTGCACCAATAGCATAAGTGAAAGGCAAAAATGGATTTATTTTTTGGAAAAATTCTGGGGTAATTTCTATAGGAAAAGTTCCGCCAGAACCTGCAACTTGTATTACTAACAAGATAACACCAAAAGCCTTACCTACATTTCCAAGTAATGATACAGCTGAATAAACAATAGAAGTAAATACTATACCTGCAAATAATGATAGTAAAACAAATAAAATTGGGTTTTTAAGAGAAACACCTAGTAATACAATACATCCAACACTCGCTATAAGAGCTTGTAACAAAGCTAAGCTTAATACAGTAAGACCTCTACCAAAATACACTTCTAAAGGTTTAAATTCTCCATGCACTTCTGTAGAAATAAGAGACATTAACAAAAGAATACCTACCCATAAAGAAAGTGCAGTATAAAATGGTGTCATAGCAGATCCATAATTAGCAATTGGATATAATGATTCTGTCACTAAATCAACAGGTTGTTCTAGAAAATCAGATTGTTTTGTTACATTATTTTTAAGTAATGATATTAAATCATTAACTTCTTTATTATCATTTACTTTAGATATAGCATTAACTAAATCATTTATTATAGATTTAGCTATAGGCAAATTTTCCTTTATATAGTTGACACCTTCATTGGCCTTTTTAGACAATACAATAGATTTAGCTAGTATATCCTCGACCTCAGGAAGTTTAGCTTCAGCTTTTTTTAAAACATCAATGATATTATTAACAACTACAAAACTTTCTTCAAATATATTATTAATTGGATTAGATATTTTTAAGTCAAAATTATCTAATATATTTGAGGAAATAATATTTACATCATTAAATAATTTTAAAAGATTATTTAAACTATTTATTGAAGGTTTTTGGTTATTTTCTATATCAGAAGCTATTTCATTTAATTTATTAAGTGCAACGTCTAATTTAGTATTAATAGTTTGAAGCTGACTAAGTACACCTTTGAAAGGATGTGTCATCGTAATTTCATCTAATTTATATAAAAAATCAGTTACAGTTTTATTCATAGATGATAAAGTAGAAAGTTTAGAATATAAACTGTCTACTAGAATAGAAGCACTATCACTACCTTTGTTTATTGCATCTATTAAATTTTGTGTAATATCATGTGCAGATGAAGAAACATTTGATATTATAAGTAAATCTTCTTTTATAATAGGTGATATTTTATTTAAACTATTTTTTGTATCTTTTAAAAATAATTTAACATCACTAGATAAATTTTTAGAGTTAGCTAATGTTTTTTGTAAAGAGGGAATATCTTGTTGAATAGTTTTGATAATATCTGCTAATCTTGTATTAATATCAGATACTAAATTTACAGTTTCATCTATTTTAGAAAATTTACCTTGTACTTCAACAAGAGAATTCTCTATACTTACTAATTTAGGCAAACCTTGTTCTAACTTCAAGCCTAGTTCGTTGAATACTTCTGATAATATTTCACCTACAGTTTTAGAAACTGTCTGATTAATTTGTAGTTGAATTGTAGAAGCACCTTTATCTGTAATTTTAGGAGCTATAGCATTTATTTTTTGATTAACTTTATAAATTATTTCTCCTTTTTTTATATTACTTGTAGCTATTGAAGTTAAATTTTTTGAAAAGGTTTTAGGTATTTCGATATAAGCATAATATGTACCATTTTCTACACCTTTAAGAGCAGTCTTTTCATCAACAAAATTCCAACCTAATGAAGTATTATCCTTGAGTTTATCAACTAATTTATCTCCAATATTGATATTTTTATCGAATACTTGGGCTCCTTCATCGTTATTGACAAAAGCAACATTTATATTACCTGTATTTCCATATGGGTCCCAAGAAGCTTTAATATTAAACCAACCATAAAGAGATGGTAAAATGGTAAGACCTCCGATTATTAACAATACTGTATAATTGCTAAATATGTCTTTAAAATCCTTTTTGTATATTTTAAATATATTTTTCAAGTTGAAACACCTCCATGATTTTACAAAAAGAATCAAAAATACGTTAATTAAAATTACTATAGTATATGTATTTTGTGCATTTGAAAAAATTTTTATAGATAAATAATAAATTTATAATTAGTATAAAAAAAAGAATTGTTGATAAATTAAAAATATTAAATAAAATAATAAGATATAATTTAAACTTATCTTTATTAAGGTGACACTTTTAGATATAATAGGATATATATTAAAAAAAATTCAAATATAAAAGAAAAAATAAAAGATAATAAAAATAATGGATTTATTAAAAAGGGCTAATTTATAAAGAGGTGACGAAAAATGAATACTAAAGATTTTGAACTAAAAGAAAAATTTTCTTTAATAGAAAAGGTATTAAATAAAAACTTAATAGGTCAGAGTGAATTCATAAGTAGTTTATGTGGATATTTTGAGGATAAATTTTCAAAAGGGGAAAAAGGAAATTTGTTCTTAATAGGAGAAAAGGATACATCTAAAAAAACAAGTGTAAGATTAGTTTTTGAAAATTTAGAAAAAAATAATTTAATAGAAAGCGGTAAAATAGATGAAATAAATTTGGGGTCATATAATTTTAACTTAGGATATAATGCTTTTTTAACAGATTTATATTATAGTCTTGGTAGTTCATCAGAATGTTTGTTATTTAAAAATATAGAAGAGGCAAATGATGAAATATTAAAAATATTATCTGAAATTTCTCCAAATAAACATTTAGATTTAGATAAAAATTATATTATAAAAAATAAATTTTTATTAGAATCAGATGATAAAAATAAGAATTCAATAGATAATTTAATATGTAAAAATAAATTTTATGTATTTACATCAAATGATAAAAATATAAATAAAAATGAAGTATTTAGTATATATAATGAAAATAAATTAGATAAAATTTTACATACTAAAAATTTAAATATAGAAGAAAGAAATTTAGTAGTAAAAAAATCAGTATTAGAAGTAATTGAGAAAATAAAGCAAGAATTAAATATAGATATTGTTCTTGATATAAACCAAAATGAAGGAGAAAATCAATATTCTGGAATTTGCGAATTTTTACAAACTAGTTACAAAGAAGATAGTAGCTTTGGAATATATGAATATGTATCGTACAAACTAGATAAACCAATTAGAAATTTAGTAAGAGTAGAAGGCGTTCAATTTAAAAATAAAATTATTATATATGTAGAAAATGATGAAATATATTGTAAAACGGATAAAGGTTTATTTGGACTAAGTAATTATTCAACACCAACATTAGAAGAAGCAAAATATAAGTTGAATTCAATAATAGGCATGAAAGATTTGAAAAATTTTATATCTAATGTAAAAAATAATTACAAAGTTCAGAAGATAAGAGAGCGATTAGGATTAAAAACTTCTAATATATCTATGAACATGATTTTTGCAGGAAATGCAGGAACAGGAAAAACTAATGCAGCAAGGATAACATTTGAATATTTAAATGCTTTAGGGGTATTATCTACTGGAGCTTATAGAGAAGTTAGTAAAGCAGATTTTGTATCTGAAAATGCAAATGATACTGCTAAAAAAACTAATGACATAATAAATTCAGCATTAGGAGGAGTTTTATTTATAGATGAAGCATATTCGTTATGTGAAAGTGACGATGATAAATTAGGAAAAGAAATTGTAGATGCACTATTAAAAGGAGTCGAGGATAATAGAGACAACTTAGTAGTAATACTTGCAGGATATGAAAATGATATGAATAATTTTTTAAGTTTCAATCCAGGCTTAAAATCAAGATTTCCTAACATAATACGTTTTGAAGATTATAATCCAGAAGAGATGTATGAGATAGCTGTAAATATTGCAAAATCAAAAGGGTATAGAATTGCTAATAATGTAAAAAAAGATTTAATTGATTTGTTTGCTAAAAATCAAATTATAGGTAAAAATGACTTAGGAAATGCGAGATTCGTAAGAAATATAGTTGAAAATGCAATAATGGATGCCTCTAAAAAATATCTTACAAATAGTGATAAACAAATTGATTTATTAGAAAGAGATAACTTTAACTTCAAGGTTAAAGCTAAGTTTGATTTAGAAGAAAAGTTAAGTGAAATTATAGGATTAGAAGAAGTTAAAAAACTACTAAGAAATCAATATAAGTTAATAGTTGCTCAGGAAAAAAGAAAAGCAGTAGGAATAGAAACTAAGATAGACCAAAATTTAAATATGGTCTTTACAGGAAATCCAGGTACAGGCAAGACTAGTGTAGCTAGATTAGTTGGAGAAATGCTAAATAGCATGGGCCTTTTGAAGGTTGGTCAATTAATAGAAACTGATAGATCTAGCTTTGTATCGGATATAAAAGGTGAAACTGCTAAAAAAACAGAAATAAAATTTAAAGAAGCAATCGGAGGAATTTTATTTATAGATGAAGCGTATACACTTGCTAATGATTCATTAGGAAGGGAAGCTGTTGAGACGTTACTTAAACTAATAGAAGATTACTCAAAAGAAGTTATAGTAATACTTGCAGGATATGAAAATGAAATGGAAGATTTCTTTGATGTTAATATTGGGTTAAGATCAAGATTTCCTTTATGGACTAATTTTGAAGACTACAACCCAAATGAATTATTAGAAATGGCAATAAAATTAATTGAGTCAAAGGGATTTGGATTATCTAAAAATGCAAATTCTTCACTAAAAAAGAATTTTATAGATATTTATGAAAAATCTGATTCTCAATCTGGAAATGGAAGAATGGTTAGGAACTATGTAGAAAATCTAATTAGAAACCAAAGTATAAGAATTGCAGAAAATGATATAAGTGTATATGAGATGAATTTAATAAATACAACAGATGTAGAATCTATAAATGTTTATGAGTATGGAAATGAGTTTAATTTAGAAAATAAATTAAACAAATTAGTAGGAAATGAAAAAAATAAAAATTTCTTAAGAAATCAGTATAAATTAATAAAAACTAAAGAAAAAAGAGAAAAAATAGGTATTAGAAGTGATATAAATAAATATATGAATATGGTATTTACCGGAGAAATTGGGACAGGTAAAAAAACTATTTTAAATATATTATCAGAAATGTATTATAGTATGGGAATCGTGAAAGCTAAAAGTATGGTGGAACTTGATACAATGGAACTTATAACATTGCTTAATAATGGTATAAAGTTAGAAGATATTTTAAATAAATCTATCGGAAAGATTTTATTAATTGATAAAGTACATCTATTATTAAATGATATTAATTGTAAAGAAACTATAGCATCTTTAATAAAATTTATAGATAATAATAAAAATAGAATAGTTATAGTATTATCTGGAAGTATAAGTAAAGTCAAAGAGTTAGTTTTATCTAATCCATCTTTAAATTATAGATTTCCTATATGGTTAGATTTTGAGGATTATACAAGAGAAGAATTATTTAATATTGCTGTAAATTTAATATTAAAAAAAGGATTTTTATTAGATAATGGAGCAGAACGTATTTTAAAAGATACAATAAATGAATTTTATGAAAATGAAAATTTAAGTTTGAAAAATGGATTGATGATAAAAGATTATCTAGATAAATTAATAAGAACTCAAAGTACAAGAGCATATGATAAAAAAATACATGTAAAAGAAGTAAATATAATAAATAGTGAAGATATTATGTTTAGTAAACGTGAATTTTTACTAAAAAATACTTTTGTAAAAGAAGATAAAACATTAAATATAAAAAATATAAATTCTAATATAGAATATAATTTTAATATAGTAGATGAATTATTTAAATTAAAAAATTTATTAGATTTAAACTTAATTAATAAAGAAGAATTTGAAATACTAAAAAATAGACTTATAAAATAGAAATCAAAAGTACTGATTCAAATGAAATTTTTATAATTTGAATCAGTACTTTTTTAATAAAATATGTTAAATATAATACCTGTATGTTCATTTAATATATTGATGCCAATCAAAATTAGTATAATACCTCCTATAATTTGTGCATAATTTTTAAAAATAGGACCTATACTTTTACCAATAAAAACACCAATAAAGCATACAATAAAGGTAACTATTCCAATAGATAAAGATACAGGTAGAATATTTATATTTAAAAATGCAAAACTAATGCCAACTGCCAAAGCATCTATACTAGTAGCGATAGATAAAATAAATAACTCCTTATTACTAAGATTTGTAGAACGTTCATCATTATTATCTTCTTCTTTGGCTTCAAATATCATTTTTAGACCAATAAAGCTTAGAAGAAAAAATGCAATCCAATGATCAACAGATTTTATGTAGGACTCAAATTTTATACCAATAACCCAACCAATTAAAGGCATAACTCCTTGAAATAATCCAAAAAAGAAAGCTATTTTAGTAGACACATTTAAATTTATTTTTTTTAGTGTAATTCCTTTAGTTACAGAAACAGCAAAAGCATCCATAGAAAGTGCAAATGCAGTAAAAAAAGTACTAATAAATCCCATTATTATAAATCCTCCTTTGTAATACGATTAGATAAATATATTGTTTAAAAATAAATACTAAAATATACATAATAAAAAAAATAGTAAACAATAAAAGTATGTGCGAATAAATAAAATAAGCACAGGTATACTATAAATATGTAGTTTTAGTATATAGTATTCTTATATTTGGTTTAAATTATATGTTAAATTAAATAATATTACATATTATAAAATGAAAATATTTTAGGAGGAATTTGTATGAAAAAATTTGTATGTACAGTGTGTGGATATATTTATGAAGGAGATGAGCCACCTGAACAATGCCCAGTTTGTAAAGTTGGACCTGAAAAATTTGAAGAAGTCAAAGGGGAAATGACTTGGGCAGATGAGCATAGAATAGGAATAGGTAAAGGCTTAGATGAGGAGATTGTAGAAGGATTAAGAGCTAATTTTATAGGTGAATGTACAGAAGTGGGAATGTATTTAGCTATGTCACGTCAAGCAGATAGAGACGGATATCCAGAGGTTGCTGAAGCGTATACGAGAATTGCATATGAAGAAGCAGAACATGCATCTAAATTTGCAGAAATATTAGGAGAAGTAGTAGAACCTGACACAAGACAAAATTTAAAGGCAAGAGTAGAAGCTGAGTATGGAGCTGCTGAGGGAAAATTAAAGTTAGCAAAAAAAGCAAAAGAATTAGGGTTAGATGCAGTTCATGATACAGTACATGAAATGTGTAAAGATGAAGCTAGACATGGAAAAGCTTTTTTAGGTTTATTAAATAGATACTTCAAAAAATAAAATAAAATATTTAATAAAAATATATGAAAACGATAAACTCGAATTCGAGTTTATCGTTTTCATATATTTT
>NZ_NOJZ02000019.1 GCF_002251085.2 Romboutsia maritimum | reverse complement strand
TAGATGACTATATGGATTATTATAATAATGACCGATGTCAGTGGAACTTAAAAAAGCTGACTCCTACACAATATAGGAATCAGCTTTTTTAAGTTTCTTAATGACCCTCTTTTTTTAATGTCCTTGACAAAGGGTCCATTTTAAAATTTAATTTTTGAGACAGCCCTTTTTAATTAAGATATTAATTGTTTATTTTCATTTTTTAGATGTTTCATCCTATAATGAGTTATCACTGTTAAAATACCACTACCTATTAAAATTAAATAGTATACAAATCCTCCATATAAAAATACTGCATACCCCATAAGAGGTTTTGGAAATACACTCTTAAATATTGTTAAAAATGCTATTTCATTTGCACCTATATTTCCTGGTGTTGGTATTGGTGAAATTGCCATATATAAAAATGTTTGTAATGTTAATAAATATAAATAACTATATCCATCTAAGTTAAATGCTTTATATACCCAAAAAGATATACTAAAGTAAGCACTCAGTTGAATTACTGTTATTAAAATCGTTGTAGCTAGAATTTTTTTATTTTTAGCAAACATACCTATAGATTCACTATATTCATCTATAAAATGTTCTATATTGTTTAATTTATTTTCTAAGAATCTAAGCACTTTTACTTTAGAAGCATGCTTTATGAAAAATTTACTAAATTTTTTAATTTTAACAGGATTTAAAACAATTAATGCCACTATTACTAATGTAAACATATTAATTGCTATTCCTAAATATATAAAAGGTATTATAACCGGCATTTGTTTTTTTAATATTCCCATGTTAGTAATTGCTAGTACTGTACAATATAAAGTTACTACCAGTTGATATATAATAGATTTATTTGTAACTACAGCAGTAGCTTTTCCTAATGGCATTTTAAATTTATTTAATATATATACTTGCATAGGCTGACTTCCTGATGCAAAAGGAGTTACTAGATTATAATAAAATCCCATTGAAGCTAATTTAAATCCTAAAAATCTTACTTTAACCTTGTATATACTATCAATTATTATTCTAAGTACTATTGCTTCAAGCATTATATAAAATACTACCGATACTATCCCAAGTAATATAAATTTTTTATCTACCATTTTTATTACACTTTTAAGCATCGTAATATCTAAATTTTTAGAAACCAAGTATATAGTTAATCCTGCTAACAAAATTAAAAATATATATTGTAACAAAGATTTAGTTTTACTTAAATTTTTCTTCATATTTTTTATTAATCCTTCCTCGTATTTTAAAATAATATCCTCTCTTAAGTATATCCTATAAATATTAAATTTTTGTTACAGTTTTTCTTACAATTTTGTTATTTATAGTTAAATCATTCCTATAACATTATACTAACGTCTATTTTAATAAATAATATGTCGAAATTAATAAACTTTTTTAAATTTACAAAATTAATTGACAACTATTTTTTTTAGGTATATTATATATATAAATTCGATGAAGAGAAAAAGTAAGTTTTATAATTGTTCCCCAGAGAGTTGGTATTTTGCTGAAAACCAATGTTCAATATACTACTGAAAATCATCTCCGAGAAGTAAAGTTGAACAAATTTATTTTCAGTAAACTTTATCGGAATTTCCCCGTTATAGGAAAAGCGTATTATATAGTACGTGTTTAATGAGAGCTACAAATATACTTTTAGTAATCATAAAAATATATTTGTAGAATTAGGGTGGTAACGCGATTAAACCTCGTCCCTTTTATTAGGGCCGAGGTATTTTTATGTACAAAAAAGGGGGAATTTTATATGGATATTATTGAAAGCGACATAGAATTTAGATGATTTAAAATTAGAAAACAAATTGGAGGCGTTTATAAATGAACAATTTATCAAAAAAAGATTTAGTACTTGTAAGCTTAATGCTTTTTTCATTATTTTTCGGAGCAGGAAATTTAATTTTCCCACCTTTTCTAGGACAATCTGCTGGTAGTTCTACATGGATTACTATATTAGGATTTTTTATTACATCTGTTGGTTTTCCAATCTTAGGTGTTGTTGCTGTAGCAAAATCTTCAGGATTACATAAATTAGCAGGTAGAGTTCATCCTGTTTTTGCAACAGTATTCACTATACTTATTTATCTTTCAATAGGACCAGGACTTGGAATACCAAGAGCAGGTAGTTTACCATTTGAGATGGCTGTAAGACCATTTTTACCAGAGAGATTTATATCTCATGAGTTAGCTCTATTTATATATACATTTTTATTTTTCTCAGTTGCTTATTGGCTTAGTTTAACACCTTCTAAGTTAGTAGATCGTATGGGTAAGATATTAACACCAGCTCTATTAGTTTTAATTTCAACAATATTTGTTGCAAGTTTATTTAATCCAATAGGTAGTTACTCAAAAGCAACTGGTAATTATGTAGATTCACCATTTATAAGTGGATTTTTAGATGGATATATGACAATGGATACAATAGCAGCATTAAATTTTGGTATTGTTATATCACTTGTAATAAAATCAAAAGGAATAAAAGAAGAAAATGATGTTGTTAAAAATTCAGTAAAGGCAGGAATGATTGCAGGAGGTCTATTGATAGTTATTTATTCTATGTTGGCTCATTTAGGTGCTTGTAGTGGTTCTACATTTGAAAAAACAGAAAATGGTGCTCAAACGCTTGCTAATGTTATGCTACACCTTTTTGGTAATGGTGGAGCCGTACTTTTAGCAATACTATTTACTTTAGCGTGCCTTACAACATGTGTTGGACTTATAACTTCTTGTAGTCAATACTTTGTAACTTTAAATTCAAAAATAAGCTATAAAACTTTTGTTAGAGTATTGTCACTATCAAGTATGACATTAGCTAATATGGGACTTACAAAAATACTTAAAGTATCAGTTCCCGTCCTTGATGCAATATACCCTGTTGCTATTGTATTAATTCTATTAGCTATGTTTGATAAGCTATTTAAAGAAAATCAATTGGTATACAGAGCTTCTATTGCTTTTACAAGCTTTGTAAGTATTATATATGCTTTAAGTAATACTGCTTTAAATATACCTTTCCTTACAAAATTAGTTAGTTGGCTACCTTTTTATGACAAAGGATTAGGATGGATATTACCAGCTACATTTGGAATTTTTTTAGGATTAGTATTAAAATCTTTTAAAGAAAAAGTATATAAATTGAAATTAGCTAAACAAAGAATATAATCATTATATATAAAATAATCATATTTAAAGGGGCTGTCTCTAAAATATAATAATTTTAAGACGACCCCTATTTTTTAAATCTACTTTCTTACTATTTTTGCAACACATTCCACGTGTGTCGTGTTCGCTATAGGAACACATTTTTTCTGCATTTTTATCTACATATAATTCTACACATTTTTACCTTTTAATGAATAATTCATACCAGAATTAAATTTAAAAGTTATCATATAAGAATCTATGTTGCCTTCGTCATCAGTTTTAATATTACCAGAAGATATAAATGAAAAATTATATTTCACCACAAATTGTACTCAATTTGCTAGTATTTTTGAAAAGTTTTGGCCAAAATATTATAATTTAGGCTTCTGGCATTCCTATGCCCATTTTTTTGAGCGAACTGCATAAGTCCTATATATCAGATCTAGTAGACTTATTCTTCTCTATTTAGTTTTTTTACCACTTATACATTTTTAAAATAAAAATAAGGTAGTACCTTATTTTACTCTATAAAAATTTAATTTTATCAAATACTCCAACTTTCAGCCTTTTTCTTTAAACTCCAAAACTTTTTGTATAGTCCATCTTCTTTTATTAATTTATCATGTATTCCATTTTGAATAATTTGTCCATTTTCCATTACTAAAATTTGATCTGCTTCACGAATTGTAGATAATCTATGTGCTATAACAACAATAGTTTTATTTTTTACTAATTCACTAATTGCCTGTTGAATATAAAATTCATTTTCTGGATCAATACTAGATGTTGCTTCATCTAATAAAACTATTGGTGCATCTTTTAATATAGCTCTAGCAATTGATATTCTTTGTTTTTCTCCTCCTGAAAGAGATGCACCTCCTTCACCAATTATAGTATCAAAGCCTTTAGGTAATTCTTTTATAAAATTATAACATCTCGCTTTTTTAGCGGCTTCTTCAACCTCTTTCATTGTTGCATCAGCTTTCCCAAATTTAATATTATTAGCAATAGTATCATTAAAAAGATATACTTTTTGAAAAACCATAGTCATATTTTTTAATATAGAATCACAAGTCATATCAGCTATATTAACTTTTCCAATTTTAATGGTACCCTTTTGTATATCCCAAAATCTAGAAATCAATCTTGCTATAGTTGTTTTTCCACATCCAGAAGGTCCAACAAGCGCTGTCATACTTTTTTCTGGAATATGAAAAGATACATTTTTTATTACTTTTTCATTAGGAGTATATCCAAAGCTAACACCTTCTAAATCAATATCAAAAGATTCTAGTTCCATCTCTTGTGAACATCTATCAATAAGAGGAAATCTCTCTATCTTTTCTACTCTATTTAAAGAAAGCTCTAACATTCTAGTTAACCCAGTAATGCTACCTAATGCTTCAACAGGTATATAAATACTGAAAATAGCGACTAAAATAACAATCATATTAATGATAGATAGTTGTTCTGTTAATACTAAATAGGGCGCCAAAAATAAAATTCCTCCGCAAGCTATTTTTAGTGACAGTGAAAATAGAATATTTAATGGAATATATTTTAATTCCAAATCGCAATTAGCTTTGCTATAATCATCAAAAGATGATTTTACTTTGCTACTTCTATTATTAGAAAGATTAAATAATTTAAAAACTGAAATACCTTGTATATATTCAAAAACTGAAGCCACCCCTTGTACTTGTGTATTTTTTTGAATCTTTGTAAGTTGTGAAGCCTTTCTTTGCATTAGATTTAAAATTAAAATTGCTAAAAGTAATCCTATTAAAAATACAAGCCCTATTTTCCAATTAAATATAATCATAGATATGCATATGACAAATACATTTATTGTAGAATTCACCATCTTGTCTAAAATAAAAGGAGCTTGTTTTTCAATAAACTGCATATCTGTTGTTACAGTGTTTGTTAATTCTCCTAAATTGTTCTCATTAAAAAATCCCATTGGGACCCTTTTTAATCTTTCTCCCATATTAAGTCGTTCTTTAGCAACCATTTCATAACCTGCATGTCCTTGCAACTTATAAGTTTTAAACTTGAAAAATATCCTACCAATAATTCCAACTAATAAAATCAAGGCACATTTTACTATAATTATTGTATCAATTATTATGTCTTTAGAATTACTAAAATCAATTACTTTAAAAAAATAAAATATTGCAATTAAAGGAAAAGCTTCAAATATCCCATCAATAAAACTATACATAAAACTTTTCTTAATTTTCGAAGCCATATTATCAGATAATTTTATAATTCTTTTTAATATTCCAAACATTGTACTTTCTCCTTTACTCCCCAAGATTTTGAACCTATATGAGCTTGCCACATATCTTTATATATATGTGAATTTTCCAATAGCTCATTATGAGTTCCTTCATTCACAATTCTTCCTTTATTAAATAAAATAATTTTATCTGCATTTACAATTGTGGATAATCGGTGAGCAATTATAATTACGGTTTTATCTTTTG
Source organism: Romboutsia maritimum (assembly GCF_002251085.2). GTDB lineage: Bacteria > Bacillota > Clostridia > Peptostreptococcales > Peptostreptococcaceae > Romboutsia_B > Romboutsia_B maritimum. The sequence goes on along the minus strand of NZ_NOJZ02000019.1, from coordinate 41,640 downwards.
TTAAATTGCTTATAGATTTTTGTATTATCTCCTCATTTTCTGGATCTGTAAATGCTGTTGCTTCATCTAAAATGATAATAGAAGCATTTTTTATCATAGCCCTTGCAATTGCAATTCTTTGACGCTCTCCACCTGAAAGCAATTCGCCTGTATTCCCTACTGCAGTATCAAATCCTTGAGGTAATTTTAATATAAAATCTAAGCACCCAGTTTTTTTACAAACGGCCTCTATTTCATCATCTGTTGCAAATTTATTACCAATTTTTATATTTTCTCTTATAGTCATATCAAATAGAAAATTATCTTGAGAAACAAAACTAATTTCATCCATTAATTGTGTAAGTGGGATATTTTTTATATTTTCTCCTCCAACAAGAATCTCACCTTCTTTAACGTCCCAAAATCTAGCTATCAATTTTGCAACAGTTGATTTTCCTGCTCCAGATGTTCCTACAAAAGCTGTCATTGTCTTTGGCTTTATTTTAAAAGAAATATCATGTAATATATTATTTTCTTCATATCCAAAGCTAACATGATTAAATTCTACACTATCATCTTTTAAACAAATCTTTTTCAACCTCTGTTCTAATTCATTTATTGAAAGTATTTCTTTTAACTTAGCCTCAGTAAACATAATAGTTGGAATATTATCAGTAAACTCTATCAATTTCATAACTGGAGGAGCAATACCTAATGACAAAATCATTCCCATTATGAAAATTGATAAATCAATTATATTATTTTTTAAAAGAATACCTCCTATAGGTAAAACAAAAGCAATACTTGCTGGCATTATTACATTATAGGCACTTAAATATGGCCAACAGTGTGAAAACCACTTTGTCATCACATCTCTAAAATGTATAACCGCATTACTAAATTTTTCTATAGATGATACTGTTTGATTAAATGCTTTTACAACTTCCATACCATTTATATACTCCACTGTGGTTGAATTCAAAAGAGCTGTCCCCTCATTAAATTCTTTAAATATTTCCATTGCACCACCCTTCATCATGATGCCATAAATTATAAAGCTAATAATTATTGGAACTAACCCTGCCAAAGCTAGACGCCAATCTACAATAAATAAATAAATCATTATAGCAATAAAGCCTAATAAATTTGAAGTTATTTCTGGGATTGCATGAGCTAAGGGATATTCAAGTTTGTCCATATCATCCATAATGAGTTGCTTATATTCTCCTATTTTTTTCTTTTGAAATTCTCCCATAGATATAAATGCTAATTTATCTACAATTGCATATCTAATAAAATTTATTGTTTTATACGCCAATTTGTGTGATATAGTAGTTGATAAATTAAAAAATATAATTTTAAAGCAAAATGCACATGTACCTATTATAGAAAGATAAAATATATCAACTATAGTTCCCTTTTTTAAAATTGTTAATGTAAGTATTTTTGCTACAACAAAATATGGGATTATTCCAGATACTACACTAAAAAGAGATAAAATAATTGCTAGCATCATTTTTTTACTATCTCTTTTTATGAAAGAAAAAATCGTATAATTATTTTTTTGTTTCATATTCCCTCTCCTTTTAAATGACTATATATATTCATTTGGTCATTTTATATCTAAAGATTACCATTAAATATTTGTATTGTCAATGAAACTTATTCTCAACTTATTATTTTATTTTTAAATTTTAAACTAATTTGACATATAAACAATACCATGATATCGTTTATATGACCATTTTAAATCTTTTATTCATTTTTTTGAAATGTAAGGAGGGAAATATTCTATGCCGTTAATTTTTGATGAATCCGCAAAAAAGCATTTAAGAAATCAAATGCTTCAAAACGGATTTGACTTAATTAAAGTTTATGGGTTAAAAAAAACTACTATTGAAGATATAACAAAAAAATCTGGAATAGCAAAAGGAACTTTTTATAATTTTTTTAAAAATAAAGAGGATTTTGTATATGAAGTAGTACTTTTTAAAAGAAATGAGGCAAAACAAAAATTTCAAAGTTTATTAGGTAAATCTAATGAACTAAATAAAATTCAATTTAAAAAATATTTAGAAATACTTGCATTTAATGATTATAACATTTTTATATATTTAACTGATGATGAAATTGCAATGTTAAAAGCTCGTTGGCCACATGAATATCTTATAAATGAAAAAAATGATAAAGAAACTTCTTTATGGCTTTTAGATCATATACCTAATGTTTCTAAAAACTGTGATTGGAAAATTTTTGCCAATTTCTTAAAATCTCTTGCTATTATTCAAGCTAATAAAAGTGAATTGATTGAAGATGTATATAAAGAAACCTTAACACATTTTATTAATAACATTATAAATTATGTTTTTAATGCCTAAATATTCATTTGTAATTATATAAAATTAAATGCCTATAAATTAACGAAATCAAATTTATAGGCATTTAAACTATTTATTAAATCTACTTTCTTACTATTTTTGCAACACACTCCACATGCATTGTGTGTGGGAACATATCTACTGGTTGTATTTCAACACACTTAAATCCATGTTCATCTAAATAATTTAAATCTCTTGCTAATGTAGATGGATTACATGATACATATACCACTCTATCTGGTTGCATAGATACGATTGTATTTAAAACTTTTTCATCACAACCTTTTCTAGGTGGATCTACCACTACTACATTTGCTGTTTTTCCTTCTTTATACATTTTAGGTACAACCTCTTCTGCTTTACCTACATAAAAATCTACATTATCTAAATTATTCAACTTAGCATTTATTTTAGCATCTTTAATTGCATCCTCTACTATTTCAATTCCGTAAACTTTCTTAGCCTTTTGAGCTAAAAATAATGATATACTTCCTATTCCACAATATATATCAAATACAGTATCATCTTCTTTTAAATCAGCATACTCTAAAGCTTTATTATATAAAACTTCTGTCTGTACAGGATTTACCTGGAAGAATGATAATGGAGAAATTTCAAAAACTAAGTTTCCTATATAATCATTTATTTTCCCATCTCCATAAATAACTATATTTTCTTTTCCTAAAATTACATTAGTGTTTTCTCTATTAACATTTACTACTAGTGTTTTAAAGCCTGGAACATTTTCTTCTAATACTGAAGCTAATTCATTTAAATATGGTAATTTTTTTCCGTTTGCAACTAATACTACCATAACTTCTTTAGTTGTAAATCCTATCTTAGTAACTAAATGTCTTAAAACTCCTGTATTAGATTTTTCATCGTATACACTTACTTTATATGCATTTATATACGTCTTTATAATTTTCATAATTTTATCATTTATATCATGTTGTATTATACATTTATCAGTTGATATTAAATCATGACTTTTCTTTTTATAGAAACCTATAACTGGATCTCCATTTATCTTTTGTATTGGAAATTGAGCCTTATTTCTATATCTAAAAGGATCTTCCATACCTAAAGTATTGTGAACAATTATATCCTCTAGCTTCCCAATTCTAGTCATCACTTGCTTTACTTCATTAGTTTTTATATCAAGTTGTTTTTGATAATCTAACTCTTGAATTTGGCATCCTCCACAATCTTTGAGAATATCACTACATTTTCTTTCTACTCTAAAAGGAGATTTTTCTATTATTTCTACAATTTCTCCTACAGCATAATTTTTTTTAGATTTATTTATTTTCACTTTAACTTTATCGTTTATTAAACCGCCTTCTACAAAGACAGTAAATCCATCATATTTACCGATTCCAACTCCACCTTGACCTATATCAACTACATCTACAACATACTCTTTATCTTTTGATAGCATCGGTTCATCCTCCGTACATTTATTTTAACAAGCTACAAGAGTTTATTTTACCAAAAAAATAAGAGCTTATAAAGCCCTTATATAAATAAATCTCTACTTTTATATCCTCTATATAGTTGTAAACAAGCAAATAATAGTAATATAATTCCACATGTTGGGCCTAAGTAAACTAAGTTTTGTGCTAAACCTTCAGATACTCCACTTTTTATAATAGCCTCTACAGCACCTGTATAATCTCCAATTGCATTGATACCATATCTTATCCAAGTAAATGATGTCATAAGTGCTACAGGTACTAAACTCATACTCATATAAAATCCACTTATAGATCTTTTTTTAACCCCTCTTAATCCTAGATATATTGGTAAGAAAAATAATATCGGTAGTATCGGTCCATAAAATTGAGGAGATAATGCTAAAAATAATATCGTACTAAATAAGAAACTTGTTATGTATTTTCTTAAGTAGTTAGTATTACCTTTAAAATCACATAATGATGCTTTTAAATATCTTATATATACTGATATACTAGTTTCTAATTTATCTACATCTCTTCCTTTTGAATCTTTTATTTCTTTTAAAAGCTCCAATCCTTTTGAATTTAACTGAGTATATTGTTTTTTAAAGCTTTCTGTTATATCTATTTCTTCATATTCTTTTGCTATACTTTCTAGGCTTAATATATACTTATTTATTTTAGTATCTTTTATAGTTTTTATTTTTTCTATTTCTTTAGTCAGTTGATTAATTGTACTTATTACTAAATTTGAATTCATTAAAGCACCTCCTTGAGTATATAGTACTATATAAAACTTATATTTATCAGAATTTTTTTAATTCTCTTATCTTTATAATTTTATAATAATTTCTATTTAGTAAAAACCCTACAAAATTGTAGGGTTTTCTTTTATAAATTTCTACACTCTAACTCCTTTGATCTTTTACTATTTTACTCATTGATATACCTACAGTAATAAATATAGTACACCATATAACCCCCATAAATACCCATGCTGCAGTAGTCATAAAATCATCCTCTCTATAATTTTATATACTCTTTACTTTATTATTATCTATTTCTTCTTTATATTTAGTCTTAATAGATTTATATGATTGTATAAATCCTATTACAAGTACTGTGAATACCACTAATCTAGCTAAATTAACCCATATAACAAAATCAGGCATATTTGCAACATATGATGGTACTAACTTAAAGTTACCAGCTATAGCATAATCTCTTGTAAAGAATACTAAAAATACTATTATTGTAACTGGTGTTAAGAATTGATGGAATAATCTAAAGAACCATTTAGGAACTTTCCATAATCCACCTTTGTTCATTTCTTCAAGCGCGCTATCTTTAACACACCAACCAATTATTATTATTTCTATCAATCCTAAAACTATTAATAAATAATTTCCTATCCAGTTATCTACTTCTGTGAAATAGAATAAATTAGCACTCTTAGTTAAAACTGATTCTAGCGCTATTGGAGCTCCTACTATTAAGTATCCAATAAATACTATAATAGCTCCTTTCTTTCTTTCTATTCCTAAGTCTTCTTCTAATAAAGCAACTAAATAATTGTACATAGCTATTGCAGATGTTATACCAGCAAAGAATAATAATAAGAACCACATAGCCCCAAATATACCTCCACCAGCCATGTTAGTAAATACATTAGGAAGTGCCATAAATGCTAAGCCTATGCTACCTTTTATGCCTTCTGGTCCTAAAAATGCATATGCTATAGGTATAACTGCTGTACCTCCTAAAATAACCTCTGCAAATTCATTTAAAGATATAGTTGCAACTGAAGATGTTACTATATCCTCATCAGGTTGTAAATATGAAGCATAATTGTGTATTATACCCATTCCTAAAGATAATGTGAAGAATATTTGACCTGCTGCTGCTATTGCTGATTGCCATGATAATCGGCTAAAATCTGGGTTCCATATAAAGTTAAGTCCTGCTAATGAACTCCAATCAGGATTTACTGGAGAACCTAATGTTAATGCTCTAATTCCTAAAATTATCCCAAATACATAAAGTGTAGGCATCATTAATTTTGCCCAAGATTCTATACCTTTTTGTATACCTTTCATTACTGCCATTGCTAAAAATAAAAGTGATATAACCCAGAATATTAACATTGCTGGATTTTGAACATATGAAGCAAAAAATGCTGCTGAATCCACACCTGGCTTCATATATGTTCCTAATAATGAATGAACTGCATATCCTAGTGACCAACCAATTATATGATTGTAATAAGAGTTAACTAAGATAGTAACTGCAAATGCTATCATACCACATAAAGATCCTACTATAATTGCTTTTTTAGGTTTCATTGCTTGTTTTGCTTGTAAATACATCATTGGTCCTAATGTCCCATGACCATGTTTACCTCCATAACGTCCTATACTCCATTCCACTAACATTATAGGAATACCTATAACTATTAGTGCAAAGAAATATGGTATCATAAATGCTCCTCCACCATTTGAAGCAGCTACATACGGGAATCTCCAAAAGTTTCCCAACCCAACGGCATTACCTGCCATAGCTAATATAAGGCCTATTTTTGAGCCCCAATTTTCTCTACTTTCCTCCATGTATAATCCCCCCTTTTTTATTATAAGTATGCTATAAAAATAATAAATGTGATATAAATCCAGTTACACTTTCTAAATTTTTTAAATTTTCCGAAAATTTATTTTTTAAAATTAGCCACTAAGATTACATTTTTCACTTAGTGGCTAATTGTGTAACTTAAAAATATAATATCACCTTATACTATTATTTTCAAGTTATTTTTATAATATTTTAAATTTTCTAAAAATTCAAATACATTTTTTATAAAACCCTAGTTGAACCTCTATATATTACACCTCTTGAAGCGTCTACTGTAACTGCTTCTCCATCTTTAACTAATTCCATTATATTTAACGCTGATACTATTACTGGTTTATCTAAATTTAATCCTACTATAGCTGCATGTGAAGTCATACCACCTTCTTCTGTAACTATAGCTCCAGCTTTTTCTATATAAGGATTTAATTCTCTCTCAGTCATTGAAGTCACAAGTATATCACCTTCATTAAATTCTTTACAATCAGATACATTTTTAATTATACGAACTTTTCCTTCAACAGTCTGATTACCTACACCGATTCCTTGCACAATCTCTTCACTAATTACGTGTACTTTTATTAAATTAGTAGTTCCACTTACTCCAACTGGTACTCCAGCTGTAATTACGACTAATTCCCCATTTCCTATGTATTCAGCTTGTTTAGCTGCTTGTATAGAATTTTCTATAACTTCATCTGTATTTCCAGCATGATATGCTTTTACTGGATAAACTCCCCAAGTAAGAGCTAATTTTCTCATTATTTTTTCATCTTCTGTTGTCGCTATTATTGGAGCTTTTGGTCTAAATTTAGAAACCATTCTTGATGTATATCCTGATGAAGTAGATGTTATTATAGATGATGCATCTAAATCTACTGCCGTAGAACATGTAGCATGGCTTATTGCATCTGTGACTGTTATATTATTCATTCCTGCTTCTTCTAATAATTTTTCATAATTTAAAGTTTCTTCTGTTCTTTTTGCTATTGTTGCCATCATTTTCACAGCTTCAACTGGGTATTTTCCTGCAGCCGTTTCACCTGACAGCATTATTGCATCAGTTCCATCATATATAGCATTTGCCACATCTGTAACCTCAGCTCTAGTTGGTCTTGGATTTCTAATCATTGAATCTAACATTTGAGTTGCTGTTATTACTGGTTTTGCTAATTTATTACATTTTTTTATCATCATTTTTTGAACTATCGGCATTTCTTCTGTTGGTATTTCTACTCCTAAATCTCCTCTAGCTACCATAAGTCCATCAGAAACTTTTAATATTTCATCTAGATTTTCTACACCTTCTTGATTTTCTATTTTTGATATTATTTCTATATTAGTAGCATTATTTTTTTCTAAAATTTCTCTTATAGCTAATACATCAGATGCTTTTCTTACAAATGATGCAGCTATATAGTCTATTCCTTGAGCTATTCCAAACTCTATATCACTTATATCTTTTGATGTTATTGACGGTAAATTAACCTTTACCCCTGGAAGATTTACCCCTTTATGATCTTTTACTATTCCTGAATTTTCAACTAAACAAACTATATCTTCATCATTTATTTCTTCAACTCTTAATCCTACTAATCCGTCATCTATTAATATTAAATCTCCAGATTTTACATCTTTAACAAGATTTTTATATGTAACTGTACAAATATCCTTTGTTCCAATTACATCCTTCATAGTTATTATAAATTTTTTACCTTCTTCTAAAAAAACCTCTGGATCTTCAAATTTTCCCGTTCTTATTTCTGGACCCTTAGTATCTAATAACATAGCTATTGGCTTATTTAAACTTTTTCTTATCTTTTTAACTAAATCCATTCTTATTTTTTGTTCCTCTTGAGTTCCATGTGAAAAATTAAATCTACATACATTTAAACCATTTTCAATAAGATTAGTCAAAATTTCTTCACTATCTGATGCTGGACCTAACGTACAAACTATTTTTGTTTTTTTCATACTTTTTAACATAATTATTCCTCCTATAGTTTATCTAGATAGTATCTTTACCATTTCGTGGGTATCCTTATCAAATTCTTTTTTCATTGATAAAGCTTTATTAATTTCCATATCAATTATCTTATTATCTTTAACTCCCACAACTCTAGCTGCTTTTCCATCTAATAATAATTCAACTGCTCTTACACCCATTTTACTTGCAAGTATTCTATCAAATGCAGAAGGACTTCCACCCCTTTGTACATGACCTAATACTGTAATCCTTAAATCTGCACCTGTTTGGTTAACTATTTCTTTACCTAAATCTTGAGCATTACCTACTCCTTCAGCTAAAACTATAATACTATGTCTTTTTCCCCTTTTTTTAGTAGCATTTAGTTTATTACATATTTCTTCTACTTCTATATTTACTTCTGGTACTATTATAGTTTCTGCTCCACCTGCAAGACCTGAATATAATGCTAAATCTCCACAATATCTTCCCATTACTTCTATTATATTTACTCTTTCATGAGAAGAACTTGTATCTCTTATTTTACCTATAGCTTCAATTATTGTATTCATAGCCGTATCAAATCCTATAGTATAATCAGTATAAGCTAAATCATTGTCTATCGTTCCAGGTATTCCTATTGCTGGAAATCCTAATTCACTCAACTTTTGTGCACCATTAAATGAACCATCTCCACCTATTACAACTAAATAGTCTATTTTATATTTTTTTAAAATTTTTACTCCTTTTAATCTTCCTTCTTCTGTCTTAAACTCTTCACATCTTGAGGACTTTAATATTGTTCCACCTCTATGTATAATATCTCCAACCGAAGATAAGTCCATTTCTATCAAATCTTCTTCTAACAATCCTTTGTATCCTCTATTAATACCATATACTTTGCAATCATAATAAATTGCAGATCTTACTACAGCTCTTATAGCTGCATTCATTCCAGGAGCATCTCCTCCACTTGTCAATATCCCTATAGTTTTCATTGTCTTTACCTCCTAAATAATCTTTTTAACACAAGGACATTTTTTGTCCCTGTGTTGATTTTTCATCCCATCGAGGTTAAAAATTTTAATGCAAAATATTCCATTTTTTGTTATTATATCATATATTAAACTCAAATTTTCATAATATTATTATATATATTTTTCACTTTAATATTATTTTTTTATAACGTTTAATTAACTTTTTTTCACTTTAATATTTTCTTTAGGAAGTATATTTTCTAATTTTTCTATAAGTTTTTCATTAATATTTATAGTTATTTTATTCCAAAGATATAATTGTTTTGTATCTTCAGCATATAAATAAATATGTTCTTTTCCTGGGTATACGTTTAATACATCCATAATTTTATCAATAATATCTTTATCACTAAAACTATTTACTTTTAAATACATACCCTCTTTTGATTTTTTCTGATTATTTATGTTATCATTTATATCCCTGATTTCTCTAGCTATAAGTTTTGCATTTTCTCCTTCTTTTATACTTAGTGAACCCTTCACATATATTATATTATCTTCATTCATAATAGGATTATATCTTTTTAACGTTTGTGGAAATACTATTACTTCTATTGTTCCATATAAATCTTCTAATTCTAAAAATGCCATTATATCATTTCTTTTAGTTGTTTTTATTGTTTTATTTACTATCATTCCACCTATTATAACTTCTTTTTCATCTAAGTTTAAATATGCTTCTTCATCTTCCTTTAGGGCATTTATTTTGCCATTATCTATTGATGTATTTCTACTTAATTCTTCTTCATATTGAGATAACGGATGTCCACTTACATATATACCTAAAACTTCTTTTTCTAGGTTTAATCTTTCTCTTTCTTCATATTCTTTTATTTTTGGCAAAGTATAAACTTCCTTAAATTGTGATGTATCTTCGTCTGTTCCTATTGCATCAAATAAAGAAATTTGTCCTTGAACATTTTTCTTTCTATCCATTGATACACTATCTAATAATTGTTCATATCCAGCAATCAAACTAGCTCTATTTTCACTTATTCCATCAAATGCCCCACATTTTATTAAACTCTCTAATACCCTCTTATTTATATCCTTAGAATCTAGTCTTTTTGCTAAATCAATTATATCTATAAATTTTCCATTTTTTTCTCTTTCATTAATTATATTATTTATAATATTTACACCAACATTTTTTACTGCTGCTAAACCAAATCTTATATTTTTATCTTCTACAGAGAATTTAGAAAAACTTTTATTTATATCTGGCTTTAATATTTCTATATCTAATAAGTTACATTCTCTAGTATATTCTACAACCTTATCTGTATTTCCCATTACACTAGTTATTAATGCAGCCATAAATTCAACTGGATAATATGCCTTTAAATATGCTGTTTCATATGCTAAAACTCCATATGCTGCAGCATGAGATTTATTAAATGCATATTTTGCAAAGTCTATCATGTCATCAAATATTTTATTGGCAATTTCTTCAGGAACACCATTTCTTACACATCCAGTAATCTCTAAATTTCCACTATCATCTTTTTTTCCATGAATGAAATATTGTCTTTCTTCTTCCATAACATCCATTTTCTTTTTTCCCATAGCTCTTCTTACTAAATCACTTCGCCCATAACTATATCCACCTAAATCTCTAACCACCTGCATAACCTGTTCTTGATATACCAAACATCCATAAGTAACATCCATTATCGGTCTTAACTTTTCATGTAAATAAGTTACATGGCTAGGATTATTTTTATTGTCTATATACTTAGGTATAGAGTCCATTGGACCTGGTCTATATAATGATATTCCTGCAACTATATCCTCAAAATTATTTGGCTTAAGTTGTTTCATAAAGCTTCTCATCCCGGCACTCTCCAACTGGAATACACCTAAAGTGTTTCCTGAGGATAGTAACTCATAAACCTTTGAATCATTGTAGTCCATTTTCGAAAAATCAATTCTAGTATTATAGTTTTTTTCTATCAAATCTAAAGCATCCCTTATAACTGTAAGCGTTCTAAGTCCTAGAAAATCCATTTTTAAAAGACCGAGTTCTTCTAATGTAGTCATAGTGTACTGAGTACTTATTGCCCCTTTATTCTCATATAAAGGTACATATTCATCAACAGGTTTCTTTGATATAACCACACCCGCCGCATGTGTTGATGCATGTCTTAACATACCTTCTATTTGTTTAGATATATCTATAATTTCCTTTGTTTCTTGATCTTGATCATATATTTCCCTTAAATTTGGATTCGTTTCTAATGCTTTATCAATAGTCATACCTAATGCAAAAGGTATCTCCTTCGCTATTTTATCTACTTTATTGTAATTTACATCTAAAACCCTTCCAACATCTCTTATAGCTGCTTTTGCTCCCATAGTTCCAAATGTTATTATCTGAGCTACATGGTCTTCTCCATATTTTCTTTTTACATACTCTATAACTTCTTCTCTTCTCTCATAACAAAAATCTATATCTATATCTGGCATAGATACACGTTCTGGATTTAAGAATCTCTCAAATAATAATGAATATTTTATAGGATCTATATCTGTTATTTTAAGTGTATATGCAACTATTGAACCTGCTGCACTACCACGTCCTGGACCTACCATAATATTATTTTCTTTTGAAAAATTTATAAAATCCCATGTTATTAAGAAATACTCTACATATCCCATTTTAACAATTATATCTAGTTCATAATTAAGTCTATCTATAACTTCTTGACTAGGATTTTCATATCTATCATTCAATCCATTAAAACACAATTCCTTTAAATAACTCTCCGTAGTATATCCTTCTGGAACCTCATAATTTGGTAAATGTATAGTATTAAAATCAAACTCAACATTACATCTCTGTGCTATTTTTACAGTATTTTCAACTGCCTCTATCGCATATGGAAATAATACTTCAATTTCTTCTCTTGATTTCAAGTAAAATTCATCACTACCAAATCTCATTCTAGCTGGATCATTTAAAATTTTTCCCATTTGTATACACATAAGAACATCATGAATTTTTGAATCCTTTTTTTCTACATAATGAACATCATTTGTCGCTACTAATGGTACTCCAATTTCTTTAGATAATTTAACTAGACCTAAATTTACCTCTTTTTGTTCTTGTAAATTATGATCTTGTATTTCTAAATAAAAATTTTCTTCTCCAAATATATCTCTGTATGTTAATGCTATTTCTTTTGCCTTATCATAATTTCTATTCATAAGAGCCCTTGAAACGTCACCCGCTAAACATGCAGATAAAGCAATTATACCTTTGCTATGTTTTTTTAGTTCCTCAATGTCTACCCTTGGTTTATAATAAAAACCCTCTACATACGCTGTAGACACCATTTTAATTAAATTTTTATAGCCTTCCATATCCTTAGCCAATAAGACTAAGTGACCTTGATATTTATCAAAATTAGGATCTTTATCTTTTAACCCTCTTGCTGCTGTATAAACTTCACACCCTATTATTGGTTTTATACCTTCTTTTTTTGCTGCTTTATAAAAATCTATCGCTCCGAACATACAACCATGATCAGTTATAGCAATAGAACTCATATTTAATTCTTTAGCTTTACTCAACAATTTTTTTATTCTTGAAAATCCGTCAAGCAAGCTATACTCTGTATGCACATGAAGATGAACAAAATCTTTGCTCATTTCAACACCTCCTGACTTATAAATTTTATTTTACCATAAAAATATATATTAAAACAAAAAGGAGCTATATTAAAAATATAACCCCTTATACTTTGCTTAATTTCTTATTTCCCTTTTAAATCACTGGCAATTTCTTCTATTTTTCTTAACCTATGGTTTACTCCTGATTTTCCAATAGGAGGATTCAGCATTTCACCTAATTCTTTTAATGACATATCTTCATATTCAATTCTTATTCTTGCTATCTCTTGTAGATTTTCGGGCAAGCTACTTATTCCTATTGTTCCTTGTATTAATCTAATATTCTCAACTTGCCTTACAGCAGCATTAACAGTTTTTGAAAGATTCGCAGTTTCACAATTCACTATCCTATTTACATTATTTCTCATTTCTTTAACTATCTTAGTATTCTGTAAACTGAAAAGAGCATTATGAGCTCCTATAATACTTAGTAAATCCGATATCTGTTCACTCTCTTTAATATATACCACATAATTATTTTTTCTAGATACTATTTTACAATTAAATCCTAATGAATTTATAAGGTCTTTCAATGAATTTGCAAAATCTTCATTATTCGTTACAAATTCCATGTGATAATTCTTTTCGGGGTCACTTATAGATCCGCCACCAAGAAACGCTCCTCTTATAAATGCTCTTTTACATTCCTCGTGCTTTATAAGATTTGTAGGAACTTTATTTATAGTATAAAAAGATTCTCCTGGTGCTACTATTCCTAATTCTTTTAATAGTTTTTCAGCACCCATTTCACTTGTAACCATAAGAACGTAACTGTTATTTCTCTTTAGCATCTGATTTTTATTCACAGATATAGTTGTATTTATATTAAAATTTTGTTTTAATAATTTAAAAACTTTCCTTGCTATAGAGTTAAGCTCTGTTGTTATTTTAAGGTTTATTTTTTTATATCCAACAATCTGAATACTTCCTGCTAACCTAACTATTGCTGCTAATTCTGTTACGTTACAACAATGCTCTTCAGATATAACTCTTGATAATTCATTTTTTGTTTCTGTTGAAAAAGACATTTTTACCACCTATTGACTCTTTTTTAGCCTTTTCTTTATTTCTTGAAGCGCTACTTTTATTATTTCTTTTTCATCATCATATCTAGCTAAATCAACTACTCTATCTAAATGTATAAACTTAGCATCAATAAATCCTTCTTCTTTTTGTGGTATGGTATCCATGCTTCTTGCTTGCATTAAATACCAAAAAACTGTTTTATGAACCGCTCTATTTTCATCCCAATTTTCTTTAAATGTATAATGTATTTCTCCTAAATACTTTAGTATATCACCTTTTACTCCTGTTTCCTCTAGTACTTCTCTTAGAGCTGCCTCTTGGTTATTTTCGCCTTCTTCTACCTTGCCTTTTGGTAAAACCCAGTCTCCATTAAACTTCCTCAGCAAAAGTATGGCATTCCCAAACAACACAACTCCGCCGGCACTAACCTCTTCTCTCATAGATGTTCACTCCTTAAAACTAACATAATAATAAGGATTTCTACATAAATTTTTAAAACCCTTTTTTACTTATCTTCATCATAAATATGACTTAATGATAAGTTAGTAATTATGCTAGATATATGCTTTGCATCATGCCTAATATAATTATTTTTTATTTCAATCAAGTTATCTTCGATAACTTTTATACCCATATTTTTTAATGCTTCTCTTTGATTTTCATCTAATAAAACTTGCTCTGCTCCATCTCGTTTGTATAAGCTAAATATATTATTTGGTAAAATTTCATTATTTGCTATTACATAATCTACTAGTCCAGCCTCTGTATGTTTAATTATACCTTCTATATGATTCAATACATTATAATTATCTGTCTCTCCTGGCTGAGTCATTATATTAGAAATATATACTTTTGTAGCATTTGATTTTTTTATAGCACTAACTACGCCTTTTACTAATAAGTTCGGTATTATACTTGTATACAAACTACCTGGTCCCATAACAATAACATCTGCATCCTGTATAGAATTGATTACTTCCTCTAATGGCTTAGCACTTTTAGGATATAAGTATATCTTGTCTATTTGGCTATTTTGATGTTTTACTTCTTTTGGTATACTAGATTCACCCTTTATAAGACTTCCATTGTGAAGCTTAGCTATTAAATTTATATCTTCCAATGTAACAGGTAATACTCTACCTGTTATAGCAAATATTTCACTCATTTTATATACTGCTGTTTCAAAATTTCCATATAATCCATTCATAGCAGCCAAAAATAAATTTCCAAGACTTTGGCCTTTCAAAGCTCCTTCAGTAAATCTATATTGCATTATTTCATTCATAGTAGGCTCTATATTAGCAAGAGCTAATAAGCAATTTCTTATATCACCTGGTGGTAACATTCCTAAATCTTCCCTTAGAGCACCCGAACCTCCACCATCATCAGCTACAGTAACTACTGCAGTTATATTTTGTGTGAAATGCTTAAGTCCTCTTAAAAATACTGACTGACCAGTCCCGCCTCCAATAACTACTATCTTTGGCCCAATATACTCTCTATTGTTCATTTTTAGTGACTGTCTTTTATTTTTCATTATTTTTAAATATATACATATGGATCCAATTAATGCAATCCATCCCATTATCCCTATAAGGATAAATATTGCCTTCATTTTTTCCTCCATATTATCTTAACATAGAATCTCTGTGTTTTTTTACAATTCTATATCCTTTGTTAGATAAATCTTCAGCTATTATGTTAGATATAGTTACAGATCTATGTCTACCTCCTGTACATCCTATACCTATCACTAAGTGATGCTTTCCTTCTTCTATATATTGAGGAACAAGGAAATGTATCATATCTAAAAGTTTTGTACAAAATTCATCACTAATTTTAGAATCCATTACATAATCCCTAACTTCTTTATCATCTCCAGTTTTAGATCTAAGCTCTTCTATATAATAAGGATTTGGTAAGAATCTAACATCAAATACCAAGTCTGCATCCACAGGTATACCATGCTTAAATCCAAATGATACTACAGATATAGTTAAGTTTGGATTATTTTCTCCTACAGAATAAATTTTACTTATTTCTTCTTTTAAATCTTTGGGTTTCATATTAGTTGTATCTATTATACAGCTCGATATTTCTTTTAATGGTTCTATTATTCTTCTTTCTAATTTTATCCCCTCAGGTATTTGCATATTTCTAGCTAAAGGATGATTTCTTCTTGTCATTTTATATCTTTTTAATAAAACATCATCTGCACAATCTAAGTACACAATTTCATATTTATAGTTTTCTTTTTCTAAATAACTTAAACTTTCATGAAGTGTTTCGAAAAATTTTCTTCCTCTTATATCTATACCTAATGCAACCTTATCTATGCTAGAGTTAGGTTGATAGCATAATTCAGCAAATTTAGTTATCAAAGCAGGAGGTAAGTTGTCTACACAGTAAAAACCCATGTCCTCTAAAGCTCTCATTGTCTCACTTTTACCTGATCCAGAAAGACCTGTAACTATTACAAATTTCATATTACTCACCCCTCAATTTATACTTCAATATTTTCAACTAATGAAATATCAAGATTAGATTTTCTTATGATATCCATAGCTAATTCAAAATTTCCTACATTTTGTGGGATATGTGCATCTGACCCTATTACAAACTTATTTTCTATATGCTTTATTTTATTTATATGGTCTGCATTTAAAAAACCATGACTACTATTTATTTCTAACATCGTGTCTGTTTCTTTTGCTACTTTTGCAATATCTTCTATATACACATCACCCTTATCTCCAGGATGAGTTATAATAAATATATCATTATTTTTCATAGCATTTATAATTGCTTTGGTATTATGTTCTTTTGCTTTTTCAGTTTTTATCAAGTAGTTATCAAAGTGATTTATGGCACTTTTAAAACAAGTTGGCATTGATCCAAAATGATATCCTGCCATAACATAATCAAACATTTCTAAAACTTTGTCGTTCATATCTATATTACCATTTTCATCTAATATATTACATTCGATTCCTAAAAGTATATTTATATTTTTATATTTTTCTTTAAGTTTATCTATTTCTTCTCTCATTATATATATATCTTTTAATTTTACCCCATAAGAAATATGTTTATATCCATGATCAGATATACCTATTGTTTTAATATCCTTAGAAATAGCTACTTTAATATTATCTTCTATTGTACCTTTTCCATGACTATATATTGTATGAGTGTGATAATCAGCTAATATCTTCATTTGTTATTCCTCTCCAAGTATTTTAACTTCTTCCTCTAACATTACCCCATACTTAGAATACACTGTACTTTTTACTACATACATTAAATCTAATAAATCCTTAGCATCAGCATTTCCTAAATTCACAACAAATCCACAATGCTTTTCTGATACTTGTGCTCCTCTAAGTGTTAATCCTCTAAGTCCACTATCTTCAATCAATTTACCAGCAAAGTTCCCAGGTGGTCTTTTAAATGTACTTCCTGCACTTGGTAAACTTAATGGTTGTTTTGTTACTCTTCTTTGAGTAAAATCAGCCATAGTTGATTTTATCTCATCATAATTCCCTTTTTCAAGCTCTACCTCAGCTGATAAAACTATATACTCTTGTTTAGCTAATATACTTTTTCTATATTCGAATTTCATTTGTTCTTTAGTAAAATCAAATATATTTCCATCCATATCCATAAGTCTAACTGATTTAACAATATCCTTCATTTCTCCACCATATGCACCTGCATTCATGGCTAATGCTCCACCTATAGTTCCTGGAATACCTGAAGCAAATTCAAATCCTTTTAGCTCTGCTCGTAATATTGCTTTTCCTACAACTGAAAGTAATGTTCCTGATTGAATATTTACTTTAGTTCCTTCTATTTGAAAATCATTAAAGTTATCTGATATTTCTATCACTATACCTCTTATACCCCCATCTTTAATTAAAAGATTTGAGCCATTTCCGATAATTAAGTATGGAATATTTTCCTTTTTTATTAACTTTAGCACAGATTTTAATTGATTCTCTGTTCTTGGTTTAACTAATATATCAGCTGGTCCTCCAACTCTAAATGAAATATGCTTTTTCATTGGTTCGTCAAGTTTTATATCGTCTTTATCTATTATATCTAATAAACTGTTATAAATATATTGCTTATTCATTATGTTTCCTCCTAGTTTACACTATTTATTCATTGTTTATATACTTATCTATATTAATTTTATATATTTAATATAATAATGTATTAAAAAAAAAATAACAATATATATAATGGTATTAAAAAATTAAAAAAGCGTTGATATTACTATATCAACGCTTAGAATCTGCTAATTTACTTATATTATTTTTATTGTTTGATTTCAAATAACAATTAAAGTACATAAATGGTATTATAATTGCGCCTCCAACTATATTTCCTAACGTAACAAAAATTAAGTTTATTATCAATTGTCCAATAGTAACACTTGCACCTAATGCCATTCCCATTGGTATAAAAAACATATTTGCTATACTATGTTCAAATCCACATAAAACAAATAACATTATAGGGAACCAACATGCAAATATTTTAGATACTATATCTTGACCAGCTGTTGCAAGCCAAACTGCTAATACAACTAAAACGTTGCATAAAATACCTCTTAAAAAAGCTTGAGTTATAGTTAACGTTGCTTTTGACTCGGCTATTGCTATAGCCTTATCTACTGCTGTATCACCTAATGTTGTTGAATAGTATACAATTAAAACTAAAAGCAATGAGCCTATTAAGTTTGCAATATATACCAATCCCCAATTTCTAAACATTTTTGCCCATGTTATCTTCTTATCCATAACAGCTAACGTCATTAAATTGTTTCCAGTAAATAATTCTGCCCCACACATTACAACTAGCATAAGTCCTACAGGGAACATTGCTGCTCCAGCAAATTTTGCTATACCTACGTCTATTCCTCCAAGTGTTTGACTAATCAATATGTTTGCTAATGCTCCAAAGCCGATAAAAATTCCTGCAAGTATACCTAAGTACATACACGACTGTGTTGATAGTCCTGCCTTTTTTATGCCTGCATTCACAGTAGCCGTAGCTACTTCCCCGGGTGTTAAGAATCTTTTGTCCATAAAAGCACCCCCAATTTATTAACTTTTCAAATTTATTATATCAGTTTTTTACTGAATATTGTTAAAATTTAAATATGTATACATCAAACATATTAAATTTTATATTTTAGTTATGTATGTACTAACATGTATATGTTTAGGAAAATGTTTTTATAAATTAAAATTTTACAATGCCTTAATTAAGTAACTGTTTAATGTATACATTCAACTATTTTTATTGTATAATTAATAGCGTTGCATTATTCGACAAGAAAATATAATAAACTCTATTATAAATTATAATAATATATTAAATTCAAGGAGGACTTTATATGTCAGACAAAAAAATGCTTTATCCTGCTGAGATAGCTGAATATACTATTACAGCTGGAGTTAAAAAAGCAACTACGCCTACAAAAAAAGTTTTAGCTTCTGCTTTCTTAGCTGGTGCTTATATAGCATTTGGTGCTTTAGGTTCAATTGCAGCGGCTTACAATTTATTAGCTAATCCTGCTACTTATGGTTTAGGTAAAGCACTTGCAGGTCTTATGTTCCCAGCTGGTCTTATGTTTGTTTTAATAGCTGGTGCAGATTTATTTACAGGTAACATACTAATAACTTTAGCTGCTTTAAATAAAAAAGTTACTTGGGGTCAAACATTTAAAAACTGGGCTTTAGTTTGGATAGGTAACTTAGTCGGAGCTGTTTTAGTTGCTTGGTTAGTAAGTTTATCAGGTGTATTCAATTGGAGTGATGGTTTATACGGTGGAGTTGTTGTTAAAAATGCTATCGGAAAACTTGGTTTTAGCTGGACTTCAGCAATAGCTTCAGGTATATTATGTAACTGGGTAGTTTGTGCTACTGTTTGGATGACATACGGTGCAAAAGATATATCTGGTAAAGTTTTATCTTGCTTCTTTGGTATATTCTTATTCGTATGTGCTGGATTTGAGCATAGTGTTGCAAATATGGGATATTTATTCGCTGGTTTATTTGGCAAATCTAATCCTGCATATTTAGAAGCAGCTCATAAAACTGTTGCAGATGCTTCTGCTTTAAACT
Organism: Romboutsia maritimum; assembly: GCF_002251085.2. Taxonomy (GTDB): domain Bacteria; phylum Bacillota; class Clostridia; order Peptostreptococcales; family Peptostreptococcaceae; genus Romboutsia_B; species Romboutsia_B maritimum. The sequence continues at coordinate 21,369 of NZ_NOJZ02000019.1, read as the reverse complement.
TACAGCATATATTTATGAATAACTTAATACCTGTTACAATAGGTAATATAATAGGTGGCGCTGTATTCGTAGGTGGTATATATTATTTCTTATTCATAAATAAAAATGAAAATGATAAAACTTGTTAATCTGTTAATTCACTAAAAATACATCCGTTTTATTTTAATAAATCATTTAATTATATGAGGTTGTTCTATTTAAATAGTTCAACCTCTTTTTATAATATATTTTATGTTTTTATTTAAAAATTTAGCTTTTATTTATATAATATTATATATATTTATAATCACATTACTTTTTGCAAAAGGAGGAGATTTTTTGTTATATATATCTTTATTTAAAGCTTCTATTTACGAAATACTTGGTACAAGTATCTATTTAATTAATTTTTTAGTAATTTTAAATCTTATTTTTAGAGAAAAACGTAGTATAGATACTACTGTAGCTTGGATTATTATCCTAAGTACTTTTCCAGGTATAGGTTTCTTTATGTATATAGCTTTTGGTAGAAGTATCGCTAAAGACAATATGTTTAAACTTAAGGAAAAAGAAGATAAAGTTATTAAAGATAATATTTTGTATACTCACTCGAAACTCTCTTATGATTCCAATGATGAAAATATTATAAAAAATAGAGATATGATTTATGCTTTGGCTAATTCAAATAATGCCACTTATACTACTAATAATGGTGTATCTATTTATCCTAAATCCTTAGATTTCTTTAATAGTCTTTTAGATGAACTAAAAAAAGCTAAGCATTATATAAATATACAGTTTTATATTTTTAAGGATGATGAGATTGGAAATGAAATATTAGACATCCTTATAGATAGAGCTCAAAATGGTATCGAAGTTCGACTATTATTTGATGCTGTTGGTAGTCGATTACTATCTGATAAGACAATACTTAAATTAAAAAGAGCTGGAGTTAAAACTGGAAGCTTTTTTCCATCTTTTTTAAAAATTATAAATTTTAATTTGAATTATAGAAATCATCGTAAAATTGTTGTAATTGATGGTAAAGTTGGATTCGTTGGTGGAAACAATGTTGGTGATGAATATTTAGGAAAAAATCCAAAATTTGGTGAATGGCGAGATACTCATTTAAAGCTTACTGGAGATTGTGTAAAAGACTTAAATATAAGATTTATCTTAGACTGGAGATATACAACTAAAGAAGACCTTGATTTAGATAAATATTTTAAGTTTAAATATAGCAGTAACAATCACATTATTATTAACAATAAAAAAAATATCGGTATTCAAATAGTTTCTAGTGGTCCGGATATTGTAGAATTAGATGAAATAAAATATGGATATATAAAAATGATTCAAAGAGCAAAAAAATATATTTATATACAAACTCCTTATCTTATTTTAGATAGAACACTTTTAGATACATTAAAAATATCAGCTCTATCTGGTGTAGATGTTAAGATTATGATTCCTTCTAAGCCTGATCATCCATTTGTTTATTGGGCCTCTTACTCTTACGCTGGAGAATTGTTAAAGTTCGGAGCAAAATTATATACTTATGGTGACGATGCATTTTTACATGCAAAGACTATTGTTGTAGATGATTCCATCTGCTCTATAGGTACTGCAAATATGGATATTAGGAGCTTTGAGCTTAATTTTGAAGTTAATGCTTTTATATATTCTAATGAAGTATCTACAGAACAAAGATTAATCTTTGAAAATGACATTTTAAACTCTACCGAAATAACACTCAATATGTATAATTCTAGGTCCAGATATACGAGAATTAAAGAATCTATATCTAGACTCCTCTCCCCTATTTTATAATATATCATTCAAAATACAAAGGGATTGTCTAAAAATTTAATTTTTAGACAATCCCTTTTTTATATATTTAATATATTCTATAATCATTTTCTAAATTTTAATTTTTTTATTCCCTATTACAGATTATTTTATACTATAATATATCATATAATATAATTGTGTTCTTAATATAAATAAATTAACAGTATATTCAATCAATTCAATCCAAAAGATTATCATCTATGGTTTTTCCTATTTTTTAATTATTTTTAAATCCTTTGTTTTTTATTGTATAAGGATTTTTTTGTGTAGTTAGTTAATTATTTATTATAAATAATAACTTTAAAATGAAAAGGGGGATTTGTATGTGCGATTTTGTTTCACGCAACAAACAATTATTTGAAGAACTAGATAGCTTTATTGACTCTCTTCAAACTAAAGATGGTGCTTTAATTCAAGTACTTCATCATGCTCAAGGAATTTTTGGATATCTTCCTAAAGAAGTTCAACTTCATATAGCAAAACAATTAAATTTAGCTCCTGCTAAAGTTTACGGGGTTGTCAGCTTCTACTCTTACTTTACTACAGAACCTAGAGGAGATTATAAAATAAGTGTTTGTCTAGGTACTGTGTGCTTTGTTAAAGGGTCTGACAAAATAATGGCTGAGTTTGAAAAACAACTCGGAATAAAAGCTGGAGAAACTACTAAAGATCTTAAATTTACACTTGAAGGATTAAGATGTGTTGGTGCATGTGGTCTAGCTCCTGTTGTTGTTGTAAATGGTAAAGTTTATGGTCAAGTTAAACCAGAACAAGTTAGTGAAATATTAGATCACTATAAAGAACTTGAGTTAAGTTGTTAAGGGGGGATAATTAATGAATAAAATAGTTTCATTTGATAATTTGAAAAAATTAGCTAGTGAATTAAAACCTGCACTTGAACTAAGAGAACATTTTACAAAAGAAAATCTGGTTAAAAGAGATATCTTAGTTTGTGGTGGTACTGGATGTAGTTCTTCAGATAGTATGCAAATAATTGAAAATTTAAAATCTGAAATAAAAAAAGCTGGACTTGAAGATCATGCAGAAGTTCAATTAACTGGTTGCTTTGGTTTCTGTGCTAAAGGTCCGATAGTTAAAGTTTATCCTGATAACGTTTTTTATGTGCAAGTTAAACCTGAAGATGCAGAAGAAATAGTTCAAGAACATATACTTAATCATAGAGTTGTAGAAAGATTACTATTTGAAGAACCTGCATTAGATAATAAAAAGGTTGAAAGACATGATGAAATGTCATTCTATAAAAAACAATCTCGTGTTGCACTTAGAAATTGTGGGCATATTAACCCTGAAAATATAGATGAATATATAGGTAATGATGGTTATCTAGCTTTAGGTAAATGTATTTCTGAAATGTCTCCTAAAGATGTCATTTCTGAAGTAAAAGCTTCTGGTTTAAGAGGCAGAGGTGGTGCTGGCTTCCCTACTGGTGTTAAATGGGAATCTACTTCTCAAACTCCTCCTTGTCAAAAATATGTTGTTTGTAACGCAGATGAAGGTGACCCAGGTGCATTCATGGACAGATCTGTACTTGAAGGTGACCCTCATAGTGTATTAGAGGCAATGGCTATTTGTGGTTATGCAATAGGTTCAGATACTGGATATATATATATAAGAGCTGAATATCCACTTGCTATAGAAAGACTAAAAGTTGCAATAGCTCAGGCTCAAGAATCCGGTGTTCTTGGTAATAATATTTTAGGAACTGATTTTAACTTTAATATAGAATTAAAATATGGTGCAGGAGCATTCGTTTGTGGTGAAGGTACTGCTCTTATGCACTCTATAGAAGGTAAACGTGGTGAGCCTAGAATGAAGACTTATAGTTCTTCAAAGCGTGGTTTATGGCAATCTCCAACTTGTTTAAATAACGTTGAGACCTTTGCAAATATACCAGCTATATTAAACAAAGGTGCTTCTTGGTTTAATTCTTATGGTACTGAAGATTCTCCTGGAACAAAAGTATTTGCTCTTGGTGGAAAAGTTAATAATGTCGGACTTGTTGAAGTTCCAATGGGAACTACTTTAAGAGAGATTGTTTACGAAATAGGTGGCGGAATTCCTGATAATAGAGAATTTAAAGCAGTTCAAACTGGTGGACCATCTGGTGGATGTATATCTGCTAAAAATTTAGATACTCCTATAGATTTTAAATCTCTAAGTTCAATAGGATCAATGATGGGCTCTGGTGGTATGCTTGTTCTTGATGATTCTGACTGCATGGTTAATATCGCTAAATTCTTCCTTGAATTTACAGTTGAAGAATCTTGCGGTAAATGTACTCCATGCCGTATAGGTAATAAAAGATTATTAGAACTACTTACTAAAATCTGTGATGGTAAAGGATGCGAACAAGATTTAGTTGACTTAAAAGACTTAGCTACTACAATTAAAACTACTTCTTTGTGTGGACTAGGAAAATGTGCTCCTAATCCAGTTTTAAGTACTCTTGAATATTTCTATGATGAATACGAAGCTCACGTTAAAGAGAAAAAATGTCCAGCTGGTAAATGTCAATCTCTACTTGACTATGTTATAACTGATGCATGTAAAGGATGTACTAAGTGTTCTAAAGTTTGTCCAGTTGGTTGTATAACTGGTAAACCAAAAGAAAAACATGTAATAGATTCTTCTAAGTGTCTAAAATGTGGTGCTTGTATGAGTAACTGTAAATTTAACGCTATAATCAAGAAATAATTTAGTTTAGGGGGGATATAAATGAGTTTAGTTAATTTAACTATAAATGGTAAAGCTGTTTCAGTACCTAGCGGTACTAAAATTTTAGAAGCTGCTAAAAAAGTAAACGTTAAAATTCCTAATCTTTGCCATTTACATATGGATGAAATAAATATGGTTAATCAATGTGCATCATGTCGTGTATGTATGGTTAGTGCTGGTAGAGGTTTAGTTCCTGCTTGTGGAACAAATGTTAAGGAAGGCATGGTAGTTCAGACTAACACTCCTCAAGCTTTAAAAGCTCGTAAAACAGTTGTTGAACTATTATTATCTGACCATCCAAAAGATTGTTTATCTTGTGATAAAAACGGAAGTTGTGAATTACAAGCAATAGCTGCTGATTTAGGTATAAGAGAAGTAAGATTCTCTGGAGAACACTCAACTTCTCCAACAGACTATTCTAGTAAATCAATAATTAAAGATAATGATAAATGTATATTATGTAGAAGATGTGAAACTATGTGTAACGAAGTACAAACAGTAGGCGTACTTTCAGGTGTTAATCGTGGATTTAATACAGAAGTTGGAACATTCTTTAATGCTGATATGGCTGATACAGAATGTACTTTCTGTGGTCAATGTATATCTGTCTGTCCTACTGGAGCTTTAACTGAGGTTAATAATATTCCTAAAGTTTGGGATGCATTAAATCAAACTGAAAAAACTGTAGTAGTTCAAGTTGCTCCAGCTGTAAGAGTTGCTATAGGTGAAGAATTTGGTTTAGAGCCTGGCGCTATATCTACAGGTAAAATGGTTGCTGCTTTAAGAGCTATTGGATTTAAGTATGTATTTGATACAAACTTTGCAGCAGACCTTACTATCTTAGAAGAAGCTTCAGAATTTATTCATAGACTTAAAGAAGGCAAAAATCTTCCTATATTAACAAGTTGTTGCCCTGCATGGATTAATTTCATAGAAGGCAATTACCCTGACTTACTAAACTTGCCTTCTAGTTGTAAATCACCTCAAGAAATGTTCGGTTCTATTGCTAAGAACTACTTTGGTCCAAAAGTTATAAATACAGATCCAAAAGATATGTATGTTATATCTATAATGCCTTGTGTGGCTAAAAAATATGAAGCTTCTAGATCTGAATTAGGTCAAGGGGATTCTCTAGATGTTGATATATCTATAACTACTAGAGAGCTTGCTAAAATGATAAAAGAAGCTGGTATTGATTTAGTTAATCTCGAAGAAGAATCTTTCGATAGTCCACTAGGTGATTCTACTGGTGCTGCTGATATATTCGGTGCTACTGGTGGAGTTTTAGAAGCTGCTCTTCGTACTGCTTATGAATGGGTAACTGATTCTGAATTAGAAAATGTTGAATTTACTCAAGTTCGAGGTATGGAAGGTATCAAAGAAGCTAGCATAGATATAGCTGGCACTATAGTTAATGTTTGTGCTACTAGTAGTTTAGGTAATGCTAGAAAAATAATGGATGAAGTTAAAGCTGGAAATTCTAAATATCATATAGTAGAAGTAATGGCTTGCCCTGGTGGATGTGTAGCTGGTGGTGGTCAACCATATCATCATGGAGATTATGATATAGTTAAGAAACGTGCTGCTGGATTATATAACATAGATAGCAGTAAACAACTTCGTAAGTCTCATAAAAATCCTGCTATATTAGCATTATATAAAGAATTTTTAGGTGAACCATATGGTGAAACTGCTCATAAATTACTTCATACTCATTATTTCGATAAAAGTAACGTTTATGATGTAGTTGAAGAATGCTCTTGTTCTAAAGAAGCTGAAGCTTCAGCTGAATAGGATTTTTAATTAAAATATATAAGGGCTGTCTCAAAAGTATAATAATTTTGAGGCAGCCCCTTCAATTTAATTTTTATCTATTAATTGAGTTAGTTTCTTTGTAAATTCTTGAGCTGCATCATATCCCATTCCTTTTTGTCTAAAATTCATGGCTGCTACTTCTAATATCATTGCTGTATTTCTACCTGGTTTTACTGGTACAATGAGTTTTTCTACATTTGTTTCAAGAATTTCCTCATATTCTTTATCTAATCCTAATCTATCATAATATTTAGTTTCATCCCATGCTTCTAAATGAACTATTATATCTATCTTTTTTGTAGTTTTAATAGCACCTACTCCATATAAACTTCTTACATCTATTATTCCTATTCCTCTTACTTCTAAAAAATGTCTTAAAAGTTCCGGAGATCTACCTACAAGTCTATCATCATCTAATTTTTTTATTTCTACAGCATCATCAGCAATCAATCTATGACCTCTTTGAACTAATTCTAAAGCAGTTTCTGACTTTCCAATTCCACTTTCTCCTCTTATCAAAACGCCTGTTCCATATATATCAACTAAAACCCCATGTAACGTTGTATGAGGTGCTAGTCTATCATCTAAATAATTAGATATTTTATTTATCAGTCTAGTAGTGTTTCTTTTTGTACTTAATATTACTCTATTATGTTTTTTAGCATACTTTAAGACATCAGCTTTTACCTCTAAATTTCTAGCTACTATCAATGCTGGTATTTCATATGCAAAAAATTTATCTAAAACCTCTTCTCTAGTTTTTGTATCCATTCTACTAAAAAAATTGTATTCTGTTTTTCCAACTATTTGTATTCTATCATAAACAAAATACTCAAAATAACCTGCAAATTGTAATCCTGTTCTATTTATATCCTGTTTAGATACATAATATTTTTTATCATCAGGCATATATACTACTTCTAAGTCTAAATCTTTTATTATCTCTTCTATAGATACTCTATCTACTTCATTCATATTAAATTAATTCACCTTTCTAAAAAAATTATAAACACTTTTGGCAGACACTTTATTCATTCCTTCTGCTTCTAATAACTGTTCAAAAGTAGCTTCTTTTATAGCATTTATATCTTTGAAATGGCTTAATAACGATTTTTTCCTTTTTTCGCCTATTCCTTGTATATCATCTAAAATAGATTTTGTCAAAGTTTTATTTCTTAAGCTGCGATGGTATGTTATTGCATAATTATGAACTTCTTCTTGAATACTTGCGACAAACCTATACAAATTAGATGTTTTATCGAGTTCTATCTCCTTTTCCTGGGAAATCAATCCCTTTGTTCTATGTTTATCATCTTTATACATCCCCCAAAGAGGAATTTCTACACCATTTTTTTGAAATACTTTTTTTACTGCGCTTACCTGACCTTTTCCTCCATCTAATAAAATTAAATCTGGAAAATTTCCATATTTTAATCTTCTCTCTACAATTTCTGCCATAGAATCATAGTCATTTGGCCCTATTACTGTTTTTATTTTGTATCTTCTATACTCTTTTTTATCTTTTTTGCCATTAGTAAGTACAACCATGGAACCTATTGAATCGACTCCCTGTATATTAGATATATCAAATGATTCAATTCTTTTAGGTATTTGTTTTAAATCTAACACTTGTTTTAGTTCTTCTAATGCACCTATACTTTTTTCATATTTACGTTTATTCATATCTGAAAATTTTTCAAGATATTCTATAGCATTCTTTTTGACCATATCAACCAGATTTTTCTTTTCACCTTTTTGAGGAACTCTTATACTCATCTTTTGACCTTTTTTCGATGATAACCACTCTTCTAGTATAAAGCTATCTTCTATTTCATCTTCTATAATTAATTCCTTCGGAATATATTCTTGATCCATATAAAATTGTTTCACAAAAGAACCTAATATTGATTCCCTAGAGCTATCCATTACCCCTTCTAATATAAAATGTTCTCTTCCAACAATTTTCCCATTTCTAATAAAAAACACCTGTACACATGCTTCATCATGAGCTATCGCCATAGCTATTACATCTTGATTTAAATCAGATGTAGTTGTATCTATTTTTTGTTTTTGCATCATTTCTTCTAAGCTTTTTATTTTATCTCTATAAATAGCCGCATCTTCAAAATTAAATTCCGTAGCACATTTATTCATTTTTTCCTTTAAAATCTCTATTAAGCTTTCTTCTTTTCCTGATAAAAACATAATTATTTCTTCTATCATTTTGTTGTACTCTTCTTTTATTACATTCCCCGTACATGGCCCAACACATTTCTTTATATGCATATTTAGGCATGGTCTCATATTATTTTTAATAGCTCTATCTATATCTATATTACAAGTTCTAATAGGATAAGTATTTCTTATTATTTCTAATGTATCATTTACAGCAGATATATTAGTGTACGGACCAAAATACTTTGCTTTATCCTTTAATACTCTTCTTACTTTTAAAATTCTTGGATAATCTTCATTTATAGTTACTTTTATATAAGGATACGTTTTATCATCTCTTAACAAAACATTGTATTTTGGTCTATACTGTTTTATTAAATTACATTCTAATATCAATGCCTCTAATTCTGAATCTGTTATAATATATTCAAATTTAGATATATTTTTTACCATAGATTTAACTTTAGAAGAATGATTTTTAGATGATTGAAAATATTGTCTTACTCTATTTTTTAAAGAAATTGCTTTACCTACATAAATTATATTATCGTATTTATCCTTCATTAAATATACTCCAGGCTCTGCTGGAAGTTTCTTTAAATGTTCTTGTATGTCAAACAAATTCATCCCTCCAAAATTTTTATTTCTATATTAAATTATACCCCAAAAATAAATATACTCTTAAATAATTTATACCTTTTTATTCTTTATTTTAACAAAATAAAAGCATGTAATTAATTTGCTACATAAAAGCAAATTAATTACATGCAAAATATTTAACTATTTAGTTTTAGCTTTGCCACCATTTAATTGAAGTAAGAAAGTAGATGCCATAATATAGTCGTGGATTTCCTTACTATCTTTATATTTATCTACATAATCAGAATCTAGTAAAACTCTGTCTATTTGACCATCTTCATATAAATTTACTTGTGCACCTGTTTCTTTGACTATTTTAGTATTTATAGTATTTAATTTTATTTTATCTGCATTCCAATAATTTGGATTTTTAGTCATAACATATTTATCTTCCATTTTCCAATCAGTTAAAGTAAATGGACCATTATATAATTGAGCATCTTTTGATGTTCCATATTTTTTATCTTGTTGTTCTACAAATTTTTGATTTTGTGGGAAAAATACTTGGAATGACATTAATTCTGGGAAATAAGAAACTGGTCTATTTAATTTAACTTCTAATGTATTATCGTCAACAGCTTTTACTGCTACTCCGTCTACTCCTTTAGCTTCAATCTCTTTCGTACTTGAACCTACTATGTCTGACATTATATAGCCGTATTCTGAAGCTGTAGTAGGATCTAGAGTTCTTTTCCAAGAATATTCGAAGTCTTTAGCTGTAACAGGTTCACCATTTGACCATTTAGAATCTTTTCTTAATTTAAAAGTCCAAGTTAATCCATCTTCAGAAACATTCCAAGATTCAGCTACTCCTGGTAAAACTTTTCCTTTATCATCTACTCTTGTTAATCCCTCCATTGTATTATCCATAACTGTAAATGAAACTACATCAGTACATTTACTTATATCTAACGTAGGTATATCTGATTCAATTGCTAAATTAAGTACTTTTTCAGGCTTATTTACATCTGCATTTATATAACTATAATCAGCACCCCATGTAAAGTTGGTTATTCCTGATACATATGGTTTTTCTAAATAAGTTCTTCCTTTTTGGTATAATGGTGCTAAGTAACAATCATCTAGCATTATTTTTTCAGCTTCTGAATATTTCTTATATGCTTCTGTTGCAGCTTTAGAAGCTTTAGCTTCACTAACTAACTTATTAAATTTATCATTATTATATCCTACTTGTTTTGCAAATTGATTTCCAGGTTCCATTGTTTGTAAATATGTTAAAGGGTCTGGAAAATCTGCTCCCCAACCTGCATATGATAAATCAAAATTTCCAGCTGTTTCTTCAACTAGTTTTTGTTTAAAAGGTAAACTCTTAACTTCTACTGTTAACCCCTCTAGTGCATCTTGTAATTCCCCTTGTAAAAATTCAGCACATCTTTTTCCTGAATCATGGTCATATGTTAAAAGTTCAAGTGTTACATTATCAAATCCAACTTCTTTCTTAGCTTTATCCCAAGCTTCCTTAGCTGCGTCTTCATCATATTTGAATCCAAAATCTTTAGTAGCTTCGGTATAATCTTTACCATTATCTAAAGCCAAGTTTTTAGGAGTAAAATAATTAGATACAGTTGCTCCAGTATTTAATATAACATCACATAATGCCTGCTTATCTACAGCCGCAGCTATAGCAACTCTAGCATTTTGATTTGCAAGTACTTCCTCTGGAGTTGCACTTCCTCCCCCTGAACTACTGCATCCAGTTAATAAACTAGACCCTATCAGTGCTACAGCAGTTAAAAATGATACCCTCTTTTTAAATTTCATAACCTCTCCCCCATCCATATTTTTTATATAAATAAATGCTATTTTATATAAATAAACACTAGTTGAATTTAATTATATAGCATTTATATTCAAAAATCATTCATTTTATTAATTTTTTAGAATTTTTATTATTTTATTATTTTTGTAAATTTTAGTGTTGAAATTATTGTTTTTCAATACTACAATTATATAATAACTATACACTGGGGGTGGTGTAAATCAAAAAATCACTAACGCTAATTGCAATAAACCTATCATTAAGTTTCATTTATTCAGCAATTAATGACTTTTCTAGATTTTCTTTTATAAATAGTAGCTTTATTATAGGTATGATTTATTTATTATTTGGTGCATTTTGTTTTATTTGGCAAAAAGGTTTTTTTGATATTACAATTTTTTCATTTAATAAATTAAATCAACATGTACAAAAAAGAAATAAAATATCATCTTTTGAACAAGACATTTCTATCGAAGATTATATTGGAGAAAAAGAAAATTTTTTTCTTACATCTAGTCTATTAATTTCTGGAATGCTAATTTCTTTAACTTCTATAACCTTAAGTTTTTTTATCATATTGTAATATTTTTTTTAAATAGAAATATAAATTTTTAAAATGTAATTTTTAAAATTAGGGGGGGATTTAATAGTGTTTCGTTATATTATGAAACGTATTGGGTATATGTTTATAACTTTATTTATAGTTATAACTATTACCTTTTTCTTAGTTCGACTTCTTCCAGGTACTCCATTCAATGAACAAAAGCTTAATGCACAACAAATAGAACTCTTAAATAAAGAATATGGACTAGATGACCCTGTTCCTGTTCAGTATATAAGATATTTGACAGGAGTATGTGTAGGAGATTTCGGTACTTCTTTTAAACAGTCTAATAGAAAAGTAGAAGATATTATGAAAGCTCGTTTAGGTCCATCTGCTCTACTTGGTGCTCAATCATTAATATTCGGGACTATTATTGGTCTTATACTTGGGGTAATCGCAGCTCTTAAACAAAATAGTATTTGGGACTATCTATGTACAATATTATCTGTTATCGGTGTATCAGTTCCTTCATTTGTTTTTGCCGCAACATTACAATTATACATATGTTTAAAACTCGGATGGTTCCCTATAACCTGGGGTCTTCCTCTTGGCTCTGAATTCAGGTATATCTGGACAATTATGCCATCTTTAGCATTATCATTCTTTACTATTTCAAGTGTTGCTCGTTTTACAAGAACAGAACTTGTTGAAGTTTTACATTCTGATTATATAGTAACTGCAATATCAAAAGGATTAAGACGCTCTACTGTTATATTAAAACACTCTTTAAGAAATGCTTTAATTCCTGTAATAACAATACTAGGTCCACTAGCTGCAGGTCTTTTAACTGGCTCTTTAGTAGTTGAAAAAGTTTTTGCAGTCCCTGGAATTGGTGATTTATTAGTCACTGCTATTACTACAAATGATTTATTTATAATATCTGGAGTTGCTATACTTTACAGTGCATTCTATATAGTTGTAATTTTTATAGTAGATGTCCTATATGGTGTAATAGATCCTAGAATTCGTTTAGCTGGAGGTAAATAAGATGATTGATAAAGTTATTATAGATGGCAAAGAAGTTCCTTTAACAAAGGATTTGTTTAGCCCTTCTTCTGCTAATGCTGAAGAAAGCGAGGTTATTAAAAGAGAAAGCCTAACATTTTGGCAAGATGCTAGAAAAAGATTATTTAAAAATAAAGGTGCTGTAGCAGGTCTTATTATACTAATTTGCATAATACTTCTTGCCATTTTTGCTCCTATGTTTTCTAAATTTGATTATAAATCTCAAAATTTTAGAAATGTTAAAGTTCCACCTAAGATGCCAATAGTTTCATCATTAGGTATTATGGATGGAAAAGATACTAATGGTGTTGATATTTATGCTGAGAAAAAAATAGATGAATCTTATTTATTCGGAACAGATGCCCTAGGTAGAGATATATGGACTCGTACTTGGACTGGAGCTAGGGTTTCATTGTTTATAGCACTACTAGCTGCTTCTTTTGATTTACTTATTGGAGTTACTTATGGAGCTGTTTCTGGATACTACGGAGGAAAAGTTGATTTAATTATGCAACGTATAATTGAAATAATTACTGGTATACCTTCGCTAGTTGTAGTTACTTTATTTATAATGGTATTTAATCCCGGTATATTATCAATATCATTAGCTATGGCTGTATCTGAATGGACTGGAATGGCAAGAGTTGTTCGTTCTCATGTTTTAAAACTAAAAAATGAGGAGTTTGTATTAGCTTCTAGAACCTTAGGTTCTTCTGATTTTAGAGTTATTTTCAAACATCTATTCCCTAATATAGTAGGTCCTATAGTTGTTATGATAATGTTCTCTCTTCCTAGTGCGATATTTTATGAAGCTTTCTTAAGTTTTATAGGTCTAGGACTTCAACCGCCTAATGCATCACTAGGTGTATTAATAAATGATGGATTTAAAGCTCTACAAAACTATCCATATATGATGTTTATACCATCTACTATCGTTTGTCTTTTAATCTTTAGCCTTAACTTATTAGCTGATGGTTTAAGAGATGCTGTCGATCCTAAGATGCGTAATATGTAATTAGTGAGGAGATGAGTATATGGAAAAATTATTAGAAGTTAAAAATTTATGTGTTAGTTTTAACACTTATGACGGTGAAGTTCAAGCTGTCAGAGGAGTTACGTTTGATTTACATAAGGGTGAAACTTTAGCTATAGTTGGTGAATCAGGCTCAGGTAAATCAGTTGCTTGCAAAACTATAATGAGAATTATTTCATCTAATGGATATATAAAAGATGGTGAAATCTTATTTAACGGAAAAGATTTGACTAAGGCTAGTGAAAAAGAAATGGAAAATATAAGAGGAAAAGATATCGCGATGATATTCCAAGATCCTATGACATCTTTAAATCCTACTATGACCATAGGAAAACAAATAACTGAAGGTATTATAAAACATCAAGGTCTTCATCATGAAGAAGCAAAAAAGAAGTCTCTAGAACTTATAAACTTAGTTGGTATCTCTGATGCAGAGAAAAGATATAAACAATATCCACATCAATTTTCTGGAGGAATGAGACAACGTATTGTAATAGCTATAGCTCTTGCTTGTAATCCTAAAGTTCTTATCGCTGATGAACCTACTACAGCACTTGATGTCACTATTCAAGCTCAAATACTAGAACTTATAAAGGATTTACAGAAAAAAACTGGTGCTGCTGTCATATTTATAACTCATGACCTTGGCGTTGTAGCTAACATGGCAGATAGAGTAGCTGTAATGTATGCTGGTAAAATCATAGAATATGGTACATCAAGTGATGTATTTTATAATCCAAAACACCCTTATACTTGGGGATTATTAGGTTCTATGCCTACTTTAGATATAGGAGATAACGATTTATATAATATACCTGGAACTCCACCAGATTTAATGAATCCTCCTAAAGGTGATGCATTCTCTCTTCGTAGTTCGCATTCTATGAAGATAGATTTTTTAATAGAACCACCTATGTTTAAAATTAGTGATACTCATTATGCTGCAACATGGCTTTTACACCCATTAGCTCCTAAAGTTGAAATGCCTATTAATGTTGGTAGAAAGAGGGTGTCTATAAATGAGTAGAAAAAAACTTTTAGAAGTAAATTCATTAAAGCAATATTTCTATGTTAATAGAAATACTACTGTAAAAGCTGTTGATAATATCACTTTCCATATATATGAAGGAGAAACATTTGGATTAGTTGGAGAATCTGGTTCTGGTAAATCTACTACTGGTAGGGCTATAATCCGACTTTATGATCCTACTTCAGGAGTAATATCATTTGATGGTAAAAATATATCGGCTAAAAAACTTAATCATCATGATAAAAGTTATGTTAATAAAAATATGCAAATGATATTTCAGGATCCAATGGCTTGTCTTAACCCTCGTATGACTGTAATGGACATAATCGCTGAAGGATTAGATATTCACGGATTATGCAAAAATAAAGAAGAAAGAACTTCAAAAGTATATGAATTATTAAGAACAGTTGGTTTAAATGAACAACATGCAAATAGATATCCTCATGAATTTTCAGGAGGACAAAGACAACGTATCGGAATAGCTCGTGCATTGGCTGTAGAACCAAAGTTTATAATAGCAGATGAACCTATATCTGCACTTGATGTTTCTATCCAAGCTCAAGTTGTTAATTTACTTAGAAAATTACAAAAGGAAAAAGGTCTTACTTATCTATTTATAGCTCATGACCTTTCAATGGTTAAATATATAAGTGACCGTATAGGAGTTATGCACCAAGGCAAACTACTTGAATTAGCTGATGCGGATGATTTGTATGAATTTCCCCTACATCCATATACAAAATCATTATTATCAGCAATTCCTTTACCTGATCCTGATTATGAAAAAAGTAGAGTTCGTATTAAATATGACACTAGTATTCATGACTATTCAAAAGAAAGCCCTGAATGGGTAGAAATAAGACCTAATCATTTTATATATGCTTCTAAATCTGAACTTGAAAAATATAAAGAAGAAATTAATGCTAAGCAATTAAATTTATAAAAAATTTGCTTCGCTTATGCAGCCAACAATCTTAAAATAAAATTAGGTTCTTTGCTCAAGATTTTCAGTTGGGATTATAACTTATTCACAAATCAGATAAGTTATAATCCCTAGATTATTTCACAAAATTCTTATTCAAAGTATTTTCTCAAGAATTGACCTGTATACGATTCATCTACTTTAGAAACTTCCTTTGGTGTTCCTGTTGCTATTATAGTCCCACCTTTATCTCCACCTTCTGGTCCTAAATCAATTATATAATCACACGTTTTTATAACATCTAAATTATGCTCTATAACAACTATAGAATTTCCTGTATCTGCTAATTTTTGCAACACATCTATTAACTTATCTACATCTGCTATATGAAGACCTGTTGTAGGTTCATCTAATATATAAAGAGTTCTGCCTGTAGGTCTTTTGCTAAGTTCTGAAGCAAGTTTTATTCTTTGTGCTTCTCCTCCTGATAATTGAGTTGAAGGTTGGCCTAATTTTATATATGACAGTCCTACATCCATTAATGTTTCTAGCTTTCTCTTTATTGTTGGTATATTCTCAAAAAATTTAAGAGCTTCTTCTACATTCATATCTAATACATCCGATATAGTTTTGTCTTTATATTTGATTTGTAATGTTTCTCTATTATATCTCTCACCTTTGCAAATTTCACAGGGAACATACACATCTGGTAAAAAGTGCATTTCTATTTTTATTATACCGTCACCTTTACATGCCTCACACCTTCCACCTTTTACATTAAAGCTAAATCTTCCCTTTTTATATCCTCTAGCTTTAGCCTCATTTGTAGCAGCAAATAAGTCTCTTATCTGATCAAATACTCCTGTATAAGTTGCTGGATTTGATCTAGGTGTTCTTCCTATTGGACTTTGATCTATATTTATAATTTTATCAATATTTTCTATACCCTTAATTTCTTTATGTTTTCCTGGTCTTTCTCTAAGTCTATTTACTTTTGATGCCACACCTTTATATAATATATCATTTATTAATGTACTTTTTCCTGATCCAGATACTCCAGTTATGCATGTAAATTTACCTAGCGGAAACTTTGCATTTATATTTTTCAAATTATTTTCATTAGCTTTAACTATTTCTATAAATTTTCCATTTCCTTCTCTTATTTCTTTAGGAATAGGTATTTCTTTTTTTCCACTTAAATATTGTCCTGTTATAGAATTTTCATTTTTTAATATTTCATCAAGAGTTCCCTGAGAAACTATTTCTCCTCCATGTATTCCTGCACCTGGTCCAATATCAACTATATAATCAGCTTCTCTCATTGTGTCTTCATCATGTTCAACTACTATAAGGGTATTTCCTAAATCCGTCAAATGTCTTAGTGTTCCTATTAATCTATCATTATCTCTTTGATGCAACCCTATACTAGGTTCATCAAGGACATATAATACCCCCACAAGTGCTGAGCCTATTTGAGTAGCAAGTCTTATACGTTGAGCTTCTCCTCCTGATAAGGTTCCAGCTTTTCTCGATAAATTTAGATAATCTAATCCTACATCTCTTAAAAAAGAAGCTCTACCTTTAATTTCTTTTAATATTTCTTGTGCTATAAATCTTTGTTTTTCTGTAAGATTTATATTTTCTATAAAGCTGATAAGCTCATTAACCGAAAAATCAGTTACTTCCATTATATTTTTTCCATCAACTAATACAGATAAAACTTCTTTTCTAAGTCTTGATCCTTTACATTTTGGACAAGGTCTTTCAGCCATATATTCTTCTATTTTTTCTCTTGAATAATCTGAATTTGTTTCCCTATATCTTCTTTCTAAATTAACGATAACTCCTTCAAACGGAGCTTTATATTGTCTTCTTCCTCCAAATTTAGAATCAAATATAAATTCTACCATTACATTATTTTCTCCATAAAGTAATTCCTGTACAAAATCATCTGGTAAATCTTTAAATGGTGTTTCTAAAGATACCTTAAAATGTTCTGCTAAACTTTGAACCATTTTACTATAATATGTATCATCATTACCATTAGCCGAACCCCAAGCTGCTATAGCTCCTTGTCTTATAGACAATTCTTTATTAGGTATAACTAGCTCTGGATCTACCTCTCTACTTTCTCCTAAACCATTACATACTTCACAAGCCCCAAAAGGAGCATTGAACGAGAACATTCTTGGAGATAATTCCTCTATTCCTATTCCATGTTCTGGACAAGCAAATTTCGTAGAATATAATATTTCTTCTCCATCTATTATTTGTGCAATTACAAGTCCATCTGATAATTTTACAGCAGTCTCAATAGAATCTGCTAATCTAACTTCTATTCCATCTTTTATTATAATTCTATCTACTACAACTTCTATATTATGTTTTTGATTTTTATTTAATTCTATTTCATCAGTTACCTCATAATTATCTCCATCTACCCTTATCCTTACAAATCCTTCTTTTTTTATATTATCTAAAGTCTTCTTATGCGTTCCCTTTTGACCTCTTATTACTGGAGATAATATTTGAAGCTTTGTTCTATCTGGAAATCCTAACATTTTATCTACTATTTCTTGTATAGTCATCTGGCTTATTTTCTCTTTACATACCGGACAATGAACTTCACCAGCTCTAGCAAATAATAATCTTAGATAATCATATATTTCAGTAACTGTACCTACTGTAGAACGAGGATTTTTAGAAGTTGTTTTTTGATCTATTGATATTGCCGGTGATAACCCTTCTATATATTCCACATTTGGTTTCTCCATCTGACCTAAAAATTGTCTAGCATATGCAGATAAACTTTCAACATATCTTCTTTGTCCCTCTGCATATATAGTATCAAATGCTAAAGATGATTTTCCTGATCCTGATAATCCTGTGAAAACTATAAACTTATTTCTAGGAAGCTCTAGGTTAACATTTTTTAAATTGTGCTCTTTTGCACCTTTTATTATGATTTTATCTTCCATTAATTTTTAATCCTTTCTTCTAATTGTTTAATCTTGTCTCTGAGTTCAGCGGCTCTTTCAAATTGTAAATTTTGTGCAGCATCCATCATCTCAAATTGTAGCCTATCTATATTTTGTTTAATTTCATCTATATTATCTGTTTCTTTAATTCCATATACAACCTCTTCATCTGCTACTTTTGTAGCTTCAAGCTTATCTCTTACTTGTTTTTGTATAGTTTTAGGAATTATTCCATGCTGTTTATTGTAAAAATCTTGTATCTCTCTTCTTCTATTAGTTTCCTCTATTGTAGCAGACATAGACCTAGTTATTTTATCTGCATACATTATGACCTTACCATTTTCATTTCTAGCTGCACGGCCTACAGTTTGAATTAAAGATGTTTCTGAACGTAAGAAACCCTCTTTATCAGCATCTAAAATTGCAACTAAAGATACTTCTG
The DNA here is from genome assembly GCF_002251085.2 of Romboutsia maritimum. Taxonomy (GTDB): domain Bacteria; phylum Bacillota; class Clostridia; order Peptostreptococcales; family Peptostreptococcaceae; genus Romboutsia_B; species Romboutsia_B maritimum. The sequence goes on along the minus strand of NZ_NOJZ02000019.1, from coordinate 2,380 downwards.
GTATATCTAAACCTTCTCTAAGTAAATTTATTCCAACTAAAACATCAAATTTTCCTAACCTTAAATCTCTTATTATTTCTATTCTCTCTAATGTATCAATGTCAGAGTGTAAATACCTAACTTTAATTCCTATCTCTTTTAAATAATCTGTTAAGTCTTCACTCATTTTTTTAGTTAGTGTGGTTATAAGTACTCTTTCTTTTTTCTCTATGATTTTATTTATCTCTACTACTAAATCATCTATTTGATTTTCTATAGGTCTAACTTCTATAACAGGATCTAATAAACCAGTTGGTCTTATTATTTGCTCTGCTATTGTTTTAGAATGTTGTATTTCATATGGACCTGGTGTAGCTGTTACAAATAGTATTTGATTAATATTATCCTCAAATTCAGAAAAATTTAAAGGTCTATTATCATAAGCTGACGGAAGTCTAAATCCATTATCTATTAAAGACTGCTTTCTAGATCTATCTCCTCCATACATACCTCTTACTTGAGGAACCGTTACATGAGACTCATCTACTATTATTAAGTAATCATCTGGGAAGAAATCCATCAAAGTATATGGTTTTTCTCCAGGTAATCTTCCTGTTATATGTCTAGAATAATTTTCAATACCCTGGCAAAACCCAATTTCCTTTAACATTTCTATATCATATTTAGTCCTTTGATCTATTCTTTGAGCTTCTAAAAGTTTATCATTTTCTTTAAAATACTTTATTCTCTCAGAAAGTTCGCCTTCAATCGCTGTAATTGCTTTCTCTATTCTCTCTGGAGTTGTTACATAATGAGATGCAGGGAAAATTACTATGTGATTCCTTATTCCTACAATTTTGCCTGTTACATAATCTATCTCTGTTATTCTATCAATTTCATCTCCAAAGAATTCTATTCTTAAAGCTCTTTCATCATTGCTAGCTGGAAAAATTTCTAATATATCTCCTCTAACTCTAAAAGTTCCTCTAGTAAAATTCACATCATTTCTTTCGTACTGTATCTCTATTAATCTTTTTATTATATCATCCCTATCTTTTTGCATACCAGGTCTTAAAGATACCATAAGTTCCTTATAATCTTTAGGATCTCCTAAGCCATATATACATGAAACAGAGGATATAATAATTACATCTTTTCTTTCTAATACAGATGCTGTAGCTGAATGTCGCAACTTATCTATCTCATCATTTATACTTGCATCTTTTTCTATATATGTATCACTATGAGCCACATAAGCTTCTGGTTGATAATAATCATAATAACTTACAAAGTATTCCACTGCATTATCTGGAAAAAATTCCTTAAATTCACTATAAAGTTGAGCTGCTAATGTTTTATTATGAGCCATTATTAAAGTTGGTTTTTGGATCTTCTCTATTATATTTGCCATTGTAAAAGTTTTACCTGAACCTGTAACCCCTAGTAATGTTGAAAATTTTTCATTTCTATTTATAGAATTAACAATTGAATTTATTGCTTCTGGTTGATCTCCTGTTGGTTTAAAATCTGACTTTATCTTAAATTCCACAAAATCACTCCTTCTTTCGAACATAGGTTCCTAATGATTTTAATTATATCACATTTATTATCTATATTTAATTATTTTAATTTTCATATTTTCATAATTCACAATATATTTACATATTTTACCCAATTAATATATTTTGAACCTATCTATTAATCATAATATCATTATAAATAAAAATAGAGACCTCTATGGGGGATAGGGGTCTCTTAAATGGGGGAGATTGAGTAATTCATTTTATTAAGTTTTATAATTATAGTATGTCCTTATTTTTTAGGTCTATACACATTTTTAAAATTTTTAAATTAAAACTTAATAAATATAATATTATTTACTCAGACTCTATTCAAAATATCTTATATTTATGAGTTTATTATATTCTTTTTTTCTTAATTTAACCTTAATTATCTTATTTTTAAAAAAACTTAATAAATTTAATATTAATAAAATAAATAAAGCGTATGAATGATTAAAATTCATACGCTTATAAAATAAAAAGATTACGTGGCTACGTCCTACTCTCCCAGGAGGTTGCCCTCCAAGTACCATCAGCGCTAAAGAGCTTAACTTCTGTGTTCGGAATGGGAACAGGTGTATCCTCTTTGCTATTATAACCACATAATCTTTATGCTTAACATTTCTATTAAGTTTTAGAGTTAATACTCTAAAAACTGCATACATTTAGGAATTATCATTTTAATTCTTGGTCAAGTCCTCGATCTATTAGTATCGTTAAGCTAAATACATTACTGCACTTACACCTTCGACCTATCAACCAGGTAGTCTTCCTGGGATCTTACCCTTACGGTGGGAAATCTTATCTTGAAGTAGGCTTCGCGCTTAGATGCTTTCAGC
>NZ_NOJZ02000018.1 GCF_002251085.2 Romboutsia maritimum | reverse complement strand
ACTTCTATTTCGCCTTGTTTGTTGTAGAAGTTCTTGGTAAGATCTTTGACTTCTATTATTGTTTGCATTATGTCACTCCCTGTGATTTTTATTCATATAATTTATATTATTAAAAGATGACATGAATTTGGACCTATTTTAACTGAAACGGAATAATATAAGGAAAATATATAAAATTAGGATTAGAGGGGTCGAGTAATAGCCCAACATTAAACTAAAATATAAATCTATTTAGTAACGCTACATAAATTAGCAACTTCAGAAATAGATTTTGCAGTGATTAGGTTAAATTAGTATTAAAAAGTTAGCTTAGAATATTTAGAAATTGATTTATTTATATGTTTTGAAATGTTAATTAATAATTTAAATACAAAAATGTCTAAAAATAAAAAAAATTAAAAACATTTAATAAATTATGTTTTAAAAAATCGAAATTTGTGATAATATGTAATTGCAATAGTATTAAACTACAAAGAAGGAGGAATAGAAAATGGGAAATTTAATCAACAAATGGAATGAAATCAGTTTAGTTAAAAGAATTATAATAGGCTTAATCGTTGGTGTTATATTAGCTGTAACGATTCCCGATACAGCAAAGCCAATCGTTATCTTTGGTTCATTATTTGTAGGTGCACTAAAGTCTGTAGCACCTATACTGGTATTTTTCTTAGTAATGTCTGCCATTTCTCAACATAAAAGTGGTCAGAAAACTAATATGAAATCAATTATAGTTCTTTATCTTCTAGGTACATTTTTAGCAGGAGTTGTTGCTGTTGTAGCTAGCTTTATGTTCCCGGTAACATTGACACTTGGAGCAGGTGTTGAGAATGTGACACCACCTGGAGGTGTAGTAGAGGTTCTGAAAACGTTATTATTGAATGTTGTTGACAATCCAGTAAAAGCACTTTTTAATGCTAACTATATAGGCATATTGTCTTGGGCGATACTTCTTGGTCTTGCATTAAAAAATGCTCCTCAATCTACGAAAACGATGATAGTTAATGTTTCAGACGCATTATCACAAATAGTTAGATGGATAATTAACTTTGCACCACTTGGTATTATGAGTCTTGTATTTGATACTATTGCTACACAGGGTATAAAATCTCTACTTAGCTATGGACAGTTACTTGTTTTATTAGTTGGATGCATGTTATTTGTAGCTTTTGTAGTTAATCCAATTATCTCATTTGTGGGTATACGTAAAAATCCATATCCACTAGTATTTAAATGTTTGAAGGATAGTGGAATTACAGCATTCTTTACACGTAGCTCAGCTGCAAATATACCTGTAAATATGAAATTATGTGAAGAACTAGAATTGGATAAAGATACTTATTCAGTTTCAATTCCATTAGGTGCAACTATTAATATGGCAGGTGCAGCTATTACAATTTCAGTATTAACACTTGCAGCAGTTCATACACTTGGAATTAAAGTTGATGTGGGTATGGCAATAATATTGAGTATATTGTCAGCTATAAGTGCTTGTGGTGCTTCAGGAGTAGCTGGAGGTTCATTATTACTAATACCACTTGCATGTAGTTTATTTGGAATTTCAAATGATGTAGCTATGCAGGTGGTAGGTGTAGGATTTGTTGTAGGGGTTATTCAGGACTCTTGTGAAACTGCACTTAACTCATCAACAGATGTACTTTTTACAGCTGTAGCTGAATTTACAAAATGGCGCAAAGAAGGAAAAAAAATTAAAATCTAGTTTGTCTAGAAATTAATATAAATATAAAAAATCCAAGGGGCAATAATTAATTCCTTGGATTTTTTTTGTGATTTATTATGTGAAGTACAATTATCTTGATTTAGATAAAAATGTATACTTAGCATAAGAATTAGTAATATAAAGATCAGCAAATTAATTTATTGGCCTTGTTTCATAATATAGGAATGTTTTTTCACAGTCTTAACTTAATACTGCTTTTACCCAAAAAATTTTATTATTTAAGCTAATTTTATAGTAAAAAGTCTTTAAAAGGATATAATTATAATTGTTTTTTAGGAATAAAGATAACTTCAGGTGTTCTTTTGATATAATTAAATATTTTCAACCAATCTTCTTTATTTATTGACAATACAATATTATTTACATTAGGGTGACAGTCAAATGCCTTCTCATTCCAAATTTGTTCATCTATTAAAAGCCTTACCGTAGTATCTTCTGCATTTAAAAATGCTAACATAGAAAGAGCTCCAGCTTCTACATTTAAATATTCTTGAAGTTCTCCTTCAGAAGCCATACCTAGACTTTTTACACCTAATTGATTGGATAAGCTTTTTAAATCTACTAACTTATTTTCATTTACTACAACTACAAAATAGCTTTGTTTTTTTTTATCTCTTAAAAACAAATGCTTTGTTCTTACTCCTGGGATATCATCTGGTAGTAATGCAGTTGATTCTGCACAAGTCTTAACAGGTTCATGCTCATATTTTTTAAAATTCACTTCTAAATCTTCTAATATTTTGAAAATATTTTTCATTTAATTCCCTCCCATATTACATAATTATATCTAAATTCTTTCCTTTTATCTATATTTTCAAACCATAATATAATCTTATGAGTGCTAAGTAACTAATGTATAGAATATTAAAATTAACACTATATAATATAAATTAAAGTGTTAATAGGTTTATATATTGAAAAACTAGTAGATGCATGATATTATTTAAATATATAAAAAAATAAACACTTTTGTTTTGCTACCGAGTAAAACAAATCAAAGTGCTCAAACTCATTCCATTAGGTCTTAGGAGGAATGTTGTCTGGGCATTTTTTTATGGGAGGTTTTATATGAATAAATACTACGTACTAAAAAACTTTTTAAAATATGTGAGTCTTAATGTTATAGGAATGATAGGACTGTCATGTTATATTCTTGTAGATACTTTTTTTGTTTCCAAGGCACTTGGATCAAATGGACTCGCTGCACTTAACTTTTCTATTTCAATTTATTGCCTCATAAATGGTGCAGGCTTGATGATTGGTATTGGAGGTGCAACAAAATATAGTATTTTAAAGTCACAAAATGAAGATGAAAAGGCTAATTCAATTTTTTCTAACACTGTGATTATAGGAATGGTTGTAGGCATTATTCTGCTTATTATAGGAATATTTTTATCAACATCAATCGCAAAGCTACTTGGAGCAGATGGTACTACATTAACAATGGCGAGTAATTACTTAACAACAATACTTTGCTTTTCACCATTTTTTATTCTAAACAATATAATGCTTGCATTTATACGAAATGATGGAAATCCAAGATTGTCTATGGCAGCTATGCTTACAGGAAGTTTTTCAAATATTGTTCTTGACTACATCTTTATTTTTCCACTTTCAATGGGAATGTTTGGGGCGGCTTTTGCTACAGGACTAGCACCGATTATAAGTCTTTGTATTTTGTCATCATATTTTGTAAAGCGAAAAAATAATTTTGAATTTATAAAATGTAAGGTAAATATAAAAATCATAAAAAGTATTTTGGGACTTGGTTTGTCAGCATTTATTACCGAAATTTCATCAGGACTTGTTCTTATTCTATTTAATCTTGTAATATTGGATCTTACAGGAATTGTAGGAGTAGCGGCATATGGAATAGTTTCAAATGTAGCGCTTGTAGTAATTTCAATATTTACAGGAATTGCACAAGGAATACAGCCACTGCTAAGTGAGGGGTATGGAAAAAATGATAGTATATTGATTAAGCGAGTATTAAAATATGCTATTATTTTATCTTCAGGTCTAGCAACTGTTATATATATATTGACGTTCCTTTTATCGGATAATATCATTGTTGTTTTTAACAGCGAAAACAATTCAGAGTTAATTCCTATTGCTACAAGTGGATTAAGATTATACTTTACTGGATTTTTCTTTGCTGGATATAATATTATTATAGCAGCATTTTTAAGCGCAACAGCAAAAATGAAGAGTGCTTTTGTTGTTTCTATAATGCGTGGGTGCATAGCTATTATACCTATTTTATTCATTCTTAGAGCATTTTTCGGAATGAATGGTGTATGGCTATCATTTACATTTGCTGAGATTATAACAACAATAACTGCAATAATGTTTTTAACTAAATTAAAATCAAAAGAACAAAAGAATGTTGAAATAATAAATTATTAAATAGGAAAATTATGATATAGATAAAATTCTATGTTATAATGGTGGAATATATAAAGAGGGTATAAAAGATTCCATTAAGAAAATTTGAATTTCATAGTAATTATATTATATTTAAAAATATAATATAATTACTATGAAATGATAGTAAGATTATTTAAATACTATAATATAAATTGTATGATTTAACGTTAATAAAATCTAAAATTTAATAGGTATGCAAATAACAAATAAAATTTTTTCAAATTCAGTGGATATTAGTTTTATGCTTCCACCATGTTTTTCTATTATTTTTTTTGTTATAGCCAACCCAAGGCCACTTCCACTGGAATTACTATTGTCTGATTTTACAAAGGGATTAAATATCGTCTCACTTATGGATTTATCAATAGCATCTCCATTGCTGCCAATTTTTAAGATTAAATCATTATCTTTTAAATAAGATTCAATTTTTAAACTTGTATAATTTTCATTATGATTTAGAGCATTGTTAAAAATATTAGAAATTGCTCTTTTCATTAGTTTTTTATCAAATTTAAATATAATAGAAGATTCACTAATATTAAGTTCTAAGTTAAAATGTTTATTTTGAAATTCTTCATAATATTCTACAATAATACATCTTAGCCATTCATTAAATTCAAGTTCTGCTAAGGAAAGTTTGTATGCAGAATCCTCTAGTTTTGAAAGCTCAAATAGATCTTCAATAAGTACTGCAGAATATATTGCCTTACTATGTATTATTTTTAAAAACTTATCTCTTTCTTCAATAGTTATATTTTCCTCTAATAAAAGCTTGGAGAAACCTTGAATAGATGTTATGGGAGTCTTTAAATCATGGGAGATGTCAACTAAAAGTCTTTTCTTACTTTTATCAATTATTTTATTTTCTTCTTTTACCTCCTCAAGCTTTATTACCATTTCATTAAATTCATTTTGAACTTCTTGAAGCTCATTTAAACCTTTTAGAGTAGACCTAGTACCATAATCAAGTTTCTTGAAATTTTTTATACTGATTACAAAATTTTTCAGAGGAGTTGTTATAAATTTTGAACTTATAGCACTATAAATATATATACCTATTAATAATAAAAGAGCTTGAATTAAATATAATGTACCATAGGTTTTTAAAGAAAGAAAGCTATCTGATTTACTAGAAAAATTAGGCTTGTATATAAATGAATGTTTAACTTTTAATCTATCAATTTTACAAAGAAAAAGATAGTGCTCTCCATTTTTACCTTCCACTGGCAATACTTCTCCAACATAAGGATTTTCAGGTGAATCTCCTATAGAAGAACTTAATTCAAATAGTTGTTTTTCAGTATATTGCATTATATCATCTTTCTTTTCGCCTTTTACATAAATTACTTTTTTATTTTCATCTAGAACTTCTTCCCAAGCACCCATTTCTGAGAGAATTCCTAGTTTTATCTGACTAAAATTCTTATTATAGTATGTGGATATTGATGTAATATTAATTTGTTCATTATTAAAAATAAACTTTTCTAGAATAAAGGTTGAGGATTTATACGATAACTGCATAATTATATATAATATTAAAAAAGTTATTAAATAATTTATGATAAGAAAGCCTTTTACATCTAATTTTTTATTAAAAATATTAAAGTTTATCTTCATAACATCACTTACTTTCAAAAATATAACCAAGGCCTCTTATGGTTTTAATAAATTTAGGATCTTTAGGGTTATCCTCTATTTTATCTCGTAACTTACTTATATAAACCATTATAATTTTTTCATCTCCAAGATAAGATTGGCCCCATACTTGTTCATATAATTGACCTTTAGTAAAAACCTTATTTTTGTTTTTCATAAGAAAGCATATTAGCTTGTATTCAAATGAAGTTAGCTGAAGCTCTATATTATTTCTATATACTTTGCAAGTTTTTTCATCTAATTTTAAATGTTCATTAATGATTATGTTTGCACTTTCTTCATGTTGATTATTAAGTACAGTACTTCTTCTTAAAAGAGCTTTAACTCTTGCAATGAGCTCTATAGGATTAAAGGGCTTGGCAAGGTAATCATCTGCTCCAAGGAATAACCCATCAATTTTATCGATATCTTCACCTTTAGCAGATAAAAATATTATAGGTGTATTACTTTTTTTCCTAACTTTTCTTAAAACTTCTTTTCCATCAAGCTTAGGCATCATTATATCTAATATTATAAGATCTATCTGTTCCTCTTCAAAAATTTCTAATGCTTCTTTACCATTAAATGCTCTGTATGTATTATATTCATTATTCTTTAAATAGAAATCTATTAGCTCTACAATTTCTTTCTCATCGTCTACAACTAAAACTGAATTCAATTTTTTCACCTCTTATTTGATATATTTGTGTTTTATTATAATGCTTATCAATAATTAAACTACCATAGTTTAACAGCTAATTCAATTTTATTATAACAAAATTAGATTTTAGTTTTTATATTTCATTAAGCTTATATTAATAAGAGATTAATTTTAGTGATATATACTTTGGTTCATAAAGGAATTTTACAGAACAAGTTAGATAGAGTTTAGCACAATTAAGATGGATATTTTAAATTTAGGAGGCAAAGTTATGATAAAAAGAATATTACAAGTTTTATTGGCTATTTTGGTGGTGGTTTCATTAGGTTGGGGCATAGTATTTTTGTTACCAGATAGAACAACTAATGAACAAAGAATTTTTACTTCGGAAGAAATAGTAAATTTAAAGGAGATATCATTAAATGGAAATTTTGCTATTAATATTACAACGTCTGATTCGAAGGAGATAAAATGCAACATATCTAAAATCAAAAAAGGCTATGTGAGTGGAGACTATGGATTAGTCGAAAGTAAGATAGAGGATAATATTTTATATGTTAATGAAGGTAATAAAAAAGATATAGTATGTATTGGAGGAGGTATAACTGAAAAAATAGATATTGATATTCCGAAAAGTTATAAGAATAAATTATATATAAAATCCAAGTTAAACAAAATAAATATACTAAACTCAAACTCAAAAGATATAGAATGTGATGTTAAAAACAGCAATATTACAATTTCTTTAGATGATATATGTGGTAATATTACTGTAAATTCACACTTAGGAGATATAAATTTAAAACTACCTAAAGATGAAAAATTTAATTTATCTGCTGAATCAAGATTAGGGAAAGTAACTAATAATCTTTCTTCAAATGTAGACTCTTCAATAAAGGAAAAAAATATTAATTTATCATCTTCAGACAGTAATATAACTATAAGTGGAAACTGATAAGGAGAATCATATCATAAATAACGGAGGTTTTTACTAAATTTGGATTGAATGTTTTGGGGAGAAATATACTGTAAGTGATGCAGATTTTTTTTAAAAGGACTTACTATTAAAAGTAAGTCCTTGATGTGTCTTATAAGAAAATTGTAAATTAGTTTAGCTAAATATTTAGTAATACTTTTGAAATTTCATCAAGTCTTTCATCAGATACGCCAAGTTTTTTCTTAAACTTTTCATCATTTATTCTTTCAATAATTATCTTGTCTGGAGATAATTTATTAATAATGTTTTTTATCTTATTAATAGATTCTTCTGTGTCGTTATAGCCCTTGATAATTGTTACTTCTAAAATAAACTTGCCTTTATATTGTTTATTAAATAAAATCATATTGGAAATATATTCTTTTAGTGTATATCCTTCAATTGGTCTTTTAGAATTATCTATGCCATGACAAATAACAATTCCGATTTTTGCATTAGGAAATAGACTCCAAAAAGAATCTTCAATGGCAAAACTTTTCATTAAAATACCTCCTAGATTAGAATAATTAAAAAAAGCCTATAGAAATATTATTCAATATCTCCCAGGCTTTTATCCTTCCGTGTACACAGTTAACTGTGCGTTTTCTCTCGGACCTGCCAACTATAAATTGCGGAACCCTAGAAAACTAAATTATATATTTTGTGATTTTTAAGATAAACTATATATGAATTTTAGTGTAACATACTATTTAAATCAACACAATATTATTTCTTCACAAAATACGACTAGTTTGAATTAAAAAAAAGAATATATCATCTTATAATATAGGCACGTTATTTATAAAAAACTATACTGTTTTAGGTCAGTTTCCTATATCAAACTATATATACAGATGTATGAAATTAGTAGTGACATAGTATCTAAAAAAGATGATAGGTATGAAGAGTTTTTTTTAGTTTAGAAGAAGAAAAAGAAGTATTTAGAATCTAGAAGATGGAAAAAATATTAAAAAATATAATGTTATTTTGGGGAAAATGATGTATAATATATATGATAGACACTTTTTATGTTGAGTATTGTCGCTGAGCATAAGAAGTGTTTCTTTTTTTACACTGTAAATAATTACACTAATATAATAAGCAATATAGAAGGAGATACAATGTTATTTAAAGATTTAGATATAATACAGCCTATACAAAAGGCATTAAAAGAAGAGGGGTATTCAAAGCCTACTCCAATACAAGCAAGATCGATACCACCATTATTAGAAGGAAGAGACTTACTAGGATGTGCACAGACTGGTACTGGAAAGACAGCATCTTTTGCTATTCCAATATTACAACAAGTATATAACGAAAAGAAATCATCAAAAGAACCAAGAACTATAAAGGCAGTGATATTAGCCCCTACAAGAGAGTTAGCTATTCAAATTGGCGAAAGTTTTACAGCTTACTCAAAACATACGAATATAAAAAATCTAGTTATATTCGGAGGCGTATCTCAACATCCTCAAACAAAAGCATTAAAAGAGGGAGTAGATATATTAATAGCAACTCCAGGTAGAATGCTTGATTTATATAGTCAAAAATTCCTTAAGTTAAATAATGTAAAGTACTTTGTATTAGATGAGGCAGATAGTATGTTAGACATGGGAATGATTCATGATGTAAAGAAAATAATAAGCCATCTTCCAAAAGTACGCCAGAATATATTTTTCTCAGCTACTATGCCAAAAGAAATATCAAAGTTAGCAGATTCTATTTTCAAAAATCCAGTTAAGGTAGAAGTTGCACCTGTATCATCTACTACTGAAACTATTAAGCAAAGTATTTATTTTGTAAGTAAAAAGCAAAAGAGAGCTTTACTTATAGATTTATTAAAAGATAAGTCTATGGAGTCTGTACTTGTATTTTCTAGAACAAAGCATGGTGCAAATAAGATTACTGAAGATCTTATGGCTTCATCAATACAAGCAGCAGCTATTCATGGGAATAAGTCTCAAAATGCAAGACAGCTTGCACTAAAAAACTTTAAAGATGGAAAAATTAGAGTGTTAGTAGCTACAGATATAGCTGCAAGAGGAATTGATATAGATGAGTTATCACATGTAATCAATTATGACTTACCAGAAGTTGCAGAGACTTATGTTCATAGAATAGGACGTACAGGGAGAGCAGGAAATACTGGTACTGCAATAGCATTTTGTTCTATGGAAGAAAGAGAACTTTATAAGGCTATAGAAAAGCTTATAAAGAAGAAAATAGAAGTTGTAGAGGAACATGCTTTTATAGGTAGTGCTAATGATGTTGCAGAGGTAGTTAAAAGAGATAATAGAAGAAATAATAATAGAAATAATGGTAGTCAAAATAAGAGTGGTAATAAAAATCGAGCAAACACAAAAAAGTGGAATTCGAATGGAAGAAAAAAACCAGCTAATAAAAAAGCTGATAATAAATAAAATAATACGAGACTGTAGGTAGGTTTGTTTAAAAACAAACTTATTTACAGTCTCATTACAGTTTTTGAGAATAAGTATTATTAAGCTATCATAGAATATATAGCAAAACTATTACTTAGGAGATGAAATATTATGAAACAAATAATTATAGATAAAAGTATACTAAAAAACAATGATAAAATAGCTAGCAAAACCAGACAGCTATTAAATGATAAAAAAATATGCACTATAAATTTATTAGGATCTCCAGGATCAGGAAAAACATCATTACTTGAAAAAATTATAGTTAATATAAAAAAACAGTATAATATGGCAGTTATTGAAGGAGATTTGTACACAGTAAAAGATGCAAAAAGAATAGAAAATCACAATATAGATGTTGTTCAATTAAATACTAATGGAGCATGTCATTTAGATGCTTCTATGGTAGAGAAAGCATTAACTCATGTAAATATTGACAATTTAGATTTTTTAGTTATAGAAAATGTTGGAAATCTAGTATGTCCTGCATCGTATGATTTAAGTGAAGATATGAAGGTTTTAGTTATGAGTATTACAGAAGGAAATGATAAGCCTTTAAAATATCCTTCTATGTTTCAACGTTCTTCAGTAATTATATTAAATAAAATAGATATAATAGATTTTACAGATTTTGATAAAGATGAGTTTTATAGAGATATATATTCATTAAATAAAGATATTAAGGTATTTGAAGTTTCTTGTAGAGATAGTGAAGGAATAGATGATTTAAGTGATTATTTTATAGAAAAAATTAAAGAAAAGAAGAGAGATTAAGTTATAGATGATGGAGAGTAAATATGTAATAGTAAATGGTGTTGTTCAAGGGGTGGGCTTTAGACCATTTGTATACAAGCTAGCCTTAGAAAATAATTTAAAAGGTAATGTAAAAAATGCACCAAGTGGAGTATATATAAATATAGAGGGTAATAAAAAAGCTATAAATAATTTCTTATACAATATAAAGGATAATTCTCCAAAGTTATCAAAAATAGAGGAAGTTTTTGTACAAGATAAAAAGCTAAGAAATTACAAAAACTTTGAAATAATAAATAGTGATATAAAAGAAGATGGAATAACGCTACTTTCACCTGATATTGCTATTTGCAAAGACTGTATAGATGATATAAATAATAAAAGTGATAAAAGAAGATATAAATATGCATTTACTAATTGTACAAATTGTGGACCTAGGTTTTCAATAATAAAAAGTATGCCATATGATAGAAATAAAACATCTATGGAACACTTTGATATGTGTGATAAGTGTAAAAACGAATATAAAAATCCATTAGATAGGAGATTTCATGCGCAACCTACTTGTTGTAGTGATTGTGGACCAAGTCTTAGCTTATTAGATAAATATGGTAAAGAAGTGATTTTTAAAGAAAAAGTAGAAAATAAAGCAGAAAATATACAAACAGAAAGTATAATTGAAAAAGTAAAAGAATTATTAAAAGAAGGAAAAATTATAGCTATAAAAGGCTTAGGTGGATTTCATTTAGCTTGTGATGGAAAAAACTATAAAGCAATACAAACCTTAAGAAATAGAAAAAATAGAAAGTCAAAACCATTAGCCTTAATGATGAAAGATATAGATATAGTTAATAAGTATTGCAAAATAAATAACAAAGAAAGAGAAATTTTATTAGGAACTAAAAAACCAATTTTGATACTTAATAAAAAAAATAATAACCTACCAAATAATATATCATATAAAAACACTACACTTGGGGTAATGATTCCCTACACACCACTACACATTTTACTCTTTGACAATGATTTAGATATTCTTGTAATGACTAGTGCAAATATAAGCGGACTACCTATAATATATGAAAATAAACAAGCTCTAGATAGTCTGAAAAATATAGCTGATTACTTCTTGATTCACAATAGAGACATATATATACCAGTAGATGACTCCGTTGTAAAAGTAGTACTTAATGAAGAAAGGGTAATAAGAAACGCAAGAGGGTATGCTCCTATGAATTTTAAAAAAGATGTAGGAAGTATAATAGCACTTGGGAGTGAACTAAAAAATACATTTAGTATATCAAAAAAATCCTATATATTTATGAGCCAGTATATAGGAAATATGAGTTTTATTGAAACATTAAATAATTATAAACTTAGCATTAATCATTTAATGGATATATACAATATAAATCCTCAAAAAATAGTTTACGATAATCATCCAAATTCTTGGGATAAAAATTATTTAGGTAAATTTAATTGTGAAAAGATAGGAGTATATCATCACCATGCACATGTAGCTAGTTGTATGTTTGAAAATAATGTAGAAGATAAAGTTATTGGATTAGCTTTTGATGGTGTTGGATATGGGGAAGATGGAAACTTATGGGGAAGTGAATTTTTTATATGTGATTATAAAAACTTTATAAGAGTTGGACATGTAGAATATATGAAAATGCCAGGTGGGGATAATGCAACTAAAGAACCATGGAAAATGGCTATAAGCTTAATCAGTAAATTACAATATGAAAAGTTGGAAAGCAATAATTTAAAGTATCTAAAAGATAAAGATTATAAATTTATATTAACCATGTTGAAAGCTAATATAAATTGTCCACTAACTAGCAGTATGGGGAGACTATTTGATGGAGTATCAGCTATACTTGGATTTAAGGACAAGGTAACATTTGAAGGAGAAGCATGTATAGAACTTGAGAATCTAGCAAAAGAAAATCTATATATAAAAGATTATTATTATTTTGAAATAGATTATATAGATAAAGTATTTATTATAAATATTAATTCTATTATAAAAGAAATTTTAAAAGATTTAAAAAGAAATGTATCTAAATCTATTATAGCTATGAAATTTCATAATACTGTAATTAAATTTAGCCTTCAAATATGTAAAAATTTGAGAAGTTTATACAATATAAATAAGGTAGCTTTAAGTGGAGGAGTATTTCAAAATGACATAATTTTGATTAATTTATATAATGAACTTAAATATGAGAAATTTGAAGTATTAACTCATAAACTTTTACCATGTAATGATAGTTCTATATCAATAGGTCAACTAATAATAGGTAGTAACAGGGGGTAATAAGATGTGTGTAGCAATACCTGCTAAAGTAGTAAAGATATATGAAGGAGAATCTTTAGTAGACTTTGGAAAAATAAAAAAGAAGGTAAATACATTTTTTATTGAGGATATACAAGTAGGAGATTATGTATTAGTTCATGCTGGATGTGCTGTTGAAAAAATAAGTAAAGAAGATGCGCTTGATACAATAGAAGTATTTAAAATGATAAGTGATGAATTTTAGGGTGGAAAATATGAAGTATGTTGATGAGTTTAGAGATGTTGATATTACTAAAAAATTAATAAATAAGATATACAAAAAATTTGAGGGAAGAGATATTAATAAAAGAGTTAATATAATGGAAGTATGTGGAACACATACTATGTCTATTTATAAAAATGGAATAGATAAGTTACTTCCTAAGAATATAAATTTATTATCAGGACCAGGATGTCCTGTATGTGTTACAGACACTAGTTATGTAGATAGTGCTATAGATTTATCTAAAAATAAGAATATTATAATATGTACATTTTCAGATATGTTAAGAGTTTTAGGTAGCAAGAGCTCTTTAAGTAATGAAAAATTAAATGGATCAAATATAGTTTCCATATATTCTCCACTAGACTGCATATATATAGCTAATAAAAATAAAGAAAAGGAAGTAATATTCTTGGGTGTAGGATTTGAGACTACTATACCTATAATTGGACTTACTATAAAAAAAGCATATGAAAGTAATATAAATAATTTTAGTTTGTTATCTTCTCTAAAAACTATGCCTAATGCAATGAAGAAATTAATATTAGACCCAAAAGCTTATATAGACGGATTTATATGTCCAGGTCATGTTGGAAGTGTGATTGGAACAGATGATTTTGACAAGTTAGCTAGGGAAAATAATATGCCTATGGTTATGGCTGGATTTGAACATGTTGATATAGTTTATGCTATATATAGTCTTTGTGAGATGATAGAAAATAAAGAATATAAATGTAAAAACCAATATAAAAGAGCGGTAAGGGATAATGGAAATAAACTTGCTAAAAATGTAATAAATGAAGTTTTTGAGATAACTAATAGTAATTGGAGAGGACTTGGAAATATAAAAGATACAGGTCTTAAAATTAAAGAAAAGTATAAACAATTTGATGCAATATATAAATTTAAATTAAATATAGAAGAAAGTAATCATATAAATGGGTGTTTGTGTGGAGAAGTATTAAGAGGAGTAAAAAAACCTACTCAGTGTAAATTATTTAAAAGCAAATGCACACCACTAAATCCAATAGGGCCATGTATGGTGTCACAAGAAGGAACCTGTGCAAACTTTTATAGATATGTATTGGAGGATAATATATAATGGATCAAATAACTTTATCACATGGAAGTGGGGGAGAAGAAACTAATAAACTAATAGAAGAATTATTTTATAAATATTTTAATAATGATATACTTCTTCAAAAAAATGACTCAAGTATAATAGATAAAATAAATGGTAAGATAGCAGTTACGACAGATAGCTTTGTTATAAATCCAATATTCTTTAAAGGTGGAGATATAGGTAAGTTATCGGTGTGTGGAACAATAAATGACTTAGCTGTAAGTGGTGCAACCCCTCTTTATATTACAGTTGCATTTATAATAGAGGAAGGATTTTTATTAAGTGATTTAGAGAAAATAGTAAAATCAATAGGGAATACTGCAAAATATGCAAAGGTAAAAATAGTTGCAGGAGATACAAAGGTAGTAGACAGAGGAAAGTGCGATAAGATATATATAAACACCACAGGAATAGGAGTAATAAAAGATAATGACTATGAACCAAAAGTAATTGATATAAAACAAGGTGATAAGATAATTGTAAGTGGAAGCATAGGAGATCATGGAACTAGCATAATGACACAAAGAGAATTTTTTGAGGTAGATAGTGAAATAAAAAGTGACTGTGCTTGTCTTAATTATTTAATAATAGATATGATAAATGCAAGTAAAAACATAAAGATAATGAGAGACCCAACAAGAGGAGGACTTGCAAATACTTTAAAAGAAATAGTAATTAGTACAAATAAAAGTATGATATTAAATGAAGAAGATATACCTATAAAAGATGATGTAAAAAACTTTTGTGAGATGCTAGGTTTAGATCCACTATATGTTGCAAATGAAGGAAAGTTAGTATGTATAGTATCACAAGAGGAATCAGATAAAGTTCTAGAAGCTATGAGAAAAAATAAACTAGGAAAAGATGCAAGTATAATAGGTGAAGTAATAAATGATATTAATGCCAACTTATATATAAAAACTACATTAGGAGCAACAAAAATATTACAAATGGCTCACGGAGAACTTTTACCAAGGATATGCTAGTAAAAAGGAAGGAAATTTAATGATAAAGGTATTTGGAATAGGAAATATATTACTTGCAGATGATGGCATAGGGGTCTACATAGTAGAAAATATAAAAAATGAAATACTAGATTTAGGAAAAAATATAGAAGTAATAATAGGAGAAACAGACTATTTATATTGTCTAAATGAAATAGAAAAAGATGATTTGGTAATTATAGTAGATAGCACTTATTTCAATGAAAAACCAGGAAATGTAAGTTGTTTTAAATTACAAGAATGTGATAAATTTATTTCAGATAATATATCTTTACATGAAGAAAATTTATTTCAGATTTTAAGAAAAGAAAAGCCATATATAAAAGGGTATTTAATAGGAATAGAAATAGAAAAAGTAGATTACTCTTTGAACTTATCAGAAAAACTTTACAATAAACTTGAATATATATGTAAAGAGGTTTTAGATATGATTAAAAAATATTATAGAAAATGAGGAATAATATGGGATATATACTAGATGAAAAAAATCTAGAAATTAAAGTTGAAGGAAAAAATTTATATTATGCAAAATTATTATTACAAGACTATTCAGGAGCAATTTCAGAACTTACAGCTTCTACACAATATTTTAATCACGAAGGAATTTTATTTGAAAACTATAAAGAAATAGCAGAAGTTTTAGGGGATATAGGCAAGCAAGAAATTGTACATTTAAGAATACTTGCAAAGCTTATAAATCTTCTTGGGATAAACCCTAAATATAGAATAATCAGAGATGATAATATTAGGGTGTGGTGGTGCCCAAATTATATAAAATATGAAAAACAGTTATTAGAAATTATAAAAGTAAATATACAAGGAGAAAAAAATGCTATAATACAATACCAACATCATTTAGATATTATAGATGATAAATATATAAAAGAAATACTTAGATTAATCATATTAGATGAAAAAGAACATATAGAAGAATTAACAGAAATTTATAACAATATTAAAAATGGCAAATCAAATAGACCAAAGAATACAACTAAACAACTAACTTCTAATAATGAAAATATAATGCCAAATCAATTATTTACAATCGAAGAATTACAAAAATTTTATAACGGAGAAAATGGAAGACCAGCTTATGTTGTAATAGATAAAATAGTATATGATGTAAGTAATATAGGAGCATGGGGTGGAGGAAGTCACTATGGATTATTTGCAGGAGAAGATCACACAGAAGAATTTCTAACATGTCACGCTACTAAAATAGATAAGATTAAAGAAAAGCTACCTATAGTAGGATATTTAAAAGAATAAAGTAATGGAGGAATATAAATGAAATGTCCAGTTAGAGAAAGCAAAAATCATATACCTATGCCTATGATAAAAAATGCTATAGAATCTATAAGACAAGAAAAAATAAAAAAACCAAATTGTATATGGTTAGAAGCTTCGGGATGCTTTGGACAGATAATATCACTTTTAAATGGAGAAGATCCAGATGCAATGTATTTTCTAAAAGAAATGGTTAATGTAACATTTTTTAGTAGCATAATGGCAGATCAAGGAGAATATGCATATGAGAGAATACTAAAGACATTAGAAAGTGATGGAGATTTAATACTTATAGTAAGTGGGGCAATACCACTAAAAGAAAACTGTGCTATAGTTGCAACATATAAGGGAGAAAAAATAAGCGCATTGAAGCTACTAAAAACAATAGCTCCTAAGGCTAAATATATAATAGCAGTAGGTACTTGTGCATCTTTTGGAGGGCCAACGGCTGCTAGACCTAATTTATCAAGAGCGGTAGATGTATCAACAGCTCTAAGAGATAAAAATGTAATAAGAGTTCCTGGTTGTCCTACTAATCCAGTATGGATTCTAGGGACTATAGGATATATACTTTCCTTTGGAAAACCAGAACTTGATAATCAACAAAGACCAGTTACCTTCTATGGAATAACAATCCATGACAATTGTGAAAGAAGATATTATTTTGATAATGAAGTATTTGCAACTAAATTTGGAGATAAAGAGTGTATGTTTAAATTGGGGTGTAGAGGACCTATTACAAAGACACTTTGTCCAGTAAATAGATGGAATCAAAGTGATAACTGGCCAATAGGAGACAATACAACTTGTATAGGTTGTGCAGCTAAAGGATTTCCAGATGATATGGAGCCATTTGTAAGATTCTAAATATTAAAGTAGGAGGGGATTATGACAAAAATAAGTATAGACCCAGTTACTAGAATAAGTGGACTTCTTGAAATAGAAGTAGAAATACAAAATAATGAAATAGTAGATGCAAAAAGTAGCGGAATGCAATTTAGAGGTTTTGAAGAAATGTTTAAGGGAAGACCTCCACTTGATATTGTAAGATTGACACCTAGAATTTGTGGAATATGTTCTACACATCATGCAACAGTATCCTCAAAGGCTTTAGAAAATGCTCTTAATATAATACCAGATCCAAATGGTAATCTTATAAGGGAATTAACAAATGGATTTGAGTTTTTACAAAATCATTTAAGACATATTTATCAGTTTGTATTTCCTGATTATGTAGAATTAAAAGATATAAATCCTCTTTATAAAGATGGAGATAGAGAAAAATTTGATTATAGGTTACCTAAAAATATAAATTCAGTTATAGCAAGTCATTATATCGATTCAATTGAGTACAGCAGATTAGCACATAAGGCTATAGCTATCTTGTCTGGGAAAGCACCTCACTGCCACGGAATATTTGTAGGTGGAACTACTACTAATTTAGATATACAAAAATATCAAGAAATTAAATCTATTTTATATAAAATTAAAAACTTCATACAAACTAGTCTTATGCCAGATATTTTTACTATAACTAAATATTATGAGGAGTATTTTGATATAGGTAGAGGATATGGAAATTTAATGTCAACTGATTTATTTTATGATGAAAATATGCCTGTAAAATATTCAAAGGGTGGAGTACTTATAAATGGAAATATTGAAAATTTAGATGCAAATAATATAACAGAAAACGTTAAATATACATGGGAAATTTCAAATGATAATAAAGAAGATGCATATACTTGGGTAAATGCAGCTAGGTACAATGGATATGCTATGGAAGTTGGACCTTTAGCTAGAATGATTATTGGAGGTCATTACAAAGATAGTATATCGGTTATGGATAGATTAGTAGCAAGGGTATTAGAATCAGAGAAAATATGTGAAAGTTTAGAAGGCTTACTTCAAATAATTAGACTACAAAAGGCTTATCAAATTCAAATTCAAATTCCAGAATCAGCTAGTGGTATGGCTTTGATATCAGCAT
Organism: Romboutsia maritimum; assembly: GCF_002251085.2. GTDB lineage: Bacteria > Bacillota > Clostridia > Peptostreptococcales > Peptostreptococcaceae > Romboutsia_B > Romboutsia_B maritimum. The sequence goes on along the minus strand of NZ_NOJZ02000018.1, from coordinate 30,889 downwards.
CAAGAGGTGTATTAGGTCATTGGATAGAGATAGAAAATAAGGTAATTAAAAACTATACAGTAATAACACCATCAGTATGGAATTTATCTCCTAAGGATAATAAGGGAATTAGAGGTCCAGTAGAACAAGCATTAGTGGGAACTAAGATAGATGATATAAGAAAAGCACCTACAATAATAGGTAGGATAGTAAGGTCATTTGATCCATGTTTAAATTGTGCAGCTCATATAATAAGTGATAAATATTCAAATTTTACTATAAAAATAGTCTAGAATATGTAATGTATAGGAGAAATAATATGCATGAAATATCTATAGTATATGATACTTTACAAATAGCAAATGAAAATGGTGAAAAGAATAATATAAAAAAAATTGATAAAATTTTCATGAAGATAGGTGAATTTACTTGCGTAGAGGAGAGTTCTTTGAAATTTGCATTTGAATCATTAAAAAAAAATACAATATGTGAAGATGCAGAATTAATTATAGAAAAAATAAAAGCAAAGGCTTTATGTAATTATTGTAATAAAGAGTTTATTATAGATTTTACAAATAAATTATGCCCAAAGTGTAATAGATATAGTAGTAATATAACTAGTGGATATGAAATTATGGTATGGCAAATTGAAGGAGAATAAATATAAAAATACCCTAATAAAAATTTAAATGTTTATTAGGGTATTTTTTACTTTAAAATTTCATAATGATAATTATTATTCATCATTTTTTACTTTAGATGAGATAATAGGTAATGCTGTGAAAATAACAAGGCATATAAGTAAAATTATTGCCATAGTATTGCTAGCAGCAAATCCATTTGGTACATTTCCTTTTATAACTCCTATTACTTGCAAGATGATACCTATTAATCCTAAGATAGAACCACCAGCAACAAGTCCAGATGATAAACTTATACCGTTAGAAACTTTAACTTCTTTCTCATCTTCAGTTTTACAAGTTCTTTCAATGAATAAACGAATTAAAGCTCCAACTAAAATTATAGAAGTAGTTGCAATTGGTAAATAGAACCCTATAGCAACAGTCATAATCGGAAGCCCTAAGAAGTATAAAACTATTGCAATAAATACACCAACAATTATCATAACCCAAGGTAATTGACCAGACATAATACCTGAAGTAAGTGTTGACATTAAGTTTGCTTGAGGTAAAGCAAATGGAGCATTATCTCCTGTAATTTTAAGCTGATTTGAAAGTAATAATATAGTACCTACAACAACAATTACACCTACTATACCAGCTATTGCAAAAGATTTTTGCATTTCATTTTTATCACCACCCATAATGTAAGTTACCTTTTGAGATTGAGAATATCCTCCAGCTATAGATATAGCAACAACTATAAAAGTACCAAATAAAAGTAATGATTTATTATCTTGTGTACTAGTCCATCCCATTATAACAAATAGTAGTGTTACAATAACTAAAGATGCTATTGTCATACCAGATACTGGAAGATTTGATGTTCCTATTGTACCTGTTAAACGCCCAGCTACTATAACAAATAATAGTGATAATAATAAAGAAATAATTGCTCCAACAATTGCCATAATAAAGTTACCAGAAACTAAGAATCCTCCTAAAAATCCAATTACAATACCAGCTAATAAAATAATAGTTTGCATAGATGAAGAACTTCCAGTTGAAGATTTTGCATTAAGTGTTTCTTTAACAGATGCTATAATAGTTGGGATAAGTTTTATTGCACCTATAATACCACCACATAGCATCATACCAGCACCTATATATTTGACATAGCTACCTGCTATTGAATTTACAGGCATTTGATTAATCGGCATAGCAGGATTGTTCCATACAGTAGAATTGTTTGCTGCCATATCAGCAAAGTAACCTATTAAAGGCATAATACCGAAGTTAGATAATATAGAACCTGCAAACATAGTTAAAGAAACTTCAATTCCTACTATAAATCCGATTCCTAATAAAAGAGGATTAACTTCAACCTCGAATTTCCATTTATAAAAGGTTTCACTTATAAAGCTTATAACATTATTAGTTAAATTTAAGAATGAAGCAGTTAGTATAGTTATAATACCGCTTATACCAAATCCAATCCCCATATATTTCATTGATTCTCCACCAGCATTAGAAGCAACAAGTGTTTCAGATATTGCCATGGACTCTGGATACATAAGTTTACCATGTTCTTCAATAATTAAATAATTATGAACAAGTGCTGAAACGCCTATACCAAATAGAACTCCACCAATACCAACAGCTAAGCCTTCTAAAAGAGTGACTTGACTATTAATTAAAAGAATAGCAGGTAATACAAATATCATACCACTAGCAACTGATTCACCACCACTTGCCATACCTTGTACGATATTTTTACCAAGGATTCCCTTTTCACGAGCAAGAGCTCCTATAAATGCTGAACCTATTATAGAACCTGGAATGCCAGCAGCTACTGTAAGTCCAGCTTTCATTCCTGAATAGGCAGTAGATGCTGCGAAAACAACGGCCAAAACAATACCTATAATTAATACTGTAAAATTTGACCCAGTTTTAGACTTGTCTGTTATATAAGGTATATAGTCCTTTCCAGACACCCCGCCATAGGCTTCTTTAGGTAATTTTTTATTCATAATGACAGATCTCCTTTTTTGATATATTTTCATTATTATATTTTACAAAGTATACTAACTCTATTCAATATACAAGATTTACATATTATTTAAACTTTAGTAGACGTAAAAGATGGAATTTATATGATAAGGTTGTTACAATAGAATCAATGTGTTATTATATATAAATGTAAAACTCTTGTATCTTTTGGTATAAGAGTTTTTTATTAAGATACATTTAAGGAGAAAACATGATAAAAAGAGAATTTGATGTAAATGATATTGCTTATATAGCAAAAAATAGAAGACTTAAAGCTCATATTGATGGAAGTGAAACCAATACTAAAACTATATCTTTAAAATCAGGAGATATGGTAAAGATATTAGATTATTATGAAGTTGATAAATATGGGTATTCTTATGAAGCTGAATTTAAAAAAGATGGTACATCATATATTATAAGAAAGCATTTAAGTCAATCAGATTTAAGACCTAAGAATAGATAATTAAATTAAAGCACTATGATAACTTAATAAGTTATCATAGTGCTTTAATTTTATCATTGAAAAATGGATAAAATATGAAAATTTACTTGTTTTGTATAAGAATATAAATGAATATATATATATGAAAATGAATAATTATTGATAATAAGAAAAATTCATTTAAGGGGGTAGATTTTATGCTATTTAATATGTCTCCATTAATAGCTTTAATTCCGTTAATACTTTATATAGTATTTGCGTTTAAAGACATAAATCCAATATTAAATGTTTTAATATGTGTTGTAATTACAGCAATACTAACACAACAGCCATTACTTTCAATGGGTAGTGTTATAGGAGAATCACTAGGATCATTTTTAGGATTAATTGGATTTATAATTATGCTAGGATCAGCATTAGGAGCAATTCTTAGAAAAACAGGGGTTGCAGAAAATTTAGTTATAACAGTAATGAAAAAAATAGGAATAAATACAGAAAGAAAAGCTATAATAGCAACAATGATTACATCTATGTTATTGTGTGCATTGTTAGGAACTCTAGCTGGAGCAAATGCTATTATAGCTCCAATAGTTATACCATTAGTAGCATCTATAGGACTAACACCGTCAGTTTTAGCAGCCGTATTTATGGGAGCAGGACTTACAGGTATGTTTATAGGGCCTTTTTCTCCACAAGTTGTTACTATAATGGAATTAACTCATCTACCATATGGTCAATATTTATTATCAGCTGGAATACCTGTAACAATAGTGTGTTTAATAGTTACTTATATCATGGCAAATAAAATTCAAAAAAATACTAAGGGCATATATATGTATGAAAATATAGAAAGCGTAAATACATCAAATGAACAATCTAAAGAAGTAAAAAATGCAACTTTAGCATTTATAATCACTATATTAGTATTTGTAATATATGGTATATATAGTAAAAGTGGAGCATCATACGCTATTGTAGTTATGTTTATTTCAGCATTAATAACAGGTATAGTAGCTAAAATGCCTATAAATACTATATTTGAGACATTAGTAGAAGGAGCTTCTAGAATGGTTTGGTTGTTTATAATGTTTGTGTTATTTACTCCATTTATAACATTTATAGAACAATCAGGAGCTTTTACAGAATTAGTAAATTTATTACAACCATTACTTGAGTCAGGGAATAAAATTGTTTTTTCTTTAGTATCAACATTAACTGGCATCTTTGGAATAGGAGGAGCAGCAGTAGCTCAATCCGTAGTAATGGATAAAATGTTTGCTCATATAGTAACTTCTTTGGATATATCACCAGGATTATGGGCTATGATTCTTTTAGTAGGATCTCAAATAACATCTTTTGCATACCCAGAAGCTGATATGTTAGGACAGATGGGATTGGCTAGATCTAAAGACTTGAAAAATATGGTTAAATTAGGAGTTACAGTAGTTATATGTACAGTATTGTTAGTAGGAATAAGATCAATTTTAGGATAAAACGGGAGGTATTATTGTGACTTTATATAGTGATATAAATAATATAATAAATAAATCCAAAGGCGATATTGGAGTAGTGATAGAGAAATTAGATAAAAGTATAAATATACAAATTAATGAAAATATGGTGTATCCATCAGCAAGTACAATAAAGCTTGTTATAATGGGTGCAGTTATGAAAGAAATAAAAGAAGGTAGAATAAATTTTGATGATAAAATACTTTTAAGTAGAGATAAAGTATGTGAAGGAGATGGAATATTAAAAGAACTAGATGAAGATCATCAATTTACTATAAAAGAAATAATGACACTTATGATAATATTAAGTGATAATACAGCAACTAATATATTGATAGATTTAGTAGGGATGGATGCAGTCAACAAAATTGGAAGCGATATGGGACTTAAATATACTAAATTAAGAAGAAAAATGATGGATTCAGAAGCGGTTAAAAATGGAAGAGAAAATACAACAACTCCAAAAGAAATGGCTAAAATTTTAAATAAGATTTATAGTGAAGAATTTATAGATGAAAATTTCAGTAAAATAGCCTTAGATATATTAAAAAGACAGCAAGTTGGGAATAGACTAACTCTATATATGCCAGAAGATGTTGTTGTTGCTCATAAAACAGGCGATTTAGATAAGTTAGAGCATGATGTAGGAATAGTATATCATGAATTAGGGAATTATATTATATGCATATTAACTAAAAATTTAGATACAAATAAGAATGGAAGGGAAGTTATAGGTAAAATATCAAAGTTAGTTTATGAAAATTTTATAAAAGAAAATAGTATCTAAATGTAAATTAAGGAGGGCTCTAATAGGCTTTAAAACTTTAAGACCTCCTTTTATTAATTTAAACAAAGTTAAAAAATAAATACTACTAATTAATTTCTATAAAAGAAAATTCATTTTGGCATGACTTTAAATATTTCTCAAAATCCAAAGAACTTATTAAAACTGTTGCGGTGTTAACATTAGGATGAAAACTAACTTTATCAGAATTTAATATTTCTCTATCTAAAAAAACTTTAACACATTTTTTAGTATCATTAATTAATCCAAAAGGGGTTACAGAACCTGAAGCAACTCCTAAGTATTTAAAAAGTCTTTCTTCAGAGGCAAATGATAAACTTGAAGTACCTATTTTTTTAGACAATTCTTTTAAATTTACTTTTTTAGTTTCTTCTACTATTACAAGGTAATGTTCATTACCTTTTTTGTTTCTAATAAATAAATTTTTTAGTTGGATACCTGGTACATTTAAATTTAGTTCTTTTATTTCATCTATTGTGTATACTGGCTTATGCTCATATCGTGTATATTCAATTTGCAATTCTTTTAGTAGGTCATATATTTTTTGTTCATCTGTTCCTATCAAGGATTTACCTCCTTATGGTTTAATATTTTATATATAACTTATTATATATTATTTACCAAAGATATTGATACAAAACAATATTAAATATTATTTATAGAATAGTAAATAAAAGAATTATTATTATTTCTAAATTTGGAAATAACACCAAAATTAGATTTATGAATAATATATAGTAACTAAGTTGGAATAGGGGGAAATTTTATGAAGTGTTGTAGTTATAAAAAAGGAATAATTGTTGAAATTAATAAGGATATAAGTGATGAATTTATATTTATTACTATAGCTGAAGATGTAAATAATATTTATACATTTGTAAGATTGGTTTATTCAAATGCAACTATTATATTAGATTGTGAGTACAATGAGATATCTGTAGAACAGCTAGATTTAGGCGATACTGTTTTTGTATATCATTCAAATATAATGACTATGAGTATACCACCTCAGACTCAAGCTTATATAATAGAAGTTAAATAGAATGATTTATCAGAAAGAAATGACTTGAATGTAAAATAGTGGTATTATTACTTTAAAGCATAACAAATTAAAATTCAATTAAGGGGGATTAGAATGTTAAAAGAAGAAAATAAGTATGTAGAAAAGGAAATAAAAGCCTTAAGTGGAATAGTAGCGCTAATAGGAGTTCTTTTATTTTTAGCATTTTCAATATGGCTTATTATATCAGGTATAATGAAAATTTCTCAATATACTAGTGGAGGGGGAATATCTTTAATACTAGGTATACTATTCATAATATTAGATATTATTTTAGCTAGTGGGCTTAGAATACTTAATCCAAATGAAGCTTTAGTATTAGTTTTATTTGGAAAATATTATGGAACTCTAAAAAAAGAAGGTTACTATTGGATTAATCCATTTTGTTCAGCAGTAAATCCAACATATTCTTCACCAATAACGACTCCAAAGACTTTAACTACAGATTCAAATGATGTAGCTATAAGTACAACTAGTAAGAAAATATCTCTAAAAACAATGACACTTAACAATGAAAAACAAAAAGTTAATGATCAATTAGGAAATCCTATTATAATTGGTGTTGTTGCAATTTGGAGAGTGGTAGATCCAACTAAGGCTGTATTTAACGTAGAAAATTATAAGACATTTTTATCTATACAATGCGATACTACTATTCGTAATATAGCTAGACTTTATCCATACGATGTATCTGAAGATGGAGATGAAAAATCTCTTCGTGGAAGTAGTCAAGAAATAGCAGATAAATTAAAAGAAGAGCTTCAAACTAGGGTTAATGTCTCAGGAATTGAAGTTACAGAAGTTAGAATAACACATCTTTCTTATGCACCAGAAATAGCAGCAGCAATGTTACAACGTCAACAAGCAGAAGCAATAATAGCAGCTCGTAAGAAAATTGTTGAAGGTGCAGTAGGTATGGTAGAAATGGCATTAACTAATTTAAATCAAACAAATTTAGTTGACTTAGATGAAGAACGCAAGGCTGCTATGGTAAGTAATTTACTAGTAGTATTGTGTGCAAATAAAGATACTCAGCCTGTAGTAAATAGTGGTTCTAATTATTAAGGCCAATAAAATGGATTAATTTGTAAGTGAGCGTTAATAATTATTTTACTGACAGGAAACTGACATCATTTATTAAAATTTCACTTAAATTCTTAGAAGCGTCTTTGTTCATCTCCTCTAAAACATGAGAATTTAAATTTCCGTTTTACTCCAAAAACCCAACAGACTAGGTAATATACACTGCCTAGTCTGTTTTTATATTTACAAAATGAATACTAACAAAAACTATGGGGAATCTAATTTAGAATTATAATTTTGGAGGTGCTTTATTTGTTTGAACATAAAAAACAATTATTACAAGAAGTAAAAGTTGAAAAACCAAATCCACAATATGCAGTGTTAATGCAAGAACAACTAGGAGGGGGAAATGGTGAACTTAAAGCTGCTATGCAATACATATCACAAAGTTTCAGAATTAAAGATCCTGAGATAAAAGATTTATTTTTAGATATCGGAGCAGAAGAACTTAGTCATATGGAAATGGTAGCTCAAACTATAAATTTATTAAATGGGCACGATGTAAATAATACTCAAGTTAATAGTGGAGAAATTCAAACTCATGTTCAATGTGGATTATCACCAGTTTTAATAAATTCATCAGGCGCTCCATGGACAGCTGATTATGTTACAGTTACAGGAGATTTAGTTGCTGACTTATTATCTAATATAGCATCTGAACAAAGAGCTAAAGTTGTATATGAATATTTATATCGTCAAATAGAAGATAAATATGTAAGAGAAACAATCGACTTTTTACTTAATAGAGAAGAAGCACATAATGCTTTATTTAGAGAAGCTTTAAATAAAATTAAAGATACAGGGTCTAATAAAGATTTTGGAGTTACAGAAGACTCTAAATTATATTTTGATCTATCATCTCCAGGACCACTACATCAAGCGCCTAATCCTACACCGGTATCTTTTGATAATACAAGAAGAGATTAATAAAAATATTTTAAAATATAAAATTTACTTTTTTAGGTAGAAAACTAATTCAAAGTATATTATTATTTAATTATATTTTCCATTAACGTTAAATTTCATAAAAGAATAATTAGATGGATTCTTTTACATAGTTTAATATAATGCTGCGTGGTTATGGTTATTAGATAATTTTATTTATTCTCCTTATAAAACTATAATATGTAAAATAGACTAGATTAACTTCTAGTCTAATTTTATGTTTAAAAGGTGATTGTGTATGAAAAATTGGGTAGATGTAAATGAAATAATTATGATAGAGAAATGAAGAAGAAGCCAACCCTTAGGATGAAGATGAATTTGTAAGGTCACGAATGTTGTATGATAGTATAAAATTATGCAAGAAGCATATTATACTCTTTATGGCTTTTTTTATTTGAAAATTATAATATTATTGTTATAAATTGTGAATTATATAAAGTTAAAATAATAAAAAGGTATAAATAAGAAGGAAAAGTAGGAAACATTGAAGAATATGTTAAGTTAAATCTTAAAAATATTGTTATAGATAAAAATATGCTAGAAAGTACAAAAAATTTAATTTCTTAAAGGAGAGGGATTTTCTTGTCATATAATAAAAAAATTATAAGAAGTGAAGAATATAAAATAAGTAAGTGGTCTGGAGGAACAACAACTCAAATATATATATACCCAGAAGAATCTACATACAATGATTTAAATTTTAAATGGAGATTAAGTTCTGCGAATGTGAATTTAGAAGAATCTACATTTACACATTTACCAGGGATATCTAGAAAAATAATGACATTAGACAATGAGTTAATTTTAGAACATGAAAATAGATATACAAGAAATCTTAAACCATTTGAAGTTGAAAGCTTTAGTGGAGATTGGAAAACTAAAAGTTATGGAAAAGTAACAGATTTTAATCTTATGATAAATAAAGATTGCGATGGAGATTTAAAAAGCTTAACTATTAATAAAAATAGCTCTGTAGAAATATATTTAGAAAATAAAGACAATAAATATAAATACATATCTAAAGCATTTTATTGTGTCGACGGGAATTTTAAAATAGTAATAGATAATGAAGAATTAAATGTAAATAAATATGATTTACTATTAGTAACTATGGAAAAGGAAGATACAAAATTATTAAAGATTATCAATGAATCTCATAATAATATTAAAGTTATTCAATCTGTTATTGTTTTTTAATAAATGCTGGGGTGTAAAACTCCAGCATTTATTTTTGAAAAATTTCAAATTTGTACCAGAAGTAAATACATTATGACAAGATATAGTAAAACATGATAAAATTATAATTGGGAATTAAAATTTAAGGGGGGAAAATTAAAAATGAAAAGAAATTGGTCTTTATTTTTAGCAACAACGTTAATTTTATCTATATTTTTGTCTGGATGCAGTTCATCTGAAAATCCAAATGCAAAGGAAACATTACAAGACGCATCTGAAAATCTTAAGGGAAAAAATTTATCAATCTACTGTGGAGCTGGAATGACAAAACCATTTGAAGAAATAGCAAATAAATTTAAAGAAAAAACTAAGTGTAACATAGAGGTAACTTATGCTAATGCCGCTCAAATACAAACTCAAATTAATACATCTAAAGAAGGTGACTTATTTATAGCAGGTTCTGCTGATGAACTTAAAGCCGTAGAAAAGATGGTATCTGATAGAAAAGATCTTGTAAAACATATTCCAATTTTAGCTGTGAAAAGTGGAAATCCACTTCAAATCACGGGAATTAATGATTTAACTAAAAAGGATGTAGAAGTTATACTTGGAGATTATGAGGCTACTCCTATTGGAAAAATTGCAAAAAAAGCTTTAACTGATGCATCTATATTTGAAAAAGTGAATGTAGTTGCAACAACATCTACAGCCCCAGAGCTTATAAATGCTATTTTAAATGATCAAAGTGATGCCATAATAGTTTGGAAAGAAAATGCTAAAAATCCTAAAATAGAAATAGTAGATACTAAGGATTTAGATTCTTACATAAAAACTATACCTGCTGCAAGTTTAACTTGTAGTGATAATAAAGAATCATTAGATACGTTTTTGAAATTTTTAGATTCTGATATTGCTAAAAATATTTGGAGTAACTATGGTTATGAATTATTAAATTAATTTAAGTATACATATTATGAAAAATAAAAAAATTAATTTATTTGAAGTTATTTCATACATAATTACTATAATGGTAGTCATATTTATGTCATTGATTGTTTTAACAATATTAGTTGAAGGTATTCCTTATTTAAGTAATTCATTCGCATCAAGAGAAGTTCAATTTTCAATAAAACTAAGCTTATTTACAACTAGTATATCAACATTTATATGCATGATATTAGCAATACCAACCTCATATATCCTAACAAGAGAATCTAACACTTTAAATAAATATATGCAAATAATAATAGAACTTCCACTTTGTCTTCCTTATTTAGTTTTAGGGTTAAGTTTATTGATTTTATTTTCATCTAATTTTGGAAAATCTTTAAAAGAAATGGGATTGAAAGTAGTATATAGCCAACTTGGTATTATTATAGCTCAAATTTCTGTAAATATACCTTATGCTATAAGATTTATACGGACAGCATTTTTAGAAGTAGATAGTCGTCTAGAATTTATTGCATCTACTTTAGGTGCATCAAAGTGGATTAGATTTTTAACTATTACTATTCCACTTTCAAAAAATGCTATAATAGGTGCTATGATTCTTACATGGTCAAGGGGTTTGGGAGAATTTGGTGCTACCTTAATGCTTGTAGGAGTAACCAGAATGAAGACGGAAACTTTACCAGCGAGCATATATTTAAATGTAGCAACAGGTGATATAGGAGTTTCTATGGCTTCTGCACTTATATTGCTTCTGATTTCGTCAATATCACTTTTTATTGCTAATTATTTTACTAATAAAAACTCTAATAGAAATCGTATGAAGGACGTGTATACAAAATGAAGAAGCTTATTGAGGTAGAAAATTTTTATATGAATTTAGGAAGTTTTTCTCTTAAAAATATAAATCTTGATATTTATGAAAATGAAATTGTTGCAATACTTGGTAAAACTGGTTCTGGAAAAACGGTACTATTAGAATCTATTGCAGGTTTTTATAAAAATTGTTGTGGAAGTATTAAAATAGATAGCAAAAAAGTAAGTGATACACCAATAGAAAATAGAAATATTGGTTTTGTATATCAAGATTTTGGATTATTCCCTCATATGAGTGTTTTCGATAATATTAGCTACGGACTAAAGATGCAAAAAAAAGATAAAATGTTTATAAGGGAAACTGTAAAGAAAATATCTGAAACTTTATCTATTAGTAATATTTTACATCAATATCCAGGAACTTTAAGCGGTGGTGAAAAACAAAGAACAGCCTTAGCTAGAGCACTAGTACTTAAGCCTAAAATTTTACTTATGGATGAACCTTTTTCAGCACTAGACCCTATTACAAAGGAAAAAATGTATGTTCAAATAAAAGAAATAAATAAAATATTCAGATGTACTATTCTTTTTGTAACACATGATTTTAATGAGGCACAAATAATGGCAAATAGAATAGGGATTATGATAAACGGTGAACTAAGACGTATTAGAAAAAGTATTAATTTATTTGAGAAATATAAAGATGATGAAATTAATAAATTTTTAGGTATAAGAGAGGAGCTTTATAGTGACTAAAGAAGAACTTTTCCAAATGATTAAAGAATCTTTTAGAGACTTAGTGATAAAAAATAACTTATATTCTACAGATATAAAAATAAATTCTAAGGCTTTAAGCGCAGACGAAGCTATAGGTATTACAAAGAGAAAGGACTTTCCAATTATAGTAGGGAAGGAAGTAATGTTACAAGCTGAATATTTAGGGTCTTATGGACAAGCTTTTACAGATGCACCTTCAACTTTTGAAGGGACTATAGAAGATATATTAGATTTTGATATTATAAATAATCGTCATTCAAGAGGTCTTTTTATAGCTAGTATGAATGCAGTTATGTGTAAGCTAGGTTTAACTGAAAATACTATTCACTGTAAAAATGAAGAACCTGAGCTTTGTGCTAAAAAGTTCATTGATTACATAAAAGAAAATTATAATAATGAAAAAATTGCCTTAGTTGGATACCAACCAGCAATATTAGAAGCTTTATCTAAGAATTTTGACATACGTGTTTTAGATTTAAATAAAGACAATATAAATAAAAGTAGATATGGTGTTCTTATCGAAGATGGGACTAAAGACTATGAAGAGGTTGTTTTAAAATGGGCAGATTGTGTACTTTGTACTGGAAGTACTTTATGTAATGGTTCTATCATAAACTTTATAGATATAGGTAAAGATGTTATATTTTTTGGAACTACAATAGCAGGAGCATCTAAGATACTTGGATTAAAGAGAGCTTGTTTTTATTCTATATAATGATTTGAAATATGTAGATTTTACAACTTTATGAATATATATAATAAATGCTAGGATGTAAATTTTAGCATTTCTTTTTTTGAAAATATTTACAATTTATTATAAATATAAAGTTAAATAACAAAAAATCGTATAAGTTATTTGGAGAATCATAGAATCTCAGATAAATTAAATAAAAGAAAGATATCTGATTTGAAAAAGTCTAAAAATCAAGTTACCTGGATTTATCCAGAAGATAAAATAAAGGTAGGCATAGAAAAGAAAGACAAGTATTTAGATGTGAAAATTAAATCTGAAAGTAAAGGTGAATCAAATTTCACATGCCTAAAGTAACAGGAGATAGTTACTATTTACCAATTAATGAAGGAAAATATATACCTAGTAGATATAAATACTTTAAAAAATTTTTAAATAACACTAGTTATAACACACTTGAATCATTTTCAATGCAATTTTTCACAGTAAATAAGGGAACTAAGTCAATAACATATGTTTCAATACGAAAGAAAATATAAATTTTAAGTTTAACCATGAATACCCAAGTATAAATGAAAACAAAGAATATGGATTTAGAATATACTTAACAGAAAATAATATTACACAAGTAGCTAAAACATATAAAAACTATATAGTTGAAAAAGGAGAATTTAAAAGTTTAAAAGAAAAAGCTAATTCTAATAAAGATATAGAAAAGCTTTATGGTGCTCCTAATATATATTTTTGGGATAAATCTATTATTTCAATAAATGATATCAAATGGAATATGTTAAAAAATGAATTATCAGATGATTTTATTAATCATATAAAAAATCTTTTAATTGATGCAGAAGACAAGGATGTAATAATAAAAGCATTTGAAGAAATAAAAAAACAAGATTATATAGATAAATATCAAAGGGGACAAATTATCAAAGGATTTAATTCTGTAATGTTATCAAAAGAGTTTTATAATCCTCAAATATTTAAAAATTTAGATAAAGAAACAAATAAATTAATAGATAAAAAAAGCATGGATAGGGTTTGATGATATAGAATCTGGATATATATCTTCTGATCTAGTAGATAAAGCAACTGATTTAGGATATCTTGTGGCACTTTATGATTCTTATCACTCTATACACAAGCCAGGAGAAGAGAAATGGAGTACTGCAAAATTTGAAGATAAATCAGGAAAAAAATTAACAGGATTCCAAGGTGAGAGCAGAAAATTAAATCCTACTTTATCTTTACCAAGTGTAAAATCAAGAGTAAGTAAAATATTAAATGATGGGTATAACTTTAATTCTTGGTTTATAGATTATGATGCAACAGGAGAAATATATGATGATTACTCTAAAAAACATACAACAACTCAAGAACAAGATTTAAATTCTAGATTAGAAAGGATGTCTTATATAAGAGATAAAGCTAAAACAGTTATTGGTTCAGAAGGCGGAAATGATTTTTCAAGCAAAACTATAGCATTTGCTCATGGTATAGAGACACCAGCATTTTCTTGGGTTGATGAAGATATGAGCAAGAATAAAGAAAGTGAGTATTATGTTGGAAGATATTATTCATCAACGGGTGGAGTACCAGAGGTATTTTCAAAGCAAATACCTGTAAAAGAGTTATATAAAAAAGTATTTATAGATGAAACATATTCAATACCTTTATTTAGACTTGTATATAATGACTCTGTAATAACGTCACATCATTGGCTATGGGGTACTTTTAAGATTAAAGATGAAATAGGTTCTAGAATGATGAAGGAAATACTTTACAATACACCACCTATGTACCATATTGATAGAGAAGAGTGGGATAAACACAAAAAAGACATAGTTTCTCATACGAAAGTATAGAGTAACTTTAATAAAAAAGCAATAAAAGAAGAAATGACAGATTTTAAATTTCTATCAAGTGATAAGTTAGTTCAAATGAGTAAATTTGGAGAAAACTTAAAGGTAGTAGCTAATTTTTCAGATAAAGAATATAAATATGATAATGACATTATAAAATCTAATTCATTAATAATATACGATAAAAATAAAAAAACAGTTTATTCTCCACATGATATAAAAAATAATTAAGACTTAGCATAATAAAAAATATGGTATTACAAATACTATTTAGGTAAAAGTTACTTTACAATATTATATTTTTTAGGAGGAACAAAATGGATTATCCAATGTTTTGTTATCAATGCGAGCAAACTGTAGGAGGCAAGGGCTGTACTAAACTTGGTGTATGTGGAAAAACTCCAGAAATTGCAGGTCTTCAAGATTTACTTATATATCAAATAAAGGGAATAAGTTGTTATGCAAAAGAACTTATAGAAAAAGGAGAAAATATAGAAAAAGATATAGTTAGTTTTGTTGAAAATACTTTATTTACAACTTTAACTAATGTCAATTTTGATGCAGATGTACATGTTGAAATGTTAAAGAAGTCTCAAGAAATAAAAGAAGCTTTACGAAGTAAGGTAGGTAGTATAAAAAATGATACAGACCATGCTACATATAATTTAAGCAATACTAAAGCAGAGATGCTACAAGATGCAAAAAAAGCAGGCATAATGTATGATCAAGATTTAGATGCAGATATTCGTTCTTTAAGACAAACTATATTATATGGATTAAAAGGAATAAGTGCATATGGACATCAATCAAGAGAATTAGGATACTATAGTGATCAAGTGGATAATTTCTATTTTAGAGCACTTGAGGCTATAACAGATGACAATTTAACAGTAGAGGATTTAATAAGATGGACTATGAGAACAGGAGATATGAGTGTAGCTATTATGCAAAAGTTAGATGAAGCAAACACTACAGTTTACAAAAATCCATCACCTCAAAAAGTTAATATACATAAAAAGAAAGGTCCTTTTATAATAGTATCAGGCCATGATTTAAAAGATCTTCAAATGATACTTGAACAAACAGAGGGAAAAGGAATAAATGTATATACACATGGAGAAATGATACCATGCCATGGATATCCAGAACTAAAAAAATACACTCATTTAGTAGGAAATTTTGGTGGAGCATGGCAAGACCAACAAAAAGAATTTGATAACATTCCTGGTTGCATTCTAATGACTACTAATTGTCTTATGAGACCTAGAGATTCTTATAAAGATAGAATCTTTACGACAAGTGTAGTAGGATGGGATGGAGTTAAATATATAGGTAAATCTGAAGATGGCAAAAAAGATTTCAGTGAGATAATAAATAAGTCATTAGAACTGGGTGGATACAAAGAAGATCAAGAACCATATGAAATTTTAGTAGGATTTGGACATAATGCTACATTAAGTCATGCTGAAACAATAGTTAATGCTGTAAAGGAAGGAAAGATAAGACATTTCTTCTTAATAGGAGGATGTGATGGAGCAAGACCAGGCAGAAATTATTATACAGAAATGGCTGAAAAAGTTCCTAATGATTGTATAATTTTAACATTAGCTTGCGGCAAATACAGATTTAATAAATTAGAATTTGGAGAGGTAGCAGGATTACCAAGATTATTAGATGTTGGTCAATGTAATGATGCATACTCAGCAGTGAGAATTGCCACAGCACTTGCAGATGCATTTGATACAGATGTAAATGGATTGCCATTATCAATAATTTTATCTTGGTATGAACAAAAGGCTGTTGCCGATTTATTAGCTTTATTGTCTTTAGGAGTAAAAGGAATATATCTTGGTCCAACATTACCAGCATTTTTGAGTCCAAATGTTTTACAATACTTAGTAGATACATTTGATTTAAGACCAATAAGCACACCTGATGAGGACTTAAAGACTTGTTTACAGCAGGGAATAAAAAATTAAATATATTTTACTAGAGATATACTTAAACATTTAAATATGTTTAGGTATATTTTTTGTTATAAATTAAAATTAGTAGATAAATATATTTTTATAAAACTTGATTCTAATAATTTAAAAGCTTAAAATATAATAATGATTATTTTAGAATAAACATTAAATTTATAATAGAGAGGAAACTAAATGAAAGAACAAAATTATGAAAAATTGCTAAATATAAAAACATCTGGAGAGGAAAAATGGGATGAAAAATTTACTCACTATCATCCATACCAACCAACATCGTATGAAGCTTTAGATATTTTATTTAAAAAATATAAATTAGAAAGTAGTGACTATATTGTTGATTTTGGATGTGGAAAGGGTAGACTTAACTTTTATATAAATTACTTTTTTAAATCATATGTTACGGGAATAGAAATGAATGAGAAGTTTTATAAAGAAGCCATTGATAACAAAAATAACTATGTAAAAAAAAATAGAAAAGATAAAGAGAAAATTAATTTCTTATGTTGCTTTGCACAAGAATATGAAATAACTAATCTTGATAATAAATTTTATTTTTTTAATCCATTTTCTATACAAATTTTTATAAAAATAATAGAAAACATTTTAGTTTCAGTTGAGGAATATGAGAGAAATGTTCAAGTTATTTTATATTATCCATCTGATGATTATATATATTATTTAGAAAATAATACAGCTTTTATGCTTTTAGATGAAGTTATATTATCTGATTTGTATAAAAAAGATAATAGAGAGAGATTCTTAATATATCAACTTAGCTATACATAAAATTTTAGTTTTAGATAACTTATTATTATGGTAAAATAAACTAGAAATTTCATAAAAGAGAAATAAAAGGAGAAAATTATGCAAGCTAAATTTTTAAGTAAAGATAAAATATTTATACAACCTACTAAATTTGCAGACATACTTATCAAAAGTAGCGGATATGAGGATTTTGATTCTAAAATTATAGAAAATAGTTTAGAGTATGATAATAAAAAAGTTTATGAAATAGCTCAAAGTGGATTTGTAGATTTTAATCAGCATCTATATGAAGATCTAAATGAAATGAATTCTATAAGCACAGGAATATATTTAGAAAAATCATTAATAACATTTAGAATTTTTATATGGGGATCAAAAGGTGAAGGATTTGAAATTTTTAAACATGTTTTACGTGGGGAAGAAATAAGCAAATTAAATGATATAACTAACATCAAAGAATACATTTATTCTCATATAGATGAACTAGAAAGAGGAATAATAAATACATATGATAATGATACTACTGAAGCATTTAAAAAATTTGGAATAGCTATAGAAAGTAGAAAATTACCACTTAAAAGTATACTTGAATTTTTAAGTATTGATAATAATATTAAAGATTTTAGCTAAAATGTATTTAGTATAAATTTAGTTAATAAAAAATGAAAGTGACATATTAAAGGTAGGAAATCCAATATATATATAGAAATTATAAGTATAAGATTATATATAGAAAAGGGATGATTTTATGAAAATATATACTAAAACAGGTGATAAAGGACAGACATCATTATACGATGGTAGTAGAATAGACAAAGATAGTTTAAGAGTAGAATGCTATGGAACAATAGATGAATTAAATTCATATATAGGTCTTTGTATGAATTATGCTAAAGAACTTGATAAGAATGTATTATTTGAAATTCAGAAAAAATTATTTAATGTATCTGGGGAACTTGCAACTAAAAAAGAAGGTAAATTTAATAATAAAGTAACTGAAGAAGATATAAAAAAATTAGAAAACATAATAGATGAATATACTAATAAGACAGAAGATGTAAATGCTTTTATAGTTCCAGGTACCAGCATAATTGCAGCAAATTTGCATGTTGCAAGAACTATATGTAGAAGAGCTGAAAGAAGAATAATCAGTCTTAGCAAGATTGAAGATATAAACTTGAATATTATAAAGTATGTAAACAGGCTATCAGATGTTTTATATGCTATAGCAAGATATAATGAAGAAAAATTAATTCCAATGGAATTTTAATAGGTTTTAAAAATAAAAAGTATAGCTGTATTAAGATTAGATTAACATATAAAATCTAATTTTAATACAGCTATTTTAAAATAGTTAATTAAGGTAATGTAATAAAAACTAAAGGTATGAATAAGGCTAAACCTATAAAATTATAAAGTGAAAATACCTTTAGATATTCTGAATTTTTAATTTCAAATTCTTTAGTGTATATTTTATAGGAAATTATACTAGCAAGAGATGCTATTAAAGTTCCAAGTCCACCTATATTTACACCAAGTAGCAATTCTCTAAAGTGATTTGTAAATCCTGATAAAAGCATTGTAGCAGGAACGTTACTAATAATTTGGCTAGCAAATATAGAAGATAAAAAAGTTGATTTATTACTATTTAAAACAGTTTGCATAAAGCTTCTAACGCAATCCATTGTTGAAATATTGCCTATAAATATGAAAAATCCAATAAAAGTTAATAGTAAAGAATAATCAACTTGTGAAAATAAATTTTTGTTTAAAATTAAAACCATAATTATTGTAATTAAAAAAGCAAATTTATAGTCAATAATGTGAAATACTGATAATAAAATTATCAAAAATAAGATTGAAAACCAAAGTACTTCTTTTTTATCTTCAATTTTAATATCTTTTAAATCAAGCTTTAATTTTAACTTTTTATCTCTTATAATTAAACATGATAAAAACAATAAAGCTAAAATAATTATAGGTGTAGTTATCTTAAAGAAATCTAGTGCACTTAAATTATAAAAAGAATAAATAAATAAATTTTGAGGATTTCCCATAGGAGTAAAACTACTTCCTAAATTAGCTGCAAGTGTTTGAAATACTATTATTTTTAGTATATCTATATCAGCTTTTTTTGCAATAACTATACTAAGTGGAACGAATGTTATAAGTGCCACATCATTAGTTACTACCATAGAAGATATAAATGTTATAAATACTAATGCAAATGATATTGATGTATATGAATTGCATTTTTTTAATAAAGCAACAGCTATACTATCAAGTACTTTAAGTTCTTTGAATGCTGAGACAACAATCATAAGATTAAACAATAGTATTATAACTTTGAAGTCTATATAAGATATCTTAGGTGTTGAAATTATTGAAGTAAGTAAAGCTAGTATTAATGAAACAGTTAAAATAAACTCTTTTTTAATAAAATTTACAAAAAAGTCTTTACTTAAAATTTTTTTATTAGTGCTTATTTGTGATTGCATAGTTTTCTCCATTTAATAAATTTTAACATGAAAAGTTTACACTATTACTTAAAATTTATCAAGTTAAATAACAATAGATTAATATTATGCTATTATATATGTAATAATATTTCTTAATTCATTTTATAAAATGGGGGAAAATATGAAAAATAATTATTATATTGCTTATGAAAAGGAATGGAAAGGTTTAAAGAAAAGAAAGCCAGAAGATGTAGCTGATATAGCAAATATATCTTATTGTAAAATTAAAAACCAGTTTAAAGTACCTTTTTTAAATCTAAACTATATATTAGATTGTAACAACGAGTCTATCTATAGAGAAAGTGATGGATACATACCAGATATTGAATCATCTATAATGATTCTTAATTATCTTACATTTTCAAAGTTATTCCATGTCCCTAATAATAATTGGGTAAGCCTTAAAGAAATACCTAACGGAGGAGCATTATTTTATCCAGCTTTTTACAAAAGTTCAATATTAGAACTTATAAAAAGTTTTGGAAAAGATTTAAAAAAATTTGAAAGAAGTTCAAAAGCTTTAAATGGAATTCCAACTACGCTAGGAGATGCATCATATATATTTAAAGTTTTTCCAAAGGTTATGATATGTGTTGTACTTTGGGAAGGAGATGAAGAAATATCTCCTAATGCAACTATACTTTTTAAACCTTCTATTGAACACTTAATGCATATAGAAAGTATAATAGGGTTAGGGTCATATATAGCAGGAAAGCTAATTAAATACTAAGGATAAGTAACTACAAATAAGACAGATTTTAATTTACATCTCTTATTTGTAGTTTTTTAATTTTTAAAATATTAAAAATATAATTTAAATCAAAAAATATTCTAATTAAATTTTTAAAAAAGGTTGAAATATAATTAAAAGTTTTGTATTATTGTATTAAATGATTAATACAAGGATGGTGATAGTAAGTCATGGATTGGAAGATAGATAATAACAAACCAATATATTTGCAGTTATTAGAGCAGATAAAATTAAAGATAATATCTGGAGAGATACCAATAGGTTCTAAATTAGATTCAGTAAGGTCTTTAGCTCAAGAAGCTGAAGTAAATCCAAATACTATGCAAAAAGCATTATCTGAGTTAGAAAGGGAAGATTTAGTTTATAGTAAAAGAACTAGTGGTAGATTTGTAACTGATAATAAGGATAAGATATATAACATGAGAGAGGAAATTGCAAGTGAAGAGATAAATTCATTGAAAGAAAAATTAATAAACCTAGGATATGATGAAAAAGAAATAATTAAACTTATTAAACATAGTTTAGAGGGGGAATTATAATGGAAAATATAGTTGAATTTAAAGACGTGCATAAAAGCTATGGAAAAAAAGAAGTTTTAAATGGGATAAACGTGAGTATACCTAAAGGAAAAATAGTTGGATTATTAGGTCCAAATGGTAATGGAAAAAGTACAATGATTAAGTTGATAAATGGGTTACTTAATCCTACAAAAGGTGAAATAACTATAAATGGAATGAAACCATCTAAAGAAACTAAAAAAATAGTATCATATCTTCCTGAAAAAACTTATCTTAATGATTGGATGAAGGTTAAAGATATAATAGAATTTTTTAAAGATTTTTATGAAGATTTTGATGTAAATAGAGCTAATGAAATGATTAAAAACTTAAAAATTGATGTAAATGAAAAACTTAAAACTATGTCAAAAGGTACAAAAGAAAAAGTACAATTAATTTTAGTTATGTCAAGAAAAGCAAGTATATATATATTAGATGAACCAATAGGTGGAGTTGATCCAGCTGCAAGAAGTTATATATTAAAGACTATATTAACTAATTTTTCTGAAGATAGTACTTTATTAATTGCAACACATTTAATTAGTGAGATTGAAAATATTTGTGATGAAGTAATATTTATATCAAATGGAGATATTATTTTAAAAGGAGATGTAGAGAGTATTAGAGAAGAAAGAGGTAAGTCTATAGATACTATATTTAGGGAGGAATTTAGATGTTAATAAAGTTAATAAAATATGAATTAAAAGCTTGTGGAAGAACATTCTTCCCATTATATGGAGCAATACTTATTATGTCAATTATGATAGGTCTGTTTTCAAATGTTAATTTATTTGCGATACAAGGCATACTTACTATTGTATTAACAGGTCTTTTCATAGCATTAGGTGTTTTAACATTAATTTTAACAATACAACGTTTTAGAAAAAATTTATTAGAAGATGAAGGATATTTAATGTTTACTCTTCCTGTAAGCTCTAAGGAATTAATTTTTTCTAAATTTATAGTATCTATCATGTATTCTATTTTAAGTGCTATAGTATCAATTATCTCTTTTATTATAATTACATTAATGATGTCAAAGATTAATATAATTGAGGTTATTCCAGATATTTTAAATCATATGAAAGATATATTTGCTTCTAATAAAGGAATTATTAGTTCATTATTAATATTGCTAACAATGGTAGTAGTATATTCAGAATTTATTTTAAAAATATATTTATCTATTTCAATGGGTCAATTACCTATATTCAACAAATACAGAAATTTGACTGCGTTTATATCATTTTTTATATTAAATATAATTATATTCAATATAAAAAAATTCATATTTGATATAATTAGTCCTACTTTTAATATTGAAATAACAGAATTTAATGATTTATTTGTAAATGTTTCCTCATATATCGTTATAGTATACGCTATTGTAAGTATAATATTATTTATGTTTATATCATACATATTAGATAAAAAATTAAATTTAGAATAACAAATTTAAAAATAGGAACCGTATAGGAATTAAATTTTCGTACGGTTCTTATTTAAATAAAGCAATTTACTTAAATTTATGAGATAATTTAATAGATACATATAATTTGAAAAAATTAGCAATTTACAAATTGTGAAAATATAATTATCCATATATGAAAAGAGGGAGAATTTAAGTATGAAAATAAGTAAAAAACTATTATTATTAATAACATCAATATCTATAGCATTAGTAGGTGTTCCTAAATCATATGCTTTATCTAGTGTAGATAAGATACAAGGTATAGATAGATATGAAACGGCAGGTAAAATAGCAGATAAACAAAATTATGATACAGTGATACTAGTTAATTCAGATCAGAGTTTAGCAGATGGTTTAAGTGCAGCAGGTTTATCAGGTGCAACAAATTCACCTATATTACTGGTTCAAAAAAATAAAATACCACAAGCTACAAATACAAGATTAAAAGGTGTTAAAAAAGTATTTATAATTGGAGAAAAAGATGCAATAAGTAATACCGTAGAAAATGAATTGAAAATTAACAACATTCAAGTTGAAAGAATAGGTGGAACAGATAGAATACAAACAAGTGTTAATGTATCAAATAAAATTTTATCTATAAAAAGTGTAGATAAGATTCTTTTGGTAAATGGATACAAAGGAGAAGCTGATGCAATGAGCGGTTCGGCTGTAGCTGCAAGAGATGGTGTCCCAATAATTCTTACTGATGGATATTCAGCTGATAATTTAGCAAAAAATGCTAAGATATATGCACTTGGGGAAAAAAATGTAATAAGTGAAAATTTAGTAAAAGAAAAAAATGCAATAAGAATAGGTGGAAAAGACAGATTCGAAACTAATAAAAAAGTTATTAAAGAATTTTATACGAGTAGTAGAGAACTTTACTTATCTAAAGGATATAAGCTGGTAGATGCTCTTACAGTATCATCATTAGCTAAAGATAAGCCTGTAGTTCTTGTTAATAATGGAAGTGATAAATCTATACTAAAAAATGCAACAAAGCTAATTGCATTAGGCGGAGTGGATGAAACTACTATTCAACAATGTATAAATATTACTAACGGAAAAGGAAATCCTATAACTGGTATTATTGAAAATGATTCAAATTCAAATGATACTGAAAATAATAATACAAATATAAATACAAGTAGTAACTTATCTTTAACTAATAAAAATGATTACATATATACTATAAATAATTTAAATATTACAGATAGTAAAATAACTCAAGGGATAAAAGAAGTTGGTGTATTTAAAAACATGGTTAACGCATGCGAATACTATAAAGCTTCTGATGTTAAAATAAATGATTTAAATAAAGATAAAACAACGGTAATATTAAAGTTTAGCTTAGAAAATAAAAATAATTTTATGATAAATACATATCCGTCTCAGGGAATAATTAAAACGAATACAGGAGAGATAGCAGAAGTAGACTGGATATCTAGTGAGCAGTTTGATGGATATATCTATGAGGGCGAGTCAAAGGAAGGATATTTAGTAATAACTTTAGAAAAAACTAAACCAGAAGAATTAAAAAGCTTTACTTTTGTATGGAATACATATCATCAAAATGGAACACCTATTACTAATAATGATGAATATTATAGTATAAATACATTTGAAATCAATTTATAGAATAAACATGTAACTTTATAAAGAAATATACATATTTATAAAATAAGACATAAATTAATTAAATTTATGGAGGTATGTATATGAAAAATAAAAAAGTGATGAAATCTAATAAAAAGGGTAAAGAAAATGGGAAAAATAAAGCTGAAAATAAAATAACATCAAAAGATTTAAATAACCAATTAAAAGATATATTATTAAAAAAATTAATTGATAAAATTAAAAATATATAAAATAAAAGCCTGAAGATATCTTTAGGCTTTTATTTTTTTAAAATTTTTTAAAGTAATTTATAAATTTAAAGTAAAATAAATAAAGAAAGCGTCGAATTATATTATATAGGATAAAAATAGATATTAAATTTTTATTTTATGTAATATAATTTAAATTATACAAATAAAACGGGGGTGAAAATATGAGCTTTATGGATTCAAGACAATTAGTTACTATTACATTATTAAATGCTTTGAAAAATACAAATGTTAATTCTAGTACATCTAGAGTATCAAATAATAATTCTATAAATAACTTAGATTTTTCAAAAATATTATTAAATACTATTACAGGAAGTTCTAATACTAATTGTTGTCCTATTCATGGTACATCAAGTAATAATAATTATTCTAATTTAACATCTAATACATCAAACTCTGAATTAGATAATGTATTAGGATATATTAATAATATGAAATTAGAAGACACTAAAAAACCAAAAGAAATTTCAACTTCAGAAACTTCAACAATTTCATCTACTATGAATAAGACAACAAAGAATAAAATAACAGAATTATTAAATAAACAATTAGGTAAAGATTATGTATGGGGGGCAACGGGTCCAAATAATTTTGATTGTTCGGGGTTAACTCAATATATTTATAAAAATGCACTTAATAAAGATATACCTAGAGTTTCATATGAACAAGCAAAAGTAGGAAAAGCTGTGGATAAAAAAGATTTACAAGTGGGAGACTTGCTATTCTTTGACACAATGAATAAAGGAAGAATAAGTCACGTAGGAATGTATGTTGGCAATGATGAATTTATCCATGCAGCGAATCCTAAGGATGGTGTTATTAAATCCAAATTAAGTGGATACTATAGTACAAAATTTAAGGGAGCTAGAAGACCATAATGATATATTTATAGATATCTATATAAACATAGGAGTATTTAAAATGTAATTTTTTAAATACTCCTATTTGCATTACAGAAAATAAGAATACCATTTATATAACTAGGACAAATTAATTAATAGAATTTAGTATATTTATAGGGAGTGTTAAATCATGACAGATAAAAAAGCAAGTATGATACAAAGTTCATTGGGATCTGTATTTTCTGTATTTAGTGAAGAAGAATTAAAAAATATAACAGATGAAAATAAACGTAATATAGCTATTTCTGGAAAAGTAAATAATCCAGGAATAATAGATGCTCCAGAAGGTGCTACTCTTAGAGATATAATAAATATTGCTGGAGGATTAATAAATGAAAGTGATTTTAAAGCGGCTCAATTAGGAATTCCTTTTGGAAGGTTTTTGACAAAGGAAAGCCTAGACGAAATTTTAGATTTTAAATTTTTTAATGAAAATAGAAAAAGAAGCATTATAATTTTATCAGAGGAAGATTGTATAATTCAATATGCTAAATTTTACATAGATTATTTAATAGGTAAAATGAAGGATGGTAGCTATGAAAATTATAAAAAGGTAGAAAATGAAATATGCAGAATGTGGAGAATATTAGATAGAATAGCAAAAGGCAAATCTAATATGCGAGATGTTTATCTTTTAAGAACTCTAGCAAGCAATGTTAAAACTAGAATGAATCAGACACATAACATTATGGAGGAAATAATAGGTGAATTTTATGAAGAAATTGAAGAACATATAGAAGAAAATAGATGCTACACTTCTCAATGTAATCATCTTATAAAACTAACTATAACAGATAGATGCATAGGATGTGGAGCGTGTAAAAGAGCTTGTCCAGTTGATTGTATAATTGGGGAGCAAAAGAAACAACATTATATAGATTATACAAGATGTACTCACTGTGGTCAATGCATTACTTCTTGTCCGGTTAATGCTATAACTGCAGGAGATAACACTTTGAAATTTTTAAGAGATTTAGCAACTCCTAATAAAATTGTTATAACTCAAATGGCGCCAGCAATAAGAGTAACTGTTGGAGAAGCTTTTGGATTTGAGCCTGGAGATAATGTTGAAAACAAGTTAGCAGCAGGACTTAGAAAATTAGGAGTAGACTATGTTTTTGATACTACTTGGGCAGCTGATTTAACTATAATGGAAGAAGCAGCAGAACTCCAAGATAGACTTGAAAGATATTTTTCAGGGGATAAAACAGTTAAGCTTCCAATACTTACTTCTTGTTGTCCTGCATGGGTAAAATTTATAGAACAAAATCATGCAGATATGCTAGATGTACCTTCTTCAGCAAAATCACCTATGCAGATGTTTGCAACAGTTGCAAAAGATTTATGGGCAAAAGAAAAAGGTTTTGCAAGAAATCAAGTAACATCAGTAGCAATTATGCCTTGTACTGCTAAAAAATATGAAGCATCTAGACCAGAATTTTCAAGAGGTTTAAATTATGATGTTGATTATGTAATTACAACTAAAGAACTTATAAAAATATTTGAAGATACAGGAATAAATTTAAAAGAAATAGAAGGTCAAGAAATAGACCAAGTATTAGGAGAATATACTGGTGCTGGAATTATATTTGGTAGAACAGGTGGAGTAATAGAAGCTGCAACAAGAACAGCAGTAGAAAAAATGACAGGTAAAAAAGTTGATAATATAGAATTTGAGTGCCTCAGAGGGTGGGAAGGATTTAGAACTTGTGAACTTGAAGTTGGAGATTTAAAGTTAAGAATAGGAGTAGCACATGGTCTTAGAGAGGCGGGTAAAATGCTCGATAAAATAAGATCTGGTGAAGAGTTTTTCCATGCTATAGAAATTATGGCATGCACAGGAGGATGCATTGGCGGAGGAGGACAGCCAAAGGCGAGAAATAAAAAAGAAGCTTTAGAAAAAAGAGCAGAAGGTTTAAATGATATAGACAGATCTAAAGAACTTAGAAGATCTAATGAAAATCCAGAAGTATTAGCTATTTACGACAAATACTTAGATTATCCTTTAAGTCATAAAGCTCACGAATTACTTCATACAAGATATTTTGCACGAATAAAAAAATAATTGAAAAAATTTGGAAATAGACTTACAATTATGGATAATAATATGTAAATTATATATTTAAATGTCTAAAATATAATTTACAAAATTTATTCTTTTAAAGGGAGTTGTATATATGGGAAAAGAACTTAGTAGAAAAGATGCATTTGATTTACTTAAAGAGTATAATAAATCAGAGCATTTGATAAAACATGCACTTACTGTAGAGGGTGTAATGAAGCATTTTTCAAGAATCTATAATGAAGATGAAGAAAAATGGGGAATTGTAGGTTTGTTACATGATTTAGATTATGAATTATATCCAGATGAACATTGTATAAAAGTTAGAGAAATAATGGAGGAAAAAGGAATATCTGAAGAATATATACATGCAGTACAAAGTCATGGATATGGATTAGTAGCAGATATAAAACCCGAAAATAATATGGAAAAAGTATTATATACTATAGATGAACTTACAGGACTTATAAGTGCAGCGGCAATAATGAGACCATCTAAAAGTATATTAGATTTAGAATTAAAATCTGTTAAGAAAAAATATAAATCTAAAGGATTTGCAGCAGGTGTTGATAGAAGTGTAATAGAAAATGGAGCGCAGATGTTAAATATGACATTAGATGAAGTAATTAATCAGACTATAATAGGAATGCGTGAAGTTGCAGAAGAAATAGGATTAAAAGGAAATATATAAATTTTATATAAAATTAAAGAATTATACTAAAAAGAAGGGACTAGTTTTACAATTCCTTCTTTTTAGTATGTCCGTAATATCAACAACTTGAATATGGATTTAGTTATACTAATTTTAAAAAGCATAAGGAGAATTTATGTGATATGTTGAATATATATAAGTATAGAAGTTTAATTATATATATAAAATTAATAAATCAAAATGACAATAGGGGGTTGTAATTCAAATGAAATATGACATTCATGCTAGAATTGTATGGTCTTTTCTAAAAAAAGACTTTAAGAATGAACTTGAAGTTTATTATAATAATAAAACAACAAAGGATATTCTAAAAAAGGCTAAAAAAAATTATAAAAAAATTATTTTAAGATCTCCTTATATTGGAGGAATTAAAAATCCATTTACTACAAATATTTTAACTGGAGCGATGGTAGTGTCTATTTATAAAGCTGGAGATGGTATGATAAAAAGCCAGGATGTAGGCAATATGCTAACTAATATATTTGAAAAGTCATCAAAGATCAAGATATATATTAAGATAAAATCAAAGAACTATTTTACACATGAGTGGCAAATCAAACGCAATCAATTATCTAAAAAATCTAGAATAAGAAAATACAAATCTAATTTTGTTTCGGAATTTATCTATGGACCAAGTGTAAATGAATATGGGGTTAATTTTTATGAGTGTGGAATTTGTAAACTTTTTAGTCAAGAAAAAGTTACAGAGCTTATTCCATACATGTGTAAATTAGATTTTATTATATCTAATTACATGGGAGCATATTTACAACGGACGAAAACTCTTGCAAATGGAGATGGGGTATGCAATTTTTGGTATCTTAAGAAATAATTTAACTTTCTATCTTACAGAGATTTTATATATTTCATGAAAAATTTATTATAATATGATATTCTAATAAAGGATTGTTATAATGCTAATTAATAATATAAAATCATTGTAAATAGGGGGGCATAAATGAATAAATTATCTTATATGGAAATTGCACTAGTAATTGCAGAGTTTTTAATGGGACTTGTTTTAGTGGTAGCGTCCATCTCTAAATCTAAGAAATTCATGTATCCAAATGAAGAAAAGTTTAAAATTAAAGATGAAAAAAAATTTATAAGAACTCAAAGAATTTTATATATATCTGTAGGTATACTGTATATTTTAATTCCGTTGCTTTTCATATTTAAAGTAATAAATCTTAGCATATTAGCGATAACTACAATAGCAGCAGCATTTATTTTACATGTATTTGGACTAAGAATAAACAAAAAATATATACGTGAAATTCAACATAATAATAACAATAAAACTAAAAAAAATAAAAAATAAAAAGAAATTCTTTAAAAGAAGTATAATACTTTGTCTTTGTACAAAAAATTATACTTCTTTTTATGCTAATTTTATATTTTAAATTAGCAATATAAAAAAAATTATTAAATAATATATGTTATAATTTTAGTATTAAAAATTAAGTTTACAAGGTGGGAATATGAATTATGTTATTTAGAAAAAATATAGAACAATTTATTCCAGATACAACTCAGGAAATAAGTGATAAAAGGGTAATACTTAAATATATAGATACTTTTCCTAATAATATATTAATTAGAGAAAATGAATTTGCTCATATTACTAGTTCTGGATTTATTATGAATGAAAATTTAGATAAAGTATTAATGGTACATCATAATATTTATAAAACATGGGCCTGGACTGGAGGCCATGCTGATGGTGATTCTGATTTGCTTAATGTTGCTATAAAAGAAGCTATAGAAGAAACTGGTGTAAGAGATATAAAGCCTTTAAATAATAAAATTATATCACTTGATATTTTACCTGTTTTAGGGCATATAAAAAAAGGAAAATATGTAAGTTCACATTTACATTTATCTATTGCATATGTTTTAATTGCAAGTGAAGAAAATAAACTTATAATAAAAGAAGATGAAAATAGTGGTGTAAGATGGATAGCAGTAGAAGATATTGATAAATTTAGCAATGAACCTTATTTGATTGAAATATATAAGAAGATAATTAATAGAGCTAGGGCATTTAGATAAATTGAATTTTTATTTTTAAGAAAATTAAAAATAAAAACAATAATACAAAATTAAAAACCTCTTCAAATTCATGAAAAATGACGAAAAGAATATACAAAGAAAAATAAAAGTCGATAAAAGTCTATAATTTACAATGGTTTTTTAATTATAATAACAAAAAAACTTATAACAAATAAATACCTTTTTTTCATTGACCATTACCTAGGGTAACATTATAGAATGAATTTAGACAGTGATTGAGATTAAGACTAAGGAAAATGTTTTTTTAAAAATGATTAAACATAAAGATTAATTGTTAATTAAAAATTAGAACTATAGAAATTCATACAGATTTTAAGTATGTTAATATATCTATAAGTCTTAATCATGAAGCTGTAATTGTTCAAAATGACAAAATATAATGATGGAGAGGTAATAGCTATGGGAATAAGAGTAACAAGTGAAATTAAACCAC
>NZ_NOJZ02000017.1 GCF_002251085.2 Romboutsia maritimum | reverse complement strand
TTGTAGTTTCTGAATTTAAATCACCTTCAGCTAATTTTTTTAATCTTTCACTACACTCTTTTAATGGGTTTCCTATTTTATTAGAAAGCCTCATTGCTACAATAAATGCTAATATTGTAAATACTATAGCTAATATAATTGTAGTTATAATTGAAGTATACATCTCACCAAGGAAATCATCCTTGTTTACCATTACACCTACACCCCAACCATTACTGTTTTCTACTGGAGCATATCCTAAAACCCAACCTTGTCCATTTGATTCTACATCAGCACATCCTGCTTGTCCTGATATAAGCTTTTTATCTGCCTCAGCAAAAGGTACTAAGCTTTTATTTGTTTCTGATTGTTTTATAGTATTTTCTTCATTAATAAGGCTAGTATTCTTATGAGCAATTGTTGTTCCTTCATTATTTAAAAGATAGGCATAACTTTTTTCACCTATTTTTATATCAGCAACAATCTCATTTAATAAATCTTTATCTGGATCAAAAGTTACAACCCCTATTATTTTGCCACCTTGTACTCCATTTTCCCAAATAGGTGCTGAAACTACAAGGGTAAGTTGTCCTGTTACTTTACTAAGTACAGGACTACTCAGATATACTTTTCCTGACATAGAGATTTTAAAATAGTCTCTACCAGAATAATCTTTTCCACTAAAAAGCTCTTTACCATTTACATCCATAATTTGACCTATTGATAATCCATATAGCTTTTCCTGTCTACTTATAATACTCTGTTTTTCTTCTTTACTTATCTTAGGATCTGAAATTTCTTTTATAATACCTGTTTGAATTGCTGCATTTTGAACATTTATAATTTTTTGAGAAACAGTTTTAGCAGCTTGTTTAGTAGTTTCTACAACTGTCTTTGATAAAACGTTATTAGAACTCTTATAATTTAAATAACTTGTAATTGCTCCTAAAAATAAACAACAAAAAACTGCAAAAAATACAATTGTTAAAGTAAGTTCAGTTTTTATACTTTTATTTTTGCCTTCACCTTTACGTCTTAGTTTAAATTTCATTTTTGATTTATCTCCTTTTATTATTTTTTTACACTGAATAAAAAGCATCAACATGAATTAGTTAACGCCTTTTTTAAAGACAAATTTACACTTCATATTAACACAAATGGATATTTTTGTAAATAATTTAAACATTTTGTCTATTTGTGTTATTTTTCAAATTCAAAAATATATAAATTATGCAAAATAAACATCCAGGCTACGCACCCTATAACAAGCAAAAGGCCCAAATATAAATCCATTCGACATTTGTAGACATGATTTTTGTCTACATAAAGATGAACTTATATTTGAGCCTAATTGGTAATTTATCAAACTTCCCTTAAAGCTTCTACTATACTATTTTTACTTACCTGTTTAAAACACACAACAGGAATAAGTATTGCAATTAACAATAAAATAGGTACTGTTAATAAAAGAGGTATTACTGTGAATTTATAAGTAAACATCCATGATATCTTCTCAAATCGACTTGCCAAAATATAAGTAATCGGAAGTCCAATTGTAATTACTATACCAATCGTTGCAAATACATAATACAGCCCTTCTAGTACAAGCATCTTTCTTATCTGATCCTTAGTCATACCAATACTCTTTAACATTGATAATTCTTTCTTTCTAGATGTAATACTAGTTATCATAACATTATCAAAGTTTAATATTCCTATAATCCCCACCATTAAACTAAGTCCATAACCAACTATTTCATTAGATTTATTCATGTCTTTAAATTCATTTTCATAAGTTGATTTTGATCTATAATCTAATGATGGATTTTTTTCTATTTCTTTATCTAAAAAACTTTTTACAGTATTTAAACTCTTTTTATCAACATTAAACATAGCAGTCATTATAGAATCATTACTTGTAGTCTTTTTAAATTCCTCAGAAGGTATATATCCTATAATTCCTGTAAAACTATAACCTACATATAAGTAAAGTGGCATTTGTTTTGATATAGCTAATACTTCATATTCTTTGATTTTTCCATTTTCAAAAGGTATTGTTACTTTATCACCTACATTAACTATATTTCCTGTTTCATAACACTCTGTAATTATAATATAATTTCCACTTTTAAACTTATTTATATCAAGTTCACCTTTTGGTAAATAATTTTTAAAAAGTTCATATATATTTTCATCAACTCCGTAATAACCAGCTGAAATCTCTTTATCTTCTTGTATATAATTTACATCTCTTAATGTTTTTTCAGGCAGCTTATTTTTTTTCTTATCAAGATTTTTACTCATAACATCGGTTAATGGTATTTTAAGTTCTCTATAATACATTTTATCAACACTTTTAATGCCTTTTAATTTTTCTATTTTGTTGCATAACTCTTGTGTAAGTGCATTTTTCTCATTTGCATTATATCTCCATCTATAAAAACTAGCATCTCCTATTGTAAAATCCGTACCTATCATAGTACTCAAATATTTATCTTTATCAAATCCATTTGCTATTGTATAAACCATATTTAAAAGTATAATACTTATAGACAATGAAGATATAACTACTAGTGCTTTCTTTTTATTTTTTAATATATTAGATAAAGCCATATTTCTAAGTCTTGCTCCATGAGAGCTTCTTTTTATTTTTTTATTATATTTTTCATTTACTCCACTATATCTTGTAGCTTCAACTGGTGATACTTTAGACGCTACTTTTAATGGTTTGTATAAACTTATCAACACAGTTATTAATGAAAATAATATTGAAATTATAAATATAATTGGATTTATAGAAATTTTAGTATATTCTATATTCATACTATTCATTACCACTGGCATTAAAATAGCACCTGCACTATACCCTAAAATCAAACCAATAGGTATACCTATTAAACATAAAGTTAATGCTTGTTTTATAATAATTTTTTTAATTTGTTTTTTAGTAGTTCCTATTGTCTTTAATAATCCATAAAATTTTATATCTTTTACTATTGATATATAGAAAATGTTATATATAATTAGGTATCCACTTAGCATTATAATACCTAAAAATCCTATAACTCCAAGCATAGATTCTATACTATTATCAAATCTGCCTCCAACATATGCATGGTTCATACCTATTTTTATATCATCTACTGAATATCCACTTTCTTTTAATACTTTTTCTAATTTATTTTCTATAAAGAAAGAATTTGAGAAATTCACCTCTAAGTCTATTAATCCTGTTGCCCAATAAGTTTTTTTAGATTGTTCTTGGTTTATGTCTTTAAGTTCAGATTCTATAAAATCTTTAGACAAATATATTACACTTGCTGATGATACTATATCCCCTTCATATATACCACTTACTATAAAATCCTTTTTATATTTATTTTCATCTATATTATAAGTTATATTTATTTTTTGATTTATTTCATAAGGCAATCCTAGCTCATCTAAAGTTATTTTATCTATTAATATTTCATTTTTATTTTGTGGGATATTTCCTTTTATGGGTTTTGCAAAACAATTATTTATATACCTTACATCACCATATTTTATTTCTGTTTGTCTTTTTGCTAACTCTTCATTTTGAGCTAGTCCTACTTGTATAGCTATTCCTTTTTCTTTTATTAGTCTATTATCTTTAATTTTTTCGTACTCTTTTGTTGTTAAACTTCCAAATCCTCCATGAAACGTTGAGCCAATCATACGCATAGTGCTGTATTCATTAGACTTTAATATACTAATTTGTATTGTAAAAAATGCAGTAAAGAGTAATGTTGTAAGTATTATAGAGATAACCGCAAATTTATTTCTTCCTTTATTTGACTTAAAACTTTCTTTGGCTAGTTTATTTATAACTTTTTTGTTATTATTTTCTATCATTTTACTCATTCACCGCCTTAGATATAATTTTGCCGTCTTCTATTCTCACAACTCTATTCGCCATTTGTGATATTTCTTCATTGTGAGTAATCATAATTATTGTTTGATTAAATCTTTGGCTCATTGTTTTTAAAAGACCCATTACATCTTGGCTAGTTTTACTGTCTAAGTTTCCTGTTGGTTCATCTGCAAGTACTATTGATGGTTTAGTTGCAAGTGCCCTTGCTATTGCTACCCTCTGTTGTTGTCCACCTGATAAATTATTTGGCAAGTTATATATTTTACTTTCTAATCCTAGTGCTTTTATTACTAAATCAACATGATTTTTGTCTATTTTATTTCCATCAAGTTCTATTGGAAGAACTATATTTTCATATACATTTAAAATAGGTATCAAATTAAATTGTTGAAATACAAATCCAATTTCCCTTCTTCTAAATATAGTAAGTTCATCATCTTTTAGCTTTAATATTTCTTTATTATTTATTAAAACATTGCCATCAGTTGGTCTATCAAGTCCTCCTATCATGTGAAGTAATGTACTTTTGCCACTTCCCGATGTCCCAATTACACAAACAAATTCCCCTTCTTCAACTTCAAAATTTATACCATCTAAGGCTCTAACTAAATTTTCATCTTTTCCATAATATTTCTTTAAATTTTTAACTTTAACTATTTTCATATTTTAATTCCTCCTAAAAATTTATCTCATTTAATAATTTAAATATATCAATCAAATCTAACAAACTACTATCCAAAATATAACAGTTTTAACATATTTGAAATAATTTTTTATAATTTGAGATAATTTTTTAAGAAGGTAAAAATACTGACATAGTAGTGCCCTGTTTAATTTCTGATGAAACTTTAATATATCCACCTTGTATTGATATGATTTCTCTAGTTAGATATAATCCTATTCCTACCCCTTCATATTGATTTACATTTTTACATCTATAAAATCTTTTAAATATATTATTTATTTCTTCTTCATCTATTCCAATTCCATTGTCTTTTATATCAATTCTTTTAAATAACTCATATGAAGTTACGCGTATATCTATTTTTCCACCTACTTTAGTGTATTTAATTGAGTTTTCTAAAATATTTACCAAAGCTTCTACTGTCCATTTAATATCAAAACTAGCCATTATATTTTCATCACAACTAATATTTACATCAATTTCTTTACCTTGTGCATTAATATAAATTTTTTGAATTGATTTTAATATAACATCTTTTATTTTTATTTTACTTGTAGCTAAAATTATTATTCCGCTTTCTAACCTAGACATTTTTATAAGTGATTGTATTAAAAAATTAAGCCTTTCACTTTGTTTTTTTATATCTTGTAAAATTTCTTTACTGTAATCATCTATTTGTTCATTTTCAAGTATTAATTGACTATATAATAATATATTAGCAATTGGAGTTTTAGTTTGGTGAGATATATCAGATACAAGAGTTTTTACTTTGTTTCTTTCATTTTCAACTGCTTCTTTATTTGCCTTTGTAATCTTTATATACCTAAAAAGCTTACTTTCTAATGCTGATAGCATTGTCTCATCATAGCCTGTAATTATTTTTTCTTCATTTATAGCAGAGTCAATAATTTCATCTAAATCACCAAACACATTTAGAATTTTTTTTCTTATTAAATATATAAACAAAATTGCCAGGAAAAATATTGATAAAACAAATATTAGTGTAACATTAATAACTGTACTACTTTTTAAGCTATCAATATTTAATATAAACATTATAAAAGATACACATATAAGTGTTACTACAGTGAAAAAAGTTATATATATTTTTTTAAATGAATTTTCTTTGATATTATTCATTTTCATCACCTTTACAGAAAGCATATCCTATTCCATATACTGTTTTTATATATTTATTTTTAGATTTTTTATCTTCTATTTTTTCTCTTAGTCTTTTAATAGTTACTGTTAGGGCATTTTCATCTACATATTCATTCATATCGCTCCAAACTCTATCAATTAGTTGTTCACGAGTTAAGACTTGTCCTTTATTATGTACTAATAATTTTAGTAATTTTTGTTCTGTTTTGCTTAAATTAATTAACTTATTATCTTTAGAAAATTTCATCTTTTCAAAGTCAAGTTCTAAATCTTTTATAGTTATTTTACTACTATTAGCATTAGATATATGTCTTCTTAAAGCCGCCATTACTCTAGCCCTTAAAATCATTAAGCTAAATGGTTTTGTTATATAGTCATCTGCTCCTAATTCTAGTCCCATTACTACATCTATCTCCATATCACAAGCTGTTAAAAAAATTATAGGTATGTGTAATTTTTCTTTTATCTCTTTACAAAAATCGAATCCATTTCCATCAGGAAGGTTTACATCTAGTAGTATTAAATCTATTTTTTCTTTGTTTAATATATTTCTGCCTTCATTTAAGTCAAATGCTTGTTTTATATTAATGTTACTTTGACGAAGTGTTAGCATTATACCCTTATTTAATGTGATATCATCTTCTATTATCAATATGTTTTTGTTATCTTTCATACTTAATCTCCCCTAAATTGTATTATTTTTCCATGTTATCATAAGATGTGTATATTTTACAAATACTTGCTGGGTTGTTTTATAAAGTAGACTGTGTACTGAACTTCATGGTAATATTTATATATATTATATAAAAAGGGGAATTTTATGAAAAACAAAATGATAATAACAGGAATAGTAGTATCTATTATTTCGCTATTTTTGATATTACACACTACACCCACGCTTGCATTAAGAACCTCTCTATTTTTAAATGGATATTTTTATGAAGCTATGGCTACAGAAGTAATAGATGATAAGTTTCATAATAAAGTAGATAAAGATATTTTAGAAAAGCAAAATGCAAAGTGTTATACATTAACAATACCTCCAGTTGAAAAAGTTACTCAAACAGAATTAAGAAATTTTAAAGTTACTAAAGATGGTTCTTTTTATTCTGTTGAATATTATGGAGAAGGATAAAATAAACAATTATATTCTAATATAGATTAGTCCTACTGTGATAATAAACCTTAAAACTAAATAATGTAAAAGGTATTAAAGCAGAAGATTTTAATAATGAATTTGATGTTTATGTAGTTGATAAAAATATGTCTTGGACGTATGTTCACACTCATGAAGATTATTTTAATCCATATTTTTTCAAAAAAACAGCATTAAATAATATAATCCTTTATTTAATGCTGTTTTCTGTATATGTTGATATTTCTATCATATACAAGTTTTTCATAGATTTTAAATCTAACTTAACTTTAATTTTCATCATCTCTATATTCTAAAATATCACCAGGCTGACATTCTAATATCTTACATATCTCATTTAGTGTAGAAAATCTAACCGCTTTTGCTTTATTGTTTTTTAATATTGAAAGATTAGCCATAGTAATACCAAGTCTTTGGGATAAATCTGTAGAACTCATTTTTCTCTTTGCCATCATGACATCTAAATTTACTATAATAGCCATATTAATCTCCTTATATAGTTTTATCATTTTCATCTTTTATTTCAATAGCCATCTCAAACAATTTACCTAAAACTATGCTTAAAAATCCTATGGCTAAACAAACAAATGAAACTATAATTGCTGGTATAATACTTATCGCATATAAGTATATATCAAAGAAATAATATAATCCTATCTGTACAGCATTAAATATTAAAATTTCACTAAATGCACATATAGATATTTTCTTTAAATATATAGGTATATTCATTGAGAATGGTTCTTTTATTGCTATAAATTTACATATTTTTTTTAATAAAATTAATGATACTACATAAGGTATAGCACATATATATATACCTATAGATATAACTATTGGAATATTACTTTCTGTTATTCCTAGCTGACTTTTAAATATAGCTGTTATTCCTAATGGAGTAATTAAGAGTGCAAGTACTGTTAATACTATTCCGACTAGCACAATATTATTTAATATCTTTGAACTAAAATCTTTTTTCATAAATATTACCTCAACCTTCTGATTTAATCTAAGTTTATTGTTAATCACTATTTTTTATTAATACAATATAAAGATACTGCTCTAATCAATAATCCAATTATACCAATTAGAAACAATATATATGCAAATGGTATTAAAAAAAATGGTTCAACAAGAGTACCATCCGAAGCAACTTCAGATCCAATAAAATTAAAAGCCAACAGACAACCAATTCCCATAATAAATGGTATTAAATTTAAAATATTTTTTTTCATTTCAATAACTCCTTAAAATTTATTTTATTTAAACTAATCATACCATTGTTTTTTATTCAAATCAATATATTTTTATCGTTATTCGATAAATTAATATTGTTTTAGTATAAAACCAACTATTTCATCAGTTCTATTAAAATTTTTAAATTCATTTCTATATGTTACACTTAAGTAAATAACTACATTTTAGAG
Organism: Romboutsia maritimum; assembly: GCF_002251085.2. Classification (GTDB taxonomy): domain Bacteria; phylum Bacillota; class Clostridia; order Peptostreptococcales; family Peptostreptococcaceae; genus Romboutsia_B; species Romboutsia_B maritimum. Next base: position 44,541 of record NZ_NOJZ02000017.1, on the reverse strand, counting down.
GAGGGATTATGTTTTCTAAAAAATTTAGTACATTAATTATCGGAGCTGTAGTATTAAGTTTTATATGCTTATTCATTTATAGTAAAGTTTGTGAAAAAAATCGTGCTGATTCATTAAAAAAAGTTATAACTGTAACTTCTGAAGATGACTTAACAATTGGGGATATTGAAATAATTTTTCAACAATATTTAGATAGTAATAACATAAATTTAAAATTTGGAACGAGCGAATATACACAGTATATCCAAGATCAGATGTTTGATAGCAAAGATAAAAATTTATGTAAACACCCATATTACAACTCAATAGTAGCATATTTCGTAGAATATCTTATTGATATTGAAGGAAAGCAGGATGACCCATTATTTAACCTTACTATAGGGTTGACTAATAAGAATAAGACTATTTCTCAGATAAAAAATGAGTCTATAAAAGAGTTCGGTACATGATGCTTGTCCTATTCGTGAGAAGCGACAGGTGCATCAGGCTGTACGTAGTTTGCTTAAAAAGATGAATATTAATGTTGTGGAGATGATTTTTAAGTGTACAGATTGTACTCCAAAGAGATTTTATCGTAATAATGTAACCTATGTAATATACACATTTAAAAAGAGAGTCTACTATATAGGTTACTTTTAAATTATATTCACTCCAAGCAAAATATTTATTTTTATGTACATTTTCTTTCTTTGATATAAGCTTAAAATAATTCTTTTACCTTTTCTCCAATTCTTTTTCCAAATGTAGTAGGAACCTCTGTATCTTCGTCATTAACTCCATTTACAGAAACATACCCTAAATGAATATAAGGTTTTCCAAGAGATGCTCCACCTGAATAAACAAGCATACCTTTAACCATTAAATGATTTATCACTGTAAGTATAGCAGTATCAGCTCCACCCCATACGTAATCAGCTGTAGCATAAACTGCACCAAGTTTTCCTCCAAAGTTTACATCACGGAATTCTTCAAGCCATTTTTTCATTTTCCATGTAGTATTAGCTAGATATGTAGGTGTTCCAAATATTACACCTTTACTTTCTTTTAAAAACTCTACATCAATGTTTTCAATATCCATACACTTAACTTCGATTCCATCAACTTCTTCTAAACCTAGTTTTATTATCTCTCCTATATGTTTAGTTTTTCCACTTTTTGAATGATATACAATTGAAACTTTCATAATAATCCTCCTGGTATATTTATACTTAATTCCTATATTACTATTATATAGTATTTTATAACATAATATATAATAACTATCTATTATTTATATAACAAAAGGCTGAAATGCAAGTTCCTTCAACATTTGCAGGTATTATTTTTGCCTGCATAAAGAAAAACTTATATTCAGCCCAATCTGTTTATATCATATAGTATTTTTCATATGCTTTGATTTTAGATCTTGCTCTTTTAAAATCAGATGTTGCAAAGGATTCATTAGTTCTCCATCTTCAAATTTATATTGTGTATAATACAAACATTTCTCACTATTTTCTAATGCGTCTTTTATTTTTTTATATTTAAAACATTCAATACTTCCATCTTCTCTCTTTGATCCTATTCCACAGTTGCCACAGCTTTTCATTAAAATTCCCCCTAAATTTTTTACTTGCATTATTTCAATAAATTTTTTATATCTTCAACTGATGGAACTCTTCCACTAGCCTTAACTTTTCCATTTACAACTAATGCAGGAGTTTTCATAACCCCAAAAGACATTATTTGCATCATATCAGTTATCTTTTCAAAACTTGCTTCAACACCTAATTCTTTAACTGCTTGCTCTGTTCTTTTTAATAAATCATTACAACTTGAACATCCTGATCCTAATATTTTAATCTCCACAACTTATACCTCCATATATTCTATTTAAATTTTATTATACTAATAGATATGAAAAATAATTAAATCCATATCCAATAATAATTATACCTACTGATACTATTGCTACAAATTTTGCTAATAGTTTAGGTTTTATAACTCTAGATAGCATTATCATAGATGGTAATGATAAAGCTGTTACGCTCATCATAAATGCTAATATTGTTCCTATAGGTACTCCTTTTAAGAATAACGCTTCAGCTATTGGAATAGTACCAAAAATATCTGCATACATTGGTATTCCAACTGCTGTTGCAAGTATTGGAGCAAATAAATTATCATTTCCTAATATCCTCTCTATTACACTTTGAGGTATCCAGTTATGAATCGCAGCCCCTATCCCTACTCCTATTAATATATATACCCATACTTTTTTTATTATATTTTTTACTTCTTCAGTTGCATAATCAATTCTTTGTTTTCTTGTAAGAGACTCTATCTCTGCATCTACGTTAGGCATTTCTTTTACATAAGATTGTATTTCATCTTCTAAGCTCATACTATTTATAACAGTTCCTCCAGCTATAGCAAGAATTAATCCTACAACAACATAAGCTATAGCAATCTTACCTCCAAAGAAAGACATAAGTATAAGTAATGACCCTATATCAACTAATGGAGATGATATTAAAAAAGAAAAAGTAATACCTAGTGGCAATCCTGCATTTGTAAATCCTATAAATATAGGAATACTTGAACATGAACAAAATGGAGTTATCGTACCTAAAAGAGCTCCAATTGTATTTCCTATTATTCCTTTAAATCTTGAAAGTATTTTTTTAGTTCTTTCTGGCGGAAAATAACTTTGTATATATGATATTAAAAATATCAAAACTGATAAAAGTATAAATATTTTTATAGTATCATATAAAAAGAATTGAACACTCCCACCAATTTTACTGTTTATATCTAATTTTAGTATTTTTTCAACAAATAATGTAACTAAGTTAGATAACCATTCCATTTTTAAAACTTGATTATTAATCCAATCCAACAAATATATCACCTCTTATCAATTTTTTTTGATGTTATGTATAAAAAAACACATACAAAATCTTTCTATACATTTATTATATCAAAAAAAATTGATTTATCAACTCTAATATCAATTTTTTTTGATATTTCCTTGTTTTTTTATTTTATAAATAATTTATTTATAGTTTCTTCTGATAAGATATTTTTCAACTGATTTAAATCAGCATCATAAAAATTCCATTTACCTTCAGATGTTTTATTTATTAAGTTAGCATTTAATAATAATTTTAAATGATATGACAACTTAGATTGAGATAAATCAAATTTTTCAACAAGCTTACAAACACACGTATGACCATTTTGATTTAAATAAGCAAGTATTTTAAGTCTTTTCTCATCTGCTAGTGCTTTAAAGATACTTTCGTATTCATTAGTAACCATAATTATATATCCTCCTGTATACTAAAACATAATAATGTTAAGTATACTACATTTATAAATAATATCCAATATTACACTAATTGTATCCTATTAAAAAATATTGTGATATTAATTTTTACAAAGTTATAATAATTATGTTATTTTTATATAATTTTATGAAAAATTATTAAACCAATGTTTAGTCTTATTAGCTATAAAAACTAATAAAAGCATAACTGGAACTTCAACAAGTACTCCAACAACAGTAGTTAAAGCTGCTCCTGAATTAAGTCCAAATAAAGCTATTGCAACTGCTACTGCTAACTCAAAGAAATTACTAGCTCCTATCATACCAGCTGGAGCTGCTATATTATGAGGTAGCTTCCAAAGTTTACACCATCCATAAGCTAAGAAAAATATGAAGAATGTTTGTATTGTAAGTGGTATGGCAATTAATACTATATGTGCTGGGTTATCTATTATCTTTTGACCTTGGAATGCAAATAATATTATCAATGTTAATAATAATCCAACTACTGTAACACCATTAAATTTAGATAAAAATTCATTTTCAAAATAATATTGACCTTTTTTCTTAATTATCATATTTCTTGAAAAATATCCTGCTACAAAAGGAATTATAACAAATAACACTACTGATAATAATAATGTATCCATTGGTACAACTACATTAGTAACCCCTAGTAAAAATGCTACTATAGGTGCAAATGCTACTAATAATATAATATCATTAACTGCAACTTGAACTAATGTATACGCAGGATCTCCCTCTGTTAAATGACTCCAAACGAAAACCATAGCAGTACATGGTGCCGCTCCAAGTAGCACTGCTCCTGCTAAATATTCTTTAGCTAGGTCTGGTGATATAAAGCTTTTAAATACTATTATTAAAAAGAAGTATGATATAACATACATTGTAAACGGCTTTATCAACCAGTTTGTTCCACAAGTAACAACTAAGCCTTTCTTTTGCTTTGTAGCATTTTTTATAGATGTAAAATCAATCTTTAACATCATTGGATAAATCATAAGCCATATAAGTATAGCCACTGGTATAGAAACTTGAGCATAAGTAAACTTATCTAAAGTTTGAGGTATTTGAGGTAAATAAACACCTATTAAAACACCAACTACTATACATAGTGCTACCCAAATTGTTAGATATTTTTCAAATACACCAAGTCCACCAATTTTTTCTTTAGACTGAACATTTACAGCTATTCCAGGCTTATTTTTTTTATTACTCATTATTATTCCTCCTAATACTTTTTACTATTTTAAACTACCTTCTCTTATTAGTCTTGCAAAGTTTCTTGGAAGTATTTCATTTTCCTCTATTTCTTTTGCTGTTTTTTCAAAATCGTAAGCTACTTCTATTATTTCAATGTTTATTGAAAATTCTTTTTTAGCCATTTCATCTCGATTATTTATATCTATAATCACATAATTTGCATCAGGACTTCCAGTCTTTGGCTTTCCTACACTTCCTGCATTAACAAGTAATTTTTCACCATAATATTTAGCATATGGTATATGAGTATGACCGCAAATCAATATATCTTCTTTTAAATTACTCATAACTTCATCTGCTTGTTTAGAATTTTCTTTTAAATATTCATTCATTATCCTAGTACTTCCATGAACAAATTTTAAAGTTTTATTGTTAAAAGTTAAAGTTGCTTCTTTTGGTAAATTTCTTAAATATAATTTATTTTCATCACTTGTATTTTGTGATGTAAAGTTCATTGAAAGTCCAGCTTTCTCAGCATCCTTAGGATTTTTATAATCACAACCACAAACTACTTTTAAGTTTCCTATTGCATCATCATAATTACCCATTATAGTTAAAATGTTATTTTTTTTAATAGTTTCTATAACTTCATTTGGTCTTGTTGCGTATCCAACTAAGTCTCCTGTGCAAATAGTTAAGTCTATATTACGATTTTCAATATCATTTAAAACTTCTTCTAGTGCATATATATTACTATGAATATCTGATATAACTGCTATTCTCATTATTATTCCTCCTACTAAATTTCTTTTTCTTTGTTTGTCTTTGCTATAATTTCCTTAATTTGTAATACATTATCACAACTTAATCCTGCATTTTTATAAATTTTTAATGTTTTATAATCATACTTTAAATCATCTTCCTTTTCTAATTCATTGTCTAAAATATTTTTTATAAACCCATGCTTACTTATAGTATTTTCATCTATCTTATAATAAACAAATTTTGCTTCTTTGTAATAAAGAACTATTTTAGCATTCATTAGTTTATTCAAGTGTCTAGATGCATTAGATTGTGTAATTTCAAGGATTGACTCTATCTCACAAACACACAAAGGTCCTTCTCTTAAAATATTAACTATCCTTATTCTAGTTTGATCACCTAATGCTTTTAGTATTTGTACTATTTCCATTTAATATCTCCTTTGTTTAAATAATCATATTCAATTATAATCATATGATATGCTAAGTTTCTAATTTTGTAAACTAATAAATCAACTTTTTTTGATTTATTTTTCGACAGGATTTAAGATACTCTAAAATACAATGTTTTATATAACACAAAAAGGGATTGTCTTAAAATAGAATTTTATCAACAGTTCCGGAATTTTTAAAGAAATATATAAGCCAAACAATAAAATCTATCCAAAAATACCAATCAGAAATTAAAACACAACCTAATGCCCCTATTAAAAATATCAAACTGTATTTTAGAAAACATATACTAATATACTTGAACTATAGTTTGATTATAATATTAGTTTTATTTATAGATATGGATGTAAACATAACTGTAAATACTACTAGATATCTATTTATTTAAAATATTTACCATAAGGTCTAAAATGATTTAATTCTTCGATTACTTGATCTAATGGATTAGAACTTTTTTCAATAGGTTCATTCATTAAACTTATTAAGTAATCATATAATATTTGCCCATTACCTTCCATAATAAACCCTGATAAATTTATTTTATCTTCACTTTGTAAAATTACAATTATTAGTTTCCCAGTACTTATTTCATTCATATACAAAGAGCAACTTTTTTTGTCTTCATTTTCCATAAGATTATTTTTCTTTAGATGTTCTATAGTTATTTGTATTTCTTATAGCATTTTCTTTAGTTACTTGTACTACAACAGATAATTATAAAGTTGATGATTTAGGATATTAAAAAGGTAAAAAATTCTTATCTAAATACCTATAGAGAAATAAGAAAAAACCTACCGCTTGGGCTGAAATGTAAGTTCATTCTACATTCAGCCCAAGCGATAGGTTAATCAAACACTAAACTACTAATTAAAATTAGTCTTTGGATATAAAGTAGTTCCCCAAATAGAAACATTTATATCATTTGTTAGAGGAACATTATATTCATTAACAACATTTCTCCACCATTCCCAAGCCAGACCTGTGCATTCTCTAGCCAAAATTCTTATATTTTTAGAATTAGGTTTAAGTGGTATTACTGTAGAGAAATGAGCTGTTCTATCTCTATAATTTCCATCCCATGTCTTATGAGTTAATACTTCTTTTCCATTTTCATCATATGTAAACTCATCCCATGAAACTTCAAATTGAGCAACATACGCACCTCTATGATCAAGAGTTACTTTACCCTTAGAATATTCTGTAGATGTAGTTTCTATATAATCTGTTTTATTATGTACAGCAGCAATTGAATTATCTTTTAAGAAAACACTTGTATATGAAATTGGATACGCAGGATTTTTTAAACTAAATTCTGCATTTTCTTTAAGTACGTTTCTTATTTCATCAAAATCTTTTGTGATAATCTTATTATGTTCTTTAGAATCTCCACCTAATACTACAGCAGTGAATGAACTATCTTCAAAAATATCTTTGTACTGAGAACTAGCTTCTACATTATTATTTTTTATTAATGCTTTAAAAGCAGCTTGTACATCTTTGCTTTTAGATGTTGTTTCTAGTTTAACATAAATAGTTCTACCATATGCTACATTTGACACCATTAGAGGTGGTGTTTCATTACTTACTCCTTTACGAATTAACTCGTTAAAAGTAACGCTGTTATCAAAAACTTCTGATGGGTTGTTAGGTAATTGAGCACTTACAGTATAAAAAATTTGTTTATATGCTGCAACCATAACTTTTTTCTCACCATTTGATATAGCATTAAAGTCTATTCCAAGTGAATTATCAAGGACTTTAGCATTAACATTAAGTGCACTTCCTATTTGAGACTTGCTATAAACCATTGCTTCTGTGTACTGTGTTCTTGCAGGTAAAGTATGTGTTGTTGAATACTTATCACTCCAATTAGATACTAATTCATCTACTGCACCAGATACATTTGCATATGTTGGATTTTGTACCGTTGTTGTATTTCCTTTTTTCATACCTGGTAAATCTATACTAATATCTAGAGGTTTTCTCTTACACATTAATATACTAGGTCGATTTTCAACAAAAGAATCATCTGCAAGTTGTAGTGCTCCTGGATATGTACGATCTGTTACAGAATCAATAATTGAAATGTCTACTGGTGATGTCGTAAGTGATTTCTTCTTACGCTCCACCACTACAAATTTATCTTTTGATTTTAAACCTTCTTTTGGAACAACACTTTCTATTGTGTCACCCTTTGTTGATAAAACTTCATTTCGATTATACTTTAAGTTTGAGATACCTAAATCAATATCTTCCTGATTACTAACAGTAGCTGCTGTAGCAAAACCAACAAATGAATGTGTGCACATACATAAAGTCATTGCAAGTCCTACAAACAGCCTTGTTTTTTTAGCTTGATTAAGTTTTTTCATAAAATTTCGCCTCCCTCTATTATGATGATACGGTTGAATTAATAAAAATTTAACATAATTTAATAAATTAAATGCAATTTCATAAATCTATATAGTATTTTATAATATATAAGGGAGAATAAATCAAAATGCCTTTAGTCCAAGTCTTTATATAATTCATCTCTAAAGTAATTTTCTTGTAGTTTTGTGCTCAAAACATTCCATGAATATTTTCTTCTTTCAAGTTCTTTAGCATAATCTTTGTTAAATATATTCTTGTACTCATCAATATGATCTTCTTTATTAAAATCATCTAAGGATTTATCCTTTAACTCTTGAAAAATAGTACCTATAATTTCATTAATTCTATATTCTAATTCAGATTTTATATAACTAATTAAACCTAAAATATTAAAATATTCTCTTGAAAACTCTCTTTTAAATTGATCTAATTGATCATAAAGTTGTTCTTGTAAATCTTCTAAATACTCTTTCGAGTTCATATATTCAAATTTTCCAACTTGTTTACTCACAAGATACACATCTCTATGAATACATCCTAAAGCCCTAAAATTAGATCTAGTTAAACTTATAGCATCACTCAAATATCCATTTTTGACTATTTCTTCTGTAAATTGTTTATATACTTTCATAAATTCATCTGTTAATAATCCAAATTTACTATTCTCCAATTCTAATTCTTTTTCTAAATCATACTGAAATTCCTCTCTTATCAATACAATATCTAGCATCTTTTCTGTATCTTTGAAAGATAATTTATTATCCTCATCTCTTATTGATAAAATAAGTTCACTTACATATTTCATTAATTGAGGTTTTAATTTATCAATATTTTTACTGTCTATTTTTTTAATAAATTCATGTATATTTTCATAGTACATATGATTTTCACCTTTCATAAATCCATTTTTTAACACATTATTAACTTACACTAAAAAATCATATTGTATATTATATTTTTACTTTATTCAAGATTTTCTTACTTTTAAATTTAAAGAAAATAAACTTCCTTACATTTAAAAGCTTTTTAAGCCTTAATGTAAGAAAGTTTATTTTTTTATATCGAGCATTCTTATTCAATAATATTCATAATAAAATCATAAAACTGCTTTATAATATAACTACTTTTCATACTTTCGTAACTAATCCAATCATCATATCTTATAGAAGTTTGATTAGCTCCACCTGGTTGAAAAATATTAGATATACATCCAACCTTCACCTTATTTTCACTAGAAATACTCCAATTTTTCTTATACTTATCATCTACTTTATTTATATAGTCATCCACATTTTTAAGTAAATCTCCATATACCACTTTAGCTCCTTCTAATAAAAAATTTTCTAAATTTCCATTAGAACAATTGTCTGGGAAAAAATAATGATATAAACTTATAACCTCTCCTCTTACTTTACAATAACCTTTTAAAAAGTCTTTTTTATTAATAACCATGTCTTTATTATATTTTTTAAACCTTTCGTCAAAAGCTTCCTTAGCATTATACTGATCTGCATCAAATATTGCGCAAACAACATCTATCTGCTTAAGTTCCCGCTTACTCATATTACTCAAATATAAATCAATATCATTTAAAATATTAGAAATTCCATTAGAACTAACTATAACAACACATAAATTATTTTTCATAAAATAAGATGGCATAGGTATACGTCTATCTAATCTATTATTTATAAATGGATAGGCTCTAGGGACCCTAGATTTCCACATATCTGGCAATTTATCTAAAGAATTTACTTCTTTAAAATTATTTAATAGCAAAATTCTAGCAACACAATTTACATCATGAATTCCTTCTACAAAAAATATAATACTTCTCATTATCTCACATCCTGACCTAGAAAAGTTCTTATATCTTTCAATTTATTGCCAGAGAATTTAGTACCATATACCTTTTCTTCATAAAGTTCTATTCTAAAACAAGACAATGAGTCTATATCATTTTCCAAAGCCACAATAATTCCATCTATTGCTTCTAAACTGTGAGTTGTGCAAATTAATTGTACGTTAAATTCGCTGCAAGCTTCAACAAACCATTTAAAAACTTCATTTATCATATTTTTATGTATCGCCGTTTCTATTTCATCAACCAAAAGTATCCCATCTTTTGCACTAATTACAGCTGATGCTAAAGTAAGCACTTTTTTTATGCTATCACCAAAACTAAATAAAGGCATAAGACCATATTTCTTGTGATCTATATATGTTGTCATTGGATTTTTTCTATTGTTAGTTGATAATGTTTTAAAATCTAAAATATTAACATCAAACATTTGTAACAATCTTATTATTTTTTCTTTATCCTTGTGTTTTATATGCTCTATTGTTTTATTAATAAGTCCATCTCTAAAATGGTCATAAGGTGTTATATATATTATATTTACAACGTTATCTACATTGCTTTCTGGTATTATTTGATTTTCTTTTATATATATTTCTTTGTTAATTAAATTAGTATTCTCTGATTTTACACTTATGTTTCCTTTAAAATCATTGTTTAATAACGTACCTCCTATTTTTATCTCTCTTTTTAATCCATTAATAATTGAATCTATTTGTATGCTTTTAGATAAATCTTGTTCTTTTGGGAAAATTTCTAGAAATAGTTCAAACTTTGATGGATAACCATCATCTCTTCTTGATATATGATTTATCATATCTTTTATATTTTCTTGACTTTGCAAAAGTGATATTGCTTCTAATAAAGATGTTTTTCCTGTGTTATTGTCACCGACTATTATATTTATGTTTGATAAATTTTCTAATTCTAAGTTTTCTATACCCTTGAAATGCTTTATGTTTAAATAGGTTAAGTAATTCATACTATCACTTCTTTCTTGGTTATATCGTAATTATATAATTTTTAAATTTCTATTGTATTTTAGCTATATATTAATTATATAATTTGTGGGTGATTAATATAACTTTGAAGTGCTTTATGTAGTGCTTTGCTTATACTCGCTCAGGATGAATATAAGTTTCTCTCCATGCAGGCAAAATTCTCGCCTGCAAATGTCGATGAAACTTATTTTTCATTCCTTAGCTTAGTTGTTACTTGTAATCTTTCTTTTTGTACGTTTATTACCTATTGATAAAGCTACATATATACCTATTCCTGCACCAAATAGCATAGATATAATCATTTCTATTACTTCATAAATAACTGAATTAATTGAGAAACTTTTCATTAAATATGCTAATATACCTGCTATGATAGTCATTACTAAAATGTATTTATTAGCTTTTTTAACGTCATTGTACATTTTTTTATATTTTAAACTTAGAGTGTCTTAGTCTGTATATACAGGCGCTGTTCCTATTTTAGATTTAAAGAAATGGACTTCTCCATAAGAGCATACATGATCCCAGCCACCATCTTTAAATATTTCAAAATATGAGTCCCATTCCATTTTGTCCTCATTATAGTCTACACTATATATAACATCTTCAGGTTGCGATTTTTTCAATTTGTAAAATATAAACTTAAATGAGTCTAGTATCCACCCTTCTTTTGCTAGGTCACTTAATTTTTTCATATCTTTTTCTTCTGAAATATATCTCAAATGGATAATTTTGTATATGTATACTTGAGTGTACACTGATATAGACTTATTTACTTTTAAAGTTTATAATTAAATTGCATAAATACTAACAAGGAGGGCAATATTATTGAATTTTAAATTTAATAAATCACATAAAAAATTTAGTTTAATATCAATTTCTATTTTAATGATAGCATATTTAATTTTATTTACTGGATGTGACAATAATAAAACTGAAATACGAAATAATCATAATAAAAGTATGAGTGAAATTATAAAAGAAATCCGAGAAGATGAATGTAATTCTTCTTTTACAGAAATAATTTATGCATCTAAAGATAAAGTAATTCTTTGTGGTGCTGTTGGTTTAATCGCTTACGATATTAATGATGAGAAAATTTATAGAGCATTAGATTTAAAGTCTATTGATATGAATTATATGCAGGGTTCTAAATATACTATTTTTTCTATAAGTGATGATTCCAATAAAATCTTAATGTATAATTCATCAAATGAAAAACTTAGATATTTGTATGACATAGAAAATGATAAATTAGAAAAAACAAATATAGAGGATCTTTCTGATCCATATCTAAATGTAGGTGAAATTGACACTGAAACTTATGATAAATTCTCAAAGAAATATACAGATGCTGATATACAATTTGATTGTACTTTTTGCAATATTGATAAAGATAATATTTGCTACTTGATTCATCCAAATAAATGTAAATATTATAAGAAAATATCTCCTCTTCAACTTGTTGTATTAAATAAAAATACAAATACAGAGAAAATTTATGATATTTTTAAATAATTACGATATAAACGTATATAAAAACTTTATAATTGAAATCAAAAAAATATATAAGTAAAGCTAGATGCTTTACTATATATTTTTTTAATCTTCTATTTTATAGATTCTTTATAATATACACTTGAGTTTTGATTATCTGAACTTTCATCAATTATAGTGATACTTCCACCATCTTTAACTGTATTATTATCATCAAACTTACAATCAGAGTTTAAAACAACTGCAATAGTAGGATTATTTTCCTTTTGTGCTACAATAGACAATACCCCATATTGAGTAGTATCTTCTGGTTTATAATAATAAGTATGATTATTATTTGAATATACAATTTTTTCTTTATCACATAAGAAGTAGTCGTTCTTGTCTTCTTTATTCACCCACTTACCATAAATACTCGGGACAACATAATAATACTGAATACATTCTATGCTTCTAAAATTATAAACTACCATATTTGTTTTTTTACCATCGTTATCTTTATAACTAACAACAGCATTATCTCCACTAGACCAATCTATTTTATACTTTTTATTTTCTATATATTTATATACAGAACTTCCTTCAAAAGCATCTACTTTTTTCCCAAATATACCCCATCTTCTTTTAAGTCGCATAGTTTCAAAACTCATTTTAGGATATTCCTTTAGTATAAGTTCATGTTTTTTATCATTAGATTTTGATATAACAACATTTGTATCTCCCATTTTGTAAAAAATAGTTGAATTTATAGCAAGTAAAGCTATTACTATACTTATATTTAAAAATTTTAGTATATTATTCTCACTTCTAAATAGTAGAAATAAAAGACCTATTATAAAATAATTTACAACATAAAATATCCAATCGTATATTAAATAATATTGTTTTTTATAGCCAATTAATATAGTTCCTAATTGAAAAAGCACTAATAATATAAGTAAAATATATCCAAGTATTTTTATTAATTTATTTTTCTTTTTTTGTTTATTTCTCATAACCTTCCTCCCCTAGTTAAAATACTTCTCTACCCCAATATGTAATATAATTAATTATAATTCACATTTATAAAATATTGTTAAATAAATATAAAATTTAGTTTTATAAATGTAATATTATAACAATTATTTTAATGTGTTTTTTATTTCTTTTCTGTAATAAATCATATTTTTGTTATTTTTTATGATATTATTAATTTTGAAAATATTATTATTAACTATTCAAAACAGGAGGTAAACTTTAGAATATGACCAATAAAGAAATCAAAAAATATATAGTCGCATACAACATCTTAGAAAGCTTAATATGTTCTATATTAATAGTAGGTGTATTGACTATTTTAATAATAGTTTTCAAAAACAAACTTGAAAATTTTAAAACTATCATTAAATATATATACTACTTAATTATATTCTTTTCATTGTACTCAACCTTTATAGATCCATTTATAGATATAAAAACATACAGCTATAAAATTACAGATTCTAAAATAGAATATACGAAAGGAATTTTAATCACAAAGAAAACTATAATTCCCATAAGTAGAATACAACACGTTACATCAACATCTAATCCACTTTTAAAAAAATTTCATCTTGTAAAAGTTGGAATTAATACAGCTACTCAAATTCACGAGCTTAGAAATATATCCATAGAAGAAGGCGAATATATACTTGAGCAAATAACTAATATACTATATTCTAAATTTAAGGAAGAGGAATTAAATGGAAAACAGTAATAAGAACTCATTTTTTACAGTCTTAAAAGATAGTATTCAAAATATAAGAGATGCAATATTTGTACTTACATTTTTTCTTATATTTTTGCATTCTAAATTAAGTACTGCTATTCTCTTTGCTTCTTTAGATTTAATAGTTTCAGTTATTTATAGTATATTTAAGTGGATGTATAATACTTTTTATGTAAATGAAAATATTCTTTATTATAATACTGGTGTATTTTTTAAAAAACAAATGAAAATACCTTGCGAAAATATAGCAACAATAGATACAGAACAGACTTTTTTTCAAAAAATATTTAAAGTTAAAACCATAAAAATTGATACAAATAGTTCAGGAAATGATGAAGAACTAAGATTAGTTCTTAGTGATAAAAATATAAATGAATTTAAAAATAGTTTAACAAAATATGATACATCTTCTAATGATGTTTCTTGTATAAATGATAGTACTCCAACTGATAATTCTAATAATAATATAGCTGATGAAAATATCATCTATTCTATGGATAAAAATAAATTACTTAAATTTGCATCTTTAAAAGGAAGCAAAGTACTTATGATAACTATAATTTTATATATATTAAAACAAATCAACAACAAAGATATGTTAAACGATAATAATATCAACTATATTAGTAACACAATTAAAAAATCACCATTATTATTTATACTTGTTTTACTTGCTCCAATTTTGATTTTAGTATTATTAAAATTAATATCTATAATATATTATTATGCTAAATTCTATGACTTTAAAGTAATACGAAATTCAAATAATTTAAAGATAAGTTTTGGTAGCTTCACTAAGAAATCATATAATATAAACTTAAATAATGTTCATTCAGTAAAGATTAATCAAAATTTAGGTCAACAGCTACTAAAAACAGCAACGATAAATGTAAGTTCATTTGGATATGGTGATGAGGATAAAGAAGAAGCTATACTTATACCTCATATACATGAAGATGAAATCAATGATTTACTTGAAATTCTTTTTGAAAAATTTATATATAATGGTGAGAAATTTAGAATTTCTAAAAATTGTAAGCTAAGATACAAAAATGCTAGAATTGGATACAATAAAAATGTATTGTATTTAAGTGGAGGTATATTAAGAAAAAAAATAAATATCATCACTATTGAATGTATTGATGATATAACATATAAACAGTATTTTTTCCAAAGAAAAAGAGATTTATTAAAAATAGTTGTTAATTACAAGGCTATGAAAGCATCTGATTTAAATGTTGTTAAAGGTCTTAGTAAAAAGCATTTTAAAGAACTTGAGAGATTTTTGTTTTTAAATGAATAAATTAACCTACCGCTTGAGGTGAATATAAGGTGAAACTTATATTTCACCCCTTCGCTAGGTTTTACTCTTCTTCTAAATTCTCTCTGCTTTCTAATTTTAAGGCTATAAACATTAAGATAACCCCTGCTATTAATGCTGGTGTTTCTAAATTAGATATATTTATATTAAATAAATAATATAAAACTTTTGGTATATTTACTATAAATGGAAATATTGTAGCTGTTGTTCTTATTTTTATTGAAACAATTATACAAGCTAAAAGTAATAATAAAATAATTATTCTTATAGTAAATTCACCAAACACTTCTACTTGTGGTAATTTTTTACCTATAAGACCTATAGCAACTAATGCAACTAAATTTAACAACATTACTATATATATTGAAATTTTCCATTTTTTATCTTTAAATGCAAATTTTTTAGTAAACAGTATTAGACATATTATTGTTATAATATATGTTACAGGCATTCCAATTGCTTCTAACATAGAACATTTATATACTCCATAATCTAAATCACTTAAAAATATCCATGAAGCTAATCCTAAAATTAGTATAAATCCCATACGTAAAATTTCTTTTTTATCGAATGATAATTCTTTTTCCACAGATTTAGCATATTCTTCTGGAGAATCTCCAAATATATCTTTTACACTTTTGCCTTCTTTTTCTCCTAAAATCAAATGTTGCTCAGCTTCTTCAATAAATTCTTTTACCTCTTTTTCGCTTTTACCACTAAATATTAAATACATATTAAGATCTAATATAAAATCCTTACCTTCTTTCGACATACACATATATTTTCACCCCTACTATATTTTTTCTATTTTAATTTATTTCTTTTCTTTTAAAAGATTGTTTACGCAATTTGACATATTATCCCATGTAGATATAAATGATTTTAGTTCTTCTTTTCCCTTATCTGTAATAGAATAATACTTCCTTTTAGGTCCACTTTCAGATGCTTTAGTAGTTGTTGTGACTAACTCTTCTTTTTTCATTCTTATTAAAAGTGGATATATACTACCTTCACTTATCATATCAAATCCATAACTTTCTAACTTCTTAGTCATTTCATAACCATATACTTCTTGTTCTGAGATTACAGCTAATAAACATCCTTCTAATATCCCCTTTAGCATTTGTGTTGAAGTCACTTACTCACCCTCTCTATCTTGTTTTACAATATAGTAAATTAAAACTATCTTGCATTACAATATAATACTTTAATGTAAGTATAACTCTATCTATATTGTTTTGCAAGATAGCATTTGAATTTTTTATTTATAAATCTCATCTTATACATATTATTAATATATAATTTATGATGTAAAAAAAAGAAGGGCTATTTCTAAAATATGAAAATTTTTAAAATAACCCATATATGATGTATTTTAATTATTCATAATAAGGCTCAATATGAACTATAACCTGAGCACTTTTATTAATCTTTTCTCTTATCATTTCTTCAATATCATGATTTAATATATGAGCTTCTTCAACTGTTACATTAGGATTAACCATGACATGCATATCAACATAAGCATTGTTTTCGCTACCTCTACTTCTTATATTATGAGCACACTTTACTTCTTCAAACTCCTTAAGAATCTCTCTTATATCTTCTTCGTCTATTATTGCCTTATCTACTAATATATCAATAGTAGACTTGAATATTTCATAAGATGCATGAAGTATAAATCCTGCAACTATTAAAGATGCTATTGAATCAATTATAGCTGGAAGACCTAGTCTTACACCTATTAATGTTATTAAAACTCCTATAGATACAAATATATCGCTCTTAGTATGAAGTGAGTCTGAAATAAGTATATAACTATTTAACTTTTTACCTACTCTATATTCATACGTACATACAAATATATTAATTAATAAAGTGATAACTAAAACTATTAAACTTTCAATAGTTATTGTTGGAATAACTGGATTTTTAAATCTTAAAATCGCCTCTACAACTATTTTACTACCTATAAAAAGTAACATTCCTCCAATAAATAATCCTGATATAACCTCAAATTTATTATGTCCATATGGATGTTCTTTATCTAATGGCTTTGACGCAAGACTAATTCCTATTAAACCTACTATATTAGATGCTCCATCAGATATAGAATGAAATCCATCCGCTGTCATACTTGTACTTTTAATAGATCTACCTATTATTATTTTTAATAGAGCAACCCCTATATTTGCAAATAATATTATCCATAAAACTTGTTTTACCTTTTTGTAACTATAATCCTCCATAATTTCCCTCCCAAATTCCACGAATTAAAAAATCCATGGAAAAGTTTTTTAAACCATCCCATGGATATATCTCTCCACTGCTTATTAAAAAGCCCAGCATATATTGCCTGATTAATTATTTTATTTTATCAACGAAATATAATAATGTCAATACTAAAAATTCATATAACCTTATATACTTATGATTATCATTAAAATTTCATTTTAAAATATTCACCAAATTCATCAACAGTCATTTCAAACTTAGGTATCCCAACATAATATGGAGCTATATCATAAAGCTGAAAATATATTACTAGTTTACCTTCTTCAATATAAAATTCTTGATTTTCATTAATTCCATTAAAGCCTTCTTTTTCTCCAAAATAAATATCCTCACTTTTTTCAATTTCTTTTTTCACAAAAGAATTTACTATCTCCTTATAATTTACATCTTCTTTAAATACATCTTTTAATTTAATTTCTTTTCCTGTTGATAAGTCATAATTAAAAGATTTTAGATAAGTCATCCCATGAGCTCCACCCATAAATGCATAAGTAGTTATTGGAATACTTATCAAATTATTTTTATTGTATGTAACTTTAAAATCAGATATTAATTCATATTGATACTTTACATAGTCTTCATCTGATTTTGAAAATTTAGTTTCATATAATTCTTGATATTCTTTAGCTTCTTTCTTTATTTTATTATTAAATTTAATTATATAATTTTCTATTTGTTTGTTTATATTTTCAATATGCTTTTTATTAACTTTGTTATTATTTATATATTCTTCTTTTATTTTTAAATATGGATATTTTATATCTGATTTAAAAAATTCACTTTCTTGTTTTATTTCTTTTGTTTGTATTGTAAACATATCGTTTATATTATTTTGTTTATACATAGATAAATTTGTATTTATATCTTTTGTTAATTCTAATTTACTACTGAAAGTATCTGCAAAAGATATGTTAGTAGATATAAGTGCTAATATTGATGCTAATGATATAATTTTCTTTTTATATCTCATCTCAAATCCTCCTTTTTTAGATAAATTTGATTTATTTACTTATTATATGCAATTAACCTTAATATTAATTTACATTTCTAATTCAAATTTTCCTATACATAACCCTTAAAATTTCTATGAGAATTAAATATATATCTATGTACTTCCTCAGTATCTTTCTTATTTCTTAAATTAGAATAATAATAAATTCTAATTTTATAATCAACATCATCCCTATCAAAAGCATATCTATTATGTTGACCATTACAAGCTGCTAATACATGAGCCATCAAATCTATCAAATGAATAAGCTTATAAGCGTTATTTCTAGTATAAAAATTTCCATCTCCCATTACATGCGCTATATAATTTCTGTTAAAATACGAATAATCATTTGCCAATTGATGTTTAGAAAAAATTATTTGCTCAGATATATCTAAAAACGCCCTTATGTATTCATCTATTATATATGGATGAGGTATTTTAGTATTAGAATAATCATATTGAAGTTCAGCCCACTTGTTAAGTAATTGCTGTTCCTTTGGTTTTTTATTTTTAAAATTAAATCCATATAAAGAAAGTAAAATACCTTCTATTATAGGCGTTAAAATCATTACAGTTGATATGTATTCTTCTCTAAAAAGGCTTATATATGATTGTTCTATAATATGTGAAAATTTACTTATATGATTAGTATTCATGATTAGACTCGCCATATTTAATGCTCTTAGATGTGGGTCTATAATATATGGTTCTATTATTTCTATAATATTATTTTCTATATCTATAATATTTTTATATGTATAACTTTTACTTATTTCTATTTTTTTGCATAAATTTTCTAACTTTATAATATCTATTTCATTAATATCCTCAGCTATAACTGAAAATCCAAAGTGAGTTATCTTTTGATTTATTTTAAATAACCTAATTTGCAAATTATTATGATAAGATAAATTCTCTTTAGATTTTTTCGGTTGTATTAAATTATTTTTTGTTTTTTCTTTTATTTCATCAAATACTTCTCTAATAGCCCTTCCTCTACTTTGGGATTGCTTCTTTATTTTGAGTTCTTCAATCTTTACAACGTATTGATCTGCCTTTTTTTCAAAATGCATTTCATATCCAAATATATATTTAGTAAATACCTTGTTCATAATAAATCCCCCATAAGTATTTCATAATGTTTATATATATATTATATTATATTTTTTGTGAAATAACCTAGCCAAGGAGTGAAATATAAGTTTCACGACATTTGCAGGAAAGTTTTTGCCTGCATGAAGGAGAACTTATATTCACTTCAATCAGTAGGCTTAACACAAAATCCAATTATTTATAATTATCTACATACCAATCTATAGTTTCTTTAATACCTTTTTCAAACATATACTTTACAGTCCAACCTAATTCCTTTTGTATTTTACTTGAATCTATAGCATACCTTAAATCATGACCTGGTCTATCTTTTACAAATTTTATAAGAGACTCTGGTTTATCTAATTCTTTAAGAATAATTTTAACTACATCTATATTAGTTTTTTCACTATTACCACCAACATTATATACTTCTCCAATTTTACCATGATGTATAATAGCATCTATTGCACTGCAATGATCTTTTACATGAAGCCAATCCCTTACATTAATTCCTTTTCCATACACAGGTAACTCTTTATCATCAATAGCATTTAATATCATTAGAGGAATTAACTTTTCTGGAAATTGATATGGTCCATAGTTATTAGAACATCTAGAAATTGTAAGTGGTGTATTATAAGTTCTAAAATATGATTGTGCTATCATATCAGCAGATGCTTTAGATGCTGAATAAGGTGAGCTTGGATTAATTGGTGTATTTTCAGTGAAAAATAAATCTGTTTTTTCTATAGGTAAATCTCCATATACCTCATCAGTAGACACTTGATGAAATCTATCTACTTTATATTTATTAACTGCATCTAATAAAACTTGCGTTCCAACTACATTGGTTTGTATAAAAATACCAGGATTTATAACAGATTTATCAACATTAGATTCTGCTGCAAAATTTACTACTATATCAAATTTTTCATTTTCAAATAATTTATATACCAATTCTCTGTTTGCTATATCTCCTTTTACAAATTTATAATTTTTATTATTTTCTATATCACTTAAATTTTCAAGATTTCCTGCATAAGTTAGTAAATCTAAGTTTACTACATTATAATTTGAATATTTATCTAATATATAATGTATAAAATTACTACCGATAAATCCTGCTCCTCCAGTTACTAATATTTTTTTCATATATTATTCTCCCTTTGTTGAATATAATTTGTTAAAGCTTCTTTCCAATTTGGCAACAATTGAAATCCACTTTCTACTAATTTATTTTTACTTAATCTACTGTTTAAAGGTCTCTTTGCCATACATTTATATTCATTACTACTTATTGGATTTATTTTAATATCTATATTACTAATTTCAAATATTTCTTTTGCAAACTCATACCAAGTACAATATCCTTCATTAGTAGCATTATAAATTCCATATTTATTACTTTCTAAAATATCAACTAATAATCTAGATAAATCTACTGTGTATGTAGGTGATCCAATTTGATCATCTACAACATTTATTTTATTTCTTATTTTCGATATATTAAGCATAGTTTCTATAAAATTATTTCCATTAATTCCAAATACCCACGATGTCCTAACTACATAGTATTTATCTAAATTTGAAATCACACTTTTTTCTCCTAAATATTTGCTCATACCATACATATTTATAGGATTTGGTATATCTTTTTCAGTATACTCTTCATCCTTGCTTCCATCAAAAATATAATCTGTACTTATATATATCATTGGTATATCAAATTTTTTTGCACAGATTGCTATAACTTCTGTTGCATCTTTATTAATACGTAAGCATAAACCTTTTTCTTGTTCAGCTTTATCTACTGATGTATATGCCGCACAATGAATAATAGCATCACAATTAGAATTCATTATATATTCTTTAATTTTATCTTTATCTTCTAAATTCATATCATATCTACTCGGGCAAATTACATTATATCCTCTTTTGTATAATTCTTTTACTAAATCAATACCCAACTGACCATTAGCACCTGTAACTAAAATCTCCATACATCTTCTCCTTTACAATCAGCTTTTTATTTATACTCAAATGGTATTTCAATATCTTTTAATTTTTTTTGATTTTTATCTTTTTCAGATAATATCAACTTATTAATGTTATCTATTGGCCAATTTATATTAATATCTTCATCATTCCAAATTATACCGCTATCATATTTTGGAGCATAATAATTTGTGCACTTGTATGCAATTATTGCAATTTTTGATAACACCAAAAAACCATGTGCAAAACCCTCTGGTATATATAATTGTTTTTTATTATCTTGTGATAAAATAATACCTTCATATTTTCCAAATGTAGGTGATTCTTTTCTTAAATCTACAGCAACATCATATACTTCTCCTACTATAACCCTAACTAATTTACCTTGAGTATTTTGTGTTTGAAAATGAAGCCCTCTTAATACTCCCTCCGTTGATTTTGACTCATTATCTTGAATAAAGTTCATAGTAAGGCCTGCTTTATAAAAATCTTCTTTATTATATGATTCTATAAAATATCCTCTATTATCGTTAAATATCTCAGGTTGTATTATATATAAGTCTTTTATGCTTGTTTTTATAAACTTAAAATTCCCCATATCTATCCCCCATTTGCTACTTTAAGTAGATACTTTCCATATTCTGTTTTTATAAGACTTTTAGATAATTCTATTAATTTTTCTTTATTTATATATCCTTTTTTATAAGCTATTTCCTCTATATATCCAATGTGTATATTTTGTCTTTTTTCTATTGTTTCTATAAATTTAGCCGCATTTAATAGACCTTCATAAGTTCCTGTATCTATCCATGCGGTTTCTTTTTCTAATAATTCTACCTTTAAATTCCCTTTTTTTAAATATTCATTATTTATAGAAGTTATCTCTAATTCTCCTCTGTCTGATGGTTTTACTTTTTTTGCTATTTCTACAACTTCATTGTTATAAAAATACAATCCAGGCACTGCATAATTTGATTTTGGTTGTTTAGGCTTTTCTTCTATCGAAAGTGCATTATATTTATTATCAAATTCTACTACTCCAAAATCACAAGGATTTTCTACATGATATCCAAATATAGTTGCACCTTTATTATTATTAATAGCATTTATAAGTTTTTGTTCAAATTTATATCCATAAAATATATTATCACCTAATATTAAGGCTACGTTATCTTCTTTTATAAAATCTTTACCTACTATAAATGCATCTGCAATTCCTCTTGGTTTATCTTGAGATGCATAACTTATATTTAAACCTATATCACTTCCATTAAAAAACATTTCTTTAAATACTTCTATATCTCTAGGTGTTGATATTATAAGTATATCTCTTATATTACATAACATAAGAACTGATAATGGATAATATATCATAGGCTTATTATATATAGGTAACGCTTGTTTGGACAGTGCCTTTGTCAATGGATAAAGTCTAGTTCCACTTCCTCCAGCCAAGATGATTCCTTTCATAAAACTACCTCCAAACTTATACTTTAAAGTATTTTTCTGTTACACTATTATAATATTCTTATAATAATTAATAGTTACATTATTTACATTAAATCTTGTTTTATATTACAAAAAACGACTAAAAAATCAGGAATAAATTATCCCTAATTCTCTAGTCATTTTTTATTAACATTAATATTCATAATCATCTTTTAATATAGACATTATTAAACAATTAATATATTTACCATTTTTATATACTTCATCTCTTAAAATACCATCTATTTTAAAACCTACTTTAGAATATAATTTTTTAGCTCCTTCATTAGTCTCTAATGTTGTTAAATATAATTTATTTAAATTCAAATTATAAAATGCATGATTTATCATCATTTTCATGACCTTGGTTCCATAACCTTTACCTCTACTATCTTTGTCTCCTATCATCAAATGTAATTCTGCTTTTCTATTTATATAATCTATATTT
This sequence comes from Romboutsia maritimum, assembly GCF_002251085.2. Classification (GTDB taxonomy): domain Bacteria; phylum Bacillota; class Clostridia; order Peptostreptococcales; family Peptostreptococcaceae; genus Romboutsia_B; species Romboutsia_B maritimum. Next base: position 20,684 of record NZ_NOJZ02000017.1, on the reverse strand, counting down.
ACAATACTAATCATACCTATCATTTTATCATCATCGCAAATTGCACATCTAACTTGATGTTCTCTATTTTTTTGATATTGATTCATCCATTCACTATCTGTTTCTATATTAATATATCTAAAATTTGCTCCTAATAAATCTATTGTATCTTTATCATTTCTCCAAATATTTATAGTATTTAAATCACTATATGTTATTTCTCTTAAATATATCATAACTTAAATTATCTCCCAAATTTTTTTTAAAATATACATCATGTCTTCATCATCATATCTTTGATCTATTGGTAAAGGTATTAATTTATTTGTTAAATACGCTTCATAACTATCTGTTTCAACTCTAGATATAACTTCTGGCCAATATGTTGCAACGTATATCTTATTATCTATTAAATATTTTTTTATATTATCTTTACTTATTAAAAATGGATATATCATAGGTCCATTTTTACTCAATGATTCATCTATATTTTTTAATTCATTTATATCTTTTAATTTATCGTGTAAAATACTAAAGTTTTTTTCACGTTTTAATTTAACATATTCATAATTTATATTTGATAATATCTTAGATGTTAAGTTAGACATTTGTAATATTTCTTGGTTATTTAGTTTTATCTCATTTTCTCTAAAACCCAAATATCCCTCTGCTGCACCGAGGTCTATTCTCTTTAATAAATACTCATATCTATCATATGAAATATCTCTTTGTAATTTAGAAATACTAGGACTGTCGGTATATAAGTATCCTCCATCGCTAACTCCGAAAAACTTTCTTGCAGAATATATTGTATCTATTTTATCACAAGGAAGTGTATAAAAAGCTTGAGTATTATCAACAATTATATTTTTATACTTTTTAGTTATTTCTCTTATTTTATTATTATTAAGTCCAAAATAATTAATAAATAGTAATACCTCATCATCATATATATCACACTTTAAAATTGGCATTAAATTTTCATTTATATTATAAAATTCAATATCAATTCCCAGATTATTAGATGGTTGTAAGATACTTTCACAACTATAATACGGTATATATATTTTTTTATATTTTTTTACTTGTAATATATATTGTAAACTATATCTAGCACTATTTAATTTAATTGCTTTTTCATGATAATGATTACCTTTCATACATTCAAGCTCAAAATAACCACCAATTTCTTTTGTCATTAAGCTTTCACCTCATATAATTCTAACATCTCTTTTATTTTTTCTTTAGAGTTAAACATCATTACATCAATTATAGATAAGTTGCTTTCAAATGAATTTCTTCGTTGAGGATATTTTAAATCATTCATTTTCATAAATTTAAGTTGTATATTACTTTCTTCAAACTTATTTTTATCAAATAAATCTATTCCTCCATATGGGTTTACATATTCATAAGCATTGACTTGTTCGCATATCCTTAGAGCCCATTCTCCACTATCACTTACATTTGAATAATCAAAATCACATTTAGATGAAATCTCATATTCAAAATTTATATCTAAATAATTACATATTGTACTAATTATATATGCATTTAATTGTGTTATGTTATCTGTATCTATATTTATAGATTTTTGTATTACGTCTATAGCTTCATTATAATTTGGAGCTCTTTTTTTATATATAGTTAATTTACCTAATAACTCATCTTTCCACCTTTGATCATTATTTACTTTTATATCCTTAATTAAATCTCCTCTACTATGTTTTTTTAATGGTAATATTATATATTGCCATCCTTTTTTAGGATGTATTATTCTATTACGATTAATCCATCCATGGTATATATATTGAACATCATCAAAGAATATCCATTTATCTACATAATTTATTAATTGAAAATATCCCAAGTATGGAAAAAAATAAGGTTGCATTATTCCAACTTTCATTTACTCACACCCTTTATAAAATTCAAGATTCTTTATGCTAAACTTAAATCAAGCGTAATCTAACTTTTTTTTATTATCTCTTTTATTATCTGTGTGATTTTTACTACATCTTTATTGTCTAACTCTCCATATATCGGTAATGTTAAAATTCTATCTGCAACATATACTGCATTTTGTAAATTACTTTTATTATATAAGCCTTTATAACATTCAAAATCTGGAGTTAATGGATAAAAGTACTTCCTAGCAAAAACATTATATTCTTTTAATTTTTCATATAAATAATCTCTAGTTATTCCTAGTTTTTTATCATCAATTAATATTGGAAAATAAGCATAATTATGCTTAATATTAGGTTGGTCATCTACCGTATAAATTCCATTTATATCTTTAAGATTTGCTCTATATATGTTTGTTATGATTTTTCTTTTATTTATTTCTTCATTTATATAATTTAAATTAATTAGTCCCATGGCCGCTTGAAACTCATTCATCTTAGCATTAATTCCTACAGACTCAACAGTTTCATATCCCGTAATTCCAAAATTTTTATAATTATTAAGTTCATTTCTTAAATTTTCATCACCAAATGTTAATAATCCGCCCTCTATGCTGTTATAAACTTTTGTAGCATGTAGAGAAAACATAGATACATCTCCAAAATTTCCAATTCCTATATTATCAACCTCTACTCCAAATACATGTGCAGCATCATATATAACTTTTAACTTGTACTTACTTGCTATTTTTTCTATCTCTTTTGTATTACAAGGATATCCAAATACATGAACTGGAATTATTGCAGATGTTTTTTCTGTAATCAAGCTTTCAATCTTATCTACATCAATAGTAAAATTATTCATATTTATATCACAAAATATTGGATTTAAATTATTTTCTACTATAGCATGTGTAGTAGATGCAAATGTAAATGGAGTCGTTATAATTTCTCCTTTTAGATTTAACATTTTTATAGCTGTATATAATGCCAAATGACCATTTGTAAATAACACACTATTTTTAACCTTTAGGTATTTTTCTAGTTGTAATTCTAGTTCATTATGAATTGGTCCATTATTAGTTAATAACTTACTGTCCCATATAATTTTAAGTTTCTCATAATACTCTTTAATCGGTGGTAAAAATGCTTTTGTAACATATATTGGTTGTTCAAACTTATTCATTTTTTACCTCCATATTTTTTAATTATTTAGAACTTATTATTTTTTCAATTTCCTCAAAATATGGTAAAACTTCTTTTTTCTTTAAAGTTTCAAGGTCTTGGTGAAGTTGACTTCTTATATCTTTTTTTCTGTTTTCATCTAAATTATAATTACTAGCATCTTTTGAAATTCCGCCACCTCTACGACATATAGTAATTTCTTCAATAATACCTATCATACATTTTTGTCTAGTTATACTTAATAATTTAGGATAGTCACCTAACTGTTTATAATCCTCATCATACAAACCATATCTATTTATAAATTCTCTAGTATAATAAAGATGTGAACCTGAAATAAAATTACCTTTACATAATGTTAAATATAACTTCAAAGGATTTCCTTCTAATAATTTTCTCATCCAATTCTCAACAAATCTTATTTTTATCTTATTCATATTTTTATCACAAGTATATTCATAAGACGTAGCTATTATATAATCTTCTTTTTCAAAAAACTCAACTATATTACTAACTATATTTTCATCATAAAAGCAATCATCACATTCTAGGGGTAATATATATTTTCCTTTAGATAACTTCATACCTTTGTTTAGATTTTTTACTCCACCTTCATTGATTTCACTTTTTTCAATTATATAATTTACAATATTGTCCCCTTTATTTTTTTCTATATATGATTTGATTTCTTTAATATCTTCTTCATCAAAATCATTTGAACCATCATCTCTTATTATAATTTCAATAGGACTATATTTTTGTTTTAGTATTGAATCAATATTTTCCTTAAGATATCTCGTATTTTGATAACAAAATACAAGTACACTTGCCAATTTATTTACATCTATATTATTAAACAACTTATTTTCCTCCATAATAAATTTATTCATTCTCAAATTATAGCAAAATTTAATAATTCTATATATTATATTAAATTTTGCTATAATTTGTGTTCAAGAATTATATAAACATATTTTTCACTAAACTTTGATTAAAAAAGAAACTCACCCAAATATAATGATTTTGCTAAAAAACTAGCAAAGGGGTGAAACATAAGTTTTACCTACATTTTCAGGCGTGTTTTTTGCCTGCATATAGGAAAACTTATGTTCACCCCAAATCTAATTACATATATTTTATATCATATCTTCTTTTTTTCTAATTTCAAATTCCTTCATAACCTTTTCTTTTTCATCTTCATTTAAAACTTTTGTTCCATGTCTCTCAAACGTATTTAATGTGTTTTTTTGATGTATTGTAACCACATAATTTTCTTTATCTATAATTTCATGTTTTAAATATATAGCTCCCATATGTCCACCTTTTAGTACATATCTTTTACCATTCATATAATCTTCTACCTTATATATAAGGGTATGAAATGGTGGAGTATCATGATACCATCCACCTAATTTATCATTTAAAATATCATAAACAAATCCCTTTTGATTTATAAGTGCTTGTGTATCTTCTTTGGGATTATAATCTATTAGTTGTTGTATAAATGATGGATGATACATATCATCACAATCTAATCTTACTAAATATAAATCATCATATCCTTGTATATATTTATAAATTCCTTCTTCTTCTTCACAACTAAAAATAATATTTTCAGGTAACTTAGGATATTTTGCTATCTCTTTTTTGACAAGTTCTTCTGTTTGTTTATCATAATATATAAAACATAAAAATGATTGATTAGTTTGATTTATTAAACTTTGTAATGTATAATTCATAAAAATTTTCATTCTATGACTTATCCATTCCTCACTTAATCTTCTTGTCATATTTGCTCGTCTAGTAGTATTAAACTGCATATCTATTACTATTATTTTACTCATTATGTCCTCCTACTTATTAAATAAATTTATTTAAATCTATCTTCCAATAGAGTAATATTCTATATCTAAATTTTTCATCTTTGAAACTTCATAACAATTTCTACCATCATATATTATTGGTTTTTTCATTAACTTTTTATATTTTTTTATATCATAATTTACTATATCTTCCCATTCAGTCATTATAAAGCAAACTTCAGCTTCACTTATAGCCTCATCAATAGACATAGTATAATTTATCTTATCTTCAAAAATTTTTTTTGCATTTTCTATACCAACTGGGTCATATGCAAATATATTAGCTCCTCTTTCTATTAAACTATTTATATTTGATATAGACGGAGCATGTCTCATATCATCTGTTCCTGGCTTAAATGTTAGCCCTAATATTGCAACTTTCATATTTTCAAATTGCTCAATCTTTTCACTTGCTTTTCTAATAAGCTTTAACTTTTGATATTCATTTACCTCAATTGCTGCTTTTACAGTTTTTAATTCATAGCAAAATTCACTTGCCAAGCAATGTAGTGCTCTTGTATCTTTAGGAAAGCAAGAACCACCATATCCTATCCCTGCTTTTAAAAATTTATCGCCTATTCTTTCATCATAACTCATACCAATTGCAACATCTTCTATATTAGCTCCTACTAATTCACAAAAATTAGCTATATCATTCATATATGCTATTTTTAAAGCTAAAAAATTATTAGAAGCATACTTTATCATTTCAGCACTTTTTCTATTAGTTGAGATTATAGGTTGGTTAAATGGCTTATATACTAATTTAAGTATATCCTCAGCCCATTTACTTTCTGTTCCTATTATAATTCTTGAAGCGTTTAATGTGTCCTTTATTGCACTTCCTTGAGATAAGAATTCTGGATTTGATGCAACTTCAACTCTAACTTTATTAACTAAATTTTCTTTAATATAACTTTCTATTTTATCATTAGTACCTATTGGTACCGTAGATTTTGTTACTACTAAACAATCCTTTTCTATATTTTTAGCTATTTGATTTATAACAGCTTTTATATAATCTAAATTAGCAGAGCCATCACTTCTTTCAGGTGTTCCTACTGCTATAATTATTACATCTGCATTTTTATATGCGCTTTTATAATCTGTAGTATAATCTATTTTACCTAATTCGTAATTTTTCTTCATTAGTTCCTCTAAACCATCCTCGTATATAGGAGGTTTTCCTAGCTTCATTTGTGCCACTTTAGTTTCATCTATATCTACACAGGTTACCACTGCACAGTTTAACTGTGCTAAACAAATACCTGTAACTAATCCTACATATCCTGTGCCTGCAATTGCTATATTCACAGGTTTTACCTCCAAATTCTAGTATTTTTTATCATCATTTTAATATTTACTAAAATAATAATACTTCCTAGATTTAATATATGATATCGACATTATTTTGCTACTTTCTGTATTATTTTTAATATCTGTTTTTTCTAGACTCAAAATAATTTGTTAAAGATTTGTATCTAATTTTCCATACATCTTCATAAATTTTATAAATCTCATCAACTATAGATTGTGCTTCTTCCTTTTCTTCTACTTTTACTTTTTTTAGCTTTTCAAAAATCCAAGCTTGGAAAAAAGCATCATATTTACTATCTACATATTCTTTTAAAACTCCATAGTTCTCTAGTTTTTTTCTTTTTTCAATTTCTGTTTTTAAATGTTTTTTAAAGTAGCTAGTTCCAATACTATTAGTAATTGAATTTTCTACATTCATGTAATAAAGATAAAGTTCTTTATTTATAACTTTTATGCTTCTACAATTTAACATTAATTCATATGAAAATAATGTATCTTGACCTATTCCGCCTTCTACCATCTTTAAATTATTTTCTATGATAATATTTTTCTTTACTATAATACTTAAGATTCCAGTTGACATAAAATCTGTATCTAATAATATTTTTTTACAATCATAAGATATATCTAAGTTGTTATTTACATTCATAAAATACTTATAATAATCTCTTACTTTGCTACTTTTTTCATCTTTGTATATCACATTTCCTACTACAATATCTACATTTGATTTTATCAATGTATCATATAATATTTTATAGCTATCATTTATACACTCATCATCTGGATCCAAATAAGAAATATAATTTGTTGTTGCTAGTTCTATTCCCTTATTTCTAGGTCTAGATGCACTTCCACTTCCACCAGTTTCAAAAAAATAACTCTTTACGTTACTATATTTTGACTCTAAATCTTTAATTATATTTACTGTGTTTTCATCAGTTGAACCATCATCAACTAATATTATTTCTATTTCATTAAATATGCTACTTTCTTTTAAACTCTTAAATGACCTGTTTATTAAATAATCTCCATTATTATACATAGGCACTATTACTGAAAGTTTCATATTTAAATTTTTATAAATTCCTCTATCTTTTAAATATTTTTTTATTGAATTATATTTCACATTCCATACATCATCATAAATTTTATAAATTTCATCTACTATAGATTTTGCTTCTTCTAATTCTTCTTCATTAACTTGTTTTAACTTAATAAGAATATATTCATTAAAATAACTATCAAACATTATATTTAAATAATCATATAAAACATTATATTGTTCTAATTTTACTCTTTTAACTTTCTCTTTTTTTAATTGCCCTGAAAAATAAGATAAGCCTATTTTAGTTGTAACAGAATTTTCAACATTTCTGTAATACATATATAGACCTTCATTTATAACTTTTACTTTTTTCAAACATAGCATAATTTCATAGAAAAATAGTGTATCTTCTCCTAATCCACCCTCCACCATACATAAATTATTTTTTGTTAATATATCTTTTTTCACTAAAAATGGAAATATTCCACCTGACATAAATTTAGTATCTAATAATATTTTTCTACAGTTAGTACATTCCTCTAAACAATCATTTACATTTACAAATTTTCTATAATAATCTCTTACCCTTAAATTATTATCGTTATTATAAACAATATTACCTATTACTGCATCTGCTTTTGATTTTTGTATTTCATCATATAATTTCTTATGACAATCATTAATACTAGCATCATCTGGATCTAAATATGAAATATAATCTGTTGTAGATAATTCTAAACCTTTATTTCTAGGTCTTGATGCACTTTTACTTCCACCTTTTTCAAAAAAATAAGATTTAACATTTCTGTATTTTGACTGTATATCTTTAATTATATTTACTGTAGTTTTATCAGTAGAACCATCATCAACCAATATTATCTCTAATTCATTAAAAATACTACTTTCTTGCAAGCTTTTAAATGCTCTATTTAATAAATAATCTCCATTGTTATATATAGCTACTATTACTGACAGCTTAAAATTCATATCTTTATACACACCTCTTGATTTTAAGTATATTTTTATGTCCTTATTTTTAACTTTCCACACATCTTCATAAACTTTATATATCTTATCTACTATATTTTCAGCTTCATTTAATTCATTTTCACTAACTTTATTTAACTTATCTAGAATATATTTTTTAAAATAACTATCCATTACCATTTTTAAATAATCTTCTAATATATTGTACTCTTCTAATTTTTTTCTTTTTGAAATTTCTTTTATTAAATGTCCTTTAAAATAATTTATATTAATTTCATTAGTAACCGATCCTTTAACATACATATAATGTTTGTTAACTACTTCATCTATAACTTTAACATTATTAGAATTTATCATTAATTCATAAAAAAATACTGTATCCTGTCCTATTGCTCCCTCTACCATAGATAATTTATTTTCTACTATAATATTTTTTCTTACTATGATTGTCTGTATGCTGCTTACAACAAAATTCATGTCTAATAATATTTTTCTTCCATTATTAATTTGCTCTTTTTTATTTATTTCTAAAAATTTCTTGTAATAATTTCTTACTCTAAAATTTTTATTATATTCAACAACGTCATTTCCTATAACCAAATCAATATCTTTATTAGAAATTTCATCATATAATTTTTTATAACCATCATTAACGCACTCATCATCTGGATCTAAATACGAGATGTAATTTGTAGTAGATAATTCTAGCCCTTTATTCCTAGCTCTAGATGCACTTTTACTTGGACCCTTTGTGAAAAAGTAAGTTTTTACATTACTATGTTTTGATTTTACATTTTTAATTATATTTATGGTTTCTATATCATCAGAGCCATCATCTACGATTATAATTTCTATTTCTTTAAAAATACTACTTTCTTCTAAACTTTTAATAGCTCTCTCTTTGAGGTAATTACCATTATTATATACAGGTATTATGATTGATAATTTAAATATACTTTCAATATTTTCATCTGAATTTTTATCTTTTTTATTAATATTTTTTAAATAATTTTTTATTTTATCTATTTTGATTTTCATATCTACACCTCTTTGAAGAATTCTATTAATTCTATATACAAAAAAAGAATCCTACTAAAATCATATGATTTTAGTAGGATTTTCGTACTTTATTTATATTTATTTTCTTAATACATAATAACTATCTATATATGATATCATCTGATCTCCTAATGTAATGTAATAATATATATGTGCTATATTATCTGAGAAAAATAATTTATTTGCCTCTGTTTTTTCTGATATTAAGTCTTCAACTAAATTTAGTTGCTGATTTAAACTTAACTCATAACTACATGCTATAAAAGAAAGTTGTTCTGCAAATAAAATGTCATCTTTAGAATTACTATATACACCTTTAAATTTAGTTAAATTATTTTTTACTGCTTTAAGTTCTAAAAGATGATAATTTAATCGTTCCTTAGTAGATTTTAATTTAGGTTCAGTATCAGTAGTATTAATATCTATAGTATAAATATTTTTTCTTATTCTTTTTATTTCGTCTAAATTTTTCTTAAGTTCATTATATCCTTTTACATTTTTTAATGATGGTGAAATATAATCTTGCTTACTCTGTGTATAAGAATTTGTACAAGTTGCTACACAACAAATCAGCACTGTACATATAATTATTTTGCTCCAAAATGACTTTCGCATATAAACTATATCCTCCTGTGTATAAATCAGCTTTATTTAATTCGATATTATTATAATTTACAATTTGGATTAGTTTATACTAATAAAGCTTTCTTAATAATTAAAATCAATATATCTCAAAGCAATCCTTTTTTAATTATGATATTTTACGATTTTTAATTTCTAATTTTTCTTCAAATACAAATGAACCTATAATTCCTCCCAATATAGCTGGTACTACCCAGTTAAATCCTATACTTTCTAAAGGTAATTTGTGAATTAAACTTATACTTACACCTAAACTATCAACAACAGTAAGTATACTAGTTATTAAAGTAGCATAAGCTGCACCTTTAAATATGCTATCCTTAACAAATACCTTTTTTAAAGAACTCATTATAACTAAAACAATTGAAACAGGGTAAATAACTGTTAATATCGGTGCTGCAATAGATATTATTTTATCTACACCTAAATTAGAAACTATTGAACTAAACACACATATGAATATAACGAGATGTTGATATTTTAATTTTTTATTACTAACATCCTCAAAATATTTAGCTGTTACAGAAGTCAATCCTATCGCCGTAGTAAGACATGCAAAAGCTACAACTAAACTTAATAAAACTGAACCAGTACTTCCTAATAAATCTTTCGTTATATTAACTAATAATGCTGTTTGAGATATACTTATATCATATTTCGTAGAAACAGTCGCTCCTAAATATGCTAGGCCTCCATATACTAAAACAAGACCTATACTTGCAATAGTAGCTGATTTTATAGCAAGACTTGCATTTTCTTTCTTATCTTTATATCCCTTACTAACTAATGACGTCATAATAAGTGCTGCAATACCACCTATTCCAAGTGCATCCATAGTTTGATATCCTTGAGTAATTCCAGTTACAAATAAATCTTTAGAATTAATTTCAGTATTTAATTTTCCAATAGGAGATACTATTCCCTTTAATATTAATAACGCTAATGTAACTAAAAGTATAGGAGTTAAAAATTTACCTATTATATCCATAACCTTAGTTGGTCTTATTGTTAAAACTAATGTTAAAGCGAAGAACAAAATTGAAAACACAATAGGATTAACACTATTAAATAATGGGCTTATACTCATCTCATAAGTTGTTGCACCAGTTCTTGGTATAACTAATATAGGACCCAAGCAAAGCATCATTATAAATTCTAACATAATTCCAAATGTTTTACCTGCTCTTCCTAATACCCCTTGGAAAGAACCTGCTCTTATAACAGCATTTATTGATAAAAGTATAATACCTACATCTGCAAGTACAAAACCTAAGAAACTTATCAACCAATTACTCCCTGAAGTCATCCCTATATATGGAGGGAAAATTAGATTTCCTGCTCCAAAGAACATTGAAAACAATGCAAAACCAATAATTATAATATCTTTATTCTTACTCATACAAATTCCTCTTTTCCTTTTTATTTTACAAAATTTCATTTATTTAAAATAAAAAAGCCACATAGTATATACACTATGTGGCTTATAATATGCCTAGGATTAAAAAAACCACATAGTGATTTCTATGTGGCTTATCATAACAAATTAACTCTAGCCATCATAGATACAAACATTTCTCGGTTTGCATCTATGATGATTATATCCCATAAATACAAACCTATCCAAAATAGCTAAAGTAATATATATTTAATTTTAGTTCATTAGTTAGATTTATATTATTCATCATAAAAAACTCCTTTTATATTTAAGATATATTATCGAATTTTCAAAAATTTATTTATATTTAAACTAATTATATATATATTAGTGTTAACTGTCAATATAAAATTATTGAATCATTTATTTTAAATAATTAATTAATTTCTTTATTTTGTTGTTGAACTTGCTTATCAACTTGAATTTGTAAATATTCTTTTATTCCTTTATATATTGCATCAGCCATATTTTCTTGATAGCTCTGATCTAATAAATTGCTTTCTTCCCTATTATTTGTTAAAAAACCTGTTTCTATAAGTACCGATGGACACTTAGAATTCCTTAATACCTCATAAGCTTCTTTCTTTACTCCTCTATCATTTACATCTAGACTTAACGTTATATTATTATGAATTTTTTGTGCCAAAGTAGCTGACTTTTTATCATCCTCTTTCCAGTAAAAAGTTTCTACACCTTCTATATTAGATGCATCATTAGGAGCTGCATTACAATGTATAGAAACAAATAGTTCTGCATTATTTTCTCTTTCAATTTTATTTCTATCAACCAATGATACATATTTATCTTCTGTTCTAGTTGGTATAACTTGTATCGTCTTATCTTCACTTAATTTTTTTATTACTTTATTAGATATTTGAAGTGTTATATCTTTTTCTAATGTTCCTGTTTTTAAATTTTTAGTTCCTTGATCATTACCTCCATGACCTATATCTATGACTACTTTTGTTTTATTTTCATTATTAGGTTCTATGTTATTAAATATTTTTAAACTACAAAATGCTATAGTTATAAGTGCGATTAAAATAATTAATATCAAAAAATTTCTTATTTTTTTCTTTAGTCGTCTTTTTTTTCTTTTGGATTTATTTGTCATTGTAAATATCCTCTCTCATCTGTAGTTATATATTTTATAATATATTAAAATATAAAATATTCAACTAATTTTTATAAAAAATTCGCTTCGCTCATGTCGCCAACGACTCTGTCCGTTGCTCAAAATGTCATTTTTTACATTTCTAGACTCATTAATATTACTATTATTCATAGGTTATCCACATAAAATTAGGCAATATAGTTTCCTTACATGTAAAAAATTTCCTAATGATTTATAATATTATTCATTTGATATTTTCTTCCTCTTATTTTAGTGAATTTTTTGGATATTAATTTTTAAGATCCGTTACGTTAGAGGATATAATATCATAAACGTATTTGATTTTACAAATACTTATTACTCAAAAAAGAGGCTGTCTCAAAAATATAAAAATTTTGTAAAGGAACCTAGCGAAGGGGTGAGATATAAGTTCCACCGACATTTGCAGGTATGATTTTCACCTGCATGGAGGAGAACTTATACTCACCCCAAGCGGTACCCAACCACAAAATTTTATATTGAGACAAACCTCTTTTTAAACAGCAGGAATTATAAACTTATTTCCTCCATAATCTTTAACATCTACACAAACATTGTATACATATTCTATATTTTCACTAGACACAACCTCAAGTCCACCATAAGCATAAACCTTTTTATCCTTTAAAAATAAAAATCTATCACAATATCTCAAAGCCAAATTCAAATCATGTATAACAATAATAACAGAAATATCTTCATCCCTTGCTATCTGTTGTACAAGCTTTAAAACATCAAGTTGATTTTTTAAATCCAAATTACTTGTAGGCTCATCTAAAAGTAATACTTTTGGTTGCTGAGCTAATGCCCTTGCAAGCATAACCTTTTGTAATTCTCCTCCACTTAATTCATCCAAATATCTCAAAGAATATGGCTTTAAATTCATTCTTTCGATAATATCTTTAACTATTTCAATATCTTTCTCTGTAGGTGCTACTTTTATATATGGTTTACGACCTAACAAAACAGCATCAAATACAGTAAATCTATTACTTTCATTTTTCTGTGCAACATAAGCCATTTTCTTAGCTATTTGTGATTGCTTAAACTTCAAAACGTCTTCTTTATCAATATATACACTTCCACATTTAGGATTTATTATCTTATTTAAACATTTTAACATAGTACTTTTTCCAGCACCATTATTACCTAATATAGCTAGACATTGACCACTATTCAAATCAAATTTAATATCTTCTAGTATTTTTTTATCTTGATTATATCCAAATCCTAAAGAATCAACTTCTATCACTTCCTAGCACCCCCTCTAAATACTATATATAAAAATAGTGGCGCTCCCATAAATGAAGTTATAGCTCCTATAGGAAGTATTATTGGAGCTATAATTGTCCTAGCAAAAGTATCACTTAATAACAATAAAAAGGCCCCCATAATTGCAGATGCTGGTATTAAATATCTATGATCATTTCCTATAAATCTTCTCATAATATGTGGTGCTATTAATCCTATAAAGTTTATTATACCTACAAAAGATACTATTGTAGCTGTTACAAATGAACAAACAACCATACCTATTATTCTCATTGAAGATACATTTACACCTAGTCCTTTTGCTGTTTGTACTCCACTTTCTAATGCATTATAGTTCCAACTGTTTATAATAAAATATACAATAGAACTTAGCGTTATTACTGTAACTATTAATATTTCCCTATAATTAGCTCTACCTAAATCTCCAAAAGCCCAAAACACTATTGTAGCTAATTGAACATCATCAGCAAAATACTGTATTAAAGTAGTTCCTCCAGAAAACAAAGCACTTAAAGCAACACCAGATAATACCATAGCTTCTGGTGTTATTTTTTTATATTTTGATAAAAATAATATAACTATAGTAGCACCCATAGAACCAATAAAAGCACATATGCTTACCATATATGGATTAGATATATTTATTGCATCAGCTCCTGTACTATTAACAGCTACTGCTTGGAATAATGTTATTGCAATAGCAGCACCAAATGCAGCTCCTTGAGATACACCTAGAGTAGATGATGATGCAAGAGGATTTTTTAAAATACTTTGCATCACACATCCTGCTACTCCAAGACCCATTCCCGATACTAAAGCCATCAAAATACGAGGAAGCCTTATATTAAAAATTGCCACATTACTTTTTATATCAGCTTTACCTAATAGTGTTTTTATAACTTCTACTACTGATAAGTTAGAAGAACCCGAACTTATTGCATAAAATGCCATACATACAGTAATTAAAAATAAAGATGATATAATTAAAATTTTTCTTCTTATATATTTTTTATAATTATCAGTAGTTGAATTTAATACTAACGGTTCCATAATATCACTCTCCAACTTTTACTTTTCCAAATCCAAGACCTTTATTTTCAAGTTCATTATAAATCTTTTTACCTAGCATAGTATTAAATATTTCATCTGCTTTTTCTTTTATGTTTATGTCTTTAAATTTATCAGGATAAATTATACTTCCAGCATAATATGCATCAGCTATTGCAAGTTCTACATTTGTTGTGTAATAATTGTAAGAAATTTGTGAATAAACTTCACCTTTTTTAATTGCATCTAGTGATTCAAATAATTTTGTATTTTCTTTAAATTGTTTATTTACTAATTCCATACTAGATTTTTCTGGATTTAAAAATATAATATCTGGATTCCATTGCATAACTTTTTCTAAATCTATTAAAGTTGCTCCTTTTTTTCCTGTTTCATCAACTACATTTTTTGCATTTATAGCATCAAATGGAGGATATTTTCCATAAGTTCCATCAAATCCATGTTTTCCTGAAAAACTTACAGCACCTGTATATACACTTTGTTTATCTTCATCTTTTATATCCTTCGTTCTATCCTTTAAATCCTTTTCTAATTTATCCATATATGTAATTAACTCTTTAGCTCTATCTCCTTTATCTATTATATCTCCTATAATTTCTAGAGATTTATCCATATTAGGATCAAATATTCCTTTGTATGAAACTGCTACAACTGGTATACCTGTTTTCTGACTTACGTCTTGTGCCATTTTTTCATCATAAGCACCTATTATAACATCTGGCTCTACCTTTAATATTTCTTCTTCAAAAGCAACGTTTCCATTAGCTCCACCTTTTCCAATTACCGGTAGCTTGCTAAGTTCTGAATTTACATATCCATATGGTTTACTAATATCTACTTTCTTTTCAATATCTTCTACACCTACAACTTTATCTTGACCTTGCATATAACAAACCATTCTAAGTGCTCCTGCACCCGTTGCTATGATAGAATCTACCTTATTTGGAATTTCAACATCTCTCCCTAATACATCTTTAACTACCCTAGTTTTTTTACTTTCATTATTTTTAGCTTCATTACTACCTTGAGTACTGCATCCTGTTAATACCATAGTAAATGTCAATAAAAATGGTAATAATACTTTCTTTAATTTCATGATTTTCTCCCCCTATAAATCCTATTTCCAACCTCTATCATAAGAATTAAAACAATCTAAGCAAACTTGTTTTCCATTTTGTAATCTAATTTTGTGTTCTGGTGCTGATTCTTTACAGTTTTCACAAACTATTGATTTAAATATACGTGCAGTCTCTGGTAAATCATATTGTGGAGTTGAAAACTCAAATACTTCTTCTATAGGTAAATTTAATATAGTTTTTTGCCACATATCTCTATCCATGTTATTTGAATTTATTTTAAAATACATACGAATTTTTTCTCCGTTTTTTCTATTAAAGAAAGAAAATGCTTGTTTTCCTGTTCCTCTATATATAAGATTTCCTTTTCCCATAGAGCAACCTAATATAGATTGTACTGCATCCACCCCACATGCATCATTCTCTGTAATACAAACTATTTCTTCATCACCTGATTTTCCTATTCCTAATTTTTCTATAGCTGCTTCACATGCCTTAAACCCTATTGCTAGTCCTGGACACTCATGTCCATGAAAATCTACTGCTTGTTCCCATAATTTTTTATCCATAATCTTTTCCCCCTTTAAACATTCCAATATAGCATAGCTATTGTAGTACTTACTTTTTCATATACAAATCCATCTTTTGCTATTTGGTTTAAATAATTATGTATATTATCTTCTTCTTGTGAAGTAATATTTTTACTTAATTTTATTTTATTTGTGTAAATTTCTTTTGCTTTATCAATAGGTCTTTTTATATCCCATACTTGATTTTCATACTCTATATAAGGTGAATAACCTCTAAGCCATAGTATTTCAAAAGCATACAGTAACTTTTCATCTAAATCACCATATGAATCATCTATATTTAACATATTCTTTATTTTATCAGCTATAGAATCAGTTCTTCTTGTAGGTTTGCACATTATACAAGTTCTTTTACTTGCTTTAATCATCTTTTCAAAAGTTTCAGCACTATTTATAGCCGGAGTCATATGTGCAAATACAACATCAAAAGATTTTTCAAATTTATCTAAGTCTAAATTTTCCCAATCTTCCTTTATAAAATTTATATTATTCTTTTTAAACTCATGAGCTTTTTCTTTTGCAAATTGTATCATTTTAGATGATATATCAATTCCAGTTACATCCTTACATTTATCTGCAATAGCTATTGAGTACTTGCCTGCTCCGCATCCAATATCTAATACTGAATCATTTTCATTTATCAAATCGTTTTCCTTAATTACTTTGATAAATAAACTATCTTTCTCTGTTGGAATATTAAATTCTCTAAACCCATCTGCCATAGAATCCCATAAATTTTCTGATGCACATTTATTAATCTCTTTGTTTACCCATTTTTCTCTAACTTCTTGTAGCTTCATTAAAATCCCCCTTTATACAAAAAAGAAGACCTAAAAGGTCTTCTTGACATTCATTATATAGATTCATCCTATAATCATTCTTAAATTTATTTAATTTCTAACTAAATTGTATTAGAAATTTCGCTATTTGTAAACAAATTTTTTAATTATCCTAAGAACATTTTTAAATCATCTTCAACATTAGTTATTCCACCTATTCCAAAGTTCTCAACTAAAACATTAGTTACATTTGGTGATAAAAATGCTGGTAATGTTGGTCCTAAATGTATATTTTTAACCCCTAGATGTAATAGTGATAATAATACTATTACAGCTTTTTGCTCATACCAAGCTATGTTAAATGCTATTGGTAATTCATTTATATCTTGTAATTCAAATACTTCTTTTAATTTTAATGCAATAAGTGCTAATGAATAAGAGTCATTACATTGACCTGCATCTAATACTCTAGGTATTCCGTTTATATCACCTAAGTTTAATTTATTGTATTTGTATTTTGCACATCCTGCTGTAAGTATTACTGTATCTTTTGGTAGAGCTTCTGCAAATTCTGTGTAGTAATTTCTTGATTTAGCTCTTCCATCACATCCTGCCATAACGAAGAATTTCTTTATAGCTCCAGTTTTTACTGCATCTACAACTGCATCTGCTAATGCAAATACTTGATTATGTGCAAATCCACCTACTATTTCTCCAGTTTCTATTTCTTTAGGTGCTTGACATTTTTTAGCTTGTTCTATTATTTGTGAAAAATCTTTATTATCTTCACTTTCACCTTTTATATGAGTACATCCAGCAAATCCAGCAGCTCCTGTAGTATATAATCTATCTTTGTAGCTATCTTTTGGAGGTACTATACAGTTTGTAGTCATTAATATTGGTCCGTTGAAACTTTCAAACTCTTCTTTTTGCTTCCACCAAGCATTTCCGTAGTTTCCTGCAAAGTGAGAATACTTTTTAAATGCTGGGTAATAATGAGCTGGTAACATTTCAGAGTGAGTATATACATCTACTCCAGTTCCTTCTGTTTGCTTAAGTAATAATTCTAAATCTTTTAAATCATGTCCAGATACAAGTATTCCTGGATTTTTTCTAACTCCTATATTAACCTTAGTAACTTCTGGATGTCCGTAAGTTCCTGTATTTGCACTATCAAGTAGAGCCATCCCATCTACTCCAACTTTACCAGTTTCTAAAGTTAAAGCTATTAATTCGTCTATACGTAAAGTGTCATCTAAAGTTTTAGCTAGTGCTAATTGCATAAATGCATTTACATCTTCATTATCATATCCTAGTGCATTTGCATGTTTTACATATGCAGAAAGACCTTTTAATCCATATATTATAAGCTCTCTTAAACTTCTTATATCTTCATCTTTAGTAGCTAATACTCCTACCTTAGTTGATTTTTCATCTAATATAGAGTCTATTGAAACTACTTCTTTTCCACTTCCTAATATAACGTCTTTTATCTTAGATAAAACGCCAACCTTTACATCCATTTCTTCATTTGAAGAAGCATTCCATAATGCTGCTTCTGATAAGTTTTCTTTGTTATCTAATTTAGCTAATAATTCTGCTTTAGTAGCTAAAGTAACTTTTACTCTTTCATAGAATACTTCATCATCAAAGTTAGCATTTGTTATTGTAGTAAATAAATTTATAGTTATTAAATGATTTACTTCACTACCTATTTTTTTACCTTCTGCTCTAAGTCTTGTTGTTACTTCTGATAAACCTTTTGTTGTATATATTAATAAATCTTGCATTCTAGCTAGATCTGGCGACTTTCCACAAACTCCAAATTTTGTACACCCTGTACATCCTGCTGTTTCTTGACATTGAAAACAAAACATTTTATTTTCCATAATAGTTCCTCCAATATTTTAATATTATTTTAATATCTATAATGTTCATTTCATATACACATTATAGATATCTTTTCGCCTAAAATCTGTAACGCACGTTACATTTCTATAATTTTATTAATATTTATTTTCCATTTAACTTATTTAAGACTTCTTCTAATTCTAGTCCATGTATAACACATGCTTGTTCTAAAGTTTCCATTGATGACGATGGGCACCCTAAGCATCCCATCCCAAATCCCATAAGTATTTCTGCTGCATTTGAATTTATTACTAATATTTCACCTATTGTATTATCTTTTGTTATCATTATATTAATTCTCC
The DNA here is from genome assembly GCF_002251085.2 of Romboutsia maritimum. Taxonomy (GTDB): domain Bacteria; phylum Bacillota; class Clostridia; order Peptostreptococcales; family Peptostreptococcaceae; genus Romboutsia_B; species Romboutsia_B maritimum. The sequence goes on along the minus strand of NZ_NOJZ02000017.1, from coordinate 1,112 downwards.
TTAAATTATTTTTTCTTTATAGTTTTAATTCCATCTTCCATTTCAATATACTCAAAGTCACCATTAACTTCATCAACAAAAGCTTTAATCCATAAGCTTCTTAAATTATAAAAAGTACTTACACTACCTTTTTCCATATCCCATATTTCTTTGTGAACACAAATTCTTGTATTCCACTCTACGATGTCATCTTCTAAAGTAATTACTTCATTTACTCTATCGCATGGCATTCCATCTAATATATAATCATTTACACTGTTGTATATCTCTTTTGAATTTGTAAGAATTACTTTGCTACCTTTAACTTCCTTAGCTGCCTTTTTACCTTGAGAAATATATATATTTCCCATTTTTACAAGAGCATTCTCGTTGTTATTTAGTATATTAGTAGTCCATGCTGCCATTCTTCCTTCAGCAGAATGAATTTTACTTTGTAGCCATCCATGGATATTTTCTGTATCTATCATATCTTCAAGTGGTTTATTTGGAAGTTTTTCTCCATACTTTGAATTAATTTCACTACTTAATTTTTCTATATCTAGTCCTTCATTTTCTGCAAGTTTTATTATTTCATCTTCTAATCCTTCGAACCATAATATTTTATTAAATAACCAATAATGTATTTTACCTAAAAATAAACTCATTTTAATTTCCTCCTATTATATTAGTTGTTTATTATTTTCTGTAACTTCCTTTTTATTTATTACTATCTGTTTCTTTTTTATTAAGTTGTAATATTTATTTTAGTTTTTTAATGTATATTTCATATGCACATTTAAGATAAACTTTAAACTATGTTGTATTTTTTATTAACTTAACTTATTTTTATTATATATTAATATATTTTATATTTCCGTAACATACGTTACATTTTTTATTAATACTAAAAAAAGTCTTATTTCTAAGACTTTAATTATTTCATACTACCTTTAGAAGAATTCTTCCAAATTAAATACAAACAGTTTATTTAAATTTTTATATCTTTCATATTTATCTCTAAATATAACAACAGCATCATTCCATGCCTCTTGTTCTGACGTATAAACTCTATAATTTTTTATAAATACTTTATAAATTTCATAGATTTACTTCCTTTTTCAACGTATCCGATT
>NZ_NOJZ02000016.1 GCF_002251085.2 Romboutsia maritimum | reverse complement strand
GATTATATGCTAATATTTCATTAGTTGATGAATCTTTTATCGTAGATAGATAAGCTATTTTGCCATTGCCGTACGGCATATATGTCTAGTATTTCTTGCTCTGTAAATATCTTTTTACTCATATTTCAATCACTCCTCAATTAATATTTTACAAAAAAAGACCCTATATAGATAGACACGTTTTTTCTCGTGTCCGCTATATAGGGTCCATTTTAAGTTGGGACAGTTTCTATTTGAGTTTACCTATTAAAATTTAATGATAATCTTTTTATAAAAAGAATCATGAAATGTAATCGAATAAGAGCAAAAAGTCAACAATGTTAGATAAGTTTATATATAGAAAGGCTTTATAATGAGGCATGGTTATACTATAATAATATCTAGTTGGAATTTGAGATTTAATAATTAGTTGTAATGGAGATGAAGTCATGGTTAAGATATATTTAGATGGACAAGAAAAGACAAGAGAGATTGGATATAAGTTAGGAACGTTATTACAACCAGGAAGTGTTGTATGTTTAATTGGAGATTTAGGAGCAGGTAAAACTACTATGACTCAAAGTTTAGCTAAAGCACTTGAAGTTGAAGATTATATAACAAGTCCGACATTTACAATTGTAAATGAATATGAAGGAAAAATTCCTTTATATCATTTTGATGTTTATAGAATAGGAAGTAGTGATGAAATGTATGACATCGGATATGATGAATATATAAATTCTGATGGAATTTGTATAATAGAATGGGCAAATTTAATAGAGGACATACTTCCAGATGAGTATTTAGATATAGAGTTAAGATATAAGGATATGGGTAGAGAAATGATTTTAAAACCTATAGGAGAAAAATATGAGAAAATAGTTGAGGAGTTGACTAAATAATGAAGATACTAGGTATAGATACATCTTCAATGGCAGCTAGTGTATCTGTTATAGAAGATGACAAATTAATTTGTGAATACACAGTTAATACAAAAAAGACACATTCACAAAAGCTTATGCCAATGATAGAAAATATGCTTAAAATGAGTGATTTAAAAATTAATGAAATAAATGCAATTGCTATATGTGTAGGACCAGGATCTTTTACAGGTTTAAGAATAGGTATGGCAACAGCAAAGGCTATAGCACATGTAAATAATTTACCTATAATAGGTGTAAATTCTATGGAAATATTAGCTGCAAATATGGATTTATGTGATAAAAAAATATGTTCTATATTAGATGCTCAAAGAAACCAAGTTTATACAGCAAAATATAAATTTGAAGAAGGTAAGTTAATAGAAATAGAAAGTGTTGATGTTATAGAGATAGAAAATTTATTAAAAGAGTTATCTTCTAATGACGATGAGTGGATATTAGTTGGAGAAGCGGTTTATAAGTACAAAGATATGATAAAAGAAATACAAAATATAAGTATTCCAGCTCCTTCTAATAATGTAACAAAAGCAAGTAGTTTATGTTCAGTAGCTATTAATAAATACAATGAAAATAAAGATGTTCATGATTGTTACACAATAAACCCTATGTATATTAGGAAGTCTCAAGCTGAAGTTCAGTATGAGGAGAAAATGAAGAGGTTAAATAATGATAGATAATTTAATTATAGAACAAATGAAATCACAAGATATAGAGGGTGTTTTTCAAGTAGAAAAAAATTGTTTTGAACATCATTGGTCAAGAGAGTCTTTTAAGAAAGAACTCACAAATGATAAGGCAAGATATCTTGTAGCTAAAATAGATGAAAAAATAGTTGGATATGTAGGAATTTGGCTTATATTAGATGAAGGTCATATAACTAATGTAGCAGTACATAGTGATTATAGAGGGAAGAAAATAGGAGACAAACTAATAAAAGAATTAGTGGTTTTATGTAAACAAAATAACATAAATTCAATGACTTTAGAGGTTAGAGTATCAAATATAGTAGCACAAAATCTTTATAAGAAATATGGATTCAAAATAGCTGGGATTAGAAAAGAATATTATAGTGATAATAAAGAAGATGCAATTATAATGTGGAACCAAATAAAAGAGGTGTAAATTAATGAAAGATATAATAACATTAGCTATAGAAAGTAGTTGTGATGAAACATCTGCAGCTATACTGAAAAATGGGAGAGAAGTTTTATCAAATATAATATCAACTCAGATAGAATTACATAAAAAATTTGGAGGGGTAGTTCCCGAAGTAGCTTCAAGAAAACATATAGAAAATATTGATATAGTAGTACAAGAAGCATTAGAAGAAGCTAATGTAGGATTTAATGATATAGATCATATTGCAGTAACTTATGGACCGGGTCTAGTAGGAGCTTTATTAGTAGGGCTTTCTCATGCAAAAGCACTTGCGTATACTCTTGATATACCTCTTGTTGGTGTGAACCATATAGAAGGGCATGTAAGTGCAAATTACATAGAACATAAAGAATTAAAACCACCGTTTATAACATTAATAGTATCTGGTGGACACACTCATTTAGTAGAAGTAAAAGATTATGGAGAATATGAAATATTGGGTAAAACTAGAGATGATGCGTCAGGAGAAGCATTTGATAAAATTGCTAGAGCTATGAATTTAGGGTATCCAGGTGGACCAATAATAGATAAATTGGCTAAGCAAGGAAATAAACATGCAATTGAATTCCCAAGAGCATATTTAGATGATGGCTATGATTTTAGTTTTAGTGGATTAAAATCGTCTGTTTTAAATTATTTAAATGCTAAAAAGATGAAAAAAGAAGATATAGTAGTTGAAGATGTAGCGGCATCATTCCAGGAATCAGTTGTAGAAGTTTTATCTACGAAAGCTATTAAAGCAGCTAGTGAAAAAGGGTACAAAACAATTGCTTTAGCAGGAGGGGTTGCCTCAAATTCTGCACTTAGAGAAAAAATAACTCAAATGGCAAAAGAATATGAAATAGATATAAAATATCCTCCTTTAGTACTTTGTACAGATAATGCAGCTATGATAGGATGCGCAGGATATTATAACTTTATTAAAGGAAAAGTCAGCGATATGAGTCTTAATGCAGTTCCAAATTTAAAAATAAATGAAAGATAATTAAAAAGATAAAAAGGGTATAAATTAAGTCATCGTAATATGACTTAATTTATACCCTTTAAAAATATATGAATTTATTACATTTCTTTAACTATATTTACAGCCCATTTTTTTGAAAGTGCCCTAGGAACTCCAAATATAAATTTAGCTATTTCTTCAGTGTAAGTTAGTAGCACTAAAATAGATATTGGAAGTCCTTTAAATGCAGCTAAGAAAGTTAATGGAATAGAAACAAACCACATACATCCTAGTTCTAAGAATAAAGCATATTTTGTATCTCCACCACTTCTTAAAACTCCAATAACTATTAACGTATTAAATGATTTAAGAGCCATTAAAATACCCATTATAAAGAATATCTTGATAATATCAGGTGCTAAAGCATCTGATACACTGAATATTTTTAATAATAAAGGTATGTTTAATATTAAAAGTATTCCTAAAAATAATCCAGCTAAAAATACAAGTATAGAGAATTTTTTTGCATACACTAGAGCTCTATCAATATGGTCAGCACCAAGTTCATTTCCAAGCATTATAGATGCACCTACAGCTATACAAACAGCTGTCATAATAAAGAAATTACCAGTACTAGTAGCTATTTGGCTTGCAGCAATTGCAGATGTTCCAGCTTTAGCAAAAGCAACAGAATATAAAACTGTTCCAAATGCCCATGCTGTATCATTTAAAAATATAGGCATACTCTTTGAAGAAAAAGACTTCATAAAATCTTTATTTATAGATTTTAAATCTTTTAATGTAAACTTTAATATATAGTCTTTTTTAACAAAGTAAACATATGAAAGTATTAATATTAATTCAAAAGCTCTAGCTATAACAGTTGCTAAAGCGGCACCCTTAACTCCCAATTGTGGAAGTCCTAAATTACCAAATATAAATCCATAATTTAAAACAATGTTACTAATTAATGCAAAAGCACTACAGAACATTCCTAATTTTGGATTTCTAACACCCCTAGAACCCATGCTAAAAACAGTACTTATAGCGATAAGAGGATAGCAAAAAATTACTATACTAAAATATTCAATACATAACTTAACAACCTCTTGGTCATATGAAAAGATATGAATTATATATTCAGGCATAACTAAAGCCGGTATAAAAAATAAACCACTAAGTATAATTGCTAATATGGTACTTAATCCAGTAACTTTTCTAATATTGTTAACATCTTTTTTACCATAAAACTGAGATATAAAAACTCCAGCGCCACCAGTAATTCCACTTAATGACATATTAAATAAAAAGAAAAATTGATTAGCAACACCGATAGAAGCAACAGAAGTCTCTCCTAGACTACTTATCATTATAGTATCTATTACATTTACAGACGTTGAAATAAGGTTCTGTATAATAATTGGAATACATAGAGAAATAAGTATTTTATAAAATCTCTTGTTATCTTCGTTTAAAGAAAATAAACCTTGCAAAAAATCACCTCTCTTAAAATAAACTTAACTTTATAAATCATATCATACTAATCAATTTATGTAACTGAAAAAATATTATATAAATATGGGATATATAAAACCTACATGAATTCTTCCCATTGTTCATAAAGTAATGAAAGTTTTTCTTCTAAGTTTGATTTATCTAAGCTTACCTCTTTAGCCTTTTCTGGATTTGAATAAATTTCTTCTTGGCATAAAAGGTCATTTATTTCTTCAATTTTAGCTTCTATTTCTTCTATTTCTTTTTCTATATTTTGTCTTTTTATTCTATTTTTCTTTTCTGCTTCTCTTTGGTCTCTTTCTTTTCTTTTTTCTTCTTTAAGCTGAGTTTTAGTTTTCTCTTCTTTTTCTTCGACTATACTCATTTCTTGGGTTTTTCTTTTTTTATCGACATAATAATCGTAGTTACCTAGGTATTCTGTAATACCTTCTTTATCAAGAACGAGTATTTTATCTACAACAGTATTAAGGAAATATCTATCATGTGATATTGTAAATATTGTACCAGTATAGTTAGATAAAGCTTCCTCTAGTACTTCTTTAGAATCTATGTCTAAATGGTTTGTAGGTTCATCTAGCAATAAGAAGTTAGCATTTGAAAGAATTAGCTTAAGTATAGCAACTCTAGCTCTTTCGCCACCGCTTAGAGTAGATATTTTTTTGAATACTTCTTCTTCTTCAAATAAAAATGCTCCTAACATACTTCTTATAGCTGTTTGAGTTAAGTGAGCATTACTATCCCAAATTTCGTCTATTATAGTATTATCTAAGTTAAGTGTCTTTTGTTCTTGGTGGAAATAAGATACATTAACATTTGCACCGAATTTTACGTTCCCAGATAAAGGACATAGTTCGTTTGTTATTATTTTAAATAAAGTGGATTTTCCGATACCATTAGCACCGATAAGAGCGACTTTTTCTTCTCTATAAATATCTAGATTTAAATCTTTAAAAAGAATTCTGTTTCCATATCCCATAGAAATATCCCTGATTTGAAGGACATCATTTCCACTAGTGACTGTAGGATTAAATTGAATTTTAGCTCTCTTTCTATATGATTCAGGTTTGTCTAAAACTTCAACTTTATCTAGAGCCTTTTCTTTACTACGAGCTCTTTTAAGATGTTTTTCTCGACCAAATGCTTTTAATCTATCAATAGACTCTTCTTGTTTTTTTAAATCTTTTTGTTGGTCATCGTATTTTTTTAATTCAATTTCTTTATCTATTTTAGATAATTCAATAAATTTTGAGTAATTTCCGTTATAAGTTTTTAATTTTTTATTATGTATTTCAAAAACTCTATTAACTACTTGATCTAAAAAATATCTATCATGAGATATTAATATAACAGTACCTTTGTATTGTTTTAAGAAAAATTCTAGCCACTCTATTGCTTCAGAATCTAAATGGTTAGTAGGTTCATCTAGAAGTAAAAGATTAGGTTTCTTTAAAAGTAATTTACCTAAGAGAATTCTAGTTTTTTCTCCTCCTGAAAGTATGCTTATAGGTTTATCCATATCATTATCATTAAAGCCTAAACCTTTTAGTATACCTTTAGCTTCTGATTTATATCCGTAACCGTTCATATCTGAAAATAATTCTAATTTGTGAGAGTATTCATTCATAAGTTTCTCAAGAGAAGATGAGTTTTCATCGGAACTTTCTTCAGAAATTTTAAGTTCTAATTTTCTTAAATAAGCTTCCATCTCCATTAAATCTTTAAATACTTCTAAAACTTCCTCTAATATAGTATTTTCCGAGTGGAAGTTTGTATTTTGTTCTAAATACCCAATTTCACAATCCTTAGATGTATATATGTCTCCGCTATCATAACCATATATACCAGAAATAATTTTAAATAAAGTAGTTTTACCAGTTCCGTTAATACCTATAATACCTATTTTATCACCTTCATTGACGGTGAAGTTAACATTTTCTAATATAGAATCTATTCCAAAACTTTTATTCAAGTTATTACATGACAAAACAATCATAAATTTATACCTCCTTAAACTACCTAAAATTATAATGTTTTGATATAATATAATCAAGGATATATGTTATGTTTTAAGGATTGACAAGATTTTATTGTAAATTGATTTATAATAAAAATAATTTGGGAGGTGAAAAAGTGGGCAATAAAAATATATCAATGGCGGTAATAAGAAGACTACCAAAATATCATAGATATCTTGGAGACTTATTAGATAAAGATATACAAAGAATATCATCTAAAGAGTTAAGTGATATAATCGGGTTCACAGCATCACAAATAAGACAAGATTTGAACAATTTCGGGGGATTTGGTCAGCAAGGCTACGGATATAACGTGGAAGCGCTTTTTAATGAAATCGGGAAAATATTGGGTCTTGATAGAGAATACAATGCAATTCTTATAGGTGCAGGGAATTTAGGTCAAGCTATTGCAAATTATTCAGGATTTAGAAAAGCTGGATTTGAAATAAAAGCACTATTTGATGCAAATCCTAAAATGATAGGATTAAAAATAAGAGAATTCGAAATATTAGATTCAGACGATATAGAAAACTTTATAAAAAATAATAAAATAGATATAGCAATAATGTGTATACCAAAGAATGGAGCTCAAGAACTTGCTAATAGATTAGTTAATGTAGGAATTAAGGGGATTTGGAATTTTGCTCCAATAGATTTAGAAGTTCCTCAACAAGTTATAGTTGAAAATGTAAATCTAACAGAAAGTTTATTTACATTATCTTATTTAATGAAGGAAGAACAATAAGATTTAAACTAAGTGTATAAAAAAATAATACTTATAATGTTAGATATTTGAAAATATCACATATGAAAGGTCAGAAGACTTTAGTCTTGTGACTTTTTTGATTTTAAGTTTTATTTTTTTGTGTACTTCAAAAAATAAGCTATCAGAAAGTAAAAATAACTATTCTGATAGCTTATTCTTTATACGATATTATTCTGGTTGAGGAGCATCAACAGGACATACTCCTGCACAAGAACCACATTCAACACAAGTATCTGCATCTATAACATATCTGTCATCTCCAGCAGATATGCATTCAACAGGACATTCAGCTTCGCAAGCTCCACAACTTATACAAGCATCAGTTATTTTATAAGCCATCTCAAAATCCTCCTATGTGTAATAATTTATTCAGTAATATTATAGCAAAACTTACCATATATAACAAACAAATTAATTCTACATTAATACCATTATTACGACAGGCTAGAAAAGTTATAATTTAAATGTAAATATATTGAAAAATTTATTATATATATATTTAAAAAATTATTTAGTAATTTATTCCTAATTGATGTTTAAAGATATTAATTAGGTGGTAATTAAATAATAAGAAAAAAATAAATGATAAAAAGTCATCTCGTAAAATCGTTTAAATAATCATACCTTTATTTTCTTAAAAGAGTTTTTAATAAATTCAAAAATTTAAATTAGGGGGATTTAAAATGAATTGTAATAATTGTAATATGTGTAAAAGTGCAGATAAAAGATTAGAGAAATTTATATCATCTAAAGATGTTGAAACATCATTTCATAGAACAGAAAAACAAAAAACAAAATGTGGATTTGGGCTTCAAGGAGTATGTTGTAGACTTTGTGCAAATGGACCATGTAGAATAACACCTACATCACCTAGAGGAATTTGTGGAGCTAATGCAGATACAATAGTAGCTAGAAACTTTTTAAGAGCTGTAGCATCAGGATCAGCTTGCTACTTACATGTAGTAGAAAATACAGCAAGAAATTTAAAAAATCTAGGTGAAAGTAGAGGGATTATTAAAGGTGAAAAAACCTTAAATAAATTATCTAGTTTATTTAAAATAGATTCAGAGGATAATTATGAAAAGTGTATAAAAGTAGCAGATAAAGTTTTAGATGATTTATATAAACCTAGAGATCAAAAGATGGAATTAGTTGAAAAGATAGCATATGGACCAAGAATTAAGAAATGGAAGGAACTAGGTATAATGCCTGGGGGAGCAAAATCTGAGGTATTTGATGCGATAGTTAAATCTTCAACAAATTTAAATAGTGATCCTGTAGACATGTTAGTTAATTGTTTGAATCTAGGTATTTCAACAGGTTTATATGGACTGACACTTACAAACCTTTTAAATGATGTAATGCTAGGAGAACCAGTTATAAGAATGGCTCCAGTTGGATTCAATGTAATAGATGAAGACTATATAAATATAATGATTACAGGTCATCAACATTCAATTTTTTCAAATTTCCAAGATAAATTAAAAGACGAAAACGTAATATCTTTAGCAAAAGCAGTAGGGGCTAAAGGATTTAAACTTGTAGGATGTACTTGCGTAGGTCAGGATTTACAACTAAGGGGAGAACACTATCAAGAAGTATTTGCAGGTCATGCAGGTAATAATTTTACAAGTGAAGCAGTCTTATCTACGGGAGCAATCGATTTAGTATTATCAGAATTTAATTGTACAATTCCGGGATTAGAACCAATAGCAGATAAGTATAAAGTTAAGATGATTTGTTTGGATGATGTTGCTAAAAAAGCAAATGCAGAATATATACCATTTGATAGATTAAATCAAGATGAAATTACTAATGAGTTAATAAAAAAAGCAATAGATTCATATAAAGATAGACGAGGAAGTGTAGAAATTGATATACCTAAAGACCATGGATATGAAAAATCACTAACAGGAGTAAGTGAAACTAACTTAAAAGAATTTTTAGGAGACTCATGGAAGCCTCTTATAGATTTGATAGCAGATGGAAGAATTAAAGGAATAGCTGGAGTTGTTGGTTGTTCAAATATGACAGCAGGTGGTCATGATATAAATACAGTTGAGTTAACTAAAGAGTTAATAAAAAGAGATATAATAGTGCTTTCTGCTGGATGTTCAACAGGAGGACTTGAAAATGTTGGCCTTATGTCACCTGGTGCAGAGGAATTAGCGGGTGAAAATCTAAAAGAAGTTTGTAAAGAGTTAAAAATTCCACCTGTATTAAATTTTGGTCCTTGTTTAGCAATAGGAAGACTTGAAATGGTTGCAACAGAATTAGCTAGAGAATTAGGCGTAGATTTACCACAATTACCATTAGTTTTATCAGCACCTCAATGGTTAGAAGAACAAGCATTAGCTGATGGCGCATTTGGATTAGCACTAGGTTTACCTCTACATTTAGCATTGCCTCCATTTATAACAGGAGGAAAGTTAGTTACTGAAGTTTTAACAGAAGGTTTAAAAACTTTAACAGGTGGTCATGTAATTATAAATCCAGATCCTAAATTATCAGCAGATGAGTTAGAAAAAATAATTATAGATAGAAGAAAAAATTTAGGTTTAAAGGAAGTGGAATATTCTTATAGTATTTAAATAAGTTAAGGCTAGAGATTAATATCTTTAGCCTTAACTTTATTATCAAATTAAAAATTTATAAAAAACTTAGTTAAAAAATAAATTAAAATTTTACACACTAAATAAGAAAAAATTATGCTACAATCAAAATGTAGGACAGGGAAAATGTTTTTCACATCAAGGGGGAATTAAGAATTTAATTTAGATAATTTTATAAGGGGGCTTTTCAAATGGCAGAAAAAACTTTAAATGTCTTCGAAATTGCAAGAACTCAAGTAAAAAATGCATGTGACAAATTAGGTGCAGACCCAGCAGTGTATGAAATACTAAAAAATCCTATGAGAGTTATGGAAGTATCATTCCCAGTAAAAATGGATGATGGAACTACTAAATCTTTTACTGGATATAGAGCACAACATAATAATGCTTGTGGACCTTTCAAAGGTGGAATAAGATTCCATCCAGCTGTAAATATAGATGAAGTAAAAGCTTTATCAACTTGGATGACATTTAAGTGTGGAGTTGTAGGAATTCCATACGGTGGAGGAAAAGGTGGTATGGCTATAGATCCTAGAGATTATTCAAAAGCTGAGTTAGAAAGAATATCAAGAGGATTTGCAGCATCTATAGCACCAATAATAGGAGAAAAAGAAGATATACCAGCTCCAGATGTTAATACAAATGGTCAAATAATGTCTTGGATGTTAGATGAATATTCTAAAGTTACAGGACAATTCCAACCAGGTGTATTTACTGGTAAACCAGTAGATTTCTATGGTTCTTTAGCTAGAACAGAAGCAACTGGCTATGGTGTTGCTAAAATGGCAATGTTAGCAGCTAAAAAATTAAATTTAGATTTAGATAACATAACAGTAGCACTTCAAGGTTGTGGTAATGTTGGTAGCTTTGCAGGTACTTACATAGAAGAATTTGGTGCTAAAGTAGTTATAGTAGGAGACCACACAGGAACTATACGTAATAATAAAGGTATAGACATGAAATCATTAGTAGAGTATGTTAAAATACATGGTGGTATAAAAGGATTCTCAGGAGCTGAACCTACTGAAGAAAATGTATTAACTGCAGAAGTAGATATATTAATGCCATGTGCATTAGAAAATCAATTAACTTCAGTTACTGCAAAAGATGTAAAAGCTAAGTTTATATGTGAAGGTGCTAATGGACCTACAACTCCAGAAGCAGATAAGATATTCTTTGAAAAAGGATTAACTTTAGTTCCAGATATATTAGCTAATAGTGGTGGAGTTACAGTATCTTACTTTGAATGGGTACAAAACTTAATGAGATATAACTGGACATTTGAAGAAGTTCAAGAAAAACAAGAAAAATTAATGAATAAAGCTTTCGAAGAGATATGGGACTTAGCTAAAGAGTTCAACGTAGATATGAGAACAGCTGCATATATGATGTCAATTAAGAGAATAGCAGATGCTATGAAGATAAGAGGTTGGTACACTGAATCTCCAAAAGAAGCATTAGCAACTGAATAATAAAAGAAACATTTGAAATAAAACCCCTAGTTTATATTTATAAACTAGGGGTTTTTAAATATGTATAAATATAAGTTTCTGAACAGCAAAAAAACACATAAAATTTAAATTTTACGCGTACATTACAGCAAAAACCTACAAAAACCTTTACTTTAACATTTTCATAAGGTATAATTAAATAAAAATGTATATTTAAGAATGATACTGGATAAAATAAATAGTTTGATTACTTTTATAAAATATTTTATGCAAGATGTAAATTTAATTTTCTTATGCTTGTTAATATAAGAATACTACATAATAAACAATAATAAATTACAAATTAGTTACAACTATAATTTACATAAATCTTGTGTATTAGTATTTTACATTACATACATATAACTTATGAAAATAACACGTAAGAAAACTTATGGTGAATTTTAGGAGGAAATATCATATGAAAAGAAAAATATTAGTACCTATGTTTGCGTCTGTAATGGCGTTATCAATGAATGCAACAGCAAATGCTGATGAAGTTAAAGACAATAAGGTTGAAAATAATGAAGATAAATCAAATGCTCTTGAACTAGGAAATTATGAAGAAACTACATATAAAACAGCAGTTGTTAAGGACGGAGTAGCTGTAAAAATAAGAGAGCAAGGATCAGTTCAAAATGTAGCTTATTCAGGTGATGAATTTAAAGTTATAGGAACTCAAGGAGAATGGGTTAAAGTTTTAGTTGGAGAAGATGAAGGTTGGTTACCATCTAGATTCGTAGAAGTAAAAGAAGCAGCAGGATTTACAACAGCTGATAAGGTAAACTTCAGAAAAGATATGAATCAAGATTCTGAAATAATAGAAGAATTACAAATAGGAAGTTCTGTAACAGTTTTATCTAACGAAGGAGACTGGGTGAAAGTTAAAAAAGGAGAAGCAGAAGGATATATAAGTTCATTATATTTATCTGATGAAGCTCCTGTTATAGAAGAAGAAAAAGAAGAATCACCAGTAGTAGAAGAGGTACAAGCTAATGATTCATCAAATGTAGAACAAAATAGCGACCAATCTACTAATGTAAATAGACCAAGCAATAATACACAAAATAGTACACAAAATAATAAACCAAGTAATAATAGACCAAGCAAGAACACACAAAATACTACACAAAAACCAGAACAAGAACAAAATAATTCTTATAATCCACCAAAAGGTGATACATCAGTTGCTCAAGCTGTAGTAAATTTAGCTTATGCTAAGATAGGATGCCCATATGTTTGGGGAGCTGAAGGGCCAAATAGCTTTGATTGTTCAGGTTTGACTTCTTATGTATATAGAAATGCAGCGGGAATATCTATACCAAGATCATCAAGTGCTCAATCTGGTTACGGAAGAACTGTAAGTAAAGCTAACTTACAACCAGGAGATTTAGTATTCTTCAGTACTAATGGAACAGGAAGTGTAAGTCACGTTGGTATATATGTAGGTGGAGGTAATATGGTACATTCACCAGCTCCAGGACAAAGTGTACAGGTAGCAGGAATAAACTCATCTTATTTTGCATCAAAATTTGTTACAGCTAAGAGAGTTTTATAATAAATGATTATTTAAAGGTAAGTCAAAATGATATTTAAAATCATTTTGAGTTGCCTTTTTTTGTATTCAAATTATATAAAAATATTGACATACAATAATAAAAATGATACCCTACAATTAGTATAAAAAATACTTTTAATTTTAGTCCAGAGAGGCTAAAAAAGGAGGAAAATAATATGTTAGAAATAAGAAATTTAATCCAACCAGAAGACTTTTCAGTGGAAGAAATAGACGAAATATTAGCATTAGCTCAAAATATAATTGATGATCCATCAAAATATTCTCGTACATGTGAAGGTAAATTATTGGCTACATTGTTTTATGAGCCATCAACAAGAACAAGATTAAGCTTTGAAGCAGCTATAAACAGATTAGGAGGAAGAGTGATAGGTTTTTCAGAACCAAACTCATCATCTGTTACGAAAGGCGAATCTCTTGGAGATACAATTAGAACAGTATCTTGTTATGCAGATATAATAGCAATGAGACATCCTCAGTCAGGAGCTGCAGATGAAGCAGCTAAATATACAGAAGTACCTTTTATAAATGCGGGAGATGGAGGAAATCAACATCCAACTCAAACACTTACAGATCTATTAACTATAAAATCCCTTAAAGGAAATTTAGAAAATCATACAATAGGATTATGCGGAGACTTAAAGTATGGAAGAACAGTACATTCTTTAGTTAAAGCTATGGCTAGATATAAAAATACAAAATTTGTGTTTATATCTCCAGATGAATTAAAAATGCCACATCAAATAAAAAATCAAATAAAAGGCCATGCATACTATGAAACTAACAATCTAGATGAAGTGATAGGAAGTTTAGATGTTCTTTACATGACTAGAATTCAAAGAGAAAGATTTGAAGATAAATCAGAATATGAAAGATTAAAAAATTGCTATATACTGAATCAATCTAGAATGAAAAAAGCATCTCAAGATATGTTGGTAATGCATCCATTACCAAGAGTAAATGAGATAGATGTTGAAGTAGATACTGATGATAGAGCAGTATACTTTAAGCAAGCTAGATACGGAATGTTTGTAAGAATGGCGTTGATAATGAAGCTCCTAGGATTAGATATAAAATCAAAACATATTGGAAATGATAATAAAATATTAAAACTTGTAGGAGTGGACATAAGTGGATAAAATTTTAATACGAAATGTAAGAGTTGTAGATGGAAAAAAGGATATCAAATCAGATGTTTTAATATCACATGGAATTATAAGGAAAATAGAAAAAAATATAAATTTGTCAGACGAAAAATTAATAATAATAGATGGAAAAAAATATACATTAATGCCGTCCTTTATAGATATTCATATTCATTTAAGAGACCCAGGATTAACGTATAAAGAGGATTTAGAAACAGGTCAAAATGCAGCTTTAAAAGGTGGGTATACTGTGCTTTGTCCTATGGCAAATACAAAGCCTGTTTGTGATAATGAAGAAACTATGGAATATATATTGAACAAATCTAAAGAGTTAGATTTGTGTCAAATAAATCAAGTTTGTGCAATAACAAAAAAATTAGAAGGATTAGAAATAGTTGATATAAGGACTATGAGAAAATATACTAACTTATTTTCTGATGATGGATATACGTTATTTAGTGAAAATATCATGAAAGAGTGTTTAAAACTATCAAAAGAGCTAGATTTTAAAATTTTAACTCATTGTCAACCTGAATTAGAAATAGTAAAAAGAGATTTAAAGTTATTAAAAAATATAGATGGAAACTTACACATATGCCATATAAGTTTAAAAGATACTTTAGAAGAAATAAAAAAATATAAAGATGAAGGATATAAGTTTACATGTGAAGTTGGTCCTCATCATTTGTTTGGATATGATATAGATTATAAAGTTAATCCATCTTTTGCTAAAAAAGAAGACATGAAAGCATTAATACAAGGAATTAAAGACGGTTATATAGATATGATAGGAACGGATCATGCACCTCATTCTGTAGAAGATAAAATAAAGGGAGCACCTGGAATTTCTAATATAGAGGTAGCATTTAGAATGATTAATAAAGTTTTTAAAGAAAATAATATATCATTAAATAAATTAAGTGAAATGATGAGTGCAAATCCAGCTAAATTACTTGGTTTAAATCAAGGGTATGTAGAAGAAGGATTAAAAGCAGATTTAGTTTTAGTAGACGAAAAATTTGAAAGTGTTATAGATACAAATGAATTTATATCAAAAGGAAGAAACAATCCATTTAATGGTGAAAAAATTATAGGTAAAATAATTATGACGATAAGGGACGGAAGAATAGTTTATCAATCAAAGGAGGATATGTAATGTATAAAGTTCTAGAGAATAAATACATCGGAGATGATATGTATTTTATGAAAGTGGAAGGTAGTTTTAAGGGAACAATGGGTCAATTTTATATGTTAAGAGCTTGGGATACATATCCATTACTATCAAGACCTATAAGTATACATGATATAAATGAAAATAGTATAAGTTTCTTGTATAAAGTTGTAGGAGAAGGAACTAAAATATTAAGCAAATTAAAAGAAAATGAAAAGATAAAATTAGAAGGACCATATGGGAATGGATATGAAAAAGTAGAAGGAAAAGTAGCTATAGTAGGTGGAGGAATAGGTATAGCACCATTATATTTAGTAGCTAAAAATATAGAAAATTGTGATGCGTATCTTGGATTTAGAAATGAATCCATATTAGAAGAAGAGTATAAGGCTGTTTGTAATAATGTATATATAGCAACTGGAAATACTTTTGTAACGGATATATTGGATGTTGAAAAATATGACTATATACTAACTTGCGGACCAACACCAATGATGGAGAAGTTAGTAAATATGGTAAACGGTACAAATACTAAGATAATGGTATCTTTAGAAAATCATATGGCATGTGGAGTGGGGGCCTGTTTGGTATGTACTTGCAAAACGAAATTTGGAAATAAAAAAACTTGTAAAGATGGTCCAGTATTCTGGGGAGAGGATGTGGTATTCAATGGCTAATTTAAAGACTAAATTCTCAAATGTTGAATTTAAAAACCCAGTGATTATGGCATCTGGAACATTTGGATTCGGAAGAGAGTACAATGAAATTTATGATATACAAAAACTAGGCGGAGTTAGTAGTAAAGGTTTAACTTTAAACAAGAGAGATGGTAATTCAGGTATAAGAGTTTGTGAAACACCTTCAGGAATGATGAATAGCGTTGGACTTGAAAATCCAGGAATCCAGGGATTTATAGAAAATGAATTGCAATTTTTTAAAGAGTTAGATTTAGTAAGAATAGCAAATGTTGGTGGAGGAACATTAGAAGATTATATAATGGGAGTAGAATTGTTGAGTAACCAGCCAATAGATATTATTGAATTAAATATATCTTGTCCTAATGTTAAAGCAGGAGGAATGGCATTTGGGATAAAAAATGAAGTTGCGAGAGATGTAGTAAAACAGGTAAGGAAAGTAACTGATTTGCCTTTAGTTATAAAATTATCACCAAATGCTGAGGATATAATTAAAATGGCACAAGTGTGTGAAGAAGAAGGTGCAAATGGTGTATCTTTAGTAAATACATTTAAGGCTATGGCTATTGATGTGAAAAATAGAAGACCAGTATTTGAGAATATATATGCAGGATTATCAGGACCAGCTATAAAGCCTATTGCGCTTAGAATGGTTCATGAAGTTTGTAAAAATGTAAAAATTCCTGTTATGGGAATGGGTGGTATAACAACTGCAAATGACGCTATAGAGTTTATAATGGCAGGAGCTACATGTATACAAATAGGAACTGCAAATTTTATAAATCCAAGGATAGGAATAGAAATTATATCTGGAATAGAAGATTTTATGAAAAAAGAAGGAATAAAAAACTTAGATGAAATTAGAGGAATTTTATAAAAGGCTAAAAAACTTAAATATACAAAAGAATGGAGAATAGAATTATGACTAATTTAAATGTAGTAGATATATTAAAAAAGAGTGATGCTTTATTAGAAGGACATTTTTTATTATCGTCAGGAAAGCATAGTAATAAATATGTTCAATGTGCTAAAGTATTAAGATTTCCACAATATGCAAAAGATGTATTAAGTACAGTAGTTGAGCAAATAAAAGATTTGGATATAGATTTAGTAGTAGGGCCTGCGATGGGAGGAGTAATAGTATCTTATGAACTAGGAAGACAATTAGAAAAGGAAGCTGTATTTACAGAAAGAAAAGATGGAATAATGCAATTAAGAAGAGGATTTGAAGTTAAAGAAGGTGCCAAAATTATAATTGCTGAAGATGTAGTTACTACAGGTAAATCAACAATAGAAACTAAAAAAGCACTAGAACTTTTAGGGGGAAAAGTTATAGGTGTAGCATGTATAGCAGATAGAACGAATCATGATATAGGAATGCCTATATATAGTGCAATTAAACTTGATATACAAGTTCATGATGCAGAAAATTGCCCAATTTGTAATGAAGGAAAAATAGAATTAGTTAAACCAGGAAGTAGAGAATTTAAAGAATTAGGAATTTAATAATTTTTAGATGTAGCTAATTTAGCTACATCTTTTTTAGACTTAATACAAGATTAAATTGGATTAAAAAATAAGTCGAAATAAAACGACTAATATTTGTATTTATATTAAAAGAATTGTGATATTATAATTTTAGTGTTCATAATTAAAATATAAATTTTAATTATGAATTTTAAAATTGTAATGTACAATGGAGGGGAAAATCAAAGAAAGGTGAATGATTTGAGGAGTAATTTATTAAGTATTATTGTCATATCTTTAGTTGGACTAGTTATAAATATGCTAATAAATACTATTTTTCCATCATATAATTCAAATGTATATACAATTGGATTTAAAGTACTAATTTTTATATCTTTTTTATTGATGAATTACATATTTTTTAGAAATTCGTACAAAATACCTTGTGGTAAAGTGAGTAAAAATGTTAAGTATGGTATTTTAATTGGATTAATGTGGATGTATGGAGCAATTGGGTATAATTCTTATTTAGGTATACCAATACAAAACGAACTTATAGAGATTATTAAAATTTTTACTCCTATTATAGGAATGGAATTTACTTTGGAATTAATTAAAAGAAAAAATACCACAGAACTACAAAGTAATATAAGAGAAAAAAGAAATAGTATTTTAATTATAGGTATATTTACATTAATTTATTTGGGAACAAGGTGTGCATCATATTGTTTGAATATTACAATATCTATGTATAATGAAAAACCTGTGTATACATTAATTTGGACTATTATTATGGGCGTTCATATTGGAATTATGTATATATCTTTAATGAAGGTTAGTGATATACAAAGGGCAATTATAGAATGTGTAAAATTTGGCATGGGAATGTTTGGTACAAATTGGCTTACTTTTAGTATTATAAGTTATATTAATTATAGTTATAAATTTAATATATTAGAAGTATTATTAACCTGTAGTATTGATATAGCAGCGGTAACTTTAGCATGCTACTTTGCAGTAGGAATTGATTGTAATAATATTAAAGGAATGAAAAACATGGGACAATAATTACCCCATGTTTTTTTGATTCCAATCTCTTAAACTTGAGCAACTGACCTGATTTTTAAGGTCGTTGGCGATATGAGCGAAGTAAATTTTTTATTTATTGTAAAGTTAATGCATATTGATTCAATTCACTTATGAAAACTTCTGAAGCTTTAGATAGCTTCATATTTTTAGGTGTAATATATGAAAAATGTCGGTTATAATTGTCACCTAAATCTATTATTGATAGTTCTTTGTTTAAAAAAGATGGATAAGCTATAAAGTTAGATATAATCGTTACCCCAAGATTGTTTTTGACAGCTTCTTTAACTGCATAATTGCTTCCCAGCATCATTATATTTTTAGGAGAAATCTCATTTACATTTAAAAACATATTAAGTGATTCTCTAGTTCCAGAACCAGATTCTCTAACAATCCATTTTTGATTTTGAAGTTTATCATAAGTAAAATTATTAGATAATAAATCTGAGTTATAAGGAAGGGCCAACACCATTTTATCTTTTAAAAAGTATTTTTGGTTAAAATCTAGTGAAGGTGAAATTCCTTCTATAAGACCAATATCTAATTTCAAATCTTTTAAACTAGAACACACAAGAGACGTATTTTCTATGAATATTTCTACATCGATATCAGGATATTTTTTTATAAAAGTTGATAGGAATTTAGGTAAAATATATTCACCTATTGTTAAGCTAGCACCTACTTTTATACGGCCTTTTAATGAATCAGAAACATTGCTTACTTCTAATTTTGTTATATCTAATAAATTAATTATTTCTTTTGCTCTTTTATATAAAATTTGACCGCTTTCTGTTATCATAATAGATTTTTGTTTAATCGATCTATTTATTAAAATTACACCAAAAAACTTTTCTAAGTTTTTTATATGAGTACTTACACTAGGTTGAGATATATGAAGATACTCGCTAGCTTTGGTGAAATTTTTAAATTCTACTACTGCAATGAATGTTTTCAATTCTTCAAACAATTCAACGACCTCCCATTTTTAAATTTCTTAATTATTTATTTTAAATTTGAGTATTATTATATTATATATAATAATCATAAAAAATATTAATGAATATCATTTTAATTATTTATTTTACTTATGGATATTTTCTATATATACTATTTCTATGACGTAATTAAAATAAATTCATAAAGAAAGGAATTAATATATAATGTTAAAAGATAACATAAATTTAATGAAAATTAAAGTGAAAGATATATTACCAGGTCTAATAGTATCTGTTTCAGTTGGAGTAGCAAGTATGTTACTTGCAAATATAATACCTAAGATAGGAGCAGCATCTATAGCTATATTTTTAGGTATGTTCGTAGGTAACTTGTTTTTAAATCAAGATGTTTTTCAAAAGGGATACAAATTTTCAGAAACAGATTTATTATCATATTCAATAGCTTTGCTTGGAGCAACACTTAGTATATCAACATTAATGGAATTAGGTGTATCAGGTATATTATTCATAGTATTACAAATGTCAATAACTATAATTTCTGCATTATATATAGGAAAAAAATTAGGATTTGGACAAAATTTTAGATATCTTATGGCTAGTGGAAATGCAGTTTGTGGTTCATCAGCTATAGCCTCTACTGCACCTGTTATAGGCGCAGATGATAAAGACAAAGGAATCGCAATAACAATAGTAAATGTAACAGGTATATTTTTAATGTTTTCGTTACCAATAATTGCAAACTTCTTATATAACCTTGAACCTATGAAAACATCAGCAATTATAGGTGGTACATTACAATCTGTTGGACAAGTTGTAGCAAGTGGAGCCATGGTAAATGAAAAAGTAAAAGAACTATCAACATTGTTTAAAATAGTTAGAGTTATATTATTGGTAGTTGTTGTATTTGTATTTGGACACTTAAAGAATAAATCAAATATAGAAATATTAGAAGAAGAAATAAAGGATACTAAAAAGGGAAAGGTAAAAGTGCCTTGGTATGTAATAGCTTTCTTTGTAGCGTGTGCACTATTCTCTTTAAAGTTAATACCAACTCAAGCATCATTAATTTGTAAAGAGTTAAGTAATAAATTTGAAATAATAGCATTAGCAGCTATTGGATTAAAAGTTAACATAAGAGATTTAATTAAACAAGGAAAAGCTGTATCTTTATATGGATTCTTTGTAGGGTTAGTTCAAATAATATCAGCAACAACTTTAATATATTTAATATTATAAATAAATTAAAAAGGTACTGGGATTTTGTTAAAATAGAATTTTGTGGTTAACCTACCGCTTGGGATGAGTATAAGTTCTCCTCCATGCAGGTGAAAATCATGCCTGCAAATGTCGGTGGAACTTATATCTCACCCCTTCGCTAGGTTACTTCACAAAATTATTGTATTTTTGAGACAGCCCCAATACCTAATGCTTTTTTAATTTCATTACATAATAAATCAAGATGTTCTGGGTTGTTTATTATATCAATTTCGTTTATATTAACATATAAAACAGGAGATTGACTGTATTCACCTATCCATCGTTCATATCTATTGTGAAGGTTTTTCCAATAATTTATATCAACGCTTTTTTCCATTTCACGTCCTCTAAGATTAATTCTGTTTACTATTGTATCTATAGATCCGTTAAGATAAATCATTAAATCAGGTCTTCTTAAATGAGGAACCATATCATTGAATAAATCTCTATAAGTTATATAATCTCTTTTACTCATTTTTTTATTATCAAATAAATTCCTAGCAAATATTTCAACATCTTCATAGATACTTCTGTCTTGGATATTATTAAGGCCATTATTATCTATTTCTTTTTGTTGCTTAAATCTTTGAGCTAAAAAATATAATTGCAAGTGGAATCCCCATTTTTCTTGATCTAAATAAAAATCTTCTAAATAAGGATTACCATCCACCTTTTCAAAATGGGTTTCAAATCCTAATTTTTCACCTACTAATTTAGTTAATGTTGATTTACCGGCCCCAACATTACCAGCTACAGTTATAAATAAATCTCTACTTAAAGGCTTGTTGCATTGGTTTACTAATTTAAACATTATGCATATCCTCCTAGTTGTTTGATTGCTTGTTCTACTTTGTTTATTATAAACGCTTTATCTTTTTCATTATTTAAAAAATCTAAATTTGAATTATCAACTTCTATTATAATAGGTTCTGTTCCCATAAAGTTATGTTTTATAGACAAGGGATTGAAGTAATATTTATATTCTCTACTCAATTCATCAATATAATTTCGATCCATTTGTCTTTCAAAACTTCTATCTCTTAATGCAATTTTTTTCATTAGGATATCTGTATGTGAATTTAAATAAACAATTATGTCTGGTTGAGGTAAATCATTAACAAAAGTATTGTATACTTGTTTATATCTATGAAATTGCATCTTATCAAGTGTTAATCCTGCAAATATAAGGTTTTTTATAATATGATAATCACTAATAACACATTGTGATTTACTCAAAGTATTTTTTTCAATATCTTCTAGCTGTTTTACTCTATTAAATAGAAAAAATGCTTCTGTTTGTAAAGCATATTCTTTAATATCATTATAAAATTTTGATAAAAAAGGATTTTCTTCAACTATCTCTCGTAAAAGAGTATGATTAAAGTGATTACTAAGTATAGTAGCTAAAGTTGTTTTTCCTACACCTATAGGCCCTTCTATCGCAATAAAAATTCCTTTATTTTTCATATAAATTCACCTTCTAAAAGTAATGTTTAATGTATTTTATCAGAAAAATTCTTAGAATACTACTCTAGACATCTGAATTTAAATTTGTATATAAAAAATTTTATTTAATTTATGTAAAATATGGGTAAATTAAATATATCATGAAATAATAAGATGTAAATTAAAGGAGAATGAATTAATGAAGGCTTATGAAAAAGATAATTCGGTTATATTAGAAGAAGTAGCAGATTTTGATCCTAAGCATATATTTGAATGTGGGCAATGTTTTAGATGGAATAAGAATGAAGATGGATCTTTTACAGGTGTTGCATATGGAAAAATTTTAAATATAAAAAAAGAGGGTAATAAAATATATTTAAATAATACTAATTTAGAGGATTTTAATAGTATTTGGTTTAATTATTTTGATTTAGGAACTAATTACACACAAATAAAAAATAATTTAAAAAATATGGATGATTATTTATTAAAAGCTACAGAGTTTGGTTGGGGGATAAGAATATTAAGACAAAATGGATGGGAAATGTTAATATCATTTATAATATCATCTAACAATAGAATACCTATGATACAAAGGGCCATAGAAAATTTATCTAAAAAATATGGTAAATATTTAGGAGAATATAAAGGAAAAAAGTACTATGCGTTTCCAACACCAGAAGAATTGAGCAAAGCTTCACAAGAAGAGATAAGAGCATGTCAAACAGGATTTAGGGATAAATATATAAAAAGTACAACAGATAGAGTTATTGAAGAAAATGATGATGTAACAGAATACATAAATCTAGATACACAGACATGTGTAAAAGAATTAACTAAATTTAATGGAGTAGGTCCGAAAGTAGCAGACTGTATAGCTCTATTTGGAATGAGAAAATATGATACTTTTCCAGTAGATATTTGGGTAAAAAGAGTTATGCAAGAATTTTATGTAAATGAAGATATGAGTTTACCTAAAATAAGAGCATATGCAATAAATAAGTTTGGTGATTTATCGGGATTTGCACAACAATATTTATTCTACTATGCTAGGGAATTAGGAATTGGTAGATAAGTAAAGGGGAGAGAATATGGGATTATCAGGGATATTATTTTTAAGTTACTTAATTATATCTTATTTAGCAGGTGCAGTAGTTTCAATGACTATATTACTTGAAAATAGAGACCCTTCCAAAACTATGACGTGGTTATTAATTTTTTTATTACTTCCAGGCATAGGATTGATTTTTTATGCTATATTTGGCAGGAATCTAAGAAAAAGAAAAATATTTAGAACACAAAAACTTGCAAATAACATAAGAGAAGAAAAGTTCTTTTATAATTTAGAGGAAATTGAAGAACTAGTAAGACTTGAGCAACAAACTATAGATGATAATAGGCTTTTGCATGATAATGAAGTAGATAATGCAAAGAAAAGGGTAATTAGATTATTATTAAATACAGGGAAATTTCCTTTTACCACTAATAATAATGTAGATATATTTATTGATGGAAATGAAAAATTTGATAGGCTTATTGAAGATATAAAAAATGCTAAAGAACATATACATTTAGAATACTTTATAATTAAGGACAGCAATATAGGTAGAAAAATACAAAAGCTTTTAATACAAAAAGCTGATGAAGGGGTTCAAATAAGAATAATTTATGATGATGTAGGTTGTTGGAGATTTTGGTTTAAGAGAGAATTTTTTAAAGAAATGAAGTATCATGGTATACAAATAGAAGCTTTTTTACCAGCTAAATTTCCTATAATAGGAGGCAAAATTAATTACAGAAATCATAGAAAAATTGCTGTAATTGATGGGAAAATCGGGTATACAGGTGGAATCAATATAGGCGATGAATATTTAGGTAAAAATAAAAAATTTGGATATTGGAGAGATACGCATATTAGAATAGAAGGAACTTCAGTATATATGCTTCAAATGGTATTTTTAATAGACTGGTATTATACAACAAAGGAAGTTATATTGACTAAAAAATATTTCCCTAAAATTAACAAAATAGGAGAAAGTATAATTCAAGTTGTAGCCAGTGGACCAGATAGTGATTGGGAATCTATACATTATGCATATTTTTCAGCTATATGTCAGGCTAAAAAAAGTGTATATATAGAAACACCATATTTTATACCTGATGAAAGTATATTAAGAGCGTTGAAAAGTGCTGCTTTAAGTGGAGTGGATGTAAGGATAATATTTCCTAAAATTGCTGATCATAAAATTGTTAATACAGCATCTTATTCATATTTTGGAGATATATTAAGATCTGGAGGTAGAGTTTTTTTATATGAAAAAGGATTTATCCATTCAAAGGTAGTAATAATAGATGATATTATTTCATCAACAGGATCTGCTAATATGGATTTAAGAAGTTTTATGTTGAATTTTGAGATAAATGCATTCATATATGATAAAAAAGTTATAGAAATAATGAAGAAAGATTTTTTTGAAGATATGAAAAATAGTAAAGAAATAAATAGAGATGAATTTGAAAGTAGAAAAATTATAAAAAAGGCTAAAGAATCCATAGCAAGACTATTTTCTCCTATACTTTAAAATATTAAAAAAGGTTATTAAATTTTTTACTAAAACTATTGAAAATTATGGATAATTAGTATATCATAATAATTGTTAGCACTCTACTTAGTAGAGTGACAAAAATAGATGAAGATATATTTCTACATATAAAAATTCACTTAGGAGGTATAAATTATGAAAATAAGACCATTAGCTGACAGAGTAGTTATAAAAAAAGTTGAAGCTGAAGAAAAAACTGCAAGTGGAATAGTTTTACCAGGAGCAGCTAAAGAGCAACCTCAAATGGCAGAAGTTGTAGAAGTTGGACCAGGTGGAGTAGTAGATGGAAAAGAAATAAAAATGGAATTAAAAGTTGGAGACAAAGTTATATTCCAAAAATATGCAGGAAATGAAGTTAAAATAGAAGGAACAGAATATACAATATTAAGACAGAATGATATATTAGCAGTAATAGAATAATTTTATTAGGAGGGGTTTAAAATGGCTAAAGAAATAAAATTTGCTGAGAATACAAGAAAAGCTTTAGAAGCTGGTGTTAATAAATTAGCGGATACAGTAAAAGTTACATTAGGTCCTAAAGGAAGAAATGTTATTTTAGATAAAAAATTCGGAGCACCTCTAATAACTAATGATGGTGTTACTATAGCTAAGGAAATAGAGTTAGAAGATAGATTTGAAAATATGGGAGCTCAATTAGTTAAAGAAGTTGCTACTAAAACTAATGATGTAGCAGGGGATGGTACTACAACTGCAACAGTACTTGCTCAAGCTATAATAAGAGAAGGTTTAAAAAATGTAACAGCAGGAGCAAACCCAGTACTTATAAGAAAAGGTATACAACAAGCAGTAGAAGTAGCAGTTAAAGAATTAAAAGATCAATCAAGAACTATAGAAACTAAAGAATCTATATCTCAAGTTGCATCTATATCTGCTGGAGATGAAGAAGTAGGTAAGTTAATAGCAGAAGCTATGGAAATAGTAGGAAAAGATGGAGTTATAACAGTTGAAGAGTCAAAAACTATGAATACAGAATTAGAATCTGTTGAAGGTATGCAATTTGATAGAGGATTTGTATCTGCATATATGGTTACAGATGTAGATAAAATGGAAGCTGTATTAAATGATCCATATATATTAATAACAGACAAGAAAATATCTAATATACAAGAGATATTACCAGTACTAGAGCAAATCGTTCAACAAGGTAAAAAATTATTAATAATAGCTGAAGATGTAGAAGGTGAAGCATTATCTACATTAGTAGTTAATAAACTAAGAGGAACATTTGAAGTTGTAGCTGTTAAAGCTCCAGGATTTGGAGATAGAAGAAAAGCTATGCTTGAAGATATAGCAATACTTACAGGAGGAAAAGTAATTTCAGAAGAATTAGGATATGACTTAAAAGAAGCTGATGTTACTATGTTGGGTAGAGCATCTTCAGTTAAGATTACAAAAGACAGTACAACTATAGTTGATGGATATGGTGAAAAATCTGAAATAGAAAATAGAGTAAATCAAATAAAACATCAAGTAGAAGAAACTTCTTCAGAATTTGATAAAGAGAAATTAATGGAAAGATTAGCTAAACTTTCTGGAGGAGTAGCTGTAGTAAAAGTAGGTGCTGCTACAGAAGTTGAGATGAAGGAAAAGAAACTAAGAATAGAAGATGCTCTTAACGCTACAAGAGCAGCTGTTGAAGAAGGTATAGTTGCAGGTGGTGGAACTGCTTATGTTAGCATAATACCAGTATTAGATAAGTTAGTAGAAGAGCTTGAGGGTGAAGTTAAGATAGGTGCTAGAATAATAAGAAAATCATTAGAAGAGCCATTAAGACAAATAGCATTGAATGCAGGACTTGAAGGAGCAGTAATAATACAAAATGTTATGAGTGAATCTGCTGAAGTAGGATTTGATGCATTAAATGAAAAATATGTAAATATGATAGAGTATGGTATAGTTGACCCAACTAAGGTTACTAGAACAGCTTTACAAAATGCAGCATCTATAGCAGGAGTATTTTTAACTACTGAAGCTGCAGTAGCAGATCTTCCACAAAGTGATGAAGGAATGCCAGGTATGGGAGCAGGAATGCCGGGAATGATGTAGAGTAAGGCTCTATTAAATAAAATTTAATATGTAAAAAAGAGTTATCTTAAATTTTAATTTTGAGATAGCTCTTTTTTATGTATTTTTAAATTTTCAGAAAATTACTAAAAAGTAATAACAAAATTTATAAAAAAGTAATAAAAACGTTGTATTATATATTTAGAATTATATTAGATATACAGTGATAGAATAATGGATAGTAAATGTGTTTGGAGGAAATCGTGTGAATATAATAAAGGTTGAAAATGTGTGCAAGTCTTATGGACAAGGCGAAGGAAAAGTAGATGCCCTTAAAAATATAAATTTATCAATAAAAAAAGGTGAGTTTATTGCAATAGTAGGTAAATCAGGATCGGGAAAAAGCACTTTGCTTCACATGATGGGAGGAATTGATAAAGTTACGAGTGGTAAGGTAAGTATAAATGGAAAAGATTTATGTGATATGAGTGAAACAGAATTAGCTATCTTAAGAAGAAGAAATATAGGATTTATTTTTCAATCTTTTAATTTAATACCAGTTTTGACCGTAGAAGAAAATATAGAAATGCCAGTTTTATTAGATAAAAGTAAAATGGATGAATTTTATAAAAAAGAACTAATTAAGTTATTGCAGTTAGAGGATAGAAAAAATCATTTACCATCACAACTTTCTGGAGGACAACAGCAAAGAGTATCCATTGGAAGGGCCTTAGCAAATAAGCCCTCTATAATATTTGCAGATGAACCAACAGGTAACCTTGATTCTAAAACATCAAAAGATATTATGGAAATTTTAAAATTTAGTGCAAAAAAATATAATCAAACATTAATTTTAATTACACATGATTTAAATATAGCTAAGATGGCAGACAGAGTTATAACTATAAAAGACGGTATGATATTCAATGATGAGGTGATATCAGATGAATAGTTATACTGATATAGTACTAAAGCAAATGAAATCAAAGAAAAAACGAAATGTATTAACGCTTTTAGGGATAATAATTTCAGTGATTTTATTTACTTCAATAGGAGAATATAGTGAATTTATTAAATCTTATAGAATTGCTGAAGCAAAATATTATGAGGGTAATTCGGAGGGAATATTTTATAATATTTCACATGATAAGATTAAATTTATTGAAAATAATGTAGAAATAAAAGATTATTCATTACGAGCAGAAGACTTTATAGGTAAATATAATTTAGGTAATCAAAACTATAATCTAAAAATATATTCAGTAGATGAAAATTTTATCTCTAACACATATAAAGGATCTATGAATTTAGTAGAAGGTGAATTTCCTAAATCATCAAAAGAGATAATTTTAGAGAGAAAGGCAAAAGAACAATATAACAAAAAAATAGGAGATATATTTAATGCTGGAGATAAAAGTTATAAAATAAGTGGATTTTTCCAAGGAACTTATACAAATTCTCAAGACTTGATAGGACTATCGAATCTTGAAAATCCGGATAATTATACAAAATTATGTGTATTTGTAAGATTAAATAAAACAAACGGTAAGGTTGAGATATTAGATAGAATAGCTAAGGATCTAGATATTGAAGTTGCAAATTATGATAATGTATATAATTTTAAAAAAAGCAAAGTGAGTTATTTGGAATATAATTCTACGCTTTTATATTATATGGGAGAAGACATGACTGGTCATATGATTATATCTCAAAAGATTATAGAATTAGTGATGATTATCATAGTGTTTATATCAACAGTAGTACTAATATATAGTTCTATTAATTCATCTATTACAGAAAAAATTAATCAACTTAGTTTATTAAAATGTATAGGAGCAACTCCAACTCAAATAAGAAAAATAATATTTAAAGAATCTTTAATATTAGGTGGATTATCTATTTTTCCAGGAGTCTTAATAGGTCATTTAATAACCTGGTTTATAATAAATATAGTTGTAAAGAATAGCATGGCTATTGATTTTTATGGTGTAAACGTAAAACTTTCACCAAAAATTATATTATGCGTAGTATTTATAACACTAGTGACAATAATTTTATCTACGGCTAAGCCTGCATTAAAAGCATCAAAAATTTCGTTGATACAAGGTATAAAGAGTAATTCTTTAAAGTTAGAAAAAAATATAAAAAAGAGAAAAAGTAAGTTTTTAAGATATCTATTAGGCGTAGAAGGAGAACTTGCTTACCGAAATTTGAGAGCTAATAATAGAAGCTTTATAATAACTACATTAGCATTATCGGCATCTTTGATAATGTTTTTAGTTTTTAGTGGATATATAGATGCAATAATAGTTGGTATTAATAAATTTTCAAATAATAATCATTCTGATGTTGAAATTTCTACGTATACAGATATTGCTGAATATATTTATAATACCTATGATTATTCTAAGAAAGATAATACTTATGATATAGATGATGAAGAGTTTATTAGTTGTATGCTAAGTAGAATATCAGATGATGATAAATTATTAAATAAAATTAAAGAAAATTTAATTAAAGATAAAATAGGAAGAAAAATATATAAAACTCATATAATGGGCAAAGATTTATTGATTGAAAATATAAAATCTTATGATAAATCATTTGACACAACAGATTTAAAATATAATGAAAAATTAAATGGAACTGTTTTTCACAATGGAGAAATATTAGTATATGATGATGAGGCTTTTAATAAAATAAACAAAGAAATAAAAGGAAATTATGCGGATTTAATAAAATTTAAAAATAATGGAGTTATATTTGTTAACCCGATAAGTGTAGATTTGAAAGGAAGGATATATGAAAAAGCTTCGACTAGTTTTAAAGAAAAGGATAATATAAATATATATCCTGTAAATTCTGTTGATTCAATTGAAAAATTTGAAAATCCAACGAAAAAAGACTTAGAAGAAGCTAAAAAATCAA
The DNA here is from genome assembly GCF_002251085.2 of Romboutsia maritimum. Lineage (GTDB taxonomy): Bacteria > Bacillota > Clostridia > Peptostreptococcales > Peptostreptococcaceae > Romboutsia_B > Romboutsia_B maritimum. The sequence goes on along the minus strand of NZ_NOJZ02000016.1, from coordinate 25,146 downwards.
AGATTACATTACATGTAATTGGGAGTATAGGAAAGAATCAAATAATAGATAGTGACAGAATAATGAATGATAATACATTTTCTATAATTGTTTCTGAAAATACATATGATAAATATAAAGATAAAATGGTTGATGGAGATCTGAATAGTATACAACAACATAAAATAGGATTTGATTATTATAATCAGTCAGTCAGAAAAATTTATTCAGAAAAACTAAAAGATTATATAACTCTGGATTTGGGTTATACATATGAAGATCATTATATGATTAAGGAGCATTACAAACATTATATAATAGGAATGAGTATAATAATATATAGCTTCGCGGGGCTTACCATGTTAATAAGTATCTTAAATATTATAAATAATAGAAGTTCAGCAATATTGTATAGAAAGAAAGAATTTGGAACTCTTATGGCAATTGGGATGAATAAAAAAGATTTAATAAAAAGTATACTTTTCGAAGGTATAGTTAATTGGATTACACCATGTATAGTTTCAGTTCCTATATCATGTATAATTTTGAAATTTATATACGTAAATTTAATTAGACATGGAGATTCAAGAGTAGTTAATATGCCAATATTTATATTTATAATAGGGATATCTGGACTACTTATAATAAATATTTTAAGTACCTTAATTCCTATAATTAAGTTAAAGAAATTTGATATGATAGATATGATAAAAAATGAAGAGTAAATTATTTTAAACAAAAAGAGATTTAATGTTGCTATTAAATCTCTTTTTGTTTTAAAATAAGAGGAAATCAGTCATATAGAATATAAGTGTTATTATATGTCGTAATATTTGATATTATATTTACATAGACAAGGAGGTAAATATGGATAATATATTATTAGTAGAGGATGATAGACCGTTAGCTTTAGGATTTATATATACATTACAAAAAGAAGGATTTAATATATTACATGCAACTAATTTAAGACAAGCAAGAGAATATATAGATGAAAATATTGACTTGATATTGCTAGATGTAATGCTACCTGATGGAACTGGGTATGAATTTTGCGAAGAAACTAGAAATAAAGGATTTGAAATGCCTATAATATTTACTACAGCTTGTGATGAAGAAAGTAACATAGTTATGGGATTAGATATTGGAGCAGATGACTATATTACAAAACCTGTTAGATTAAAAGAACTTATATCTAGAATAAATGCAAATTTAAGAAAAAGAAAAAAAATAAAAAACAATATAAATAATAAGCATGTTTTAGAATCAGAAGATTTAAAAATTGATTTGTTGAGCCATGAAGTTATAAAAAATGAAGAAGAAGTTATTTTAACGTTAAGTGAATATAAATTGTTATTAATTCTTATGGAAAATTCGCCAAATGTAATGAGTAGAAATATTCTACTAGAAAAATTATGGGATGTCGAAGGTGATTTTGTGGAAGGTAATACTTTAAATGTTTATATAAAAAGATTACGTGAAAAAATAGAAGATGATTTAAAATCTCCATATTATATACAAACTGTAAGAGGGATAGGTTATAAATTTAATCCAGAAGTAAGGAGAGTTTAAACATGAACGGTATTTTAGATATTATAAGGGATAAAGAGAGACGAAATATCCTTATATCACTAATTATAGTTTTTATTATAGGTTATTTTGGATTAAATTTAGCTGTAAATAGTATTTTGTGTAAAATAGAAAGTGATTATATAAATCAAAATATATCTATTGTTGGACAAGTAGTAAAATACAATCCTGAACTTGAGGAAGAAATAGTAGCAACTGTTACAGGTAAGGATTTATCAGAATATGAATTAGGTAAAAGAATTATGGAAAAATACTCATATAATACGAATATAAGTAGAGATATTAATCCATTAACTAAAAATATTATAAGCATAAAAACAAAAACACTTTTTATATTTTGGATATTATTTTTTATATGCACAATTTTATCTATAAATCATTTTATTAAGAAAATAGTGAAAAATATAAAGTCAGTAACTAAAAGAGCTGAAAATATAATAGAGGGAAGAATTAGTAAAGTATCTTATAGCAGTTTTGAAGAAGGAATTTTTAGCAAGTTTAATAGTAAATTTGATTTGATGGAAGAAAGAATGAATAAGATGATTGATGAATTAAAAGAAGAAAAAATAACTTTAAAGAATATTATAAATGATATATCTCATCAATTAAAAACACCTCTTTCAGCTTTAACTATGTATAATGACATAATGTTAGAATATAATACAGATGACGATGAAGATATGAAAGAGTTTATAAATTTAAGTAAAGATCAATTAGGAAGAATGAATTGGTTAATAACAACTTTGCTGAAGTATGCAAGATTAGAATGTAACTCAGTTAAGTTTGATAAAGAAATGAATTCTATAAATGAAACGATATATGACTCAATATCTAGATTAAGAAAAAAAGCAGAGTTAAAGCAACAAAAGATTGAATTTATAGCAGAGAAAGATGTAAAACTAATGCATGATAGGAATTGGATGAGTGAAGCAATCGCAAATATTATAAAAAACTCAATAGAACATACAGATGTAGGTGGAAATATATTTATTGCAATTGATGAAAGTCCAATGTCAGTCGAGATAATAATAAAGGATAATGGAAAAGGAATTCCTAAAAATAAGTTAAAAAAAGTATTCGAAAGATTCTATAAAGATGAAAATAATATTAATCCTCAAAGTATAGGAATAGGATTGGCTTTAACAAAAGCAATTGTAGAATCACATGAAGGACATATTTATGTAGATAGTGAATTAGGGAAGTGGACTAGTTTCCATATATCTTTCTTAAAAATATAGTTGGGGTTAAGGTACTATATTTAAAACAAAATTTTTATAAAAACAAAGAGGGATTATTATGGATTTAAGAAAATTGCTTGAGGAAGTTAAGGATAATAATATAGGTGTAGAAGATGCACTATGTCAGTTAAAAAATCTTCCATATGAAGATTTAGGATATGCGAACATAGACCATCATAGAGAATTAAGAAATGGATACCCAGAAGTTATATATTGTGAAGGTAAAAGTGATGAGCATATAATTGGCATAATAGAAAAGATGAATGAAAAAAAATATAATATATTAGGTACTAGATGTAGAAAAGAAACATTTGAAAAAATAAAAAAAATATATAGTAATGCTGAGTATGAAGAATTATCAAGAATATTAAAAATAAAAAATGATAATATTAGAAATAAAGGAAAAGGAAAAATTTTAATAGTTACAGGTGGAACATCGGATATAGCTGTGGCAGATGAAGCTTATTATACTGCTGAATTTTTAGGAAACGAAGTAGAAAGAGTTTATGATGTAGGAGTAGCTGGAATACATAGATTATTAAATAAAAGACATCTAATACAAAGTGCAAGGGTGATAATAGCTGTAGCAGGTATGGAAGGTGCACTTCCTAGTGTAGTCGGAGGTCTAGTTGATGTTCCTGTTATAGCAGTACCTACTTCAGTGGGTTATGGAGCAAACTTTAAAGGTCTATCAGCTCTTCTTACAATGCTAAATAGTTGTGCGTCAGGAATTTCTGTAGTAAATATAGATAATGGATTTGGAGCAGGATATTTAGCATCGATGATAAATAAGCTGAAATAGTTTTAAAAATACAAAGTATGTGTATTTAAGGAGAAAAAATATGAATCAGAGAGTTCTTTATTTTGATATTATAAATGGAATATCAGGTGATATGACATTATCTACATTACTAAACTTAGGTGTACCTAAAGAAATATTTTTAGAGGAATTGAGTAAATTAAAATTAGATGATGAGTTTGAAATAGAAATAACCTCTAAAAATGAAAGTGGGATAGTGGGTACAAATGTAAATGTCATCACAAAAGAAACCAGTGCATATAGATACTTAGTAGATGTGTTTGATATTATTGATAATAGTGATTTAAATAATAACATAAAAAAAATGTCTAAAGATATATTTATGACTATAGGTGAAGCAGAAGCTAAAGTACATGGAACAACCATAGATAAAATTCATTTTCATGAAGTGGGGGCAATAGATTCTATTGTAGATATAGTAGGTAGTTCTATACTAATTGATTTATTGAGTGTAGATAAAATATATTCAAGTTTAGTACCATTAGGTTCTGGATTTGTAAAATGTGATCATGGAATGATGCCAGTGCCAACTCCTGCAACGATAGAAATTTTAAAAGGAGTCCCAGTTAAATTAAATTCAGTAAAGGGCGAATGTACAACGCCTACAGGTGCAGCAATAATAAAAACATTATGCAATGAATTTATAGATACATTAGAATTTGAGCCAGATAAAATTGGATATGGAATTGGAGAAAAGCAATTTGAGATACCTAATATGTTAAGATGTATTTTAGGTCAAAAAAAAAACAAGAAGTAATATATGAAATAATTGCGAATATTGACGATATGTCTTCAGAGGTATATTCTTATTTATATGAGAAAGTTTTAGAAGAAGGAGCTCTAGATATTTATACTGAAAGTATATATATGAAAAAAAATAGACCATCAAATAAAATTTCTATTTTATGTAATGAAAATGATTTAGAAAAATTTGTAGAATTATTACTTATAGAAACGAGTACATTTGGAGTAAGATATCATAAATATAATAGAGAGAGACTTAAGAGAAAGTTTATTAAAATAAATACACATTATGGAGATATAACAGTTAAATTAGGATATTATAAAAATAAATTGATAAAGGCAACTCCTGAATATGAAGAATGTAAAAAAATAGCAAAAAATAAAGGGATTCCTTTGAATCAAATATTTAATATAATAAATTGTATAATAAACGAAGAATATAAGATAAACTTATTGACATAATGAACAAATTTTGATAAATTAGTATTCAACTTAAGAAAAAATTTATGAAATAAGATTACAAATCACTCGTATATACTTGGAAATAAGGTCTGAGAGTTTCTACCGAGATACCGTAAATGTCTTGACTATGAGTGAAATTATTATATCAGAACATCTAATAAAGTAAATGTATAGGCTGAACGAGTTCCCTATATATTGGCTATAATTTAGAGATGTTTTGGAAGCCTGTATAGTAATTTCACTTTTATTAGAAATGATGGAAGTTACTATACAGGTTTTTTTGTTAACTTTTTTAAAATCGAACAAATCAATATATTTTAAATAAAATATTCGTATAAATTGAAATCATGAAGGGAGAAATACTATGGCAACTATAATAAAAGAAGGATTAACATTTGATGATGTTTTATTAGTTCCTCAAAAATCAGAAGTATTACCAAAGGATGTAAATATAGAAACTTACCTAACTAAAAAAATAAAGTTAAATATTCCTTTAATGAGTGCAGGTATGGATACAGTTACAGAGTCAAAGATGGCTATATCTATGGCTAGACAAGGTGGAATAGGGATAATACACAAAAATATGTCTATAGAAGAACAAGCTTTAGAAGTAGACAAAGTAAAAAGAAGTGAAAGTGGAGTTATAGTAGATCCATTTTATTTATCTAAAAATCATACTATAAAAGATGCAGATGATATTATGGCTAGATATAAAATATCAGGAGTACCTATAGTTGATGAAAATAATAAATTAATTGGGATAATAACAAATAGAGATATAAAATTTGAAGATGATATGACTAAGAGCATAGAAGATGCTATGACAAAAGAAAATTTAGTAACTGCTAAAGAAGGTATAAATTTAGTAGAAGCTCAAAATATACTTAAGAAACATAAAATAGAAAAACTTCCAATCGTAGATGATGAAGGTTATTTAAAAGGATTAATAACTATAAAAGATATAGAGAAAAAAATACAATTCCCAAATTCAGCTAAAGATTCACAAGGAAGATTATTATGTGGAGCAGCAGTAGGAATAACTAATGACATGCTAGACAGAGTAGAGGCATTAGTTAAGGCAAATGTAGATGCAATAGTTTTAGATACAGCTCATGGTCATTCTAAAGGCGTTTTAGATGCAGTTTTAAAAGTTAAACAAGCTTATCCTCAACTTCAAGTTATAGCAGGAAATGTAGCAACAGCAGCAGCAACAGAAGATTTAATAAAAGCAGGTGCTGATTGTGTTAAAGTAGGTATAGGACCAGGATCTATATGTACAACAAGAGTAGTAGCAGGAATTGGAGTTCCTCAGGTTACAGCTGTTATGGATTGTGCTGAGGTTGGTAAAAAATATGGAGTACCAGTAATAGCAGATGGTGGAATAAAATACTCAGGAGATATAGTAAAGGCTTTAGCAGCAGGAGCTTCTGTATGTATGATGGGATCATTATTTGCAGGAACAGAAGAAAGTCCAGGAGAAACAGTTCTTTACAGAGGAAGATCATATAAAACTTATAGAGGTATGGGATCGATAGCAGCTATGGAGCATGGGTCTAAGGATAGATATTTCCAAGAAAACTCTAAAAAACTAGTTCCAGAAGGTGTTGAAGGAATGGTTGCTTATAAAGGAAAAGCGGAAGATATAATTTTCCAAATGATAGGTGGTTTAAGAGCTGGAATGGGTTATTGTGGAGCTTCAACAGTACAAAATTTAATGGATAGTGCACAGTTTATAAAAATAACAGCAGCTTCATTAAAAGAAAGTCATCCACATGATATAACTATAACTAAAGAAGCGCCAAATTATAGTATGCAAGGAGAGATATAAATATGAAAAAACATGAATTAGTACTTGTAATAGATTTTGGTGGACAATATAATCAATTAATAGCAAGAAGGGTTAGAGAAAATAATGTATATTGCGAAATCCTTCCTTGTACTACTGATATAGAGGTAATAAAAGCAAAAAATCCAAAAGGGATAATTTTTACAGGTGGACCAAATAGTGCGTATTTAGAAAATTCACCTAAAATAAACAAAGAAATTTTTGAAATAGGAGTTCCTATACTTGGTATATGTTATGGAGTTCAAACCATGGCTCATACTTTAGGAGGGAATGTTAGAAGAGGAAATAATAGTGAAAAAGAATATGGAAAAACTCAAATAACATATAGCGAATCTACTCTATTTGAAGGTATTTCTACAAATACTGTTTGGATGAGTCATACTGATTTAATTGATGTTCTTCCAGAAGACTTTAAAATAGTTGCGCATACAAATGATTGCCCTGTAGCAGCTATGGAAAATACAGAAAAGAAATTATACGGAGTACAGTTCCATCCAGAAGTAGAACATTGTTTAGAAGGAGATAAGATAATTAAAAACTTCTTATATAATATTTGTGAGGTAAGTGGAGACTGGACAACTGATTCATTTATAGATGATAAAATAAAAGAATTAAAAGAAAAAATAGGAAATAAAAAAGTATTATGTGCATTGAGTGGAGGAGTTGACTCTTCTGTAGCAGCAGTATTAGTACATAGGGCTGTTGGCGATAATTTAACTTGTATATTTGTAGATCATGGATTACTTAGAAAAAATGAAGGTGACGATGTAGAAAGAATATTTAGAGAAAAATTTGACATGAATTTAATAAGAGTAAATTGTGAAGATAGATTTTTATCTAAATTAGTAGGTGTATCAGAACCTGAAGCTAAGAGAAAAATAATTGGCGAAGAATTTATAAGAGTATTCGAAGAAGAATCAAATAAATTAGGAAAAATAGATTTCTTAGTTCAAGGAACTATATATCCAGATGTTATTGAAAGTGGTCATGGAGATGGAGGCGCATCTACTATAAAATCACATCATAATGTTGGAGGAATACCAGAAGACATAGAATTTGAAATAGTTGAGCCTTTAAGAGAATTATTTAAGGACGAAGTGAGAAAGATAGGATTAGAACTTGGAATAGAAGAAGGATTAATCTTCAGACATCCATTCCCAGGTCCTGGTCTTGGAATAAGAGTTATAGGAACTATAACTAAGGAAAAATGTGATATCTTAAGAGAAGCAGATGCTATATATATGGATGAACTTAAAAAAGCTGGATTATATACGGATATATGGCAAGCATTTGCTACTTTACCAGATGTAAAAACAGTTGGAGTTATGGGAGATGAAAGAACGTATGCTTATTTAGTAGGATTAAGAGCTGTTACATCTTCTGATGGAATGACTTCAGATTGGTATAAAATGCCTTATGATGTTTTAGAAAAAATATCTAATAGGATAGTAAATGAAGTTGATGGAGTAAATAGAGTAGTATATGACATAACTTCTAAGCCACCGGGAACAATAGAATGGGAATAAACTAAAAAATAGACATTTTGCACAAATGGCAACGGAGGAATAAATTATGAAATTTAAAAAATTAATATCATTATCATTAGTTACAGTATTATCAGCATCACTTCTAGTTGGATGTGGTAAAGAATCATCAGAGAAAGCTGAGAAAAAGACTTTTAAAGTAGGTATGGTAGCAGATGTAGGTGGGATAAATGACGAATCTTTTAATCAATCTGCTTACGAAGGATTACAACAAGCTAAAAAAGATTTAGGAATAGAAATAAAGGTTGTAGAATCAAAACAACAATCAGAATATATGCCTAATATAGAAAGCTTAGTGGATGAAGGTCTAGATTTAATAATAGGTGTAGGAAACACTATGGTGGATGATATAAAGACAGAATCTAAAAATTATCCAGAACAAAAATTTGCTATAATAGACGAAACTTACGATGAAATACCTAAAAATGTAACTCCGATATTATTTAAAGAAAATGAAGCAACATATTTAACAGGACTTATAGCTGGAAAAATGACAAAAACTAATAAAGTAGGATTTTTAGGTGGTATGAACAACCCAATTATATCTAGATTTGAATATGGATATAAAGCTGGAGTAAAAACAGCTAATGAATCAGCAGAAGTAAAAACTCAGTATGCAGGGACATTTGGAGATGCAGCTAAAGGTAAATCAATAGCTAGTCAATTATATAGCAATGATGTAGATGTTATACTTGCAGCAGCAGGTGGAACAGGATTAGGTGCAATAGAAGTAGCTAAAGAACAAAATAAATATATAATTGGTGTTGATAGAGACCAAAGTAGTTTAGCTCCTAAAAATATATTAACATCTGCTTTAAAGAAAGTAAATGTAGCTGTATATCAAACAGTTAAAGAATTAGCAGATGGAAAATTAGAAGGTGGAGTTGAAAAAGTATATGGATTAAAACAAGATGGTGTTGGAATAGCAGATAATACTGCTAAATTAATACCAGAAGATGTTTTAACTTATGTAAATGATCAAGTTAAGAAGATAAAATCTGGCGAACTTGTAATACCATCAAATGAAAAAGAATTTAATGAATTTGGTAAATAAATAATAAAGCAATAAATTTGTTTATATAAAAATTTAATATATATTTAACCTTAACACTTTACGAAAATATGGTATCTATTAATTTAGATACCATATTTTTTTATTAAAAAACGAACTATTAAATAAAAAAAAATAAAAAATGTTCAATAAATCTTGAAAATATATGAACTATATATTATAATATAATCTATAATATTAATATATAAACGAACTTTAGAAGGCAAAAATAAAAAAATGGAGGTATTTCATGCAAGTAGCTGATAATAGCAATAATATTAAATTTTTAGAAAAAATATTTAAGTTATCTGAAAATAACACAAATGTAAAAACAGAAATAATAGCAGGTATAACAACATTTATGACAATGGCATATATACTAGTTGTTAATGCAGATATACTTGGATCTACAGGAATGGATAAGAGTGCAGTATTTGCAGTAACAGCAATATCAGCATTTATAGGTTGTATGGCAATGGGACTTTTAGCTAACTATCCAATAGCTTTAGCTCCAGGTATGGGCCTGAATGCATTCTTTGCATATACAGTAGTTTTAAGTATGGGATATACTTGGCAGTTTGCATTATGTGCAGTTTTAATAGAAGGAATAATATTTATAATACTTACAGCAACCAATATCAGGGAAAAAATACTTAATTGTATACCATCAGTTTTAAAATATGCAGTTACAGCTGGAATAGGACTTTTTATAACACTTGTAGGATTATCAAATTCAGGAATAGTTGTTCATGGAGATACTATACTACAGTTAGGAAATGTACATGATCCATTAGTATTATTAACTATATTAGGATTAATAATAGCATCAGTACTTATTGCTAAAAATGTAAAAGGAGCATTTCTTTTAGGGATGGTAATTATATCAGTTATAGGAATGGTTGCAGGATTAGTTGAATTACCTAAAGCAATAATATCTTCAAGTATACCATCGATAAAACCAGTATTTTTACAGGCTTTAACAGTTCCTATGAATCAAATAATTAGTTTTGATATGGTAGTAGTAGTATTTACATTCTTATTTGTAGATTTGTTTGATACAGTTGGATGTTTAGTAGGTGTAGCATCTAAAGGAAATATGTTAGATGAAGAAGGTAATTTACCAAATGCTAAGAATGCATTGTTTGCAGATGCAATAGCAACAACAGCAGGAGCATTATTAGGAACATCTACAGTTACATCATATGTTGAAAGTGCTTCAGGAATAAGTGAAGGTGGAAGAACAGGATTAACGGCAGTTACGACAGGTGTTTTATTCTTATTATCATTATTCTTTGCACCTATATTTGTATCAATTCCAACTCAAGCAACAGCTCCTGTACTTATAATAGTTGGAGTTATGATGGCAAGTTCTCTTACTAAAATAGATTTTAATGATTTTACAAATGCGATACCAGCATTTTTAACATTTGCTATGATGCCACTTGCATACAGCATAGCTGATGGAATAATATTTGGAATAATATCTTTTACAATATTAAAATTTGCAACAAATAGAAAAGAAGAAGTAAATATATCTTTAATAATACTATCTATATTATTTATATGTAAGTTCGTATTCTTAAAATAAATAAACTAAAATGAGTTGTCCCAAAGTTAAATTTGAGACAACTCATTTTTTATATAGGAAAATTGATATTTATTTAAATAGTATAAAAAAATTTAAGTAGTATAAGAATATTTAAATAGCATAAAAATATTTTTTAAAAATTTAAAATATGTGTTGCTAAAATACGTATTATATTATAATATTTAAATATAAAGTTCGTACAATAAAACGAATATTTTCGGTTTAGAAAAAGAATAAATACAAGAAAGGGGCAATCTAATGAAAGTAGCAGTAGTTATGGGTTCAAAATCTGATTATCCTAAAGTAGAAGAAGGAATAAGTCTACTTAAAAAGTATGAAATAGAAGTTATAACTAGAGTATTATCTGCACATAGGACACCAAAACAACTAACACAATTCTTAGAAGAAATTGAAAATGATACAGACGTAATAATAGCGGCCGCTGGAAAAGCTGCACATCTACCTGGAGTAATAGCATCACAAACATTAATACCGGTAATAGGGTTACCGATTAAATCATCTACAATGGATGGATTAGATTCACTTTTATCAATAGTTCAAATGCCAAAAGGAATACCTGTAGCAACTGTAACAATAGATTCAGGATTAAATGCAGCATTATTAGCACTTCAAATAATGAGCTTAAAATATCCAAAATTAAAAGAAGGTTTAAAGTTATATAGAGAAGAAATGGCACAGAAAGTATTAGAAGATGATAAAAATCTAAGGGGGTAATAATAATGTTATTATATGAAGGAAAAGCTAAGAAAGTATATTCTACAGAAAATGAAAATGAATATATCGTATTTTACAAAGATGATGCAACAGCATTTAATGGAGAAAAGAAAGCTCAAATTTCTTCAAAGGGAATATTAAATAACAAAATATCAACAATAATATTTAAAATGTTAGAAGAAAATAACATTGATACACATTTCATAAAAAGCATATCAGATAGAGAAATGTTGGTTAAAAAAGTAGAGATACTTCCATTAGAAGTTATAGTAAGAAATATAACAGCAGGTACTTTTTGTAAAAGGGTAGGGATGGAAGAAGGAATAGTATTAGATGAACCAATATTTGAAACTTCTTATAAAAATGATGATTATGGCGATCCACTAATAAATGATGACTATGCAGTAGCTATGAAATTAGCTACAAGGAAAGAATTAAAATTTCTAAGAGAAGAAACATTGAAAATAAATGAATTAATGAAAGAGTTTTTCTTAAAAATGAATTTAAAATTAGTAGATTTTAAAATCGAATTTGGTAAAGACTCTAATGGAAATATAATATTAGCTGATGAAATTTCACCAGACACATGTAGACTTTGGGATGTAGATACAAATGAAAAGTTGGATAAAGACAGATTTAGAAGAAATTTAGGAGATCTTGTAGAAGGATATGAAGAAGTTCTTTCGAGAATGAAAAATCTTTAGGAGGAGATCTAATGTGTGGAATTATAGGAATTTATTCAGATAAAAATATATCAAAAGAATTATATTACTCTTTATATTCTATGCAGCATAGAGGTCAAGAAAGTTGCGGAATAGCTGTTCTAGATGGAGAAAATATTAATTATAAAAGAGATATGGGCTTAGTCGGAGAGGTATTTAAAGAAGATGAATTATCTAAGTTAAAAGGAAATATGGGTATTGGTCATGTTAGATATTCTACAGCAGGCGGAAGTCATATGGCAAATTGTCAGCCGTTAGTAGGGAGTTGTAGAAAGAGAAAATTAGCATTAGCTCACAACGGAAACTTAGTAAATGCGAATTATTTAAGAGAAATGTTAGAAGAAGAAGGATATATGTTTCAAGCTAATTCAGATACAGAAGTGATTTTATATATACTTGCTAGATATTATAAAGGAGATATAGTAGAAAGTCTAAAGATAACTATGGACTATATAAAAGGAGCATATTCACTTGTAATAATGGGAGAAGATGAATTAGTAGCAGTTAGAGATCCACATGGATTTAGACCTCTTAAATTAGGTAAAAAAAACAATGAGTATATATTTGCATCAGAAGATTGTGCAATAGATATACTTGGAGGAGAAATTATAAGAGATGTAGAACCCGGAGAAATTGTAGTAATTAAAGATGGGAAGATGAAATCTTATTTTTATTCTGAGAATTATAAACCATTAAAGAAAAGCTGTATATTTGAACATATTTATTTTGCAAGAAATGATGCAACAATTGATAATGTAAATGTATATAATTTTAGAGTTAAATGTGGTGAAATATTAGCAAAAGATGAAAATATAAATGCAGATATAGTTGTTCCAGTACCAGATTCAGGATGGGCAGGAGCAATAGGATATTCTAATGCGAGTGGCTTGAAAGTTAGTGAAGGATTAGTTAAAAATAGATATGTAGGTAGAACATTTATAAAACCTACTCAAGAAGAAAGAGAAATAGCAGTAAAAATCAAATTAAATCCATTATCAACAGTAGTTAAAGGAAAATCAGTAGTTTTAGTAGATGATTCAGTTGTAAGAGGAACTACTTCTAGACAGATAATTCAATCATTAAGAGAAGCTGGAGCAAAAGAAATACATTTAAGAGTAACTTCTCCTCCAGTTCAATATTCTTGTTACTATGGAATAGATACACCGAATCGCTCAAAACTTATAGCATCTAACAATAGTTTAGAGCAAATGAGAGAATTTATTGGATGCGATACTATTAAATTTTTAGATATAGAAGGAATGCTTGATGCTACAGAACATAAATGTACATTCTGCAAAGCTTGTTTTGATGGAGATTATCCAGTTAAGAAAATTGATAAGGAGGAATTATTATAATGCTAACTTATAAACAATCGGGTGTAGATATAGATGAAGGAAATAGAGCGGTAAATCTTATAAAAGGAAAGATAAAATCAACTTATGATAATAATGTAATAGGTGATTTAGGTAATTTTAGTGGATTATATAGTTTAAAAGATTTTGTATCTATGAAAGAGCCAGTTCTACTTTCATCTACAGATGGGGTTGGGACTAAACTTAAATTAGCTCAAATGATGAATAAACATGATACGGTGGGCATTGATTTAGTAGCAATGTGTGTTAATGATTTAATATGCCAAGGAGCAAAGCCTTTATTTTTCCTGGATTATATAGCTACAGGAAAATTATTAGCAGAACAAGTTGAACAAATTGTCGGAGGAATAGCAGATGGATGTAAATTATCTGGATGTTCATTAATTGGAGGAGAAACAGCTGAAATGCCAGGAATGTATTCAAAAGATGAATATGATTTAGCTGGATTTTCTGTAGGAATAGCAGATAAAGAACATATAATATCAGGTCAAAATGTTGAAAATGAAGATGTTTTAATAGGAATATCATCAAGTGGTATTCATAGCAATGGTTTTTCTTTCATAAGAAAAATATTTTTAGAACAGTACAATTATAAGTTAGAAGAATATCTAGAAGAATTAAAAATGACATTAGGAGAAGCACTTTTGACTCCTACGAAAATATACGTTAAATTAGTTATGGAACTAATGAAACACTATGAAATAAAGTCTATAGCTCATATAACAGGTGGAGGATTAATAGAAAATATACCAAGAGTTATACCTAAAAATTTAGGTATAGATATAGATAAAAATTCTTGGGATAAACCACCTATATTTAAGATGATAGAAGGTTTTAATTGTATAGAAGAAAGAGAACTTCATAAGAGCTTTAACATGGGTATTGGATTAGTATTAATCGTTAATAAGGAAAAGGCAAATGAAGTGTTAACATATATAAATAATAGAAACTATGAAAATGAACTAAATCTAGATGGTAAATATACAGAACTTTTAAAAGACAAAGCTTATATAATAGGAAAAGTTGTAGACACTCATGAAGGAGTAAAATTATGTTAAATATAGGTGTTTTGATATCGGGAGGAGGAACCAACTTACAAGCAATTATAGATGCAACTTTATCTGGAGAGATAAAAGGAAATGTAAAGGTTGTGATATCAAATAAAGAAGATGCCTATGGACTTAAAAGGGCTAGAAAAAGCAATATAAATGCAATTTATGAAACAAATGAGAGTAATATAATCAACATTTTAAAAGAAAATAAAATAGATTTAATTGTTTTAGCAGGATATTTAAAAATAATTAATTCTAATTTTGTTAATGAATTTAAAAATAAAATTATAAATATACATCCATCATTAATACCTTCATTTTGTGGTCAAGGTTATTATGGAGAAAAGGTACATCAAGCAGTAATTGATTATGGATCAAAAATTACAGGAGCTACAGTTCATTTTGTAGATGAAGGAGCAGATACAGGACCTATAATAATGCAAGATGTAGTGAGAGTAAGAGAAAATGATACTGCAAAATCATTAGCTAAGAGAGTATTAAAGATAGAACATGAAATTTTAATAAGAAGTGTAAGTCTTTACTGTGAAAAAAAACTAAATGTTCAAGATAGGAGAGTGTTTATAAATGAGTAAAAGAGCTTTAATAAGTGTGACAGATAAAAGTGGTGTGGTTGAATTTTCTAGAGAATTAAATAATCTTGGATATGAAATTATATCTACAGGAAATACATTTAAGAAGCTAAAAGAAAATGGAATAAATGCAATTCAAATAGATAAAGTTACGAAATGCCCAGAAATATTAGATGGAAGAGTTAAAACTTTAAATCCGTATATACACGGTGGGATTTTATATAAAAGAGACAATCAATCACATGTAGATACTGTAAAAAATCATAAAATAGAATCAATAGATTTAGTAGTTGTAAATTTATATGACTTTGAAGGAACATTAAAAGCAGGAAAAAATCATGATGAAATTATAGAAAATATAGATATCGGTGGACCTTCTATGATACGTTCAGCGGCTAAAAATTATAAAGACGTAACTGTTGTTGTAGATATTAATGATTATGATTTAATAATAGAAAAACTAAAAACAAATAATTTAACTTTAGAAGATAAAAAAAGATTAGCATATAAGGCATTTTCAATAACTGGAAGATATGACGCTCTTATATCAAGTTATTTTTCTGAAGAATTAGAAGATACTTATCCAGAAATATTAAATTTAACTTTCCAAAAAGAGCAAACTTTGAGATATGGAGAAAATCCACATCAAAATGGAATTCTATATAAGCAATCAAATGCAAAAAATCCTATATTAAATTATGAACAATTAAATGGTAAAGAATTATCTTTCAATAATTTAAACGATCTACATGGATGTTTAGAAGTCATGAGAGAATTTAAAGATAGTGATAAAGTAGTTTCAGTAGCTATAAAACATACTAATCCTTGTGGAGTAGGTTTAGGCGAAAATACTTTTGAAGCATATACGAAATGTTATGAAGCTGATGAAGTTTCAATATTTGGAGGAATAGTAGGTATAACTTCTATAATAGATAAAGAAACAGCTCAAAAAATGAGTGAAATTTTCTTAGAAATAGTTGTAGCATATGATTTTACATCAGAAGCATTAGAAATACTTAAGAAAAAGAAAAACTTGAGAATATTAAAATTATCTAAAATAGAATCTAGTTTACAACCTTATGATATGAAATATATAGATGGAAAATTATTAATTCAAGATAAAAATAATGATTTAGTAAATGAGTATGAAACTGTAACAGAAATAGAGCCTACAGCACAGCAACTTAAAGATATGGAGTTTGGAATGAAAGTAGTAAAAAATATGAAATCTAATGCGATAGCTATAGTAAAGAATAATCAAACATTAGCATTAGGATGTGGTCAAACTTCAAGAATATGGGCTTTAAAAAATGCAATTGAAAATAATAGTGAAAAAGAGTTTACAGGAGCAGTATTAGCATCAGATGCATTTTTCCCATTTGATGATTGTGTGACTTTAGCGAATAAATATAATATAAAAGCAGTAGTTCAACCAGGTGGTTCAATGAATGATAAAGACTCAATAAATGCTTGTAACAAATATAGTATGTCAATGGTGTTTACAGGGATAAGACATTTTAAACACTAGGAGGGATAAAATGAAGATATTAGTAGTAGGTGGTGGCGGTAGAGAGCACGCTATATGTTGGAAATTAAAAAATGAAAAAGATGTAGAACAAATTTATTGTGCACCAGGAAACCCAGGTATATCTAAAATAGCTAATTGTATAGATATTAAAGAAGATGAAATAGATAAGCTTTTAAATTTTGTAAAAATGAATAAAATAGATATGACTATAGTGGGACCAGAAGTTCCTCTTGTTATGGGAATAGTAGATATATTTGAAAAATCAGGACTTAAAATATTTGGACCTAATAAACAATGTGCTCAGTTGGAAGGAAGCAAGTCTTTCTCAAAGGAATTTATGATAAGACACAATATTCCTACTGCAAAATATAAAGAGTATATAGACTTAAATAAAGCAATGAATGAAATAGATGAATTTGGGTATCCAGTTGTAATAAAAGCAGATGGATTAGCATCAGGAAAAGGTGTTGTTATAGCTGAAAATAAAGAACAAGCACAAGAAGCACTAAAAGAAATGATGGAAGATAAAAAATTTGGAGATGCAGGATTAAAAATAGTAGTAGAAGAATTTTTAAAAGGAACAGAAACATCTATATTAACATTTGTTGATAATCATACAATAACTCCTATGGTAAGTGCAAAAGACCATAAAAAAGTTAATAATTATGAAATAGGATTAAATACTGGAGGAATGGGGACTTTTTCGCCAAGTGAAGTTTATACAAAGAAATTATCAGAAGAGATAGAAGAAAAAATATTATCTAAAACATTAGAAGGATTCAAAAAAGATAATTTAGATTTTAAAGGAATCTTGTTTGTTGGTTTGATGATAACAGACAAAGGACCTAAAGTGCTTGAATACAATGTTAGATTTGGAGATCCTGAAACTCAATCAGTTTTATTTAGACTAGATACAGATTTAAATAAAATAATGAGTGCTATTATTGACAATAACTTAAAGAATATAGATATTAATTATAAAAAAGAAGAGGTAGTATGTGTAATGCTTACATCAGGAGGTTATCCTGAAAAATATGAAAAAGGCAAGATAATAACGGGTCTTGAGAATTTAGATAAAGACATAGTAGTGTTTCACAGTGGAACTAAAATTATAGATAATAAATTAGTTACTAATGGTGGAAGAGTAATAGGTATAACGGCGAAAGCAGAAACAGTTGAAAAAGCAGCTAGTAAAGTATATGAAAATATAAAAAAGATAAGTTTTGAAAATATGCATTATAGAACAGACATAGGAATTTAATTTTTCTAAGATGGAGGAATAAGCATGTTAAATACTATAAGTGTTAAATCTAGTGTCAAAAGAATATTTGTTCAAAAAAGAAAAGGGTTTGACCTTGAAGCCATGGCATTAAAAAAGGATATAGTAGAAAGTTTGCACATAAATAGTATAGATAATTTAATGATTTTAAATAGATATGATATAGAAGGTATATCAAATGAAGTTTATGAAAATGCTGCAAGAACAATATTTTCTGAACCTAATTTAGATATAGTTTATCATGAAGATATAAATGAGTTATTAAAAAAAGAAGAAATTAGTATATTTGCAATAGAATTTCTCCCAGGTCAGTATGACCAAAGAGGAGATTGGGCATCTCAATGTATTCAGATAGTAAATCAAGGAATAAGACCAATTATAAACACAGCAAAAATTTTTATTATAAGTGGAAAACTAACTCAAGAAGAACTTACAAAAATAAAAAAATATTGTATAAACCCAGTGGATAGTAGAGAGGCTTCTTTAGAAAAACCAAAAACACTTAAGATTAAAAGTGATGTACCTACATCTGTAGAAACTATTGATAAATTTATAGATTTTACAAAAGAAGAATTAAAAACATTTATAAAAGATAGAGGTCTAGCAATGACACTTCTAGATTTAGATCATATACAAAAATATTTCAAGAATACAGAAAAAAGAAATCCTACTATAACTGAAATAAAAGTACTAGATACTTACTGGTCAGACCATTGTAGACATACTACATTTATGACAGAAATAGAAGATGTTAAGATAGAAAGCGGTAAATATACAGATGTAGTAAAAGATGCGTATAATATGTATCTTAACTCAAGAAACAAAGTATATATAGATAAGAAAAAAGATATTTGTTTAATGGATATAGCTATTATAGCAATGAAAGAATTAAAAAAAGAAGGTAAGCTAGAAGATTTAGATGTAAGTGAAGAAATTAATGCTTGTAGTATAAATGTAGATGTAGATATAGATGGAAAAAAAGAAGAATACTTAGTTATGTTTAAAAATGAAACACATAATCATCCAACTGAAATTGAGCCTTTTGGAGGAGCTGCAACTTGTCTTGGAGGAGCAATAAGAGACCCGTTATCAGGCAGAAGTTATGTATATCAGGCAATGCGTGTAACAGGAAGTGCAGACCCGAGAATTTCTTTAGAAGATACATTACCAGGAAAACTTACACAAAAGAAAATAACTACACAAGCTGCAAATGGATATAGCTCATATGGAAATCAAATAGGATTAACAACAGGACAAGTAGCTGAGGTTTATGATAAAGACTTTGCAGCTAAAAGGATGGAAATTGGAGCAGTTATAGCAGCAACGCCTAAAGAAAATGTAGTAAGAGAAAGACCGAAAGAAGGCGATATAATAGTTCTTCTTGGAGGAAAAACAGGAAGAGATGGATGTGGAGGAGCAACTGGATCATCTAAAGAACATAGTGAAGAATCAATAGTTACTTGTAGTGCAGAGGTTCAAAAGGGAGATGCTCCTAATGAGAGAAAGATACAAAGATTCTTTAGAAATAAACAAGTTGCACAAATGATAAAAAGATGTAATGACTTTGGAGCAGGAGGAGTTTGTGTAGCTATAGGAGAAATTGCAGATAGCTTAGATATAGATTTAGATTTAGTTCCTAAAAAATATGATGGATTAGATGGAACTGAAATTGCAATATCGGAATCACAAGAACGTATGGCTGTTGCTATAAAAAAAGAAGATAAAGAAAGATTTATAGAATTAGCAAGAGAAGAAAATTTAGAAGCTACTCATGTTGCAACAGTAACTGATACAGGATATTTAAGAATGTTTTGGAACAAAAGGGCTATTGTAGATATAAATCGAGAATTTTTGGATACAAATGGAGTTAAACAAACAACTAAGGTTCATGTAGAAAAAGTAGAGGAAGATAAAAATTTCTTTGGTGAACAAAATCAATTATCAAAATTACCTAAAATAGAAATGGATAAAGAAGGTAACTTACGTAAAATTAAAGAAAAATTTATGGAAGTATTGTCAGATTTAAATGTTTGCTCACAAAAGGGATTAGTTGAAAAATTTGATAATACAATAGGTTCAAATACAGTACTTATGCCATTTGGAGGTAAATATCAATCAACACCAGCACAAGGTATGGTAGCAAAAATACCTGTACTAGATGGAGAAACTGATACTTCAACTATAATGACATATGGGTATAATCCTAAGATAGGAAAATGGAGTCCATTCCATGGAGCTTTATATTCAGTAGTAGATTCTGTGTGTAAAGTTGTGGCTATTGGGGGTAACTATAAAAATATTAGATTAACATTACAAGAGTATTTTGAAAAACTTGGGGATAATCCAAGTAAGTGGGGAAAGCCATTTGCATCTCTTTTAGGGGCGTATTATGCACAACATATGCTTGAAATACCTGCAATTGGGGGAAAAGATAGTATGTCTGGTACGTTTAAAGACATAAATGTTCCACCAACACTTGTATCTTTTGCTGTGGATACTGTGGATGCAAAACATGTTATTTCTCCAGAATTTAAAAAAATTAATTCGAAAGTTGTAATTTTATCAACAGATAGACTTGAAAATGAAGTTATAGATTTTAACTTATTAAAAAGAAATTTAGATAAGGTAAATGAGCTTATACTAGGTGAAAAAGTATTATCAGCATATGCTGTAGGCTATGGTGGTATTGGAGAAGCTATAAGTAAAATGGCATTTGGTAATAAAATAGGATTTAGATTTAGTGAAGAAGCAAATAAAATTTATGATGATTGTGATAAATTGTTTGTTCCTAATTATGGACATATAATTTTAGAGTTAAAGGATGATGATTTAAGTATATTAGAAGGATACAACTATATTCTTCTTGGAAGAACTATAAATAGTGAAAGTATAGTTGTAAATAATGAAGAGTTATTATTGAAAGAATTGTATAGTGCTTATTGTGAAACATTAGAACCTATATTTCCAACTAAATCTAAAGAAATAAAAGATAAGATAAATACAATAAGTTTTATTTCTAAAAATAAAAAAGTTAAATCATCCATAAGTATAGCAAAACCAAAAGTATTTATACCGGCATTTCCAGGTACAAATTGCGAATATGATTCAGCGAAAGCATTTGAAATAGCTGGAGCAAAATCTAGTGTAAAAGTATTTAAAAACTTAACATATAAAGATATAGAGCAGTCAATAGAAACTATAGTACAAGAAATAAAATCATCCCAGATAATCATGCTTCCTGGTGGATTTAGTGCAGGAGATGAACCTGATGGTTCAGGTAAATTTATAGCAACTGTATTTAGAAATCCAAAGGTAAAAGAAGCAGTAAATGAGTTTTTAACAAATCAAGATGGATTAATATTAGGTATTTGTAATGGATTTCAAGCTCTTATAAAGTTAGGATTATTACCATATGGAGAAATTAGAGATATAGATGAAAGTTCGCCAACTCTTACTTATAATAATATAGGAAGACATCAAGCTAAAATAATAAGAACAAGAATCTCATCAAATAAGTCACCTTGGTTATATCAAACTAGTGTAGGAGATACTCATAGTATAGCAGTATCTCATGGAGAAGGAAGATTTGTGGCAAGTGATGAATCTATGAGAAAGTTAATAGCAAATGGACAAATTGCAACTCAATATGTAGACTTTAGTAATGAAGCTACTTATGATATAGAATTTAATCCAAATGGATCAAAATATGCTGTTGAAGGAATAACTAGTATAGATGGAAGAATATTAGGTAAAATGGGACATTCAGAAAGAATTGGAGAAAATGTATTAAAAAATATATTAGGGGAAAAAGATCAAAAAATATTTAAATCGGGTGTTGATTATTTTATGTAACTAAGTCAGTTAGAAGTAGTTTTATAAAGGGACTGTCTCAAAATAGAATTTTGTGATTAACATATCACTTGGGCTGAGTATAAGTTCTCCTCCATGCAGGTAAAAAACATACCTGCAAATGTCGGTGGAATTTATATCTCACCCCTTCGCTAGGTTAATTCACAAAATTATTATACTTTTGGGACAGCCCTTTTGTTTTATCCGTATTTTTATAAAAAAAATTAGCACTCAATGCTTGACTGTGCTAACAAATATGCTACAATAATAATTATAAAATGGAATTACATCCATAAAAAAGGTATAAAGATAAAATATATACTTTAAATCAAGGAGGGTTAATTATGTCAATTCAAAAAGGTAATATATCAATACATACTGAAAATATTTTTCCAATAATAAAAAAATGGCTATACTCTGATAAAGATATATTTATCAGAGAGCTTATAAGTAATGGTTGTGATGCAATAAGTAAATATAAAAGACTCATAACTTTAGGCGAAATAAATGAAGAAGAGGCTACAAAATATAAAATTATAGTAGCTGTAAATAAAGACAAAGGTACACTTAGTTTTACTGACAATGGAATAGGTATGACAGAAGAAGAAGTTCAAAAATATATAAATCAAGTTGCTTTTTCTGGAGCTGAAGATTTCTTTAATAAATATAAAGATAAAATGGAAGAAAATAATGATATAATAGGACATTTTGGATTAGGGTTTTATTCTGCATTTATGGTATCTAAAAAAGTTCAGATAGATACACTTTCTTATTTAGAAAATTCAACACCTATTAAGTGGGAATCTGAGGGTGGTATTGAATATGAAATATCTAAATCAGAAGAAATAAAACATAGGGGTACAAAAATAACACTATTTATAGATGATGATAGCAAAGAGTTCTTAAATGAATACGAGGTAAGAAAAGTAATAGATAAGTATTGTTCTTTCTTGCCAGTTGAAATTTATATAGAAGATGAATCTAAAAAAGAAGATGAAACAGAAAATAAGGAAGTAACTCCTTTAAATGATATAAATCCATTATGGACAAAATCACCAAAAGATTGTACTGATGAAGAATATAAAGATTTTTATAGAAAAGTATTTAATTCATTTGATGAACCATTATTTTGGATTCATTTAAATGTAGATTATCCATTTAATTTAAAAGGAATACTTTATTTCCCAAAATTAAAGAATGAGTTTGAACTTGTAGAAGGTAAAGTGAAATTATATAACAATCAAGTTTTTGTTGCTGATAATATAAAAGAAGTTATTCCAGAGTTTTTACTTTTATTAAAAGGTGTAATAGATTGTCCGGATTTACCATTAAACGTTTCTAGAAGTTTCTTACAAAATGATAGAGATGTAAGTAAAATATCTAAGCATATAGTTAAAAAAGTAGCAGATAAGCTAAAAAGTTTATTTAAGAATGAGAGAGAAGAGTATAATAAATTCTGGGATGATATCCAAGTATTTATAAAATATGGGTGCTTAAAAGATGAAGGATTTTATGATAAAATAAAGGACTTTATATTGTTTAAAAATATAAGTGGGGAACATATAACACTTAAAGATTATTTAGATAAGTGCAAGGAAAAACATGAAAATAAAGTATTTTATATAAGTGATGAAAAACAACAATCTCAATATATTAAGTTATTTAAAGAATATGATTTAGATGCAGTAGTATTAAATTCTACTATTGATAATCATTTTATGTCATTTATAGAATTTAAAGAAAATGGAGTGAAATTTAATAGAATAGACTCAGATATTTCTGATGTGTTAAAAGAAAAGGAAGAAACTGAAGAAAATAAAGAAAATAAATCAAAGATATTAGATTTATTTAATGAAGTTATAGGTGAAAAAATTAAAAATTATTCTGTTGAAAGTCTTAAAAATGAAGAAACACCAGCTATAATACTTGTATCAGAAGAATCAAGAAGAATGGCAGAAATGCAGACGAGATTTTCTGGATTAGATTTAGGAATGAACTTTGAGGAAGAAAAAACACTTGTAATAAATGAAAACAATCCTATTATAAAAAAATTGGTATCAATTAAAGAAGATGAAAATAAAAAAGAAGATATAAAATTAATATGCAATCATGTACTAGATTTAGCATTGTTAGCTAATAAAGAATTAAGTACAGACGAATTAGATTTATTTATAAAAAGAAGCAATGAATTAATGAGTAGAGCAATACTACTTTAAGATATATAATTACAATTCTATACTAAAAAAGCTGAATTAAAATAAACTTTATTTTTATTCAGCTTTTTTTAGTTTTTCTAACATCTAATGAATGATAGACATACCTTATTAATACATTTTATTAATTGTTATTTTCTAATGTTTGAGCATTTACAAAATCCTCCATTAATAATATTATATTAATAATATAGTAAAGAAAATAAAAATTACAATATTTTTGAAAAATATTAAAAAGGTCAAAGGAGAAGTTTCTATGAGTAAGAAACAAAAAATATGTATATTATCACTAGCAATAATAGTTTTTGTAGGAGGACTTTTTATTAAACAGAAAAAACAAACAGATTGGGAAAATAATCCTGAAAAAGTTATTGAAAATTACTTTAAATTTCAAAATAACCATGATATCGATAAATTGAGTGATTGTTATTTGAAACAACCCTATAATGGATCATATAAGTTGTCCAAAGAAGAATTAAATAATATAGAAAATACTAAGGTAATAAAAATAGAACTATTAAAAAATGAAAATACATACAAAGGTGATTTAGATATATATAACCAGTTAAATCCGAATAATTTAATAGAAAAGGAAGATATTAAAATTTATTCGGTATCTTATTATATTAGATTTAAAGATGATTCAAATACACCTATTAAGAATGGGGAAGATCAAGTTTTTTTTACTATAGTAAAGGATAAAAATTCTGATTGGAAAATTTTCACTATAGAAATGTGATTAATTGATTATGGTAAAATCTATCTTAAATAATTAAAAAATTTATTTTTAAATTTATCTATTATTTCACTAGTTCTTCTAAAATTACTATATTATAAAGGTTTATTTAAAAATATGTCTAAATATATAAAGGGATGTAAAAAATGGGGGAAAATATTATAAAGTTTATTGGTAAAGGGAGATTTTATGAAAAAAACAATTATT
>NZ_NOJZ02000015.1 GCF_002251085.2 Romboutsia maritimum | reverse complement strand
AATCGGATACGTTGAAAAAGGAAGTAAATCTATGAAATTTATAAAGTATTTATAATAAATTATAGAGTTTATACGTCAGAAGTACTAAATCCAAATAATAATAACAGCTTTTCGAATGTAAAAGCAGGCGATGTTTTTGAAAAAACTATTACTGTAAAAAATGAAGGAAGTTTAAAACAAAATATAGCAGTAATTGGCGGGGGACTTAAGGAAGTTGCACCTAAGAGTACAGATGGATTAATAATAGCTAATGAATTGGATGACACTAAAGAATTTTCTCTTGAACCGGAAAAAGACAGAAAATTTAAAATATCTGTTAAAGTTGATGAAAATAGAGATGATAAGTATCAAGAATTAAAAAGTAATAACCGCAAAGATTATATCTTTTTTAACTTAGAAAAAACATTTAATCAATATACATTCCAAGCAAGTCAACAAAAAATCGAACAAAATATTCAAAAGTAATAAATAAATGTCATATATTAAAAGAACTGTAGGTTTTAAATCTATAGTTTTTTTAATTAATTTATCTATACATTAAGAAAATAAAAAAGTATACCATATCATACTCCATAAGTATGATATCTAGAATAATAAATATATACATAAAGAGGTACTCACTTAGTTTCATAAAAAATAGTTATAGTGTCGAATATATTTTTTGACATTCATAAAGTAACATTATATATGAAGATAAAATTAAATTTTAGAGCGAAATAAAAATTATATGGGATAAAACAATAGTGAATATAATAGAGTTCGTATTGTTATTAGGTGGAGATTATAAATAAAATAGTATCCTTAAGTAAGATAAGTATACTTAAAAAAGGTGATGAATATGAAAAATATAAAAAAGGCACTAAAAGTTTTAACATTAAGTTCAATATTATGCATCACTCTTTCAACAAGTACCTTTGCAGCAACGTCAAATAATGAAAAAGTTTTGTTAAATATACAAAGGTATGAAGAGCCAAAGGGTGGATGGTGTCCTGGTATAAGTAAAGATATAACTTTTACAATAACTAATAAAATGGATAAAAAAATAGGAATAGAGAAAATATTTATGACATCAAAATCTAATTCAGGGATTTCATCAAAAATTGATTTACTTAGTGCATACAAAGAAATGGACAAGAATACTAACATAATAATAAAAGATAAAGATAAGATTCTTGTAAAAAATAAAATAACACTTGAAGATATTTTGTCTAAAGATGGAGTTAAATTAGATTCAGTAACAATAATACCTGCAAATGGAGAAAAAGAACTTACAATGACTATAGATATGAATGAGAAAATGGGAAATGATACTCAATCATTGACAAGGGTATTAACTTTAGGAGCTGAGTATGTCTACCAAGATTCTAGTGGTGGAGGTTCAGGTGGAGGTTCAGGAGGAGGACACGGAGGCAATTCGGGTGGAGGCTCGGGAGGACATGGAGGTAATTCAGGTGAAACAGAAGAACCAATTAAACCAATTAATCCCGTTAACCCAGAGAATCCTGTTAATCCCGTTAATCCAGATAAACCAGATAAACCAGTTAAAGAGGATAACAAAGAGAATACTCCAGAAGTAACAAATGAAGAGCAAAAAAAGGATGTAGTAAGCAATAGTATTAATCAAAGTAAGCCAAATACTATACATAAAACTACAACTTCTAAATTACCTCAGACAGGTGGATTTTTAGATGCAGCAACACTGACTTCGCTAGGAGTCGTAGCACTAGGAGTCGGCCTAGTATTAGATAAGAAATCATCTGGGGATAAAGGAGGTAAATCTGATGAGTAGAATGAGAAAATTAAAAGCTGAAAAAAACAGAAGTAAATCAAAATTTAAAACTATGATGATAGGATTGTCATTAATGATAATAGTAGGTGGAGCAGGAGTTTTAGGAAGTTATGCTTATTTCTCAGACAAAGATAAAGCCAGTAATGACTTAGTTATAGAAATGGGAAGTTTACATACTGTAATATCTCCAAGTGGATTAAAAGGAAGTCTAGAATTAAAAGATAAAGGAAAAAATGAAATAAGTGAACAATTTAAGTTAGAAAACCGAGGTAAATTAAAGCAAAATATAAAAGTTCAGTTGATAAATGGAGATAGTACTAGTAATTTAAATAATTTAGAATACGAATTAACTGTTGATAAAATAAAAGCTTTAAAAGGCAATATAAGTGAATTATTCACTCAAGATGCAAAAGAAGTTAAAAATTTAGTAATAGAATCAGGAAAGACAGTTAATTGTAAAGCAACATTAAGAGTAAAAGGTGATAAAAAAAATCTTAAAGAACTTAATGGAAAAAAACTGGATTTTAAATTAGATGTACAAGCTACACAAGCAAACTAAACTAAGACAAGGAGTTGGTAAAAAATGAAATATTATAATAAATTTATCGCAGTTGGTCTTGGGATAGGAGTGGCTTTTGCCGGAACGAGTTTTATAAATGCCCAATTTAGCGATAAGACAGATCAAGAAAATATAATAACATTTATTTATAAAGAACCAAAAGAAGAACAAACACCACAAACACCAAAAGAACCATCAACTAAACCAGAACAAAAACCATCTAAAGATGTAGTAGTGCCACCATCAAAAGATAACTCTCAAGGAGATGTAAAGGATGAAAAACCAAGTACATCAGCTGGAGATGATAAAGACTCATCTTCTAAAAAGCCAGAACATAGTGATAAACAAGAAACATCAAATAAGTCACAAAGCTCAGAACAAAAACAAGAATCAACAAACAGTGAAACACCAAGTTCATCATCTAATGAATCAACAGACAGTAAGTCTTCAAGTGAATCACATGAATCAACAGTAGCACCAAGTTCACCACAAAAAAGTGAATCAAGTGAATCTAAAGCACCAAGCTCAGTAGAATAAATATAAAGTAGCTCCATAAAAGTTAATTAAACTTTAATGGAGCTATAATTTAAACGGAATAAATAAAAGGGGAATAGAAAATGAAAAAATTCAAATCAATTTTATCAAAAACAATATGTAGTTTCTTTTTTATACTGTGTATAACACTTATTTTAAATGCAGTATCATCTAGATCAGAAAAAGCATTTAAAATAATAGGATTTAGAAGTTACGTAGTATTATCAGGAAGTATGGAACCAACATTTTATCCAGGGGACTTAGTAGTTACACTTCATAAAGATAGAACTAATTTGAAAGTTGGAGATGTAGCTACATTTGTAAGTGATAAAGAAATAGTTACTCATAGAGTAGTAGAAAAAACAAATGAAGGATATATAACAAAGGGCGATAATAACGATGTAAAAGATATGGATATTTTAACTAATGATAATTTAATAGGAAAACAAGCTCTAATAATACCTAAAGGTGGACATATAGTTAAATTCTTATCTAATACAAAAGTAGTAGCCGCTGAAGTAATGTTAGCAGGAGCATTAGTAATACTTTATAACGTAAGAGGAAACAAAGATGAAGAAGAGGCAGAGTATGAAAAAAATACTAAGTAGACTTTTAATAATACTAGGTCTAGGAACAATAATAATTACAGCATATTTAAATCAAAACGTAAAACACAATAATGATAATATAGTAAAAAACTATGAAGAAGGAATAAATAATCCAAGTAAAAACCAAGAAGAATTAAATAAAAACATAGTAGGAATACTTCAAATAAAAAATATAGATTTAAAGGTAGCAATAGGAGAAGGAACAGATGAAGACACATTAAAATACGCAGTTGGTCACTTTACTGATACAAAAATGCCAGGAGAAGTTGGGAATTTTGCAGTAGCAGGACATAGTGCGTATACGTATAATAGATTTTTTGCAAATTTAGAAGATATAAAAATCGGGGATGAAATAGATGTAAAAACAAAAAGTGGAGATTATACATATAAGGTAAAAAGTACAGAAGTTGTAACACCTGACAAAGTAGACGTGTTAAATTCATCGGATGATAAAAAAAATATAACTCTTATAACTTGTACACCTAGGTTTATAGGTAGCCATAGACTAGTTATAAAAGGGGAAATTTAACCTTTTTTTTAAAGAATAGGTCTAATATACATAAGTATAAAAATAATGAACATAACATAATAGGGGGGATAAATCATGAAAGTTTTAATAATATCAAAATCATTTATAGTGAAAGAAGCAATAGCAGTATTGTTTAGAGATACTTTTAATATAAAATCAATAGAAATTATATCAAATTTAGAAGAGATAAAAAAAGAAGAATTAAATGAATATAATTTTATTTTTATAGAAATTGATTTAGAAAATAAAAAGGAAGCTGAATTTATATGTGATAACCGTAAATCTAGAGATGATACAAGGATTATGGCATTAGATTTATCAATAAATGAGAATTTATTTGTAAAACTTGTAAAACATGGAATAGATGGATATATAACTAATGTTTGTAATAAAGAAGAGTTTGACTTTATAGTTAAAAATATTTCAAAGGGTAAAAAATACTATGATCCTGGTCTAATGGAGTTAGCTATAAATAGTAAATCATGTATAAATCACAATAAGCTAACAAAACGAGAAAAAGAAGTTATGGAAAAAGTATCGAAAGGATGTAATAACAGAGAAGTTGCAGAAAGTTTATGTATAACAGAGTATACGGTAAAAAAACATATAAGTAGTATATTTAATAAGCTAGATTTAAGAAGTAGACAAGATATTATAATTTATGTAAAAGATAATTATAAAAAAATAGAGAATCTATAAAAGTAGAAGGCTTATAAAGTCTTCTACTTTTTATTATACCAAAGTATACCATATAACCCCCTAAAGTATTATGAAAATGGGCAAAAAAGATGGCCATTTAGGAGAATATGTTTTTTGTTAAGAATAGATTAACATATAACTATAAACACACCATAAGTATAGCATAGTGTTAAGAAATAATATAAAGGGTAATATTGGGGGGAAAGATATGAACGTAATGATTATGTCAGATTCATTTATGATAAAAGATTCATTAAGTAATTTATTTAGGAGTATATTTAAAACATCTTTTATAAACACTGTTTCAAGTGTTTCTGAACTAAATGAAACAGATTTAACAAATTTAGATTTCATTTTTGTGGATATAAAATCTAAACAGATAAATTTATTAGATAAACTTAGTGAAATAAAGAAAATATCAAATAAGTTAAAGATAATGATATTTGATTCAGGAAAAAATAAGAAAATACTTTTAAAAACAATTGAACTAGGTGTGGATGGATATATTTTAAGTATTTCAGATAAAGATGAATTTATTTATATAGTAAAAAGAATTTTGAGAGGACATAAGTTTTATGATGTTGATTTACTACCAGACGTTATTAGTTACAAATCAATAGACAAAGTAGGCAACTTAACTAAAAGAGAAAATGAGGTAGTAGAAAAAGTAGCTAAAGGAATGAACAATAAAAATATAGCAGATGATTTATATGTAACAGAGTATACAATTAAGAAACATGTAAGTAGTATACTTAATAAATTAAATTTAAGAAGTAGAAAAGATATAATAATTTATTACAAAGACAATGGATTAACTATATGATTTTGCTGATTTCAGCGAAAAATGTTGGTGAATTTTAATATCAAATGGAGGATTAGCTTGTAATGGGAGAAATTTTAGGAATGAAGGGATATTTAATAGCAGCGATAATTTTAGGACTAATAATGAGTATATTTATATTACATTTATTTGAGTATAAAGATACCAAAATTAAGAATCCAGAAGATATTATAAAATACTTAGGATTGCAAGTTTTAGGAATATTACCTTTCAATAACTTAAGTGAAAAAGATGAAATAATTGAGGCATATGGATCTGTGAGAACTAATATTAAATTTTTAGGTTCAGTTAAAAAGATGAAGACAATATTAGTAACAAGTGCTACTAAAAATGAGGGGAAAAGCTCTGTTGTTTCAAATTTAGCTTATAGCTTTGCAACACAGGGAAAAAAAGTATTAATAATTGATGGAGATTTAAGAACTCCAACTATACATAAAATTTTTGAAATTGATAATAAATTTGGGCTTACAGATGTTTTAATAGGATATAAAAAGTTTGAAGATTGCGTTGATAGGGAAAAAATCGAAAATCTACATATTCTTACATCTGGTAATGTACCACCGAATCCTGATGAGATGCTTGATTCTAATAAAATGAAATATTTTATAAATAAAATAAAATTTAAGTATGATTATATATTTATAGACTCACCGTCTATATCAAAAGTTAGAGATGCAGGGATTATTGGTAGATTAGTAGATGGAACTATTTTGGTTACCGCATCTAAAGAAGTAGATATTAATTTATTACAAAAGGAAAAAAATAAATTAAATGGTGAAGGAGTAAATATCATAGGTGTATTGCTAAATAAGCATATAACAAAAGCTAAAGCCTATACATATAGATATATTTATGCAGTTTTAACTAGAAATATGAAAATTAAAAAATATGAAAATCAACAAAAAAATCGTAAGAAGAAAAAAGAGAAAAGAAAAAGAGACATAATTAAAAAAAGAAAAAAAGATAATAAACTTAGACAAAAACAGCAGTCTGTTGGATTGGTAACTTGTATACACGATAAATAAGTCGATTAATTTCATTTATAAATTTAATCTATATAAATACAACAAATTCAATAGTAAAGGGGATTGAGTAAGATGAGAAAAAATACAATAGTATTAAAGTACAAAAATGAACATAGCAGTACATTTAAAAAAAGTGAGATAATGAATTTTGAAGAATTAAAAGATTGGGTAGAATCTATTCTAAATGGAAAACATACGATAGAAAACATGATAATAAAATTTGCAGGAAGACCCAAAATGGTATTGGTAGATAGATCAGAAATAAGACAAATTGAAATATTAGAAACTAGACAAATTGATGTTTTAGTATAAAATTACAAATTAGTAAAAATAAAACTTTTGACACGTATATTAATTTATGATAATATATGTGGAGTCAACTGAATATTAAGTAAGTCAGATAATCGCGGGCAGCATTTTGCTGCGTGAGGAAAGTCGGAGCTCCATAGAGCAAGGGTGCTAGGTAACGCCTAGTGGGAGCGATCCTAAGGACAGTGCAACAGAAAATTACCGCCACTTAATTGTGGTAAGGATGAAAAAGTGAGGTAAGAGCTCACTATGGGCTAGGTGACTAGTTTCATGTGTAAACCCCACCCGGAGCAAGACCAAGTTAGGATAAAAAGAGTGCTGCTCGTACTCTCCGGTATGGTAGGTCGCTTGAGCCTATTGGTGACAATAGGCCTAGAAAGATGATTATCTAATACAGAACTCCGCTTATAGATTTGCTTAATTTTTTAAGTTGCTAACACTAGGTGATCCTGGTGTTTTTTTTATGTATTTATTTAGTAAGTATATTTATAAACTCAGATGATACAGAGGTCATATTAGAATCTTTTAATTTTATCCACCCCAAAGTTATATTAGGCAAATCATATATATCTATATATCGACCAGTATTAGAATTACCAAAAGATAATTTTGTTTTACTATTTTTAAGTTTAAGAATAAGAGTAACAGCATTTAAAGAGTTCATTGTATAAACAAGAGCTCCATAATCAGAAACTAAAATCTTATTTTTAAATGGCAGTAATTCATTCTTAAAAACATCGCTAGAATACAAAGAATTATAATCATCATGATTGCATGTAACTAATGTATAATCAAACAAGTCATCTAAGACTATTTTTTCTTTAGAATATAAAGGATGAGTATCTAAGATATACCCTTTTAGGCATCCAGAGGTAATTGGATTAAATTCAATATTTTTAGAGTTAAATAACTTTTGCCATAAGTTAATATGTTCATCAGATATAGATACTATACCTATATCAGCATTTTTTCTAACGACATCATCTAATACCTCAAAATAATGTGAGTGTTTTATCTTAAAGTGAGTTAAGTAATTTTTATAAGAAGAATGTAAGCTTAAAAATTTATCCATAATAAATGAGAAAGACTGAGTGGATAATGAAAAGCTTACAGGTGATAAAGTATTATTATTTAAACTTATTGAATTTATATTTTCTATATTTTCATAAATTGATTGTGCGTATTTCAAAAACTCTTTTCCTTTAGATGTAACAATAACACCCCTAGGTATTCTTTCAAATATTTTAAAACCAACTTCATCTTCTAAATTTTTCATAGAAGCACTTAAGTTAGGTTGGGTTAAGAGTAGGTTCTTTGCAGCTCTTGATATAGAACCGACACTAGCAATTTCTAATGCATAAATGACTTGTTCAAGTTTCATTTTAAGCCTCCTTAAATTATATTAATAAATTACATATAAAGAATATTTATGGATATATATAAATATTATAGATTTTTAAAATAATTCAATCGATAGTAAAATTTAATCATACAATAAGTATAACTCAAATTAAAATTAATTAAAGATTATATGACTTATAAATCTAGGAGGCAAAATTGTGTTAGAAAGTGCAAAGAAATTAAATGATTATATGATGAAATGTAGAAGAGATTTACATCAAATACCAGAGATTGGGTTAAATTTATATAAAACAATAGAATATATTAAGAATGAATTAACTAATATGAATATAGAATTTAAAGAGTTTAAAAATTGTACAGGTATTAGTGCTATTATAGGAAAAAATATAAATGGAAAAGTAATAGCGTTAAGAGCTGATATGGATGCATTACCTATAAAAGAACAAACTGATGTTGAATTTAAATCAAAAAACGGAAATATGCATGCTTGTGGTCATGATGTACACACAGCTATGTTACTTGGAGCAGCTAAAATTTTAAAAGAAAAAGAAGAAGAATTAAACGGAAGAGTTAAACTTATATTTCAACCAGGAGAAGAAACTGGGGATGGAGCTAAGTGTATGATAGAAGAAGGAGTTCTAAAAAATCCAAAAGTAGATGCAATGATTGCACAGCATGTGATTATGATGCCAAATTTAAGAGCAGGTCAACTCGTAGTTAAAAAAGGTGGTATGATGGCATCTTCAGATAAATTTTATATAAAGATAATAGGAAAGGGAGGGCATGCATCAACTCCTGAATTAACAAAGGACCCTATATTTATGGCAAATCAAGTTATGAATATGATTCAAGGAATATTGACTAGAGAAAATGACGTACAAAATCCTATTGTTTTAAGTATATCAAATATTAAGAGTGAGCAACCTAAATCTGCTGTTTCAAACATAATTCCTAATTACGTTGAAATAATCGGAACAGTTAGATGCTTGGAAAATTATTCTAGAAACTTTATAAAAAAAAGACTAGAAGAAATTATTAAAGGCGTTACAATAACTATGAATGGAAGATATGAATATAAATATAGTTTTGGACATCCAGCTCTTTATAATGATAATGAAATGACAGATATGATTATAAATACATCTAATAATATACTTGGAAAAAATTCTATTATAGAAAATTCTAAAGGTGCTATGGGAAGCGAAGATGCAGCGTACTATTTTGAAAAAATTCCAGGAGTATATTACGCAATAAATACTATATATGAAAATGAAACAATATATCCTCTTCATAATTCAAAGGTACATATTAACGATGAAGTATTATACAAAGGATGTGCAGTGATAGCTCAAGGAGCTATAGATTTTTTAAATAAATAATTTAAAAATAAATAATATAAATCCATGAAATAGCTTAAATAGTAATTTCATGGATTTTTTATATTTACGATAAAATTTTTATTTGGATTTTGTGGTATAATAAGTAGATGTAAAATGAAAAGTAGTTAAAAAATATAAAGAAATATGATATATTAAGTTGATAAAACTTAAAAATGGAGGAAAGATAAAAATGACAGTTAAAAAGGCGATAATACCAGCAGCAGGGCTTGGGACAAGATTCTTACCAGCAACAAAATCTCAGCCTAAAGAAATGCTTCCAATAGTAGATAAGCCAACTTTACAATATATAATAGAAGAAGCAATAAATTCAGGAATAGAAGAAATACTTATAATAACAGGTAGAAATAAAAAATCGATAGAAGATCATTTTGATAAATCTGTTGAATTAGAGTTAGAATTAGAGCAAAAAGGAAAAACAGAAATGTTAGAAATGGTAAGAGACATATCTAACATGGTAAATATACATTATATAAGACAAAAAGAACCAAAAGGTTTAGGTCATGCAATATACTGTGCAAAGAGCTTTATCGGAAATGAGCCTTTTGCAGTTTTACTAGGAGATGACATAGTAGATTCACAAACACCTTGTTTAAAACAACTAATAAATGCATACGATGAATACAAGACTTCAATACTAGGAGTACAAGAAGTAGCTAAAGAAGACACATGTAAGTACGGAATATTAGATGTAAAGCACATAGAAGATAAAGTATATAAAGTAAAAGATATGATAGAAAAACCAGCAGTAGAAGAAGCTCCATCAAACATAGCAATATTAGGAAGATATATAATAACACCAGAAATATTTAATATATTAGAAAATCAAGAACCAGGAAAAGGTGGAGAAATACAATTAACAGATGCACTAAAAACTCTAGGAGAAAGAGAAGCAATATATGCATATAACTTCGAAGGAAGAAGATATGATGTTGGAGATAAACTAGGATTTTTAGAAGCAACAATAGATTTTGCATTAAAAAGAGATGAGTTAAAAAATGAACTAATGGAGTATATGGAAAAAGTAGTACAAAAAAATATATAATGTCTAATATAAATAGTAAGTATTATAAACAATAAGATAAAAAACAATTTAAAAAGCAGAAAGAAGGGAAAGATATACTATGGCAGTGTTAGTAGCTGGAGGGGCAGGATATATAGGAAGTCATACTAGTATAGAACTTTTAGAAGAAGGATATGAAGTCGTAATAGTAGACAACCTTTGCAATAGTAATAAGGAAGTAATAAGTAGAATAGAAGAATTAACAGGGAAAAAAACGAAATTTTACGAAATAGATATAACAGATAAAGAAAAATTAGATATTGTATTTAAAGAAAATAAAATTGACTCTGTAATACATTTTGCAGCATTAAAAGCAGTAGGGGAGTCTGTTACTAAGCCATTAGAATATTATAGCAATAATTTAATTAATACATTAGTTTTATTAGATTTAATGAAAGAGAATAACGTTAAGAAGTTTGTTTTTAGTTCTTCAGCAACAGTATATGGAGATCCACATACTTGTCCAATTTTAGAAGATTTTCCATTATCAGTGACAAATCCTTATGGAAGAACAAAACTTATAATAGAAGACATGTTAAGAGATATAGCTAAAGCAGATAAAACTCTTGATATAGCTATCTTAAGATACTTTAATCCAGTAGGAGCGCATAAAAGTGGTAGAATTGGAGAAGAACCAAATGGAATTCCAAACAACTTAATGCCATATATAACAAAAGTTGCAATAGGTCAATTAAAAGAATTAAGTGTATTTGGAGATGACTATAATACTCATGATGGTACAGGAGTAAGAGATTACATACATGTGGTTGATTTAGCATTAGGTCATATAAAAGCATTAGAAAAATTAGAGCAAAATCCAGGGTTAGTTACTTATAACTTAGGAACTGGAAATGGATATAGTGTACTTGATTTAGTAAAAGCATTCTCAAAAGCAAGTAATAGAGAAGTTCCATATAAGATAGTAGAAAGAAGAGCAGGAGATGTAGCTATGTGTTATGCAGACCCATCTAAAGCTGAATTAGAACTAGGATGGAAAGCAAAATATGGAATAGATGAAATGTGCCAAGACTCATGGAAATGGCAAAGTATGAATCCTAATGGATATGATGAAAAAATAAATAACGAAGTAGCAGTAGATAAAGAGTAGATATAATATTGTGATTTCGCTCAGTCTGAAATAAAATATTTCTTTCATGTAGGCAAAAGGCGCCTACAAATGAAAGGAATATTTTTTTTTCATACTTTCGCTAGCTTACAATTTAATATTTTGGGGAGTAAAAAATAAATTTAGGTAGAGTTATTGACTTAGTTAACTATTTTGATTAATATAAATATAATTATAATTATATTTAAAATAAAAATTTATGTAATTATATAAAGCACTTCAATTTGTAATACAGAGTAAAAATAAAAATTTTGGGGGACTGACAAATGAATAAAAAGCAAAAAAAGGCAATAGCTATAAGTGCAGTAGTTGCAATAGGAGCAGGAAGTTTACCTGTATCAACATTTGCTAATGAGACAGACACAGTAAATGATGTTAAATTAGCAGGTGAAGACAGATACGAAACAGCAGTAAATGTAAGTGAATATGGATGGGATAAATCTGATGAAGTTGTACTTGTAAATTCATCATCAATAGCAGATTCTTTAAGTTCAACAGCACTTGCAGCTCAAAAGAATGCTCCTATACTTTTAACAAGTAATGGAAAGTTAAATGAAAAAACAAAAAAAGAAATAAAAAGATTATCAGCTAAAAAGGTATATATAATAGGTGGAGAAAGTGCTATAAGCAAATCAATAGAAAAAGAATTAAATTTATTAAAAATAACTATAGAAAGAATATCAGGAAAAGATAGATATGAAACTTCTTTAAATATAGCTAAAAAAATAGATGAAAAGAAAGCTATAAAAAAAGTAGCAATAGTAAATGGAATAAAAGGATTAGCAGATGGAGTTTCAATAGGTTCTATTGCAGGTATGGAAAATATGCCGATAATTTTATCTCAAAAAGATAGCTTAGGTGATAGTGAAAAGTGGATTAATTCAAAATCTATAGATAACGCATACGTAATAGGTCAAAATGGAGTTTTATCTGATATTTTACAAAATAAATTACCTAATTCAAAAAGATTAGGTGGTCAAGATAGATACGATACTAACGCTAAAATAATAGAAGAGTTTTATAATAATCAAAATTTAGAAAACGTATTTATAACTAAAGGTGGTATGAATAAACAAGATGAACTTATAGATGCATTATCAGCAGGAGCATTAGCTGCAATCAAAAAAGCACCAATAGTATTAGCAGGAAATGCATTAAGTGATAATCAAAAATTCATACTTTTAGACAAACAAAAAGGTAACATAGTTCAAGTTGGTGGAGGAATAAGCCAAACTTGTGTAGGTGAAGCTAAGAGGATAGGTTCTAAAGAAGACAAAATAAAGATGAAACTAGATGAAATTGAAAAAATAAATGACAAAATAAAAAATAATAATAGATCAGAAAAAGCAAATAGTGAAACAGTAGACAAAGCTATAAAAGTAATAGATACAGGCTTGAGAAATTCAGGAATACAAAGAGAGATAGGTTTACAAACTTATGAAATAGAAAAAGAAGCTAGAGAAGCTGTAAAAGTAGCTCCAACTAATATGGTTTTATCAAGTAGTTTAGATAAATTAGTAAATACTATATCAATTGGAAAAGATGGCGAATACAGAGTAGATAGACTTGAAAGAGCTTTAGTTATAGCAAGTGAAGCTCAAACGATAATAGATAGTATGGATGATGGAGATAAAAAGGAAAGCTTAACAAAATCAATAGAGAATATTAAAACACAAATAGATAAATTAATTTTAATAATAAATAATACTGAAGCTACAATAAATAAAATTGATTTATTAAGACAACAATTAGAAGCTTATAAAGGTGGATTATTAAATACTGATCAAATGGAAACGCTATTAACTCAAATAAGTCAAATGGCAGAGAATATACCATTAGATAAAATAAAAGAAGATTTTGAAAAGATAATGACAAAAGTAACACCAATGATAGAGACATTAAAAAAAGCAAAAGATACAATAGATGGAATATCAAATAAAGTAACTGAAATAACTGCTACGTTAGATGCAATAAATCAAAAAGTTAGCGAACTTAAAGGATTATTAGATAAGTATAGTAAGGGAGAACTTACAAAAGAAGAAGCATTAAAGGTAATGAGTGATATAAATAATAAAATTAATAGTTTACCAGAAGGAACAGATAAGGCAAATTTACAAAAATTATTAAAGACAATACAAACTGTTATTTCACCTTTAATGGTATAAAGTTTCGACAAAAAACGACTAACAAGATTGTTGCAAAATCAAATAATACAGGAAAATATCTAGATGCAATTGTCGAAAAAAGAAGAATGAATTTTATTGTGTAAATTCATATTTGAAAATATAATTGAAACATAGAAATCACACGTGTAAATACATAGATAGATGTATCTTAATGATTTTTGCTGGGGAGTAAATAATCTTAGGGAAATAAAATTTGAACGAAACGAAAACTATGATAAAAAGAAGTTACCTTAATAAATAGCTAAGAGCTATTTAATATAGGTAACTTCTTTTTTTATATTAGCATATATGATATACTAAAAAATGTTGAAAAAACTTGTATAAGGAGGTTTAAATGACACTTTTTGAGAAGTATAAAGAGACGATACTTTATTTAGTTTTTGGAGTATTATCAACTATAGTTAATATAGTAACATACTTATTTTTTACAAGAATAATAAGGTTAGATGTCTTAGTAGCAAATTCTATAGCATGGCTTGTAGCAGTGTTATTTGCATATATAACAAATAAATTTTTTGTGTTTGAAAGTAAGGAAACAAATTTTAAATTCCTTATAAAAGAATTCACATCATTTGCAAGTTGTAGAATATTATCTGGAGCTACAGAGATGGGGCTTATGTATGTAATGATAGATTTAATGGCTATAAACGATTTTATAGTAAAAATAACTACTAATGTAGTTGTAGTAGTACTTAATTTTATATTTAGTAAATTAATTATTTTTAAAAGTACGGTAGATAATAAATTAAATGTAGATAATAAGTTAGATAAAGAAGGGAGATAACTATGAAAAAAATAGCTGTTTTAGTACCTTGTTATAATGAAGAACTTACAATAAAAGCAGTTGTAGAAGATTTTAAAAAAGTAATACCTCAAGCGGATATTTATGTATATGATAATAATTCAAAAGATAATACAGCTCAAATAGCAAAAGAAGCAGGTGCAATAGTAGTACCAGAATATCGTCAAGGAAAAGGCAACGTAGTAAGAAGTATGTTTAGAGATATAGAAGCAGACTGCTATATAATGGTTGATGGAGATGATACATATCCAGCAGAAGATGCTTATAGAGTTGCAAAAGTCGTATTAGAAGGAAAAGCTGATATGGCGATAGGAGATAGATTATCAAGCACTTATTTTGAAGAAAATAAAAGACCATTTCACAACTTAGGTAATAAATTAGTCAGAATGCTTATTAACAAAATATTTAAAAGTAATATAAAAGATATAATGACAGGATGTAGAGCTTTTAATAGAACATTTGTAAAATCTTTCCCTGTTTTATCAAAAGGATTTGAAATAGAAACAGAAATGAGTATTCATGCATTAGATAAAAAGTTTTTAATAGGAGAAGTTCCAATAGCATATAGAGATAGACCAGAAGGTAGTGAATCAAAATTAAATACATTTGCAGATGGATTTAAAGTATTAAAAACTATATTAAATTTATATAAAGACTATAAACCACTTTCATTCTTTGGAATCATATCTTTAATATTACTTTTATTAAGTGGAGGAATGTTTGCACCTATATTAATAGGATTCTTTAAAACGGGACTTGTACCAAAATTCCCAACACTTATAGTGGCAGTAGGATTCTTAGTATGTGCTTTAGTATCATTTGCATGTGGACTTATATTAGATACTGTTAAAAAACGTTCAGATCAATTTTATGAAATTGCTCTTAATATGATAGAAAGTAACAAAAATAGATAGTTAAAAATAGGAGGAAAATAATGAAACAAAATAGTAATGTATTAAAATTCACAAAAAAGAGTTTTAATTTATTTATAATATATGTATTGTTAATAGCCACTTTTTTAACTACTATGTCTATATCATATTCTATACCAAATAAAAGAATAAGATGGCATGTTGGTGAATCTTTAGAACAATTTCAAACAGAAGGAATTTATCCAAGAGTATTATCAACAAGCGTAGCAAATCAACTAGATAATTTTACAGATGCATGGATGTTAAATTTAGCATTAGCAGCAGATAATAATAGTCCTATTAAATCAGCTTTAGAAAATCCTCATACAATAGTAGGAAGACCTGGAGAAAATGATAAAATACAAAATCTAGAAAAATCTATAACAATGCCAGGACACACTACAAAAGAAAGTTATAGTAGATACTGGCATGGGTATTTAACTATTTTAAGACCGTTATTATTATTTTTTAGTTATTCAGAAATAAGATTTATTAACACTTGTGTATTATTTTTATTGTTTATGACTGTAAGTTACTTATTAAAGAAAAAACTAGATTTAAAAATCATGCTAAGCTTCTTTCTTTCCATGATGCTAGTTATGTTCTCTATAGTACCTTTATCATTACAATTTTCAAGTATGTTTTATGTAATGTTTATAGCAATGATAACCGTATTATTATTATATGAAAAAATTGATGAAAACAAGTTATCAGTATATCTATTTTTTATAATAGGTTCAGTAGCAAGTTTTTTAGATTTACTAACAGTACCGCTAATAACATTAGGCATACCACTTACTACTTATATATTGCTAATACAAAAATCTAAGAAAAATAAATTAAGATCAGGAATGTCTAATTTATTAGAAATAATTAAATCTTCAATAATATGGGCATTAGGTTATGGAATAGTATGGGCGAGCAAATGGGTAATTGCAAGTTTAGTTTTAAAACAAAATGTAATTAAAGATGCTATAAGTCAAATATTAGTAAGAACATCAGCAACAGGTTCAAAAGAAGTTCTTACAACTATGGATGTAATTAAATTTAATTGGGAGTTAATATTTAATGATTTTACTATGAA
Source organism: Romboutsia maritimum (assembly GCF_002251085.2). GTDB lineage: Bacteria > Bacillota > Clostridia > Peptostreptococcales > Peptostreptococcaceae > Romboutsia_B > Romboutsia_B maritimum. The sequence continues at coordinate 43,870 of NZ_NOJZ02000015.1, read as the reverse complement.
AATATTTGTTGTAATATTAGTAATATGGGTAGTTATGATGATATTATTTAGAAAAGATATAGAAATGATAATAAAATGCTTACCAATTTTATTAATAGGATTAATGCCTTTTGTATGGTATGCAGTATTAAAAAATCATTCTCAACTTCATTGCTGGTTTACGTATAGGAACTTATCTGTAACAGTATTTTCGATAATATCATTTATGATGTATAGCATAGACGAAGAAAAAATAAAAAACATAATAGGAGGAAAACATTGGAATATTTAAAAATAATGTTTTTATCAATGCTTCCTGTAACAGAGTTAAGGGGTGCAATACCAATAGGTATAGCTATGGATTTAAATCCTATAGGGGTATATATAGTCAGTGTTTTAGGTTCAACGTTAATTTCGATACCTTTAATATTAACATTTAGACATATATTACAATATTTAAGAACAAAAAAGAAATTTCAAACGTTAGTTGGAAAAATTGACAAAAAAATAAAATCTGGAATAAGAAGATTAAAAAATGTATCAGTATTAGGGATAATATTATTTGTGGGAGTACCACTTCCAACTACAGGTACATGGACAGCATCTGCAATAGCATCAATTCTTAGAATGAGAATAAAAGATGCACTAATAGGTGTATTATTAGGAAATATGTTGTCGGGAGTTATAGTATCGGCACTATCACTTCATATAATATAAAATATAATTCGTTACTAAAAATTTCTTGTATCTAAAAAGGTATTAAGATATATAGTGACGAATTATTTTTTTTATAGTATTAATTTGATACTATAATGATTTAATGGTATAATTAACTCTCAATTGTAATAATTTTACAATTGATAAGTTAATAAATAACCAATTTATAATTGTTTATTAATTATTATCTTTATTAAAAAAATATAGTATATATTTTTTATGGGGGAGAAAAAATGTTTAAAAAAGTAAAACAATTTTTAACAGCCTCAATGGCTGTTTGTTTAATTCTAGGAGGGGCATCAGGTCTATCATATGCTGATAGTCAACATCTACTAGTAGTAAACTCTAAGAAAAATACAATGGGACACTATGTAAACAAAAAGCTTGTAAAAGAGTATAGAGTTTCAACAGGAAGATTGAGTTCACCAACACCACAAGGAAAAGTGAAAATAGTAAATAAAATAGTTAATAGACCTTATTATTCAGGTGGAATAGCTGGAGGAAGTCCTAATAATCCTTTAGGAAATAGATGGATGGGACTAAATATAAATGGAACACATGGAACAACATATGGAATTCATGGAAATATAAATGAAAACTCAATAGGTAAAAATGTAACTGAAGGATGCATAAGAATGCATAATAACGAAGTAAGAGAATTATATAGTAAAGTTCCAGTAGGAACAGAAGTAATAATAAACTTCAGTGATGATACAAATGCTAAAATAGCATCTAAATATGGTATAAGTATAGAAAAAATACCAGCAGGATGGAAAAAAATAAATAACGAATGGTATTATTTAAATGATAATGAAAGTTATCAAAAAAATGGATGGTCTAGAATAAGAGGAGAATGGTATTATTTCAACTCAAAAGGCGCAATACAAACAGGATGGAATAAACAAAATTCAAACTGGTACTATCTACACAAAGATGGAAAGATGGAAATAGGTTGGGAAAATATAAATAACAACTGGTATTATTTCCATAATAATGGAGTAATGGAAGTAGGATGGGAACAAATAGGTTCAAATTGGTATCATTTCAATAACAGCGGACAAGTTGAAATTGGATGGAAGATGATAAATGGAAACTGGTATTATTTCAATAACCAAGGAATAATGTCAACAGGATACCAAACTATATATCAAAATAAATACTACTTTGCTGACAATGGAATAATGGCTCATGATGTAGTTTTAGGTGATGGTTCAGTAGTTGGATCTGATGGTATAATAAAATAGTAAATTAGTAAAGAGTTAAATCTTAGATTTAACTCTTTTTTTGCTAGAAACCCTGATTTAATGCGTAATCTAACTAAAAAGCGACTAATTTTATTACAAATTTATTACAAATTAAAACATAACTTAACATATATTGTAATGACTATTTAAATGATATATAATAATCAATATATAAATAGGAAATAAATAACAAATAACATATAAAAGGGAGAAAAAGCATGATAAAGAGAAAAAAGGTTATATTGAACTTAATAGCTACAGCAATGATCGTATCTACATTTACTGTAAGTGCAAATGCAGCTTCTGTATCGAATAATTCATTAGCAGGGTCTGATAGATATGAAACAGCTATAAAAGTAAGTGAAAATGGATGGAGTAGTGCTACAAATGCAGTATTAATAAACGGGGATAAGGGATTAGTAGATGCATTAACTGCTACACCATATGCTTCATTAAATAATGCTCCAATACTTGTAACAGAAAAAAATAAATTAACAGCATCAACAAAAGCTAGATTAACTAAAATGGGTGTTAAAAATGTTACTATAGTAGGTGGAACAGCAGTTGTTTCTGATTATGTTGTTTCAGAATTAAAAGGAATGAAAATATCAGTAACTAGAATATCAGGAACAGATAGATATACAACAGCTTTAGAAGTAGCTAAAGCTATGGATAAAATATCTGACGTATCTCAAATAGCTGTAGTTAACGGAGCAACAGGATTACCTGATGCAGTAAGTATAGCTGCACCAGCTGCAAACAATAAAATGCCAATATTACTATCAGATCCTAGAAATGGAGTATCTGTAGCAAAGAGCTTTATAGATAGTGAAAGTATATCTAAATCATATATAGTAGGGCAAACATCTTCAGTATCTGATTCAATAATGAATAGCTTACCAGGAAGTAAAACAAGACTTGGTGGAAGTGATAGACATGATACTAATGCAAGAGTTATAAGTGAATTCTATACAAATAAAAACTTAAATAATATGTATATAGCTAAGTCTGGATACGTTAAAAATAATGAAGAGTTAGTAGATGCTTTAGCTGTAGGTGTTTTAGCTGCTAAAAACAATGCGCCATTAGTTATAGTTGGAAACAGCTTATCAAATAGCCAAAAATCTGTATTAGCAAATAAGACATTTACTAATGTAACACAAGTAGGTAACGGAATACCAACTCAAAGTGTAAATGATATAAAAAATACTCAAGCTGATGTAGAATCAAAAGTTTCTTCAGTATCAATGGTAAATTATAAGACTATAGAAATAAAAGGAACTGATTTAAATAAATTAAGTTCATCAAATATAACAATAAGTGGAAATTCAGTATCTTCATATACAGTAAATTCTTCAGGAACTACTGCTACAGTAGTGTTTAATAGTGCATTCTATGATGGAACTAATACTGTTAAAGTAAATAGTAACTTAGGTAATACGACTAGCCATACATTTACATATGGGGCAGCTATAACTGGTGTTGAGGCTATTACTAAAGAGATTGCTAACAATGGAGTTCAGTACTTAGAATTAACAGTAAATAATGGTCAAAAGAGAACTTTAACTGAGTTAAAGGATTTGGGATGGACAGTTGAATTTAAAGCTAATGAACCTATATTCTATAATGATGGAGTTACACCTAAATCAACTTCTTCAGATGGTAAATTAAAGACTTCTGGATTAAAAATTAATGATATATATAGTTATGAAGTTACGCTTACAAAAGGTTCAACTACATTAAAAAGTTTAAAACAATACGTTGAAGTAGTAGATAAATCGAATCAATATAAAGATATAACATCTTTTAAATTAAATAATGGAAACGTAACATTAAATGGAACTAAATTAGTTGAAGGTGAAAATGCTACTATAGTTGATGTTAAAGCTACTGATAGCAGTAATAATAACGTAGATGTAGCTAATGCAGCTATGAAAGGTGCAGATAGTAAATTTACTGTTAAATCATCAAATGTAGCAGTAGTTAGTGTAGATAGTACTGGAGCAACTAAAAATACATTAAGAGCTAATTCAACAGGAAGTGCTACAATAACTATATCTAATGGAACTGTAAATAAGACATTTACTGTTACAGTTGTAGCTGATGCTCGTGAAGCTTCTTCAATGTCTTTATCACAATCAAGTGTTGATTTAAAGAATGGAACATCTTTAAATTTAACAGCTACAGTTAAAGATCAATACGGAGATCCATTTAAAGCACATAACTTTAACATGGCTGATAAAGCTGTTATCACTACGGGAACTAATCCTCTTGAAATAGCTAAAGTGACAGCAAATGCAGATACAAATGAAAAAGGAGAAGTTAATGTTGTAGTAACATCTAATGCAATTAATGAAGGAACTTCATCAATACAATTTAAAAATGGAACGACAGTATGGTCAACATTATATATAAGTGTAAAAAAAGTAACTGAATCAACTTCATGGAAATTAGAATTAAAAGACAAAGAAAAAGATACAACTTTAGATGTTTACAGCGGAGCAACTGATGAAACTGTTACATTAAACTTAAATGGTTATAATGGATCTTATTTAGTTGAAAATATAACAACTAATTTAACTAATCCATCTACGCTTACAAATAGTGGATATGAAATAATGTCAGATGATGTTAAAATAGCTACTGTTAATAAAATATCTGGTGGGGATATAGAAATAAAAGCAATTAAACAAGGAAGTACAACTATAAAGGTATACTTTAATGGTGTTTTAAAAAATTCTATATATATAACAGTTAAAGATACTACGCCTAAAATAACAGATATGAGTTTGAAAACTATAGAGGATGTAAAAGAAGTTAATGCTACATATAATCCGATACAAGAAATATTTAATATAACTAATGATTCAGGTAAAAATATAGTAGAAGGATTAACTATAACTGGTTCAGGAGGAACTGTTCTTTATACGCCAGGAACAAGTTCAGATAAACCTAAATTTACAATAGAAAATGGTACAGGAACACTTGCTACTATAGAAATTAGTACAGACTTTGGAGCTACTATTACAAATAACACAACAGTAAATGTACCAGGAGAAACAGAAGGGCATATATTAGTTAAAGTAATAAGTGGAGATTACAAGAAAGTAATAACTATTAATGTAAATACAAAAAAATAGAAAACAATATGAAAGCTATCTTAATTTTAAGATAGCTTTTGAATTTATAAATATAATATAAAATTTAAAATAATATATTGATATATTGGAAATAAGTAAATTTTAATAAATTATGGAGAAATATGTTATCTATAATATAAAAAAATGTCTTTAAATAGAAAAAAAGCTAAAACAAATAGGATTTAATTCTATTTGTTTTAGCTAAATTGTGAGAAATACGTTAAAGAGATGTTTTTTAATTCTCATAACGTAATTAATATTATACAGTAATGTCGAAAAAAAATGAATAGGAAAATAAAAAAATAAATTAGATTTTTCTGGAATGAATAAAATGTTTTAAAAAGGTAGGAAAATGTTGTAAACAAAAAGGATTAAAAACATATTTTTAAAAACAAAAATGCTAAAAATATACTTTATTAGCGAAAAATGTCGAAATGTGTAGGAAAAAAGTAGCAAGAAAATTGTATAAAATGATTGAAATTAAAATTATAATATATTATCATAAAGGAGTGAGAAATACGATTATAACGGTTAATTTACATATAAGAGATGTAATTAATATAATATAGGGGAGGAAATACAATATGTTAAAGAAAAAAAACATAGCAATGGTTATGGCTGCTGCTACAGTTGCAACTACAGTTGCACCAGCATTCGCTGCTAAACTTGACACAGAAACAGTTACAGATGAAGCTAAATTAATAGCTGAGGTACAAGAAAAATTAAACACTAGATACACAAATTCAAGAGAAGATGGAGAAAATGGTAGAGCTACAGAAGACTTCCAAAACTCTGTTTACAAAATAACTGCAAATGGAACAACTGTAATAGAAAACGTATCTCAATTAAGAACTTTAATAGAAAATAATAAAGTTGATGGTGTTGCTTTAACTTTATCTATAGTAGATAAAGGACATAAAGTTTTATCAAACGGAGATATAGTTGCTACAGAAGAAAATCAACATGTTAAATATACTCCTGCTGAATTAGCTGGTTTAACATTTGCTAATGCTAATATAGCAACAGTAGCTCATGCTACTAGTTCAGCTACTATAACATTAACAAACACTGATGTAGATCCAATAGAATTAACTACAGATGATTATAAATTAGACTTAACTCAACCAGTAGATAAAGACGGAAATAAAGTTTCTGCAGATGCTAACGCTGAAGTTGGTAAAAAAGTTGTTGGATTCAAAACTTTAGAAACTGGTAAAGTTGTAGAAAATGATATACCATCTGAAGAAATAGCTAAATATGAATTCCATGGAAATGGAACTACTACAGAAAAAGATGCTTCTGCATATATAACTGATGGAATATACACTGTAGAAGGTGAAGATTTAGTTAACACTATAGTAAAAGCTCGTAATAATTCAAATACAACTGAATATACTGCAAATGGTAAAACTTATGTAGTAACAATTGATGCAAATACTGTATCAGCTATAGAAGTTGTTAAAGCTGGTGGATACAAGCTTACTGTTAACTTTACAGTTAAAGAAAAGAATGCTGCAAGTAGTGTTAAAGCTACTAATGTTACAATAGTAATAAAATCTAATACTGAAAGAGAATTAAAAGATTTAAGAACTGCATTATTAGGTACTACTGAAGTAACTGCTAACAGTGGAAAATACACTATATTAGCTGGACAAGATAGATTCTCTACAGCTGTAGAAATAAGTAAAGAAGGATACGTTAAATATAACGAATCTGCAACAGCATCAAAAGACAAAGCTGGAGCAGTAGTTTTAGTTGGTGAAGATGCAATAGTTGATGGATTAGCTGCAGCTCCTTTAGCTAAGCAAAAGAAAGCTCCATTATTATTAACTAAGAAAAATTCAATATCAGCTGATACAATGACTGAAATAAAAAGAGTTGTTGACGAAAAAGCAACTATATACTTAGTTGGTGGAACTAACGTTATATCTAAAGACGTTGAAGCTCAATTAATAAAAGAAATGAATGCTAACATAGTAAGATTAGCAGGTGATGATAGATATGCAACATCTACTGAAATAGCTGACGAAATGATGAAAACTGCAGGAACAACAGCTGCAGATGCATTCGTAGTAGGTGGAGATGGTGAAGCAGATGCTATGAGTATAGCTTCAATAGCATCAGCTAAAACTGCAGGAAATGCTGTAGCACCAATAATAGTAACTCCTGCAAAAGGATTAACTAAAGATGCTAAGAACTTCTTCGAAAAACACCATACTACAACTGTAGGTGTTATAGGAGGAACTTCTAAAGTTTCTACTCAAGTACTAAGAGATTTACAAGAAGCTAATGTTACTAGCACTACTAGAACTTCTGGTGATGATAGACATGAAACTAATGCTAACGTTATAAAAAATTATAGCTCAGTTTTATCTACTGGAAATGTTTATGTAGCTAAAGATGGATATGCTGAAGGAAACGGAAAATTAATAGATGCATTATCTGTTGCAGCTTTAGCTGGTAAAAATGCTGCACCTATAGTATTAGCAACTAATGATTTAACAAAAGATCAATCTAATGCTGTATCAGGAATAGTAAAAGCTAACGGAAAATTATCTAAAGTAGGAAACGGTGTTTCTTCAACAGTAATGAGTAAATTAGTTAACTTATTAGGATTAAACAAATAATTTCTAAATTAAATTGTTTAAGTAGAATATAAAAACTCAATAAGCCTTGATTTATCAATTGATAAATCAAGGCTTATTTTTATATCATTCTATTGACAATCATAATATACCACTTTAGTATATTATATTAGAGGAATATATCAACAATAAGGAGGGGCGAAATGAAAATAACAAATAAAATTCTAATTTCGATATCATTAGTAGTAATTGTATCATTTGGATACTGTGCATATCAAGGGAGAGAACAAGTGTCTAAAAGAAAAGAAAATTATAAAATTTATGCACAAATTCAGAAATCTATAAGTACGGGTATAGAGTTAGAAAAATCAATACAAAAGATAGAAACTTTAGAAAAAGAGTATGGAGACAGTTCTGCATTAAAATTTGAAAAAGCTCAAGTATATACGTCACTAGGACAAGTAGATAAAGCTAAAGTAGAACTTGAAAATATGCTAAAGTTAAATTCTAGCTATAATAATAATGTAGGATTTTTAATTACATATGGAGAAAATCTTTATAAAAATAAAGAAAATACTAAAGCAAAAGAAGTTTTAACAAAAGCAGTTGAGTTAGGGATACCAGAACAATATCAAGAAAACGTAAACAAAATATTATCAGATATATGTTAAATATCATATTAGAGGGAGTAAAATATGTTAAACAAATATTACGCAGAAAGTAAGATAGAATTAATAAATAAGATAATTATGTTTATTTCATTATTTATGTTAGGTATTATACCTATAATAATGTATAAACATATAAGTATTAGTTATAGTCCAGTTTTTCTTAACAATTCATATGCAACAGGTGAAAAACTAGATATATTTAATTTCTATAAGACTATGACTTTATATTTAGGAACAGGAGCTATATTTACATTGTTTATGTATAAAGTAGTGGCTCTAAAAGAAGAAATAAAAGTTAATAAATTAAATATAATAGTTCTTATACTAGCAGTGGGGATAATGCTATCTTCGTTATTATCTGAATATAAAGATATAGCTCTATTTGGAAATTTTGATAGATATGAGGGTTCTTTAGCATGGTTTTGCTATTTAACTATATTCTTTGCATTATATAATATGGATATAGAAGAAAAATACTATAAATTTTTCTATTTTATACTATTTCCATTCTTAATTATAAATACAATACTAAGCGTAGTAAAAGTTTTTGGATTTGATGTACTTCAATTAAAATTTGTACAAGCTATGATAGGTGCAAATGGAGCTGCAGGTGGAGAGTTCTTTACGACTTTATATCACTTTAACTTTGGTAGTGCAGCAGGAGCTGTTATCTTTAGTGTAAGTTTTATGTATTTATTATTAGAAGAAGATAAAAAGAGAAAAATACTATTATTAGTAGGAACAGTTCTTTCATTTACTATGACTATTTCACTTATATCATCAGGTGGATTTATAACTATGTTATTAATAACACCTATTATATTAGTATTAGGATTTAGATTTACAGATGATAAAAAAAGTGTATTTAAATGGACGTGTATAATGATAGATATTAATGCAGTGATAAGTATTATATTAATGAAGATTAATTCAAAGGTATATGAAGAATCTTTTGCTATCTTAGTAAAAATGCATAAGATTTCGCCAATTATAATACCGCTAGTTATATTTATATTTGGGAGTCTTTTGATATTTATGAAATTTATAAATGAAAAAAAATTCTTTAATACTGTATCTATAGTAACTGTAGTATTTTTATCTATTTCAATATTTTTGTATTCTCATAATTTAAATAAAGAAAATAAATTAATAGAAGAAAACTCACAGACTTCTATAGTAAGAATGAGAGATAAGGAAATATTTAAAAAAATCAATGAGATGAGTACAGATCGCTTAAATATATGGACAAAAACTATAGATTTAATAAATGATAAGCCGATAGTAGGTCATGGATTTGATACTTTCCCATATGTATTTTTAAGTACAGATAAAGATGGAGGTATAAGTACATATGGAGAGGTTATAGATAAGCCTCATAACTGGTATATAAGTATGGCTTATGGGAGTGGATTAATAGGGCTTATAGGATTAATTGGAGTGATATTCTATCTTATTAGAGGATTTTATTATAATTGCATAGATAAAGAGAATGATAAATACCTTTATGTATTTGCAATAGGAATGATTGCATATGTTATACAAGGTCTGTTTAATGATAGTTTTGTAGGAACATCTATATTATTCTGGACATTCTCAGGATTATGTGCAAATAAGATTATAAGAAAAATAGATTAAATTAAATTATATAAATCGGCATAATCAAATTGTAAATACTTGGATATGTCGATTTTTGTCGTGCGAATATGTTTTTTTCTTATCGCTAATTGTTTAAATATACATAAAAATAATATAAAATATATATATTGAATAAATTACAAAATAAGAAAAATTGTTTTTAAAAAATAATTTTAAAAAAGTAAGGGAAAAAGTATGAAGGTAAGTGTAATAATACCAACTAGAAATTCAAAAGCGTACATAGAAAGTCTTTTAATTAAATTAAATAACCAAACTGTATCTCCTCATGAAATTATAATTATAAATACTAAATCGCAAGACGATATAGAAAATATATGTAAAAAATATAAAAATGTTAAATTTATAGAAATATCACAAAATGAGTTTGATCATGGTGGCACTAGGAATAGAGCTGCAAAAAAGGCTGTAGGAGATATTTTAGTTTTTATGACTCAGGATGCGTATCCTAAAAACAATAAATTTATAGAAGAAATAGTAAGTCCTTTAGGAAAGGAAAATATAGTTTGTTCTTATGGAAGACAGTTGCCAAGAGAGGATTCTGGAGTTGTTGAATCATTTTCGAGAAGTTTTAATTATCCTGATAAAGATATAGTTAAATCTAAAGAAGATATAGATATGTTGGGGGTTAAAACATTTTTCTTCAGTAATGTTTGTTCAGCTTTTATAAAAGATGAATTTTGGAGAATTGGAGGATTTCCTGAGGAAACTATAATGAATGAAGATATGATTATAGCATCAAAATTTATATTTGATAATAAAAAATCATATTATGCGTCTAAAGCTATGGTTATTCATTCTCATAAATATAGTTATATTCAACAATTTAAACGTAATTTTGATATAGGTGTAGTATTTGTTGATAGTAGGGAATATTTTAAGGAAATTAAATCAGAATCTGAGGGAATTAAATTTGTGAAAGAAGCTATTAAATATTTAATTAATAATAAAAAAGCTTATTTAATACCACATTTAATAATAGAAACTGGATTTAGATTTTTAGGATATAAGGTAGGACAGCATTATAAAAAAATACCGTTAAAGTACGTTAAGAGAATGAGTATGCATTCTTTTTATTTTGACAAAAAACAAGTTCGGAGTGATTTAGATGAAGATATTAATAACAGGGGCGAAGGGTCAATTAGGAAAGCAAATTAATAAAGAAATAAGTAAAAATAAACAATGTAAAGTTATAGCAGTTAATAGAAAAGAGCTAGATATAACTGATACAAATAGTGTTAATCAACTTATTTTAGGTAATGAGCCAGATGTAGTTATTAACTGTGCAGCTCATACAGCGGTAGATTTATGTGAAGAAGATATAGACAATGCATATAAAATCAATGCATTAGGAGTTAAAAATTTAGCAATAGCATGTGAAAAAATAGGAGCTAAATTTGTACAAGTATCTACTGACTATGTATTTAATGGAGAAGTAAATATTCAATACAAAGAAGATGAGATTACTTGCCCAAATTCAATATATGGAAAAAGTAAATTATTAGGCGAAAAATTTACTAAAGAGTTTTGCTCAAGATATTTTATAGTCAGAACAGCCTGGCTATATGGAGAAGGAAATAACTTTGTAAGAACCATGATTAATTTATCAAAAACAAATAATGAACTTAATGTTGTAAATGATCAATATGGAAGCCCAACAAGTACTGTAGATTTGGCAAAAGCGATAGTGTCATTAATTTATACAGAGTACTATGGAACGTATCATGCAACTTGTGAAGGAAGTTGTACTTGGTATGATTTTGCTAAAAAGATATTTGAGATAAAAAATATAGATATAAAAGTTAATCCAGTAACTAGTGAAGAGTTTAAAAGACCAGCACCAAGACCTAAATATTCTGTTCTTGATAATTTTATGCTTAAATTAGTTGGACTTAATTCATTTAGAAACTGGGAAGAATCACTAAAAGAATACTTAGAGGGGGAAATGTAACAATGAAAGGTATTATATTAGCAGGAGGATCTGGAACAAGATTATATCCAATAACAAAGGCAGTTTCAAAACAAGCCTTACCTATATATGATAAACCAATGATATATTATCCAATGTCAGTTCTTATGCTAGCAGGAATAAAAGATATATTAATAATATCGACTCCAAGAGATATAACGTTGTTTGAAGAAATGTTTGGAGATGGGTGTCATTTGGGTCTAAATATACAATATGCTATACAAGAAGAACCAAAGGGATTGGCGGAAGCATTTATAATAGGAGAAGAATTTATAGAAAATGATAAAGTAGCTTTAGTATTAGGTGATAACATATTTTATGGATATGGATTCACAGAAAGATTACAAAGAGCAGTACAAAGGGACGAAGCTACAATTTTTGGATATCATGTAGTAGATTCGAGTGAATTTGGAGTTGTTGAGTTTGATAAAGACTTTAATGTTTTATCAATAGAGGAAAAACCTAAAGTACCAAAATCTAATTATGCAGTACCAGGGTTATATTTTTATGGTAATGATGTAATAGAGATTGCTAAAAATGTTAAGCCATCAGATAGAGGAGAACTTGAAATAACAGCTGTTAATAATGAATACTTAAGAAGAGGAAACTTAAAAGTAGAATTGTTTGGAAGAGGTATGGCTTGGTTAGATACAGGAACACATAGAGGTTTATTAGATGCATCTAATTATGTAGAAGCCGTTCAGACAAGACAAGGACTATACATAGCATGTTTAGAAGAAATAGCATATAGACAAGGATATATAAATAAGGAACAATTATTAGAGTTAGCTAAACCTCTTATGAAAACAGACTATGGAAAGTATCTTCAAAAGGTTGCTAAGGAAGTAAATCAAGATGAAGAAGATGTTAAATTGATTAAGGTGGTGTAATATTTGGGAAATTTTAATTTTATAAAAACTAAAATAGAAGATTTATATATAATAGAGCCTAAAGTATTTGGAGATGAAAGAGGATACTTTATGGAAACTTACAATAAAAATGATTTTTTTGAGGCTGGACTTAGAATGGAGTTTGTTCAAGATAACGAATCTAAATCTAAAAAAGGTGTTTTAAGAGGAATGCATTTTCAAACTAAACACACTCAAGGGAAGTTAGTTAGAGTAACTGAAGGTGAAGTTTATGATGTTGCAGTTGATTTAAGGAAAGGATCACCTACTTTTGGTAAGTGGGAAGGGGTTCTTTTAACTTCTGCAAATAAAAGACAATTTTATGTTCCAGAGGGATTTGCACATGGTTTTTTAGTTGTTTCAGATGAAGCAGTATTTAACTACAAATGTACAGATTTTTATGCACCTGAATATGATAGTGGTCTTTTATGGGATGATGAAGATGTTAATATTAAGTGGCCATTAGAAAACATAGAAGAAATAATATTATCGGAAAAAGATAAAAAACAAAGAAAATTAAAGGAATTAGAGATACCTTTTGAATATAGAGGAGAGTAATTTATGAAAAAAATACTAGTGACTGGAGGAGCTGGTTTTATAGGTGGAAACTTTGTTCATTATATGGTAAACAAATATCCAGAATATAAAATAGTAAATCTAGATTTGTTAACATATGCAGGCAATTTAGAAACACTAAAAAATGTAGAAGACAAAGAAAATTATAAGTTTGTTAAAGGTGATATATCAGATAGAGAATTTGTGTTTAAGTTATTTGAAGAAGAAAAATTTGATATAGTTATAAACTTTGCAGCTGAATCTCATGTTGATAGATCAGTTACAGATCCAGGAATATTTGTACAAACAAATGTCTTAGGAACTCAAGTATTACTAGATGCATCTAAAGAATTTAAAGTTAAAAGATATCATCAAGTGTCTACAGATGAAGTATATGGAGATTTACCTATTGATAGAAATGATTTATTCTTTACTGAAGAAACTCCCCTAAACCCAAGTTCTCCATATTCAGCATCTAAGACTAGTGCGGATTTATTAGTACAAGCTTATCATAGAACTTATGGATTACCTACAACAATATCTAGATGTTCTAATAATTATGGACCTTATCATTTTCCAGAAAAGTTAATACCATTAATGATATCAAGGGCATTGAATGATGAAAGTCTTCCGGTGTATGGAAATGGAGAAAATGTAAGAGATTGGTTACATGTTTATGATCATTGTACAGCTATAGATTTAATAATACACAATGGTAAAGTAGGAGATGTTTATAATGTTGGTGGTCATAATGAAAGAACTAATCTAGAAGTGGTTAAGACAATACTTAAATCATTAGATAAGCCAGAAAGTTTAATAACTTATGTAAAAGATAGACCGGGTCACGATTTAAGATATGCTATTGATCCTACTAAGCTAGAAAATGAATTAGGATGGAAGCCTAAGTACAATTTTGATATTGGAATAAAGGAAACAATTCAGTGGTATTTGGATAATAAGAAGTGGTGGCAAAATATAATTTCTGGTGAATATCAAAAGTATTATAAGAATCAATATGATAATAAACAGTCTTAGAATGGAGTAATTAGTATGTCATTAATAAAGGAATTATATAGAAACAAAGGACTGATATTAAATTTAGCTAAAAATGACTTTAAAACTAAGTATGCTGGTTCATATTTAGGTGTATTTTGGGCATTTGTACAACCAGTAATTACAGTTTTAATTTATTGGTTTGTATTTCAAGTTGGATTTAAGTCGGCACCAATAGATGATTTTCCATTTGTATTGTGGTTAGTTACAGGAATAGTACCGTGGTTTTTCTTTTCAGATGCAATATTAAATGCAACAAATAGTTTGATAGAATATAGTTATTTAGTTAAAAAAGTAGTATTTAAAATTAGTATCTTACCTATAGTAAAAATTATATCTGCGTTATTTGTTCATGTATTTTTCATTGGTTTTACAATATTTTTATACTGTTTATATGGGGAAATACCAACAATACATATAATACAAGTTATATATTACTCTTTCTGTGCATTTTTCCTGTCATTAGGAATGTCTTATGCTACAGCATCGATAATACCCTTCTTTAAAGATTTTGGGCAAATAATAAATATATTTCTTCAAATAGGAATGTGGATGACTCCTATAATGTGGAGTTATAATATGATATCACCTAAGTACCAATGGATATTAAAATTAAATCCTATGTATTATATTGCAGAAGGATATAGAGATACATTAATAAATCATATTTGGTTTTGGGAGAGATATAACCAAACTATGTATTTTTGGACGATATCTATTTTAATATTTGGTGTAGGTATTTTTCTATTTAAAAAATTAAAACCACATTTCTCAGATGTGTTATAGAGAGGTGAGTAAATGAGTAATGTAGCTATAAAAATTAATCATGTTAGTAAAATTTACAAATTATATGATAAGCCTATAGATAGGTTAAAAGAGACATTAAGTCTATCAAAAAAAAATTATCATAAAGAGTATTATGCTTTAAATAATATAGCATTTGAGGTTGAAAAGGGAGAAGTTGTTGGTATAATCGGTACAAATGGATCTGGAAAATCTACACTATTAAAAATGATAACATCAGTATTAACACCTACATTAGGGGATATACACGTTAATGGTAAAGTTTCAGCATTATTGGAATTAGGAGCAGGATTTAATCCTGAGTACACAGGTGTAGAAAATATTTATTTAAATGGAACAATGATGGGATATAGTAAAGAGGAAATGGATGCAAAAATAGACTCTATCAAAAATTTTGCAGATATAGGTGACTTTATAACTCAACCAGTAAAAACATATTCTAGTGGTATGTTTGCTAGGCTTGCATTTGCAGTAGCTATAAATGTTGATCCAGACATACTTATAATAGATGAAGCATTGAGTGTAGGAGATATAAGATTTCAACAAAAATGTTATAGGAAGATTGAGGAATTGAAAAAAAATAAAACAGTATTAATAGTAAGTCATGACATTAATACGATTACTAAATTTTGTGATAAGGTTATTTGGATAGAGCAAGGTAATCTTATGGGAATAGGAAATCCTATAGAAATAGGTAAAAAATATCAGGCATATGTAGTAGACTCCAAATTAGAGAAATATTGCAAAAATAAAGATATAAACACAGATGAAAAAATTGAGAAGATTTCATTGAATGAAATTAGAACTGATATTGAACTTTTTGGTGACAAGAAAGCTATAATAACAGGAATTGGTTTATTTGATATGGCATCTAATCAAATGATAGAATCAGTATTACCTAATACTAAAGTAAGACTAGTTATAAGAATTAAATATAATGAAAAAATACTAAATCCAATTGTTGGTTTTACTATAAGTGATAGATTAGGAAATATTATACTACAAAGTAATAGTAACATATTAAACAAGTATATAGACTCAGATAATGAAGTTGATCATTATGCATTTGAATTTATTATGCCAGAGTTAAATGAAGGAACGTATACTATATCACCTGCAATTGCATCAGGAACAATAGATAATCACATACAACATAATTGGGTACATGATGCATATGTTTTTAATATTATTATAAAGAAAATACATAGATTACAAGGAATTCTAAACTTATCAGAAATGGAATTTTCAATATTAGATAAATAGTGATAAGGAGACAAAAAATGGATTTTACAGGAGAAAGATTTATTCCAAATAATGGAGAAAATGAATTAGCTATAGAACATTTTCAAAGATATGAATTTGCGAAAGAGATTACAAAAAATAAGGTAGTACTAGATGCGGCTTGCGGTGAAGGTTATGGAACAAATATATTATCAAAAGAAGCTAGTAAAGTATATGGGATAGATATATCAAAAGAATCTATAGAACATGCTAAGAAAAAATATGAGAGTAAAAATATAGAATTTACTGAAGCGAGTATAGAGAAGTTACCATTTGAAGATAATTCATTTGATGTTATTGTTTCATTTGAAACAATAGAGCATGTAAACATAAACATACAGAAAAAGTTTTTGAGTGAAGTAAAAAGAGTCTTAAAAAAAGATGGAATATTCTTAGTATCAACACCAAACAAAAAAGTATATTCGGATATATTTAAATATAAAAATGAATTTCATGAAAAAGAGTTTTATAAAGAAGAGTATATAAAATTTTTAAAAGAATATTTTAATTATGTTGAATTATACTCACAGTACTTTGAAGTGAGTTCAAATATAGAAAATATAAATAGTAAATTAGCTATTAAGGAAAGTGAATTCTTAGAGGATAATGCTAAATATTTTGTAGCTGTATGTAATGATAAAGGAAAACAACATAATATAAAGTCATCTGTATATGTAGATAAAAATAATAGATATAATCAAGTTATGAATAGAATATTGAATTTACAAGATGAAGTTGAAGAAAAAAATAACCATATATTTAAATTGAACAGTGAATTATCTAATTGTGATAAAGAAATAAAAAGATTAAATACACATATAGAAGAAATTTCATTGTGGGCAAAAGGTCTTGATAGTAATAAAGATAGATATGAAAAAGAAAAAAAGATTATAAAGAACAAACTCAGCTATATAAAGATGAGATAGAAGAATATAAAAAAGAAATAGAAAAGCATAATATATTTTCAGGAAAGGACAGAGAAGAACTTGAAAAAATATATGAATCAAATGGATGGAAAGTGTTAGTTAAGTTGTATAAGATTAGAGATAAGGCATTACCTGAGGGGAGCAAGAGAAAGTTTTTAGCGAGGCTATTAAAAAAAGCAATAAAAAACCCAAAAGTGTATTTTAATAAATTAAATAAAGATAATATAAAAAAGCTAAAATACTATATGAAAAATGAAGATTTAGAACGTATAAATGAGAGGTTAAATAATTTTGATGAAAAGTATATAAAAATAACTGATCAAACAATCAAAATAACAGAAGTAGAAGAAGGAACATACGAAAAAATTATATTTAATAAAAGTGAAAAGCCGTTAGTTTCTATAATAATTCCAGTATATAATCAATGGCATTATACATATAGTTGTCTTAAATCTATTAAGGATAATACTAATGGTATTGATTATGAAATAATAATTGCTGATGATGTATCAAATGATTTAACTAAAGATGTCGAATCATATATTGAAAACATAACTGTGATAAGAAATGAAGTGAATTTAGGATTTCTACTAAATTGTAATAATGCTGCAAAACATGCAAAAGGTAAATATATTCATTTTTTAAATAATGATACAAATGTTCAGCAAGATTGGTTATCTAGTTTAGTTGAATTAATCGAAAAAGACGAAAAAATAGGAATGGTAGGGTCTAAACTTGTTTATTCAAATGGAAAACTACAGGAATCTGGAGGCATAATTTGGAATGATGCAAGTGGTTGGAATTATGGACGTTTAGATGATCCTTTCAAATCAGAATACAATTATGTTAAAGAGGTTGATTATATTTCTGGAGCAAGTATAATGATTAAAAAATCATTATGGCGAGAAATTGGAGGTTTTGATGAAAGATATGTACCTGCATATTTTGAAGATTCAGATTTAGCATTCGAAGTTAGAAAAAGTGGATATAAAGTTATGTATCAACCTAAGTCAATAGTTGTTCATTTTGAAGGAATATCTCATGGTACAGATGAAAATGCAGGAATTAAGAGTTATCAAGTTAAGAATAAAGAGAAATTTATTGAAAAGTGGAAAGATGTATTAAATAAAGAGCATTTTAATAACGCAGAGAATGTATTTTTAGCGAGAGATAAAAGTGGCAAAAAAGAAACTGTAGTAGTAATAGATCACTATGTTCCTCACTATGATAAAGATGCTGGAAGTAGAACAACATATCAATATTTAAATTTATTAATTGATATGGGATTTAATGTGAAATTTATAGGGGATAATTTCTTTAAACATGAACCTTATACAAATACATTACAACAAAATGGAATAGAAGTTTTATATGGAGAACAATACTATAAGAATTGGACTAAGTGGATTAAAGAAAATAGTAAGCATATAGATTATATATTTTTACATAGGCCTCATATTGCTTCAAAATACATTGACTTTATGAAGAAGCATACTAAAGCTAAGATAATATATTATGTGCATGATATACATTACTTAAGAGAGTTAAGAGAGTATGAGTTAACACACAACGAGGAAACATTGAGACTGTCAAATGAGTGGAAAGAAAAAGAGTTAGATATTATGTCAAAATCAGATGCAGTTCTTACTCCAAGTGTGGATGAAAAAGTAATTATAAGTAAAGAGATAGAACCTAATAAGGCATTTGCTACACCGATATTTTATTATAAAAAATTTGAAGAGTTAGATAGAGATTTTAAATCAAGGGAAAATCTTTTATTTGTTGGTGGTTTTGGACATAAACCAAATGAAGATGGAATGTTATGGTTTATTAATGAAATATGGCCGCTAGTAGTTAAGGCTTTGCCGGAAATAAAGCTTACAATAGTTGGTTCTAATCCTACAAAAAAAATAAAGTCATTAGAATGCGATAATATAAATGTCACAGGGTTTGTTTCTGATGAGGAACTTGAAAATTATTATGAAAAATCTAGAATAGGTATAATACCTTTAAGATATGGTGCAGGAGTGAAAGGAAAAACAATAGAAGCTATGTATAATAATATACCAATTGTATCAACTGGTATAGGAATTGAAGGACTAGAAAATATAAATGAGTATATAAAAGGATATGATAATGCTTTAGACTTTGCAAATGAGATAATTAATTTGTATAATGATGAACAAAAAATGATGAATATGTGTTCAAGTTATAATAAATATTTAAAGAAGTATTTTTCACACAAAGGTGCTAAAGAGTTATTTAGCAGTATTTTTACTAAATAGAAAAAGATTATCTGAAAGGAAAATAGCATTATGATAATAAAATCAAGAGCACCGTTAAGATTAGGTCTAGCAGGTGGAGGTACAGATGTTTCTCCATATAGTGATAATTATGGAGGGTATGTACTTAATGTAACCATTGATATGTACGCTTATTGCATAATTGAACCAACAAATGATAATAAAATTGTATTTAATGCTACAGATAGGAATGAAACATTTGAGATTGATTCACAGCCAAAGATAGATGCTACGGGGGACTTACTTTTACATAAGGGAGTTTACAATAAGATTGTTGAAAAATTCAATAGTAAAAAACCACTTTCATTTAAGATGACTACATATTCTGATGCACCTGCAGGATCAGGTTTAGGATCCTCATCAACAATGGTTGTAGCAATAATTAAAGGATTTGTGGAATGGTTAAATTTACCGTTGGGAGAATATGATATAGCAAGTTTAGCTTATGAAATAGAACGAGAAGATTTAAAACTATCTGGAGGAAAACAAGATCAATATGCTGCAACATTTGGAGGATTTAACTTTATGGAATTTTATGAAAATCATAGAGTTATAGTAAACCCTCTTAGAGTCAAAAAATGGATAAAAAATGAATTAGAGAGTTCATTGTTATTATATTATACAGGTACATCAAGAGATTCTGCGAAGATAATAGATGAACAGGTAAGACACACAAAAAACAAAGATGACAAAACCTTAGAAGCAATGCATCTTTTAAAAGAAGGTGCATTAACAATGAAAGAAGCTATATTAAAAGGGAACTTTGAATTACTTACACAGTGTATAAAGGATAGTTGGAAAGCTAAAAAAAATACAGCATCAGTAATTAGTAATCAGAAAATAGAAGAGGCTTATGACTTTATAATTGAACATGGAGGTAAAGCTGCTAAAATATCAGGAGCAGGTGGAGGAGGATTTATGATGATAATAGTAGATTCGACTAAAAAGCATTCTTTATATAGAAATCTTGTTAAAAGAGATGGAAAGGTATTTTCTATAAATATAGTTGAAAATGGAACAGAAGCATGGACAATATATTAAAAGAGGAGTATATGAGTATGAAGGAATACATAAAAAAACAGATTATAAATTCATATGAACCTAAAATGAACATTTTAAGGGATGAAAATTTACTTTACACTATAGAATGTGTTGCTAAGGAAATAATAAAGTCCTATAAAAATGGTAATAAAGTTTTAGTTGTTGGAAATGGAGGTAGTGCAGCTGATTCGCAACATATGGTTGGGGAATTGGTAAGTAAGTTTAACTTTGATAGACCTGGATTACCAGCTATATCTTTAACTACTAACACATCAATTATAACAGCTATAGGTAATGACTATGAATATAATCGAATATTTAGTAGACAAGTTGAGGCTAATGGAAATAATGGAGATATTTTATTTGCAATATCGACATCTGGAAATTCAAAGAGTGTTATAGAGTCAATAAATTCAGCTAATAAAAAAGGAATTACAACTATAGGTTTAGTAGGTGCTAAGAATTGTGATATGGATAATTTATGTGACTTTATAATAAAAGTTCCATCAAATGAAACACCTAGAATACAAGAATCACATATAATGATAGAACATATAATATGTGGTATTGTAGAAAAAGAACTATTTGAGGATAAATAGTATGGAAGCAATAATACTAGCAGGAGGTTTTGGTACAAGACTTAAAGATGTAGTTAGTAACGTACCAAAACCAATGGCGCCAATAAATAATATACCATTTTTAAAATATATACTCGATTATGTTTATAAAAATGGTGTAAATAGAGTTATATTAGCTGTAGGTTATAAACATGACATAATAACGAATTACTTTGGAAACAAGTACAAAGGAATGGATCTGATCTATTCTATAGAGGACAAACCATTATTTACAGGTGGAGCTATAAAAAAAGCTTTAAATGTTTGTAAAAATAAGAATGTATTAGTTGTAAATGGTGATACATACTTAGATGTTAGATTAGAGGACATGATGAAGTTTCATGATATTAATAATGGAGATATAACGGTAGCCATTAAACATATGGAAAATTTTAATCGATATGGAACTGTAGAATTGAGTAATATAAAGATTATACAGTTTAATGAAAAGCAACAAAGAGAAAGTGGTTTTATAAATGGAGGAATATATATATTAAATAAATCACTATTTAATAATATAAGAGAAAATAAATTCTCTTTTGAAAAAGATATTATGGAAAAACTTATTTTAGATTTAAATATATTAGGATTTATAACTAAAGGTTACTTTATAGACATAGGTATACCAAGTGATTATTATAAAGCACAAAATGATTTTAAGTATTATACTGAAAAGTAATTAAAAAACTTACTTAGAAAATTCAATTAGAAGGTGGAAAATAAATGAGGGAATTTAAAGTTAAAGGCTTAACATTTGAAGTTGACATGCAGACAAGCGCATATGATATAAATAAATTGATTGAACTTTATTGGAAATCTCATCCTAGATTTAATTACTTTAAAAACTGTAAAAAAAACTCTGAATTTTTAGATATAGGATGTAGTGATGGAGGTCTTATTTTTTGGAAGGATTGGATTGATCCAATTAGGAATGATATAAAATTACATGGTGTAGATATATTTGAAGGATTGTATACAGATAGATTACAATCGTTTAATATATGTAATCTGGAACAAGATAAATTACCACATTGTGATAATACATTTGATTCAGTATATATATGCCATGTGCTAGAACATTTAAAAAATCCTAAAAAAATCGTTGATGAGATATATCGAGTTTTAAAAACAAAGGGAACTGCATATATAGAAATTCCTGGAGAAAATTCACTGAATTTACCAACTATGTCTGATTTTGAAGAAGTAGGATTAAAAGTATCAACAATGAATTTTCATGATGACAAAACACATATTAAGACATATGAAGTAGAGGAATTAGTAAATTTATTTAATGAAGATAAAAAATTCAATATTATTCAATCAGGAAATATAAGAGATGAATATTTAGCAGATTTGCTAATATCATCAGGATTTGAAGCTAAAAATCAAGAAATAACAACATATGGTCTGTGGTTAAAATTTAGATGGTCAAATTACATTATATTAGAAAAGAAATAAGATATAAAATTACTGGAGGATTTAAATAGTATATGAATAAAGCTGTATTTTTTGATAGAGATGGAACTATAAATGTAGAGAAAAATTATCTTTATAAAGTAGAAGATTTTGAATTTATAAAAGGAATACCTCAAATTATAAAAAAATTTAATGATGATGGTTACAAAGTTATAGTTATAACTAATCAAGCCGGTATAGGAAGAGGTTATTATACAGAAGAAGATATGCATAAACTTCATAAACATATAGATTCAGAGTTGAAAAAATATGATGCTCATATAGATGCATATTATTTTTGCCCTCATCACCCTGTGCATGGTATAGGAGAGTATAAGTTAGATTGCAATTGTAGAAAGCCAAAAACAGGAATGTTAGAAAAGGCCATAGATGATTTTGATATAGATGTTAAACAATCTATTTTATATGGAGATAAACCATGGGATATAGAAGCAGGAAAAAATATAGGAGTAAGCAGTTACTATATAGATGAAATACTTTAAGTATAGAAAAATATCTTACAAGGGGAGCAGAATATGAGTCAAAAAATATATTTACAATGGACGCGACTGTGTAATTATTTAAAGAAAGAAAAGACATTTAAATTATCAATGTTTATAATTATTTCCTGTATAATAGTACCGATGCTAGTTACAGGGATAATTTGCAATGATGAACTTCAATACAGATTTTGGAGTTATCAAGGATTTATTGAATTTATAAAACATTTTATGAGTGAACAAATCCTTGATAAAGGTAGGGCGTTAAGTGCAATGCCGTTTTCAATTGCTACATACTTAGGGTTTGTTAGTCAAAATTTATTTGTATTTAAATTTGTAAGTATAATAGTTATTATTTCTAATATTGCAATGTTTAGTTATTTTATAAATAAGTTATTCAAAAATAAATGGTTTGCTATATTTACCTTTATTATGGCATTGATATTTTTACCAATAAGTTTTGAATTAACACCACCAAATGCGTATTTAACTCAATATAGTATAGCATTTAATTTATTATTAATATCATTTATATTATTTATTGATTATATGAAAGAAAATAAGAAAAAAACATTAATCGTATCTATGATATTATTATATATTGGGCTTATAAGTTATGAAACATTTATAACGTTCACACCAATATACCTTATTTTATGTATTATATATACACCTAAACAACATAGAAATATAAAAGAGATAGCAAAAAAATTATCTGCTCCAGTATTAGTATCTGTTATTTACTTAGGCTTATATATTGTTATGGGAAAGATATTCGTATCAAACTATGATGGAAATAAATTAACTTTTGTATCATTTAAAAATTCATTTGATATAATTTTACAATTATTTAAATCAAGTTTGCCAGGATATTTTTTATTTAATAAAAAATATCAATATTTAATTAGTATATTTATTAGTGGGAAAAATATTTTTGAAATATTCAATTTAAGAATTATTATACTAATACCGACATTGTTTATAACATTAAAGTATATTTTTAAAAATATTGATAAAGGTATAAAAGAAAATAGTAAAGATAATTCAGCATTAACTTCGTTAATACTAGCTTTATTAGGATGCATATTCATTATAATGCCACATATTCCAATAGCATTAGCTAAATCATATCAAGGAGTTGTAAATGCAGAACAAGTTATGGCATTACCAACAAGTTATTTTAGCTATTTTTCAGCTATATTTGTAATAAGTTACATTTTATTCAAAATAGTAGAAAAATTAGGTGGAAAAATAATTGTAGTTTTAGCCTCTTTAGCAATTGTTTTTTATATGATACCTATTCAGGGAATGAACGATATAATTTCTAAAGAACAAAATAGAAATTATAATAGACTAATTAATATAGAAAATATGTTTGATACAAATATAATAAGTAGTTTAAACAACCAAGAAATAACAGCTAAGGATTTATATAAAACGGTAAATGCGATGGGAATTCATGATGGATATTGGTCTAATTTTGCAAAGTTAAAGAAATTAGATATACAAATTTTAAATGAAGTAAAATCAGAAAAGAAGTTTAATATTTATTACCAAGATGATGAATTTTTTGTATTATCAAAAGATAATGATATTACAGTACTATCACCTAAAATATTAATTGGATTTTATCCTGTAAAAATAAATGATGATAATTATAAATCAATGGAATTTAAACAATATATAAAGGATGGAAAATTATATATATACAATTTTAAGTAGGGCGATAGATTTGGTAGTTAACAAATAACTTAGCAAAAGGAATAAAACAAATAGGAGTAATATATGCAAAAACTATCTATAATAATACCGATGTATAATGAAGAAGAATCTTTAAGTTATTTATATGAAAGATTGTTATCATTAAGTAAAAAACTTGAAAACTATGAATTAGAAATATTGTTTGTTAATGATGGTAGTACAGACAATTCATTAGAGATAGTAAAGAAATTTAGAGAAAAAGATAAAAGAGTATGTTATATAAATTTATCTAGAAATTTTGGAAAAGAAATTGCTATGGGAGCTGCCTTTGATTTTGTAACAGGAGATGCTGTTGTAATTATGGATGCAGACTTACAAGATCCACCAGAATTAGTTCTTGAAATGTTAAAACATTATGAGTGTGGATATGATGACGTGTATGCTAAGAGAAAAAGTAGAAATGGAGAAACTTTTTTAAAAAAATTCACATCAAAAGTATTTTATAAGATATTACAATGTATAGCAAGTGTAGAAATTCAAAAGGATACAGGAGATTTTAGATTATTAAGTAGAAGAGCGGTAGATGCATTGAGATCATTCCCTGAAAAGCAAAGATATACAAAAGGGATGTTTAGTTTAATAGGATTCAAAAAGAAAGCAGTATATTTTGATAGGGATCCTAGAATAGCAGGAACAACAAAATGGAACTATTTTAAACTAATTGATTTGGCTATTGAAGGAATATTGTCATTTACAATAGTACCACTTAGACTAGCTAGTTTTACAGGAATAATGTTATCTTTTATATCTTTCATATATATGTCTATAGTATTTGGAAAAACGATTATATGTGGAGTTGAGACTCCAGGATATGCTAGTATTATATGTATTATGTTATTTTTAGGCGGAATACAATTGATATTCTTAGGGATAATTGGAGAATATTTAGGACGAATATTTATTGAAGTCAAGCAAAGACCACTATATTTCGTTGAAGAATACTGTGGGAGTGAAGAAGTAAAAATAAAAGATAAAGTAGTGAATTTATAATAATAAATTATACTTATTTTATGTTTGTATCATAATTATATAAAAGTATATATAAAGACTTTATAATAGAAAAGGTGCAACAATGATAAAAGAAAATCAAAAGTTTCTAAACAAACTTCAAATAATAATCGATATGCTAATAGTAGCAATAGCATTCTTAATTGCCTATTATATAAGATTTTTCATACTAGACGGATCAGTATCAATGGGTCTAAAACAATCATTTATTCCAGTAATACTATCAATCCCAGTATATTTTATCTTATACAACATATTCGATTTATATACACCAAAAAGGACAAAAACAATACATAAAGAAATAGAACAAATAATAAAAGCAAACGCATTAGGAGCACTTGTATTAATACTAGGACTATTTCTATTTAAATTTATAAACTTCTCCAGATGGGTCTTAGTATTCTTCATAATACTAAATACTATAGGTATAATATCCAGTAGAATAATATTAAGATACACTCTAAGAAAATATAGAAGAGAAGGATTTAATCAAAAGCATTGTATAATAATAGGAATAAATGATACATCTTTAGATTTAATATCGAAAATCAAAAACAATCCTCAATGGGGTTATAACATAGTAGGATTTATAGATGAAAAAAGAAAAGAAGATTTTTGTGGATTTCATGTCATAGGTAAGTTTAAAAACATAGACGAAATACTATCAAAAAAACATATAGATATAGTATTTATAACTATAAATGAAGCTGATCTTAAAGACATAGGAAATATAATCAACAAATGTGAAAAAGCTGGGGTTAAAACAAACATAGTTCCTTACTATTACAAATATGTTCCAGCTAAACCATATATGGATGATTTAAATGGACTACCAATTATAGATACTAGACATGTACCTTTAGAAAACTTTGTAAGTAATATATCGAAAAGACTATTAGATATAGTATTTTCATTATTTGCAATAATAATAACTTCACCAATAATGATTTTATCAGTAATAATGATAAAGCTAACTTCACCAGGTCATATCATATATAAACAAGAAAGAGTAGGATATGGTAGAAAGAATTTTTATATGTATAAATTTAGATCTATGAAAATACAAACAGAGCAAGAAGAAAAGATTCAGTGGACTACTCAAAATGACCCTAGAAAAACCAAATGGGGTGCATTTATGAGAAAAACAAGCATAGATGAACTTCCTCAGTTCTTTAATGTATTAAAAGGGGATATGTCTATTGTAGGTCCTAGACCAGAAAGACCATTCTTCGTAGATAAATTTAAGGATGAGATTCCTAGATATATGATTAAGCACCAAGTTAGACCAGGTATAACGGGGTGGGCGCAGATAAACGGTTATAGAGGCGATACATCAATTGAAAAACGTATTGAATGTGATTTAGAATATATAGAAAATTGGACGTTTTTATTTGATATAAAAATAATATTTTTAACGGTATTTAAAGGATTTGTTAATAAAAATGCTTATTAAAGTATTTTACATATTTTTATACACATAGCAAAAAACATTTGTATATTTTAGTTGCATTTTTATTATATTAATAATATACTATTAATGAGATGATTCTACTCGTAGAGCACGAGTAGGGTAAAATAAAAAAAGCTCAATGGATGATTCTACTCGTAGAGCACGAGTAGGGTAAAATAAAAAAAGCTCAATAGATGACAATGATGCCCCTTATTCAAGGGGCTAATTTTATTATGGGGGAAAATATATGTCAAAATCAACAAAAGAAATAAAACTTATTTTTCTATCAAGTGAGTTTTATAGTGATTACCCAAAAAGAAATTATTCTGAAATTTTAATAAAACATGATAGACCCTATATTATGTTTAAGGTAACGATTGATGATATAGATTTTGCAATTCCATTTAGATCAAACATTCCTCATAAAAATGCATTTTTTACAGATGAAAAAAATAAATGTGGAATAGACTATTCTAAATCAATTGTTATAAAAAAGCCGATCTATATAAATATATCGGAGCAACCAACTATTAGAGCTAATGAATTTAAAATATTTAAATCAAAAGATTATATAATAAAAAATGAATTTAAAAAGTATCTTAAAGAATATAAGAAAGCTGCTAAAAAACAAGATGTTAAAAGAAATAAAGATTTCTGTCAATTTTCATCGCTACAGTATTTTCATTCAGATATTGGGTTATAGATATGATACGTACAAACATGTGAAAGTATTTATAAAATATAATTTGAATATTAAAAGAGGGACTGAAAATTCAGTCCCTCTTTTATGTGAGAAATACTTAAATAATAAAGAGATGTTTATTTTTTAAGTATGATAATTATACAATAAGTAAATTGAAATGTCTAGGAAATATGATTTTGAATAAAGATTTTTTCTTGTATTTAAGGTATAATATAATCAGTAAAGTACATTAAGGAGGACTTAATAATGTCAGTATTAGATAAAATAATGAGCAAAGCTGATGATGCAGAAATCAAGATATTAAATAGAATAGTAGATGATATAGATAGATTAGAAGAAAGTATACAAATATTAAGTGACGAAGAATTAAGAAATAAGACAAATGAGTTTAAAGAAAGACTAAATAAAGGTGAAACTTTAGATGACATACTAGCAGAAGCATTTGCAGTTGCAAGAGAAGCATCAAGAAGAATTCTTGGTATGCGTCAATATAGAGTTCAATTAATCGGTGGTATAGTACTTCATCAAGGTAAGATTGCAGAGATGAAGACTGGTGAAGGTAAGACTTTAGTTGCCGTAGCACCAGTTTACTTAAATGCCCTATCAGGTAAAGGTGTTCATGTAATAACAGTTAATGACTACCTAGCAAAACGTGATAAAGAAATAATGCAACCTGTTTATGAATTCTTAGGTATGTCTGTTGGTGTTATAGTAAACGGACAAAATCCTATTGAAAGAAAAGAACAGTATAAATGTGATATAGCATACGGAACTAACAATGAATATGGATTTGATTATTTAAGAGATAATATGGTAACAAGAAATATGGACAAGGTTCAAAGAGAATTAAACTTTGCTATAGTTGATGAGGTTGACTCTATACTTATAGATGAAGCTAGAACACCTCTTATAATATCAGGTACAGGAGATGAGAGTACTAACTTATATCAAATAGCTAATACATTTATAGAAACATTAAAAGAAGAAGATTATGAAAAAGATGAAAAAGAAAATACAGTAACTCTTACAGAAGAAGGATTAAAAAAGGCTGAAAGTTTCTTTAGTATAGATAATATAACTAGCATAGACAATATAGAAATATATCACCATATAAATCAAGCTTTAAGAGCTAATATATTAATGGAAAAAGACGTAGATTATGTGGTAAAAGAAAATGAAATAATGATAGTAGATGAATTTACAGGAAGAATAATGGATGGAAGAAGATACTCAGATGGTCTTCATCAAGCAATTGAAGCTAAAGAAAGAGTAGAGATTCAAAGAGAATCAAAAACTTTAGCAACAGTTACTTTCCAAAACTTCTTTAGAATGTATGCTAAATTATCAGGAATGACAGGTACAGCAAAAACTGAAGAAGGTGAATTTGAATCTACTTATAGTATGAACGTGGTTCAAATACCTACAAATAAGCCTATATTAAGAGTTGATTTACAAGATAAGGTATTTAAGACTGAAGATGCTAAATACAAAGCAGTAGTTGAGGAAATTAAGAAAATACATGAAACAAAGCAACCTATATTAGTAGGTACTGTTTCTATAGAAAAGTCAGAGCTATTATCTTCTATGCTTAAAAAAGAAAATATAAAGCATGAAGTATTAAATGCGAAAAACCATGAAAAAGAAGCTGAGATAGTTAAAAAAGCTGGTAAGTTAGGATCATTAACAATAGCAACTAATATGGCAGGTCGTGGTACTGATATATCTTTAGGTGATGGAGATAAAGAAGAAGAAGCAAAGATAAAAGATTTAGGTGGTTTATACGTAATAGGAACTGAAAAACATGAAACTAGAAGAATAGACAATCAGTTAAGAGGTCGTTCAGGTCGTCAAGGTGACCCTGGAACATCTAGATTCTTTGTAAGTTTAGAAGACGAAGTTATAAAGCTATATGGTGGACACAGTATAGAAAAAATTATGAAAAGAGTAAGCTCTAAAGATGATGAAGCTATTGAAAATAAAAATTTATCAAAAGCTATAGAAAGAGCTCAAAAAGGAATCGAAGGTAAAAACTTTGAAATAAGAAAAAATGTACTTCAGTACGATGATGTAATAAATGAACAAAGAAAAGTTGTATATAATGAAAGAAATAAAGTTTTAGACAATAAAGATGTTTCTGAAGAGATACAAAAAATAGTTAAAAATGTTATAAGTTCAGCAGCTCAAAAGTATATCAAGAAAAACAGAGATTATATAGGATACTTAAAAAGTTTATATAGTTCATTTATGCCAGTAGATACTTTATTAATACCAGGAATAGATAAGATGAGTGTAGATGAATTAGTTGAATATACTTATGACATATCTACAAGGGTTTATGATATGAAAAAAATGGTAGTAGGTATTGATAAGCTTAAGGAATTAGAAAAAAGAGTTCTTTTAGAAGTTGTTGATACTTATTGGATAGACCATATTGATGCAATGGATCAGCTAAGACAAGGTATAGGTCTTAGAGCATTAGGACAAAAAGATCCTGTTAAGGAATATGCTGTAGAAGCATATGACATGTTTGAGGAATTTAATAAAAATATAAGAGTTGAAACAATTAAATATCTTTATAAATTTTAGTGAAAAGAGGAAAGTGGAATCACGTTTGTACCCATGCGAGATAAAGGGCATCTCGCAAATGGTTACGGCACTGTGATTCACACGTTCCTCTTTTTTAGGTGGTGTTTGATGTTTTTGCAAAAAATAAAAGACCCTGGATATATATCCAGGGTCCTTTAATGTGAGAAATACGGAAAAGAGATGTTTTAAAAATTCTTTTCCTTTAATAAAATTATACAATAGAATGAGTTAAAAGTCGATACATTATAGGGGAAAATAAAAAAAATATAATTTATTTACATATAAAAAAATAAAAATACAGTTTTTGATAAATGAAAAAAATAAAAATAAAAGTCGAATGAGTAAAATCTGATTATTGAACTTTACAAGAAATATGAAAAAAAAGGAGAAAAAGTAAGAAAACTAACAAAAAAGGCTATAAAAAATTTTACTTTGTTGGAAAAAGAAGAACGAAAAACAGGTCGAAACTGTTGAAAATGCTGTATAAATAAACTAACATTAACTGTGTGAGAAATACGAAATTTAAAATGGTACCAATATATTTATTAGTACATAAAAAAAGAGATGAAAGTTTTATATTATACTATTGGGAGGAAGATATAAAATGAGTAGAAGAAGAAAATTATCAGTTGCTATGGCAGGGGCTATGGTAGCGACTGCAGTAGTACCAACATTCGCAGCAACAATAAATGATGCACAAAGTAAGTTTGATAAAATTAAGGAAAAAACTATCTCATCTGAGGATAAAGAGATAGATGATTTTTATGATGATTTAAAAGATATTTTAGAACCAGAATATGATGAAGATGATTTAACAACAGACTTACAAGAAGAATCTGTATTTGAATTAGAAGTTAAAGTTAAATATTCCGATTCAAGTAAAGATAATGATTACAAAGAATTTACTAAGATAGATAACGAAGCTGCTTTAGAAAAATTAGTAAATAAATTGAAAAAAGGTGACAAAGTAGTAGTTAGAGTTAAAGATAATGGACATATAACTAAAAATGGAGATATATTCTCAACAGACACTCAATATAGTTCTGAGTACGAACAAGAAGTTGCTGATGATGTAGAATTAGCACAAAAAGCTCCGGGATATGGTGAAAAATATACATTAAAAGTTTCTGGAGATAAAGTTACAGTTACATTTAATGAAGAAAAAACACCAGAACCACCAAAGGTTAAAGAAGCTACTACTGATACAGTAACTACAGATGGAAAAGATACTGAAAAACCAACTGATGGAAAAGATACTGAAAAACCAACTGATGGAAAAGATACTGAAAAACCAGCTGAAAAACCAAAAGACTTTACTGTTACAGTTAGAGAAGGTTCTAATAGATTAGACTTTACTAAGTTAAATAATAAAAATGATGGATTTGAAAAATGTGGAGAAAGAAAAATAGCAGAATCTTATTCTGATGAAGTTACTATAAACAGTTCTGATGAAATAAGAGTAGATATGGATAAAATATATGATGGTTTAATGTTAAATTTAGAAGGAAGTAAATTAACTGATTTATTAGTTGATAAAATCGGTGATGAAATACATGACGGTATAGAAGATGATGGATATGTTTATGTAGCTGATAAAAATTCTGTAAGCCTTGATGAAGGTGATAAAGAAATAACATTAGAAATACAAAGACGTAAAACTAAAGACTCTAATAAAGAAGATAATTATAACTTATACAAAACATTAGTTATAAAAGGATCTGATAAAGGTCAATTAAGAGATTTGACAGAAATATTAAAAGCTAGAGGAGATCACAAAGTTAAGCTTCTTGGTGGAGAAAGCAGATTCGAAACAGCTATAAAAATAGCTAAAGAAGGTGTAGACCAAAAGATATACAATGGAGAAAGTATAGTATTAGTTAGCTCAACTTCTATGGTAGATGGTTTAACTGCTGGACCACTAGCTGCAGCTAAAGAAGCTCCAATATTATTAACTGAAAAAGGTAATCTTACAGATGCTACTGCAGACTATATAAGAGATTTCAGTGATACTACAGATGGTAGATTAAAAGACATGACTGTTTATATAGTTGGTGGAGAGTCAGTTATATCTAAAGATGTAGAAAAAGACTTAAATAAAATAGGTGTTAAAGTTGAAAGATTAGGAGGATCTGATAGACAGGAAACTTCTATTAAGGTTGCTAAGAAAATAGATAAAGATTTTGATGATGTATCAAAAGTATTTGTAGTTGGTGCAAATGGTGAAGCAGATGCTATGTCTGTATCTCCAGTAGCTTCAAATAAAGATTTAAATGATACTAAACAAGTAGCTCCTATATTAGTATCAGGAGTTAAAGATATACCAGATAATATGTTAGATTTCATAGATGATGAAATGGAAGTTGAAATAATAGGTGGTACTAGTGCCGTAAGTAAAGAAGCTGAAAAGAAATTAGAAAAAGCTGCTAAGGATGAAGAAATTA
This sequence comes from Romboutsia maritimum, assembly GCF_002251085.2. Taxonomy (GTDB): domain Bacteria; phylum Bacillota; class Clostridia; order Peptostreptococcales; family Peptostreptococcaceae; genus Romboutsia_B; species Romboutsia_B maritimum. The sequence continues at coordinate 10,520 of NZ_NOJZ02000015.1, read as the reverse complement.
ACAGAGTTAGTGGTAAAGATAGATTTGAAACTAACAGAAGTGTATTAGGTGAATACTATAGCCAAAAATCTACAACTTTTGCTGTTGCTAAAGATAGTTACAATGGTAAAAACAATGAAGAATTAGTAGATGCTTTAGCTGCTGGACCATTCCTAGCATTACAAAAAGAATCTCCAAATGCATTCTTAGTATTAGCTAGTGATAAATCTAGAGTAGAAGGAAGAATGGAACAAGCAGTAGAAAATACATTAGCTAAAGATATAGATGAAAAATCAGAAGCTGTACACAAAAAAGCTAAATTATTCCAAATAGGAGCAGGAGTTAAATCTGCTGTAATAGAAATATTAGCTGATAAAATAGGCTTAAATAAATAGTATTGATTTAAATAAAAATAAAAAGAGGCTCCTCTAAAAAGGAGTCTCTTTTTAGATTAACACTCAAAATAAAAACACACGAGGGATGTATTATGAAAATACCAAAGACAATAATTTTATTATTAACAATAGGAATGATTTTAGCTCCATCTACATCAGAAATATCATATGCAGACAAAAATGAAGTTGATAGTAGAAAATTAGTTGGAGAAGATAGATTTGATACGGCAGCTAAGGTAAGTAAAGATGGTTGGACAAGTTCTAGTGAAGCTATAATAGTAAATGACTCATCTGTAGTAGATGCTTTATCAGCAACACCATTTGCAAAAGCTAAGGATGCTCCAATACTACTAACATCAAAAAATGAATTAAATAATAAAACTAAATATAGATTAAAATCTTTAGCAGTAAAAAAGGTGTATTTAATTGGAGGAACTTCTGTATTATCTTTAGATATAGAAAATCAACTTAAAAAAGAAGGCATAAGTGTAGAGAGAATATCAGGAGTTGATAGATATGATACATCTATAAAATTAGCTCAAAAGCTAGATGATATCGAATCAATTTCAGAAATAGCAGTAGTAAACGGAGAAAAGGGACTTGCAGATGCTGTTAGCATTGGGTGTGTTGCAGCTCAAAATAATATGCCTATAATATTAGCTAGTCCAAGTAATCAAACTCAAGTAGCTTATAGTTTTATAAATAGCAAAGAAATAGATAATACCTATATTATAGGCGGGGAGTCAGTTATATCTAATGATATTGAAAATAAATTACCAAACACTATAAGACTAGGTGGAGAAAATAGAAATGAAACTAATGCTAAGGTTATAGATGAGTTTTATGAAGACACTAATTTAAAGAGTGTATATGTGGCTAAAGATGGAAGTCAAGGTGATAATCAGCTTATAGATGCACTTTCAGTAGGAGTATTAGGTGCTAAAAATGAATCACCAGTTATGCTAGTTTCAGATAAATTAGTAGAAAGTCAAAGTCATATAGGAAATATTAAAAGTTTTACTACTGTAACTCAAGTTGGTGGTAATGGCAATGAAGAAGCATTTGAACAATTATTAAAGACTCAGGAAAAAACTACTTTTAAAGTTAAGACAGTTAAAGAATTAAAAAAGACTTTAAAAGAAGCTAAAGCAAATGACATAATTGAGTTTAGACCTGATGATGATATAGATGAAGATTTCTCTATAAAAAGTGACTATGCTGTAAATGTTATTTTAGAAGATGGAATATATGATTCAAAAATAGATATAGACATGCCAAATGGTTCATTTACTAATAAAGGTGAAGTAGAAGATATTAACATAGATGAACTTAGAAAAGGAACAATTACAAACTCAGGTAAAATAGAAACTATGACAATAAACAGTAAAAATGAGTACAAGTTTGTTAATACTAGAAGTGGAGAAATAGAAACCTTAGTAATTGATAAAAAGTCTAAAGAATCAATTATTGAAAATAGAGGAAAAATTACTACACTTGAAGTTAATGCTGAGGATGTAGAAGTTAAAAACTTAGGTTATATAGAAAATCTAGAAGGTAGTGAAACTCCAGAGATAACTGGAAATAAACCTTTAAGTGAAAATTTAAAAACAATGCCAGTATCAGAAATTATGATTAAAGGTGATACAACTGTGAAAGTTGTATTTACTAAACCAATTATAGGTTTAGATTTTAAGTGGGATGGAAAAATCTTAGATAAATCAAAAGTATATTCATCTATAGATAAAAAGACATACACTTTAACAACTCCATCAATTGGAAGTTCATCTCATACAATGACTATTATAAAATATGGATATGAAGATTATAAATCAAAAAATATAACTTATTCAAAATCTGAAGATTTAAGAGGGTATTTAGAAAGTACAAATTCTTTAATTACTAGTACGTATACAATGACAGAAAATACAGATTTAGCAAATATAACACTTGGAAAAAATAAGACAATAAATTTAAATGGAAATACTCTTACATTTAAAAACAGAGTTGATTTTAAAGTTTATAAAATAACACTTAAGGGAAATGGAAAAATTGTGTTTGATAGTAATTCTACATTAATTGGAGATGGATACAAAAATGTATTTATGGATAAGCTCATAGGATCTAAAATAGATTCAAATAGTCCAAAAGGATATCATTGGACTTTAATAAAAGGAGAATTGAAAAAAGATAAAAATTAGTATCATACTAAGAATTTCTTAAACGTATACTAGTAACAGTAAAAGTGTAGCTACATGTTATTTTAGAATATGGGGGTATGAAAATGAAAATTCCAAAACGAGTAGCAGTGTTATTATCGCTAACACTAACGATAGGCTCAGTATCATTAGACATATCAAGTGCACAAAGCAAAAATACAACAAGTGAAGGTTTAGTAGGGACAGGTAGATGGGAAACGGCAATAAAAGTTAGTTCAAATGGATGGAGTAGTGCAACGGATGCAGTAATAGTAAATGATTCATCAATAGCAGATGCCTTGTCAGCAACGCCATTTGCAAAAGCTAAAAATGCACCTATACTTTTGACATCTAAAACAAGTCTAGATTCTAGAACGAAAGCAGAGTTAAAAAGATTAGGTGTTAAAAATGTATATTTAATAGGTGGAAAATCTGCATTAAATGATAATGTAGAAAATCAATTAAGAGCAGAGGGAATAAGTATAGAGAGAATATCAGGTATTGATAGATATGAAACATCATTACAATTAGTAAAAAAATTAGATGCTATTAAGAGTATTAATGAAATAGCAGTAGTAAATGGAGAGAAGGGACTTGCAGATGCAGTAAGTGTTGGAGCTCCAGCAGCACAAAATAACATACCTATAATTTTATCCAGCCCAACAAAAGGAACTCAAGTAGCAGATAGTTTTATAAAATCTAAGTCGTTAAAAACATCGTATGTAATAGGTGGAGAGTCTGTAGTATCTAAAGAAGTAGAAAATAAGTTACCTAATAGAGTAAGACTTGCTGGAAATACTAGAAATGAAACTAATGCTAAAGTAATAGAACAATTTTATTCAAATGCAGATTTAAAAAATGCATATGTAACTAAAGATGGAAGTAAAGGAGATAATCAACTTATAGATGCATTATCAGTAGGAGTGTTGGCAGCTAAAAATAATTCACCTGTTGTGTTAGCAGGAAGTAGCTTAAATTCACAACAAAGAAATTTATTAAATACAAAAAACTTTGATAAAATAATTCAAGTTGGAGGCGGTGGTAATGAAGCTGCTTTCAATGATTTGAAAAAAGACCAAACAAAGAACACGTATAAAGTAGAAGATGTAGATGAATTAGAGGATGCTTTAAAAAAGGTAACAGCAAATGATGTTATTGATTTTGATGCAGATGATGATGATATTGATGAAAATTTTGCTATAAGAACTGATAAAGCAATAACAGTTAATTTAGATGGTAAGTTTACAGAGAGAATAACTATAAATATGCCAAATGGTGATGTAACTAATGATGGAGAAATAGAAAAGTTAGTTATAGAAAATCTTAAACAAGGTAAATTTACTAATGATGGAGAAATAGAAACCCTTATAATAGAAAAATCTGAAAATGTAGATATATTAAATGGAAGAAATGGAGATATAGATACATTAGAAGTAGAAAGTGATGCAGATGATGTTAAGATAGAAAACAAAGGGGATATAGATACACTTAGAAATGATGCAAGTGGAACTAAGTTAGATGATTCTGGAGATATAAATCGTAAAACAGGAAAAAGGGATTTAGATGATGATGACGATGATGACGATGACGACGATGATGATGACGATAGAGTAACTAGTGTAGAAATAAAAGGTCCAGATGAAATTCAAGTTAATGAAGACGAAGAGTATGATGTTAGGGTAAGAGGTAAAGGCAGTTACTCTAAGAAGGTTAAATGGTCTATTAAGAGTGGTGAATCAAAAACAAAAGCAGAGATAACATCAGATGGTGTTTTAACTGCTGAGAAAACAGGAACAGTAGTTATTAAAGCTGTATCAAAGAGTAATTCTAGAAAATATGATACATTAGAAATAGAAGTAGTAAATGAGAAGAAATCATCAGTTAAGAACGTGGAAGATAAAATAAAAGCATTGCCAGATGTAAAAGACTTAACTTTAAATGATGAATCAAAGGTTAATGAAGCTGAAAAGGCTTATAATGATTTAGGTAACGATAAAGGTAAGGTAAGTTCAGAAAATACAAAGAAACTAAATGATTCAGTAGCTAAAATAAAAGAGTTAAAAAATGACAAAGAAAAAGCAGATAAAGTAAATAAAATGATAGAAGCATTACCTAAAGTTTCAGATTTAAAAACAGCAGATAAAAAACATGTAGAAGAAGCTAATGATGCTTACAAAGATTTGACAGATAGCCAAAAAACATTTATAAGTAAGGAGAATAAAACAAAGCTTGAAAATGCATTGAGTAAAATAAAAGATTTATAAGAAAGTGAAAAATAAAAAAATTAAAAAAATTTTATATCTTATTTAAAAGGGTGGTTCTATTAATATTGAATCATCCTTTTATTTTTTGAAATAACAGTTAAAAAGCATCTTGTAAGAGTTTGACTTCTGAATAAAAATGTCGAATGATGTAGAAAAATGACTTATTAAATTCATTGATATAGCATAAAGTCGAAATGTATAATATATAGTAACATAAAAAAGTTATTAAACTAACTTTTTCGTACTGAAACGATTTTTAATTTTACATAAATGCATGGGAGAAGTGACATGAATATACCAAATAAAATAGCAACACTTTTAGTGATAACTTTAGCATTAGGAATGACACCTATAGATATAGTTAATGCTAATACAAAAGAAACAACATCAGTGAACTTAGTAGGAGAAGATAGATTAGAAACTGCTACTAAAATAAGTAAAAATGGGTGGATAAGTTCAAATGAAGCTGTTATAGTGAATGATTCATCAATAGTAGATGCTTTATCAGCAACTTCATTTGCAAAATCAAAGGATGCACCAATACTTTTAACATCTAAGGATGAGTTAAGTAGTAAAACTAAATACAGATTAAAATCTTTAGGAGTAAAAAGAATATACTTAATAGGTGGAACTTCTGTTTTAAGTAAAAATGTAGAAGAAATGCTTAAAAAAGAAGGTATGAGTGTAGAAAGAATTGCTGGTAATGATAGATATGATACTTCGTTACAATTAGCTAAGAGAGTAGACTATATAGAAAGTATAGATGAAATAGTAGTTGTTAATGGAGAAAAGGGACTTGCAGATGCTGTAAGTATAGGAGCAGTAGCAGCTCAAAATAATATGCCAATAATTTTAGCTCATCCTACTAAAGGAACAGAAGTATCTGATTCATTTATAAAATCAAAATACATAAAAAATACTTATATAATAGGTGGAGAATCAGCAATATCTAAAAGTATAGAAAATAAATTACCGCACACTACTAGAATAGGTGGAACAAATAGAAATGAAACTAATGCTAGGGTAATTGAAAAATTTTATCAAGATACAGATTTAAAAGCAGCTTATGTAACTAAAGATGGAATGAAAAATCCAAATCAACTTATAGATGCATTATCAGTAGGGGTATTAGCAGCTAAAAATGAATCACCTATTATACTTGTATCTGATAAATTATCAGATACTCAAAAGGATATAGGATATTCAAAGAGTTTTGAGAGTGTAGTTCAAGTTGGAGGAAATGGAAACGAAGATGCTTTTAATCAATTATTAAAAATGCAAGAAAAAACCACATTCAAAGTATCAACAGTAAGTGAATTTAAAAATGCATTAGATAAAGCAACATCTAATGATGAAATAGAATTTAGACCAACTAAAACTATAAGAGAAAACTTTACTATAAAAAGTAAATATGCTATAAACGTAAGCCTAGAAACGGGTACATATAATTCAACTATAACTATAGATATGCCAAATGGTTTATTTACAAACAAAGCAGAAATAGATGAATTACGTATAAACTCTATTAAAAAAGGAAACTGTACTAACTCTGGAATAATAGATATGCTAAAAATTTATGATAAAAATGAATGTAAAATAGTAAATACAAGAGATGGTAAAATAGAAACTTTAATAGTAGATAAAAATTCTAAAAATGTATCTATAGAAAATAGAGGAACTATAAATACGATTGAAAATAATGTTGTAAATACAGAAATTAACAATTTAGGTTGTATAGAAAATCTTGTAGGAAGAGAAGATGCAGAAATTGAAGGGAATAAACCTCTTAATTTAGATTTAAAAGATATGTATGTAACTTCAATTGAGGTAAAAGATGCAACGACTGTTAAAGTTAAGTTTAATACAATTATGCTAGGACTGAGCTTTACATGGGATGGTAAAGAAATAGATTCATCTAAAGTGTCTTCTATAGATAGAAAGTCATATACTTTAACTGTAGATAAAATGGCAAATGGTTCTACACATAGAATTTCAATTAAGAAATTTAGATATAATGATTATACACAAAGTGGCATAAAATATGAAGAAGTAGTAAAATAAATTAGTGTAAACAGTGGATTAAGAGAATTTAAGTAATAAAATTAGGGGGATTTTAATAACAAATATGAATGATAAAATAAGTGTAAGCAAAAGAATAAAATCAATAGATATAATAAGAGGGCTATCAGTAGCACTTATGATAATAGGAAATAATCCTGGATCATGGGCTAGAAATTATCCTCAATTAAGACATTCCTTATGGAATGGAGTTACACTAGTAGACTTTGTATTTCCATTTTTTATATTGGCGATGTCAGTTTCTATTCCGATTGCTATAGAAAATAAATTTTCAAAAGAAAAATCAACAGGATTTATAATAGGTGATATTATTAAACGAAGTTTGATATTAATAATCTTTGGAATTTTATTGAATTATATATCAAATAATGATTTAAAAACTATAAGAATACCAGGTGTTTTGCAGAGATTAGGATTTGTATATTTTGTAACTAGTATTATATATATAACTATAAGAAGTTTGACGTTTAGAAAAAAACTTGAAGAAAAAAACTTTAAGGAAGATGATTATATAAAAAATTATAGATATATTATAGTAAGTTTATTGATAATAGTGCTAGCTATAGTAGTATCGTACTATTTTATAGCAAAACCATATGGATTTTTTGAAGAAGGAAATCTAGCACAAAAAGTAGACACTATGATTTTAAATGGACACTTATATAATGAAAGATTCGACCCAGAAGGTATACTTACAAACATAGTAGCAATATCAACAGGGTGTTTAGGTTGTGCTTTGGGATGTATTATAAAAAATAATAAAAAAGATGATTATAAAAAGCTATTTGAAATAATAATTATAGGTGTTGTTTGTTTAATAGGTGCATTTTTATTTGAAAGAGTTTTTCCTTTTAATAAAAGATTATGGTCAAGTTCTTTTGTGCTTTTAACAGGTGGTGCTTTTGGAGTTGTTTTAGGTATTCTTTATTTCATATCTGACATAAAGGAAAAGTATAAAATATTTACACCATTAATAGCATTAGGGAGTAGTGCTATTTTTACATATATGGCGTTAGAGATTATAGATAGAACTTTATGGATGGTAAGTATAAACTCTAAGATGTTTGAAGAACCACTAAAATTTTGCAACTGGGTTACATATACATTTATAACACCTTGGGCGGGGCAAGTTTATGATTCTTTAATTTTTTCATTAGGGTATTTGTTAGTATGGATTATTATTATGATGTTTATGTATAGAAAGAAGATTTTTATAAGAATATAATTGTTAAAAAATAAATCAGTAAATTACATCTAATTTAAAATTTTTATTTTATGATGTGATTTACTGATTTTTTATTTTTAATTTAATATGATTTTATGAGTAAAAAGTTAAGTTTGTAAATTAAAATAAAAATACTTAATATATAAAAATATACAAAAATAAAATTAGTAAAATTAAAAAAAGTTAAAAAATTCAAAGTTAATTTAATAAACTATATAAAATGTAATAATATATAAAAAACATACTTAAAATGACGAATGAAAATTAATCAATAATACTATACTAAAGTGTATAATACTATTTGGGGAATATTTTACTGAAAAATTAAATAGAATTATGGGGGATAAATAATGAACGTACCAAAGAGAGTGCTTACACTATTAACAATAACTTTAGCAATAGGAGCAAATAATGCAAATATATCAAATGCAGATACAGTATCAGCAAATCTAGTAGGACAGGGTAGATGGGAAACTGCAATAAAAATAAGTAGTGATGGATGGAAAAGTGCAAGTGAAGCAGTAATAGTAAATGAATCTTCAATACCAGATGCACTATCAGCTACACCATTTGCACAAGCTAAAAATGCACCAATACTTTTAACTCAAAATAATAAATTAGATAGCAGAACGAAATCAGAATTAAAAAGATTAGGGGTTAAAAAAGTATACTTAATAGGTGGAAGTGCAGTATTAAGTCAAGATGTAGAAAAACAAATAAAAGCAGAGGGAATAACTACAGATAGAGTATCTGGTTCAGATAGATATGAAACATCTTTAGAATTAGCAAAAAGACTAGACAATACAAAACGTATTTCTGAAATAGCAGTAGTAAATGGAGACAAAGGACTTGCTGATGCAGTAAGTGTAGGAGCTCCAGCAGCTCAAAATAACATGCCAGTGATACTAGCACATCCAACAGAGGGAACTAAGGTTGCTAATAACTTCATAAAATCAAAATCAATAAAGAAATCATATGTAATAGGCGGGGAAGCAGTAGTATCAAAATCAATAGAAAATAGTTTACCTAATGCAAAGAGAATAGGTGGAGCTACTAGAAATGATACTAATGCAAAAGTAGTAGAGGAATTTTACAAATCTTCTAGTTTAAAAAATGTATATGTAGCAAAAGATGGTATGAAAAATCGAGATCAATTAATAGATGCATTATCAGTAGGAGTATTAGCAGCTAAAAATGAATCACCAGTTATAATAGTTGGAAGTAAATTAGCTGATTCTCAAAGAAATTTATTAAAAACTAAGAGTGTAGAAAAGATAACACAAGTTGGTGGAAATGGAAACGAAGCAGCATTTGATGAATTAAAGAAAAATCAAATAGCATCAACTAAAGAAGTTAAAACAGTAAAAGAATTAAAAGATGCAGTATCAAATGCAAAAGCTAATGATGTTATAGATTTTAAACCAACATCAACAATAGATGAAAAATTTACTATAGAAACAAATTCAGCAATAACAGTTAAATTAAACGGAAAATTCACAAAGACAATAACTATAGATATGCCAAATGGTGATGTTATTAATAACGCAACAGTAGAAGACATTATTATTGAAGATGTTAAAAATGGAACATTTGTTAACAATGGAACAATATCAGCTATGACAGTTAAAGACGCTAATGGTTGTAAAATAGAGAATGGAAAAGATGGAAAAATCATTAATGTAGAGATAGTTAAAGGTGCTAAAAATGTTGATTTCAAAAACAAAGGTACTGTAGATAAGATTGATAATGATTCATCTAGTACTGATATAGATAATAAAGGTAAGATAGAAAAAGTAACTGGGGATAGAGAACCTTCTATATCAGGAACTAAACCATATAAAAATACAAGTGGAAGCTCAAGTAGTTCTTCTGGTGGAGGCGGTGGATCTTCAAGTAGTTCTACTAAGAGTTATACATTAACATTTGATGTAGATGGAGGAAGTGCAGTATCTAAAAATACTGTGAAATCAGGAGAAAAGATAACATTACCAACAGCTCCAACAAAAACAGAATCTGTATTTGAGGGATGGTATACAGACAAAGCTTGTACAATAAAATTTGATGCAAGTAAGGGAATAACATCAAATACAACAATATATGCGAAATGGACAGCTCAAGCAGAAGCAGAAAAAGTAAAAGCAGCAACAGAAGAAGTAAATGGATTATTTACAGATGAAAGTAAGAAAGCATTAAAATCAGAAGTGAATGAAGAAAAAATAGCAGGAGCAGAAGTATTAGTAAACGGATTAAAAAATGGAGAAGTAAAAAATAATTTAATAAAAGAAATAGGAGCTGCAAGAAATTTATTAAAAGCACAAGGTGAAGAAAAAGCAGAAGCAGAAAAAGTAAAAGCAGCAACAGAAGAAGTAAATGGATTATTTAC
>NZ_NOJZ02000014.1 GCF_002251085.2 Romboutsia maritimum | reverse complement strand
TTACCTTACCAACTAGCTAATCAGACGCGGGTCCATCCTGTACCGCTAAAGCTTTGGTGCTTCGAAGATGTCTTCATAGCACTTTATCTCGTATTAGCATACCTTTCGGTATGTTATCCGTGTGTACAGGGCAGGTTACCCACGCGTTACTCACCCGTCCGCCGCTCTTTCCCGAAGGAAATCGCTCGACTTGCATGTGTTAGGCACGCCGCCAGCGTTCATCCTGAGCCAGGATCAAACTCTCAAATAAAAGTTTTGATGGGCTCAGATACTGTTATATATCTGGCTTTGTTTGGTTGTTTCAAATTCTATAAATTAACCTACTGTTTAATTTTCAAAGTTCATTTTTTCTTGCTGTCCCTTTTCTTAAGGACAAGTAATACTTTATCACCTTTTTAAAATATGGTCAATACCTTTTTTAGATTTTTTTAATTTTAATATGAAATATATTTAATCTTCAACATTCTATATTTATATTATCTGTATATTTCATTTTTATATACTATTCTATATAATTAAAAATTTCTATTAGGTTTTCTTTAAATTTAATATCATTATCTACCTTTCTCTTCTTTGGTCCTTTTGTTCTTCCTCCTGATTTTCTTATCTGTTTTGATATATGCCTTGAAATTAATAATTGATCTATATTGTTATCATTATAAATCAATCCATTTTGATTTATAGCAAGTCCACCTTTAGATAATACCATAGAGGCTAATCCATAATCTTGAGTTACTACTACATCTCCTTTATTAACTTTGTTTAAAAGTGCAAAGTCTACAGAATCAATACCTTTTGATATAACTATAACTTCTACTCCTTCTTTTTTTATTAAATGTGATGTATCGCACATAATTATTACTTCTATATTAAATTTTTTAGCTACATCTATAGTTATATCTATTACAGGGCATCCATCTCCATCTATTAAAATTTTCATATTTTCTCCTTTTTATATACAAGATTGCATATATTAATATTTACAAATATATCACTTTCTTCTTACTTTTTTAATACTATTTTACTATTATTGTAAAATATAGGAAAGGTTAACCTAACAAAATTCATAAGTATATTTATACACTCCATGAATTTTGTAATTTTTTGTATTTTCATATATTGACAGTATTTAAAATACAGAGTACTATTTTTATTATAGTTAGAATTCAAAATTCAGCATGATTCATCTATAAAAAGACATAGGGGGACAAATATGAACTTATCATTTAAAAATTTACTAAAATCTGAGGTATTCACAGGGGTATTACTTGTATTAGCAACAATACTTTCTTTAATTATTGCAAACAGCTCTTTAAAAGAACATTATCATCATTTAATGTCCGGGATAACGTTTTTCAACACTTTTAATTTACATATGTTTATAAATGACTTTCTGATGGCTATATTCTTCTTATTAGTAGGTCTCGAAATAAAACATGAAATACTTTTCGGAAATTTATCAAGCTTTAAAAAAGCATCATTCCCTATATTATCTGCTTTTGGAGGCGTTATAGTTCCAGCAATCATTTTTACAATATTTAATTGTAATACAGAATTTGCTAGCGGTGTAGGTATTCCTATATCAACTGATATAGCTTTTGCTGTAGGAATTTTTATGATTTTAAAAAACAAAATAGATCCGTCTTTAAAAATATTTTTATTATCCTTGGCTGTAGTTGATGATTTAATTTCAATTCTAGTTATTGGTGTTTTATATTCTTCAAATATAAAATATGAATTTTTATTTATAGCCTTAGTATTAATGCTCCTTTTATTAGCTATGAATAAAATCTTTAAAGTAAATAAGATTTCCCCTTATATATTACTAGGATTAGTTCTATGGTATTTAATATATTCAAGCGGAGTTCATTCTACTATAAGCGGCGTATTATTAGCAATCATGATACCATCTCAAAAAAATAAAAATACAAAAGCATCAATGTTAGAAATATTAGAGCATAAATTAACTCCTATATGTAATTTAATAATTCTGCCTCTATTTGCACTTGTAAATACTGCTATCAACTTTAAAGTTGATATTGAATTTGCTTTAGTAGATACATTAATAATGGGAATAGTATTAGGATTATCTGTTGGTAAACCATTAGGAATAATGTTGTTTAGCTATATTGGTACAAAACTAAATATAACTGAAAAACCAGACAATACAAGTTGGTCATCTATATTTTGTGTATCAATACTTGCAGGAATAGGATTTACTATGGCTATATTCGTTTCTGAGATAGCTTTTGCAAACTATACCACAATTGTTAATATATCAAAAATATCTATATTAATAGCTTCTTTATTTTCAATAATATCAACTTATTTAATTGCAAACGTTTTTAATTTCATTAAAAATAATTATAATAAATCTCATTCTATAGATAATATAGCTTCATAAATTAAATATAAATATTATCAATAATTACTATATAAATAAAACTAAAAAAGCTGTTTCATTTTATTTTGAAACAGCTTTTTTAAATATCATTTATACTACATCTGTTTTTCAAACTGAGAATTATATAAATTAGAATAGAATCCATTCTTCGCTAATAATGTCTCATGATTTCCTTGCTCTATTATATCGCCTTCATTCATTACTAATATTAAATCAGCATCTCTTATAGTAGATAATCTATGCGCTATTATAAAACTAGTTCTTCCTTCCATTAGGTTATCCATAGCCTTTTGTATTAACACTTCTGTTCTTGTATCAACCGAACTAGTAGCTTCATCAAGTATTAATATTTTAGGGTCGGCTAATATAGCTCTTGCTATTGTTAATAATTGTTTTTGACCTTGAGATACATTACTTGCTTCTTCATTTAATTCCATATTGTATCCATTCGGTAAAGTTTTTATAAAATGATGTACGTGAGCAGCCTTAGCAGCTTCTACTACCTCTTCATCCGTTGCATTTAATTTACCATAACGTATATTTTCCTTTATACTTCCATTAAATAACCATGTATCTTGAAGTACCATTCCAAACATTTCTCTTAATTCACTACGATTAAAATCTTTAATATTATGACCATCTATTAATATTTGACCAGAATTAACATCATAAAATCTCATTAATAATTTTATTATAGTAGTTTTACCAGCTCCAGTCGGTCCAACTATTGCAACCTTTTGACCAGGTTTTATATTAGCTGTAAAGTCTTTTATTATTATTTTATCTGGATTATACCCAAACTTAACATTTTCAAAATCAACCTTACTTGATAATCCTTTTATTGAAACTGCATTTGGTACAATTTGATCCTCTTCTTCTTCATCTAAAAATTCAAATACTCTTTCAGATGCTGCTGCTATAGATTGTAATAAATTAGCAACTTGAGCAACTTGAGTTAATGGTTGAGTAAAGTTTCTTACATATTGTATAAATGACTGAATATCTCCAACCTCGATAGTTTTTCTAATTGCAAGCCATCCTCCAAGTATACAAACAACTACATAACCTAAATTACCAACAAACATCATAAGTGGTTGCATTATACCTGATAAAAATTGAGATTTCCATGCAGATCCATATAAATTATTATTTAATTCATCAAACTCTTTAATAGCATCTTCTTCTCCATTAAAGGCTTGAACTATATTATGCCCTCCATACAATTCCTCAACTTGACCATTTACATGACCTAAGAATTCTTGTTGAGATTTAAAATATTTTTGTGACTTTTTAACTATTAAGGATATTAATAACATTGAAATTGGTAATACAATTAATGTTACTAAAGTCATAATCCAACTTATCGACAACATCATTATTAATATACCTATAATAGTTGTTACTGATGTTATAACTTGTGTCATACTTTGATTTAAACTTTGAGTTAATGTATCTATATCATTTGTTATTCTAGACAAAACTTCTCCATGTGTTTTATTATCAAAGTATTTCATAGGCATTCTGTTTATTTTTTTAGAAAGCTCTGTTCGTAAATTATAACCTATCTTTTGTGAGATTCCACTCATTACATATCCTTGTATAAATGAAAATATAGCACTTATAATATATAATCCAATCAATATTAAAAGTATATTTTTTATAGCTTCAAAATCTATTCCCGCTCCAGTTCCTGAAACCTTATTCACTAATCCTTCAAATATCTTTGTAGTAGCTTTACCTAATACTTTTGGTCCTACTACAGAAAATGTAACACTTCCTATTGCAAATATTATAACCAAAATTATAGATAACTTAAATTCAGATAAGTAAGACATTAAGGTCTTCATAGTTCCTTTAAAGTCTTTTGCTTTTTCTCCGCCACCCATTGGTCCATGACCCATTGGGCCTCTGCCTACCATAGGTCCTTTTCTCATTTCTTGTTTACTCATCAGCTAACTCCTCCTTTGAAAGTTGTGATAAGGCTATTTGTTTATAAACTTCACAATTTTTAAGAAGTTCTTTATGATTTCCTATCCCAACTACTTCACCTTCATCTAAAACAACTATTTGTTCAGCATTTAAAATAGTGCTTATTCTTTGAGCTACTATTAAAACTGTACTTTCAGCTGTTTCTGATTTTAATGCCTTACGAAGAGTTGCATCAGTTTTAAAATCAAGGGCTGAAAAGCTATCATCAAATATATATACTTCTGGATTTTTTGCTATAGCTCTTGCTATAGAAAGTCTTTGTTTTTGCCCACCTGATACATTAGTACCACCTTGAGATATTTCAGTATCAAATTTATCTGGTTTAGAATTTATAAATTCAGTTGCTTGAGCTATTCTAGCCGCTTTTTCTATTTCATCATGACTAGCTTCTATATTCCCATATCTTAAATTTGAATCTATAGTTCCTGAGAATAACACTCCCCTTTGAGGTACATATCCTATTTTTTCTCTTAATTCATGCTTAGAAACATTTTTTATATTCGCTCCATCAATTAAAATTTCACCACCCGTAACATCAAAGAAACGAGGTATTAAATTTATAAGAGTAGATTTCCCACTTCCTGTGCTTCCTATAAATGCTGTTGTTTCTCCTGGCTTAGCAGTGAAAGTTATATTATTTAATATATTTTCTTCTGCATCAGGATATTTAAATGAAACATTCTTAAACTCAACAATTCCTTTTTTACTATTATCAAAGCTTTGTACTGATTTAGGATTTTTTACGCTAAGTTCTGTTTCTAAAATCTCATCAACACGATTAGCTGATACAACAGCTCTTGGAAGCATTACTGATACCATAGAAATCATTAAAAATGCCATTATTATTTGCATAGTATATTGAATGAATGCCATCATATCTCCAACTTGCATCATTCCTGAATCTACACCTTTCGCTCCATTCCATACTATAAGTACCGTAATACTATTCATCACAAACATCATACCTGGCATCATACATGCCATAACTCTATTAACAAAAATATTTGTTTTTGTTAAATCCTTATTAGCCTTTTCGAATCTAGCTTCTTCATGCCTTTCTGTACTAAATGCACGTATAACTGGAAGTCCTGTAAGCATCTCTCTTGCTACTAAATTTAATTTATCAACTAAACTTTGAACTATCTTAAATTTCGGCATTACTACAGCAAACATAAATATAACTAATACTAATATAGAAACTACTGCTACACCTATAATCCATGACATTGATGTATCTGTATTTAATACTTTAAGTACGCCTCCAACTCCAAGTATTGGTGCATAGAAAACTACTCTAAGTAAAATTACCATTAACATCTGAATTTGTTGAATATCATTTGTACTACGTGTTATTAGCGAAGCTGTAGAAAATTTAGTCATTTCAGCATTTGAAAATGACATGACTTTTTTAAATACTCCACTACGTAAATCTCTACCTAAAGTTGCTGCCACTCTAGACCCTAAGAATCCTACTAAAATTGTAGCTAACATACTTATTATTGTTATACCTAACATTTTAGCACCAGTTGTTAATATATAATTATTTTGAGTCTTTTCAGTATTTATTCCTATATTTTCATATTCAGCCTTAACATAAGATACTGCACTCTGACTAATTATACTTTCTGGCATATCATTAAATTTTTCTTCTATACTTTTAGTAATTTCATCTAACTGTTTACTTGGCATCTTTGATAATATATTAAAAAAATCATCATTTCCTTTTTGAGTCATTTGAGGAGGAAGATTCGATAATATTCCTTCCTTCATTTTTTTCGTTTCCTCATTATCTGAAGATATACCTGAAGCTATTAAAATTGGCTTTCCCATTATATTATTTAATTCTTCTATTTTTTCTTTATTATCAGTCGTTAATTTATAAAGAGATTCTTGATTTAACTTTGGATAAAGCTCTTTATATTTATTAAATTCTGATTTTGTAAAAGAATTTTTATCTAACAAATCATAATTATTCATTACTAAGTTTTTATCATTATCGTTCATAAACAAAATAATTTTGTCTAATTCACTTTTTCTAATTATTTTTGGAACAGCATTTTCTACTCCTCCTTGTTGTATACCTACATTTACTATTTTTGATGTATAGTCTGGTAAAGAGAGGTCACATACCGCTTGAATTACCAACAAACCTATTATGGCTATTATAGCTACAGTAGATTTTTTTAAATATTTTATTAATTTAAACATACTCTTCTCTCCTTCCTAAAGTTGATTTTCTCTTAATGTCTACCAATTTTTAATCCATACAAGATTTTAAATTATCTTTTATCTGAATTAATAATCTTCTTATTATTATTTTTTCTTCCACTGTGAAATTTTGAAGACATTCTTTTTCCATCTCTTCATTTATTTCATATAATTTTTTGCACTTCTCTCGACCTTTTTCTGTAATAAATATTCTTGAAGTTCTTTGATCATTTTCATCTTGTTTTCTTTCTATTAATTCAGTCTTTTCCATTCTCTTTATCATTACATTAATCGTTGATGGTTTTACTTTTAGTTTATCCGCTAACATTTTTTGACTTTGACCATTTTCTTTTTCTAATAATAAAAGTAACGGAGGTTGACCATGGTATAATCCCGTTTCCTCAAGTAATGAATGTGTTCTTAAAAAATGAACTCTCATTACTTGCATCAAAATACCATTTAAAGTTTCCTCACATTTCATATACACAACACTCCCTTTAATTAGTCGACTAATTATTATATTATAATATTTTTCTTATTAAATCAATAAAATATTATTTTTTATGTTTATGTTAATGAATTTAAATTAATTCCCTTTATTTTATGTATTTTATATATGTTAATTAGCCAACTAACTATATCTTTATTTTAATTATGTATGTAATTAATATAAAATCTAATTCTTCAATAATAATTTACTCAAACTAAAAATAGTTATTTCTAATTTAAATAAAACAATAAATTAAAATAACTATTTTTAATATTATAAATAAATATTTTTAACTATTCCTTAATAACATCTATTCCGCCAAGTGCAATATGTGCAACTCCTGCTCCAACTAAAAGAGCCCCCGCCATATTTTTATAATCATTTTTCTTAAAATGTCTTTTTTTATTTTGATTTGAATCTAAAGCTAACCCTGCTGCTGTAACTGCTGTACCTACTGCCATCGGTAAAATTCCTTTTTTCATAATTTTAAACCTCCTTGATGAAATTAACTTAAATATAGTTTATGTATTATATTAAATATTTATAATAAGTAAAATATCTTTGCTTAGTCATTTAAAACCATTTATTTAAATTTTAAATATTTCAAACTTATTGTAATTGTTTTATTTGATATTAATTATCATTTTTATTTACATTTCAATATCATTATGTTATTATTTAAGTAAATTAACAATAAGGGGGTAATTTTATATGAATAAAATTAATATAATTTATTGGAGTGGTTCAGGTAACACAGAAACAATGGCTGAATCTGTATACTCTACTTGTAAAGATAATGCTCATTCAAAACTATTAAGTGTTGATAAAGCTAGTATAGAAAATATAAACGAAGCAGACATTTTATTTTTAGGTTGTCCATCTATGGGCGATGAACAGCTTGAGGAAAGTGAAATGGAGCCTTTTATGGAAACTATCTCTTCATCTATAAAAGATAAAAAAATAATATTATTCGGATCTTATGGTTGGGGTGATGGTCAATGGATGAAAGATTGGGAAGAAAGAATCAAATCTCTAGGTGGAATATTAATTGAAGATAGTATCATTTCAAACTATGAACCATCTGAATCTGAAACAGATTTACTTAAATCTTTAGGTAAGAAATACGCTTAAAAATATTAATATCCTTGGGGATTATCTCAAAATAAAATTTTATGATTAACATATCGATTCGCCTGAGTATAATTTTGAGACACCCCATAGTTTTTAGGTTTCTAAATTTGTAATAAAAAATAGCAAAAACACGATATAAATATCGTGTTTTTTAATATATATTAAAATCCTTTTTTAATGCATTTTGTAGGACAAGCTTTTACGCACTCTCCACATCTTATACAATCTATAGTATTCGGTTTTTTATAAACTTCTATATTCATATTACATTTTCTTTGACAAGCCTTACATCCTGTACATTTTTCTTCATCCACTTTATATTTATAAAAACTAAATTTATTAAATACAGAATAAAATGCTCCAAGTGGACAAATGTATCTACAGAATGGTCGATAAACAAACATAGATAGTACTATAATAGCAATTAATATAAAAAGCTTCCATGCAAATAAAAATCCAATTGTTTGTCTTAATGATTCATTAAGTAATACTAATGGTATTCCGCCCTCTAATGTTCCTGCTGGGCATATAAACTCACAAAAATATGGTTTAGCCATACCAAATTCATTAGTTAAAAACATAGGTAATATTACTACAAATAATATTAAAATCACATATTTCAAGTATTTAAGCACATTATCTACTTTTTTATTTACATTTATTTTTTTTACTTTTACTTTATATAACAAATCTTGAATAAATCCAAATGGACATAGCCATCCACATATTAATCTTCCAAAAATAACTCCGAAAAATGACATTATTCCTAATACATAAAGAGAGATATTGTACTTCATACTACCTATAACAGCTTGTAATGATCCTATCGGACAAGATCCTAATGCTCCAGGACATGAATAACAGTTCAGTCCTGGAACACATAGTTTCTTAGTATCTCCTTTAAATATTCCTTTTTCAAAAAAACCTTTTAAATTAGCATTAGTAAGTATAGTAGCAATTAATTGAGTGAAATTTCTTTTATCCAATTCCTATACACTCCAAACATATATTAGTAGCCTTATTTAAAACTATTTTAACTTCATTTCTATATACTCCACCTACTATAAAACAAATGCTCATAAATAATACTATACCTCTTAATAATCTTACTTTCATAGAAATTCCCCTTTAATTAAAATCATTATTAAAGCTGACCTAAAACTTTTTCTATCTGTGCTTTGTATTCTTCTTTACTTGCCGTTCCTACTAATGCATTTCCAACTATCTTTCCATCTTTGTCTACAAATATTGTAGTTGGTGTTCCTTTTACATTTTCCATAATCCATTTACTTAAGTTTTTATCTGGAGTTATATTATCAAATTTAGCTTCTTTTTTATCTACTATCTCTTTTGCTAGTGCTTTATTTTCATCATCAGTTGCATCTGCTACTATACCAATAACATTAACATTGTTACTCTTAACTTCTTTTGATAATTTTTCTAGTTCTGGCATTTCATCTATACATGGCATACAGCTTGTTCCCCATATATTTATCATAGTAAGCTTATTTTCTTTAAATATAGAACTATCTATATCTTTACCTTTTAAAGTTTTTGATTTAAAACTAATAGTTCCTTTTAAAGACTCTTCTTTAGCCTTTTCTTCTTTCTTTTCAACAGGATTTTTCACTGGATCAAATGCTTTTATACTTTCTTTAAAAGTATTCATATTATCATAAATTGCTTTCATTTCTTTTTTACCGTTGTCAGATAAATTACTTTCATCTCCTTGTTCATTGTATAAAAGATAATATTCATAGTTATTTAATTCTCCTACTTTATCTTTCTTTTTATATTTTGAACACTCTTCATTGCTTAAAAAATCTTTTGCTTTATTTTTTTCTATTTTCACTATTGCACATATTTCTTTATTTCTTTGTGCATATTCTTTAATTAAATTTTCTTGTTCTTTTGAATCTGTTTTTCCATCATTTTGTATTGATTTTTCTTGAATTTTTTTAGACATTTCTCCTATATATTTTGCATCATCTGTACTCATAAAATTAAAAACCATTTTATTTGAATCTTCGACTATTGGTTCTATATTTTGCCAAGCTTTAGGTTTAACTAATTTTATTCCTAACTCTTCTAATGCCATTTCATCTTCATTTTTTTCCTGACTTGTACTTTGAGTTTGTGACTTAGTATTTTTAACTTCATTATTTTTACCCTTTGTACATCCACTTAATGATAATGTTGCTATTAAAAATCCTGCTATTAAAAATCTTTTTCTCATTTTATTTATCCCGCCTTTTATTATAATTTATAATTCTATAATACATTTTCTATATTAACAGTTAATAACATAAACCTTAAATATTCCTTAAATAAAGTAGATTTTTAACAACAAAAGAAATCTTAATTAAATTTAACTAAGATTTCTTTTATAAAATTTATATTTATAAATTATTTTATTATAATTCTTTTATCTATAACAAATGCTATTTTTCTTATTATCCAAGTTATTACTAACATTAAAGGATAAGTTAGTATAATAAATACAAGTAATAATAAAATTTCTCTTATACTTACATGATGAATCATAAATACCTTTCCTAAAAATATAATAGATATTAAAAATAATATAATCATACTTCCTATTAATATGATCCTTTTATAATTAAACGGTTTTGAAATTCTAAATAAAATTAAAAATCCAGTATATCCAGTTAATATCGTAGCTAAAGTAGATATATCACTTGTGCTTAAATTCATCCTATTTGAAATACTCATTATTCCTACTATGTTTATTACTATAGTAATTGCTCCTATTAAAGCATTTCCTATTACATTTTTTATGAAATTTCCTTTTACTATATTTGTATTCGATTCCAAGGCGAAAAAGAAAGATGGTATCCCTATTGTCAATCCACTTATAAGTGTCAGTTGAATCGGTACAAATGGATATGGATTTTTAAAAAATAAAACCAATATAGATAGTAATAATGAATATATTGTCTTTACTAAAAATAAAGATGCGGTTCTTTGTATATTATTAATTACTCTCCTTCCTTCCATAACAACCTTAGGCATATATTTAAAGTTTGAATCCATTAAAACCAATTGAGATATATGACAAGCTGCATCACTTCCTGATGCCATTGCAATACTACAATCTGCATCTTTAAGTGCTAGAACATCATTAACTCCATCGCCTATCATAGCAACAGTATATCCTATATTTTGAAATTCTTTGATTATTTCTTGTTTTTGATTTGGTGTAACCCTTCCAAATATAGTATAGTTTTTTATTATCTCTTGAATTTTATCTTTTGATGTTATCGATGAAACATCTAAATATTTGTCTGCATCTGAAATTCCAGCTCTTTTTGCAATTTCACAAACTGTAACTGGATTGTCTCCTGATATAACTTTTATATTCACTCCTTGTTTATCAAAAAATTCAAATGTTTCATTTACATTATCTCTAATTTTATCTTCCAATATTATAAGTGAAATTATTTCTACATCTTTGTCTATTATGTCTGTATTAAGCTCTCCATTATACTTTACAAGTAAAAGTACCCTGTCTCCCTTTAAAGAATATTCTTCTACTTGAGACTTTATTTTTTCATAACTACTGTTTAAGACAAACTCAGGTGCTCCAATAATATAAGTTCCTTGTTCATTAAATGATACTCCACTCCACTTTCTAACTGATGAAAAAGGCACCTTTTTTGAGACATTCCATTTTGATTCTTCTTTAAAATGCTCTTTTAATGCATTAAAAGTTGAATTATCATCATTTAGTGCTTGAGTAAACTCACTAATTATTTTTGAAATTTTATTCTCATCGTAATTTGAGTTATTCAAAGATGCTATATCTTTTACTTTCATTTTACCTTCTGTTATTGTGCCTGTCTTATCTATACATATCATATCAACTCGAGCAAGAGTTTCAATACAATATAATTCTTGCACAAGAGTCTTACTTTTCCCTAATCGTACAACTGATACTGCTAAGGCTATGCTCGTAAGAAGATATAATCCTTCTGGAATCATTCCTATAACAGCTGCTACTGTTGTAACTAGAGATATTTCAAATCTACTGTTTAAAATATAAAATTGTTTTATAAAAAGAATCATTCCTAAGGGAATAATAATTACAGCAATTACTTTAATTATTTTATCTAAAGAATTCATTATTTGAGAATTTACTCTTTTTTTCTTTTTTGCATTTTGTGTAATTTTAGATGCATAACAATCTAATCCTACTTTTTCTGTTCTTACACGACACTCTCCTGAAATAATAAAGCTTCCGGACAATAAAGTTTCATCTAATTTTTTTAATATCGCATCTGGTTCTCCTGTCAAAAGTGATTCATTTACTTCTACTTCACCACTTACAATGATAGAATCCACACAGACTTGGTCTCCTGATTTTAGAATTATAATATCATCTAATACTACTTCATCTAAATTGACTTGTTTTTTACTAGAATCACGAATCACATTAGCATAAGATGCTGAAAGTAACGAAAGCTTATCTATCGTTTTTTTTGCTCTAATTTCTTGTACTATACCTATAATTAAATTAGATATTACAACCCCCATAAACAGTGCATTTCTATATGAACCTACTAAGATAATAAGAGTTGCTAATGCAAAATTTAAAAAGTTAAAAAATGTAAATACATTACTTGTTATTATTTCTCCTATAGTCTTTGATGGCTTGTCTATATTTATATTACAAAGACCTTCTTTTATTCTATCTTGAACTTGCTCTTTTAAAAGACCCTTCTGAGGATTCGGATTAAATCTTTTTATATTAATTTTTTCTTTTTTATCCTTACCCATAATATATCCTTTCTTTTATTTTTTTCATAAAATAATATTTTTCAAACTAAAAAACAACTTTATATAATATTATTTCTATATTTACATAATCCTATCCTTATCTCTAAATTTATATAGATATAAAAAAGCTGCCTCTAAATATAATAATTTTGAGACAGCTTTTTTTAAATTTCAAATTTTACTCTTCTAATAAATTTATTTAATACACTAACTATAATTAATTGTATCACGCTTACTATAACAATAATCCCTCCTGGAGCTAAATCCATATAAAAAGATAAAATCACCCCACTAAGTATTGCTATTTCTCCAAATAATATAGAATAAAATAATGCACTTTTAAAACTTTTAGCTATTTTTAAGCTTGTTGCTACAGGTATTGCTATTAATGAAGATACTAATAATACTCCTACTATTCTCAATGTCATAGTTATACTTGCTGCTACTAAAATCATAAAAATTGTATTTATAAACTTAACTGGTATTTTAGATAATTTTGCTCCTTCTTCATCAAAAGTTATGTATACGAGTTCTTTAAAAAATAATTTTATAAAAGTTATTATTATTATTGATGTAATAATTATAATAATAACATCTTCCTTTGTAACTGTAGCTATACTACCATACATAAAAGAAAACAAATCAAAGTTCACATTTGACATACTCATTAGTATTCCGGAAATACCTACACCTAGTGCCATTATTATTGATATTGATAAATCTGCATATTCTTTTAAATTCACCCTTAATTTATCAATTATTACAGCCGCTATACTTGATGCAATTAAAGACCCAATTATAGGATTTCCATTAAATATTGTTGCTGTAGCTATTCCTGATAATGCAATATGTGATAAACTATCTCCTATTAAAGATAGTCTTTTAAGAACTACAAACATCCCCATAAGAGGGCATATCAGTCCAACTATAGAAGCTGCTATAATTGATCTTATCATAAAATCATATTGAAAAATATCCATATTTCCCCCTCCTTTTTACATGTCAAAAAGGTCTATTAGTATGTCATTATTTATATCATCCTTAGTATTTTTCATTACTTTAACTTTCTTATCCTTTATAAAAGCTATCTTTTTTACTTCCTTCTTAACTATGAATAAATCATGAGAAACTATTATTATAGTAAGACCTAATTTACTATTTAATTTATTTAAAATTTCATAAAATTCCTTTTGACCATTTACATCTATACCTACTGTTGGCTCATCTAAAATTAATATTTTAGGAGATTTAATTAAAGCTCTTGCAATAAATACTTTTTGTTGTTGTCCACCAGATAAACTCCCTATTAACCTATCTTTATATTCATAAAGCCCTACTAATTTTAAAACTTTATATACTTCATCAAGATGATGTTTTTTAATATGCTTAAATAAGCCTATTTTAGAAGACAAGTTCATAGAAACAACTTCTGTTACCGTAGCTGGAAATGAAGATGTGAATGAATTTGATTTTTGGTTAACATATCCTATTTTTTCCCATTTATTGAAATTTTTTATATCATTACCTAAAAGTTCAATATTTCCCTTTATTGGACTAACCTGATTTATTATTAATTTTAACATAGTACTTTTACCTGCACCATTTGGACCTACAATACCAATATAATCACCTTGTTCTATATTAAAGTTTATTTCTTCAAGTATTGTTTTATCTTCATATCCAAAACTTACATTTTTAAACTTTATAACCTTATCCATAATATCTACCTACTTTAAAACTAATTTTAATGTTTCTAAATTTTTTTCCATTAAAGATATATATCCTTCATTATTATCAAAGTCTTGCTTTGTTAATCCATCTATTGAATATAATACTTTTGTTTTTATTTTTGCTTCACTCGCTATAGTTTTTGCTACCTTTGGATTTACTAGCCCATCTAATAATACATAATTTAGATTTTTATCTTTTGCAAAGTTTGTAAGTTCTATAATTTTATTAATAGATGGCTCTTGATTTGGACTTATTCCTGTTATAGATATTTGATTTATTCCATATTGTTCACATAAATATCCATATGCATCATGTGATACTAACATGTTTTTATTCTTTATACTTGATAAACCTTCATCATATTTACTTTTTAAATTTTTCAACTTATTTGTATACTCGTTATAATTTCTTTCGTAAAAATCTTTATTGTTTTTATCTGCCTCTATTAATGCCTTCTTTATATTTTCACATTCCTTTATTGCTAAATCTACATTTAACCAAACATGAGGATCGTATTCTCCATGATTATGTACATCTTCATGCTTTAATTCATTGTCATGCTCTTTTTCATATGCTGTAGGTTTAATACCTTCTGTAGCAACTACAATCTTTAAATTTTTAGATTCACTTTTAATTTTATCAGCAAAACCATCTATACCTAATCCATTCTTTATAAGTAAATTTGCATTTTGTATATCTTTCATATTTTTTGCCGTTATCTCGAAATCATGCGGTTCCCCTCCTGGTGGTACAATATAGTTAACATCAATTTTATCTTGTCCTATATTTCTAGTAAAATCATATATAGGAAATATAGTTGTATAAACTTTAATCTTTTTATTTTCTTGAGTTTTATTTATTTTATTTTCTTTAGAACATCCCATAACCCCTATACCTACTAATATACTCAATATAGATATATACCATTTTTTCATAGTAAATTCTCCTCCTTAATATCTATGTTTTATTTATTGTATAAATCTAATTTAAAATATAATTATAAAATAGATTCATTTTAATTGATAATTAATATCATTGTATATTATAACTCTTTTACACACCTTAGTGTCAATATATTTATTAAATAAAGATACTTATTTCAAATTTTATGCTAAAAAATAAGCTAAAATACTTATTTAGAATAAGTATTTTAGCTTATCTCAAGACTACTTTTCACTTTCTAGCAATTCATTTAATGCATCATACGTAAAATTGATTATTTCATCACAGCCAACTTTATTTCTTTTTAAATTTAAACATATCTCTGAATTGTATTTTTCTCTTACTTTATTCATTAATTCTTTTGTATACTTTCTAGCTTCATTTTGCTCTAGCTTATCATTTCTACCTTTTATAAATCCTATTATAATAGCTGCAGCATTTACAGCTCCACATACACTACCTACTGTCATTCCAACTCCCAAACCACTTCCTAAAGAAACTGGTATATTAGTTTTATGTTCTTCGTTATATGATTTTATTAAAGCTTCTGCACACGTATATCCTTCACTATGGTAAATAGATGGTCTAGTCATATTAAAGCCTCCTTCATTCTCTCTAATTTATTTTTTATCATTAGGTTCTTATATATACTATTATTTTTTTTAAGTTTTTTCTGTGACTTTATCACTAAAATATATTAAAATTTAAATATAAAACTTAAATAAATATGAGGTGATACATTATAAATAAAAATAAAATTAATTATTTAAAAAATAATCTTCCATTTTTTAAAGATTTATCATCAGAAGAATTAAATAACCTAATTCTTATTAGTTATCTAAAAAAATATTCTAAGGGTGAATTAATTCATTCAAAAAATTCTAACTGCACAGGAGTTATCTTAGTAATAAATGGTCAACTTAGAAGCTTTCTCGATTCCTCATCAGGAAAAGAAATAACTATGTTTCGATTAATAGATAGAGATATTTGTCTTTTATCTGCATCCTGTGTTTTTAAAAATTTGACTTATGATATAAGTCTTGAAGCTGAAAAAGATTCCTTAGTTTTAATAATTGAAGGAGCGTACTTAAAAAAATTATCTGAGTCAAATAGCCATGTTCAAAAATTTTTATTTGATTTAACTCAAGATAAGCTATCAGAAGTCATGTGGATAATTGAACAAATAGTATTTTTAAACTTCGATCGTAGACTTGCTAATTTTCTTTTAAATCAAAGTTATCTAGAAAATTCTACTACGCTTAAAATCACTCATGATGCAATTGCTAATCATTTAGGTTCTGCTCGTGAAGTAGTTAGTCGTATGCTTAAGAGATTCGAAAATGAAGGGCTTATTAAGATGTCTAGAGGTACTATTGAAATCATTAATTTAGAAAAATTAAAATAAAAAAAAGAGTGAATCAAAATAATTCTTTATTTAAAAGATAAATTTTTGATCACTCTTTTTTATTTATATATTATTTTGCTGCACTTACACATTGTTGTAATACAGTTTTATCTATTCCACCTATTTCTATAAACTTACTAGCTCCTTTTAATATACTCTTATCACTGTTATTCTGTACTAATACCATCGGCTTATCTTTTGCTAATGGTGAAGCTGTTAATGAATCTACTAACTGATATCCTTTTGCTAAATAAACTTCATCTATATCATCATAAAAATATTGTATAACCTTTTTATTTGTTTCAAATCTATCTATTCCTCCCAATCTAGTTGAATTGGTTTCATTTAATAAATTTTGGCTCATAACTGACGTTGATCCTATAACATAATTTTTCGTATTAGAAGGTTTAAATGTTGTATTATTTCCATTAGTAAGTATTATTGGATTACCTTGCTTATTTGCTACTGGTGAGATACTCATAGCATCTGCTTCTCCCTTATATCCATTTGCAAAAAATACTTTGTCTATTGTTTTAATACTAGATATTTCTTTTGCTACTATATAACTAGTTTCAAATCTATCTGCTCCTCCTAGTCGTTTTACTTCTATTCCTTTTGATTGTAATTCTTTTTCTACTTTAGTACTGATTACATTTGTACTACCTATTATATATACTTTAGTTACTCCATTTATTCTTTTATATGTTTCTGATGGTATTGAATCTTTTTGAGTAAGTAAAATTGGTGCATTTACTGCTCCAGATAATCCACTTGCACTTAATCCATCAGCTAATGAGTTTGTAGAATTCACAAGTATAACTTTATTATAAGTTTGCTTATCAGCAATTAATCCTGCCGTTTCATATCTATCTTTACCCTTTATAGATTGTATATCTATTTTCGTTGTGTCTTCTACATAATCCATACCATTAATATATGAATACTTAGTACTGTTACATGCATCGTAATTACTTCTTATCCAAGTATGATCTTTTTCTATTTGACTATCAGTAATATTAAAATAGTTATAAGAAACTGTATCTTTTATATCGATTTCATTTACAATTGGATCATCCCAAGTTACATCTACATGATATTTTTCATTATCTATAGTTACCATATTCCAAACATGATTCATTTCTTCTGAATCAACTCTTATACACTCTATTCCAATTTTATTTAAAAACAACTGAAAAGCTTTAGAGTATCCATCACAAACTGCCACGTTTTCTATTAACGTTCCATATACATTATGAGAATCAATAGGTATATTACTTCGTTGATCATATTCCGTATTTAACACTAGATAGTCATGTATAGCCAGTTCTTTTTCTAAATCACTCATATTAGAATTTATAACATTATTAAGAATATATTGTATCTTATTATCTAACGTACTCTTCATACTTAATATATTTGCTTTTGGATAAGCATATGAAAATTCTAATTTAAGTATTGTGTCATTTCCACTATATCTAATTTGATTAGTCATATAGAAAATTTGAGGATTTTCCTCTAATACCTGTGCATATATATTTGCTGCATCATCACCTGTTGAAAATGTAAAATATTTAGACAAATCTATACTATCTTCTAAATTAATAATCGCTTGATATATTTTGTTATAAATTTCATCGTTATTTCGTGTATTTAAAGTTGTTGTAACTTCTTTTTCACTATTTCTTAATTCTCCTACATTAACTACTTTACTTTTTTTGTAATAAGTGTCAGCATAAGTCGTATTACTTTCTCCAAGCATGGCAATACCTATAACTAATATCAGAGATATTTTACTAATATTTTTTAATACTGATTTCATCTGTTTCCCCCTTTATTGTTTTTTGCTTTTGATAAAATATTATATCATATTAAAATTCATAATTATATTTATATTTATACGGATATAATCATAAATTTTTCATACTAAAAATAAAAAAATAACTCTTAACTTAAATAAAATAAGTTAAGAATTATTTTTTATCACATATCCTGCTTTTTTTCATTAAATGTTATGTATGTAATATTCAATCCATTAATAGTCTATCTTAAAATAAATATTTATACTTCTTTTACAGATTCTATTTTTTGTTGTTTTTTATAATTACCTGTATTTATAAATGCAAACACAATCGTAACTATTGGAGCAACAAAGCAAAGTAAAGCAAATCTAAAGTATTCTGTACATGAAATTCCAGTAACTAAATTTACTATTAAGGCATTTATATTCCACGGTATAATTGGAGCAATTATAGTGCCTGTATCTGATATAGTTCTAGCCAATATGCTCTTATTTACTCCAAGCTTTTTGTATTTTTCCTTTAATAACTTTGACGGTAATACTATTCCCATAGTCTGGTCACAAGTTATAACGGTCAATATACTACTAATTACTCCTGTTTTTAATATTAAATCTTTTCTGCTTGTGATTTTTTGTATTATATCTTTAGTTAAATAACTTATAATTCCAGTACCTTGTAATATAGATGTTAAAGCTATTGCTCCAATCACAATAAATATTACAGATACCATAGATATCATTCCACCACTAATTAAAGTTTCATTTACTATTGTCGATGTTGAATTTGCATTAAATCCAAATATAATATATTTTAAAAGTGATAATACTTTTATTTTTTGAAAAAAGCAAGTAACTATACTTCCTACTATTATGCCTGAAAACATACAATAAGATGATTTAATGCCTATTATAGATAATATTATTATTACTATCGGTAAAAAAAGTAGATATGGAGATATAAAGAATTCTTTTCCCATTGCATTCTTTAATTCTAAAATACTATTT
Source organism: Romboutsia maritimum (assembly GCF_002251085.2). GTDB lineage: Bacteria > Bacillota > Clostridia > Peptostreptococcales > Peptostreptococcaceae > Romboutsia_B > Romboutsia_B maritimum. The sequence continues at coordinate 42,992 of NZ_NOJZ02000014.1, read as the reverse complement.
ATTCCTACTGAATCCTCATATTTTATTCCAATAATATAATATATAATCGCACAAATTATCATTGTTGGAATCATAGTATATATAGCTGATTTTATAGCTTCCTTATAATTTATTTCTGTTGTTGCAAGAGTTAAATTTAAAAGTCCTGATATCGGAGATATTTTATCAGCTAAAAAAGCACCTGATACTATTACTCCTACTAGTATGTTCATTGGTATTCCAAATCCTTTTCCTATTCCAAGTATAGCCACACCTATCGTACTTATCGTTCCAACTGCTGTTCCCATAAAAATCGCACTTATAGAAATTAACATAAATGAAGCAAATAAAAAATTTACTCCTTGCATATATTCTAATCCATAATATATCATCGTTGGCACAACTCCAGATGATAGCCATACAGATACCGTAGCACCTATTAGTAATATTATCAAATATAAACTGCTACACTCTTTCACTCCTTCATATGCCATAGATTTAATTTCTTTTAGCTTAAATCCACTTTTTAAAGACACTATTGTAGTGTAGATTATTCCTACTACAAATGCATAAATTAAAGATATATCTTTAATTACACAAATAACAATAGATAAAATACACAAACACAAAATCTCATATATTTTTTTCTTATTTATCTTGCAATCATTCATAAAGTTCCCCCATTTTAATATTGTTAGAATTCTACTATATATTTTATTTAAATTTACCCTTGTATAATTTAGATTAGATATAAAATCGGTAATCGTCAACAACTTTAATATTAATTATATATAAATCAACTAATTTATATCTCTGTATTTTTCTATTTTATTTTTTATAGAATTAAAATAACCCATCTAAAAATAAATTATTATACTTTTAAACGGGTTATCTTTAAATTATTTAATTTTATTTACTCCTTCAGATTGATAATGATCATTTATTTTATTTCTTATATTCGGTCCTGCTCCAGCTTTATTTTCTAAATGCTTATTTCCATTTGCATCTATTTCTAATACCTCTGATTTATCTGTATTAGTATTTTCACTTTCACTGTATAAAAATTGCTTTACTAAATTATTTGTATCTCCTGAAGATGAATTATCCTTCATTTTTTAATCACCTCTTAATTAAATATTATATTTTTATTATATAAATATACTTCCCATTCAAATAATATCTATGAGTTAGTTATAAAATATTATTTTGATAATGAATTTCATTTACATTTATTCAAAATTATGTTATATTATATTTAAAGTTAGAATTAAGGCAAATAATTTAACCTAATTTTAATATATTCAAAATAATATAAAACCACTTTACACCACGAAAATATAATATTTTTCAAAGGATATATTATTTAAATTAAATTTTATTATTGATGCTCTTATTCTTGCCATTAGTTAACGCAACTTTATGATAATAAAGATGTTTGTTAATTTTAAATTACACTCAATTTTACATAAAAATCACGATAAAGTTGTCATATCGTGATTTTTTATTTTTTTGATAATGAATTTCATTTACATTTATTTTTTTTTATGATATATTATTTTTAGGCTTTAAATTATCGCGGCAATTTCTAAAGATTTTTAAGGAGATGATAATTATGGCAAAAATGATGGGACCTAGATTTAAAAAATGTAGAAGATTAGGATTAAATGTATGTGGACATCCAAAAGCAATGGATAGAGCTGCTAAAGGGATTGCTCGAGATGAAAAAAAACTATCCCCTTATGGGACTCAGTTATTAGAAAAACAAAGATTAAAAGCATATTACGGAGTACTAGAAAAGCAATTTGCTAATTACGTTAAGAAGGCAACTAAATCTAAATCTTCAACAGGGACTGCTTTAGTAGAGATGCTAGAGTGTAGATTAGATAATTTAGTTTATAGGTTAGGTTTTGCTTCATCTATAAGACAAGCTCGTCAAATGGTAGTACATGGGCATATTTTAGTTGATAATAAAAAAGTAGATATTCCTTCTTACAATGTTTCAATAGGTGAGGTAATTTCATTAAGAGAAAAATCTCAACAAAATAAATTATTTAAAGAAAACTTTATTGTTAATACAACTAGTACTTACCCTTATTTAGAAAAAAATATAACAAATTTATCAGGCTCTCTTATAAGACAACCTGAAAGATTTGAAGTTCCAATCGAAATTGATGATATTTTAGTTGTTGAATTCTATTCAAAACTTAAATAAAAAATTTCTAAAAAAAATAGAAATGCCTATGATAAATTATCTGGCATTTCTATTTTTTTATAATATTTTAATTAGATTAAATTATCTTTTTTTAATAAATTATATAGAGTTGGATTAAAGTCAAATTCATTAATTAAATTATTAGCCTCATTTAAAGACTTTTCCCTTTTATCACTAGATATATTAGATTTTGATGCTCTAATTAGTATATTCTTAGGAGAATGAGCTATATCTATAAATTCTAAAAGTTGAGTCTTATATCCTACACTCTCTAATAGATTAGCTCTCACAGCATCAGTCATAAGAGCTGCTACTCTTTCTTTTATAATTCCATACTTAGTTAATATAGATAAAGATTCAGATGTCATCTGATGATTAAACTCATGTTGACAACAAGGTACTGAAAATATCATTTTACTGTTCCATTTAATTGCATTATACAAAGCATAATCCGTTGCTGTATCGCAAGCATGTAATGTAATTACCATATCAACCTTATTGTTATATTTAAATCCATTTATATCTCCAAGTTCAAAATGTAAATTTTCATAATTATATCTTTTAGCTATCTCATTACATTTTTTAATGACATCTTCCTTTAAGTCTAATCCTATCATTTTTACATTTATTTTTTTTATTTCTACAAAATAATAATATAATACAAATGTTAAATAAGATTTTCCACAACCAAAATCTAAAATAGTAAGTTCTTTAAAATCATTTTTCTTAATCTCATCATCAATAATTTCTACAAATCTATTAATTTGCTTGTATTTATCATACTTAGAGTTAACTACTTTGCCTTCTTTTGTAAATACTCCCAAATCAATAAGAGGCTGAATTAACATTCCTTCTTTAAGTATGTAATTTTTTTCCTTGTTATGTTCTTTGTTAACAAGTTTTATATTGTCATCTTTCTTTTTACCTAAAAAGACTTTCCCTTTTTTAGATACTTTTAAGTCAAATGTAGTCGTATTCGACCATGCTGATGCTTGTTTATAGTCAGAATACATAAATTCTAATATTTTTTCACCCAAAGCATCTTCTTCAATATTTTCATGAAAAACCTGCTTATCAGTATATTTTTCTATTTGATAATATTGATTGCTATTTTTTTCTTTTAAAAGAAATACTATTTTATTGTATTCTATTTCTTTATTCTTTTTATTACTAATAACTACTTTTATAATATCTTGTTGCACTATTTCATTAATTGCTTTTTTTAAATCTTCCATTTAGACACACCTTATCATTTATTTTTGAATTAATTTTTCTATACAACAATATTATTATATATATCAGATTAATTCAAATTGTTTTTATATAATTTTATTTAGCAAGTCCAAAAGAAACATTTATAAAACTATTTAACTATATAATGTTATTTATTATTTTTATCAAATATAGTTTTTGTAGTATCTATATCTTTTGTTACGCATCTTTGACTATTTACTCTTTCTGATACTAGCATCATTTTAACTAAATCTTTTAATTCTTTAATAATATTTTCTATATCAGATTTATTAACTTCTTCTGATTTATCATTATTGTCAAATATAGTTTTTGTAGTATCTATATCTTTTGCTACACATCTTTGGCTATTTATTCTTTCTGATACTAGCATTTCACCTACGATACCTTTAACTTCTTCAGTTAATTCTTTTATATCTTCTTTAGTAAATTCTTTATTTTCATCACTTGAATCAAATATAGTTTTTGTAGTATCTATATCCTTTGCTATACATCTTTGACTGTTGATTCTTTCTGATACTAGCATTTCATTTGCTATACCCTTTATTTCTGTTGTCAATACTTCTAACTCTTTACCTATTGAATTTAAATCATTTTGAGTAAATTCTTCTGTTTCATCCTTATGATTTATAATAGTCTTTGTAGTGTCTATATCTTTTGCTACACATCTTTGACTATTTATTCTTTCTGATACTAACATTGTGTTTAAAATTCCTGATAATTCTCCTACTAAATTATTTAAGCTTTCTTTTAAGTTTTTCATATGACCCACCTCGTTGATTAAATTTTTATATTTTATAAAATTCACAGAATACAAATACTTTTTATTTTAACTGTGAAAAATTCTTTTCACTTTATTTTACTTATACCCTAAATTTTAAAAATCAATCAAAAATACATAACCTATATTTATAAAAAATTTAGGTTTTTATTTTTTTAATATTAAAACTCTTTAATATCTAATTAAGTTAAACGTTTGCATTAAATCCTTACTAATTATACTATTTTCATATTTATTAATCATTATTCTAATAATGTTTTTCTTTTTCTTCCCTCTATAAGTTATTTTCGTCTTTTTTTCCTAATACTTTAATATTTTCACTATTACAGATATCACATTTTTATAATTCTCCATAGATTGTTTTTTCTTAATTTTTACTATGGTTATTGATAATTTTTTTCTTCTAATATTATATCCTCATAATTTCTAAAAAATAATTTATTCTATTTTATTTTTACCAATCACCTTAGAAGAATACGCATTTGTTTCCTATTTTTTAACTTATGTTGACACACTCCCCATAGATAAATCTAGGGGATTCTTGGTGGCTAACTCACTTATTCATACTTAAACAGTACAACAGAGGTGGTTACAAAGCCAAGCTACATGGACGGTGTCTTCGCCACTACTACCTTAAACGGTAGATACTTTTAAATTAATTGGTTGCTTGTGGTTTATTCTAAAGTCTACTAAATCATATTTATGTTTTTTATTTAGAATATTCCATGCTCCAACTATATCTCTATGAGTTTCATAACCACAAGTGCAACTATAATTTCTTCCTGTTGGTTTGTGTTTTTTAGAACACTTTGGGCAAGTTTGGGAAGTGAAATGTTCTTTAACCATTTTTACTTCGATACCTTGCTCTTTTGCTTTATATTTTATATAGTCTTTAATTCTACCATACTCCATTTGAGATATTTTCTGCCTATTAACTCTATTTAATCTTTTCTTTTTCTTAGTATCTTTTTCAATTCCTTTTATATCGCCAAGAATTATTTCACAGACCTTTTGCTCTACACAAAAGTCTATAAATTTTCTAGTTGTTTGATGATATAAATTCATTAATTGATTATCGGTTTTACTTCTTATCTTATTCTTTAATTTCCATAACTTCTTTGATTGCCTACTGCCTTTTTTGCATCTACTTAGTCTTTTAGATATATATGCATACATCTTATTTCTAAATTGTTTAATACTTCTACCTTCTCGATTAGAGAGTATAAGCCCTGCACCTTCATTTGTTACTGATGCTATTGAATGTATTTCACCCATATCAACACCTATGGTGTTAGTGCCTTCGGCTACAATTCCATCTAATCCATTATCAAATGTATAATATAAATAATAACCATTTCTCCAAACTATTTCGGCAGTTTTTATATTTGGTATATAGAAGTCTAACTCTAAGTATCTACCTTTAGACATTGATAGTTTTAGATTACCTTTAGCATTAGTATTTATTGCACTAGCCTTAAAAGGTATTATATAAAACTTCTTAGTCTTATATGGATATTTTGCTTTAGTGTTACCTTTCTTTCTTAACTCTGAAATAGTCTTTCTATTAGCATCAAACTTGTCTGATATAGCTTGAATAGTTTGACTATGTAGATTATATTTACCTTTGATTAACTTCTGTATATCATTCTTTTTAATCCATTGTTTATGTTCAAAATAGTATTCTTTTGACAAGCTAACTATGTGATTCCAACAATTAGCTGATTCCATTTGCTTTTCTCTTACTAATTCAAATTGTGGTTTTGTTAGGTTTAATTTTACTCTATGTGTTTTTATCATTTTTTCTTTGTCCTAACTTGTTGATTTTCTATATATTGCTTGACTGCTTCCAAGCTAACTGAACCAACTGTTCCAACAAAATAACTATTAGTCCATAAAGTAGGCATAGTTGATTTTAGGTGAGGAAAATTTTCTCTAAGAACTCTTGAACTAAATCCTTTTAAACCTTTCACAACTTTATGAATACCATATTGAGGGTTGCAAGATACTAACAAATGAACGTGGTCGAGGTCAGTTTCCATTTCAATTATTTCTGCTCCTAAAGTTTCGGCTTTAAATGGCAATATTTCTTTTAACATTTTTTCAACATCACCTTTTAATACAGGTTTTCTATACTTAGGACACCATATAACGTGATATTTACAGTCATAAACTATATTATTATTTGATTTATACATTACAAATAACACCTCCTAAGTATTAATATAACTTATCAAGTGTTATTTTTCAATACCCTATATAACATTTCGAAATATTAAGACCTTGCCTTTCATCTCCCATAGCTAAAGCGAGGGGCTTTTCGGCAATTTTATTGTAAAATAGTTATTTTTTATAAGTATAGCTATAAAGTCAGATATAGGTTGAGAAATACAGTATAAATAAAAAAGAGTAGTTCCAAGTACTTGGTTCTACTCTTATATATCAATTTTAATTATTTCTTATACTGTAGTTCCAGTAGATCCAAATCCACCTTCTCCTCTAACTGTTTCATTTACTTCATTTACTTCATTAAATGTACAGTGATATACTTTTCTTAAAACACCTTGAGCTATCTTAGTATGTTTAGGTATTGTTATTGAAAATTCCTCTTCATTTTTTAACATTATACCAACTTCACCCCTATAATCCATATCTATAGTTCCCTCATATACTGTTATATCTGCATTTTTTCCTGAAGTTGTTGGAACACCTTTTACTGTTATACCTGATTTATTCTTTATTTGAATACCCCAACCAGTTGGTATCTCAAATATTAATCCTGTTTTAGCAATTGCTTTTTTTCCTGCTTCAACTACTACATCTTCAGCTGTGAATAAGTCAAATCCACTATCAGTTGGATGAGCAAAAACTGGTATTGTAGCATTTTCATTTGTTTTTTTAACATTTATTATCATAAGTAGTATCTCCTTTTAGTCAATTATTTTGCTTAAAAATATATAGAGAAGAATGTCCACATTCTCCTCTATATAAAATATAATATTTTATTTTATCATAGTTTATAAATTATTACATTATTATTAATTAATGAATTTTTCACATCTATAATTCTTTGATTTGAAGATCCTCTTAGCATAATAGATAAATTTCTCTTTTCTTCTTCGAATTTTCCATCTATAAGAACATCTATATATTTTAAAACTTCCACTTGAAGCTCATTGAACTGTTCAAAAACATATCCTGTCCATAAATATATAATTTTTTCTGGATAATTTTTTTTAAATTCTTTACAAAGATCTATTACTCCATCAATATTTTGGGAACATAATGGCTCCCCTCCTAAAACAGATAAGTTTCTTTGAATATTATTTTTATCTATATTGTCAAATATATATTGTAAATCATTGTTTGTAAACTCTTTTCCACCCTTAAAATCCCAAGTTTCTGAGTTAAAACATCCTTTACAATGATGAGGACACCCTTGTGTCCAAAGCGACATTGTTATTCCTATTCCATTTGCTATATCATTATCTTTTATCTTAGAAAACTTCAATTTTCTCACTCCAAATCTTATAGATGTAGTACTCTTTCTCCTATTTCTTGAGTACGTCCTTTACCCCACATATTAGATCCTATATATCCACATGTTCTTCTCATAACTTGCATTTCATCCTTATTTCTATTTCCACAGTTAGGACAATACCACTCTAGATTTTCATCAAGTTTTATTTCTCCTGTGTAATCGCACTTAAAACATACATCTGGCTTAGTATTAATTTCAGCATATTGTATATTATGGTAAATAAAATTAATTATTTGTTCCACAGCAGGTAAGTTTTTACTCATATCAGGAACTTCTATATAACTTATACATCCACCTAAACTAATGTCATGGAATTGACTTTCAAATTTAAGTTTTTCAAAAGCATCTATCTCTTCTGAAACATGTACATGATATGAATTTGTATAATACATTCTATCTGTTACATTTTTTATTTCTCCAAATTTTTGCTTATCTATTCTACAGAATCTTGAAGTTAAACTTTCTCCTGGAGTTCCATATAACCCAAATCCAAGTCCTGTATCTTCTTTCCATTCTTTACATTTTTCATTTAAATAATGCATAACTTCTAAGGCAAAATCTTCTCCTTCTTTAGTTGTATGAGAAATTCCAAGCATTGCCTGCGTCATTTCATATATTCCTACATAACCTAAAGATAGTGTTGAATATCCATCCTTTAATAAAGAATCTATTTTTTCACCTTTTTTAAGTCTTGCTATACCTCCATGTTGCCAGTGAATTGGAGATACATCTGATGTTGTTCCTAGTAAAAGATTATGTCTTACCATTAATGCTTCTTTACAAAGATCTAATCTTTCATCTAGTATTTGCCAGAATTTATCCATATTTTTATTTGCTGTTAATGCCACTTGTACTAAATTTAAACTAATTACACCTTGATTAAATCTTCCATACCACTTGTAATCACCATTTTCATCTTTCCAAGGGCTTAAATGAGACCTACAACCCATTGGTGGGAAGGCTTCGCCTTCATAATTTTTTCTCATTATCTTTGCACTTTGATAATCTGGAACTAATCTTTTAGTATTACATTTTGCAGCTAGCCTTGTAATATAATCATATTTACCACCCTCTAAACAATTATGTTCATCAAGTAAATATACTAATTTAGGGAACTCCTCACCTATTTCTTGACCCCTATAATTCTTCATTCCCTCTAATCTCTGATGTATCATTTCTTCACAAATTAATGCCATTTCTTTTTCATATTCATGTCCTTCTTCAATTTCTAAATATATAGTTGAAAAAGGAGCTTGACCATTACTTGTGTGTAATGTAGATAATTGATATCTTATCGTCTGTATTCCTGATTTTAGCTCTTCCTTCATTCTTTCTTCTGCTAATTCATGAGACATATTTTCAGAATATCTTTCCTTATATTTATTTAAATATTTATCATATGAAACCCTTAAAAAAGGAGCGATATGTTTTATAGTTATAGAATTACCACCATATTGACCACTTGCAATTTGAGCTATTATTTGAGTTACTATAGTACAAACTGTTCCAAATGATTTAGGTGGTTCTACTAATTTATTATTAATTACTGTTCCATTACTAAGCATATCTTCTAAATTTATAAGCATACAGTTATGAATTGGTTGCATAGCATAATCCATATCATGGTAATGAAGAACACCTTCATCATGTGCATGTACAATATGTGCAGGGATTAATTTTCTTCTTGCTATATCTTTCGATACTTCTCCTGCTACTAAATCCCTTTGCGTTGAAGCAAGTAGACCATTTTTATTAGAATTTTCATTTAAAACATCTTCATTTGTTTTATCAAGCAAACCTAATATACTATCATCTGTTGTATTAGTCTCTCTCTTAAATGATTGAACTGCTCTATAACCTTCATAAGCTTTAGCAGTTAATTCTTTTTTATAATTAATTAGTTTTTGATATACCATATCTTCTACTTTATATACTGTTGGTGAAGTCAATTTTTCGTGACAATTATTTTCTATTTCAGTTGCTATTTTTTTAGCTACATCTTCTTCATATATTCCACTACCATACTTCATCGCCTTTAGTATTGCACTTTCTATTTTTTCTTTATCAAATTCAACAATACTACCATCTCTTTTAATTATATTTAATTTACTATCCATAAAACTCTCCTTTTGTCTACTTCTTTAATGTATTATATTACATAAAGTTGTATCAAATTTTGCAAAAATAAATCTAATTTATTTCTGCGAAAAGTATTGACTTTTCAAGTTTTATATACCTTGTACAAGGAATATAAATACTATATGTAGTAACACCTTGTCTATTCTATACTATATATAGTATAGTATCAAGTTTTTTTACAGTGTTTTTATAAATTTATTTTTGTCAATATGATAAGGATAAAAACATTTAATTTTTATAAAAATCAAAAAGTCTCAAAAGGTATTTTTAAATCAAAATACATTTTGAGACTTTATTTATTTTCTAAATATAAGTATTAAATATTATTCATAAATAAACACCTTATTTATATAATCACATGCTGTTAAATAAAGAACATTTCCATAGAATAATTTAAAACAAATTATATCTCCTAATTTATATTCTTTATCACTATCTTCTATATCTATTATTAAATGGTCACTACTGCTACCCAAAATTTCAATACCACTTGCTAATGGTATTAAACTATCATGTGAAACAAAATCTTGTTTACCTACGCCTAATATAGCTCTTTTTCTTGTTCCTCTATCCTCAAATGACGGTTTATTCCCAAATGCATCTACGTACATCTCACCAATTGGTTGTGATGGCTTATTTTTAATTTCTATAATTTCTGCTTTTAATATTACAGTATCTGAATACATATTATCTAAATCATGGCCCCAATAATATGGTAAATCCTGGCCAACTAATATAGCTTCTCCTACCCTCAGATTATTTATTTTTTTTGGAATTCTACCTTCTAATACCAGAGGTAATGTAGTTGTAGCTCCTCCTGATATTATATCTAACTCTCTATGTATTTTATCTTCTATTTTACAAGCAACATCACATAGTTTACTTAAATTATCATATGTTGGCTTTATTGATCCATAGCAACTTAAATTTGTTCCTATTCCATAAAGTTTTACATATTTTAATTTATTTTCTATATATAAACAAACGTCTATTAATTCTTTCTCATCTATAAATCCTTCTCTTAAATCTCCCAAATCCATCATAATAACTACTTTATGTTCTTTATTTTGTTTTTTACACTCTTCTTCTATTTTATTTATTATCTCTATTTCTGAATTTAAACTAATATCTACGTATTGTACTAAGTCTTCTATTTCAGTTAGCATCGGAATTCGTATTAGCATATTTGCTTTATTTAAACCATTGTTTTTTAAATCTATCAATTGTTCTATTCTAGAACTAGAGATATATTTACAACCCCCTTTTACCATTTGTTCAACAATTGTAGGTTGTGCATTTACCCCTTTTATTACTCCTGTTATATTTATCCCCTGTTTCTCACATATATTTACTAAGGTTTTTGTATTTTCATAGATTTTATTAATATTTATTTCTATTAATGGATATTTTATTTTTTGTGGCATGTTTTATATCCCCCTTGACTATATATTATTTTAATTAATTAAATTCTATTATTAAATACTATTTCCTTCTTTTATTTACAAATTATCTTTTATTTTTTCAAAATTCCTATTTTTATTTAATTTTTGTAATTTACTATATTAATTCTTATCATATTTATACATAAAATTCAAAAAATAAAGTTTGATTTTTCTAGCAAATATTGTTTTTATTACTTTTAATTGCGTTTGCCTCTACAATACTCTACACTTAAATTATCAACGGGGATTTTACAGTAAAAATATTTTTATCTTAGATTTTAGGGGGAATAGAAAATGAAAAAATTAGTTGTTACAGACAGATCTCAATGTCAAGCATGTCTTTCTTGTGAAATAGCTTGTTCTGAAGCATTTTACAAAATGTATAATAATTTTGATACTCCATGTATTAGAATTGATGTTAAAAAAGATAATTCTTTAAATGTAAAGGCGTGTAATCAATGTGGTGTATGTGCTAAAAAATGTCCTGAAGGTGCTATCAAACAAAATGCTAAAGGCGTATATATGATAAACAAAAAACTATGTACTGGATGTCTTACTTGCGTAGATGCCTGTCCAAAAGGTATTATTGCAAAAGTTGAAGACAAGCCTACTCCATCTAAATGTATTGCATGTGGTATCTGCGTAGATGCCTGTCCAATGGGAATTCTTGAAATTCAAGAAGTTACAGATTAATTGCATATATTTATATAATTGAGTAAAATCTAAATAATTATTTTATTTAGCATCATCAAAAAAAGTTGTCCTAAAATTTAATTTTGGACAACTTTATATTTACTAAGAATCTAATTTTTCTTTTAAAAATTCATATGCTTCTTTTATTTCTATAGTCTTTTCATGTATTTTTTTCATTTCTTCATCTGATAATCCCTTACTTTGATGTAAATCTGGATGATATTTTTTCATAAGTTTTTTATAAGCCTTTTTTAACTCCTCTAATGTAACATCTGTATCTACATCTAGTATTTTATAGTATTCATCCAATGATTTTGATTGACTTTTCTCATATTCAAAACTTGAATTAAATCTTTCATATTCAGTTCTTGATATTCTAAATATATACATTATATCTTCTAGTATTGATTTTTGTTTGGAACTTTGTTCACCATCTACTTTGCTTATTTTAATACAATTGTACAAAATAGTTTTTTTTATATCTACATCTCCATCACACAGTGTATCTATAATATCATTTAATTCTTTAACTATTTTATTGTCATAATTATATTGTTTTGTTTCGTTAAAAACATTAGCACACCACATTATCTTACTACTTGAAAGTTCAAAATCATTTTTTAATATACTTCTTAAACTCTCTACTTCGTTTTTAGTAACTACACCGTCTGCTTTTGATATATAAGCCGTTAACTTTACAAAATCTTGCATAATATCATCAACAGTATCTTCTTCCTTATATATCTCATTTCCAACTTTTCTAAATTTTTTGCCACAATCACATACATAAAATCCATCATCTGCATTATAACTTACTTTGCAATATGGACATATACAATTAGCCTTTGAATTATGATTATTATAGTGCCCAAATTTTTTATTTTTAATTTCATCTTTAATACCAATTCCAACTCCAACTAAAAATACTAATCCCAATATAAACACAATTGGTAATACTATAGGGATAACAACTGTAACCCCTAAAAAAATAACTATACCTATAACACAAATAAGTCCTATATTTTTTAAAATATCATCCATAAATATTCCCTTTCTTCCCTTACTATAACATTATGTCTTTTTTATTTACTAAATCATATATTAGCTACTTTAGTTTAAATCTTATCGTTACAGGATTATGGTCTGTATATTTAAAATTAAAATTACTTCCTTTAACTTTTGATATTTCTATGTTATCAGAAACTAAAAATCCGTCTATTACCGATAATAAATTTTCACCTTCTTTATAAGATATATCCAAAGTACGGCATGTAGGAACTTCTTTGTCTACTGCCCAGTTAAATCCTTTTAGATTGAAATCTTTTGGTATATCTTGTAGCCAACCTGGTTTTTCTTGTGTTGTTTTAAATAAATTATAATCTGTTCCTGGCAATTGTTGATTAAAATCTCCGCCTAAAATCACATAATTTCCTTTTTTATATTCTTTATTTAAAAACTCTTTTACAAATCCTAATTGTTGGACTCTTATTTTTCCACCCTTGTCATATGCAGATAAATGTGCATTTATTAAAACTAACTCACGTTCATCTTCAACAGATATTCTACTAACCATCATACATCTATCTAAATCAGCAAGTTGGTGTATAAAATTTTCTTTTCCTGGTAAATCATATCTTACTGTATTTGCTACATTGTATTTTGACATAGTCGTAATTCCTGCCAATACCTTTCCATGAGGTTTACTTAATGGAACAGGAACCCACGGTACTTTATAATTTATAGCAAACATACATCCATATTCTTTAAACTTATTTTGATAAGCTTCATACTGATTTACTTTAAAGCTTCTTGTCGCACTTTTATCTACTTCTTGTAAAAAATAAATATCCGAATTTAACTTATCCATAATATTAATTATTCCATTTACATTTTCATTTACTCTTTCTTTGCTTATTGCTCTAGACATAGTTCCTCCATCCATAAAGAAATCTACATCCTTATCTGTACCACAATATCCTGTGTTAAAAGTTGTTAGAGATATCTCCTCATTTTTGTTAATTTTATTAGATTGATTATTTTCATTTACTATATTTACCTCACTTTTAGGCTTATAATCCGTAATAATCATAAATAGTACATATACTATTAAAATCAAAAGTATTATTGAAATTATTATCAATCCAATTTTAAATATTTTGTTAAACTTCAATGATGCTCCCCCTTATAATGTTTTTTATTGTAAAAATAAATTCACAAATTATACTATAACATTATTATTGTAAAAATTACCAGCTTAACAATTATTTTTATTTACAACCACATAAAATCTGCCTATTATAAATGGAGTTATAAAACTTCCAAACCTATATATAAGCATTGAAGATGCTACTGTTACTTATTCTATAAAAGCAATTCCTGTAGGAACCCCATAATCCTCGACTAGAGGTAGAGTGTGCTTTTATATAATGCTACTTAGAATTTTTTGAACTTAAGTTTAAACAAAAAAACCACTTTCTATTTAGCATAGAAAAGTGGTTTTTTATTTTATCATTTCTTACATAGAATTTAACTGTAGAATCATTTACTATCATTCTATTAAAATAGAATCTCAAGTTACCTTCTAGGGATTTTAGTACCGTGTTTTGGCTATACTTCATTTGATAAAAAAATATTAGTTATCTACTTCTATGTCTATACTTATCAATAATTTCAGATGATACAAGTTGTAATTGAGCATTTTCAATTATATAAATACTATCACAAAGTTGTTCTATATCCTCAAAGTTATGGCTTGTTAACAATATAGTTCGACCTTCATCTTTAAGGGATTTTATTATATTTTTTATATCTTTATAAGTATTATAATCTAAGGCATTAAAAGGCTCATCTAAAACTAAAATATCTTGATCTTCCATTATAGCTTGAGCAATTCCTAACTTTTGTTTCATGCCAAGAGAATAATCCTTAACTTTTGCTTTATTGTCTGGATTCAAGCCAACACTTTCCATAGTAATTTTTATTTTTTCATTGTCTATTTTTTTATTTATATCAGCTAAAAATTTTAAGTTTTGAAAACCATCAAATATACTTATATACCCTGGTTCATTAATAAAAACACCTACATTTTCAGGAAAATCTATTTTTTCACCTAGCTTTAATCCCCTTATATATGTGTTTCCATTATCAGGAGATATAAATCCACAAATCACTTTAAATAAGACTGATTTCCCACTCCCATTAGCTCCTATAATACCGGTAGTTTTTCCTTTACTTATTTCTAAATTTATATCATCCAAAATGGCCATCCCATTGTATGACTTAGTTATATGTTCTAACTTTATTGCAGCATTCATATTAATTCACTCCCCTTAAATTTACTTAACTATTAATTTTTTATGTCTTGAATTTAGATAAATAAGTATTATAGCAATTAATATTGATAATTCTAAAAGTACATTTTTTAAATTGAGGCCATAATTTATTCCGTAGTTATTTAATATAAATTGATATCTACACAAGCTTGAAATACCAAAAGGTATGTAATAAATAAATTCAAATGGAATTATACTAATGAGATTAAATATTATTAAACTAAAAAATGACATAGTTATATTATTGGTAAAACTATAAATTAAAAATAAAATAAGGAATTCAAATATTATATTCAGCAATTTGATACTAAATATTGTGAAAATCAATCTATATAAATCAGTTTCTGGACTTAGACCAAGCAATATACTTATACAAATAGGTATCAATATACTTAATACTGTATATATTAATATATATTTGAATGAAACTTTTATAATAGATTTAAACCATGCTAAGCTGGTCTTTAATCTTATGTTTAGAAATATAGTTCTATCATTGCATTCCTGCTCAATGAATACACTTAATAAGTATATAGGTGTTAAGTTGAATACTAGCATCTCCAATATAATAAGTGGATTAAATTCTCCAATCGAAGAGCCCGAAAAAACATTTAATAGGTATTTATTAATAGATAGATTATCATTTGATGATACTAGTTTCCACATACTCATTATTAATAATACAAATACAATAGATAATATATTGTACTTACTAAATAAAGACTTATTATGATATCTATAAACCCCTGAGCTTTTTGAAGTATTTTTAATAATATTACTAATAGTAATATTATTTATATTTAAGCTAATATCTTTATTCCAGTAATCTTTATTTATTTTACAAAAAATTAAAATAAATAAAATTTCTATTACTAAATTTATTTTAATTTCAAAACCAAAAATAAAACCATGATAAAAAATTATATAAGTATTAATAATTAAAAAAGATATAAACTTTAAGCTTAATATTTTAATGCTACTAAAAGAAAGTAAATAAATAAATATAATTATCTTTATGGCTGTTTTTTTACTAAAAAAATTATTTATAGTACATATAACTAAGCTAATCATAAAAAATCCTAAAATCATATAAGAAGTTATATACAAAATAAGATTACTTGGAGTAGAAAATTTATTGGAAAAAAAATCTAGAATTTTATATACCGTAGGATTTATACCTTCAAAACTATTATTACTTTGTAGTCCTATAGACATAATCGCTATTATTAAAGCTTGCGATAAAACAAATACTATAGAAAATGTACCATAAGCATATATCTTTGATTTAAAGTAGTTCCAATAGTTTTTACTTCTAATTAATATATACTCATTATCATCATCTAAGCTTGAAATAAACATTAATAAAAACATAGGTATCATAAAATTTATTATATAGAAATAGTTAGATAAGGCATCTACTATAAATTGTTGTGAAGATAAAGTGCCATTTATTCTAGCATCAAGATTACAAATAATCAAAACTAACCATAAAAATATTAATTTTTTAGATAACAATTTATTCATTTCTAATTTATATAAAGAATTCATAATATCACCTACAAGTTATACACTTTTATTTTTTTAAATTTAAAAATTATTAAAAATACTATTATAAATAAAAGAGCTATATTTGGCCCAACTAATAAATTAAATATATTAGTATCAGTCATACAATTAATATAAAACGACGCAATTAATCTTTGTTTATGAAAGCCTAAAGTAGCCATTGTAAAATTATCTAGAATAACATAAATAAAAGGTCCTGTAAGAATTACAAATATATTGTCTAGGTAAAGGGATAATACAAATCCAATAGTAGCTACAATCATTGCTAAAAATCCATCCCATAAACAATGAATAAATACGTATAAATAAGTATGATTTATTAGAAAATCAGGCATAAATAAATTTGTATAAAAAGGAGGCTCATAAGATGCCGGTGGATGAATATTATGTAAAAAGGATAATGATACTAATCCACCTATAAGCATAGGTATAAATATAATTAAAAATGCACTTAATATACAAACAATCCATTTTGAAAGTATATAGTCTTTTTTAGATACTCTCGGAAATGTATAGAGTAAAAAATTATTTTTTCTTTCATAATACATAACCCAACAAGTAGGGCATACAACTAAAATTGGGAATATTATAGCTATATAATCAATTGATACCTTCCAAAACTCAAAATTATTTTGTACATAATAATAATTTCCCATGTTTATCACAATAGCCAAAAACAATATCGTTGTAATTATTAATGTTGCAATGACTGGTTTTAATACTTTCTTTATTTCTAATTTAATTAAATTGACCAAATTAATCACACTCCTTAAATTAACTATGGGAACACCGAGATGCGTGTCAAAATCGAATATATCATTAATATAGTAATGAAAAACAGTCCTATAATCCTATAAATACACATAATAATTAATGCTAAGTTTGGTAAAGTAGTATATATAAAAATAGTTTTCCGTTTTTTAATCATTTACTTGGACTATTATAACATGGTATTTATTACAATTTATGCTTTTTTATTACAAAAATTACGACATATTACTACAAATTAACTATTTCAATAAGCAACTTAAAAAAGAATAACAAGTTGGGACTAATATAATAACTTTAGTCTCAATTATAGTTACTATATTAAGTATTATAGTTGTATTTATAGAAAAGAAGCGATCAATATCTAATATAACTGTTAATGCTAAAGTATAATTTATCAAAAATCTACTAGTTAAATCTAGTAGCTTTTTATTTTAATTTTGGTGTAATCTTAGGTTTTTATATTTGTTGGAGTTTTATTAGTGTAAAATTTAACTAGTACAACGAGTTATATTTTATATTTTTTATTACACCAACTTTTAGTTATGCTATAATTTTAATATAAATAATTTACATATACGCTTAATAATTCGACTTTAATCATATTCATAAAATGCCTATATGTTGATAATTTCTAATAATAAGGTGGTTATTATGAGTCAACAAACAAGTAAAAAATTTAATTCAAAAACAATTACTGAACTTGCACTATTAATAGCATTAGAAGTAATATTATCAAGATTTTTATCAATACATACACCTATAGTTAGAATAGGATTTGGTTTTTTACCGTTAGCTATAATGGGAATATTATATGGATCATGGACTGCTGGAATTGCAGCTATATTTGCTGATTTAATTGGATTTATTTTATTTCCAACTGGCACATATTTTCCTGGTTTTACATTAACAGCTTTTCTTACAGGATTTACTTATGGCATTCTTTTGTATAACAAACCTAAGTATACTATAAGAATACTTATTTCCGTTTTAGTAGTATGCCTTATCCTTAATTTAGTTCTAGATACATTATGGTTATCAATACTTATGGGCAAAGGTTACATTGCTTTACTACCTACTCGTATTATTAAGGTTTTAGTTATGATACCAGTTCAATTTATTTCAATAAGTCTTGTTTGGAATAAATTTTTAATTCGAGTAAAAAGTTCTTTTAACTTAAGATAATTAAAATAAAAAAATAAGGGATTGTCTTAAAAGTATAAAATTTTTGAGACAATCCCTTATTAAACTTCAATTATAAATATTTTATTAAGCAAATAATTTTTTTATTGAATCAAATATTTTTTTTATCCAAGACTTATCTTCTTTGTTTTCGCCTAATTTTAATGCACTAATTTCTTCTTTATTTTCTATTGATTGTGTTTGTAGTAAACTAGATTGTTCAACTTTATCTCCTTCTAAATTTATAGTTACATTTGCAGAGGCATCTGCTTTAGCTGCTTGTGGTGGTATTATGTGTTGAATAGTTTTAACCCCATCTATATCCATAGAACTAATAACTCTCTCTGTATACTCTTTACCATCTATAGTAACTTTATTAACCATACGTACTCCTCCATTTATTAAAATCTATATTAATTTTGATTATATTATGATATTAATTTACATTTTGTGATACCTTTAAAAATACTTCTTTTACTTCTTCTAGCATAGTTTTTAATTCCTTAAAATAATTCAAAAAAGTACTACATTGATATTTAAAGTTAGAAGTTAACTGGTCGTAATCTTTTGCAGTCATTTCAAAATATTTTTGTCTTATATCAAATAAAAATTTAGTTAAATAGCTTCCTAAGTAATAACTTATTGTACTATATTCAAATTCATCTATAATTTCCATTATATATAAAAACTGTTGTAAATTTATATCATCTTCTTTCATATCCATTAATGATTCTTTAGCTTTACTATTTAAAAGTTTGTTACACAAATTTATACACTCATCTGATTTATATATAAATTTATTTATATGTTGTAGTATTGATTTTACTATTTCACTTGAGTCTATACTTATAGATTTGTCAGGAACTAATTTTTTAACACATTTAGAAAAATTTATAGATGTTATTACTTCTTCTAATTCCTTATGAGGGGCACCTATTATATCTGCTCCATAAGATGCATTTATAAACTTAACATCATTCTGTTGTTGAATTATTTTTATATACTCCTCAATCTTCATCTTAAAAAAATTTAATGATAGTGTTGTTTTTATTTCATTTCCATATACATCCTTCACTAAAATTTTTTCTAATTCACCTGGATTTTTATCTATATCAAAAGTCGCATTATCAGAATGATGTTTGTCATAAGTAAGTGCACAATCTTGACCGACTAATATTATCGGATTACATCCCATAAGTCTCGCTGTATCTATACAAATATGAGCAACTGAACCCCCAGTGTAAGTACCTGTTAAGTTTTTTAAATCTTCTATTGTTCTTGAAAATAATTGCGATATATATATTTTTTCACCTTTATATTCTTTAACTAAATCTTTGTTACTATATTCGTAAAAAGCGAAAGGAACATCACTATTTAGATATTTTTTCATCATATCATAATTTATTTGTGCTGGATCTACAGATATAACTAGATTAGGAATAATTTCATTTTCTATTAGAGTTCCCATAGTTCTATTTCCTGCTATTATAAAAAATTTATCTAAATAATCTTTGTACTTTAACATAGTTTGAATATTTTCATCTAATGATGGTCCTGCAGACACTATTATGGCTGGTATATTATTATTACATTCTATATATGAATTTAAAGGCGATGAATTGTTTAGCTGAGACAAATTTGAAATCATATTTTCAAAAAATATCTTTCTGAACATATTATCTAATCCTAATGTTGACATAGCTACTAAATATCTATTATCCAAGATTTCTATGAATTTTTTATATTCCTCTTTATATACATTCTCGTAGTTTCCAAAGCTATGAACAAATAATCTATTAAAATTTTTATAATTTATTAATCCTTTAAGAAAATTCTCAATAACCTCTTCATCATATAGTATCAATTTTATATTATCTTTTGATATGATTTCCTTGTGACTTTCATAGATTTCTTTATTTGGTTCTATTATTATAACTTTATTATAACTACATATATTATTTTCTAACTCATTAATATATTCTCCACTATCAATACCAAATATAAATACTATAGAATCAAATAAAAGTCCCTCTAAATTATCTATTAAATCCTGTATATTTTTTTTATAATTTTCTTTATCTCCTAAAAAATATACTTTATTATCAATATCTACTTCATATAACTCATAGTTATCTTTACTTTTATGCTTTTTTAAGTTAAACATAGATCCTCCTAGTATAATTACTATATTTTTTTAATATTAAAATTGAAGATTAGCCATAAGCTAATCTTCTTTTAATTCATATTATTAACTGTATACTCTAATAGTTAACTTTTGAGATGTTGGAACAGTTACTGCATATCTTCCTTGATTGTCTGTAAAAGTTCCAGTAAAAGCATTAGCTATACTTTGATTCGCAACTGTTGTTATAGTCCAAACCAAAACTGCTGCACTTGTTACAATTCCTCCACCTGATAATTTAGCTGTACCATTTAATAATATATGGCTCCATAATGCTGTAGTTAACTTTTGAGATGTTATTATATTACTCTTAGGACTAATAGCATTAACACTAACTGCTTTAGGTTTATAACTATTTACTGCCATAATATCTCTCCTATATAAATATATTAAGGATTTATAAATCCTTAATATATGTATATTCTCAAATCGCACTAATGTTACTTTATTCTACTTTTTGTCGTATATTAATTAGTTTTTTACTAATCCAATAGTTCCACTTATTTTAAACAAATAATACTTATTAGAATAATTTTTATCAATTTCATATTTAGGATTTAATATTATTTTAAATTTATTTATATCAAAGTCTTCATCTTTACTTAAACAAAATTCTAAATGTGAAGATATTTCACTCTTTTGCAGAGCATATATTTTTAAGTTTTCCATACATGCTTTAGTGGTATAAAGAGCTATAGAGTAAGTTATACATAAATATAAGCTTATTTTTTTATACTCTACAATTGAATTTACCTTTTCTTTGCAATCTGGTAAGATTACATCAACATTAAAATTCTCAATATTTTCATCTATATATAAATCTTTTATTATAGGATTATTTCCATAGCATATAATGTTTTCAAGTTCGTCAATATTTAATTCTTCTTTATTTACCTGAATAAGTAAATCAATTTCACCTATTTTTATAATTTCATTACTCACATTTATACTACAAATAGCTGATTTAGTTTCATCAAGCATAGAAATTACAATTATTTTTGTTTTTCCTTTACCTACTGCTGATACTAATCCATTTTTATTAACTGTTGCTACAGTTGTATCTTCTGATAAATATTTTACTTTTTCAAAATTAGATATATTAGCATGTACTTCAGGATTTATAGTTACAATAGAAGTGATTATTTTAGATTCTCCTATATATAGGTCTAATGATGTTGGATTAACTTGTATTTTATCTATCTTTATAATTACTTTCCCTGTAATTTCTCCATTTGAGCCTCCTCCTATATCATTTGCATTTCCTGCTTTGTCTGCAGTTATTTCTCCATCATTTAAAATTAATTTTCCACTAAAATTTCCATTATATCCTCCTCCTATTCCTGCTCCTCCATATTTTTCTAAATATAAACCTCCTTTCGCCGTTATACTACCTCCATTTATAATTACTTCTCCGCTTAGATTTCCTCCTTTGGTTATATTAATTGCTCCTCCTATTCCTGAGGCTCCTTCTCCTCCTATAGCTAATACTTCTCCTTTATTTATTATTAATTTACCACTTAAATTAGCATCATATCCTCCTCCTATTCCTGCTCCTATTCCATATTTTCCTGCTACTGAAGTTATTTTTCCACCATTTATAATTACTTCTCCGCTTAAATCTCCACTACATCCTCCACCAATTCCAGATCCTCCATAATTACCAGATGTTATATTTAAATTTCCATCATTTATAGTTACATTTCCACTTAAATTTCCTCCTCTTATTGTTCCATTTCCCCCTCCTATTCCTGCTCCTTCTCTTGTTGATAATATATTTATAATTCCTCCTTCTATTATCAATTCGCCATCCAAATCATCTCCATATCCTCCTCCTATTCCTGCTGCTGATGTTCCCGACTCTATATTTAAACTAGACAAATTTTCTTCACCTTTTATCAAAACTTTACACTTACCATTCATCTGTATGCCCGCATAGTTATCACCACTTTTAAGTTTATTTTCACCTCTAAGTGAAATGATTACATTTCCAGACTTATCTACATCAATTGCTGCCTTTGATTCTTTACTTACGTCTATATCTACATTATCTAAAATTATAGTCGCCTTAGAATTCACATGTATATTATGTACTTTACTACTCCCTATAATTTCATACTCACCTATACTATCTATAGTCACATCCCCATTTGATATATTCAGTTTCACTTATTTTCACTACCTTTCTAACAATTTCTAGCATAACAATTTATTGCACTAATAAATTTGAGTTTAAATACATAAAAAGGTTGTTTACTCTTCCTTATTAAAAATCTATAACTAAGAATAAACAACCAACACATAGGATTTACCTGTTAAAAGTGAAATACCATAGCTTCCATCTTCAATAGTAAAAGTCACTCCTATACTATATTTTTGGGGTGGATTTGTACTGTTATCTACTTCAAAAACTTCTATAGCTGCATTTGGAAGTGTTTCTCCTTTTGGAGTATATACAATTCCTTTTAGAAAAAAATATTTATTATTCGCTAAAGTTGTATTAATATTTAAAACTTCATTTTCAACTAAGTTTTTCCCTGATATTATAATTTTTTTTGACTCACTCATATAATTTCTCCTATTACTAATTTAGTGGCGAAAATATAGCTAGTTCATAAAACTTATCGTTGAAAGCATCTATAGTAAATGAATAAAATCCATATTCATCTGTAAAAGTAAAACCTAGAAATTTAGTTATTTTTGTATCTGGGTCGATTTCCGAAATTTGAACAAATGCTCCATATACAAATTCATTTCTTTCATTATATATAGTTCCTTTTACAGTATATGTTTTATTTTCAGCATTATTTTCATATACTTCAACTGCATCAATTGTATTTTGGGTTCTAATGTCTATATCTGCCATCCTATTTCCTCCATGTAGTATCTTAAATATGTCTCTTATTTCCAGTATATGATTTTTTCTAAATTTAGAAACTACTTTAAATATATATAAATTATATTTAATCAATTAATTGAAAAGTTAATGGTGTACCTTTTTTAACATATCTATTTACCTTTTTACCTAAAATTTCATTATAGTACCTTGGATGCAATCCAAAACCTGGTCTTATTGATTTCACATTATCTTTAGTTAGTTTCTCCCCACATTTAATATCTTCAACTATAAATAAAGACCTTGAAAGTTCTCTACTTTTTTTCTTATTGTCTGTTAATTCATAATCTATAAATCCTATAGCCTTTTCTACTTTTCTAATAGAGTCTACCATTTCTTTAAATTGATGTGGTTCTAATGAAAAGGATGCATCAGGTCCTCCTATACTTCTATCCAATATAAAATGTTTTTCTATAACTTTTGCACCTAAGCAAACTGCTGTTATAGGAACTTCTATATTTATAGTATGATCTGATAAGCCTGATAAAACATTAAATCTATTTTTTAAATCTGGTATAGTTGCTAGATTTGCATCTTCTATTTTAGATGGATACTGAGATGTGCATTTTAATAAAATTATATCGTTATTTCCTTTTTTTCTACATGCGGTAACTGCTTCTTCTATATCTTTTATACTTGCTATTCCTGTAGATATTATAACTGGCTTGCCTTTAGATGCTATATATTCTATAAGTGGTATATCTGTTATTTCAAAAGATGCTATTTTATATGCTGGCATATTTAAAGTTTCTAAAAAATCTACTGCACTTTTGTCAAATGGACTTGAAAAACAAATCAATCCTAGACCCTGTGCATATTCTTTAAGTTCATTTTGCCACTCCCACGGTGTATATGCTTCTTTATATAAATCATAGAGTTTTTTTCCATCCCAAATAGTTCCTTGTTTTATTTGAAAGTATTCATTATCACAATCAATAGTCATTGTATCAGCAGTATAAGTTTGTAATTTTATAGCATCTGCTCCACATTCTTTAGCTGATTTTATAGTTTTTTTTGCAATTTCTATATTGTGGCCATGATTTGCTGATAATTCAGCTATTATAAAACACGAAGAGTTGTTATCTATTTTAAAGTTATCTATTTTCATATTTATCCTCCAAACTATGTTGGTACTTTATTATTTCATCAACTATATTTATAACTCCATTACTATCTATACTACTTGATGATATTTTACTCATCTTCGCTCTTATATCTATGTTATTGATAAGTCTTATAACTGCTTTATTTATTTTAGATAAATCTATTTCATTGTATTTTCCTAAATTTATCATCATACCTAAATCATTTGCTTTTTTTGCTATATTAACTTGATTATCAACTTGTGGAATTAATATCGTTGGTACTCCTAATACTCCTAATTCATATATTGTTGTTCCCGATGCAGAAATTGCCAAATCACACTTTTCCATGACTTCTTTCATATTAATCGGATTGAATATAAGATTTATATTATTATTTTTTTTAGCTATATTAATTAAATTCTCTTTATATTTAAATACATTTGAAACTACTACATCTATAATTATATTATATTTTAATTTTGATAAACTTTCTAAAGCTATAGGTGTGAAATTATTTACATCCACTCCTCCCATACTAACTAATATTCTATCTACATTAGGTTTTATTTCTATTGGATTTATATCTTGAAACTCTTTTCTAAGTATAGAATATTTAGTTCCAAGTAATGTAACACAACTTTTATTCTTGAGTTTATAATTTAAATCTTTAGCATGTATATTAGCATTTATAACTATATCACTTGGATATTCATACAAACTATTATCATCTATAGATATTAAAATTTTAGAAATCATTTTTAATCTTTCTAAATATTCATTGCTTAGCCAATATGAATCCGTTAAAATACAATTTATTTTTAGTCCTTTTAAAATTTTTTCAATTTCTTTTATTTCATCCTTTATATCTATAGATTTTATATTTATATATTGTAAATTGTGTGAGCTTAATAAATCGCTTACACTTTCATTTTGTTTAGTTATAAAGATTGGTTTAATTCCTCTAGCATTAAATTCTTTTGCTATAGATGTACATCTCACTATATGACCCATTCCTTTATTACAGTCACCATCTGCCCTTATTCCTATATACTTCATACAACACCTCTAAATTATATAGACACAAACTTTATATATTCTTTTTCAATAATTTTTTTGTATCCTGCACCTTCAAACGCTTTAATTGATGCAATATTATCATGTTTTACTAGTCCTACTAATTTTTTACCTTTCATAAATTCCTTTATATATATAAGAATTTGCTTTCCTATTTTTTGTCCTCTAAATTCTCTAGCTATACTATAACTTATAATATATTCTTCTTGATTTTTTTCAATTCTAATTACTCCCACATCACAATCATCCTTTAGTATTATATATAACTTAGTATTTTCTTCTTGTAATTTTTTTTTCAACCATAGTTTATGTTCTTGTATATCTATATTCTCTGAATTAAAGGAGTTTTTTCTTACTGCTTCATCATTAATCCATTTAAATAATAAATAACAGTCTTCGTAAGTTACTTTCCTCAAATTAAGCAAACTCACTCCTCCTCAATTATCTTTTTTTGTTCAATATCTTTATTTATATAATACAATTTAGGATTTTTCTCCATAAATTTTACTACTTCATCTAAATAAAAATCATGCTTTCCTTTATAGAAATGCTCATATATTTTTTTTATTAATATATAATCCTCTTTCGTATCTACAGTCCATCTATACTTTGAATAATCAAATTTATTTAAATAATAATATATATTTTCAGCATGTTCATATATATATGGTGTTACATGTTCTCTTTGGTAGGTTTTATTTGCATTTTCATTGGCAAGTCTAAGCATTTTAAATGAAAACACTTCAGTATCTAGTCCTCTAGGATATGTTCTTTTTGATAAATCAGCTACAGCATTTGTTACAATATCATAGCTATTTTCTAAATAATATTTAACTAAATTATCTATAATATTAGGATCTATAAGTGGACAATCAGATGTTATTCTAACAATTACATCAGCTCTCCTTGATTTAGCTGCACCATAATATCTACTTAAAACATCTAATTCATTTCCTCTAAAATATAATACACCTATTTTATTTACTTCTTTGACTATATCATCATCTTTATCTAAATCAGATGTTGCTATTACTATCTCGTCTATATATTTACTTTGTTTTACCCTTTCAACCACATGAGCTAAAATAGTCTTTCCTTTTATATTTTTTAATACTTTTCTAGGAAGTCTTGTTGAACCTACTCTAGCTTGAATAATTGCCACTACTTTTTTCTGACTCATTGCACTCCTACTTTCTATAATAATCTAAAACCTTATTTACAGCTTTTATTACATCACTAAAATCTTTGTCATCCATTTTTGGATAAAGTGGTAAAGTTATTATAGACTTATAAAGTTTTTCGGCTATTGGACATAATCCTTTTTTGTAACCCAATTTTTGATAATATGGATGTAAGTATACAGGCAAATAATGTACATTTACTCCTATATTTTCAGCAAGCAAAGCTTCAAATATCTCTTTTCTACCTACTATAAACTTATCTAAATCAAGATTTATTATATATAAATGTCTGCTAGTATCTGAAAATTCCTCTTCTTTTTGAATAATAATTCCATCTATCTTACTTAATTCTTCATCGTACATATTAACCAGTTCTTTTCTTCTTTTTATAAAGTCATCTATCTTATCAAGTTGACTTATCCCAAGCGCACATTGTAAATCAGTTATTCTATAATTATAGCCTAAATCTATTTGCTCATAATACCACGGACCTTTATCTTTATTATTCATAAAATCTTTATTTTTGGTTATACCATGTGTTCTAAATAATATTAACTTTTCATAAAATTTTTCACTATTTGTAGTTATCACTCCTCCTTCTCCTGAAGTTATTGTTTTTACAGGATGAAAACTAAATTCCGTCATATGTGATATGCTTCCAATATGTTTATCCTTATATTTTGTTCCAAGTGCATGAGCAGCATCTTCTATTACTATAAGATTATACTTTCTTGCAAGTTCTAATATCGGATCTAAATTCACACTTTGGCCTGTAAAATGTACAGGTATTATAGCTTTAGTTTTGTTAGTTATTTTTTTCTCTATTTCTTTTGGATTTATATTATAGGTATGTGGATTTATATCTGCGAATATTGGCTTACCACCACAATATAATATACAATTAGCTGAAGCAGCAAAAGTAATCGGTGATGTTATAATCTCATCTCCATTTTTTATTCCTGCTGCATAACAAGCCGAATGCAGGGCTGCTGTTCCATTAGATACTGCTACAGCATACTTTGCACCTACATACTTTGCTACTTTATCTTCAAATTCTTTTATTTTTGGGCCTGTAGTTAAATACTTTCCATTTAATACATTTACAACAGCTTCTATATCATTTTTGTCTATATATTGTTTTCCATATGGTAAGTAAGTACTTCTTACCGGCTTGCCTCCATGTATAGCCAAATTGTTTTCCATATAAATAACTCCTCTATTATATATTCGTTATATGTTTTAAAATTGTAATTATTAATCTAAAAATTTAGTTGCAATAATAGCATTTTGGGATAATAAGCATGGTATATCTTTTATTACTGGATATGCTAATAAACTTTCTTCTGAGAAGTACGCATTGTTCTTAAAAATAAGATCTGATTTTGTTATTGGGGAACAAATTGGATTTGAAATTTTATCATTAGTTAATTTTAAACAATATTCATTTTTTCAATCCTCCAATTAATATATCCCTACACTATTTAATTCTTCTCTTAATTGATTTACACTTAACCATTGTGTGTTAGTTCTAGAATTATATTCAAATCCTTCTTTTATAAGCTTTCCACCTTGTATAAAGAATCTTTCTTTATTCCACCATTGAAAATTAGGATATATTATATAATGTTTTTCATATTCATAAGTAGTTCTTGAATCATCTTTAGTTATCATTATCTCATGTAGTTTTTCTCCTTCTCTTATACCAATCTGTTTAAGCTCACAGTTTGGCAATATAGCGTGTGCTAAATCTTTTACTTTAAATGAAGGTATCTTTGATATATATGTTTCACCACCTTTTGATTCATTTAATGCTTTTAATACTAAATCAATTCCTTCATCTAGACTTATCCAAAACCTTGTCATCTTAAAATCCGTAATAGGTAATTCTGTACAACCTTGATCTATCAAGCTTTTAAAAAAAGGTATTACTGAACCTCTACTACCTGCAACATTTCCATATCTAACTATTGAAAATATAGTTCCTTTATTTGCTGCATATGCATTTGCAGATATAAATAGTTTATCTGAAACTAACTTAGTCCCACCATATAAGTTTATAGGATTTACTGCTTTATCAGTAGATAATGCAACAACCTTCTTTATTCCTCTATCTATAGCAGCGTCAATTACGTTTTGTGCTCCATGTATATTAGTTTTTATAGCTTCAAAAGGATTATATTCACACGTTGGAACTTGCTTCATTGCAGCTGCATGTATTATATAATCAACTCCATCAAAAGCTCTATATAATCTATCCTTATCTCTTACATCTCCTATAAAAAATCTCATTTTATTTATTTTGTCAGGAAATTTCATGGATAGTTCTTTCCTAAATATATCTTGCTTAAATTCATCTCTTGAAAAAATTATTATCTTTTTTGGATTGTATTTATTTAATATTCTCTTGGTGAATTCTTTACCAAACGATCCTGTCCCTCCTGTAATAAGTATTGATTTATTATTTAACATAATATATCTCCTTTTATACAAATCTAATTATCCAAATTAATTAATATTCAATATAGTATATTACTGAACAAGCCTAGTTTGTGATATATATTTTATATAATGTTAAAAATAAGTCCCAAAACCTAAAAAGCTATAGGTAAATTTATTTTTACACAAATTTACCTATAGCTTTTATTTTTAAATCTAAATCTAAATCAACTTAATTAATTCTATTTTACTGATTTATTTATTTTTTTTAATTAATTATTTATTTTCTTTTTTTATTTATTACAAGTCCTGCTACTGAGGAAATTCCCAGTCCTAAAAATCCTAACAAAGACATATCTCCTGTTTTAGGGTTATTACTATTATTTAATACCTTACTTTTTTTATCTGATGATTTTTTAATTATATTTGATTGTTTATTTTCTTTGTCTGATGATTTGTCAACTGAATTTATTGATTTATTATCTTTGTCTGTTGTGACCTTTTCTTGATTTGTTTTATTTTTATCTTCGTCTGTTGTGTCCTTATCTTGATTTGTTGGATTTTTATCTTCGTCTGTTGTTGATTCTCCACCTGAACTTGATGATCCTCCTGACTTTTGTGAATCTCTATCTGAGCTTGATGGTCCTCCTCCTGGTTTTATTGGATCTATAGGATTTACTGGCACTTCTGGTACTTCTGGTTGTTTCTCTATTAAACTATAATATTTATGATATAATTCCATAGCAGTATAAGAAGTCCAAGTATTTATATTAAATTTATTTGCATCAACTAAGTTTCCTAATGCATCTAAAGCCACTATTTTTTCTTCTCTACTTAAGTTACTTTCAAAGGCATATATAACCTTATCCATAGATTCTCTCATTTTAGAAGCTAGTTTAGCAGTTTCATCTACTTGGCCTAGATGTGCTTTTAAATTATCCATATGTTGTGTATAATTTTCTAACCCTTCTAATACATACAATCCTTCTAATCTATCAGATGGTGCTTGTGCAAATGCTACCATTCTATCAAAGTTATCTTTCATCGTTAAATCTTTGTTTTCCTTACAATTTACAGCTTCTCTTACTTCTTCTATTGCGTATCCTAATTGAATTACTGATTCATCTAATTCCTTATTCCAATTAGCATACAAATCATGATACATTTTATATGCTGATTCTGTTGTATATGTATTTAAATTTAGTCGTTCTTCATTAGCTATAGTTCCTAATATATCTAATACTATTTGCTTATTTTTTAATATATCTTTTCTTGCTGGCTCAAATACTGTTTTTACATTTTCAATTGACTGTGTCAATCTTGCCGCAGATAATTTCTTTGACTCTACTTCTTTTAATGTTTCTGTTATCCAGTCTATATGTTCTTTTTCATTAGAGTTTGCTAAATTCTTATCTATTGATTCTATTCTTTGTTTTGCTGCCTCTGCGAATTTATCTAATCTCTCAAGATTCATTCCTAATGTTAAATCTTCATCATCTATCAAATTTACAGATATTCTCATTTCTTCTATCGCCATAGATAATTGTTCTCTATCTGATTCATTTAATTTGTCTTTTACTTTATCTTCTGTGTTTGTATCTACTTCTTCTGTTGTCTCTGATTTTTGTGTTGTTTTTGTTGCTTCCTTTGTTTCTGTTTTTTCTTTTACTTCTGTTGATTCTTCTAATTTTTCTTTTTGTTTTGTTTCTAATTCTATAGCTGATTTTTCTGTATCTTTTACTGTTAACTCTGATTTTGTGTCTGTACTTTCTTTAACTATAGTTTGATTTTCTGCATCTTTATTTTCTGTAGTTTTATTTTCTATAACTGTAGTTGGTTCGTTTGTATCATTTTTTATTGTACCTTCTATCACCGTATCTGATTGTATTTCATTTGCATTTGCTATTAATGGTGCTGACATTGTTATTGATGTTATTATTGCTGCTGAAGCTATCTTATATTTATTTCTAAAATTTCTACTTGCTTTAGGCATTTTTAACTCCCCCGACTTAAATATTTCCTTATATTGTTTACTAATTTATCTCTTAAATATATGATAACAATTTGCTTTTCAAATTAAATCAGCACTCAGTATACATTTTTGCTATACTTTAGTGTATTTTTTACGTTTTAAAGCACTAAAATAAAAATAAGCACTTATATCTCAGTGACATAAGTACTTATTTTTAACCTATCCTATTTATTTATCATTCTTAGCTAGATATTTATACAAAAAAATATTAATGTGTATTTATTCAACTAAAATAATGGCTCCAAAACTATTTCTAATAATTCTGATGCCACTATTTTTAATTTTATTTATATTGACCAGTTTTTAGCTTCCTCCATTTGATTGTACATATCATAATATCTTTTTTTATTTTGTATCAACTGATCATGCGTACCCTTTTCTTCTATTTCACCTTCATTTAACACTATAATTTGGTCTGCATCTTTTATAGTATTTAGTCTATGTGCTATCACTATAACAGTCTTATTTAATGTTAGTTTTTTTATAGCTTTTCTAATTTCCAACTCATTATCTGCATCAAGTGAAGCTGTAGCTTCATCCAATAATATTATAGGCGCATCTTTTAATATAGCTCTAGCTATAGATATTCGTTGCTTTTCTCCTCCTGATAAAGTTGACCCACCTTCTCCTATCATTGTATCGTACTTATTTTCTAGCTTTTCTATAAATTCATGACAATTTGCAATTTTTGCTGCTTCTATTATTTCTTCTTTGGTTGCATTTTGATTTCCTAATTTAATATTGTTATATATGGTATCATTTAATAAATATACATCTTGAAATACCATACTTATATGTTTTAATAAATTATTTGGATTTAAATCTTTTATATCTTTTTTACCTATTTTTATTTTTCCTTTATTTACATCCCAGAACCTAGCTATTAAACTAGTAATCGTTGTTTTTCCTGATCCAGAAGGTCCCACTAGAGCTGTAATAGTACCTTCATTTGCTTGAAAGCTCAAGTTTTGTATAGTCTTTTGATTTTTTTCATATTCAAAACTTACATTATCAAACTCTATATTATAATTTTCAAAGTTTAATTCTTCATATATACAACTCATTTCTGGCTGATTATAGATATTTATTAGTTTTTTTGATGCTAATTTTAAATATCTAAACTCTCCATATTTAGTAGAAAATGCTCTTAAAATATTAGTAAGTGCTATATTTATTATTATAAATGTTAAAAATTCTGTCTTTCCAATACTTCCTCCGCCAAATTCTATTGTCGCTATAAGTAGTAGTATAGGAAAGCTTAAGTCTACTATAACTTGAAATACAAGTACAAAAGGAACTATTGATATTTCAGTTCTTATACATTCCTTCTTTAAATTTCTAAAAGATTTTTCTAATCTTTCAAATTTTTCTCCTACTAGATTGTAAGATTTAAATACCTCTATTCCACTAATATATTCAACCATCCTTGATATAACATCATTCATTACTTTCTTTTTTTCTTTACCTATCTTAGTAACTTTATGTCCCCCCATTAAAATAATAGGAGTAGCAATAAATACAGCTAGTAGTTGAATAACACCTAAGTGGAAATCAATAAAAAATGTTATTGTAAGAAGATATATACTAAGAAGTACTGTTTTTATTAATTCATCCGTAGTATGAGTCATTATTTTTTCAAAATCTTGCAAATCATTAGTCATTATGTTAGATAAACTTCCTATACTATTTTTATTAAAAAAACCTAAATTTATATTTCTAATATGATCTCCTAAAGATATACGCATATTTTCTATTACACGAGCTCCCTTTTCCTGTATTCCTGTGTATCCTAGTGCATTAATCCAAGCTCTTGCTATAAAAGCTATAATCATTGATATCGAATAAATTTTAATTTTATAAAAACTAAATTTATAATTAATTAAGTCTAGTAGTACAAAATATAACATTGAATAAAAAAACATATTAAATAAAGTATCAGTGGTTAATAAAATTATAGGTTTTCTAAGCTTTTTTCTTTGTTCTCCTAATAATGTTTTTATATCTGATAGCATAATTATATACTCCTTTCTTCTAAAACTTCATAATCGTACATATCCCAAAGATGTCTATATAATCCATTTTTATTTATAAGGTAATTGTGATTTCCTTGTTCTACAATTTTTCCTTCATTTAAAACTACAATTTTATCTGCATTCTTTATTGTATATAACCTATGGGCTATAATTATAGCTGTTTTATTTTTCAATAAATTTCTAAGAGCTTCTTGTATTTTACTTTCATTTTCTATATCTGAATAAGAAGTTACTTCATCTAGAATTACTATCGGGCTATCTTTTAAAATTGCTCTTGCAATAGAAATTCTTTGCTTTTCGCCTCCACTAAGTTTAATTCCATTTTCGCCAAGAGATGTATTGTAACCATCAGGCAAACTCATTATAAAATCATGTATTTGTGCTTTTTTACTTACTTTAACTATATCTTCCATACTTGCATTAGAACCCATTCTAATATTTTCTAGTATGCTATCTTGAAGCATGAATACATTTTGAAATACAAAAGATACCTTATTCATAAGTTCTTCCATTTTAATATCTTTTACATCTATACTATCAATAGTAATATTACCTCTATTTATATCCCAAAATCTTCCTATTAATTGACCCAATGTTGTTTTTCCAGAACCTGAAGGTCCTACTAACGCAACTACAGTTTTAGGTTCTATTGTTAATGATAAATCTTTTATTACTTCTTTTTTATCATATTTAAAAGTAACATTATTAAACTCAACTTTACCGTTCATATTATCTGTTAACATTAGATTTCCTTCTGTCTGTACTTCTTGTTCAAGAATAGTTCTTACTTTGCCAGCACCTTCTAAAAGCATAGAAAAATTTGATCCAAATTCTAGCAATTGTCTAAATGAATTAAGAAAGCTTGAACTTAGAACTAAAAATAATATATAAGTCGATACATCTATACTCCCATTTAAAAACATTATTCCACCAATAGGTATTATAAATAAAAGCCCTGAATCTATGAGAACTAAAAATATTGCATACGTTGGAGCAAGCTTCATAGTTAATTCAATCCAGTAATCTGCATATTCTTCTGTTATGTCTTTATAGTTTTTAAATGATTTTGCAGTCAAATTAAAAGCTTTCATTATATTAATTCCATTTATATATTGAATAATAGACGAATTAAGTTTTTGAACTAAATCATGATAATGAATCATTCTTTCTTTCATTCCTCTAAACATAGCAATTTGACTTATAATACCTAGAATAACTGGAATAAATAACACTAAAGCTAATTTCCAATTTAAATATAAAAGATATAATATAATAATAATAGGAGTTACAACAGCTGAAGTTAAATCAGGAATTTGATGTGCTATAAAATTTTCTAATTTTTCTATATCCTCATTTATAGTTTTTTTAATTTCCCCAATTGTGTGCCCTGTAAAAAAACCTACATTAAGCTTTGAAATATGATTTATTGTCTTCATTCTAAGTTCATACAATATCGTATATGCCGCTATGTGTGAAAATACCCCTGATAATAAAAATATAGCCATTCTAATAACTACAATCACACTCACAATTATTGCTATAGATTTAATTTTTTCATAGTCTACTGTATCTTTAAAAAGTTCTAATATTATGTTATAAAGTAATATATATGGTACTATTGCAAGTAATGAACCTATTACACTAAATAAAGCAGCTATATATAATTTAATTTTTTCTTTACCAGATATCTCTAAAAGAAATCCTAAATTTGATTTTTGTTTCATAATTCTCTCCTTTCTAAACAATATTTTTCATCTAAAATAAGTATAAACGATAATCATTATCATATTCCACTCCAAAAAAAATAAAAACTGCTCCAAAAACAAAAACTTATTAAAGATTTTATTTAATGTAAAACATTTTTTATTTAATCATTTTTTATATTTAATTTTCTATATTTAATTTTCTATACTTTAAAGGTGTTATATTATTATATCGTTTAAATAAACTTGAAAATTTACTTGGATTTTCATATCCTATTTCATTCGCAATTTCTAAAATTGACATCTCTGTACTTTTTAATAAATATTTTGATTTTTCAATTCTTACTTTTTTAATATATTCATAAACCGTATCCCCTGTTATATTTTTAAATTCTTCTTGTAATTTATATATACTTATATTTAAGTAACTGGCTAATTCTTTAACTGAAGGTATGTTTTGAAAATTAGCTTCTATTATTTCTTTAGCCTTAATTACAATTTCTGTTTCTGTTTTATATTGTTTTAAATTAGTTGCCTTTTTTTCCTTAAACTTTTCTTGAAAAAATATGTCTAGAAACTCTATTGTTTTAAGCTTTAGTTTCATATATCCCATAATATTATCAACTGAAATAGAGTCTATTTCCTTAGCTAATTCTTTTATTTTTAAACTAGCCTTTTCTATTATCAATATATCCTCTTTAAATATGTTATTTGTGTATTTATTCCAATCTGTAATAATTCTATTTTCCCATATCGGATTTATCACATTTTTGATATTTTTTAAATTTATATGAATAGATATAGTTTGGCAGTTATTATATATAAATTTAAAATACTCTACATCA
This sequence comes from Romboutsia maritimum, assembly GCF_002251085.2. Taxonomy (GTDB): domain Bacteria; phylum Bacillota; class Clostridia; order Peptostreptococcales; family Peptostreptococcaceae; genus Romboutsia_B; species Romboutsia_B maritimum. Next base: position 6,645 of record NZ_NOJZ02000014.1, on the reverse strand, counting down.
TTTAGTGCTTTATATAAAAAAACATCTCCTTCTTTAAGTGTATATTCCTTATTCTGAGGCGATGAAAATATTTTTACACATCCACTATAACAATATCCAATCTCTAATATATCATCATTATGTTTTCTATTTTGAAAATACATGTCTGTTTTACTAATCTTAAGTGTTGAAATTTCTAATCCATCTTCTATTTTCATTCTATAAAAATTGCCTACCCCAAATTTTTTTGAAATAACATACTTTTTACCTAATAACTCCTCTGAGGTTCTACAACTTAATTCTTGTTCTATATATTTATAATACATATCTACAATATCTTGTTTTCCATTCATCATCATATCTCCTCATCTTACTTATATTTAATATATTCAAAAAAAGTATTTTTTATTAATAGATATACTCATATTCAATTGATGTTTATTATCACTAATTGAATTATATCATTCTTTTATTTATATTTCAAATTCCTACCTATATACTTTTATAAAACTTTCTACTTACAATAGCTCATACCTAATTACTATCTTGAACCACTTACATCTTTAAATTAAACTAAAAAATATGGCACCTATAAAATATAAGTGCCATATGATTGCTTAAATTTCTTTTTCATATTCAAATTGTAATTCTACTCATCATTTTCTATACTTAAACAATTTTGTTTTTTATTTATCTTATTCTTAACTGCATACCTTAAATATTTTATATCATCTATTATATATCTATGACAAATACTTGATACATCAAATTTAAATATCTTAAATATAAATTGTATGAAATGACCTAAGAATAAACTACTTATTATTGTTCCAATACCTACTTTACCTCCTAACAAGAAACCTATTGTAAGTGCTCCTATTTCAATTATATTCCTAACAAATCTAATAGATTTTCCAGTTTTTTTCTGAATAGCAACCATCATACCATCTCTTGCTCCAGTACCTATTCCAACGCCAATATATAAATAGCACCCTAAGCTCAATACAAGCATTCCTAAAAACATCATTATGATTCCTATACTAAAATTTGTTGATACTGGTACTATATTGTTCAACATAAATATATCAATGAACCATCCTATAATAATCATATTTAAAATAGTTCCCCACCCTACATTTTCTCCTATGATTATATTAAATAATACAACTATAATTGCAACTAGTATATTAGCTTGACCCATTGTTATTCCTACAAGTTTAGATATTCCTCCATGTAATACGTCCCAAGGAGCTAATCCTAAATTAGCATTTACCATTAAAACTATACCTAATGCACAAATTATAAATCCTAACATTAACCTTATAAACTTACATAATGTAAATTTCATTTTCATTCATCTCTTTTCTATAAATATAATTTATCCTCCAATAATAAAATAACATGACTTTGCCGTTATTCCAATATGTACTATAATTCCTATCATAATTAAAGTTTCCTCTAACTTCTTTTTTAATAAAATTAATCTTATGTCTAAAATTCTTATAACATCTGATACTTCACTTTTTTAGTCTTCTTGCTTAGTTTTTGCTATTACAATTTCTCTTATACATACATCTTGAGGCTGATTATATGCAAATTCTATGCAGTTGGCTATTATTATTTAATATAAATTAAGCTATCTATTATTAATAAAAAGGGTGTAGGTAAATTTATTTTCACACAAATCTATCTACACCCTATATTATCTTATTATTATCTCTATCCTATTTAAATTACTCTACTATTAGATTATTTTCTACATCAGAGTTTAAGTTTATTTCCTTCTCTGCTATTAAATCTTCTACTAACTCTTTAGTTTCCATTAATTCTTCTATAGACATATGCTTATACTCTTTATGATTAGCTGTTGGAACACTTATACCTTGCTCTCTTAAGAAATTATCTACTTGAGTTTGATTCTTCTTGTATAAGTAATATCCTGCAGCGCATATTCCTACTCCTACTAAAGCCCCTTTTACATGATCTTTATTTATTGTTTGTGGTATTATCATAATTCTTCCTCCTATATGTTAAATAAATTACTGACTTATTTTATATTGCAAAACACACCCTTATTTAAATTTCCTTGTCTTACTCTTAAATTTCCATTTAATCTACTATTTTGACTTTCTATTATTTCACTAGCAAATAGTTTAAAAGTATCTATTCTTTTCTCTTTTTCAATACTTGGTACTACAGATATGTCATAACATGATTCACTAGAGCATTGAGACTGAATTCTCTCAATGTTTATTATAAAACTTTCATAAGACTTTTGTAATATATGTCTACCAAATGTTGTTATCCATGTTATAAGTGAAGCATTAACCATATTACCTTTTCCAATTGAATTTGCTAAATACATAACAGACATTACTTCCGGATCTATAGTTCCCATTTGGCTCATTTCATGATAAGCATGTTCTCCTATAGCACCTACTGTAATCCCTGTTGCTATCCAGTTGACGAAATCTTGAACTTGATTTACTGGATTTAAAAATTTAATTATATTTGCTCCTAATATAGATATCATGGAGTAATATGAAAGTAATGGCATATTATTTTTATGACAATCTGATATAAACTTAATTTTAGATAAACCATACTCTTCAGACATAAATATAGCTATTTTTATTATAACATTCTCACTACTTATAGTCGCTGGATTAAACTTTATAAGCATTGATTTTATATGCTCATTATATCTAATATAAGTTATTCCCTCTACTCCTTGTATAAATTCTTCAGCTTGTTTAATATCTATTACCGGATGAGATATCTTTACTCTAATTCTACCCTCTAATTTATGTACCATTACTATTGTTGGATAATTCAAATTAATTCCACCCTTGCATTTTATTTTCTTATATTTTCTAAATTGGTAAATAATAATCTAATTGAGTTAGAAACTACAAATATTGTACTTGAATTATGAAGAACAGCTCCCCAGAACACTGGTAATACTCCTGCCGCACTAAATACTAACCCCAAACTATTTATACCTATTACAAGACCGAAATTTTGTTTAACTACACTCATTGTTTTTTTAGATAAATTCATTATAGCTGGTAAAGTCATCGGATCATCACTTTGTATCGTTATATCTGCAGTTTCTATTGCTGCATCTGTACAACTTCCGCCTAAAGATATCCCTACATTTGAATATGCAAGTGCAGGAGCATCATTTATACCATCTCCGACCATTATGACCTTTGAATTTTTAGATTGTAATTTAAGTATAGTTTTAGCTTTATCTTCTGGTAATAGTTCTGCTTTATATCCATCTATTCCCATTTTTTTAGCAACTATTTTAGCTTGTTCTTTTAAATCACCCGTTAATAAAAGTATTTCATCTACACCTTGATACCTTATATTATTAAGAGATTTTTTCATGTTTTCTCTCATTTTATCTTGTATTCCTATTATGCCTAATAACTTATTATTTTTAGCTACATAAATTATACTTTGACCTTTTTTCTTTAAGTCTCTAACCTCATCATTCAAAACATCCACATCTATATCATTTTCTTGTAAAAACAACCTATTTCCAACTCTTACTATATCTTCTTCAATATTAGTTTCTACACCCTTAGCTACATGTGTTATTATTTCGCCATGTTGTGGTACTTCAATACCTTGCATTCTAGCCTTAGAAAGTATTGCATTTGCCATAGGATGTGATGATGTTTCTTCTGCTGTTGCGGCAATTGCTATTAGCTCTTTGCAACTTACATCATCTACTGTAACCATATCTAAAACTTCTGGCTTTCCTTGTGTTAAAGTTCCTGTTTTATCTAAAATTAAAGTATCAGCTTCTGCTAATGCTTCTATATAATTTCCACCTTTTATTAAAACTCCATTTCTAACAGCAGTATTTATAGCTGCTGAAAAAGCCGTAGCTGTAGATAATTTTATACCACAAGAGTAATCTATTATCATCATATTTAATGCTCTTGTCATACTCTTAGTTGCAATATATGTCGCTCCAGCTAATACGAAATTAAATGGGATTAAATAATTTGAAAACTTATCTGCATAGTCTTGAATCTTAGCTTTATTATAAGCTGCATCTTCGACTAAATTTATAATTCTAGAAACTACAGTATTGTCTCCTGCTCTTTGTGTTTCAACAATTATATTACCGTTTTTAACCAACGTACCTGAAAACACTTCACTTCCAACCTTCTTGATATCAGGCATATACTCACCTGTTACAGCAGACTGATCAACTATAGCCTCTCCGTTTATCACAATTCCATCTACACATATTTTTTCGCCTGTATGAACTACTATCTTATATCCTACCTTAACATCATCTACTAATATACGTCTTACAGAACCATTTTCTTCTTGTTTCCATACATAATCTTCGTTCAAGTCCATCATATGCTTTATGGATTCTCTAGTCTTTTTCATTGTATAACTTGTCATAAATTCAGCTATATCAGATAAAAGTATTATAGTAAGTGCTGAGGTTCCCTTTCCTGTTAATATACTAGCTAAAATAGAAGATATCGTAAGTGTATCTGCATTAGGCTTTTTAGTTTTTAAAAGTCCACCTATTCCATCATTGAATAAAGATTTTGTAAGATACACTGCACCTATTGCTGGAACACTCAAAAACCTTTTATATATAGGATCTGTTGCACTAATCTCATTTTTTTTTGTAGCTAAAGAATATCCTATTAAAGATACATTTATAGCTAATCTTTTAGCAATATCTTTAACATCTTCTTCTCTTTCTCTAACTATTATATTTGATGCTTCTTCTTTTCTTTCTTCTTTATAAGCATATAATGAGTAACTAGACAGTACTTCTGTTACAATTTTCATCAAATCATCTTGATCAATCATATTACTATCATAATTTATAAGAATGTTCTTAGTTATATTATTTATGCTAGCTTTTTTAATTATTTTAGTATCTAATAAATCTCTTAAAATCTCTTCATTAAACTCGTTAAGATATCTTAACGCTCTACAATTAAGTCTTATCCTCCCCGTTAATGAGTGCTTTATAACTAATTTAAATAAATCTTGTTTCTTTACAAACATAATCTCTATTCACCTAACTTTTATATTGTATTTACAATTTCCCTCAGTTTTTGTTCTAATGTACCTACTACATAGCTTGCGTTGGTTTCTCCATATTCTTGAATAAGCTTTATATCTTGCAGTACTATTTCTAAAACTTTATTTATCCATTTTATAACCTTATCCTCATATACCTTAGTAGTATCATAATTTATCAATACACTACCTGTTAAATAATTAAACTCTACATGTTCTATTCCATCAAGAATCCTAATCCCTTGTATAACATATCTATCATATTCTCTAGCTTCTTTAGGTATCTTTGATGCATTACTAACTTTAAGCCTTATTCTTCCTGGTATTGTATGAACCACCTTAAACCTTGCAAAATGCTTTATTATATAATTTTTAAAATCTATCATCTCTATTAAATCTCCAGTCTTAGTAAATACTTAAATTTTATCAGCTAACCTAGAATATATCCACCATAAACATGTATATCCACAAGGTCTAATATCTGGTCTAGCTTTTATATCATACATAGCATAACCACCTACTAAAATCATTATCATTCCCTTTAAATCTATTATTCCATTAGTTTTTTCATGTACCGTACGATTTAGACTTTCTGCAATATTAATACTTTCTCTATCAATTAATGAATCTGTCCCTTTTTTAATTTGATTTTCTAATCCTAAAACTTTTAAAATAATTCCCATTATAAGTACTGGTTCTAGACTATGAACATCATATTCTACTAATATTGTCCCTATGCATTTATTTACTATAATTTTATTTATACCTGGTATCTTCTTACAAGTATCAACTAATGCTTTTTCTCCTGCTTCGTTGTTTTCTAAAACAGGGCAATTAAGTCTAATCCTACTCGGTATATAATGTTGTACTTCTAATATCCCCCTAAAATTTGGTAAGTTATTTTTAATCTTGTCCTTATTTGATTTTTCTCTAGATATTAAAAATCCAGAGGCTAATAAAGCTATCTTTACCATATTCATCTTCTATCCCCTCCTACTTTTTTGTAATAATTCAAATTATTTATATTGCGTCAAAATCTAATATTTTTTAAGTATATCATAAATTATATATATTTTTCCACTAAATACCTTTTTTTGCAATATTTAATCGTTTATATCTTATTTTAAACAAAATTCATTTTTATAACTTATAAAATATAATATAAATTAAGCTATCTATTTATTAATAAAAAGAATGCAGATAAATTTGTTTTTACACAAATCTATCTGCATTCTTGAATAATACCCTCAGAGCTAATATTCTCCTATAAAATCATTTTATTTTATTTTATTTTCATTCCAATTCCCGCAAAATTTATTTTCCATCCATCTACAATAATATTTTTAGCCATTTTGCCTGAATTATATAAGTAATACCATTTATTACCTACTTTTTCCCAACCTATTGACATTTCTCCATTATTTCTTAAATAGTACCATGTTCCATTTAAATTTATCCATCCTTTTTGCATTGCTCCTGAATTAGATAAATAGTACCACTTATTTCCTACTTTTTCCCAACCTGTTGACATTTCTCCGTTATTTCTTAAATAGTACCATGTTCCATTTAAATTTATCCATCCTTTTTGCATTGCTC
>NZ_NOJZ02000013.1 GCF_002251085.2 Romboutsia maritimum | reverse complement strand
GCTGAAAGCATCTAAGCGCGAAGCCTACTTCAAGATAAGATTTCCCACCGTAAGGGTAAGATCCCAGGAAGACTACCTGGTTGATAGGTCGAAGGTGTAAGTGCAGTAATGTATTTAGCTTAACGATACTAATAGATCGAGGACTTGACCAAGAATTAAAATGATAATTCCTAAATGTATACAGTTTTTAGAGTATTAACTCTAAAACTTAATAGAAATGTTAAGCATAAAGATTATGTGGTTATAATAGCAAAGAGGATACACCTGTTCCCATTCCGAACACAGAAGTTAAGCTCTTTAGCGCTGATGGTACTTGGAGGGCAACCTCCTGGGAGAGTAGGACGTAGCCACGTAATTTTTTTATTTTTGAATTAAAGATAATATTCACGTTTTAATTTATTTATATATATAATAAAGTAAATGAGTTTTGGGGTGAGTATATGCAAAAAATATTTGACGTCGGAGAAAAGTTATTTTTTTATATACTAACGATTTGTTTACTGTCATTTATATATTTTACTATTCTTCCTGAGAGTAAGATGACAATTGCAATAGGATTTATTTTTTGTATTTTTTATTTTTATATAAATTTCTATATAGGATATAAATATGAACTTAATTTTTATGAGGCTTGTATTGTTGGGTTAATGGGATGTGGGCTAGGTATATTTCTAGGTTTTTTTGCATTATATTCATATTTTGTATTAAAAAATTCTTATTCAGCTATTTGGATAATTACACCATACTTTATGCCTACTATGTCGTTAATAAAAATTTATTTAAAGGAAATCACTATAGTATATCCTTTTGTATTAATATTTTTAAATATATTTTTGGTTATAATTGGTTCTATTACTAAAAAAATAATGAATAAATTATTAACTTAATTTAAATAATTATATTATATAAATTAAAATTAAAAAATGTAGCCGTTAGGCTACATTTTTTATATGCTATAATAAAAATAGTATACTGTGGAATTTAGAATAAAGAACAAAAAGAAAAGGTGATTTAGTGAGATATTTATTTAGAGAAAATAATAATATTGAAAAATTTAATAAAGTTATAAATAAGTATATAGAGATAGTAGAGTTAAATAATAATAAATCTAGTCAAGTTCTAATGTTAGTTCCAAATAATGCTATAAAATTAAAATATCAGAGAAATATAAGTTTAAACTTTAGTGAAGAAATAAATATTACTACATATATAGGATTTATAAAAAATGAATTAATTAAATATTGGCCTATTATATTAAATAATTGCAAAGAAATAAATAAAAAAATAATATCTCCAATATTTATTTCAAATAGCTTAAGTGAGTATATAATAACTGATTTAGTAAGTGAAAAAAGAGAAATAGAGGGATATTTTCAAGACCTTACAGGAACAAATAAAAATATTGCAAATAACATTAAAAATAACATAGACAAAGCAGCATTTAATTTAATAGAATTTGAGGATATAGGAGAAAAATTATATTTATCAAAGAAGAATAGAGAAAATTTAGATAGATATTCATATACTCAAATGAATGAAATTATAAATTTTTATATAAATAAATTATTATCTAATTCTATGCTAGATAATTCTATTAGTGTATATTTATTTAACAATTATTTAATGAGAGATAAAATATATCTAAGTAATTTACAAAAAAAGTTAAAATATGTGATTGTTGATAGTTTGGAAAATTGTAGTCCTGCTGAAGTGGATTTTTTAGATTTAATATCTGGTTATTGTAAGGATATGTATATGTACTTTAATCCAAGCAGGAATTATTCATCATTTAATAATGTTGATATGAATTACATTGAAGAAAATATAGTAAATAAAATTCAGGATAACTCTCATAGTATAAGAAATGTTACTTTAGAGGATCTATATTTAAAAACATCAAAAATAATTTTAAATCAATCTAGTCAATTATATAGTGAAATGATAGGAGAATTGTGTAAAAAAATAATTAGTTTAATTAATAATGGAGAAAAATCTAAAAATATAGCAATAATTACTCCTGTAAATAATACAATTCTAGATTATCAGGTAAAAATGATATTAAATGATTATGATATAAATGTATATAATACTAAAAAAGATAAAAAATTTATTGATTATACATATGCGAATGCAATAGTAACAGCAACATGCATTTTTTATGACTATTTAGAATTAATAAGGGAAGAAGATTATATAAGTTTTATACAAACTATATTTAATGTGAATAAAATACAAGCATTTAAGATGTTTAAAAATAAAGAAAAAGATTCGAATTTTATAGATATATTGGAATATATAAAAGAAAAGAAAGAAAGTAATTTAAGAATTAATGAATTTATAATGCAGTTTTATATAGATAAAATGTTGAATTTAAATGAGGGAAAACTAAATGTAAAAATATGTAAGAATATAATAATGGAAAGTGAAGTTTTTACAGAAAACATAAATTTATTAGAATTAGATAAAAAAAAGGAAAAAGAAAAAATATTCATAGAGGCATTAAAAACAACTATAAATGATTTTTATGGAACAAATGAAATCGAGGAATTTAAAGAACGTGATGGAATAATTTTAACAAATCCTTATTCATATATATCATCAAATATGTATAGACCAATTCACATTTGGGTGGATATAGGAAGTAACGCATGGAATATGAAAATTGAAAAAGATATAAGTAATGCAGTAGTATTAAAAAAATCATTTAAAGAGAAAAAAGTGTATAGTGATTCAATAGAAGAAAGTAATAAAAAATATTATTTATATAATATGATATATAATTTATTACAAAATACTCAAAAAATTTATGCATATAAGAGTGAATATAGTGTAAATGGATATATTCAAGATAGTATTTTAAATAGCTTATTATTAAAGCTTGTGGATAAGGGAGATAATTCTTATGAGTAAAATAAATTATAGAGAAGATCAGATACCTATAATAAATTATACAAATGGAACAATGGCTGTTCCAGCTGTTCCAGGAGCAGGAAAAACTTTTATAGTAACAAACCTAGTATCAAAATTAATATTAGAAAAAAAGTATAATAATAAAAAAATATTGATTTTAACATATATGAATAGTGCAGTAAATAATTTTAAAGGTAGGATAAAGAAGTTATTAGAAGAAAATGATATATTGGATACAAATTTATATGAAGTTATGACAATACACAGTTTAGCAGTAAAAATAATTAAAGAAAAGCCTGAAGTTGTTATGTTGAGTGAAGAATTTAATATAGCCGATGATTTGCAAAAAAATATAATATTGAATGAGTGTATAATGAACTTTAGACTAAATGGTGGAGAAAAAGCATTTAGATATTTTCTTAAAGAACAAAAGGAAGAAAAGTGGAGAGATATAACGTTAGATTTATGGGAAAAAGGATTTTATGATCTTGTTGGAAATGCAATTAGTGATTTAAAGTACAAGGAGATTACGCCAGATAAATTAGAAAATTTAATATCTAGTGGATACAAAGGTATGTTAAATATAATACTTCCTATATACCGACAGTATGATAAAAAATTAAAGCAAAATGGATTACTAGATTATGATGATATATTAATATTAGCATATAGAGCATTAAGTTTAGATGAAGAATTAAGAAGTAAGATGCAAAATAAATATATGTATATTTTTGAAGATGAATGCCAAGATTCAAATGAAATACAAGGTAATATAATTAAAATTATATGTAATGAAAGTAAAAATTTAGTTAGGGTAGGAGATATAAATCAAAGTATTACAGGTACATTTTCATCAGCAGATCCAAAGTATTTTAAAGAATTTATAAAAGAAGCAGACTGTTGTTATAGAATGGATATGTCAAATAGAAGTTCAAAAGATATTTTAGATTTAGCAAATAAATTAGTTGATTACGTGACTAATGAATTTACTCAATGTGAATGTAGAGATGCACTAGAGGCTATGAATATAAAGACAGTTAAGTCAGGTATGGGGTATAAAGAAAATCCTAAACCTGAAACTTATAATATAAATGTTAAATGGTATGATACATGGAAAAAAGAGATAGAGGAAACGGTAAGGTATACGAAGGGAATAAAGAAAAAATATCCTGATAAGAGTATAGGAATACTAGTGCCATATAATGATCAGATCACACAAGTAGCTAAAATTTTAAGTGATAATGAACTAGAATTTGAAGAATTAGGACCAAATGCGTTAAATAAAAGAAAAATTTTAAATAATATTTCATTTATTATAGATTTTGTTTTAAATTGTGATGATATAAATAAACTTATAAGTGTATTAGACAAGGTATTTATAAAAACAGAAAATGATTTAGGAAAAAAAGATTTCTTTGAATTATTAAAAAGCTATTCAACAGAAGATATTATATATGATATAAAAAATAAAGAATCTTTAATAATCGATAAGGATAGTTCTTTATATAAAAGTTTTTTAGAAGGAATAGATACATTAAAAGAAATATTAGAGTATCCTTTAGAGAGGTTAGATATATTTATCTTATTTATTGGAGAAAAATTAAATTTAGAAAAAGAAGATAAGGCAATAGTTGATTATGTTGCGTTTTATATAAAATATACAACCTCAGAAAAAATAAATATTACCTTAAAGGATGTTTATGAAATATTATTAAATACAAAAAATAAAGTATTTAATCATATAATAGAAGTTGTATACGAAATGAATGGATATGAGCCAGAACCTGGAAGTATAACAGTTTGTAATTATCATAAATCAAAAGGTATGGAATGGGACTGTGTTTTTTTATTAGGTCTTGTTGAATATAATTTTCCTGATAATGTAAAACAAAAATTTCAATGTGATAAATGGTATCTTATAGATAAGTATAAAAATCCTTTAGCAATTATAAAGGCAGAAATAGATTCTGTTTTTAAGGGTGAAATATTAAAAGATTATACTTATAAAACTAAAATAGATTTAATAAATGAAAAAATTAGATTATTATATGTTGGTATAACTAGAGCAAAAGAAATGTTAATATTATCAGGAAGTGCATATAAAGAAGAAGTTGATAAAGGTAAAAAAAATAGAGAACAAAAACCAAGTATCTATTTAAAAGAATTAAATAGATATATTATACAAAAAAGGGAGCAGTTGTAAATGAATAAAAGGTTAAAATATTTTTGTTATAGCCAAAATTCAATAAATACATATAAGTCATGTCCTTTGAAGTTTAAGTATAAGTATATTGATAATATAAATTGGAAATATGATGATATAGAAAGTAGAGATTATTATGATAGTTTAAAATTAGGAACAGAATTTCACTTATTATGTGAAAGATATTTTAGTAATATACCAGTAGGATATGAAATAGATGACAAATTTAAAAAGTGGTTAGATAATATAAAAAAAATTATACCTATAAACAATGATAAAACATATCTTCCAGAATATGAAGTAAGATATAATTTTAAAGGTAACAATATACAGGCTAAGTATGATTTGGTTGTAATAGGAAAAAATAGTATTGAAATTTGGGATTGGAAAACAGAATCAAAAAAAATTAATTATAAAAATGTAGAATATAGAATGCAAACGATTGTATATATGTTTTTAGCAAAAGAAGTAATAACTAAAGTTTTAAATTTAGATATAGATATCAAAAACATAAAAATGAATTATTATCAACCTGAATTTGATGAAAAACCTATAACTATAAATTATGATTATAAAAAACATGAGGAAAATAAACTTAAAATATATACATATATAGATAATATAAAAAGAACAAGTTATGAAAATGGTGAAGGAAATATTGAATTAATAAGAAATAAAAATCATTGTAAATTTTGTGAATTTAATAAATTATGTAATGGACAAGATGTGGATTATAGCGTTTTAGAGGAGGAGTTTTATGGGTCTTAAATTTGTTTTAGGTAGAGGAGGAAGCGGAAAATCTACGTATTTTTTAGAAGAAATAAAAAAATTAGTTCAAAATGATGAAGTAGCCCCGATTATAATGTTAGTTCCAGAACAATATACATTTGAGATGGAAAAACGAATAAGTAAATTATTTTTAGGAGAACAAAAAGATAAATTTTTAAGGACAAGAGTATTAAGTTTTAAGACTATGAGCAGTATTGTTTTTTCTAATGTTGGAGGATTAACAGATGTAAATATAAATTCTAGTGGTAAAGCCATGATTGTTTATAAAGCAATTGAAAGTGTGAGTAGTAATTTAAGTATTTTTTCAAAATCTGCATCTCAATCTGGATTTGTAAGTTCTATATCAGAAATGATATCAGAATTAAAGCAATACAATATAACAGGAGATATGTTGGAGCATATTTCAGCAGATGTAAGCAATGAGACGCTAAGTTTAAAGCTAAAAGATATAGGAAAAATTTATAATAAATTTGAAGAAATGTTACATGAGAATTACATAGATTCTCAGGATTTACTTAACTCTTTAGCAGATAAAATAGAACTATGTGATTGTTTTGATGGGTGTTATATATATATAGATGAATTTACAGGGTTTACACCAAATCAGTATAGAGTAATAAAGAGTTTATTAAGTAAAGCTAAAGAAGTTAATATATCATTAACAGTAGATAATGTTAACTCTATTAGGTATGTTAAAAGTGATGCGTTTTCAAGAACGAAATTTACTTATGAGAAACTTGTTAAAATGTGCAATGAAGAATGTATAAATTTATTGCCATCAATAAATTTAAATAGTGGACCTATAAAAAGATTTATTAACAATAAAGAATTGCAACATCTAGAAAAAAATTATAATTCATATCCATATAAAACGTACGAAGATCATACTAGAAATATAAAAATTAAAGAATTTAATAATTTATATTCAGAAGTAGAGGAAATAGCTAAAGAAATAGTACATTTAGTAAGAGATAAAAATATAAGATATAAAGACATCACTATAGCAACAAGAGATTTAAACAGATATGATTTTTTAGTACACTCTATATTTAATGAATATAATATACCTAACTTTATAGATAAAAAAAGGGAAGCAAAAACTAATCCTATAGTTGTACTTATTATATCTGCATTAGAAATGAAAAATAGACGATATAGTTATGAAACTATGTTTAGATATTTAAAAAGTGGGCTGATAGGTATAAATAATGAGGATGTAAGTTTGCTTGAAAATTATGTACTTGCAAATGGAATAAGAGGTAAGAAGTGGTTTGAAGAAAGTTGGAATTATCCTATAAATTATAATTACTCTAGGGAAGAAGAAACGGAATATGAGAAGCAATTAAAAGTTAGGATTAACGAAATTAAAGATAAAGTTTTACATCCTATAAAAATATTACAAGATAAACTAAAAGGAAAAAATAAAGTAAGTGATATTTGTAAGTATGTATATGAATTTCTTTTAGATATAGACATGGAAAATACTATAGAATTTTTAATTGAAAGTTTTAAAAATAGAGGTGAATTAGATATAGCAAATCAATATTCTCAGGTTTGGAATATTGTAATAGATATCCTTGACCAAATGGTAGAAATTATGGGAGATGAAACTATATCGTTAGATAAATTTATAAAATTAATTAGTTTAGGATTTGATGAATATGAACTTGGGTTAGTACCTCCTAGTATTGATCAAGTTCTTGTAAGTAGTGTAGACAGAATGAAAAATCCAAATACAAAATATCTTTACCTTGTAGGAACTACAGATGGAATATTTCCACTTATATCAAAGGATAAAGGGATTTTGAGTGATAACGATAGAGAAACATTAGAAGAAAAAGGTGTAGAAGTTGATATAGATAGTAAAACAAAGACTTTTGAAGAACAGTTTTTAGTATACAAAGCGATTACATCTACAACAGAAAATTTAATAGTTACTTATCCAATTTCAGATCATGAGGGAAAGACATTAAGACCATCAGTAATAATATCTAGATTAAAAAAAATATTCACAAATATAGATAATAAAAGTTACTTGATAGATGAAAATAAAAAAACAAATGATGAGATATTAAATAAAATTACTGTTAAAGCTCCTACATTTAATGCACTTATAAATGAAATTAAAAAGTTTGACGAGAGCAAAAAAATAAATAACATATGGCTAGATATTTATAGATATTATTTAGGAGATGAAGAATATTCTCATATTGTAAAAAAAGTAATAAAAGGTTTAAGTTATACTAATCAAGTTGATAAAGTAAAAGAAGAACAGTTAAAAAAATTATATCAAAATAATTTGTTAAGTGTATCTAGATTGGAGAAATATGCACAATGCCCATTTGCATATTTCATACAGTATGGATTAAAAGCTAAAGAAAGAAAAGAATATTCATTTACAGCTCCAGATTTGGGAACATTTATACATAATATATTAGATACATTTTCAAAATCATTAAGTAAAGATAATTTACAATGGAGAGATATAGACGAGAAATATATAAGAACAAATGTATCTATAATAGTAGATGAAATAGTATCAAAAATACCAGGATATATACTAAATAGTTCTGAGAGATATAAGTATTTAGCATATAGATTAAAAAATATGTTAATAGCGGCGATAAGTATAATTTCAGAACAAATAAAGCAAGGGTCATTTGAACCAATAGATTATGAAGTTGGATTTGGTGTAAAAGGAAAATATCCACCTATAAAGATAGTGTTAGATAATGGACAAGAAATAAATCTAATTGGTCAAATAGACAGAGTAGATGAATTTGAAGAAGGAAATGATAAATATATAAGAATAGTAGATTATAAATCTGGAAATAAATCACTAAGTTTGAGTGATATTTATTATGGTTTACAATTACAGCTAATGGTTTATTTAGATGCTATTTTAGAAACGGCAAATAATCAAACTGGTAATCTTAATCCAGCAGCTATATTATATTGTAGAATAGATGATCCAATAGTTAAGTTTGATGAAGATCAGGATGACGAAATAGTAAGAGAGGCTATATTAAAAGACCTTAGAATGAAAGGTTTAATAATAAAAGATGCACATATAATAAAAGAAATGGATAATTCTTTAGCAAATGGAGAAAGAAGCAGTTCACTGATAATACCAGCTAACTTAACTAAAGACGGTGGAATTGGAAAAAATACATCTGGTGTATCATATGATGAATTTGAAGTTATTAGAAAATATGTTAAAAGTACAATAAAAGATTTGTGTGAAGATATGGTAAGTGGAAATATAAATATTGAACCTTTTAAAAATAAAAATGTAACTTCGTGTGATTATTGTAGTTATTCATCAATATGTCAATTTGATACAACATTAAAAGATAATAAATATAAAATTTTAAATAGCAAAAGCAATGAACAAATAATAAAACTTATGAAGGGAGATGTTGAGTAATGAGTTCTCCTAAATGGACAATAGAACAACAGGCGGTTATAGATAGTAGAGATTGTAATTTACTTGTAGCCGCAGCTGCTGGATCGGGAAAAACAGCAGTATTAGTTGAACGTATTATACAGATGATAACAGATAGTGATAATCCTATAGATATAGATAAATTACTGGTAGTTACATTTACAAATGCAGCAGCATCAGAGATGAGAGAGAGAATAGGCGATGCTATAGGTAAAGCATTAGACAAAAATCCAGAGAATAAACATTTACAAAATCAACTTGTATTATTAAATAGAGCCAGTATTACAACAATACATTCATTTTGTTTAGAGGTAATAAAATCAAATTTTCATAAAATAAACTTAGATCCTAATTTTAGAATTGGGGATCAAACTGAGTGTTCATTATTAAAAGCAGAAGCAATAGAAGAAGTATTTGAAGAACTTTATGTAGAGAAAAATCAAAGTTTCTTGAATTTAGTTGAAAGTTATGCAGAAAAAAGAGGAGATAATGAACTTCAAAATATAATACTTAATATATATTCATTTGCTATGGCATCTCCTTATCCAAAAAAGTGGCTAGATGAATCATCAGAATTATTTAATATAGACGAAGACTTTAAATTTTCTAATTCTATTTGGTCTGAAGCAATACTAGAAACTGTAAAAATAGAAGTAAATGGAATAGAAGTAAGCATGTTAAAAGCAATAGCTGAAGTAGAGGCAATAGAAGAGTTAGATACATTTAAAGAAAAATTAAAAATAGAGCATGATAAGATAAATAGAATAGTTAAGGCTTGTGAAAATTCATGGGATGATGTTTATAGACAGATGGTATCAATGGAATTTGAAAATTACTCAAAAGGTGTAAAAAGAATTCCTAAAGATGCTCCATTGTATATAAAAGAATCAAAGGAAAAGTCTAAAAGTATAAGAGATAAAGTAAAAAAATCTTTAGAGAGTATAATAAATGCAACATTCTATAAAGAAAATGATAGTATAAATGAGGAAATTAAGTACTTGTATCCTATAGTTAAGTCAATTTCTCAAGTTGTATTAAGATTTGAGAAGGCTTATGATGATAAAAAAAGAGAAAAAGGAATAATTGACTTTAATGATATAGAACATTTTGCTTTAAAGATACTTACAAGTGTAGATGAAGATAAAAAGATTATTCCATCTGATGTAGCTTTTACTTATAGAGATAAATTTTATGAAATATTTATAGATGAATATCAGGATAGTAATTTAGTACAAGAAGTACTATTAAGTACTATTTCTAAAATTGAAAATCCTAATAGATTTATGGTTGGAGATGTTAAACAAAGTATTTATAGATTTAGACAAGCTAAACCAGAAATATTTTTACAAAAGTATAGTGATTATGATGAAAAAAAGGGAAGTAAAGAAAGAAAAATAATGCTTTATAAAAACTTCAGAAGTAGAAAAGAAGTAGTTGATTGTGCAAATTATATATTTGAAAATATAATGAGTAAAAATATAGGAGAAATAGATTATACAGAAAAAGAGAGACTTAATTTAGGTGCATCATTTATAGAAAGTGAAGACGAAAGCAGTATTGTGGGAGGACCTACAGAAATACATATAATTCAAAAAAATAGTAAATCAGATAAAGACAACAATGAATCTGAAGTTGAAGAAGAAGAGATAGATAATATCCAACTTGAAGCTAGGATGGTAGGAAAAATTATCAAAGATTTAATTAATCAAAATGAGGATGGAAAAATCCATAAGGTTTATGATAAAAAATTAGATAAATACAGACCAGTAGAATATAAGGATATAGTAATTTTACTTAGAGCGACATCTGCATGGGCACCTGTATTTGCAGATGAACTTATGAATATGGATATACCAACATATGCAGATATAGGCGTAGGATATTTTAATACAATAGAGATTAAGACAATATTGTCACTACTTCAAGTTATAGATAATCCATTACAAGACATACCACTTTTAGCAGTGTTAAAGTCGCCTATATTTGGATTTGAGCCAGAAGAATTAATTGATATAAGAATAGGCAGAGAAGAATTTAGTTTTTATGAATCAATAAAATTATCTTTAAATGATGAATTAAGTCATAGTATTAAATGTAAAGAAATTTTAAAAAAATTAAAAGACTACAAAGAAAAATCTTTATATATGAGTACAGATGAATTTTTATGGTATTTATATACAAGTACAGGGTATTATGCTTATGTTGGAGCATTACCAGGAGGAAGTCAAAGACAGGCTAACTTGAAAATATTATTTGAAAGAGCTAAACAATTTGAAGAGACTAGTTTTAAAGGGATTTTTAATTTTATAAACTTTATAAACAAGTTAAAAAAATCTAGTACAGATATGGGGAGTGCTAAAACATTAGGTGAAAATGCAAACGTAGTGAAAATTATGAGTATACATAAAAGTAAGGGCTTAGAATTCCCAATAGTTATTTGTTCTGGAATGGGAAAAAACTTTAACACTCAAGATTTTAAGAAAAGTATATTATATCATCATAAATTAGGATATGGACCACAACTTGTAGATTTTGAAAGAAGAATATCTTACCCAAGTATAGTTAAAGAGGCGTTAAAAAGTAAGATAAATATAGAAAATTTATCTGAAGAAATGAGAGTATTATATGTTGCATTTACAAGACCTAAGGAGAAATTGATAATAACAGGTTCAAGTAAAGACTTAGAAACAAGTATGAAAAAATGGGTATTAGGTATAGAAGACAAAGATAAGGTATCACAATATCAAATATTAAATGGAAAAAGTTTCTTAGATTGGATAATGCCATCAGTATTAAAGCATAGAGATTTAGAAAATATTAGAGACTATATGGAATTAAATATTGATACAATTGATGATCATCAATCAAAATGGAGTGCGAAACTTTGGTATAAAGAAGATGTTGTTATAGAGAAAAAAGAAGATGAAGAAGATCAAAGTATAGAATCTATATTAGAACAAGTTGATATGTATAATCCTGAGAGTGAATATTACAGTTTAATAAAAGAAAAATTAGATTATAAATATCCATTTAAGTTAAGTACAACTAAGCCTTCAAGTATATCTGTTACAGAAATAAAAAAAATACAAAATAGTTATGAAGAAGATTTTGCTGAAGATATATTTAATAAAAAAATTAATTTAAAGAAACCAATGTTTATAAAAGAAAATGAAGAAAATGAAAAAATAAGTGGTGCTGAAAGAGGTACAATTGTTCATTTAGCTATGCAAATTTTAGATTTCAGTAAAATATATACTATAGAGGACATTAAATCTCAAATTATAAGCTTTGTATCAAAGGGAATAATTACTCAAAATCAATCTAGCGTTGTGAATCCATATAAAATATATAAATTCTTCAAATCTGATTTAGGGAAAAGAATGTTAAACGCAGATTTTTTAAAGAGAGAGCAATCAGTATATGCTCAAATAAAGTTAAAAGATATATATATATATGAAGATTTAATTATTCAAGATACTAATAATACATATGATGAAGAAAGTGTTATGCTTAGGGGAATAATAGATGTATATTTTGAAGAAGATGGTAAAATAGTAATAGTTGATTATAAAACTGACTTTATAAATGAAGAAAATAAAAATGAAATATTAGATAAATACAAAAAGCAATTAGATATTTATTCTGATGTAGTATCAAAACTTACGGGAAAAGAAGTAAAAGAAAAATATTTATATTTATTTGCAATAGATGAAGCTGTGTTATGTTAGAATAAATAATTAAATTTTAAAGGAGGATAAAGATGAGATTTATCCATACATCGGATTGGCATTTAGGAAAAAGTTTGGAAGGACATTCAAGACTTGAAGAACAAGAAAAATTTTGTGAAGAATTTATAGAGATAGTTAATGAAAATAATATAGATATGGTAATAATTTCTGGAGATATATATGATACATCAAATCCTCCAGCTCAAGCAGAAAAGTTATTTTATAAAACAGTTTCTAAGCTAGCGGATAATGGAAATAGATGTGTATTAATCATATCAGGGAACCATGATAATCCTGAAAGATTAGCAGCTGTTACACCATTAGCTCATGAACAGGGAATAATAATTTTAGGATATCCTCTAAGTTTTACCCAAGAAGCTAAATACAAAAACTTTGAAATAATAGAATCAAAAGAAGGATGCACAAAAATAAATATAAAAGGTGAAAAAGTAACATTAATAACATTACCATATCCAAGTGAAAGAAGATTGAATGAGGTAATAGGAAGCTCAGATAATGATGAGGAAAGACAAAAAACTTACTCAGAGAAAATAGGAAATATATTTAGAAGTTTAGAAGAAAATTTTAGTGAAGATGATATAAAAATTTGTGTATCTCATCTATTTGTTGTTGGAGGAGAAAGTACTGATTCAGAAAGACCAATACAATTGGGAGGAAGTCTATTAGTAGACAAGAAGGATTTGCCAAGTAAAGCACAATATATAGCATTAGGTCATTTACATAAGCCACAAAAAGTATCTCAACGTTTAAATGCATATTATTCAGGATCACCACTACAATATAGTAAGGATGAAAGAGCATACACAAAAGGTGCGTATATAGTAGATATTAGTGCTAAAGAAAATCCTACTATAAATCCTATATACTTTAAAAATTACAAACCTATAGAAGTTTTTAAATGTATAGGAATTGAAGAAGCAATAAAAATTTGTGAAGAAAATAAAAATAGGGATATATGGTCATATTTTGAAATAAATACAGATGAAGTTATATCTCAATCAGATATAAAAAAAATGAAAGAATTATTAAAAGATATTATTGAAATAAGACCTATAATATCATCAGAATATGAGCATCAGAATGTGGATATAAAAGAAAAATCGATGGTAGAGTTATTTAAAGAATTTTATACATTTAGTAGAGGATTAGAGCCTAAAGGAGAGCTTATGGACTTATTCTTAGATATAATAAGTGAAGAAGGTGATACTCAAGATGAAACCAATTAGATTAGAGTTAAGTGGATTAAATAGTTATACAGATAAGCAGATAATTGATTTTGATAAACTAACAGAGAGAGGTTTGTTTGGTATTTTTGGAAATACAGGAAGTGGAAAATCTACGATTCTTGATGCTATAACTATAGCAATGTATGGAAATATAGCTAGAAATACAAAAGAGTATATAAATAGTTCATGCGAAAAAGCCATTATTACTTATGAATTTGAAATAGGTAGTCAAAATTCAAAGAGAAAATATAAGGTAGATAGGACTATAGTTAGAAGTAAAACAGGAACAAAAACGTCTCATGCTAGATTAATAGAAATACATAATGATTTAAAAGAAACGGTTTTAGCAGATAAAGTAGGAGAAGTAAATGATAAGGTAGCTCAAGTTGTAGGATTAACTGCAAATGATTTTACAAGATCAGTAGTACTACCTCAAGGAAAGTTTAATGATTTTTTGAAATTAACAGGCTCTGAAAGAAGAGATATGCTTGAGAGAATTTTTAATCTTGAAAAGTATGGTAGAGGGCTTATAGATAAAGTAAGAAAAAGAAAAAATGTACAACTTCAAAATCTTAGAGATTTAAATACTAAGCTAAGTCAGTATGAAGGAATAGATGAAGAATTATATAGTGAGACTATGAAGGATTTAGAAAAATTTAAAGTTGATGAAAAAGAAAAAAATAAAAGTTTAGATTCAGCTCAAAAGCTATATGAAGAAAGTAAAGAAATTTATGAAGAACAGCTAAAGCTAGAGAAATATGAAATTAGAAAAAAAGAATTAGATCTAAAAAATAATGATATAAAAAATAAAACGATTCAATTAGAAAGTGCAATTAATGCAGATAAAGTAAATCCATATATATCAGGAGTTCAAAATTTAGAAAAAAAGCTAATAGAAGATAATACTAAAATAGATAGACTAGAAAAAAATTTAAACATATTAAATCAAGAACTTTTAATAACAAAAAATAAATATGAAGAATCTTACAAAATAAAAAATGATAAACTTCCAAAATTAAGTGAAGAAAAAACAAAACTTCAAAGTGCTTTAGAAACAGAAGAAGAGTTAATATCGATAGATGAAGAATTAAAAGAAATGAAGGAAAAAGGTACTGAATTAAATATAGAAAAGGAAAAATCTGAGATTATAAAAAAAGATTTTGAATCGAAAAAAGATATTTTATTAAAATCTGTAAAAGAAATAGAATTTAACTTAGATAAGCTTAAAATTAGTGCAGATTTAAAACAAAAAATATTTTTAGCATATGAATATGAAAAAGAATATATCAAAGTAGATGAAGAAAAAAAACAAAAGGAAGAAAGACTTAAAATATTATCTAAATCATTTGATGAATTAAATCTAAAGAGTAAGTATATAGAAAAAAGTAAGAGTGACATAGAAAATATGCTAAGTGATGCTCAAAATCATTTAGATTTATTAATTGAAAAATGCCCAGGCAAAAGTCAAGATATATTAGTTAAAAGTGAATATATAGTTGAACTTAAATCAAAAGTAGAAACTTTAAAAATTGATGAAGTTAAAAAGGACAAACTTCAAGACGAATTAAACGAAATAATAGAAAAAAAATATAATATTGAAAGAGAAATAGATACAACTAATGAAAAGCTAGTGAATATTAAAAAAGATATATTAGATTTAGATAAAGAAATAGATAAATTAAGATATCTAAACTTAGCATCAGAGTTAAGAAATGAACTAAAAGAAAATATGCCATGTCCAGTATGTGGGTCAAGGCATCATGAAAATATTGATATAACAAATCAAGATGAAAAAATACAATTTAATAGGGATAAATTAGAAAAAAAACAAAAGGAAGAATTAGAAATAATTCATAAATTGGAAGAACTAAATATAAAAAATAGTCAGTATGTATCTATTGAAAAAATAAAGTTGAAAGAATTAGAGGAATTAAAAAGTAAAATAGGTGAGTTAAATTCTATACAACTAACAAATAGATTAGATGAAGATCAGAGAATGCTAGAAATTTTGAAAAGCAATGTACAAAGTTGGGAAGAAGATAAAAAAATTACAGAGGAAAAAATTTCGAAAGTAAAAGAAGAAAAAAATTCAGTTGAAAAAGAAGAAGTAAAAATTTTAGAAACTATAAATAGTTATAAAAGTACGATTAGAGAACTTAAGGAAGATGTTGAAAATTTAGAATCTAAGTATAAAAGAATAAAAAATGAATACCTAGGATTAAAAACAAATATAAAGATTTCAAATTTATCAGAAAAAGTAGAAGAAATTAATAAAAATGAAAAGACGATAGAAGAACTAGATCATGAATATTCAAAGCTTATTAAGTTAAGAGATGATACTGATTTAGAATTAAAAAATTATCAAAATAAATTACATCAAATAGAAATTGAGTTGATTAAAACTAGAGAGTTATATGTAGAAAAAAGAAAATCTAGAGATGAAAAATATAATCAAATAATAGCTCTTACAAAAGGAGAATCACCGAGATTACTTTTATCTAATTTAGAAAATGAGATATTAAAAATTTCTAAGTTGGAAGAAGAAACTAAGAAGAACTTAGAATTACAAAGAGAAGAGTATGATAAGTATTTAGCAGAAAAAAATAATGTAGAAGGAATAATAAAAACTGCTAAAGAACAATATAAAATTCAACAACAAACTTTAAATCAATTATTAGAAGAAAATAAATTTGAAAATATTTACGCTGTTAAGAGAGCATTATTAGAATCAGAGCAAATGAAAGAATTAGGAGAAGTAATATCTGAGTACGAAGAAGAGCAAAGATTAATAACATTTAAAATTAAAGAATTAAAAGAAATTCTAGGTGATAAAAGAGTTAAAAAAGAAGATTTTGATGATTTAAAAAATAATATTTATAACTTAAAAGTAGAGGTTGGTGAAATTTCTAAAAATATAGGAGCTAAGCAAAACTCATTAAACACAGTAAAAGAATCTTTAGATAAGTTAAAAGAATTAAATAAACAACATAAAATTGTTGAGCACAAAGTAGATCTTTTAGAAGACTTAGATAAAATCATTCAAGGAAATAGATTTGTAGAATATGTGGCAACTAATCAACTTAAATATATAGCATTAGAAGCATCTAAAAGATTAGAAAATATAACTAAAGGTAGATATGCATTAGAAATTGATTCAACCTTAAATTTTGTTATGAGAGATAATTTTAATGGAGGCCAAAGAAGAAGTGTAGACACACTTTCAGGAGGAGAAACTTTCTTAACTTCATTATCATTAGCGCTGGCGCTATCATCTCAGATACAGTTAAAGGGAAGTGCACCATTAGAATTTTTCTTCTTAGATGAAGGTTTTGGTTCATTAGATAGTGAGTTATTAGAGATTGTGATGGAATCTTTAGAAAGATTACATAGTGATAAACTCAGTGTCGGGATAATAAGTCATGTAGAAGAATTAAAGAATAGAGTTCCGGTAAAGTTGTTAGTTATGCCTAGTGAGGCGGGAAGTGGTTCAAGAGTAAAAATAGAATATAGTTAAAATTATATTCTATTTTTACAAAAAAGTGGCATCTACAAGGGGGAATTTGTAGATGCCTTTATATATACTTATTAGGGGGAGAGATATATATTTTCCGCTCTCATATATAAGTATTAACCTTCTTTTTATTTTTTATACATATAAAAATAAAAAAGCCATCTATCCAAGGGGGGAAAGAATAGATGGCTTAAAGATTTAGGGGGGAAAGAAATCTTTTATTATTTAAAATCCGCTCAAATTTAGAATATTAACAGGAGTTTTGATATTCATATTATTTTATTAAATTTTTTATATCAAGAGAAGCTTTATTACTTCTCTTAATATAACATATGAAATAACTGTAAAAAGTGACACAATTTAGTGAAAAAAACTAAAAAAAATATTTTTTTGAAGATATTTGTCAAATCTTATCACTGACATTATATTTAGTATATGAATATAAAAAAAATATAAATTAAAATAATAATTATAACCAATACTACATATAAGTAAATATATAGCATAAATATAGCTTATAATTTATAAATATTTATTATGATTAATAGGGAATAATATATGTGAGATAAATTTGAAAATGAACTGTACTATTTCCCAAAATATGTAGTTGTGATATAATTAATACTAACATTAAAACGAAAACTAGGAGTGTGGTAAGGGTTGGATTCGACCAGCAATTTGATTCAAATTATAATTTTAGCGATATTATTAGTAGCGTCTGGTTTTTTCTCAGCATCAGAGACATCGCTAATGTCATTAAGTAAAATTAGGATAAGGTATATGCAAGAAGAAGGTGTAAAAGGGGCTAAATTAGTTAGTTCTTTAATCGAAGATCCTAATAGTCTTTTAGGTTCCATATTAGTTGGAAATAACGTTGTTAATATAGCAGCTACTTCTATATCAACTTCATTGTTTATGTCAATATTTAAGGGTCCTGAAGCAGTACCAATAGCAACAGCTGTTATGACAATATTAGTATTAATATTTGGAGAAATTACTCCTAAAACTATAGCTGCTAATAATTCAGAGAAAATTGCTCTTTTTGTATCTAAGCCAATTAAGTTGATAGTAATAATCTTAAAACCAGTAGTTTGGATATTTAATATTATTACAGGAGTGATATTTAAATTACTTGGTATAGAAAATAAAGGCAATCAACCATATATAACAGAAGAAGAATTAAAAACTATGGTAAAAGTTAGTCATGAAGAAGGGGTACTTGAAGTTGAAGAAAGACAAATTATAAATAATGTATTCCAATTTGGAGATATGCAAGCTAAAGAAGCTATGGTTCAACGATTAGATATGGTAGCTATAAATTCAGAGGATAGTTATGATGAAATCATAGAAATGTTTAAAAATGAAAAGTTAAGTAGGCTACCTGTATACAATGATTCTATAGATGATATAATAGGTATACTTAATATAAAGGATGTAATATTTTTATTAGATGAAGAAATAGAACATTTTAATATTAATAATTATTTAAGAGAACCATTTTTCACATATGAATTTAAAAAAATAACACAACTACTTGAAGAAATGAAAATTGCTAAAAGTCAAATGGCTATAGTTGTAGACGAATATGGTGGAACAGCAGGACTTATAACTATAGAAGATTTAGTAGAAGTAATAGTAGGGGATATAGATGATGAATATGATGAAGATGATGAAGAAATACAAGTAATAAAAGAAGATGAATATGTAGTTGAGGGTGGAACTAAAATTAGTGATGTAAATGAACTTATAGGAATTAGACTAGAATCAGATGAGTTTGATTCAATTGGTGGATTTATAATCGGATATTTAAAGAGATTACCTGAAGAAAATGAAGTAGTAGAAGTAGAAAATATAAGACTATGTATAGAAAGCATAGATAAAAATAGAATAAAAAAAATTAGAATTTTTACATAAATAAAACACTGCAATTGCAGTGTTTTATTTATATAAGAAAGGATAAAGATATGTCTATATTAGATAGAAAATTTTTATATAAATTTAAATGTAATATTATTTTTATAATTATATATAGTATATTTTTCATCTTAACATACGAGACATTTCCATATATAGCTCCATTTTTAGTGGGAGGAATTATCGCATTTATTATAAATCCTATATCGCAAAAACTTAAAAATAAATTTCGCATAGATAAAGGGGTATCTACATTAGTTTTAAGTTTTTTTGGTGTGGCTATTGTGATAACGTTTACCACTTTGTTGATTATGTCAGGGACTAAGCATTTAATGTATTTTTTAAATAATATAACAAGTAATTCTAACAATTTAAATGAAATTTTAACAAATCTATTAAATCAAGCAACTGTTTATATTGAATATTTTGAAGATGTATCAAATTTTGATGTAGAAAAAATGATTACTAAATATAGTAGAGAAATAATAGAGTTGGCTAAAGGATTATTAGCTAGCATAATAAGCTTAGCTACTTCTATACCGTATATTGTAATATTTATTATAACTTTATTTATATCTACATATTTTATCGCTAAAGATATAGATATATTTGAATATAAATTTTATAATATGTTTACAGAAAGTGCGAAGCGAAAAGTAAAAAATATAAAAAAAGAAATTATTTTTTCTGTATTAGGATATATAAAAGCCTATACTATACTTATGGGGATAACATTTATTACTATATGGGGAAGTTTTAGCTTTTTTGGAGTACCATATGGACTTTTATTAGGATTTATAGGAGCTTTATTAGACTTAATTCCATTTTTAGGCATTATGGTGATATTCGTTCCAGTAACAATATACTATTTTATAGTAGAAAATTATTTTATAGCAGTATCAATAAGTATTGTATTTATAACATTATCTTTGTTAAGACAGGTACTTGAGCCAAAGTTAGTTTCAGCTAATATAGGCTTAAGTCCTTTAGCAACTGTAGCAGCAATATTTATTGGGGTGCAAGTTAAGGGGATAGTAGGCATTATATTTTGTTTAGGCTTAGTTATAATGCATGATATACTAAAAAAAGTAGAGATACTTTAATACAACATAAGAAAGAAGGGGTTAAAATGAGAAACAAAGTAGTAGAAAGATTTTTAAAATATGTAACATTTGACACAACAGCAGATCCTAAGAATGAAAATTGTCCATCATCAAAAGGACAGAGAGTTTTTGCTAATCATTTAGTAGAAGAATTAAAATTATTAGGTTTGGTAGATGCTCATGTTGATGAAAATAGTTATGTAATGGCTACATTAAAAGGAAATACTCAAGGAATAGATACTATAGGATTTATATCGCATCTAGATACAGCTCCAGATATTACAGGAAAAGATGTTAATCCTAAAATAATAGAAAATTATGATGGAAAAGATATAATTTTAAATAAAGATTTAAATATAACTACATATGTAAAAGATTATCCAGAGCTTGCTAAATTTATAGGTCAAGATTTAATAGTAACGGATGGTACAACATTGCTAGGAGCAGATGATAAAGCAGGTGTTGCTGAAATAATAACTGCAATTGAATTTTTAGTAAATCATCCAGAAATTAAACATGGAGATATAAAAGTAGGATTTACTCCAGATGAGGAAATTGGAAGAGGTGCAGACTTATTTGACGTTGAAAAATTTGGAGCAAAATATGCATATACTATAGATGGTGGTATATTAGGAGAGCTTCAATACGAAAATTTTAATGCTGCAGGAGCTACTATAAAAATACAAGGTAGAAATGTTCACCCAGGTTCCGCTAAAAATAAAATGATAAATGCTTTACATGTAGCATGCGAAATATCAGAACAATTTCCAAAGAGTGAAAGACCAGAAACTACAGAACAATATGAAGGATTTTATCATTTAGACGAGATAAATGGAAATGTAGAAGAAGCTTCTATGGAATATATAATAAGAGATCACGATAGAGATAAATTTGAACAAAGAAAAGTGTATATGAGACAAGTGGTAGAAAAATTAAATGAAGAATATAATGGAAGAATTACATTAGAATTAAATGACTCTTATTATAACATGAAAGAAAAAGTTGAGCCAGTTAAATTTATAGTAGACATAGCAAAAGAAGCTATGGAGGAAGTTGGAATAGAGCCTCTTATAATACCAATAAGAGGAGGTACAGATGGAGCTAGGTTATCATTTGAAGGTCTACCATGTCCAAATATATTCACAGGTGGATTAAACTTCCATAGTAAAAATGAGTGTATATCAACTAATTCAATGGAAAAATGTGTTCAGTTAATAGTTAAAATAGCTGAAAATTATTCAAAAAAATAAAAAACTATAACAAAAAAGGCTTGTCTAAAAATAATTTTTTAAAGACAAGTCTTTTATTTTTATCATAGCTTTGAAATTTTAAAAATGTATAATTTCATTAGTGTTAATATCTATTAAATTAATATCTAATTCAAGTTCATCTTCATTAGACTTAATAATTTCAATAGTCGCAACAGAATGAGTTTCATCTTTTGGAATAGCGGTACTTCCAGGATTTAAAACTATCAATTCATCATCACAATATAACTCTTTAACATGAGTGTGCCCAAGTATAAGTATATCAGCATCCATATTTTTTGCTTGTTGAATAATTTTATCTTTAGATTCTACATAACCATGAGTTAATAGAATTCTTATTTCTCCAAATTGATTTATTACATATGGGCTTTGTATAGGATGGTTTATAACCATTTGATCTACATCTGCATCACAATTACCCCTAGCAATAATAATATTTTTAACATCATTTATTTTTTTAATAACGCCTTTAGGATTGTATCCTTCAGGAAGGTCATTTCTAGGTCCATGATATAAAACATCTCCACCATGAAGTAAAACATCACAATCTTCTAGCACAGTAAGTGCTTTTTCAAAATATAATAAACTTCCATGAGTATCACTCATTATGCCTATTTTCATATTAGTCCTCCTATATAGAGTCTATAAGAATTTATCAGAAACTCTGCTCCAAAATTCATAATTAGATCTTCTAAGTAATTTTATTTTTACATCAGATATAGAAATTTGTATATCTGAAATTTTGCTAAACCTATGTTCAACTCCATCTATAACTATTAATATAGAATCCTCAAATCTATATTCAGGAGTAATTCTTATTATAGAATCATTAGAAAATATTATACTAGATGTAAAACATCTATAAGCATTAGTATTAATCGGATAAAGTGGAGTAAGTTGCATAAGCTCTAAGCTAGTATCTACGATGCTACCACCAGCTGCATAGTTATATGCAGTGGACCCAGTGGATGTAGAAACAATCATTCCATCACCACTAAAGTTTTGTATATGTCTATCATTAACTCTTAAATTAAGATGTATAGTTCTTGATTTGTCTCCCTTTACAACTACTTCATTAATTGCAAATACGTCACGACAACTTTTTTGAGTACAAACACTAGCTTGAAGTAAGGATATATCTTGTGTAATATAATCGTCTTTTAGATAAAATTCAATAAAATCATCTATATCTTCTGGAGATATATCTGGAAAAAAACCAAGATGTCCAGTATTTATACCTATAATAGGAATTTCTGGAAAATCAAAATCATGAACTGTCTTTAAAAAAGAACCATCTCCGCCTATAGATATTATAAGTTCTGCATCTGGATGGAAATCATAGTGTATTTCAAAGCCAGCTGCTGTAAGTTTTTCTGTCAGTAATTTTTTAGTTTCTAAAGACCTATGTACTTGGTTTGAATTTATAGTTATAATTCTTCTCATCTTTCCACCTCTTTATACTTTGTATTATAACATAATTTGCTAATACTATTTCTAATTTTGTATATTCCTATAATTACATTTAAAAATTTTAGTTATGTATATAATATAAATTTATATATAAATACTTTAAATACAAAAATAAAATGAAAATTTTATTATTGGTATTTTATAGATTTCATAAAATTGAAAAAATTTCATATAAATTAAAAACTTTTTATAGATTTAAGAATATATATATACTATAATTTTTATAGGGAAAAGTGTTAAAAAAGGGGGATAATATATATGTCAAAGAAAAAAAAATCTAAATTTTCATTTCCTACAGCCTACACTGTAATACTAATAGTACTGTTATTAGTATTAGGGCTTACGTACATAATACCATCTGGTAAATATGCTAAGTTAAAGTATGATAAAGAAACTAAGTTATTTACAGTAGAAAATCCTACTGGAGAAGTATCAGAATACGAAGCAACTCAGCAAATTTTAGACAAGTTTGGAGTAAAAACAAACTTAAATAAATTTACAGATGGGTCAATAAGTAAGCCAGTGGCAATCCCAAATTCTTATGAAGAATTGCCAAAAGAAGAAACTAATTTATTTAAAGCAGTAACTACTTTTTTAAATGCACCAATACAAGGATTATATGATTCAATAGACATAATTGCATTTGTACTTGTAATAGGTGGGATAGTTGGAGTAATAAATAAAACAGGAGCATTTACAGCAGGAATAAGTGCTTTATCTAGACGATCAAAAGGTAAAGAAGCGTGGCTAATAGTTATAATAACAGTTTTAATTTCATTAGGTGGAACAACATTTGGTATGGCAGAAGAGACAATAGCATTTTACCCTATAATAGTACCAATTTTCTTAGCAGCAGGATATGATGCTCTAGTAGCTATAGCAGCAATTTATTTAGGATCTTCTATAGGTACAATGGCATCAACAGTAAATCCATTCTCAACAGTTATAGCATCAAATACAGCAGGAATAGACTTTACAAGTGGAATGGGATTAAGAATATTAATGCTTGTAATAGGTACAGCTATATGTGTAATATACACAATTAAGTATGCTGAAAAAGTAAAAAAAGATGCATCAACTTCATTAATATATTCTCAAAAAGAAGAATTAGAAGCACAATTTTTAGCAAATCACGATGAAAATAATATTCCAGCGTTTACTTTAGGAAGAAAGCTTATATTAATTATATTTGCAGTATCATTTGTAGTAATGGTTTATGGAGTTAAGGAATTAGGTTGGTGGTTTGGTGAAATGACCCAATTATTCCTAGGAGTAGCATTTATATTAGCATTTTTCTCAAAAATGGGTGAAAAAGAATTTGTAAGTGAATTTGTAGCAGGAGCAGCAGATTTATTAGGTGTTGCACTTACTATAGGGCTTGCTCGTGGTGTTACTATAATAATGGATAATGGTTTGATAAGTGACACTATATTAAATACTTTGAGTGGTGGAGTTTCACATATGAGTGGAGTTGTATTCTCAACATTTATGTATTTTGTTTATAGTATATTAGGATTCTTTATAGCTTCATCTTCAGGTCTTGCAGTTTTATCAATGCCTATAATGGCACCTCTTGCAGATGTAGTTGGAGTAAATAGGGACGTAATAGTTACTGCATATCAATTTGGACAAGGTCTTATAAGTTTTATAACTCCAACAGGGTTGATTTTAGCTTCATTAGCAATGGTAAATGTTACTTATGATAAATGGTTAAAGTTTGTAACACCTTTAATTGTAATTATATCAGTTGTTGCTATAGTAATTCTTGGAGTAGGAGTGTTAATTTAATAGATTTATATAAGTATAAATACACTGAACTGTTTTAAAATGAAATTTTGAAACAGTTCTTTTTTTAGTTAAAAACATTAAAAACGTAATAGATGATATTATAAATTTTAAAATATCTTTATTTAAAGTTTAAATATAGTGTAAAATATATAATGTTATTATAAAAAAGAGAGCAGGTGTAAAATTGTTTAGGAAAGAAGAACAAAAATACAACCTCATTTCATATATATGTGAAGACAATTTGACATTAAAGGAAGTTTTATTAGATAAATTAAACTTCTCAGTAAGATCTTTATCAAAAATGAAAAGAGAAAAAAGTGTATTAGTAAATAAAGAATTTAAAAAGCCTAATTTTAAAGTTAATAAAGGTGATTTAATAGAAGTTAAAATTGAAGAAGAAATGGCTAACTTTGAGCCACAAGATTTAAATTTGGAAATTATATATGATGATTTTGATATAATTATGATTAATAAACCACCGTTCATGGTAGTTCATCCAACCAAAAGTCATTATGATAAAACTATTGCTAATGGAGTTACAAACTATATATTAAAACAAGAGGAAGTAGTTAAAATAAGATTTGTAAATAGACTAGATATGAATACATCTGGTTTAGTTATAGTGGCTAAAAATGCTTATGCTCATCATACATTATCAGTTGCTATGAGTGAAGATAAAGTAGAAAAAAAATATATAACTGTAGTTAAAGGAATAGTAAAAGATGATGAAGGTACTATAAATGAACCTATATATAGACAAACAGATGATAGCATAAAAAGAATAGTTGATGAAAAAGGACAACCATCAATAACTCATTATAAGGTACTTGAGAGATTAAATGATGCGACAGTTTTAGAGGTAAAACTTGAAACAGGAAGGACTCATCAGATAAGAGTTCATATGAGTCATATAGGACATGGAATAATAGGTGATGAACTATATGGATATGTTGATGAAAATCTTATAAATAGACAGGCTCTTCATGCTTATAAATTAGAATTTGAGCAGCCTAGAACAAAAGAAAAGTTAGAATTTAATGCAGAGTTACCAGAAGATATAAAGAAATTAATAAAAAAATTAAAATAAAATATAGAGGTGAGAATATGATAATACATAAGTTTATAATACACGTACTAGATAAAAATAGTGAAGTACCGATATTAAATGACTATGAAGGAAAAGTAAATCAAGAAGTAGATAAATTTTTCCAAAAGGTTATAAAAAGAGTTACAAAAGATGATGATTTAAGAAAAGGTGCATTCAAAAATTATAATGAGAATATAATTAAAAATTGTTGTGAACAAATAATATATGATGAAAATACATTTTTAGAAAACTCAAAAGAAATAGCTTCTTACTTATTTGAAGTTATGAAAATAAATGCAGAATTAGAATCTTGTGATTTAGCTATATGTTTATATACGGTAAAAGATGAAAAAAATATTGCTATAATTAAATTGGATTATAAGAAGCTTTATACACATTCAATTGAATTTATAGATGATAAATTTAATATACAAATGATTGCAAATGAAATAGGAATACCAGAAACAGGTAGACAAAAACAATGTGCATTAATAGGAGCTAGTGGTATAAATGATGAATATCATTTAAGACTTCTAGATAAAGATGCTGAAAAAGAAGAATTACAATCAAAATTTATTACAGAATTTTTAAATGCTGAAAGAATAGATGATGATAAATATAAAACAAAAGTATTTAAAAATACTGCTGAAAATTGGATAACTAATGCTTTAAGTAATGATATAAAGCAGGCTGAAGATGTTAGAAGTATATTAAATTATACACTAAAAGAAAAAAATGAAATGGATATAAATGAATTTGTTGAGAATTCTATAAAAGATAATGATTTAAAAGAAAGCTTTAAAGAACACATGGAAGATAAAGGATTAGAAGAAGGATTTAATATAGATAAAAAATGGGTTGAGAAAAAACTTAAAAAAAGAAATATTAAAACTGATAATGGATTTGAAATAAAAGGGAATCTATCTGACTTTGAAGATCCAATGAAATATAGTGTAAGGCAAAATGAAAATGGTTCTATAGATATAGTAATAAAAAATATTAATTTCTATGAGGAAAAATAAATACAAGCACTTAAATTGTTCTAATTGCATATATAAAAATAGGAAAGTTTAAATTTAGATACATATTTTATAGGAGGTAAATGATGGATCAATTAAGTGGACTTTTTAGGGGTTTTGATTGTATAGATGATAATCCAATTATGATAATTGCAATAATAGGATTGATACTTTTTTTATTACTTGGAAATGATAATTTTGAATGTTTCTTCGAACAAAATAATTTTTTGATTTGGATTATTTTAATAGTTTTTATATTATTTTTATTTAATAATAACAACTCTGATGATTGTTGTTGCTAATACAAGGGCTGTCTAAAATTAAATTTTTAGGCAGCCTAATTTTTATAAATTTAATTATTTTCTTCTATAAATTTGCAGATATCTGCTATAGTCTTAAAATGCTCAGCATCTTCATCTGGTATTTCTATACCAAATTCATCTTCAAGAGCCATTACAACCTCAACAGCATCTAGTGAATCAGCTTCTAAATCATCTACTAAAGATGTTTCTAATGTTATTTCACCTAAATTATCTATACCTAATTGCTCTGAAATTATTGCTCTTACTTTTTCAAACATTATTTTACCTCCTAAAAACAGTTCATAATTTAATTGTAGTTTAATATAATATTAAAGATTTTTCAATACACAAATTAATAAAAAGTAATAAAGTTACATTAAATGAATATAAATTATTATATAAATATAACATAGGAGGAAACATTATGAAATATGTAGGATTACTATTATCATCTATATGTGTTTTTTTAGTTATTTTAGTAAATTTATATTATAATTCAATAACTTTGGACATGCAAAAGATAAAAGATTATGTTAGGGAGTGTAATATTATTTTAGAAGATATAATTGAAAAAGAAAGCAAGGTTGAAGAAAATAAAGATGAGTATATATCAAGATTAATGATTTTAAAGAAAGGTATAACAAATTCTAAAACTTCATTTTTAATTAATGATTATAAAGAATATAAAATAAAATCAATAGAAAATTTAATGTATATGATATCGCAGGATAAAGGAAAAAAAGAATATTTAGAGGCAGTTTATAAATACAATAAGTTAGGAGATAAAGAATTAGATAAACTAATAAATAATGATTTTATAAAAGTAACTTATTTATCGGCAAGAACATATATTTAGTTAAGGCTATATTTTTGGATTTAAGGGGGGACGGTCATGGCAAAATTAGAAGATACCCTATCACGTTTTTTTGGAGGTAATGACAGCCTCTTTGGTGGAGAAATGTTAATAATAATAGTATTGGTATTTTTATTGTTAGGAACAGATATATTAGAAAATTTTTTTGACGACGATAATGTATGGATATGGATTATTTTAATAATACTATTATTATTTAACTTCGATGATGAATGTTGTTAATAAAGAAAGTAAAACAAAAAGGAGTTATCTCGAAATATAAAAATTTTGAGATAACTCCTTTTTTGTTTGGATTTGTATTTAAGAAAAATTTATTAATTTTAGACAAAAAGTAACAATTTAGCTCCAAATTACATACTATACATTAAATAGGTGCATAAGAGCCTATAATTCTAAAAAGGGGGCAATTATATGTTAAGCGAACAAAATATATCACGTTTCTTTGGAAGTGGATGTTGTGGTAATGGTTTTTCAGGAGGATTTATGATACTTCTTATAATAGGAGCAATTCTTCTTTTAGGAGATGATATTATAGAATGGTTATTTTGTGAAGACATGGCTTTGATTTGGGTAATATTATTAATATTTATTTTAAATAGTCTTGATTCTGACAGCGGATGTGGATGTTGTTAAAAGAATAAGAGGGTTTATTTAGCCCTCTTATTTTTAGATATTTTATAAAAATTAATAACACTTTTAAGATTAAAGCATATTATATAAAGAGATATTAATACAGACATCAAGTACTTACATAAATGAAAAATTTATAATTAGGGGGAATTTATATGAGTCATAAATTTGGTAGAATGTTTGAATCTTTTGAAGGCGGAGGATGGTGGATAATAGTATTATTCTTCTTATTCTTAGCATTCCAAGAATGTTGGGCTGAAATTTGTATTACTGATTGGATTCCATTCTTAATTTTATTATTAATTCTTTGTTCATGTTCAAGTGGATTTGGAAATGGAGAGGATGATTGTGGTTGCCTAGATAATAATTTTGACTGTGGATGTTAGTTAACATATGACATTTAGGGTTGTCTCAATTAATTTTGAGATAGCTCTTTTTTTAGGAAAAATTATAAAAAAATAAATTTAACTATTTTATAAAATTAGCATATAAAAAAAATGAATTTATTATCACAAATGATGGTGTCTGCATATTATATGTTAAGAGCGAAAGCTCAATAAATTAAAATATCAACAGGAGGTAACTTAACAATGTTAGATAGATTCTTTGGGAATGATGGATTCTTTGGGGCAGGAGCATGGTGGATAATAGTATTATTTTTCTTATTCTTAGCATTTGGTGATTGTTGGGAAAATATAGAAATAATGGATTGGATACCTTTCTTAATAATATTATTAATACTTTGTAGCTGTGGTGGATGTTTAGATTAGAGTAACAAAATTGATTTAAATTCATAGAATAAATATAAAATTAGCACATTAAAAACTATATTTTATTTATAGTTTAGCTTAAATTTTATTAAGGGGAGGACTTAACAATGTTAGATAGATTCTTTGGGAATGATGGATGCTTTACAGGAGCATGGTGGATAATAGTATTATTCTTTTTATTTTTAGCCTTTGGTGAATGTTGGGCAGAAATAGATATGATAGATTGGATACCTTTCTTAATTCTATTATTAATCACTTGTTCATGTGCAGGATTCTTTGATGATGACGGAGGATGTGGCTGTTGCTAAAAATTTTAATTAAGTAAGAAGTGCTGGTATTTAATACCAGTGCTTTTTTATTATTATTTGAATAAAGTATATTTAAATAGAGAAATATAAAAATATAAAAAACTATTCGGAATAATTTGTTAAATTTACATAATATAATTTAGAATGTGTTTATAAAATTAAAGTTTTATGATAAAATATAATTTTAATTACAGTTGAAGGATTTAAATAGATTAAATTTGAGACAAGGAGGGAATTTGACATGAAAATGAATATAACAATTAAAGATGTAGCTAAAAAAGCAGGAGTATCAATATCTACTGTTTCAAGAGTTATAAATGATTCAAAGCCAGTAACGGACGAAGTTAAGCAAAAGGTTTTAGATGTTATAAAAGAAACTGGATACATACCAAATCCACTTGCAAGGAGTTTGGTAACTAAAAAAAGCCAATTAATAGGTGTAATAGTGCCTGAAGTTTCAGATTCATTTGTAAATGAAATTTTAAATGGAATTGAAGAAATAGCCAAAATGTATGACTATGATATTCTTTTAGCGAATACTTATTCAGACAAAGAGCAGGAATTAAAAAGTATAAACCTATTAAGAGCTAAACAAGTAGAAGGTATAGTTATGATATCTTGGATATTAGATGAAGATCATATAAACTATATACAAAACTGTGGTATGCCAGCTACATATATAAGTAAAACAGCAAGAGATTTTGATATCTATACTGTTAGTACGAGTAATAAGGAAGCTACTTATGATATGACTAATTACCTTATAGGAAAAGGCCATGAAAAAATCGCCTTTGTTATGACTAGTCAAGATGATACGGTATTAGAGATGGAAAGGCTTTCAGGATATGAAAAAGCTTTATCAGAAAATAATATAAATTTAGATAATAGCTTAATAAAACATGGCGGAACTACTTATGAAGGTGGATACAAAAGTATGAAAGAGTTATTAGAAGATGGAATAATACCTCATGCAGCTTTTGTTACAGGAGATGAAGCAGCTATAGGAGCTATAAATGCTATATGTGATGCAGGATATAAAGTTCCAGAAGACATATCTGTTACAGGATTTAATGATGTCAAAATAGCTAAAATGTATAGACCGAAGTTAACTACAGTTTATCAACCTTTATATGATATGGGAGCGGTTGCAATAAGAATGGTCATTAAATTAATAAATAAAGAACCTATAGATGGTAAAAAAATAGAATTACCATATAGGATTATAGAGAGAGAAAGTGTTATAGAGAGAAAAAAATAAATATAATATTTTTAAATTTATAGAAATTACCTCAATATTAATTTTAAAATTAATATTTGAGGTAATTTTTTTATATGTAAGAAAACTATATTGTCTAATTTTATGTGGATAACCTATAAATAATAGTAATACTGATGAGTTTAGAAATATAAAAAATGACATTTTGAGCAATGGACAGAGTCGTTGGGACATGAGCGAAGCGAATTTTTTATTTAAATTATTAATAAATATGATTATATAGATACGAATTTATATTATGATTAAAAGAAGGAATTTGAATATATATGTAGAAAAATATGAAATAAGATGTTAGTTTCTAATCTATCGAATATTATAATTAAAAATTAATTTAATAGAGATAGATAATAATAAATAAGGAGTATGGCTTATGAAAAAAATATTAATTGATGGGGATAGTTTAACTATTGAAGATGTAGTTAAAGTAGCAAGAAATAATTATAGTGTAGAATTAACTAAAGAAGCTATAGATAATGTAAATAAAGCTAGAAATTTAGTAGATAAGCTGGTTGATGAAGGGAAAACATCATATGGTATAACTACTGGATTTGGTAAATTTTCAGATGTAGTAATATCTAAAGAAGATTCACAACAATTACAAAAAAATCTAATTATAAGTCATTCTTGTGGGGTAGGAAATCCTCTAAGTGAAGATATTGTAAGAGCTATTATGTTGCTTAGAGTAAATGCTTTATCAAAGGGTTATTCAGGAATTAGAATAGGAACATTACAAACTTTAATAGAAATGATAAATAAAGGAGTTCATCCTATTATACCAGAGAAAGGATCTTTAGGAGCTTCTGGTGATTTAGCACCACTATCTCATATGGTATTAACTATGATAGGTGAGGGTGAAGCTATATATAAAGGTCAAAGACTTAGTTCAAAAGAAGCTATGGATAAAGCAGGTATAAAAATTTTAGATTATTTATCTTCAAAAGAAGGATTAGCATTAATTAATGGAACACAAGTTATGACAGCAATAGGAACATTAACAGTATATGATTCTATTAATTTATTAAAAACAGCAGATATAGCATTTGGTCTTACTATGGAAGCTTTAAATGGAATAACTTGTGCTATGGATGAAAAAGTTCATGCAGTTAGACCTCATAAGGGTCAAATGAATACTGCGAAAAATGCACTGAAGATATTAAGTGGTAGTGAAATGACAAGTAAACAAGGTGAAATAAGAGTTCAAGATGCATATTCATTAAGATGTACGCCTCAAATACATGGAGCAAGTAAGGATGCAATTGAATATGTAAAAAATAAAATAAATATAGAAATAAATTCAGTTACAGATAATCCAATTATTTTCCCAGAGGAAGAAGAAGTTATATCAGGTGGAAATTTCCATGGACAACCTATGGCATTAAGCTTTGATTTTTTAGGAATTGCTTTATCTGAAATTGCAAATATATCAGAAAGAAGATTAGAAAAACTTGTAAATCCTGCTTTAAATCATGGATTACCAGCATTTTTAGCAAATAAAGGTGGTCTAAATTCAGGATTTATGATAGTTCAATATAGCGCAGCATCATTAGTTTCAGAAAATAAAGTTTTAGCTCATCCAGCAAGTGTAGACTCAATACCATCATCAGCAAATCAAGAAGACCATGTGTCTATGGGTACAATAGCAGCGAGAAAAGCAAGAGATATAATGGAAAATGCAAGAAAAGTATTATCAATGGAAATACTAGCAAGTGCTCAAGCTATAGATTTAAGGGGCATAAAGAAATTAGGAGTAGGAACAAATGCAGCATATAAGGTAGTAAGAGAGCATACTTCTTTTGTTGATAAAGACAGAGTAATGTATAAAGAAATTAACATAAGTGAAGATATAATAAAGAAAAATTTATTAGTAGATGCAGTTGAAAAGGCTATAGGTAATGATTTATTAGTTAATTAAAAAGTTCTAGTTGGAAGTTTAAATTAATAAATTACAGGGGGAATCATATGCGTTGTTCAGAAAAAGTTTTAAATAGTGTAAATGAAAAAATACAAGAGTCTATGAGTATAAAATTAGACTATATTCCAGATAAGATACCAGAATTTATAGAAGGTATAAGAAGAGCTCCTAAAAGAGAAGCTAAGTTATCAAAGTCAGATATTAAATTAGCTTTAAAAAATGCTTTAAGATATATACCTGAAGAATATCATGATAAGTTAGCTCCAGAATTTTTAAATGAGTTAATGACTATGGGAAGAATTTATGGATATAGATTTAGACCAGAAGGAAAAATTAAAGGTAAATCAATTGATAGCTATAAAGGAAAGTGTATAGAAGGAAAAGCATTTCAAGTTATGATAGATAATAATTTAGATTTTGATATAGCGCTATATCCATATGAACTAGTAACTTATGGAGAAACAGGACAAGTATTTCAAAATTGGATGCAGTATAGATTAGTAAAAAAATATTTAGAACAATTAACTCAAGATCAAACTCTAGTACTTCAATCAGGTCATCCAGTAGGAGTGTTTAAGTCAAAGCCAGAGGCACCAAGAGTAATATTAACTAATGGATTAATGATAGGTATGTTTGATAATCAAGAAGAGTGGAAAAGAGCAGCAGCTATAGGCGTTTCTAATTATGGACAAATGACTGCTGGAGGATGGATGTATATTGGACCTCAAGGAATAGTACATGGTACTTATTCAACATTACTAAATGCAGGGAGATTAGTACTTGATGTAGATAAAAATTCTGATTTAAGAGGCAAATTATTTGTAACTTCTGGATTAGGTGGAATGAGTGGAGCTCAAGGTAAGGCAGTTGAGATTGCTGGAGGAGTAGGTATAATTGCAGAGGTAGATTATTCAAGAATAGAAACTAGATATACTCAGGGCTGGGTAAGTAAAATAGCTAAAACTTGTAAAGAAGCATTTGAAATGGCTAGTGAGTATATGAATAAACAAATACCTTGTGCAATAGCTTATCACGGTAATATAGTAGATTTACT
Organism: Romboutsia maritimum; assembly: GCF_002251085.2. GTDB lineage: Bacteria > Bacillota > Clostridia > Peptostreptococcales > Peptostreptococcaceae > Romboutsia_B > Romboutsia_B maritimum. Next base: position 31,295 of record NZ_NOJZ02000013.1, on the reverse strand, counting down.
TCAATATGCAGTTGATAAAAATATACATATAGATTTACTTTCAGATCAAACATCTTGTCATGCAGCATACGATGGAGGATATTGTCCTCAAGGAATAACTTTTGCAGAAAGAACAAGATTATTATCAGATGATAAAGAAAAATTTACTGAATTAGTAAACTTAACACTTAAAAAACATTTCAAATTGATTAAAGAGTTACATAATAGAGGAGTATATTTCTTTGATTATGGAAATAGTTTTATGAAGGCTATGTATGATGCTGGATGCAACGAAATATCTAAAAATGGAGTAGATGAAAAAGATGGATTTATATTCCCATCATATGTTGAAGATATATTAGGACCTCAATTATTTGATTATGGATATGGGCCATTTAGATGGGTTTGTTTAACTGGAAAAGAAGAAGATTTAATAAAGACAGATAAGGCAGCTATGAGTTGTATAAATCCAGAAAGAAGATACCAAGATAGAGATAACTGGGCTTGGATAAGAGATGCTAAGAAAAATGAGTTGGTAGTAGGGTCTAAGGCGAGAATACTTTACCAAGATGCTATGGGAAGAACTAATATAGCACTTAAGTTTAATGATATGGTAAGAAAAGGTGAAATAGGACCAGTAATGTTAGGTAGAGATCACCACGATGTATCAGGAACAGATTCACCATTTAGAGAAACATCAAATATAAAAGATGGAAGTAATATAATGGCAGATATGGCTACTCATTGTTTTGCAGGTAACTGTGCAAGGGGGATGAGTTTAGTTGCTCTTCACAATGGTGGAGGAGTTGGTATAGGTAAATCTATAAATGGAGGATTTGGAATGGTTCTTGATGGATCTCAAAGGGTAGATGATATATTAAGAACATCTATGCCTTGGGATGTTATGAGTGGAGTTGCAAGACGTGCTTGGGCTAGAAATGAAAACTCAATAACAACAGCTATGGAATATAATAAAATGTGTGATGGAAAAGATCACATAACACTTCCATATATAGTAGACGAAAATTTAATAGATAGTTTAATTGATTAATCTGATTTTTAGACTATCAGTAGTCAAAAAGGGGGAGATAATATGGCAATAGTACAATGTGTACCTAATTTTAGTGAAGGAAGAGATTTAGAAAAAATAGAGAAAATAGTAAATCCATTAAGAGGAAAAGAAGGGGTAAAACTATTAAATTATGAAGCTGATAAAAATTATAATAGATTAGTTGTAACAGTAATAGGTGAACCACAGAAAGTTAAAGAAGCAGTATTTGAATCTATAGGAATAGCAACCAAGTTAATAGATTTAAATAATCATAAAGGTCAACATTCTAGATTTGGAGCTACAGATGTTTGTCCATTTATACCAATAAAAGATATGGATATGAATGATGCCATTAAATTAGCTAAAGAATTAGGTGAAGAAGTAGCTAATAAATATAAAATACCAGTATTTTTATATGAACAAGCAGCAAGTAAACCAGGGAGAGAAAATTTAGCAACAGTTAGAAAAGGAGAATACGAGGGGTTAGAAGAAAAATTAAAAGATACTAATTGGAGCCCTGACTTTGGAGAAGCTAAAAAACATTCAACAGCAGGAGCAATAGCTATAGGAGCGAGAAGACCACTTATAGCTTATAATATTAATTTAGACACTGAAAATATAGAAATAGCATCTAAAATAGCAAAAACTATAAGACATTCAAGTGGTGGATATAGATATATAAAAGCAGGTCCAGTTGAGGTACCAGAAAGAAAAATCACACAAGTTACTATGAATTTAACTGACTATACAAAAACTAGTATGTATAGAGCTTTTGAAGCTGTTAAAATGGAAGCAAAAAGATATGGAGTAAATGTTACAGGTAGTGAAGTTGTAGGTCTTTGTCCAATGGAAGCATTAGTAGATGTAGCTAGTTATTATTTAGGATTAGAAGATTTTTCTTTAGATAAAGTATTAGAAACTAGTTTAATGGAGTAGATAAATGAGAGTAGATGTGATTATAAATAATATTGGTAAGCTTGTAACTATGAGAGGTAAAAATTCTCCGAGAATTAAAGATGAAATGAATGATTTAGAAATAATAGAAAATGCATATATAGCAATAGCTGATGGTAAAATAGTAGAAGTTGGTACCGGCAATGAATATGAGAATATAGTACAAGAATATACTTCTATAGAAAATGCAAATGGGCTATTAGTAACACCAGGGCTTATAGATTCTCATACTCATTTGGTCCATGGAGGCTCAAGAGAAAATGAGTTTTCTAAAAAATTAGCAGGTGTTCCATACATAGAAATATTAAATCAAGGTGGAGGTATATTAAGCACAGTAAAATCCACTAAGGAAGCTACTTTTGAGGAATTATATAATAAATCAAGAAAAAGCTTAGATAGAATGTTGGAATTTGGGGTTACTACAGTAGAAGCAAAAAGCGGATATGGATTAGAACTAGATACAGAGTTAAAACAATTAAAAGTTGCTAAAAAACTAAATGAAAATCATCCGATAGATTTAGTTAATACATTTTTAGGAGCTCATGCAATACCACCTGAGTATAAAGAAAATCACAAAGTGTATATTGATATAATAGTAGAAGAAATGATGCCAAAAGTTAAGGATTTAGGACTAGCTGAATTTTGTGATGTATTTTGCGAAGAGGGAGTATTCTCTATAGAAGAAAGTGCATACATATTAAGTAAAGCGAAAGAAATGGGATACAAGTTAAAAATACATGCTGATGAGATTGTATCATTAGGAGGAGCTGAATTATCAGCTAAATTAAAGTGTATATCTTCGGATCATTTGATGGCTGCTAGTCAAGAAGGTTTGAAGGAAATGGCTAAAAATAAGGTCGTAGCAAATCTACTTCCAGCAACATCATTTAATTTAAATAAAGATTATGCAAATGCTAGAAAGATGATAGATTTTAACGTACCTGTAAGTTTATCTAGTGATTATAATCCAGGAAGTTGCCCAAGTGAAAATCTTCAACTTGTAATGCAATTAGGATGTTTAGGGCTGAAAATGACACCAAACGAAGTTTTAACTGCGGTTACAATAAATGCAGCATGTTCAATAAATAGACACAAAGAGGTAGGGTCTATTGAAATTGGAAAAAAAGCTGATTTAGCAGTCTTTGATGCACCTAATATAGAATATTTAATGTATCATTTTGGTATAAATCATATAGAGCGTGTTTATAAAGAAGGAAAACTAGTAGTTGATAATAAACAAATTATTTATGACAATAGCATATTAGGATAATAGAAATTATTTAGGAGGAAAATAAGTATGAAACTTATAGATATGACTGTATCCGAGTTTGGAGATGAGGTAGATTCAAATTCACCGGCTCCTGGAGGGGGTTCAGTTTCCGCCTTATCGAGTAATATAGGAATAGGACTGGCTAGAATGATGGCTCATTTAAGTTTTGGCAAAAAATCCTATGAAAAATTAGATGAAAGTATTAGAGTCGAGTTTGTTGAAAAATTTAATAAACTAGGTGATTTAAGACAAGTGCTAAAAGAACTTGTTGACAAGGATACGGAGTCATTTAATGAATTTATGAAAGCTTTAAAAATGCCAAAAGATACACCTAAACAAATCGAAGTTAGAAAAGGTGCAATTGAAGATGCAACTATATTTTCAATAGAAGTTCCTTTTAAAACAGCGCAGTTATCCTTAAAGGCATTAGAACTTGTTGATTATTTAATTGAACATGGAAATCAAAATGCTATAACAGATATAGGGGTAGGCACATTGATGATATATACTGGATTAGAAGGAGCAATATTAAATGTTAAAGTAAATTTAATGAGTCTTAAGAATGAGGAAATGCATAATCATTATTTAGATGAGTGTAACAATATTTTATTAAAAGGAAAAAAAATTAAAGATGAATTGCTAAATCATATTCATTTTAAATTAGAAAAATAATAAAAAGGGCTATCTTAAAATTCTTGGATTTTTTAGATAGCCCTTTTCAATATCATTTATTAATCAGTAATTTTTTTTATTCTTTTAACTATTTTTTTCTGTTTTTTTTGTTTGCTATTTTGAGGTTTTTCTTCTAATGTTTGATTAGAAGATTCTTTAGAAGATTTAGATTTTTCATGTTTATTTTTTTTAGAAATTTTTGATTTTTTACTTTCTACCTTACTTTGAACTTCAGCTTCAGATATTTTATGCATAATAGTATCTAGTTTCTTTCTTTGATTTTCATCTAGAAAAGTTTTAAATTTAGAAACAACTTCTTCTCTTCCTTCTAAATTTTTTCCGATTTTTATAAGTTCATCCATGAGCTCATTTTCTGATTTGCCCTTATAATTATCTGCGATTTTTTCAATTTTATCTTTATCAATATTTTTTTGCTTAGCCATTTTCTCCAATTTATCTGTATCTAACTTTTTCATAAAAAATACCCCTTTCTATAATATATATTGAATTTTACTCATAGTATTTATATATAGAAATAATGTTGTAATGGTGAATAATATATTGTATTCGAGATAAATAAAATCTCTTATAAGTAATGTATATGCACTTATATTAAAAAAAGTAACATTAACATTAAAGAAAGCATACTTTATGTATGAGGGAGTAGTATATTTTAAGGGGTGACTCGGATTGAATAATCTATTGTTGATACTTGGAATAATAGCATTGAGTAATGGTAATATATCATTATTTGATAATAAGAATAAATCAAATAAACCAAAAGAAAATTTACGTGAAGATAAAAATTTAACTCAAGGTAAAAAAATTAAAAAAACTAAATCTACTAAATTAAAAAAAGATAAAAAAATAAAAAAGAAAATTAATGGAGAGGATAAAGAGGAAATTTTAAAATTCAATATACAGGATATAAATAAAGGAATGAAATTAATGGATTTAAGTGATGAAGATTTAGAAAGAGGCATGGAAATTATAACTAGAACGAAAAAATATATGTCTAGAGATGAGCGAAAAATACTTATAAAAGTTGAAAGTGTATTAGATTTAGTGAGAGGTATAAAAAAACTTAGTAATCTTGATTTATTAGATGAAGAAGAGGAAACTAATTTTTTTAGAAGTATGGACGATGATGATAAAAAAAATATGATGATAAAAGAAATAATGGAAGTATTTCCTGATAAGAGAAAAGAATCTTTTGAAAAAGCTATTGATATAAAGAAAAAAATAGATTTATTTGCAGAGTTATTTTTACCAGATGATTTTGGAGAAGGTGGATTTAGTTTAAGTTCATTAGCTAATATAAATAATTTAGGCAGTTTAAATAATTTAAAATTGCTAGGAAGTCTTTTAAGGGGAGACAATAATGAAAATGATAGTGAAGAATACGAATATGATGACAGTGATGAGTATGAAGAATATGAAGAAGATAGTGATGAGTATGAAGAATATGAAGATGATGATGAAAAAGATTAAAAAAGTATATATAATGCTAATAAAATTTAATATTTTACAGCTACATAGTCTAACAAAAAGGAAAAAAATAGATAAATATCATAAAAATATATTATTTACTATATAAAACCACTTTAAAAATAATTAGATTTATTATATAATAAGAATATGAAATCCTGAAGCATACGACACGGCTTATTTAAATTCAACCGACAAATGTTGTAAGGGAGACTGGAGTCTAGTAATAGATAATAAGCCTGTTTTTTAAATAGGAAATTAAAAATTGCTAGCAGGTCACCCACCTGGGAGTATCTCGGGTATGAATTTATTGGGCCACCGGTGTTTTGGGATTCAAAAAAAGTGTTGCTATTTAGCAACACTTTTTTATTTATTAAATTTAAAATCCTAGCAAACCAATATCATTTAATGTAGTGAATGTGCAAGTTAGATTATAAGAGATATCTTTTTCGTAATTAGATTGAAATAAAGCTCTGGAGAATTCTTCTTCAATACTAAATTCATCAATTTTATGTTCTGACCAACTTTTTCCTAAATTATTGGAATAACACGAAATTAGCTTTCCGTAATTTACCCACATTAAATATAAAATAGATTTGTGCTTGATAAGAGTAGGGTACATACAAGTTGATGGACCGGTTATATAAGTAGATGAATCTATATCTAAACTATTTTCATTTAAGTATCCATTTAAATATTTTACAGCATATCCATTTTCTATATTTTCACAAAAAGTTATATGGTAAAAGTTCATACTATCTTTTAATACAGATAAATATAATTTACTTTTTTTAGAATTAGTAATTTGAATAGGATCGGACCATGTTAATGTGCTGCAATTAAATCTAGAAATAAATATCTCTTCAAATCCATCTACTAAATTAAAATAAAACAATATAGGAGAATTTTGGCTCCAAAGTACAATGAAGTTATCTAAAATTACGTGATTTATAAAATCAATTTTATTTTCAGTCCATACACCATTACATCTATAATGATGAAATAAAGCAGAGGTATTTGTGGATTTACTATTATAAACATAGTAAATGATATGTATATTATCATTAATTATTTTTATATATGGAAATAATATATTAAATTTTTGATTATTATACTCTATAATTTCTCTTTTAGTAAAGTCACAAGAATCGCTCAGCATTTCAAGTAAAACTAGATTATCATCATTACAAATACCATATAAATTATTAGATTTGTCTAAAGTAAAGTAACACTTAGTAAAATCTACAAGTTGATTATCTATTATATTTTTAGAACTTATAAAATCATTATTTTTATCGAATAACTTTAAGTAAATTCCTTTGTCACTATAAATATGAAACATATTTTTATCTGAACGTCTAATAATTGTAGAACATTTATTTACAAAACTCATATACAACCTCCTTGTTAAAAGTATTCATACTATATATATATTTACAAAAAAAATATTTATTCTACTTTTTATTAAGGAATAAAATAGGAAAGTAACAAATGTTAATTAAACTGCATATTATTAATTAGGATTAAAAAAATCCAAGACATTTAAAATATTCATTTAAGGGGAGGACAAATAAAAATGCAAGATCTTAAAAAGAATAAAAGAAGAATGATAAATAATCAAGCATCAATAACAGCAAATAAATTAGAAGCACAAGAGTCTATGTTAGAAGAGGGTAATAGAGGATGTAAACATAAGCCTTCTTGTTCTGATATATGCCATGATGAAAAAAATTGCTGTAATAATAAAAATGATGAAAAATTTGAGTGTGATTGTATATGTAGTTGCACTTGTAAAAAACAACAAGAACCTGATTGCGAACCTTGCCAAATAGAATCAGATGAATGTATTAAAAACGTTTGTGGGCCAGAATGCTGCGATCCAATTACTATACCTAGATTTTCACCAGCTAATAGTGTTCCAATTGCAATAGAAACTAATAGAATATTTGATACTATGCAATTTCAAACTTTTACAGATGCAGTAGACGAAGATGGAGCACCAATTGAATTTGTATTTGATGTAATTGAAGTAAATGGAGCAATACCAATGGGAAGTCAAGTAAATGTAACTATAGATGAAATATGCTTAAATCATGACGGAATACAAATAAATCCAGGAATAATTACTTTAGAAGATTATGACTTAGAACCTGATGAACCTCAAATGGGAAAACCATGTGAAACTAAATTTGAATATTCTGTATGTGGTCAAAGAAATGCTACATGTTGTAGTCAAGGTAAAAATAGGAATTTAGGATATAAACAAAGAGGATTAACTGCAACTGTTTCTAATTTAGTATTAGAACTAAGAGGAAGATGTGGATGTACAAAATTTGTAGCATTAGCGTTCCCTGCTCTAAATGGAATAGGAGGAGCAAGACATAGATGCGATAAAATCCAATTTAGATTTAACACATTATCAGCTCCTATATGTGTGCCAGCAGATGGAAGATCATTTATTTTAAGACAAAACTTCAAAACTAGTTTAACAGTAGATTGTATAGAAAAAGCATTGTTATGTTGTGAATGTTGTGAAGGAGAAAGATATTGTGAACTAGATATACCAAATGGAATAGATTTAATACTTTGCTTGCAAGAAACAGTTAGTACTTTAATAAATGATCAATTAGTTGTTTTAGGATCTCCAAATTCACTAAATCCAAGAATAGTTGATTCATTTACTCAAGTATGTAATTTTAGTAAATGTGGTGTAGAAAATAATAATAATAATAAAGGAAAAGGCTGTGGATGTAATAGATAGATAAAGTAAAAAAGGCTATCAGAGCTAAAATTTGGCTTTGATAGCCCTTAATTTATATTTTATATATTAAACTATAGCAATATTCAAATAAATCATCCTTGATATTAAAAAAGATATCACTATTAGAGCTTCTAAGTAGAGTGTTAGGGACCACCCATGTTCTGGACAAGGTATTAAAAACCATAATATTATTTTTATAACCTCTACTAGAATTTGGATTAGACTTATATTCTAATACTATATTAGATAATTCATCTATATTTAATTTATAAATAGATTCTTTATCTTTTACAATGTTATTTATGTGATATTTAAAAACCTTGTAGTTAGAGGGAGAAAAATTAAAATGAGAAACTCTAAACAAGTTTTCTGATATAGGTGACTTATCAATAATAAATAAATTTAAAAAATTATTTATAATATAAAGTCTCATATTTTTTATGTTTTTTATATTACTAAAAACACTACAGATTATTTTTTTTTTCCAATGAGAATGCTCATTAGTCAAATGTATAAGCTTACCATGTATATCTATAAAGCAAATATGAATTCTTCTAGAATCATCAATATTAGCACAATAAGTATGTACGTTATTGGCTAATTTTTCAGTATGTTCATTTATATTTTTTATATACAAGTTATTTCTATTAGTATAAACGTAAAATGGTTTTATATCTGGTATACTTGAATGCATTTTAACCTCCTATAATTTAAATTTTTTAATAGTATTAACTAGAACAAAAGTATGTAATAAGCAAGTAAATGCAGATACTATTGTCAGTACGTATATGTAAGCATATATATTAATATAAGGAATAGGAAGCAAAACATATAGAGCAATTAATTGAATTACCATACCAATAATTGTATTCACGCTAGATGCGAACTCTTTTCGAATTGCATGTAGTATTCCTGATAAAGTTTGATTTAGTGATAGAAATAATGGTGCCAAGAAAATTGATTTTAAATAAGTACCAGCTAATTTGTTATGAAATACTAATATACACAATTTATTCCCAAAGAAATAAAAAAATACTGACGATAGTAAACCTACACTTATAGTAAGTAATAAAGCATATTTTATTTTTTTTAAAACAACTTTATATTTATTTAAAGCCATCTCTTGAGATATACTAGGTATCAAATTTACGACTAAAGCAGATCCAACAGTAAAAGGTATATACACAAAAGGCATTACCATACCACTAATAACACCATACATACTTAAAGATTTCGAATATGATATCCCAGATAAAACTAGTCTGGAAGGAACCATCATAGAACTTATAGATTGTAAAAATACATTGGACATACGGTTACAAGTTATAGGCAATGACATTTTTAAAGTTTCAACAGAAGCATTAAAAAAATCTTTAGTTCGAATAGTATATTTATTTTCTAAACTAGAATCTTTGTACAAATAAAATGTCATAAACAAAATATTTATAGTCTCTCCAATTGAGATACCTAATAATGCAATATAGCAACTCATAACTTTGTTATTTAGATAAAAAACAAATAATATAACAAAAATAATTTTAGATACTTGTTCTAAAATTTGACCTATAGCAGGAACAGTAACTTTTTTTATACCATAGTAATAGCCTCTTAGAACATTTGATATAGTTATAACTACCATTGCTGGACATATAGCTAGAATAAATAAATTAAAATTTGAATCATGAAGTAATTTTAATGATAAATAACTACTATTAAAAGATACTCCAAAAGATATAGCTAAAGAAATTATAAAAGCAACATAAAGAGTAGATATAAACAATACATTAGTTGAATGTTTGTCGTTTAAAGCTTTTCTTTTAGCAACTAAGCAACTAAGGGCAGTAGGTATACCTGTAGTAGTAAGAGCTAAACATATCATTAAGAAATTAAATATCATATGATACATACCTAGATAAGTATCGCCCAGGATACGAGATAAGAATATTTTATATAAAAATCCAAGAACTCTTACTATAAAATTAGATATAAATAATATTAATGTTGATAGAACTAAATTAGGTACCCTCAATAAAATCACCCCCCTTAGGTTAATATATTCGTAAGGAGGGGAAAAAATAATTACAATTTTATAAATTCTGGGTTCATTTTATTAAATGTAGATATATACTTAAACCCAAGATTTTTTAATAGTGGGTATATATAATCAAATTGGTATGCAATTTGAGATGGATTATGAGAATCAGAACCTGTAGTTATTATCTCTCCACCAAGATTTTTATACATTTCTAGAATATATTTTGAAGGAGTTAAATCAGGTAAATTATATCTAAAACATGATGTATTTATTTCAATACCTTTACCATCAGAAATAACTTGTTTTAATATAGACTCAATTATATCATAAAATAAAGAATCATCTAATAGCTTATCAAAGTCACCATATCTTTTAATTAAATCTAAATGACCTAGAACACAATAATCTTTAAATGTTTTTACAACTGTGTATAGTTCTTCATAATATCGCTGATATGATTCTAGTTGAGTCTTACCCTCGAAAAATTTATTAAAGTATAGTTCAAGTTTGTCAATTGTGTGTATAGAGCATATAACAAAATCAAAAGGATAATCATCAACATCTTTTTTACATGTATCTACAATATGACGTTGAAGCCCTAATTCAATACCCTTTTTTATGGAAATTTTATTGTTGTATTTATTTTTTAAAAACTCTATATTTTGGAAATACTTATCGTAATTAATTTTTTCATAAATACTATCTTTAATATCATAATCAACATGATCAGTGAAACAAATTTCTTTTAATCCTAAGTCGATAGATTTTTTGACCATATCTTCCATAGTAGTTTTACTATCTCCTGAAAAGTTAGAGTGCATATGATAGTCATAAAACATAAATAAGTCCCCTTTTTATAAAAATTTTGGTATTATATATACATACTACATAATATCTAATATAAAAACAACCATCAAAAATGGGGTAAACGTAAGTGGTGATTAATATGGAAAAATATAATATTGAATTAATAAAAGAAACTAGCAAGTATATACAAATCTATAATCATATTAAAGAATTAATATTGCAGCATAAAATAAAGGATCATGAAAAATTGCCTCCAATAAGGAAGCTAGCCAATCTGATAGGCGTAAATAATTCTACTGTAGTTAAAGTTTATGAACTTTTAGAAAATGAAGGATATGTATATAAAACAGTTGGAAGTGGAACTTTTGTATCAGCTTTAAAAAAAGAAAGTATGAAAGAGTCTAGAAATAAAGAAGGTATTATACATTTTGATAGTGGAAATCCATCTACAGATATGTTTCCTATAGAGGATTTTAAAAATGCGGTTAATATGGCATTAACTCAAGATGGAAGCTCAATATTTGAATATGATGAAGGATTAGGTTCAAATAGTTTAAGAGAAAAAATAGTAGAGTATTTAAAAACTAGAAGTATAGATACTACAAAAGAAAATATTCAAGTGATATCAGGAGCACAACAAGGCATAGACATAGTTTGTAAGGGTTTAATTAATTATTCAGATGTAGTTTTTGTTGAAGAACCTACATATAATGGGGCAATAGAGGTATTTAAGAGTAGAGGTGCAAAAATTATATCAATACCTATGTTAAATGATGGGATTGATATAGGTATATTAAAATTAAAACTTGAAAAAATTAAGCCCAAATTAATATATACAATGCCTAATTTTCAAAATCCTACTGGAATTTCATATTCTACATATAAAAAACAAAAGTTGATAGAATTAGCAGAAAAATACGATTTTTATATATTAGAGGATGATTTTATTAGTGACTTTAAATTTGATTCAAAAGATAATAAGCCGTTAAAAAGTTATGATGATAAAAATAGAGTTATATATATAAAAAGTTTTTCAAAGATACTTATGCCAGGGCTTAGAATTGGTATTGTTGAAATGCCAAGTGAATTATTAACAAAAGTTTTGTGGGCAAAGTATTCATCAGATATATCAACACCAGGACTTATTCAAAAATCCATGTATTATTATATGGAATATTTTAATTGGAATAATTATTTAAATAATATAGAAAAAATATATACAGAAAAATATAACTTGGCAAAACGATTGATAAATGAAAAATTAAGTGATAAATTAAAGGTTAGAGATGCTAATGGAGGAATAAATTTTTTTTTAGAACTTCCAAGAGGGTATTTATCTCAAGACTTTACTAAATTTATATTAGAAAAAGGAGTATCTGTACTCCCGGGTACATACTTCTTTGAAAATTTAATAGATGATAGATTTTTTAGATTAAATATAGCTCAGTCAAGTATACAAGATTTAGAAAAGGGAATATCTATAATAAGTGATAATTTAGATATATTTTATGAGAAATACAAACTAAAAACAAGTATAAATAGCAATAAATTATTTTATTAAATCAGTACATATATAGTAATTATTATTAAATAAAGAAAAAATAATATAAATTAGTGTTTTTTAGGAGGACAAAATGTTTGATCAAAAGAAATTAGATAGAATAAATGAATTAGCTAAAAAGAATAAAGAAGTAGGGCTAACAGAAGAAGAAAAGCAAGAAAGAGAAATTTTAAGAAAAGAGTATTTGGCTAATTTTAGAGAACACTTTAGATCGAGATTAGATAATGTAAAGGTAGTATCACCAGAAGAATATGATGAATATATGAAAAAAAATAAAAATTAAGTTTATTAGGTTTATATTTATAAACTATGTTCAGGAGGGGTAATATGGAATTAAAACATGAATTTAAAAATGCATGGGATGTTATAAGAGAAAATAATGCTATGAAAGACGTTATGAATTATTCAGAGGATTATATGAAGTTTTTAGATAATGGAAAGACAGAAAGAACTTCAGCTAGAGAAATAATTAAGATGGCAAAAAGTAAAGGATATATATCATTAGAAGAAGCTATAAATAAGAAGTGTATAAATCCAGGGGATAAAATTTATGCATGTAATAAAGATAAAGGTGTAGCTTTATTTTCAATAGGAAAAAATGACCTAGAAAAAGGGATGAAGGTAGTTGGAGGGCATATAGATGCTCCAAGAATAGATTTAAAGCAAAATCCATTATACCAAGAAGCAAATTTGGGTCTATTTAAAACACACTATTACGGTGGTATAAAAAAATATCAATGGACATCATTACCGCTTGCTATCCATGGAACAGTTATATTAAATGATGGTAGAAAAGTAGATATTTGTGTAGGTGAAGACTATTCTGATCCAGTATTCTGTATAACAGATTTGTTACCTCATTTAGCATCAGATCAAATGCAAAAGAAACTTGCTAATGGAGTAACTGGAGAGGGATTAAATTTATTAATAGGACATATGCCTTTAGAAGGTGTAGAAAAAGAAGCAATAGTAGGAAATATATTAAAAATATTGAATGCAAAATATTTTATGATAGAAGAAGATTTTTTAAGTGCTGAAATAGAAGTAGTCCCAGCTGGTCATGCTCGTGATTTAGGATTTGATAAATCTATGATATTAGCTTATGGTCATGATGATAGGGTTTGTTCTTATGCAGCTGTTAAAGCAGTATTAGAAACTGATACACCAGAATATAGTGCGGTAGCTTTATGTGTAGATAAAGAAGAAGTTGGTTCAATAGGGAATACAGGTATGCAATCAAAATTTTTTGAAAATACAGTTGCTGAGCTTATAGCATTACAAGGTGATTATTGTGAATTAAAGTTAAAGAGAGCGATGGCAAACTCAAAAGTATTATCAGCTGATGTAGCTGCAGGGTATGATCCAAACTATCCAGATGTTTATGATAAAAGAAATTCTGCATATATGGGAAATGGAATAGTTTTATGTAAATATACTGGGTCAAGAGGTAAAGGCGGATGTAATGATGCAAATGCTGAGTTTGTTTCAGAAATCAGAAGAATATTTAATAAAGAAAGTGTAGTATGGCAAACTGCTGAACTTGGTAAAGTAGACCAAGGCGGTGGTGGAACAATAGCATATATATTAGCAAATTATGGAGCTGAAGTTATAGATTGTGGAGTAGGTGTATTAAATATGCATGGACCTCATGAAGTAGTTTCTAAAGCTGATATATATGAAATGTATAGGGGATATAAAGCATTTTTTAATATAAATTTATAGAAGTTATAAAAATAAAATTTTGTGGTTAACCTACTGCTTGGGTTGAATATAAGTATAACTTATATATCACCCCTTCGCTGGGTTATTTCACAAAATTTTTAAGCTTTTAAGATAGGCCCATGTTAAAAATAAAAAATATATATAATACTAACAAGATTTATTTACATCAAAGTATTCACATAATTTATTTAAAAACTTGTCCTCAAGAGGAGTAAAAGTTTTTTTCTTAGAGCATATAAAATAAAATTTTCTTACAAAATCAATATTTTTTATTCTGTAACAATTTAATTTATTTGTATTTATATAGTCAATTACAGAAGTATATGACACAAAGGATACTCCGATTCCTAGTTTTACCATTTCTTTAATTGATTCATTAGATTCAACATGAGCTATAATATTTAATTTGTCTATAGGAAAATCATTTTTATTAAGTGTATTTAATAATAAATTTCTAGTACCTGAACCTTCTTTTCTCATAATAAATGTAAGATTATACAATTCATTAATATCAATATAGCCATTTTCAGAATAAATTTCTAAATTATTTGGAGTAATAAGGACTAATTCGTCATTAATTAGGTCAATATATTTAATTTGATTATTGTTAAATTTAGAACCAACAAGGCCAAAGCTAATTCTTTCATTTAAAATCTCTGATATAGCATATTGAGAGTCATAGTGACTAATACTAAATTTGACATCGGGATATTGAGATGAGAAATTTTTTAAAAAATCAGGTAGTATGTAAGTCTCGGGTATTGAGCTACATGCTATATCTATAATACCTTCGATTTTACCAGAATATTCTTTAATATCATATACAGCTTTTTTACAATTATTTAATATATATATAGCATGGTTATAAAGTATTTCACCAGATTTTGTAAGAGTGATAGTTTTATTACTTCTATTAACAAGAATAGTATCTAAATCTCTTTCTAAATTTTGAATATGAGCGCTTACTGTAGGTTGAGTTAAAAAAAGTTCTTTTGCAGCTTTAGAAAAACTTTGGTGTTTTACAACGGCAACAAATACTTCGAGTTGTTTAAAGTCCATTAAAAAATCCCCCTTAAATTATCTAGATATATTATAACATAGAAGATAAAATAAAGCTTGCTGTGTATTTTTTCAACAAAAATCTAATGAGTATAATAGAGTTTTTGATTCTAAAGGGATAATATGGTATAATTTTATGAAAGTATTTATATCGAATTTTTAAATTATACAAATTTATTGTCAAAGACTATCTGGAAAATATATCATGTTACAAAAAAATTACAGGTTGTCATCAAATATGATTAAATTTAAACAAATGTTATATAATTTATTTAAGTAATTAAAAAATATTAGTTATTAAATTAGATTTTAAGTTTATTCTTATACAAGATTTAACGAAAGGAGGGTAATTTATGAAATTAAAAGAATCCTTAGTTAGTATAATTGTTTTAAGTATGTTTATTACCGGATGTAATATAGAAAATACAAAAAAAGAGGATGTCATAGCAGACAAGGCAACTCAACAAAAAACTATGACTAAAGTTCAAAATGATGTTAATGAAATAATGAATAAAGACTATAACTATGTTGTAAAAAACATGGGGGTTCCATACTGTACAACGTATTATATAAGTGCTGATAGTATAAAAAAAGATATAGATACAATAGAAAAACTTAATAAAGTGACTAATATTAGGTTAGTGTATCCAAAATATACATCAGATAATAAAATGGAAAAAAGTGCATTGTATATAGAAATTAATAAAAATAAAGTAACTGAAGTTGAAAATTATGATTTTTCAACTCGTGATATTAACAAAGAAAGTTATAACAAAAATATAGATATAATTATAGACAAGTATGACGAAAAAGAGAAAATAAATTTAAAGGATATAAAAAATATAGACTTAGAAAAGTTTAAAGATGAAGACAAAGAAAAAATAAAGAAAATAGTAGGAAATAAAAATCCTAATTTAGAAGCATATACTAAAAATAAAGATGAAGCTTATATTATGAGTTACTTATTAAAAGATGAAAATAAAAATGAAAGTAAGGTTTTAACTATATTTATATATAGAAATAAAATAAAAGAAGTTAAGATACTAGATAGAGAAAAGAGCATTAATGCAATAAAAAATTATTTATTAAAATAGTTAAATTTAAAGATTATAGTAAATTTATAAATAGATTTCTATGGTCTTTTTTAATTTTTGTATTTATGAAGGAATTTATATAGGATTAAAGAAATTATGTAATATAACGTATTTTTATGAAGTTATAGGGGGGATAAAATGATAGAGTTAGAAGAAGCCATTGAAATTATAAAAGAAAACGTAAAAAAAATAAAAAGAGTAAAAACGTGTAATATTATTGATGCAATAAATAAGGTATCTGTAGAAGACGTTTATTCGCCGATAGATAGTCCACCATTTGATAGATCACCATATGATGGATATACATATAATAGTGATATAGATACTAATAAATTAAAGGTAGTCGGAACTGTTTTTGCTGGAGAGATTTTCAAAAAAAAATTAGATAAAAATGAAGCAGTTAAAATTATGACAGGAGCTAAAATTCCAAAAGAAGCAAATTGTGTTATAAAAAAAGAAGATGTAGATATAATTGATGAATATATTATTCTAAATAAAAAATTAAATAAACACGATAACTATATATTTAAGGGTGAAGATATAAACAAGGGTCAATTAATAATAAATAAAGGTTGTACAATATCAGTTGAAGATATTGGTGTATTGGCAAGCTTAGGTATACATGAAATTTTAGTTTATGATGATATAAAAGTAGGTATCCTTATTACAGGAACGGAAATACAAGATTTACATGAAATTTTAATGGATGGAAAAATTTACGATAGTAACAAATATATATTAAATTCTAAATTGAAAAAGATGGATATAAATAATGTAGTAGTTGATAAAGCATCAGATGACTTATTAGAATTAGAAGAGAAAGTAAGAAGTATTATTAAAAGAGTGGATTGTTTAATTACTACAGGAGGAGTGTCTGTTGGAGATAAGGATTTGATACCTAAAGCATTTAAAGAATTAGGGGCAAAAGAGTTGTTTTGGAGGGTTAATGTAAAGCCAGGAGGGGCATGTTATTCAGCTATATTAGAAGAAAAATTATTACTTGGATTGTCTGGAAATCCACATGCTGCTTTAATAGTATTTGATAACATATTAATTCCTGCAATAGAGTATATAACTAATAAAGAAAAAAATCATAAAATAAAAGCAATATTTAAAGGTGAATTTAATAAGAAATCTAAAAAAGATAGATTTATAAGAGCGAAACTATTTACTGAAAATGCTAAATTATACGTAAAGATGACGGATAATAAAGATGCAAAAGCTAGATTATATGCAACTTTAAATAGCAATTGTATGATAAAAGTTAATAAAGGAACTACATTAACTGATAATCAAATGGTAGAAGTAGTTACATTTTAATAATTATAGGTTTAATAGAGAGGATTAGAAATGTATAATATATTATCAATAACATCATATTCAGGAGTAGGTAAAACAACTTTAATAGAATTTATAGTAAGAGAATTATCTAAAAGAGGATACAAAGTTGGAACTATAAAACATACATGCCATGATTTTGATATAGATAAGGAAGGTAAAGATACTTATAAACATAGAGAAGCTGGTGCAAGTAAAGTATCTGTAATTTCTAAAAATAGATTTTCTTATATAGAAGAGGTAAACCAAGAGAAGAATTTAAAAGATGTAATTGCTTTATACAAAAATATGGATTTAATTATAATAGAAGGTTATAAAAAGTATAGATTTAAAAAATTAGAAATAACAAGAAAGAATAAATATATTGATCTTATATCTAATATTAATGATTTAATAGGTATAGTAAGTGATATAACTTATGATTTAGATATAATGCAATTTAAATTAGATGATTATAATAAAATAGCTGATTATTTAGAAGAATGTATTATTAAAAATTATATTCAGGTAAGTGAAAATGATCTTGATTATATTATTAATTAAAATAAGCTGTCCTAAGATTTTTATGTTAGGGCAGTTTATTTTAATTAAAATTATAAATTTATTATAGTCTTTAATTTGTGTTATACTGATTTGAAGATAAAAGAAGGGAGAATATATAAATGTTGAAAGAGTTTGTTAAATATTATAAACCTTATAAAAAGTTGTTTATATTAGATTTATTAGCGGCGTTTTTATTTGCATTATGTAATTTAGTTTATCCTATGATAACTAGAAATATAATGGATGATGTTGTGCCAAATAAAGATTTAAAAATGTTGTTGTTATTTACAATAGTACTTATAGGTATTTTTATATTTAAGGCAGGATTAAATTATTTTATGCAGTATTGGGGGCATGTTGTAGGTGTAAGAATGCAAGCTGACATGAGGGGCTATGTATTTACACATTTGCAAAAACTACCAAATACTTATTTTGATAATAATAAGACGGGTATAACTATGTCTAGGATAATAAATGATTTAATGGAAATATCAGAATTAGCTCATCATGGTCCTGAAGACTTATTTATTTCTATAATTATGCTAGTTGGATCATTTTTTATACTTTTAGATATAAATGTAATTCTTACAATATTAATATTTGTAGTTTTACCTTTTGTAGTATGGTTTGCAGTGGCTCAGAGAAAAAAGATGAATAAGGCATTTATGGAAACTAGAGTTAAAACTGGTGATGTTAATGCGACTTTAGAAAATAGTATAGCAGGGATGAAGGTAACAAAATCTTTTTGTACAGAAAATGAAGAACTAAAAAAGTTTATTGAAAGTAATGACGTATTTAAAAAAGCTAGAGAAAGTGCATATAAAGTTATGGCAGAGTATTTTTCTGGTATGAATTTATTTATGGATATTTTAGAACTAATAGCACTTGTTGCTGGAGGTTATTTTACTTATCTTGGTAAAATAACTATTGGGGATTTTGCAGCATATATATTATACGTAAAGATGTTTATAGAGCCAATAAAAAAACTTATAAACTTTACCGAACAATATCAAAGTGGGATGACTGGTTTTGAAAGATTTACAGAAATAATAAATGAAGAAACTGAAAAAGAAATTGAAAATCCTGTTGAATTGAAAGACGTTAAAGGAAGAATAGAAATAGAAAATATATCGTTTACGTATGAAGATGAAACTAGGGTTCTAGATGGTTTAAGTTTATCGATACAATCTGGTAAGACAGTAGCATTAGTAGGTCCATCTGGAGGAGGAAAAACTACTCTATGTAACTTGATACCTAGATTTTATGAATTTGAAAAAGGTGATATAAAAATTGATGGCAAAAGTATAAGAGATATAAGTTTGAAATCTTTAAGGAAAAATATAGGTGTAGTTCAACAAGATGTATTTTTATTTACAGGAACTATTAAGGATAATATACTTTGCGGTAAACCACAAGCAACTGATGATGAAGTAATAAGTGCAGCCAAGAAGGCTAGGATACATGATTTTATAAAAGCTTTACCAGATGGATATGATACATATATAGGAGAAAGAGGTGTTAAATTATCTGGAGGACAAAAGCAGAGAATTTCGATATCAAGAATCTTTTTAAAAAATCCTCCAATAATAATTTTAGATGAAGCAACTTCAGCACTTGATAATGTAACTGAAAGAGAGATACAAGAATCTTTAGAAGAATTGAGCAAAGATAGAACAAGCTTAGTTGTAGCACATAGATTGTCTACTATAAAAAATGCAGATGAAATAATAGTTTTAACCGAAAATGGAGTTGAAGAAAGAGGAACTCATGATGAGTTAATAACTAAGAAAGGTGTTTATAGCACTCTTCATAGTAAATAGAAATTGCAAATATAGATAAAATTAAGAATATTAGAAATTAGTTTTGGACAAATTAACATTAATATAATCAATAGTGTTACAGGAGGCATTCTAATGGATAATAATAAAAATAGACTTAAAGACAGACCAAAATCAAAAGCTGAAATGAGAAAAATGTATTATGAACATGGCTCTGAATTAGGAGTGGAAGATGGTCAAAAAATAGGAGCAAAGGATAGCGGGACTAACAAAACTAAAACTGAAAAATTATATCATAAAGTTAAGAAAAAAGATTAAAATATAATAGTTTATGTAAATTATAAACCCTGTAATAATTGAATTTTAAAATTCAATTATTACAGGGTTATTTTATAGGTAAGAAAATAAATATATAGCACATAATTTTCTAGTGTTATATAATTATTTAGGAAAAATAAAATTCAGAAAGGTTGACCATTATGATAGTAGAAATATTAATAGGAGTGGCTATATTTTTAGTTGGTTATATTTTTTATAAATATGAGACAGATACTATAGAAACTGTAGAATATATAATAGAAACAGAAAAAATACCAAAAGAATTTGATGGTTTTACTATAGTTCAGATAGGTGATTTACATAATAAATCTTTTGGAAAAGATAATAAAAGGTTACTTGAAAAGATTGATAATATAAATCCAGATGCTGTATTTATAACAGGGGACTTAGTTGAAGGAGAAAGTAAAAATTTTGAAGTAGCATTAAATTTAATAGATGATTTAACTAAAAAATATGAAATATATCATATAATAGGTAACCATGAGCAAAAATCTTTAATTAAAAAATATAAAAATTTATATAAAAGCTATTTTGAAGATTTAAAGAAGAAAAATATAAATAACCTTAATAATGAGGTAGTAAAAATACAAAAAGGGAATAGTTTTATAAATGTATATGGATTAATTATTCCATTAGAAAATTATAAATATTTATTTAATAAAAATAAAAATATTAACTTAGAAAATGATTTTATACAAAATAGATTAGGAAATATAAATAAAAATAATTTTAATTTACTTTTAGCTCATACACCATTTTATTTTGAGGAATATGCAAAATGGGGGGCAGATTTAACTTTAGCAGGTCATGTTCATGGAGGTATAATAAGAATTCCTTTTTTAGGAGGATTACTTTCACCAAATAGGGAGTTTTTTCCTAAATACGATTTAGGAAGATATGATATAAAAAACTCAACGATGCTATTAACTAAAGGTTTAGGAGGTTCTAAAGTTTTAATTAGATTAAATTGTAGACCAGAGATAGTTAAAATAATACTTAAATCAAAATAAATTTCAAAATATTTAGTTTTTCGATAAATTTCATGTTTTTGCGCATTTTAAATAAATGAATTTTAAAATTTATATTAACTAATGGTGAAAATAGTGTTAATATAAAATATGTTATTGTTAGTGATACATATAAATCAATAAGTTAAATTTCAAACAATCTTGAGGTTGAGATTGTAGTTTATCATGCGTTTTTATTTTAAAAGGAGAATTTGTTATGCTTAAGATTGCTTTATGTGAGGATGAAGACATTCAAAGATTGAGGATGAAAGATTATTTACGAAAAATATTAGATGAGAAAAATATTAAAAATCAAATATTTGAATATAAATCTGGGATTGAGTTGATATCAAATTACCCTAAAAATATAGATATTTTATTGCTAGATGTACAAATGCCAGGATTAGATGGTATGGAAACAGCTAGAAAAATAAGGGGATTTGATAATAAAGTAGAAATAATTTTTATTACAGGAGTAATTGACTATATACAAGATGGGTATGAAGTAAGAGCTTATAGATACTTATTAAAGCCTATAAAGTTTGATGAATTAAAGAAACATATAATATCATGTATAGAGTTAATAGAAAATTATAAAGATAAATATATTTTAATAAAAGAAAAAGGAAACATATACAAAATATTTATAGAAGATATATTATATTTAGAAGTAAATAGAAAAGATATGAAAATATATACAAAAGATAAGGTGTATGAGTTTGTTATGAGTATGAAATTAGCTGAAGAGGAATTAGGAAAATATAAATTTTTTAGATGTCATAAAAGTTTTTTAGTTAATCTAAAGAAGGTAGAGTATATTGAAAAAAATGTACTTATAATACAAAAATATAAAATTCCTATAAGTAAATATCGACTTCGAGAAGTTAAGCTAGAATTATTAAATGTATTAGGGGAGAAAATATGATACAAGGAAACTTATTTTGGGAAATTTTAAATGCAAGTGTATCGATTTTAGAGTATATTCTAATGAAATTAATTTTTGATGATGAGAGTGAAAAAAAGTTAAGTAATAAAAAGATATACTTTAATTTTATAATAAGTTTGTGTATTAGTATTAGTTTTTTGCTATTTGATATCCAACATAACATTAGACTTTTTTTAAATATAATAAACTTAATTATTTTTTATAAATTAAATTATAATGAAAAATTATCTAAGGGCATATTAATAGTACTTATATATATAATGACTCTAATGGGTGCAGAAGTTCTTAGTATGTCTATACTTATAAAAGTAAATGACTTACCAAATGCAGGACTGCTTTTACATAATACAAAATATAGATTAGAGGGTATGATATTATCAAAGTCGTTATTAATAGTATTAATATTAATTTATAAGTACAGAAATCTAAAAATTAATATTTCTAAAAAAGAAATCCTATACATGAGCATACCTGTTATAGCAAATGTGTTTAGTATATCATTAGTATGTAATTATTTTTTGAAATTAAATACGGGTAATTTTAAAGAAAGTCCGTTTATTTTATTAATGCCAATAATCTTGTTTGGATCAAATGTATCAATTATATTTATATTATCTAAAATTATAAAAGATAGAGAGGCAATAAATGAAAGTAAATGTATCAGAGAAAAAATGGATATCCAGTATAAACATTATAAAAGTTTGAAAGAGAGTAATATTAGGATAAGACAACTTTATCACGATATGAAGAATCATATGATGTGCATAGAAGAGATGTGTAATAGTAAAAATGCAAAAGAATATATAAAAGATATAAATAAAGAATTAAATGAACATAAAAATTCATTTAATACAGGAAATATGATATTAGATATAATACTTAGCGAAAAAGAACAAATATGTAAAGATAAGAATATAGATTTTATAGCTGATATAAATTTTAAAATGTGTCATTTTGTAGATATGATGGATACATGTAGTATATTTTCTAATATAATAGATAATGCTATAGAAGCTTGCGAAAAAATAAACACATTAGATATACATAGGCAAATCAATATAAGAGGAACTTACTTAAATCAAATTTTCATATTAAAGGCAGAAAATTCTAAAGAAAACAATATAATAAAAAAAGAAAATAAAATACTAACTAGTAAAAATAATAAATTTTATCATGGAATGGGAATTTCTAGTATTGAAAGAATTATTAAAAAATATAATGGGGAAATAAACATAGAGTATACTAATTATAATTTTATGTTAAAATTAATGATTCCTATAAAATGTAATATAAAATAAGCCAGTTATACCATTATAATAGCTACTTATGCAGATTTATTGAAATATAACTGAAGGTATGTTATGTTTAATTTAGTAGATTTAAAACATAAATTTAATCCTAAGATCACTGTAATAACAACAGTTATAATAGAGTATATAATTTAAAAACTCTATTATAAATTAAAATTTAATTTATAACACTAATATAATTTTTTAGAGTATGATAAATGCTCTTTTTTTTTGTTTTATTTTTTGTAAACTTAAACTTTATATAA
Source organism: Romboutsia maritimum (assembly GCF_002251085.2). Taxonomy (GTDB): domain Bacteria; phylum Bacillota; class Clostridia; order Peptostreptococcales; family Peptostreptococcaceae; genus Romboutsia_B; species Romboutsia_B maritimum. The sequence goes on along the minus strand of NZ_NOJZ02000013.1, from coordinate 7,336 downwards.
TCATGAAAATAGTGATAAAGAAATTATAAAATTAGTTTTCTAATCTTTTTTATTAATTTAATATAAAAGTACAATAATCTATCTGATTAATGTATACTTATTAGATAACCATTTAACACAATAATTTAAATTTATATGAAATAGGTAGATTGAGTGTTATTAGAGATAAATTGAGGATGTTTTATAGAATAGGGGTGCAGATATGAAAAAAAAATATGAAAAAAAATATGAAGTAACATATAGAGATGCTGATGCTAGACAAGAATGTCATTTAACTTCATATATGGATTTTATGGCAGATTGTGGAATGAGTCAAGAAAATAATCTTGGTTTTTCATTTTTTGATTTAATAGATAATAATCAAACATGGGTACTTTATGATTATAATATTAATGTATATAAATATGCAAAATATAGAGATGTATTAAAAATAGTTACATATGTGGATAGTATAAAAAAGTTTTATGCTGTAAGAAATTTTAAAGTATACAATGATAAAAATGAGCTTATAGTTGAAGGAAAAACAGTAGCATTTTTAATTGATACTATAAAAAGAAAAACGATTATGATACCACAAGAGTATTATGAAGCTTATGGAGTAGATATTAAAACAGGTGGAGTTTCTAGAACTAAGTTTAAAATAAGCAAGTTAGAAAATATAGATTATGAAAAAAATTTTAATGTTAGATACATAGATATAGATATTAACTCACATGTTGGAAATGTTAAGTATGTATCTTGGATAATGGAAACTATGCCTATAGATATAATTAAAAATTACAGAGTATCTCATCTGAAAATTAAATATGAAATAGAAATTCCATATGGATCAGATGTAAAAGCTCAGACAGAAATAAGACAAGAAGAAGAAAATTTAATAGCGATACATCAAATATTAAAAGACGGAGAAGTTGTAGCATTTTTAGAAAGTAATTGGACTAAATATAACGTGAATTTAGAGATTAATAAAAGATAATAGTGGAAAAAATCTAGCATAAATACATGCTAGATTTTTTAGCATAAAAAAATACTAATTAAAAAATTAGTATTTTTATGAGTATATAAAGTTATTATTGGTGCCGGATATGGGACTTGAACCCATACGGTATTGCTACCAACGGATTTTGAGTCCGTCGCGTCTGCCATTCCACCAATCCGGCTTATCGGTATAATTATATCAAATAAATTATAAATTTGCAATTGATTTACAAAAATAACTACAATATTTATGAAAGTAAGCTTTTATATTATCATTAAAAAATGACGACAGAATATAAAATATTCATTATAGCAGTTAAATATATCATTAGCAACACATTTAAGCTTAATATCCTATTAATATTGTGGTAATATTAAATAATAGCATATTTGTATATAATACATATATGATATAAAAATAGAGAAGTCTTAGGAGTGATAGATTTGGACAAAAGATTGATAATAATAGATGGAAATTCAATAATAAATAGAGCATTTTATGCATTACCAGAAATGAATAATAAAGAAGGATTAAAGACGAATGCTATTTATGGATTTACAACAATGCTATTCAAAATAATTGATATATATAAACCAACACATATAAGTGTAGCTTTTGATAGAAAAGCACCAACATTTAGACATCTAGAATTTAAAGAGTATAAGGCTGGTAGAAAAAAAATGCCAGATGATTTAGGAGTTCAGTTTGAACCATTAAAAGAACTTTTAGATAAATTTAATATACATAGATTGGAAATAGATGGATTTGAAGCTGATGATATAATAGGTACAGTTTCTAAAATTGCAGAAGAAAATGATTATAAAGTATATATAGTTACAGGAGATAAAGATGCTATACAACTTGCTTCTAATAAAACAACGACTTTAATAACTAAAAAGGGTGTTGGAGAAGTAGAAGAATATGATTTTAATTCTGTTATGGAAAAATATGAAATGACCCCAACTCAATTTATAGATTTAAAAGGATTAATGGGAGATAAATCTGATAATATACCAGGAGTGCCAGGTATAGGAGAAAAAACAGGTATAAAACTTATAAAAGAATTCTCGAGTATAGAAAATATAATAGAAAATATAGATAGCCTTAAAGGTAGTGTTAAGAAAAAACTTGAAGAAAATAAAGAGTTAGCTGTAATGAGTAAAAGACTAGCAACAATTATTAGAGATGTTCCTATAGAAATAAACTTAGAAGAATTAGAATATGGAGATTTTGACAAGGATGCAGTTATAGAATCTTTTAGAAATCTAGGATTTACAAGTTTATTATCAAGACTTGTTGAACTAGATGGAGGAAATATAGTTAATGAAGAAATAGAATTAAATATTAGTAAATTAGAAAACATACAAGAATTTATTAATGAATCAAAAAATCAGAAAAAGTTAATATTAAAAACTGTTAAAAAAGAAGGAAATATACTTGAAAAAAATATAATGTATATGTACATAAGTATAGATGGAAAGAACATATATTACATAAACGAAGATGAAATTTTAAAATTAGAAACTATACTTTCAAGTAATGAGGTTGAGAAAATTGGATATAATTTAAAAGATGATTATTTAGCATTAAGACCTTATGATATAAAATTAGAAAATATGAGATTTGACATAACTATAGCTGAATATTTAATAGACTCAACTTCATCAACATCTTATGAATGTAGTGATATATCTATGAAATATTTAACAAGAAAAATGAAATCTAAAGAAGAATTATTAGGTAAAGGTGTAAAAGCTAAAAAATATGAAGATTTAGAACTTGAAGAACTGTCAGAGTATATAGGTAAGGTAATAAATGTTGTGGCTACAGTTTATGAAAGAATGGAAAAAAATATTATAGAAACTAATATGGATTCTCTTTTATATGATATTGAAATGCCTTTAGTAGAAGTTCTTGGAGAAATGGAGTATGAGGGTGTAAAAGTAGATATAGAGAAATTAAATGAATTAGGTGCTCAATTTAAAGAAAAAATATTAACTTTAGAAAAAGAAATATATGAATTATCAGGAGAGCCATTTAACATAAATTCACCAAAACAATTAGGTGTAATATTATTTGAAAGATTAGAACTTCCAGTAATTAAAAAGACGAAAACTGGTTATTCAACTAATGCTGAGGTACTAGATAAGCTAAGAGATAAGCACCCGATAATAGATAAAATTACTGAGTATAGACAAATTGTAAAATTGAATTCTACGTATGTTGATGGTATGTTATCAATAATAAATCCAATAAGTAATAGAATTCATTCATCATTTAATCAAACTATAACTACAACAGGAAGGATTTCTTCAACTGAGCCAAATCTTCAAAATATACCAGTAAGATTAGAATTAGGAAGAAATATAAGAAAAGTATTTATCTCTGATGATAAATGTAAATTGGTGGATGCTGATTATTCTCAAGTGGAGCTTAGAGTTTTAGCTCATATGAGTGGTGATGAAAATATGATAGATGCATTTAAACATAATGAAGATATACATACAAAAACTGCATCTCAAGTGTTTGATGTTGAAATAGAAAATGTAACTAGTGAATTAAGGGGTGCAGCAAAGGCAGTTAACTTTGGTATTGTTTATGGAAAAAGTGATTTTGGCTTAGCGGATGATTTAAATATTTCAGTAAAACAAGCTAAAGAGTATATAGATAGTTATTTTTCTAAATATAGTAAAATAAAAGAATTTATGGATACGACTATAGAAAATGCAAGTAAAGATGGATATGTAACAACGCTAGCTAATAGAAGAAGATATATACCAGAGATAAAATCAAGTAACTTTATGGAAAGAAATAGAGGAAAAAGATTTGCGATGAATGCGCCTATACAAGGAAGTGCAGCAGATATTATAAAAATAGCAATGGTAAATGTATATAAAAAATTAGAAGAGAATGATTTAAAATCAAAACTTATACTTCAAGTTCACGATGAGTTGATAGTAGAAGCTGTAGAGGAAGAAATCGACATAGTTAAAAAGATAGTAAAAGAAGAGATGGAAAATGCAGTTAGTATGGACGTTCATTTAGATGTAGACTTGAATGTAGGTGATTCTTGGTATGAAACAAAGTAGGTGATTTTGTGTTAGTATTAGGTCTTACAGGAAATATAGGCTGTGGCAAAAGCAGCCTGTCTAATATATTTAAAAAAAATGGGATACATATAATTGATGCAGACATTATATCTAGACAAATTTTTGATGATAAGAGAGTTTTAGAGGATGTATTTAAATATTTTGGTGAAGAGATAAAAAATTCAGATAATACATTAAATAGAAAGGCTTTAGGAAGAATTGTATTTAATGATAATAATAAACTTATACAATTAAATAGTTTAACTCATCCAAGAATAAGAGCAAAAATATTAAATGAAGTAGAAAATATAAAGTTACAAGGTGAAAATATAGTATTAATAGATGCAGCTTTGTTAGTAGAAGGTGGATATTTAGAGATTTTAGACAAACTTATAGTAGTTGTTTGTGATGAAGAAGTACAAATTAACAGAATTCAGCTTAGAGATAATTGTAGTAAACAAGATGCTTTAAGCAGAATTAATTCACAGATAAGTCAAAGGGAAAAATCTAAATATGGAGATTATATAATAGATAATTCGGGGACACTAATGCAGTTACAGAAAAAAGCAGATGAATTTATAAAGTATATGAAGGAGAATTGGTGTGAATAAGAAAAAAGTGTTAATTCTATCTATTTTTATAATCTTATTTGGTACTTTATTTGTGGAAAGTAAAGCTATACAAAAATTAATGTATCCTAAAAAATATTCTATATACGTAGAAAAATATGCTAAAGAATTTAAATTAGAAGAAAACATAGTATATAGTGTAATGAAAGCTGAGAGTAAGTTCGATAAGGCTGCAGTTTCTCATAGAGGGGCTAAAGGTTTAATGCAAATAAGTGATATAACTAGAGATTGGGCAATAGAAGAGTTACAATTAAGAGAAGTGGATGTTTTTAATCCTGAGGCTAACATACAAATTGGATGTTGGTATTTAAATAAGTTGTACAAAGAATTTGGAAGGCTAGATTTAGTCATAGCAGCTTATAATGGAGGATCAGGCAATGTTAGAAAATGGCTTGAAAATCACAGCTACAGCAAAGATGGAAAAAATCTAGATAGTATTCCATTTCAAGAGACATCTTCATATGTAGAAAAAGTTAGAAATAACTATGAAAAGTATAATAAGATATATGGCAAGGAAGGAACAAACTAATGAAAAGTATGAAAGTTTTAACTATGATTCTAACTATATCTCTTATAGTGACGGGATGTAATATTAATCAAAAAACTAGTACGTCTGATCAAGTAGCTCAAAGCGCTATAAACTCAGAACTTATACATTTAACTATGGTAAAACCTAAGACTATTAATCCTATATTAAACAAGGATAAATCAGTTGGGTATGTTACAAATTTAATTTATGATGGTTTATTTACTATAGATGAAAATTATGATGTAGTACCTCAATTAGTAGAAAAGTATAATGTATCTTCAGATGGAATGAGTGTTAATCTTAAACTTAAAGATGCAAAATGGCACGATGGGACAAGTGTTACAGCTAGCGATGTAGAATATACTATAGGTTTAATACAAAAAAATTCAGATAGTCCATATAACGTATTTACTCAAAATATATCTTCAGTATCAGTAAATGGTACTAATGAAGTAAATTTAAAGTTTAAAGATGCATATGCGTTTTCAATTGATACTTTAATTTTTCCTATAGTGTGTAAAAATCAATTGAATTCATTTGCTGAAAAAGATATTACAGAGTACAAAAAAAATTTAGTGGGTAATGGACCTTACAAAATAGCAAAATATGAAGAAAGAAAAGGGATTATACTAGAAGTAAATAAGGATTACTATGATCAATTACCTGAAAATATTAAAGATATACAGGTTGGCGTAGTTCCAGATGAAGAATCTCAAGTTTCTTTAGTAATGGCTTTAGAAAGTGATTTAGCGAATGTATCACTTGATGATTTAAGTAAATTTTATGAAAAAGAATTTAATATAACTAATTATGAAGGAAGAGAATATGAGTATTTAATATTTAATTATAATAATAAATTTTTAAAAGATGTTAACTTTAGGAAAGCTATTGCACATTCCATAAATAAACAAAAGATACAAGAAGAAGGCTATATGGATAAAGCAACTTTAGTTAATTTTCCTCTTAACTCAAACTCTAAATATTATGATAAGAGCATTAAACCTTTAGAATATAATAAAGAACAAGCTAAAAAATATCTTGAAAAAGTAAATTTATCAAGTAGTGAAGAAGTAAAAAAAGTAAATAAAAATTCATCAAGTTCTAATAGTAGTTCAAATGAAAAAATAGATAATCAAAAAGAAACGATTAAAAAAATGATTTTAGATTTGAACTTAAAAATAATAGTAAATAAAAATAATAATGAGAGAATAAAATCAGCGTACATAATTTGTGAGAATTTAAAAGAAATAGGTATAAAATCAACAGTACAAGAATTAGACGATAAAGAAATGGATAAAGCACTTAGTTCTAAAGATTATGATTTAGCATGTGTAGGATGGGAATTATCCTTAATACCAGATGCAAGTCAGATAATAGAGAATAGTGGATATAATGATGAAAAACTAACTAATTATATGACATCATTGACTAAATCAACATCACAGAGTAATAAACAAGAAATCTATAAATCTATACAAAAATATGTTAGAGATAATGCAGCATTTATAAGCTTAGTGATTAAAGATGATTATATTGTGAAAAATAGAAGGTTAGATGGTAAAATTACACCAAATGATTTTGATGTATATGATGGAATAGCAAATTTAAATATAAAAAATGAATAAAAAAGTTAAAAATAAAAATAGAACTACTTAAAATGGAATTTTGAGATAGTTCTATTTTTATTTTTTTGCAACGGACCTAAAGTATAATAAAAAATTATACCTAATAACTATACTTCGGTATGGTTCTAAATATTATATTAAATGCTAGAATGATATAGGGAGTAAATTTATCAATTGATTCATATATTTCAGTATATTGAAATTAGGCATAAAATTTATATTATAAAATTAGGGGGTATAAATAAGAATGATTAAGAATAAAATGGCTAAATTAGTAGGAAGTGCTATGGCATCAGCTTTAATGTTTAGTACGGTAGTTCCAACAAATATATATGCAAATGAAAATGAATCTAAATCAGAAGTTAGTCAAAAACAAGAGTATAATCAAGAATTAGTATATGCAATAGAAGAAATGAGAATAGCTATAGACTTATTAGATAATGCAGATTTAACAGATGTTAATAACTATGATAGAATGATGGCAT
>NZ_NOJZ02000012.1 GCF_002251085.2 Romboutsia maritimum | reverse complement strand
AGTTAATATAACTAACATTTCTGCATCAAGATCTTTAGCTAATTTAGCACTTGATCTATCTTTATCTATAACAGCAGCTACACCAGTTAATGAACCATCTTCATTTTCTACTACTGGTATACCACCACCACCAACAGTTATAACTATAGTTCCGTTATCAACTAATTGTTTAACAGTTTCTAGCTCAACTATTTCTTGTGGCTGAGGAGAAGCAACAACTCTTCTATATCCTCTTCCAGCATCTTCTACAAATGTGAATCCTTTTTCAGCAGCTATTTTTTCTGATTCTTCTTTAGTATAGAACATACCTACTGGTTTAGTTAAGTTTTTGAAAGCTTCATCATCTTTATCTACTACAACTTGAGTTACTACAGTTGCAACATTCTTATTTATTTTACGAGTTTTTAATTCATCTCTTATAGATTGTTGTAAATGATATCCTATATATCCTTGACTCATTGCTCCACATTCAGCAAATGGCATAAATGGAGTGTTTGCTCCGTTGTTTGCTGCAAAATCCATAGCTAAGTTTATCATTCCTACTTGAGGACCATTTCCATGCCCAACTATCACATTATATCCCTCTTCAACAAGATCTACTATTGTTTTTGCTGTATGTTTAACTAATTGTAATTGTTCTTCAGCATTATTTCCTAATGCATTTCCCCCTAGTGCTATAACTAATCTTTTCATATTCCACCTCTAATGATTTTATGATTGTTTAAAATAAGCAAACCCCTGCTCACATTTTTTAGAGACAGAGGTTTCCTTGAACTTTCTTATAACTTAAGTTTTACAAATATAACCACCAGTCTCAATATTAAGCTAAAAAATATTATTGTAAATTTCTACCCATATTAAAATGGTAGTTTATTTGATTAATCTATTAAAGACCTACAGTAGCTGCCATTACAGCTTTTATAGTGTGCATTCTGTTTTCAGCTTCATCAAATACAACTGATTGTTTAGATTCAAATACTTCGTCAGTAACTTCCATTGAAGTTATACCGAATTTTTCACCCATTTGTGCACCTATCTTAGTTTTTAAGTCATGGAATGCTGGTAAACAGTGCATGAATATAGCTTCTGGATTAGCATTGTCCATAACAGCTTTATTAACTTGATATGGTTGTAATTGTTTTATTCTAGCTTCCCAAACTTCGTCTGGTTCACCCATAGATACCCAAACGTCAGTGTATATAACATCTGCATTTTTAGTTCCTTCCATTATATCTTCAGTTAAAGTTATAGTGCATCCATTTTGTGCAGCTATTTCTTTACAAGTATTTACTAATTCTTCATTTGGGAATAATTCTTTTGGAGCACAAGCTGTAAAGTTTAATCCCATTTTAGCACAACCTACCATTAAAGAGTTACCCATATTATTTCTAGCATCCCCAGCATAAACAAAGTTTAAGCCTTTTAATCTTCCAAATTTTTCTTCTATAGTTAATAAGTCAGCTAATATTTGAGTTGGATGGAATTCATCTGTTAAACCATTCCATACTGGTACTCCTGCATGAGCTGATAATTCTTCAACTATTTCTTGAGAGAATCCTCTGTATTCTATACCATCATACATTCTTCCTAAAACTCTAGCTGTATCTGCTATAGATTCTTTTTTACCCATTTGAGAACCTGTAGGTCCTAGATATGTAACACCCATTCCTAAATCCATTGCTCCAACTTCGAAAGCACATCTAGTTCTTGTAGAGTCTTTTTCGAATAATATAACAGCATTTTTACCATCTAGGTTCTTGTGAGATACACCAGATCTTTTTAAATTTTTTAAATCTCTAGATAAATCTAATAAGTATCTTATTTCTGCTGATGAAAAATCTAATAATTTTAAAAATGAACGTCCTCTTAAGTTAACTGCCATTGTAAAAACCCTCCTAATAACTTTTAATAATTTATTTTTTATTTCTTTTATATTTTGTATATTTTCAAGAATTATTTTGTAGCTTCTTTAAAGGATTTTTTTAAACCCTTTAAAGAAGTTTTTTATTTGTAATTATCTAATTTAAATCCTATAATTCACGAACTAAAGGCATAGACATACATCTTGGGCCCCCACGTCCTCTAGATAATTCTGATGATGGTATAACGTGGATTTTTACACCATTTTCTACTAATAATTTGTTAGTTACATGGTTTCTTGAGTAAACTACAACTTCACCTGGTTTTATACATAATGTATTAGATCCATCGTTCCATTGTTCTCTTTGAGATATTACATAATCTCCTCCACCACATCTTATTAACTTAACATCGCATCCTAAATGTTTAGATAAGATTTCTTGAAGTGTCATAGTTTCTTCAAGTATATTAACTTTACCATTTTCACCCTTAGTTAATTCAAATATTTTTAATGGTCCTTCTATTTGTGGATGTATAGTAAATTTATCATGATCAACTTGTGTGAATACTGTATCTAAGTGCATGTAAGCTCTTGTCTTTGGTATATCGAAAGCTAATACAGTTTCTATTTTATTTCCTTCAGTTTCAAAGAATATTCTTTCAGCTATTCTTTCTATAGCTTGTGGAGTTGTTCTTTGAGATATACCTATTGCAAGTACTGTCTCAGATATATTTAATATATCTCCACCTTCTATAGAGAATTCGAAATCTCTATTATATAATCTTTTAGTACCTTTGTGTTCTGGATGATACTTGAATATAAAATCAGCATATATAGTTTCTCTGTTTCTTGTTACAGAGTACATTTTATTTAAACTTATTCCATCTCCTATTGATGCAAATGGGTCTCTAGTGAAGTATAAGTTTGGCATTGGATCAGCAACGAATGGATATTCATCGTCAACTAAGTCAACTAAACTTTTCTTTTCTATAGCTGGTAATTCATTTTTGTTTATACCTGCCATAGTTTTTCTTATTAATTCTTCATTAGATTTAAAGCTCTTTAAGTAGTCATAAACATTTTTACGAACTTCTTCACTTTTTATATCTGCTTCATCTAAGAATTGATTTAAAAATTCTTCTTTTATTTTTTCATCAGCTATAACTTCTGCTGCTAATTCATGTAAGTATACAACTTCTACCCCATTTTGTCTTAAAATTTCAGCAAAAGCATCATGCTCTTGTTGAGCTACTTCTAAGAAAGGGATATCATCAAATAATAATCTCTCAAGATATTCAGGTGTTAAATTTTCTATTTCTTCACCTGGCTTATGAAGTAAAACTTTTTTTAGTGGTTTGATTTCACTTGTTACTTGTATTCCCATAACTATTACCTCTCCATCTTTTAATAATTTTGCCTTCTAAGTTCTTCTTGTTAACTTATTAACAACTTTGTTTTTAATTAACATTTCTAAAGAAACTAATGTCTGCTTCTAGAGAAATAATCTATATTTTAAGATTTTATAAATTTTCAATATAGAAAACGTTTTTTAAAAGTTTAAATAACTAATCTATATTAAAATTTATAAGATCGTTAAAACCAAATTTAATTTTACTGTTTTATGCTTTCAAACATTCCACTTGTATTAGTAATACGAAGTTGACCTTCTTTGTGGATTTCATTGTCAACATAAGTTTCAAATTCTTTCTTCTTAGTATCAACTACTTCTAATATATTACCCGGAATAGAGTATATATATTCTAGAATACCTTTTACATCATTTACTATTAATTCATCTTCATAAATATATTTCTTTATATCAGTAAAATGTTTTCTTAAAATTTGTTCACCATTTTCTAATCCAAACTTATAGGACAATTTCTCTTCAGAAATTTTTATATTATTGTTAAATCCTAGCATCAGATCTTCTAATTCTTTCATATGATCCTTGCTTATAGTTGTACAATAAAAATGTCCTCCTACTTTAAGTACTCTATTAACTTCAGATAATACTTTGTCTAAGTCCTTCATATAAAACAATATATGATTAGCTATTACCACATCAAATTCCTCATCTTTGAAAGGAATGTTGTTTGGATCAGCGATTTCAAACTTGAAATTGTTTTCATGTTCTCTAAGCTTATATTTTGCATCACATATCATCTCTTCGCAAACATCTGTTAATATAACTTTCGTACCTTTAGATAAATACTCTATATTCCTAGCCCATAAGGCCCCATTTCCACATCCTATTTCTAAAACCTTATAGTTTCTCTTAAGTTTTAAATTATCAAATGTCCATCTATACCAGTCATATTTATTAGAACTAAATCTGTCTCTTAATTCAACACTAGCATTTAAATTTGATAAATCAATGTACTGTTGTAAAAGTTCTTTTTCGCTTTCTAGTATTTTTATGATGTCTATAGTTTTATTCCAATCTAAGTCATCATCATTTTTCATACTTACTTCAGCAGTTTCTATTGCATTTAATACTATCTTCATATGATTCATTTTATTTTTAATTATATTTTTTTGTAATCTTAGTGAATTTATCATATCACCTTTGTTAAAATTACTTTGCTCTGTAGTCATAACTTCATCTAATGACAAACCTAAATACTTTAGAGCTAAAATTTTCTTTAATTTTATAAAATCTTCATTTGAGTATAGCCTGTGTCCTGAACTATTATGATGCGATGGCTTCAGTATACCTTTTGTATCATAGTATCTGATAGTTCTTATTGTAACTCCAGCCATCTTGGCAAATTCACCCGTTGTGTAAAAACGTTTTTCATCCATTTTATTTTTCCCCCAACTTCTTGCCTAAGACCATTTTATAATGTTACGTTACGTCATGGTCAATACAATTTTTTCATTTTTTTGATATATTTTTTATCTTTTTTTAAAAGTATTGAAAATACTCGCTTTTTATCCCCTTTTATCTACCTTATTTTTAAAATATATTGTCTTTTTAGGGATGCAATATAATCTTTTATTAAATATTATATCTTTATTTTATTATATAAATCATTTTTTTTAAAGTTATTTTTATCTATAAAAATATATGTTATTAAAATTTCATATCATATTTGTATATATTTTTTATTGATTTTTTACTTTTTTTAATTTTTTAACTATATATATAAAGAGATGTCTTTAAACAAATTTTTCAGACCATCTCTTTTATATCCTAAATTATTCTACTGTTATTGCTCCAACTGGACATCCTTCTTGAGCTTCTATAGCTGTTTCTTGTAATTCTAATACTATTTCTCCTTCTATGCTAACAGCTAATCCATCAGTATCCATATCAAATACTTCTGGGCATATTCCTGTACACGCTCCACATCCTATACATGTATCCTTATCTACAAATCCTTTCATTTTTAAGTTCCTCCTATATATTTAAAATAATTTCTTTACTTTTTTATCCATATATATATGTTCTTAAACATTTTTATAAATAAAAATGGGTCACCTTATTTTTAGCGGTAACCCATTAGTCTTTAGATATAATACATTATATTATATTTTATTTACATTGTTTAATATATCTTATTATATATAAGTAAATTATAAATATTCATCTTAACTTACATATTATAAAAATTTTGAAAATTTATTTTTAATTCACATTACTTTCTTTAATTCATTTTTTGATGTATAATACCTATTAGAGTTTTTAGGGCTTATTCTAAATACTCTTTATTTATATGTTATAAATTTTTTGAGTTAATAAGTAACATATATTGATTTTTTAATTTGGTTTTATATCAATTTACTGTGCTTTTTTCTTTTTTAGGGTTGAAAAATCCACAGTTATTGATATAATTCCGAATATAAGTAAGAATATAGGGTAATGTAAGTATTTTATTATTCCTACAGAAGAAACTCCTGCTATTCCAACTGCTGTTAATATTTGAGCTCCGTATGGTATCATACATTGCCAACATGATGCAAATATATCTAATATACTAGCTATTTTTCTTGGGTCAAGATCATACTTTTCTCCAATATCTTTAGCTAAAGGACCTGCTGTTATTATTGTTATTGTATTATTAGCAGTACATAAATCTATTATACTAGCAAGTAAAGCTATCCCAAACTTAGCACCAGTTGCACTTTTTATCTTGCTCGTTATAAAGTTTAATATAAATTCTATACCACCATAATGCTTAATTAATCCAATAACTCCTCCAACAACTACAACTAGGATACATAATTCTTGCATTCCAGCCATACCTTCTGATACAGCACCTATGAATCCCCATATGTCTAAAGAATTTGTAAAGATACCTATTGCTCCTGCAAATAAAACTCCTCCTGCAAGAAGAACGAAAACGTTTGCCCCTGCTAGAGCTCCTACTAAAACAGCTACATAAGGTACAACTTTTATTATTTCATAAGATCCTGCTTCAGCTGCCGCAGCTCCATATCCTGCTGACATTACAGAAATTATTACAAGGCTTGCTAATGCTGCTGGCAATACTACAAAGAAGTTCATTTTTACTTTATCTTTCATTTGACAACCTTGTGTACTTGCTGCTGCTATAGTTGTATCAGATATCATAGATAAGTTATCTCCAACCATAGCTCCTCCAACTATTATTGCTACTAATAATTCTAATGGCATTCCAGTTTTTTCAGAAACCCCTAGTGCTATAGGTGTTAATGCTGAAACTGTACCAACGGATGTTCCCATAGATGTAGATATAAAACATACAACTAAGAATAAACCTGGTACTAATAAACTTGGTGGTAAAACTGATAAACTTAAATTTACAGTAGAATCTACTCCACCCATTGCTTTAGCTACACTACCAAAAGCTCCTGCTAATAAGAAAATAACAAGCATTATTAATATATTACTATCTCCAGCACTTTTACAGAATATTTCCATTTTAGTGTCTAGAGATTCTTTAGGGTTAATCATAAAAGCTACACCTGCAGCAATTACGAATGCTGTTAATGCAGGCATTTTATAAAAATCTCCTGTTATGATACCACTTCCTAAGAATAAAACTAAGAAAATTCCTATTGGAAGTAATGCAAGGGCATTACCTTTATTATTTCCTTCTTTAATTTGCTCACTCACATTTTGCATATTTTTTATCCCCTTTTTAATACTTAATTTAAGGTACAACTAACAGAGAAGGTACTTATAGATATCTCCTCTGCTAGCATTTAATTATATTACTTAATATTTTATAATCATCTTATATCAAATTTTTTATTATAATCTATCAAGACCTTGTTTTAAGTCTGCTATTATATCTTCAGCATCTTCTAAACCAACTGATATTCTTATTAATCCTTCAGTTATTCCAGCTTCAGCTCTTTCTTCTGGAGTGTATGGTGAGTGAGTCATTGAAGCAGGATGTTGTATTAATGTTTCACAGTCACCTAAGCTAACTGCAAGAACACATAATTCTAAAGAGTTTAAGAATTTCTTACCAGCTTCTAATCCACCCTTAACTTCGAATGCTATCATACCACCAGCTTGATCCATTTGTCTTTGAGCTAAATCATATTGAGGGAAGCTCTTAAGTCCTGGATAGTTAACTTTTGTTACATTTGGATGAGTTTCTAAGAATTCAGCAACTGCCATAGCATTCTTACAGTGTTTGTCCATTCTTACTTGTAAAGTTTTCATACCTCTTATTACTAAGTATGCATCAAATGAACTTAATACAGATCCTGTCATATCTTTTATTCCGAATAATCTTACTTGATTTACAAAATCTAATTTACCAGCAACAAATCCTGCTAAAACGTCTCCGTGTCCGTTTAAGTATTTAGTAGCTGAGTGAACTACTACGTCTGCACCATGTTCTAAAGGTCTTTGTATGTATGGAGTACAGAAAGTACTATCTACTATTACCATACAACCTTCTACTTCATGAGCTATTTCTGATACTGCTTTTATATCTATTAATTTTAAATCTGGATTTGCTGGAGTTTCTAAGTATACAACTTTAGTATTTTCTTTCATAGCTGCTTTTACTTCATCTAAGTTAGAAGCATCAACGAAAGTCACTTCTACTCCGTATCTGCTTATACCATGGTTAAACATTGCATAAGTACAACCGTATAATGTTTTACTTGCAACTACATGATCTCCTGCTTTTAAAGCTGTCCATAAAGCTGAAGTTATTGCTCCTATCCCTGAAGCTGTAGATACACAAGCTTCTGCTCCTTCTAATAATGCAACTTTTTCTTCTAATTGACCATTAGTTGGGTTTCCTAATCTAGAGTATATATATCCACCTTCTTCAAGTGCGAATCTTCTTCCTCCTTGTTCTGCAGTATCAAATACGAATGTTGAAGTTTTGTATATAGGTGTAGTTAAAGCTCCTGATAACGGATCCTTGTGATGACCACCATGTATAGCTTTTGTAGCGAATTTTTTGTTTTGTAAGTTTTCCATTTTTGTTTCCCCCTTGAATGATTATATTTAATAATTAGTCCCATAAGGAACGTTTTACTATCAGATAAACTCTTTCTCCAAAACCCAGTAATAACGTTTTCCGCATTGCGAAAAATGTTTTCCTGTGTATGTCATAACTATAGCACCGCTTACATAGTTTGTAAATATTTTACAAATAACTTTTTTTAATTCTAAAATTTTCGTAAAATTAACAATTTTCGTGCGAAAATCACAATAAATAATTCATTAAATAAAAGACTATAATGAATTATTAAACAATTCTCAAAATACAAAATCATATACTACAAAATCAAATAAATATAAATATTCATAAGAATTATTTATTATTAATATAGCTATAATTTTTTAAAAATAATCTTATAATAAATATGTAAAAAATACTGTATACACATTGCAAATTTTACTTTCTTAAAAAATAAATTTCTACTTTTTAGAGATATAAATATAAATTTTAGTAAATAAATACATTAATATTTTTTGCTTTATGTATATATAAAATAGTTATATATACTCATTAAATTTACTTTCTAGTATTTTTGCAATGTTCAGATATTTAAATTTATTTTTTTGTGAATTTATAATTTTAGTAAATTCTAATAATTCCATCTTTATTACATTTTTAATCAAAAAAATAAAAAAACTAGGCTTAGTGCCTAGTTTACTCTGTATTTATGCTTTTTTAACAACTGAAGATTTTAATTTCATAGCTCCAAATCCATCAATTTTACATTCTATATCATGACCATCAGATGAATCGTGAACTAAACGTATATTTTTTACCTTTGTTCCTATTTTTATAGATGATGAACTTCCCTTTACTTTAAGATCCTTTATTACTGTTACAGAATCACCATCACTTAATATATTTCCATTTGCATCTTTAATAATACTTGCATCTTCACTATTTCCTTCTGATTCTAAAGCCCATTCATGAGAACATTCTGGACAAACTAAAAGACTTCCATCTTCGTAAGTGTATTCTGAGTTACACTTTGGACAATTTGGTAAATTTTCCATATTTTTATTTCCTCCATTAATTATTGTCAATTTTAATATATAAAAATTATTTTCAATTCCCTTTTCACAACTTTCTCAAAAAATATATAGGGATTTTTTCATAGATTTATATAATATCATATTCTTTTGATATTGACAAATTCCCCTAAATACTTAGAATTTCTTACTTCTACTTATTTATATATCTATTCTATAATGCTAATTGAGCTACTGCATCTTCAGTAGATTTATTTATTTTAAATATCATACGTGTAATTAAAATAATTATTAATTCTGATACTGCCATACTAATCCATATTCCATTTTGACCAAATACTTTTGCCATTATAATTAATACTATTGGTAATACTATTATCGATCTCATTGTACATATTATATTTGAATACTTTGGAAACTCTATTGCTTGATAATACATTGTTGTAGTTAAGTTATTTCCTATAAATAAGTACGCCAAGTTATTTATATTAACAGCAATATATGCTCTAGCTATAAGCTCTTTATCAGATGTAAATACAGATATTATTTCTTTTCCAAATACAAAACATACTAAAGCAAAAAGTACTCCAATTACAAATGATGTTTTATTTGAAAGCTTATAAAATGTTAACATCTTTTCACTATCTTTAGCTCCATAATTATAACTTATAAGTGGTTGTGCTCCTAAAGTAACTCCTAGAAGTATTAAATATATATTCGTAGTTATATAGTTTATTATTGCATAAGTAGATATACCTATTTCTCCAATTGTATTTACTAAAACTAAATTATGAACAAATATTATAATAGAAAAAGCTGCTTCTGCAAAGAATGATGGAATACCTATCCTTAAAACTTCTTTTACCTTATCTAATTCTAATTTTTGTTTTCCAAAACTTAATTTCCCTTTTTTCATTGTGAAATGAGGAAGTGCTATTAAAAGAGTTACTATTTGCCCAAGCCCTGTTGCTACTGCTGAACTTTTTATTCCTAATCCTAATTTAAATATAAATATATAATTTAAAATTGCGTTACATATAGTACCACATATTGTTGATACCATTGCAAGCTTTGGTTTATTATCATTTCTAAGGAAACTATTAAATGCAATTCCTAATAAACTTGGTAAACAAAACATTGCATAATATTTTAAATACTCTGCTGATAATGGTTGTAAAGATTCTGTTGCTCCCATTATTTTTACTATTGAATTTGCAAAAACTACACAAATTGCACTTAAACAAAGACTCATAATTATTAGCATATAAGTAACTTGTCTAAATATACTTACACCTTTATCATCTTCATTTGATCCAAAATGCTTTGATATTAATGCTCCTCCACCTACTGATATCATTGTTGCAAGCCCAAAAAATACTATAGTAATTGGCATTACTATGTTCACAGCACCTAAAGCTTCTTCACCTATTCCATTTCCTAAAAATATTCCATCTATTATAGTATTTAGTGATGCTATACACATAGCTAGTGCTGATGGTATAGCATATCCTAAAAATTGTTTAATCATTTATTTACTCACCTTCCTTTATATTCATCTGATTCATTCTCTAACTCATGTTTCTTAGCTCACTTTTTGTTTTGCTTTTTCATATTTCAAATAAGATATCTTTACAAATTTAAACAATAATAAAAACCGTACCTCTTACTTGTGATACGATTCTTTTATATATAATTTAACTATTAATATTTTTACTTTTATATGTTTTAAAATTGTGTAAGAATTCTCTACTATCAAATATATATTTTCCACCTATTTGAGTGTAATACGTTCCCCTTGAATCATATATTTCTTTTACTTTTTGAGTTAAATTTTTATGATAATATCTAAGTTCTTTAAATTCTTTTTTCAATTTATCTGCAGTCATCCAAACCTTATTTGATCCTATATCTGCTAACCTAATATTTTCAAATTTAACATTATTCTTCTGAGAATATACGTAAATTTCCGCTAATAACTCTTGCAAATTTTCATTTGAAAGATTATGATTAAGCTTTTTGTATAATATAGCTCCCATAGCGTCTATACCTTTTTCTTCTAATTTTTCTTGCTTTATAAGTGCTTCTAATGGTTGTCTTTTTATATATACATAAGATGTATCTTCAAGTACATATGCTCCCCTATGGTATTTAGCTGGTGTATGAATTACAAGTATTGGACTATAGTGCCCATTAATTTCTTCATTATTAAAATCAAGTATATCTTGTTTATTTTTAAGTTCATAGTCTTTAGACATACATCCATATTTAGACTTTGATTTTAATGAATACATCTCATTACTTTTTATATATTCTATTATTTCATTTACATAATTTTTATCAACTATATCATTTAAACTATGTGTATTGTTCACATAATTTTGTGCTAATTCGGCTTTAATTTCATTGATTTTTTCTAATTCTACTCCAAAAGCTGCACAAATATTTATTAATTTTTTTTCTATATTATATATATCCACATCTAGAAACGGTAATATTTCATTTATACATTCTTCACTTTTTATTCTCATAAGTTGACTCGTTATACTGATATGAGTAACTTCACTGTTTTTATCAAATAAATATTCATTTATATTCTCTTTTAAATTTTCTATATTATTATAAATTCGAATATAATCTGTAATCATTTTAGTTCCTTGGTTTAGTATTTCTTTAGGCATATTTATATAAATATCATTTTCCTTAACATACAAGTTTAATTCCATTTTTTCCATTGTAGTTTTAACCTTTCCGTCATTTTACTTATTCTAGTACTTATTACTATTAAAACTAAATACAATTATATCATGAATTGTATTTTCAATTCAAATTTTCACGTTCTTTATATAAAATTGAATTTTCATTTATATACTTTCTTAAAAAAATAAAAATCTTATTTATACAATTAAAAATATATTTATTTTATATTATTTTTTAATAAACCTATCTATTAAGAGTATACATATGTAGCTTTGGACAAACTAAAATCGAAATTCAATGATAAAAGGAGTATATAACGATGAGTAAAATTTTTAAAAATTTATTATTATCATTTTTTTTATTAGCTTTAATTTTAATACCATTCAAAACTCAAGCTTTAGAAATCACTCATTCTAAAGATATCCCTTGCAACAAAGCTGCCTGTGATTTAAAAATGGCAGAGAGAAGACTTTGGATGGATCATGTTTCATGGACTAGAAGTTTTATTATAAGTGATTTATCTTCACTTAAAGATAAAGGTCTTGTGTTAGAAAGACTTCTTAAAAATCAAGATGATATTGGAAATTCAATTAAACCTTATTATGGAGAAGAAGCTGGAAATAAACTTGCTACTCTATTAAGAGAACATATAGAACTTGCAGGACAAGTTACTAACGCTGCTAAAAGTGGAAATAAAGAGGATTTAGAAAAATATAATAAACTATGGTATGAAAATGCTGATAAAATAGCTAATTTTTTAAGTTCCGCTAACCCTAACTTTTCAGACAAAACTCTAAAAAGTATGCTATATAAACATTTACAATTTGTTACAGATCAAGTTGTTGATAGATTAAATAACGATTACAAAGCAGATATTGAGGCATATGACAAAGGTGAAAGCCACATGATTATGTTTGCAGATGTACTTACTGATGGTATAATCAAACAGTTTCCTCAAAAATTTAAGTAGTTAACATATATAAACTTGTTTTTAAATTCATAAAGGAGAATCATATCCCTTATTTAGGATACGGTTCTCCTTTACACCTCCAAAGAAGGTCTTTTTTAGACCATTCTATTTATCCCAATAAAATGGTCTAACTAATGCTCTTGGTAATTTTGTATTAGAATCACCCTTCGCAGTATTAACTTGTGATTGAGTAATGAACATAGAATCTGCAAGATTAGCTCCTCTAATATCTGCATCCCTTAAGTCTGCTCCTATAAGATTTGTTCCTGCTAAATTTGTATTACTTAAGTTTGTTGCTATTAGTAATGCTCCTGCTAAATCTTCTCCAATTAAATTTGTTTTTGTAAGATTTGCTCCAATAAAGTCATAGCCAGATATTAAGCTTTTTTTATTTTTTAAATTAACTTTCTTATCAGAAGTAACTCTCTTCTCTACAAGTTCATTTACTTGTCTTAAAATAGAATTAACTTTAACCCTATGTTTTTCAATATCTATTTCCATGATTGATTTTGCATCAAGATTTGTAAGTTCCTTAGTTTCTTTAATCATTAAATTCAATTCATCTTTAGTAGTACTTAATTGTATAAATGTTAATGCATCTGTTAGATACCATAACATTTCATTAAGTTGTCTCATCACTAAAAAAACATCAAACATTTGATTTTTTAATTCAGGTGTTTGTTTCCAATCATAACCTCCATATGTAACTTGAGCAACTTTTTGACCTGCACCAAAGCAGTCGTATGCAGTACAACCTTTAAGACCATTTTTTCTAAGATTGTTATGAACAGCACAACTAAAGTCTGAGTTTAAATTTATACATGTTTCCCCGGCTTCTTTATCCATTGGAAAACCTTCCGATGCTGAAAAATATAATGCAACACAGCAAAATCCAAAGCATTTTTTACAGTCTATTTTTAAATCTTTAAATATTTCTTCGTCATATTTAGATTCACGTAAATTTATCATTTTATTCTCCTATTTTTTATCTAACTAACTATCTATCTATGTATTAAGTTTTTGTAAACAAAATATACTAAATAGCTAGGTTAAATCCCCTTTATTTTACATTATTATATTACTATTTTTAACTTTATACAATTAATTCCTATCAAATACAAAAGGAAGGGTCTTCTTCATATTTAGAAAACCCTTCCTTCTATTAAAGGTATTATTATATTTTCATTTGTTTGTAACTTACAATATATACTTGATATAAATCATATTTCAAATATTCTAATTTAACAACTTTTTCGGTAATATTATATTCTGGAAAAACTTTATCTTACATGTTATCGTTAGAATATAACGGTTTTTCTTGAGAACTATAACCATAGTTTTGGGTAGATTCTTAACTTGACTTATTATTATTTTCTAGTATATTCTTACCATTTAAAAAAGAGATACTTAACTAATAAGCACATTATAAAGCCCAATCACTTGATTTATTTTGAATATTCCATAACTTGTAGTATACCCCTTTTTTATCCATCAATTCCTCATGAACCCCTTCTTCAACCTTACTTCCATCTTTCATAACAATTATATTATCACAATTTTGAATAGTTTTCATTTTGTGAGCCACAATTATAACAGTTTTGCCTTTTATAATTCTAGATATAGCTTCTTGAATTAAAATCTCATTTTCAACATCTAAAGAAGAAGTAATTTCATCTAATAAAATTATAGGAGCATCTTTTAAAATAGCTCTAGCAATAGAAATTCTTTGTTTTTCACCACCTGATAACAACCTGCCATTTTCACCTATTTTAGTATTGTATCCATCTTTTAATCCTATGATAAATTCATGACAATTTGCAAGTTTAGCAGCTTTAATAACCTCATCATCTGTTGCTTCTTTTTTTCCTAGCCTAATATTTTCCATTATAGTGTTATCAAACAATAAAACATTTTGAAATACTATAGAGTAATAGTTAAGTAAACTCGTTTCATCTATATTTGAAATATCTTTTCCTCCTACAAAAATCTTGCCTTTATTTATATGGTGAAATCTTGCAGCAAGTTTTAAAACCGTACTTTTACCACTTCCTGAAAATCCTACTAAAGCAATCTTTTCTCCTTGCTTAGCTTTAAAATCAAGATTATTTATAGTATTTTTATTTTTATCATAAGCAAATCCTACGTTCTTAAATTCAATATCAAAATTTTCAAACTTAATATTTTTATCTCCTTCTAAAATAGGTTCATTATAAACCGTTTTCAATCTTTCTACGATTATATCTGTGTTAAATATTTGAGCTAAATTATTCATTGTCTGAGAAAGCGGATCATAAATCATACTTGCAACTATTAGAAATAATATATAAGTAAATAAATCTGTATCTTGATTTATAATCATATTATTCCCAACTACAATAACTGTTGCTAATCCTAGTCTTAAAAACATTTGAGCCACTGTTAATAATGTAGCTGTTAATAGTTCTGATTTGTTTTGTGATTTTTCTGCTTCTTCCAACCTATAATCTATTAAATTTCCATGTTCATTTTGTATATTATAAGCTTGTATTTCTTGAATTAATTCTAAAGTTTCCTGTATAGTATCTGAAACACTTAGCTTTTTTTCCATATGCTTTTTACCAAACTTAGCTTGTAACTTTCTTGATATAAATATTATAAAAAATGCAAATGGTGCTACCCAAAAAACTGCAATAGCCATTTTAAAGTTCAAAACACAAAGTGCTAAAATTATAATTACAGTTGAAATAATAGAACCATAAAACTGAGGTATGGCATGAGAAAATGCATGTTCAAACCCTGCACAGTCTGACATAATTGTACTTGTCAAATCCGATAAATCTTTTTTTGCAAAAAATGATAATGGAAGCTTTCTCAAATGCTCTGCTATTTGTATTCTTCTCTTTGAACTTTCCTCATAGGTATTAACATAAGTAATCGTATACTGATAATATGAAAATACAAACATAATAAATAGTACAAAAACTCCTATAATTGTATAACCTATTACATTTACACTTGTGTCACTTGAGTTCATAGTTACAACATCTAGCATTTTACTTAAAACTTTAGTTAGTAAAAATATAGGTATCATAATAGATAAATTAGATAATACACTAAATAAAATTCCTTTTTTTAGTGATTTTAATCCCTCATTACTTAAGTCGTATTTAGCTTGTAAATAGTTAAACATCTTTATGCTCCTTTCTATATTTCCCAACTTACAGAGGATTCATATTGTCTTAACATATTAGCATATATTCCATTTTTATCTAAAAGACTTCTATGAGACCCTACTTCTACTATTTTACCTTTATCCATTACTACTATCTTATTTGCATTTACAACTGTAGATAATCTATGTGCTATTAATAAAACAGTCTTATCTTTTGATAGTTTTTCAAAAGCCTTTTGGATTAAATATTCATTTTCTGCATCAGCTGAAGAAGTAGCTTCATCTAATATAACTATAGGAGAATTTTTTAGTATTGCTCTAGCTAAAGCTATTCTTTGTTTTTCTCCTCCTGAAAGATATACCCCTTTACTTCCTATTTTAGTATTTATACCATCTTTCATTTTTTCTATAATATCATTACATTGTGCCATTTGTAGTGATTTTTTTATTTCTTCATCCGTTGCATCTTTTTTACCTATTTTCACATTTTCAACTATACTAGATTTAAATAATTTACTTTCTTGAAACACAAAAGTTATATAGTTCATTAAATCCTCTTGTTTTATATCAACTACATTAACGCCCCCAATACTTATACTTCCTTTACTTACATCAAAGAATCTAGGGATTAAACTTGCAAGTGTTGTTTTACCACTACCACTAGACCCTACTATTGCAACAGTTTCTCCTTCATTTATTTTTAAATTAATATTATCTAATACAGTTTTACCTTTTGAATAAGAAAAAGAAACATCTTTAATATCAATACTAAAATTCTCTACGTTTTTTGTATTATCACTTTTCTTTAGTGGTTGTTCATTTAATAAATTTGAAATACGTCTTACAGCTTCTTTAGTTTGAAGTAAATTTTCTTGCGTAAATATCAACTTCATAATCATATTTGTACACAATGGTGTAAAAAGGATATAAAAAAACATATCTAAAAATATTTTTTTAGGCTCATTTGTATTTTTAAATACCAAAACACTAATAGGTATTAAAAATATGAAAAAGCTATTTAATGATACTTTAAAATTAGTCATAGGAATTCTACAACTAAGTGCATAACCACTTGCAAATTCATTATAATCAGTTATTGATTTGTAGAAACTTTTAAAAGAAAATATACTTTGATTAAATACTTTTATGATTGGTATTCCTCTAATATACTCAACAGCTTCTTTGTTCATATTCTCTAGAGAATTCATATATTTACTCATAAATTTTGCGTTTTCTCCACCCATCATTTGTTTCATAAATAAGACTGAAAGAATAAGTGGTATTAAGCAAACTACACCTAATATAGGATTAAAAATAAATAAACATACAATAAATATGATTGGCATAATTAATGCTGCTATAAAGTCTGGTAATTGGTGTGCTAAAAAATCTTCTGTAAGTCCTGCATTATCATCTATTATTTTTCTTATTTTTCCACTACTATTTAACATGAAGTATCCCATAGGTAGTGTCATTAAATGATGTAGAGTTTTCTTTTTCATATTCTTAGCAATTCTAAATGCAGCAATATGTGAAAAAGAAAGAGAAATATAATAAATCAATATACTAAATACTGCAAATAACAAAGCAATAAGTGCATAGTTACTAGAGTTACTTACATTTTCTGTATTATTTATAAAAACCTCTATAACTTTATATACACATATAAAAGGAACTACACCTAATATGGTACTAATTCCTGATAGTATACAAGATATTATAGTTAAGTATTTATAGTTTCCTGCAAATTCAAAAACTTTTTTGTTTTCATTATCATCATACATTTACACTCACTCCCATGTTTCTCGTCATAGCTACTAACAAACGCTTGCTATCTTTACATACATTAATCTTTTCTATTTTTTCTTTACTATTTATTAAAACAACCTTTTCACAAGATTCTTTTATAAATTCATAATCATGGGTAATAACTATTATTATTTTTCCTTTACTAGCTAGTTCTTTAAATCTTTTTGAAATTAAATTCATATTATTTTTATCCACTCCACTTGTAGGCTCATCAAATATTAATATATCTCTATTTATAACGTCTGCTACAGCAAGTGTTAATCTTTGCCTTTCACCTCCTGATAAAGTAGATGGGTTACATTTTATAAGCTTTTCTAATCCATAATTTTTTAAAACATCTTTAGCATCTATAACTTCATTGCTCAAAAGTAATTCCTCTGTTACACTTTCGCTAAACAGTTGACAATCTGTATTTTGAGATACAAAATATGAAATTTTTCTTCTGTCTTTATTTTTTAAAGGTTTATTGTTATATTCTAAACTTCCTCCATTTTCTTTTAATAACCCACATAATATCTTAGCTAAAGTAGTTTTTCCTGCTCCATTTTCTCCTGTTATACAAGTAATTTCTCCACTTTTAAAAGCTAAATTTAATTTACTAAAAATCCTATCCTTTTTATAATTAAAATCTAAGTTTTTGATTTCTAAAAAAACTTTGCTTTTGATATTATTGTTATTTAACTTTAAATCATCTATATTTTTTAAATCTAAATGTCTAAGACCTAAACTCTCCCATCTTTTAGTAGTTATATTATCTACTTCTTCTTTGCCCCATATATACTTTATTTCTCCATCTTTCATATATATATATCTATCTGCTAAATCCTTTAAATAATACAATCTATGTTCTGAGATAAGTATAGTTTTCCCTAGTCCTTTTAAGTATTCAATCATTTGTTTTAATTGTTCTACAGAATACATATCCAAATTTGCAGATGGCTCATCAAATACATAAATATCTGGATTTAAGGCACTTATAGATGCTATAGCTATCTTTTGCTTTTCTCCACTTGATAAATTAAATAATTCTTTACCACTTAAGTTAAGTCCATTTACCATTTCTAAAGCCTTATATACTCTATCATATATTTCATTTTCATCTACTCCATAGTTTTCACATCCAAAAGCTACTTCATCTTCTACTAGGGTAGCAAAAAATTGGCTTTTGGGATCTTGGAATACAGACCCTATATCTTTTCCTAATTCCCATAATTTTTTTTTACCTATATCAAAGTTATTTACAATTACTTGTCCACTTAATTTTCCTTCATAAAACTTTTGTGCTAGTCCATTTACTACTCTAGTTACAGTAGTTTTACCACATCCACTATTTCCTGTTAAAACTACAAGTTCTCCCTTTTTTATATCAATATTAATATTTTTTATTGCAGGGTTTTTGTGATTTTGATAAAAGTAAGTTACATTTTTTAAGCTAATCATATTTAGTACCCCTTTTCTAAAATAAACAAAACTATAAAAGCAATTATAGCTATTAGCATTAAAATATAATCTTTAATGCATAATTTAATTTTTCTCCTCGATGTGTGAATTCCTGGTCTTGATATTCCTCTACTTTCAGATGCTGCTGCTAGCTCTTCAGCTATTCTTGTAGACCTTATCATAACAGGAACAAAAGTATACTCTAATGCTTTTACAGGTTCTTTTATACTTACAATATTCCTTAACCTAATGGATTCAAAAACCTCTTTAAATTCCATCTTAACAGTAGGAAAAAACCTAATCATAAAAATAAAAGGTAGACCTATACAATTTGGAACTTTAAGTTTTTTTAATACTGATACTATTTCGCCAGGTGGCATACCTAAAATAGGTATAGCTGACATTATAATAGCTATCATTCTTATTACTAAAAATAAAAACATCTCTGGAAGCAAAATAGTTATTCCTTCTCCATTAGAAATTAACCTTAGTATAATTAATATGGCATATAAAACTAAACATTTTATAAGTGGCTTTGTTTTACCTTGTATAATTAAGTAAATCGATAAAAAAAGTATGAGAGATCTAAAAAGACTCTCTCGTGAAATTATTGATACAAGATATATATTTAAAATAAGAACTAATAATTTTGTTCTAAAATCAAATTCCATTGGTTTCATAAGTTTATCTTATTGCTCCACTCTTTTTAAAATATTTTTCCATTATCTTATTACTTAGCATACATCCACAAACAGCTGCCATAACTGTCAATCCACAACTTATTAAAACCCATTTAGGTGAAGTATAATACTGAGCTTGTACAGCTACCTGTTCAGGTGATACTCCACTTTTTATAAATGCATCTTTGAAAAACCATATCTCACTCATACCATGCATTGCTCTAACTAAAGAAGTTATAACCCAAGCTATAGTAACTCTTTTTATGTTTTTGTATGTTTTATTACCTATCATAAAAGCTTCTGCTATTATTCCTCCTCCAATAAACCAAGGTATCAAAAAAGGTCCCATAAGTAATCCTGCCATAATTGCATGTATTGCATTGTATATAAAGCATATACCAGGCTTTGCAACCTTCATGCATAGATATACGAAAAATGGTGATAATATAAGTGCTGTAAATACAGCATTTAATATCATGTTAAAGAAAAGTGATGCTCCTGTAATCATTGAAAATGCAATAAAAACTACAACCATGATAGCGCAAAATATTCCTATTGTTGCTAAGTCTTTTACTGTTAGTTTCTTGCTAGATTCCTCCATTTTAATCCCCCTTAATATTTTAAGTTTTAAATAACATTAGTTAATTAATACCAACTTTCACTTAAAATACTAATCCATTTGATAATCATTATCCACTCTTAAAGGACACAACTTATCCATTTGGATATGTTTTTTAAATTCTTTTGGAGAGTATCCATATTCTTGTTTAAATGCAGATGAAAATTTTGAAGGATTTGAATAACCTATAATATTAGATATTTCAAGTATTGAGTAGTCACTTTCCTTTAAATACCTAACAGATTCTTGTAATCTGTAATTTTTTAAATATGTATAAATACCTATTCCATAAACTTCCTTAAACCAATTTTTTATAGTAGTCTGTGATAAGTTAAATAATTGTGCTAATTCTTCTATTTTATAATGTTTTGTTATATCGCTTATTATAAACTCTTTTATATCCTTGGTTTTTTGCACTTGATATTTTGTTAAATACTTTTTATTTTTTTTAATACTATAATCTATTTCCCCTAAAAAAAGTAATAACTCTATTATTTTTATTCTCATATAGTAAAATTTATTTTCTTCATTCGATGTGTATACTTCATAAAAGATATGATCTAATTGCTCATTAGCCCTTATTATTTTACATAAATCATTTTTCTTTACTTTTTCGTAAATGCTAATTATATCTACTCCAAAACTTTTAAATAAATCAAAGTTTTTTATTTTATCTATATCTATTAATATGCTAATTCCACAATATTGTCTATTTGGAAAAAATGCTTTAGAATATTTTTTATTATCTAGTAAATAAATTCCCAAATCTCCTTCAGATATGTATTCAAATTTATTTTTTTTCAATTCGCATTCATATCTTCCATACTTACAATGATTTATTTCTATAATATTTGGAAATTTAATAGAGCTTCCACTACAGTATTCAAGATTTAGGTTATTATATAATAACTTTATACCTTCAAATAACTTATACACTACTATTTTCCCACTGCCACTATCATTTTCTATATTTAGTATTTTCTCATTCTCATTATCTATTACTGTTTCAATTATTTCACCATATAATTTTTCTATCATTATTTTCCTCCATATTGCAAATATAACCCCTGTAATTATTTTATATTACCCACACATTTTATGCATAACACAAGTTCAGAATTAGCACAATATATATTTTTTATACTCTTTTCAAGAAGTTTTATTAATTTATATTTTTTTCATAAGATTTTTGAAGTATTTCTATTATTTTTTATATTTTAATTTATTAGTTGTAAATATTATTTTATGAAGAAGTCAGTGAATTTTTATCACATACTAATTTTAAGTTTGCACTTGATTTTTTTAACAATAAATAATATACTTTATTCATAATACATAGGAATCCGAGGTGTTAGTTATAAATAAAGAACTTATAAAAGGAAGTACTGTTACCATTATCTTAAATACACTAAAAGAAGAACCTCTTTATGGATATGGTATGATAAAAAAAATCGAAAATAAATCAAATGGGGTGTTTTTTTTCAAGGAAGGAACTTTATATCCTATTTTACATGACCTTGAAAAAAACAAGTTTATCGAATCTTTTTGGGATGTAGAAAACGGTAGACGTAGGAAATACTATAAAATTACAACAAAAGGTCTTAAAGAACTGGAAGTTAGAGAAAATGAGTGGAAACTGTTTAGTAAAACAATGGACTTTGTATTGGGGGAATGATTATAATGACTAAAAAAAGAAATCCTATAGAGAATTTTTTACAATCTGTATGCAGATTTGTTTCAACTGAAGAACGAGCAAAAGATATACGAGATGAGCTTAAAGATCATATTGATAGTTATATTGATGAGTATACAACTGATGGTATGACTATTGAAGATGCAACATCAAATGCATTAAGGCAAATGGGAGATCCTGATACTTTAAGTTCAAATTTTAAAGACAATATTTCTGGTAATAAAAGATTATTTGTAGTTGGTTTAATTGTTTCATGTATGGTTATATTTTTATCAATTAATATTTATGGTTATATGAATAATATTTATGCTTTTTCAGATATTTTTATATGTATGATTTTTCTTATTTGTTATATTCCATTTCTTATTACTCTTATCAAAACATATAGGAAAGATATAAAACTAGCCAAAGAAAATCCTATTTTTTATATTCAATCATATAAAGAATCTGCTTGGTATGAAAATATATTAAAGCCTTTTAAGTGGCTATTTATAATTTCATTTTTACTAAATATAATAGTATATTTTACAGAACTTAATACTATACCAAAAAATAAAATATTATACGAAACTTTAGAGACTGTGCCTCTTTTAACAATGTACTTAATTATGATTATTATATTTTCTTGTTTAAGCCCTAAAGTTCAAAATAATATTGTATATCCTGATGGTATTCTTACTTTTCAATCTTTTATTCCTTGGAATAATATAGCTGGATATAGATGGGTTAAACAACATTCTAAAAACAAAGTTGTTTACTCTATCGAATTGAAATTTAAGAAAAATTCTTCATCTAATTCTTTTAAAGTTTCATCCTATAGCCAATTTATTAAGGTAAGTTCTTATCAAATGAATTTAGTAGATGAAATTTTTAAGCTTAATGATATAGAACATCGTCAATTTTTTTAATACCTGAATTGTCAATTTAAATCAGACAAATTACTTATGATTAACTAAGCAACTGGAAGTAGACTTTTAAATCCAGTTGCTTTTTTCATAACCTCATTTGATGTTTGATAATCTAATGATCTTCTAGGAATAGAATTCCATTTAGATGCAATCTCATTTAGTTGTTCTTGAGAATATACTGTATTTTTGTTAAAACAATTAGAAAAGAACAATCCTATAATAAAGATGATGTTATAGAAGAAGAAGTTCTTGAGGAAAAAAATTATTAATTGGCCATTAATCGTATTCTCAGCTATAAATATATTATTTTCTATTCTTATAGTTTTGGCAACGTTACTAATTCAACCTTCCGTCTAAAATAATTTTTATAATTACTATTTATTGGAGGATAAATTTATGTTTTCAAAACCAGATTGTGGCTGGATTACATTTACTTTAGGTGATTTTGAAGCAATCCCAAGCTATTTAACAGATGTACCTATGGATTGTGTGGATGCCATTTTTTGTCCTCCTAAAGTGTATCCCCATCAAAGTATTTTATAAACATAACCATCATATTCCACCAAAGTCAATTTTAATATATAAAACTACACTCCGTTACTTATTGTGCTAATATCTCTCTCTGGATTATTTGTGAACTTTTCACTAAATTCAAAGAAAAAAGAACTCCATCTTACAAATATTAGTGCTAATTTCTCAAATTTAATTTTTATTTACTTAATCCGATAGCCCTACAACAACTTCAATGCATCTTCTTCTTCTAATGGCTTAGAGAATAAATATCCTTGAATGTAATCCACATTCATATGCTTTAATTTATCTAATTGTTCTTCAGTTTCAACGCCTTCAGCCACTATTGGTAAATTTAATGAATGTGCTGATTCAATGATTAGTCTTAAAATTTTTGTATATTCATCTTGTAAATCCATACCATTAATAAAACTTCTATCTATTTTTATTATAGATAAAGGAAGTTTTACAATATAATTAAGTGATGAATAACCTGTTCCAAAATCATCTAAGCTAATTATTATTCCGATATCTTTTAGCTCTTTAATTTTTTTTATATTTTCCTCTATATTTTTAAGTAATACTGTTTCTGTTATTTCTATTCCAAGACAATCTATACATACACCCGTTTCCTTTAATATTGATTTTATCTTTGCCACAAAATCCTTGTCCATTATTTGAACTGGTGATATATTAACAGAAACTATAATTTTCTCTTTTGCATTTTCATTTATTTTTTCAGCAAATTTACATGCTTCACGTATTATATAATATCCCATATCTATTATTAAATTACTATTTTCCATTATCTCTATTATTTTAATAACTGGAATATTTTTA
Organism: Romboutsia maritimum; assembly: GCF_002251085.2. Lineage (GTDB taxonomy): Bacteria > Bacillota > Clostridia > Peptostreptococcales > Peptostreptococcaceae > Romboutsia_B > Romboutsia_B maritimum. Next base: position 44,138 of record NZ_NOJZ02000012.1, on the reverse strand, counting down.
TATTTATCATTTTTCCATCTAAATAAAGCTTCAAAACCTTTTAGTTTCTTATCTACTGTATATTGTGGCTGATAAAATAATTTTACTTCATTTTTTTCTATAGCATTTCCTAAGTCTTTTTCTATACTTAATTTTAAATTCTTTTCATCTTCCAACTCTTTAGTGTATATCATAAATTTGTTTTTGCCCAATTCTTTAGCTTTATACATTGCTATATCTACTTTCATAAGTAACCTATCAATATTAACTGTACAATCTCCCATTGCAATTCCTATACTAAGAGAAAATTCATAATTGTTATTATTTTTTTGTACATATGCTTTTTCTAATATTTCTTTCGCTTTATCACATATGATATCTACATTTTCTATGTTTTTAAAAACAATTAAAAATTCATCTCCACCTAAACGACATAAAAAATTATCCTTGCAAATTTCTCTAAGCCTATTTGATAGAGATATAATAACTTCATCTCCAAAATCATGTCCATAATAATCATTAATATCTTTAAAATTATCAATGTCTACATACATCATACCTATCTTACTATAATCAGTTTCTTTCTCCATATAATTATATAAGGCTCTTCTATTTGATATTTGAGTAAGTGAATCTGTAAAAGCTTGCTTTTTTATTTCTCTTTCTGCTTCTTTAATCTCTGTAACATCTATAAGAGCACTTGTAATACCTATGACTTCCTTGCCTATATCAAATACAGGTGTCTTATAAATTTCTACTGCTCTTCTACCTTTATTAGTTTCTAAATATTCCTCAAACTTCATAGGTTCTCTTCTTTTAATTACTTCTTCATTTTTTTTATAAATTCCTTTTACATACTTTTCTAAAAAGAATTTTTTAGAGGTTTGATTTATTGGTTCATCAATATTTATATTAAAATATTGTGTAAACTGTTTATTTCCATTTATATGTACTCCATTTATATCACTTAGCCATACTGGAAAAGGTAAATTATCCATAAAGATTTGCAGTTTTGCATCTTTATTTTTTAATTCAGTAATATCTCTAGCAACTCCAATAGTACCTATGACTTCATCACGCTCATCTATCACAGGTGCTTTATATATATTAAATTCTCTGTATCCCTTTTTTCCTATAATAACTTCATCAAAAACTACTTGTTTTCTTTTATTCATAACTTCTAAATCATATTCTCTACATTTATCCCCTATATTTCCATTCCATACATATTGATCACCTCTGCCTTTTATCTGCTCCATTGTTTTCCCACTATGTACCATGAGGTCATTATTTACTTTAATATAATTACTATCTTTATCTTTAAACCAAGACATATATGGAGTATTATTTAATAATGCATTAAATTGTATATCTTTCATATTAGATTTTTTTTCAGCATTCATTAATCTGATTTGATTAGTAACTCTTATATAGAGTTCTTCTGTTGTGAATGGATTTAATAAGTAATCATCTGCGCCTACTTCTATATATTCGTTTAAATTTCCAATGTCAATTTTATCTATACATAATATTATACCTACTTGTCCTTGTAAAAATTTATTTCTTATTTTCTTTATAGCATATATAGATTCCTCATATCCTATATTAGTATCTATCAATAGTAAATCTAAATCTATGTTGATAACGTTATTTATATTTTCACATATCATTAATTTATAATATTTATTATTAAATTCATTGGCTATCTTTAAAAAAAATTTTGTATCATTAGAAATTATAGATATTCGTCTTTTATTCATCTGTTGTTTTTTACCTCCTGATATATAATTTTCCAATAATATATATATCCGTCTTAATAACAAAAACATTTATGATAATTATTTTTTTAATAGTAATAATATCTATAATATCAAAATTTAATTAGTTCATCATAATAAATTTTATCTATCAAATTAAAAACAGTATCTTTTAATAATAGATACTGTCAATTCATATAATATATTTTTTAGCCATTCTCCGTTACTCCTCCAACGGAGCGCGTATTTTTTTGTTGAAAAATATCAACTATTTTTAAGCTCTTTTATAAACTCTTTCTCCGTCTCTTTGTCTAAGTACCTTCTTGGAATTATATGAGCTACAAATCCACTTATATATATAAGAATCATATCTTCGTAAACTTTTATATCTTTGATACTTTCTAATGATACTGTTTCTGATGTAAAGTCTCCTTTTACTACTATTGTTCCATCAACAATTTCTAAACTCTTACTTCCAAATATAGAGGAATTATCGCCTTCACTTAAAATTTTATCAGTTTGTTTAGCTATCAATTTTTTATATTGTTTGGGGTATGTCAAAATCCAAATAATCGAAAAAATTATAGCTACTATAATCCAATATATACTTTGCTGATTAAGTATACCTGTTCCTATAAAGTATATTAGTATAGAAAATATTATAGGTATAACATATCTAAGAATGTTAAATGTATTTTTCTGTGATTTAGAATTTTCTAAATGATGTAAATTAAAATTTATATAGTCATCTTTTGTTATTTCAAAATTCATTTTCATTAATGCTCCCCATCTTCCTATTTAAAATTTTTTCTTAATTATATTACAAATTTAAAACAAGTACAATTAAGTGTAGGAATATGAAAAAAGGAAGGATCTTCATCTTATTTAAACTTCCTTTACTAAATATCTTATTAAATTCTAGCTTAGTTATAGTTTTTGCTGTTTATAATAGTTTATAAAAAACCGTATCCCTTACTTGTGATACGGTTCTCCATTATTTATTCTATAAGCTCTATAAACCTGCTCTAATAATATCAATCTCATTAACTGATGAGGGAAAGTCATCTTAGAAAAAGATAACTTATAATCTGCCCTTGCTAAAACCTCATCAGAAAGCCCCAACGATCCACCTATAATAAATGTTATATGACTTTTTCCTCTAACACCTAAATTACTCATAGTAGAAGCAAACTCTTCTGAAGATAAATTTTTACCATCTATAGCTAAGGCTATAACATAACTGTTCCCCTTTACCTTGCTAAGTATCTTTTTACCTTCTTTATCTTTTATCATATCAAGTTCCTTAGAACTTAAATTCTCAGGAGCTTTTTCATCATCCAATTCTATAATTTCTAATTTACAGTATTTAGACAATCTTTTTTTAAATTCATCTATTCCTAACTTTAAATATTTTTCTTTTATCTTTCCAACACAAACTATATTTATATTCATAAAAAATTCTCCTTATTTTGCAATATACACGTTTGAAACTTCATCCCTTGATAAAACATCAAGCTTCACATCTTGTCCTACTATTATATCATTTTCTGTTAATATTCCCTTAGACGTTTCATAAGCTAACTCAGGAAAATTATTTTCTTTGCTTAAATGAGCCAATAATATAGATTCTGTTCCTTTATTTATAAGTTCCACACAAAACTTTGCTGCATCTTCATTAGATAAATGCCCTGTATCAGACATTACTCTTCGCTTTAATGAATACGGATAAGACCCCATCATTAACATATTAGGATCATAATTTGACTCTAATACTACTAATTTTGATTTATATAAATGCTTTCTAATGTTATCTGTAACACACCCTATATCTGTTGCTATTGAAATTTTTTCATCGTTTTCTGAATATAAATTATACCCAACTGCATCCGCTGCATCATGCTCTATTGAAAATGGTTTTATTATTACATCACCTAATGAATATGTCTTATCATTTTCGAATACTTTCATATTATGATCTTTAATATCGCCTAATTTATCTTTCATTGAGCACCATGTTTTTATATTGGCAAATATAGGTATATTAAACTTTCTTGATATAATTCCTGCACCTTTTATATGATCTGAATGTTCATGAGTTATGAATATTCCTTTTATAGTCTTTATATCTATATCTATATCTTTAAGTCCTGTAGTTATTCTTTTTCCGCTAAGGCCTGCATCAACTAATATATTAGTATCTTTATAGCCTACATAATGACAATTTCCACTACTTCCACTTCCTACTGAACAATATTTTAGCATCATGCCACCTCTTTTCCTTATACTCATAACTTATATTATACCAAAAAAACAGAGCATTAAATAAAAATTCAATGCTCTGGTCAAAATTTACTTATATTCTCTTATAATTTTATCTATATCTACTCCTTTGTCATTCCACAACTCAACAAATTTAGCTCCATTCACATTTTGATATTTATATTTAGTATAATATTCTTTTAATGTATTAAAAAATACTTCATCTCCTACTTTATTTCTTATTTCATTAAATACAACTGCTCCCTTTGTATATACATTCAAGCTATAATCTGTAGAATTTTTATATTGAGTACTAGGTTTAAAAATATTTTCACTTAAATGATGCTTTGTCTGAATTTCCATAGTTTTAATAAGCTTATCTCCAACATCTTTTCCATATTTTTTTTCAAAATATAATACAGTTGAATATTCTGTAAGAGCCTCGTCTAACCAAGGTTCATTAATTTCATCGTTACCTATTACAGAATACCACCATTGATGAGCTGTTTCATGAGCTATAACATACTCTAATAAAAATTGATTCTTTTCATTATATAAACTTTGGTCTATCATCACTAACATAGGATATTCCATTCCGCCTATAAAAAAGTCACTTGCTATAACAGAATATGTATCGTATGGGTAATCTCCAAATAAATCACTAAATATTTCTATTGAATCCTTGGCAATTTTAGTAGAGGCTTTTGAAAGTTTCTCATTTAAATTATATGTATTAATAGTAATTCCCTTAAAAGAATCTTTATCTATATTAAATTTCTCACTCAGTATAAATGCAAAATCTCTGACTTTTTTTGCTTCAATTTCATAAAAACCTCTATTACTATCAAATTTTTCATTTGTAACTTTTCCAGTAGATCCTATTTTATATTTTCTAGGAGCTAATAACTTTACATAAAAATCACTAGTATCGCTATAAAATGGATCTCCTAATGACTCATAACTTTTTAAACTCCATCCTCTATCATCATTTACACAAGCTATAGGAAACCAGTTAGTTACATTTATAGTATTGTCTCCATATCCAAATCTACCTAACGAATTAGGAAGCTTAACATTATACTTCATATCTATAGAGATTTTTTCATTAGGCTTTATATTTTTTCCTAATTTAATTTCTAATAAATCATTCTTATCTCCTTTAATTTCATATGATAATTTATTTCCATTATTTAATATATTCTTTATATCTATGTACCCTTCATTAAATCCATTTGGATATGCCTTCTTCATCTCTTCTTTCTCAAAAGGAGCAAATTCTTTTTTTGAAAAAGCATTTGGATAAATATGAAAATATACCTTATCCAGGTCCTTATCGGTATTATTTACATACTCTACATTTTGATTACACATTAATCTTTTACTTTCATCATCAAATATTGCTTCAATTGTATATCTGTCTATATTTTTAACAGCTTCCAGTTTTGATGTTTCTAAACTGTTTTTTGGTTTAAATGTATATATACCACCTCCCACTAATATAATTAAAGCTACTATTATTGATAATATTTTTCTTGTCTTTTGGTTAAAATTTATAACCAACTCATCCCCTCCCACTTTTCATGAATAATTTAAAAAAATATTTACAAGATAAATTTATAATATCTTTTATGATATAATTTAATCTGAGGTGATAAAATGTTTTTTAAGGAAGTCAACGAAATAGATTTAGGTGAAACTACTATTGCCAATATCTTCATAGATATATTTATGCCTATGGCAAATGGATTATACGTAAAAGTTTATCTTTTAGGATATCGACAGGCTTGTGATCCTAGTTATAATCCTAAATTTAATAATAATTCAATTGCAAAAAATTTAAATGTACCTCTATCTGATGTAATAGATGCTTGGAAATTTTGGGAGAGAAAAAATATAATTAAAATGCACAAAAATGAAGGTCTTAATGATTTTGATTATTCAATAGAATTTTTAGATTTAAAAAGATTTTATATGGATAATATGCATATTAATACTTCTTCTATAAAATCAAATACAGATAGTATTGTTTCTGTATCAGAAAATCCAAGTATTAGAAAAATGTTTAATTCTATAAATCAGATAATTGGTAGATATCTTGATCCAGGTGAAAAAATTAGTATTTTGGACATAATGAATAAATATAACATGGACCCAGATATGATACTTTATGCCTATGAATATGTAAGAGATAAACATGGTTCAGCTAGACCTGTTAAATATATTGAATCTATTCTTAGAAGTTGGTATGATTCTAATTTATATACACCTCAAGATGTTAAGGATAGTTTTGCTGTAAAAAGTGAACGCTATGTTCTATATAAAACTATATTCAACGAATTAGGTTTTTATAGACCACCATCTAAATCAGAGGAAAAAATTATGAATACTTGGTTAGATAAATATAATATGGATATAGAAGTTATACTTTCTGCTTGTTCTAAATCTAAAAATATTTCAAAACCATCTATTTCATATATAAATGGTATTATTGAAAATTGGAAAGAAAAAAATGTAAAAACTTTAGATGATGTACAATTATTAGATGATGAATTTAAACAGAAAATGGAATCCAAAAAAAATACTTCTAATAACAATAGTAGTAATAGTAAAAATTCTATTCCTAAAGTTAAAACTAGATTCCATAACATAAATCAAACTTTTACCAAATATACACCAGAAGAACTTGAAAAGCTTCTTCGCGAAAGTCAAAAAGACAAATTTAAGTAGGTGATTAAATGAAAGAATCAATTTTAAGAGATATACTTACATCTTATGAAAGAAAAAGAGATAAAGCTGAATCAGATTTTGATCAGCGTAAGAAGGATGTATATTCTCAAATTCCAGAAATAAAAAATATAGATAATGAAATTACTCAGCTTGGATTAAAATTAGCTAAACTGGTTCTTTTAAATCCAGAAAATAAAGATAAAATAATTATTGAATCAAAAGATAAAATGACTAAACTAAAAGCTCAAAAAATAGAACTTTTAGACCAATATCGTGTACCAAAAGGATATTTAGATATCCAATATAGCTGCGATTTCTGTAATGATAGAGGTTTTTTAAAAAATGGCCATAAATGTAATTGTTTAAAACAAACAATCATAAATGAAGCTTATAAAATGTCTAATTTATCAAGAATGCTTAACACTCAAAATTTTTCTACCTTAGATACTTCTATATTCTCTGATGAAAAAATTGATGATTCAAATATGTCGCCTAGACAAAATATATTAGAAATAGTATCTATATGCGAATCATTTATTTTAGACTTTGATAAAGATAATGGAGAAAATTTATTATTCTATGGAGATACTGGATTAGGAAAAACTTTTATGTGTAACTGTATAGCTAAATCTCTTTTAGATAAAGGTTATTTAGTTATATATCAAACAGCATTTAAAATGTTTGAAATAATAGAGGACTATAAATTTAAAAATATAGACCATCATATTACTAAAGATAACTATGAAAATTTATTTGACTGTGATTTATTAATATTAGATGATTTAGGTACAGAACTTACAAACTCTTTTACTAACAGTGAATTATTTAATATATTAAATACAAGATTACTATCAGGTAAAAAAACTATTATATCTACAAACCTATCTCCTATGCAATTAGGATCTGATTATGCTCAAAGGATTTTTTCTAGAGTTTTTGATAGGTTTAAAATGGTTAAGTTTATTGGAAATGATTTAAGATGGGAAAATAAAAAGTAGAAGAAAATATATTTATATTTTCTTCTACTTTTTATTTAATCTAAGATATATGTTCTCAGTGGATTTACTCATGTTAATGCCTAGTGCTCAAATTTAAAATAAAAAACTCTTAGAACACATCTAAGAGTTTATTGGAGCTGGTGATAGGAATCGAACCTACAACCTGCTGATTACAAGTCAGCTGCTCTACCGTTGAGCCACACCAGCAAAAGTGTATTTAATTGGCGACCTGGAAGGGACTCGAACCCTCGACCTCCAGCGTGACAGGCTGGCATTCTAACCAGCTGAACTACCAGGCCGCATTATATGGTGGGATTAACAGGGCTCGAACCTGTGACCCCCTGCTTGTAAGGCAGGTGCTCTCCCAGCTGAGCTATAATCCCATATTGGTGACCCGTAGGGGAATCGAACCCCTGTTACCGCCGTGAAAGGGCGGTGTCTTGACCGCTTGACCAACGGGCCATAATGGTGATCCATCCGCGACTCGAACGCGGGACACCCTGATTAAAAGTCAGGTGCTCTACCGACTGAGCTAATGGATCATGTCTTTTTTCGACTTATTTCGTCGTTTCTCTCGCTCACAAATATTATTATATAGTCTTATTGATTTTTCGTCAACACTTTTTTAATGTTTTTTTTATTTTTTTTTAATATTTTTATTTAAAATCTAGTTATACTTAATTTAAAGCTAGTGTTTTAAATATATTTAGCTATTTTATAGTATTAAATAAAGCAATAAAAAATAGAGTATGTACGATAAAATATATCTCCATACTCCATTTTTTATTTTATTTTTTATTAGCAGAATATATTTTTTCTTATTATAGTTTGTGTTCTATTTGGTCCTACTGAAACCATATCAATATTTACACCAACTAATTCTTCTATTCTAGCTACATATTTTTTTGCATTTTCTGGAAGGTCTTCAAATTTTTCTACATTAGTTATATCTTCATTCCATCCATCTAATTCTTCATATACAGGTTCACACTTAGCTAAGTCATCTAATGATGCAGGGAAGTCGTTTATTACTTTATCTCCCATTTTATAAGCTGTACATATTTTTATCTTCTCAAATCCTGTTAAAACATCTAATAACATGAAAGATATACTAGTTAATCCATTTACTCTAGCTGCATATTTAACTATTACAGCATCAAACCAACCACATCTTCTTGCTCTACCTGTTACTGTTCCAAACTCATGTCCTTGAGTTCTTATTCTATCACCTGTTTCATTAAGTAATTCTGTAACAAACGGACCTTCTCCAACTCTAGTTGTATAAGCTTTAACGATACCTACTACATCTTTTATCATATTAGGCCCTATTCCAGCTCCTACAGCAAATCCTCCTGAAATAGGATGAGATGATGTAACATACGGATACGTACCTAAATCTAAGTCTAATAATGTACCTTGAGCTCCTTCAAATAAAACTTTTTTACCTGCTTTTATAGCATCATAAACTACAACAGATGTATCTGCCACATAATGTCTTATTTTTTGAGCATATTCTAAGTACTCATTATATATAGTTTCGAAGTCAAACATTTCTTCTTTACCATATATATTTTTAACAATTTTATTTTTAGCTTCTATTTGCGGTCTTAATTTTCTTGCAAATATATCTTTATCCATTAAATCACATATTCTTAATCCTGATCTCTCAGTTTTATCCATATAACAAGGACCTATACCTTTTTTAGTAGTACCTATCTTGTTATCTCCTCTAGACTCTTCTGCTAAAGCATCTAATTCTTTGTGGTATGGAAATACAACATGTGCTCTATCACTTATTTTTATATTTCTAGTATCTATATTATCTTTATTAAGCATTTCTATTTCTTCTAAAAATCCTTTTGGATCAAATACTATACCATTTCCTATTACATTTATTGTACTAGGATTTAGAACTCCAGAAGGTATTAAACGTAATGCGAACTTCTTCCCTTCTACTACTAAAGTATGTCCTGCATTATTTCCACCTTGACCTCTTATTACTACATCAGCTTGTGTCGCAAGATAATCTATTACTTTACCTTTACCTTCGTCTCCCCATTGAGAACCTACTACTGCAACTGTCTTCATGTAATTCACCTCTATTTAATATATATTCGAACACTTTACCTATATATTTTAACAAACATTCGATATATTTTCAAACCTTTTTACTTTTTTATTAGATTTAATATGTATTTTTCTATAATACATAAATCATTTATTTCTTTTATTTCTTTTTCATATCCTTTGAATCTACTTATTAAGCTATTTAGTTCCTTTTCATTAGATACGTTACAAATATTAATATAATTTCCTAACATAGTATTAATTATGTATATTTCATAAAAACTATTTTTCTTTATAGCATAAAAAACGATTGTTTCTTTGATTTTTTTATCTATTATTCTTAACAAGTTAATCTCTTTGTTTACTTCTATTATTTTTGGATATATATATATTATATTTATATTCAACACATTTTCCCCCATATAAAAATTTATATTTATACACAAGTAAAGCAAGCTAATAGCTTGCTTTACTATTTATTCACATTTATCAACAGGTCATCTGTGGATAGTGTGGATAAATATTCACTTAAATTTCAATGTTTATACATATTTTGGGACAAATATCCACATGTTTTTTCTTATGAGAAAGCATGTTCTGTGGATATTTGTTGATATTTACATATCTCTTGCTTTATCTGCAAATTGTTGAACTTCTCCTAACCATACTAATTCTACAGATCCAGTTTCGCCATGTCTATTCTTAGAAATTATAATTTCTCCTATATTTTTTCTTTCTGAATCAGGATTGTAATATTCGTCTCTATATAAAAACATTACTATATCTGCATCTTGCTCAATAGAACCAGATTCTCTTAAATCTGATAACATTGGTCTATGGTCAGCTCTTTGTTCTGGAGCACGTGATAACTGTGATAGTGCTACAACAGGACAATTTAATTCTTTAGCTAATATTTTTAATGATCTAGAAATTTTAGCTATTTCTTGTTGTCTACTTTCATTGTTACCTTCACCTTCCATAAGTTGAAGATAATCTATTAAAACTAAATCTAGACCTTTTTCTATCTTTAATTTTCTACATTTTGATCTTAGCTCTGAAATTTTTATACCTGGAGTATCATCTATATGTATATTTGAATTAGATAAAACTGCCATTGCATCTATTATTCTAGGCCAATCATTTTCATCAAGTGTTCCTGTTTTTATTTTTTTAAGTTCAACATGCGATTGTGATGACAACATACGTTGAACTAATTGTTCCTTAGACATTTCTAAACTAAATACAGCTACAGAAGCGCCACCTTTTAAAGCAGCATTTTGAACTAAGTTTAGAGAAAATGCTGTTTTCCCCATAGCCGGACGAGCGGCAATTAGTATCAAGTCTGTTCTTTGTAAACCATTAATTTTCTTATTTAAATCTTTAAACCCAGTAGTTATACCTGTTACATCACTTTTGTTAGTATATAACTTTTCTATCATGTCGTAAGCATCCATTAAAACTAAATTTATAGATTTAAAATCATCACTTGCTTTCTCTTGAGATATATCAAAAATTCTCTTTTCAGCCTTTTCTAAAACATCTTCTACTTTAGTAGCTCCATCATATCCTAAATTTATTATGTCATTAGAAGCTCTTATAAGTTGTCTAAGAACTGATTTTTCTTTTACTATATCTGAATAGTACTTTACATTCGAAGTCGTTGGTACTATGGTAGAAAGACTTGTAATATAACTAATTCCTCCTACATCATCTAAATGTCCTTGTTTTTTTAATTCTTCCGTCAATGTTATTAAATCTATAGGTTCTCCTTTGTTACTTAACTTAATCATACATTCATATATTATTTTATGAGCCTCTTTATAAAAGTCTTCTGGCTTTATTGTTTCTGTGACTGTTATTATGGCATCTTTATCAAGTAAGATAGAACCTAAAATAGACTGTTCTGATTCAATACTATGCGGAGGAATTCTAGTTGCGTCCTCCATTTTTTATCACCTCGAGTATACTGTCTATTGTTTTTCTTTTACATCTACTCTTATTTTAGTAACTACTTTTTGATGTATCTTTATTTCAACAAATCTTGAACCTAACACTCTTATAGGCTCATCTAATAAAACTTTTCTCTTGTCTACTTCTATTTCGTGTTGCTTTTTCATTTGTTCTGCTATATCTTTAGAAGTTATTGATCCAAATAGTCTTCCACCATCTCCAGCTTTTGAATATATAACTATATTCATTTCTTCCATTTTCTTTCCTAATTCAACAGCTGCTTCATATTCTTTTTGAGATTTTATCTCTTGAGATTTTTTCTTTTCATTAAGTTCTTTTATTGCTGTATTATCAGCTGGAACAGCTAATTTTTTAGGTAATAAGAAGTTTCTTGCATATCCATCACTAACTTCTTTCATTTCTCCTTTTTTCCCAGTTCCCTTTACATCTTTTAATAATATAACTTTCATCTTAGTCTTCCTCCTCCAAGTATTGTTCTATTATTTCATGTACTTTATTATAAGCTTCTTCTAGTGAAACATCTTTTAACTGTGCGCCAGCTATATCTATATGCCCTCCACCGCCTAATTTTTCCATAAGTACATGTACATTTATTTTTCCTAGTGACCTAGCACTTATAAATACTTTATCATGTTTGTGTCCAAGAACAAATGATGCTTCCACTTCTTTTATATTCAACAATTCATCTGCTGCTTGTGCAATAACAACATTTATATTTTCCATTTCTGAATTAGAATACGCTAAACATATTCTATTATTAATAATTTTAGTACTCTGTATAATTTCTGCCTTAGTTAAAAAATCTTTTACATCAGAGTTAAACAACTTTTTAACTTCTATAGTATCTGCTCCCACCTTTCTTAGGTATGAAGCTGCCTCAAAAGTTCTAACTCCTGTTTTAAAAGCAAAATTTTTAGTATCTAAACTTATTCCAGCTAAAAGTCCTTCTGCTGTTAATTTATTTATTTTCACATCTTCTTCCATGTATTGAACTAATTCTGTAACCATCTCACATGTAGATGATACATATATCTCATGGAATAAAAGAACTGTATCATTTATAAATTCCACACCTCTTCTATGATGATCTATAACTACTATTTTTTCTGATAGTCCTAATAATTCTTCACATTCTGTAAAGTTAGGTCTATGAGTATCTACAACTACTATTAGTGTATTTTTCTCACAACTTTTTATTGCTTCATCTTTATCTATAAATATATTTTTATAATAGTCAGCTTCTTTCAAGCGTTTTACAAACTCTTCTATAGATTCATTTGCTGAATTTAGAACTATATTTGCAGATTTATTACAAGATTTACATATGTCGTAAATACCGACTGCTGCTCCCATAGCATCCATATCTGGATATTTATGTCCCATTATATATACTTGATTGCTTTCTAATATTACTTCTCTTAAAGCATGACCTATTAATCTAGATTTTACCTTTGTTTTTTTCTCTACAGCTTTAGATTTACCACCATAAAATACAAATTTATCAGTAGTTTTTATAACTGCCTGATCTCCACCTCTACCTAATGCTAAGTCTAGAGCTCCATTGGCAAGTTTTAAATTTTCATTTATTGTATCTCCATCTATACCAATACCCATACTTATAGTTACAGGAAGATTATTTCCATAATCAATTTTTCTTATTGTATCTAAAATAGCAAATTTTTCAGTTTCTAATTTTTTTAATTCTTTTTTATCCATTATTAATATAAATTTATCTTTTGACGTTCTCTTTAATGCTCCCTTAGATGTAGACTCTAATGATGATAGTGTTCTCTCAACCTCTACACTTATTAACGCTCTTTTATCTTCATCTGCACTTTTTAAAACCTCATCATATCCATCAACTTGTATTAACATTATTACATTTTTTTCATCATAATAATCTTGTTGCAATTGAAGATACTCAGTTCTATCTATCCAGTAAAGCATCATTAAATATTTTGCATTTTTTTCTTGTTCATTTTTTATAACATTATAAACTATACTGTAATCTCTTCCTTTATAGTTTATTTCTGTATACATTTCCTTATTCTCATTTAAAACTTTCCTAAGATTTAAATTTTCTACTACCTTATCAATGTTTATACCTAATAACTCTGCTGAAGCTGTCATTTCGTAAAATTTGTCATTATACCAAGATATTCTTCCATCAAATTCAAGTATACAAAGAGGTATTGGAAGATTCATTATAGCCTTTTTTGTAGTTTCATCTATGTCTAGAGATAAATTTTGAATATATTTAGTCCATTCTTTTTTTCTAATATTAGTCACTCGCCAATTATGAACGACTATATATATAAAACCAAAGAAAAATAAACAACCTATATATAAATTATAAAAAAGAAGAGCTATACTAGCTATTCCTATGAGAATTATATATAGATTTATTTCTGGCATATTTATCTTAAAGGTTGACTTATTCCTCATTTCTACCCTCCTAAATGGATTTGTAGCTTCTTACCTTTCTAAAATCAATTATACTGTCTAACATACCAATAAATGATATTCCCATAAATCCTGTTATGCATAAGAAAATTACGCCAAAGAAAATAAGTTTACTTGAACCTTTCTTTCTATTAGTTTTAACGTAATGTATACAAACTGCTATTCCTTGTATTATAAACATAGCGTTAAATACCATTTGTAAGTTAATCATTATTAGCTCAGTATGTAGATTCACATTCATGATTTCTAATAATAGAACAAGTAAATATAGTGAAAAAGATACCGTTATAGCATTTCCTGGTAAATAAAATTCAGTAAACTTAGGTGTTTGAAAGTTTACTATCTTAATTCTTTTCAATATAATTACTTCTATGTAATATGTTATAAATGCCGATATCATTGACTTAAAAAATAGCATTGTCGGAATCATGTTACCTATATATTTTAATAAATCATTTATACTTAATCCTTCAATCATTTTTGACCCTGTATCTTTTATAATTTCTGATTGTAACTGAATACTACTTTCCATAATACCCATTAATTCAGTAATTAAATTTATATTAAATATTATTTTTGCTACAAAGAAAAAAACAATTGTAGATATTACAAATGCAATTATACCTCCATATATAGGTTCAAATTTATTGTACTCTTTTTGTCCCATTCCTTTTTTTGCTATATTACCTATAATAATACCCGGTATCACACTCAATATACATATATTTACAGAGTATATAGGGCTAACGCTGAACATAAGTATTAAAAACGTTACGACTATAGATAATATAGAATACTTCTTATTTGATAGGGTACCTATTATTGCATACGGCACTGGTATTACCAAACTAAGTATACCTAACATGGGAACATATGCTGTCATTAAAGACAATACCACAGCTAATGAGACTATCATTGATACATGAGATAGTCTAATTTTATTATTCAATTTAGAATCACTCCCTATTGTCCAAATGTTCTTTTAAATTGGTTAAATCACCATACCATCTTTCAACGCTATGATTTTCACCTATTCCTATTTTTATCTTTTCCTTTACCTTATAATCTATTTCTTTAAAATTAATTCCCAATCTTTTTGCTAAAAGGTAAGTTATCATTATTATATTTGCTAAAGTGTCTTGAAGTGCTTCATCTAATGGTTTTACACCTTTAAAAATAAGGTTAAACAAATCGCCTACGCTCATTAGCATTTCAGTCTTCATCCATTCTATAATCCTAATATTTTTAGTTACATCTGAACTTTTATCTAATCTCACGGCTGCCCCCCTCCTTAATATATAAATATTATAACATAAATAATAATATATTTAACCAGATAAACAAAAAAACGAGCCTTATGGCTCGTCCTTTTCTTAGTCTAATGTATATGGTAAAAGTGCTATATTTCTAGCTCTTTTTATTGCAACTGTTAATTCTCTTTGGTGCTTAGCACAAGTTCCAGAGATTCTTCTTGGTAATATTTTACCTCTCTCAGTTACGTATTTTTGTAATCTTTGAGTGTTTTTGTAATCTATTCTAGCGTCTTTAGATGCACAGAATTGACAAACTCTTTTTTTCTTACGTCTCTTTTTGTTCATCATAGTGTTTCCCCTCCTTTTCTAAAATGGTATATCATCATCATCTATAGCTTGGAAACCTTGAGGATCTAATCCTTTAGGTTCAAAGCTTGGCTCAAAATTCGGTTCAAAGCCTTGATTATTTGATTTATATGAACTTTCCGATTTGTTTTTACTATCTAAAAATTGAACTCTATTAGCATTTACTCTAAAAGATCTTCTATTTTCACCAGCTTGATTTTGATAACTATCTATTCTTATAGACCCTTGGATAGCTACTAAACTTCCTTTACCAATATAATTTGCACAGTTCTCAGCAGATTTGCCCCAAACTTGTATATCTATAAAGTCAGTTTCCTTTTTACCATCTTTGCCTGAAAACTCTCTGTCGACAGCTACTGCAAAGTTAGCTACTGGTGTTCCTGTTCCTGCGATGTATCTTAACTCAGGGTCTCTTGTTAATCTACCCACTAGTACTACATGGTTCATAATAACACCGCCTATTTTTTTTATATAATAAAACTAGTTATTAAGCAACAACTATCATGTGTCTTATTACGTTTTCGTTTATCTTTAAGTTTCTGTCTATCTCTTTAGGAACGTCAGCTCCAGATTTAAAGTTAACTAATACGTAATGTCCTTCTGTGAACTTAGCTATTGGATAAGCTAATTTCTTAGTTCCCCATACGTCAACGTTAACTACTTCACCTTCAGTAGCAACTACTTCCTTGATCTTGTTTAGTACAGCTTCTCTTACTTCTTCTTCAGAGTTTGGCTTTACTACATAAACTAATTCATAATTTTTCACTATATTTCACCTCCCTTTGGACTTAACGGCTCTACTTCGTAGAGCAGAGAATAGAGAATAAAATCTCATACCTACACATTTTATCACCCATTTTCAAAAATGTCAATTTGATTTTATTCTTACTAATTTATTATTACGTATTTTTTCCTTGAAATACGTATAATTTTCCTTTATATAGATAATAATATTATTATATAGCCCCCATAACTTAAATATATTTCATCCCAATCTCCCCTAAAAAAAAGAGTGGTCATTTGACCACTCTTTTTTATTCTATATAATAAATAATTCTGACATTTTATTAAGCATTTGATTTTTCTACCATGAATTCTTTTAAAACTGCACCTAATCTTTTTATACCTTCTACAATTTTGTCATCAGGCATGTTTGAATAATTTAATCTAAAGTGATTAGTCTTTCCTCCATTAGGGAAGAATGATGCACCTGGAACATATGCAACATCATTTTCTAAGCATTTTGCCATTATTTCTTTAGCATCTAAGTGACTTGGTAACTCTACCCAAGTGAATAAACCACCTTCTGGATATGTATACTCTAATCCTTCTGGGAATGTTTCTTTCATAGTTTGAAGCATTAAATCTCTACGAACTCTATAAACTGATTTTATTTTTTCAACGTGCTCATCTAAATCATAGATGTCCATAAATTTACTAACTTCTCTTTGTGATATAGTTGATGCTTGTAAATCAGATCCTTGTTTTACAAATACGAATTTTTGCAATATTGCTGGAGATGCACATGTCCATCCTAATCTATATCCTGGACAGAATATTTTTGAAAAAGTACCTAGATATATAACTAAACCTTTTTTATCCATAGATTTTAAAGATGGTAAATTATCACCTTCAAATCTTAATTCACCATATGGATTATCCTCTATTACAGGTATTTCATATTTTTCTATTAATTCTATGAATTTTTTACGTCTTTCTAAAGGCCAAGTTCTTCCTGTTGGATTTTGGAAATCTGGTATAACATAAATCATTTTGATTCTTTCAGTTGTGCTTAGTATTTTTTCTAACTCTTCCATTATCATTCCATTGTTATCTGTTGGAACTTCTATGAATTTAGGAAGATATGCTTTAAATGCATTTAAAGCTCCTAAATATGATGGACTTTCACATAATACTACGTCACCTTCATCTAAGAAGACTTTCCCCGCAAAGTCTAATCCTTGTTGTGAACCATTTGTTACTAAAATGTCATCCTTTGTAATGTTTGTTTTACTTTTACTATTCATTCTATCAGCTATATGCTCTCTTAAAGGTTCAAAGCCTTCTGTTGTCGAATACTGTAGTGCTGATGCTCCGTCTTCTTCAAGAACTAAAGTTGATATTTTTTTCATTTCCTCTATAGGAAATAACTCTGGAGCTGGTAGACCACCGGCAAATGATATTACTTCCGGTTTTTCAGTAAGTTTTAGAAGTTCACGAATCTCAGATCCTTTTAAACCTTTCATTCTACTTGCAAATTTAATAGCCATAATTAAATCCCCCCCTGAAAGTATTCCTTTCAAGTTAATTATAGCAAGTTTTTGAAAATTCCGATACAAACTTTCATACTTTTTTGAATAGTTTATTTATTAACTATTATCTTCACTATTTTTTAATATTTTTTTAGTCCTTTTTTCTAAAGTCGCTCTATCTAACATAATTAATCTATCACATTTTGTACATCTTATTTTTACATCCATTCCAACTCTTTTTATTTCAAATTCTTTGCAGCCACAAGCATGTTGTTTTTTTAACTCTACTATATCTCCAATTTTTAAATCTAATGGCATAAATTCTACAACCTCCTAACCTATTTTCTCTACTTTTTTACTACCGTTATCTAATTTAGATATTTTAAAAATTCCTTTAAACTCTATACTATTTTCTTCTAAAATAGATTTGACTTCGTTAATATTTTCATATAAAAATCTAATTGATATACCACAACTAGCAGTTATTTCTCTTGGCGTTGGTAATGTAGTTGATTTAATATTATTTTCATTAAATAATTTATCTGATCTTATTGCATGATGTGTTGAGTTAAATGATACTATAAACATCTGATTCATTTTTGATCCCTCTCCTGTCGTTTTATTTTAATTAATTAAAGGGATTGTCTTAAAATAAAATTTTGTGGTTATTTCACAAAATTTTTATATTTTTGAGACAGCCCCTTTATAATCGTTATATAGATATAGTTTGTGATGAATTTTTCATTGTATCCACTATAGTATACATATTTGTAACAGATCCTACTTGTAATTTTTCTTTTACTCCATAGTAATCTAAACAAGTTCCACAAGATAGAATTTCTACACCGGCTTCTTCTAGTATTTTAAGATTTTCTATAGTATCTTCATTTTCTGTACTTAATCTTACTCCTCCATTAACAAGAAGTATACTTTTTGGATATGGCTTAGACTCTGTCAATGTGTATATAAATCCTCTTATAAGTACATTTCCTAATTCATCATTTCCTTTTCCCATTTTATCTGAAGATATAAATATACATTTATCTTCTAATTCTAGACTTTTATCTTGTTCTATTATAACATTTTCTCCCTTTATTATCTCTATACAAATCAAATCTTTTTCTTGTTTTATAACCTTTGATTCTAAGTTTAAAGACTTCGCTAGCTTAAGAATATTTTCTTTAGCTATTTCATTATCTACTGTAGTTATAACTACTCCTTGATCTATTTTATCTAATTCTTTTTTTGTATTTATAACTGGCTTAGGACAACCTAATCCTCTTGCATCTATTTCTATAACCATAGTTCAAATCAACTCCTTAGATTTATTCAAATCTATTCTATCATAGATGTTATTTAGATAGTCATAGATTATTTCTATAAGTTGATATTTTCAAATTAATATAATTTAACAAATTTTTACTATTTCTAAGTAATTATTGAAAATTATAGCTATTGTTTTACTATCTATTTTAATACTATCTTTTATATTTTGCTTATACTCCATTATTTTGTCTCCATTTTTATTATAAACAGAGTTTTTTAAATATCTTATATATGAACCATTTATACTATCTATTTCATCAGCCTTTTCTGTATTTTTTCCTTTTTTATAGCTTAATTTTTCAACATACGATAAATTTTTTTCTTTATCAATTATATATAAATAATCATTATCTGTCTTAGATATCTTATTTATCTCTTTTATTTTTATATCTGATTTTTTATCTAAATTAAAATCCAATACTACTATATTGTCTAAAAAAACTACATATAAATATTCTTTTCCAACACAAATATCAATTATAGCATTATCAAAAGCTAATTTATTTTTCTGATTTCCATTTTCATCATATATAACTAGGTTGCTACTAATATTTTTTCTTGTTTCTATGTCTGAAACTAATATTTTGCCGTCCAAATTATATACTCCTGTAATTTTATTTTTATATTCCAATTCTGTGTTTACATTTTTTTGTTCATCTTGTATTTTTATGTATTCTTTATTGTTTTTTTTATATACAGTAAAAAAAGTATGTTCATTTATACTCTTATATATTATAGTTTCGGGTGGAACATTTTCTTTAAATACAAAATTTCCTTTAGCATCTATACTATATACCTTGTTTTTTTCTTTATCTAATATATCAATATAATAGTTGCTGTCTATTTTACAGTTTTTTATTTTCATATTTAAACTGAAAACAGTATTCCCATTGCAATCTATACTTTTAACCTCGTTTTTGTCATATAAAATTAATTTTTCTTTATAATCTACATATTGAGCTTCTTTATCTAAATTAATACTTTTTAGTGCTTCAGCATCACTCTCTATGAAATCTGAATCCTTAAACATATTCAATTTACTAGGATTTAGAAACAAAATTAATATTAAAACCGCTATTAAAATTCATTTTTTCACACTTATCATCTCCTAACTAATATACATAATTCTATATAAATAAAAGAGACTCCTTTAAAAGAGTCTCTTTAAATTATTTCTAAATTCCTATACATGAATACACCTTTTTGGTAGTACTCTAATTCTTTTTCTTTAGAAATTCCTGAATATAATTGTCCTAAATCTATGTATAAATTTGCTAAAGTTTTACCATCTTCTAATTCTGATATTATTTTTATACATTTGCTTAGATATTCTATAGCAGGTGTAACTTCTTCTTGTTTCTTATACATATCAGAATATAACTTTAACGATCTATATTCATTAAATTTATTTTTATATTTGATAGAAGATACTAAAGCTAATTTACAATACTTTCTAGCTAGTTCGTATTTTTCACTATCAATGTATGCCTCTATTATTTTAAATAATCCATTCATCATACATTCATCTTCATCACTTTTTTTGATATCATAAACCATATGTGAGTATTCTAATACTTTTTCAGTGTCTCCCATATCTCTATATATATCACTTATAGTCAAATAAATATTTGCTAAATCTGTTTTATTTTCTTCTTTTTCTATTGTTTCTAATGCTCTTTTAAAACAATCTTTAGATTCTTCATATTTACCTGCACTTAATAAAGTATTCGCTTTTAGTATTATTAATTCTACTTCTTCCTTTGTATCATTTTGTTTATCAATAGTATTTATCTTTTCTATGTATTCTAATGCATTTTGAGGATCATCTATCTTCATATAGCATTTTGCCATTTTACTATATAACTCTTTGTATATCTCTGCATTTTCAATTCCACTATCTATTAAAACTTCTTCTGCAAAGTTAAAATGACTTATAGCACCTTTATAAAACGCTTCTTCTTGATATATATTACCTATATTTAAATAACATCTAAATATATTTTTTTTATCATTATTTTTTATAAAGAAATATAGTGCTTTTTCAAAATTGCTTATAGCTTCACTGTGATTTTCTTTTTTTAAGTTTATAGTTGCAACTAAATAATTACATTTACCGTTATTTTCAGTTAAATTATAATCTTTACAAATTTTTTCTACCTGCATAATTTGATTTTTAGCTTTATCTAATTCATTACATTTGATAAAAATTTCACTTTGTAATATCAAATTATCTGTTATTTTTTTAGATTGCATTTCTTTTGTTTCCAAAAGGTATTCTATATTTACATCTAATTTTTCTGATAAATATTCTAATAATTCATAACTTGTATGAGATTTATCTCTTTCTATATGGCTTATTTGAGCTGCTGTTATTCTATCTCCTGCTAACTCTTTTAATGTCATATTTTTTTCTTTTCTTAGCTTTTTTATTTTTTCTCCTAAACTTAAAATATTCATTGTATTTTTCCCCCCCACCTTTTGAAAGCAATTTCTTATAATATAATTATAACTTATATTTATCTTAAAAACACCCTTTAAATTTACACGATTTACCATAATTTGATGATTATTTTTAAAATTGTAAATTTTATACAGTCAAAATTCTATTTTAAAGAAACCTATAAAGGTATTTTAAAATTTGTTATACATTTATTATATAATAAAAAAAGATGATTTCTAGTAAAATCGAAACCATCTCCAAATATTTTATTTTATATAAATAATTTTTTCAATAAAATATTTATATTCTTAATTATTTTTAGCTATTTCTTTTAATGCATTAACTGCTTTATCTATTTCTTCTTTTGTATTAAAGTAACCTAAGCTAAATCTAACAGCTCCTTGCTCTAAAGTTCCTAACGTCTTATGAGCTAATGGTGCGCAATGAATTCCTGATCTTGTTGCTATATCATACTCACTATCTAACAAAAATGTTATTTCTCCAGAATCCATATTTCCTATATTTATAGAAATTACAGCCGCTCTCTTTGTACTATCTTTAGGACCATATATCTTTATATTTGGTACCTCTTCTAACTTTCCAAGCATATACTTACATAAATTTTCTTCATGTTTTCTTATATTCTCTATTCCTTCTTCTAATATAAATTTTACACCTTCACTTAATCCGACTATACCAGGAGTATTATGAGTTCCTGATTCATATTTATCTGGTAATAATTCAGGTTGAAATAATTCTTCTGATTTACTACCTGTTCCACCTTCTTTTAATATAGTTAAATTTAATCCTTCTCTTATATATAATATTCCTGTTCCTTGAGGCCCTAATAAGCACTTATGACCTGGAGCTGCTAACATATCTATATTAATTGATTTAACATCTATATCGTATACACCTGCCGTTTGAGATGCATCTACCAAATATAAAATTCCATATTCCTTAGCTATTTCTCCAACTTCCTTTATATTAATTAACGTTCCACATACATTAGATGCATGAGTAGTAACTATAAGCTTTGTGTTTTTCTTTATAGCTTTCTTTATGTCTTCAACATCTAAAAAACCTTCTTCATTACACTTAACGATAGTATTTTCTATTCCCTTTTCCTCTAATGCTTTAATAGGTCTTATTACAGAATTATGCTCCATACTAGTAGTTATTATATGGTCTCCCTTTTTTACACATCCTTTTATAGCCAAGTTTAGAGAATCAGTTGCGTTATGTGTAAAAATTATATTCATAGGATTTTCAATGTTAAATAATTTAGATATATTTTCTCGTGCATCATATATTCCTCGTGCTGCCTTCATTGCTAATTTATGACCTGCTCTACCTGGGTTTGCGCAATAATTCTTCATACAATCCATTATAGATTCATATACCTTTTCTGGTTTTGGATACGTAGTCGCTGCATTGTCTAAATAAATCATATATACTTTCCTCTCTTGCTTAATTAATGTTCTTCCAGAAGCATAGATACTATATTATTTAATTCGTCATCATCATAATATTCTATTTCTATCTTTCCTTTTTTCTTACCTTTTGAAATATTGACTTTTGTACCAAAGACATTTGTCAATCTTTCTTCTACATCTACTATAAATATATCTTTTTCTTTAATCTTCTTAGGAATTTTTATTTCATTGTTCTCAGATATACTTTTAGCTAATCTCTCTGTCTCTCTAACAGAAAGTTCTTCTTCTGCTACTTTTTTAGCTATCTCTAGTTGTTTTTCTTTATCTACTATTCTAAGCAATGCTTTACCATGTCCTGCTGTTAAACTTCCTTCTTCTATCATATCAATAATTTCATTTTGTAAATTTAATAGCCTAATGGTGTTTGTTATATGTGGTCTACTTTTACCCACTGCTTCTGATAGTTCTTCTTGAGTTACATGATAATGATCTATAAGACCTTTATAAGCTATAGCTTCTTCTATAGAATTTAAATCTTCTCTTTGTAAATTCTCTATAAGAGCTATTTCCATAATATCTCTCATAGGAATGTCTTTAATTACAGCAGGAATTTCTTTTAGATTTGCCATCTTTGAGGCTCTATATCTTCTTTCTCCTGCTATTATCATATATTTTCCTTCTTCATCAGGTTTTACAACAATTGGCTGTAATACTCCATAATTTTTAATTGATTCACATAAAACTTTTATCTTATCGCCATTAAATACCTTTCTAGGTTGTGATTCATTTGGATACACTTTATCTAATTCTAAATTAATTATATCTTTTTTATCTATTTCTTCTTTAGTGTCTGGTATTAATGCACTAAGTCCTCTTCCTAATCTATTAGTTCTCTTAGGCACTTTTTTATCCATATTATATTACATCCTCCTCTAAATCTATAAACTCTTCTGCTAACTCTAAATATGCCACTGACCCTTTGCATCTAGTATCATAATAAATTACTGGTTTACCATGACTTGGTGCTTCAGCCAATCTAACATTTCTAGGTATTAAAGTTGTATATACACTTCCTTTAAAATACTTTTTAACTTCTTCTACCACCTGAATAGATAGATTAGCTCTACCGTCAAACATACTTAATACTACCCCTTGTATATCAATTTTAGGATTTAGTCTTGATTTAACTAATTTTATAGTCTCCATTAATTGACTAACACCTTCCAAGGCATAATATTCACATTGTATCGGTATTAAAACACTATCCACAGCTGTTAGACAATTTATAGTAAGCATTCCTAATGAAGGAGGACAGTCTATAAATATATAATCATACTCATTTCGGATTTCTGCTAAAGCATTTTTTAAAATATATTCTCTATCCTTCATTGATGTAAGCTCTATTTCTGCGCCTGCTAGCTCTGTTGCGGATGGAATTATATCTATATTCTCAAATTCTGTACTTATTATAGCTTCTCTAATACTCAAGTTATCTAATATAACTTCGTATATTGTACTTTCAACAGTATTTTTATCTATTCCATATCCACTAGTTGTATTGCCTTGAGGATCTAAATCTAAAACCAATGTCTTTTTACCCATTTTACCAATACTTGCACTTAAATTTACATTAGTAGTAGTCTTTCCAACTCCACCCTTTTGATTAAATACTGCTATTACCTTACTCATAAGATTTTCCCCCCCTAAATCTTTTAAAAAAAAATTACTGCTAAGCAGTAACCTTTTTATTTTTTAGGAATCTTTACAACAACTTCCATGTAATCTCCCTTATCTATTTCATTATACTTAGCCTCAATTCCTGTGCCTAATATTGCATCAAATGCCTGTTTTATAGTGTTTAAGTATATTCTAATACCCATGGCACCTTTTATATTTTGTTTTTTATCAGGTTCTTCTTGAGATTGCAAATCTTCTAATATATCTTTTATTAATTTTTCAGTTTTCTTTACAGTCATTTCATTTTTTATTACCTTGTCTAAAACTTCTTTCATTAACTCTTCATTTGGTAATTTAAGAAGCGATCTTGCATGTCTTTCAGTCAAACCATTTTCTACAAGCTTTATTTTTACATCGCCAGGAAGTCTCAATATTCTAAGCTTATTCGCTATAGTCGATTGATTTTTTCCTAATTTTTCAGCTAACTGTTGTTGGGTAAAGCTATGCTCCTTTATTAAATTCTCATATCCCATAGCCTCTTCAATAAAGTTTAAATCTTCTCTTTGTAAATTTTCTAACAAAGCAAGTACTGCTGAAGATTCATCTGACATATTATTTATAATAGCTGGAATAGTTTTAAAATCAGCAAGTTTAGCTGCTCTAAATCTTCTTTCCCCCGCAATTAACTCATATTTATCATCTTTTTCTCTAACTGTTATAGGCTGAAGTACTCCATAAACTTTTATAGAGTTGCTTAACTCTTCTAGTGCTGCTTGTGAAAATATCTTTCTTGGCTGATATGGATTTGGAACTATATTTTCTATAGGTATCTCCATAACTCTTTTATCTTCCATAACATCCCTCTCTCATTAGATATAAATATATTTGAATTTCAGTAACTATCTACAAATTAATCATACATTAGTTATATATGAGTTAATATTTCTTCATGTACTTACATAATCCTTCTATTTTGTTTAATTTTTAATGTAAGTTAAGTTATTTCTTAGGAAATAATTACTTTTCTTAATGTTTTTATAGCTATTTTATAGGTGCTTTTGCTGGTTTACCTGCTTTTCTAGGGTATTTATCTGGTGTATTTTTTACTTTTTTAAATACCAATATATTGTGATTTAATTCAGAATCAGGCAATTCAACATCAATCTTTTCTATAAATTCTAAACCTAAAGCATCCATAGCAGCTTTAGACTCTTCTAATTCAAGATTTGCATTAGGTCCTTTTAGACATATAAAGTGCCCTCCTACTTTTACAAATGGAACACAAAACTCCATTAAAATAGGTAACCCTGCTACAGCTCTTGCTGTCGCTATGTCATATTTTTCTCTATATATTTCATCCTTACCAAAATCTTCAGCTCTACCATGTATAAATTCTATATCATCAAGTTGTAGTTGGTTGCTAACTTCTTGTAAGAAATTTATTCTTTTATTTAAAGAATCTAATAAAGTGGTTTTTAAATTTGGTAAACAAATCTTTAGGGGTAAACCAGGAAATCCAGCTCCTGTTCCTACATCAATGATAGACATTCCATCTGTTATATATCCATTTTTTACAGCAGATATAGAATCTAAGAAGTGTTTTATATACACTTCTTTTTCGTCTTCTATACCAGTAAGGTTCATTTTTTGATTCCACTCAACTAATATTTCTCTATAAATTCTAAAACTTTCTAATACTTTATCATCTGATTTTAAACCAAGTTCTTCTAGTCCATTTCTTAGAATTTCTTTATTATTCATTATTTCCTCCCCTACCTCTTCTCATTTGTTCTAAATATATAAGAAGTACTGAGATATCTGCAGGCGAAACCCCTGATATACGAGAAGCTTGTCCTATAGATATAGGTTTTATAGCATCAAGCTTTTGTCTAGCTTCTATTCTAAGGCCATCTATTGATGAATAATTTATATTTTCTGGAAGCTTTCTATTTTCTAGTTTTTTAAACTGATCTATTTGTTTTAATTGTTTATCTATATATCCTTCGTATTTAGTCATTATTACACATTGTTCTTTAACTTCATCCGAAACTTCTTCTCCTGCACCTTTTCCTACTAACTCGATTAATTCATAAGTTACTTCAGGGCGTTTTAAAAATTCATATAAAGATAATCCTACTTTTATTTCAGATGCACCCTTTTCTAAAAGAAGGTGGTTCACTTCTTTTGGTGTTACTCTTTCAGTTTTTAATCTCTCTAATTCTTTTTCAACTTCATCTTTTTTATTTAAAAATCTTTGATATCTATCTTCTTTAACTAACCCTATATCATATCCTCTTTGAGTAAGTCTCATATCCGCATTATCTTGTCTTAAATATAATCTATATTCTGATCTAGATGTCATCATTCTATAAGGTTCATTAGTTCCTTTTGTTACTAAATCATCTATTAATACTCCAATATATGCTTCTGCTCTATCAAGTACAAAAGGTTCTTTTCCTTGTATTTTTAATGCTGCGTTTATACCAGCTATAAGACCTTGAGATGCTGCTTCTTCATATCCTGAAGTTCCATTAAATTGTCCTGCACTAAATAAATTTTCAACACCTTTAATTTCAAGAGATATTTTTAATTGAGTAGGATCAATACAATCATATTCTATAGCATAAGCAGGTCTCATTATTTGAGCATTTTCTAAACCTTTTACAGTCTTATACATTTGTATTTGCACTTCATAAGGTAAACTTGTCGAAATACCTTGAATATACATTTCCTTTGTATCTATTCCTTCTGGCTCAATAAATATTTGGTGTGATTCTTTATCATTAAATCTTACAACTTTATCTTCTATAGATGGACAATATCTAGCACCTGTGCTTTCTACTTTTCCACCATACATAGCAGATCTGCTTAAGTTATTTAAAATTACTGCATGTGTATCTAAATTGGTTCTAGTTAAATAACATGGTTCTTGATTGATATTTAAATTTTCACTTAAGAAAGAGAATGGTGTAATCTTTTTATCTCCTTCTTGTCTATCCATAACCGAAAAATCTATGCTATCTCTATGAATTCTAGCTGGTGTACCAGTTTTAAATCTTCTCATATTTAAGCCTAAATTTACTAATCCTTCTGTTAAATGCTTTGCATATCCTAATGCATTAGGTCCTTCATGAAATGAAACTTCTCCCATATATATCTTAGAGTTTAAGTAAACTCCTGTTGCTAAAACTACAGCTTTAGCTTCATATATACAACCTAGTTTTGTGACTACTCCTTTAACTACATTTCCTTCATGTAATATATCAACAACCTCATCCATAACTATATCTATGTTAGGTTCATCTTCTAAGGTTCTTTTCATTTCTGTGTGATACTTAAACTTATCTGCTTGCGCTCTTAATGAATGTACAGCTGGTCCTTTTGCTGTATTTAACATTCTACTTTGTATAAATGTTTTATCTGCATTTATACCCATTTGTCCACCTAAAGCATCTATTTCTTTTACTAATTGTCCTTTACCTGTACCACCTATAGATGGATTACATGGCATCATTCCTATAGAATCTAAAGACAATGTTACAACTAGTGTCTTTTGTCCCATCCTTGCTGTTGCTAAGGCAGCTTCACATCCAGCATGTCCAGCTCCAACAACGACTACATCATATTCTCCTGCATTAAACTTTTTCATTATATCTCCTTTCTATTAAACCTTAATGTTTCACGAAAATCACAATAATAATTTAAATTTATCATTATAATTTATATATATTTAAGTATTAAGACCGACCGGTTATAATATTAAATTACTTACCTATACAGAAATTACTAAATATAGTATCTAATAAATCCTCTTTTATTGTATCTCCATTTATATATCCTAAATAATCCCATATGTTTTTAAAATCTACTTCTATAAAATCATACGGCATGTTTTGCTCAATAGCAATTATTGCATCATTTATAGATTCATATGCTTTAGATAATGCATCTTTATGTCTTGAATTTGTAATCATTAAATTCGAAGTATTTTTGACACTTCCTTTATAAACCATAGATTCTATTTTATCATATAATTCTTCTATTCCTTCATTTTGTAATGCTGATATTTTTATTATACTATTACTGTCAACATATTGCTTTAGCATGTCTTCTTCTATTTGTTTATTTAAATCTGTTTTATTTAATAAAACTATAGTTCTCTTATTTTCTATTTGTTGTAATATCTCTATATCATCATCACTTAATTTATTAGATGCATCTAGAACCATGATAATTAAATCTGCAGTATTAAATGATTCTCTAGATTTCTCTACTCCAATTTTTTCAACAACATCCTCAGTTTCTCTTATACCAGCAGTATCTACTATCTTAAGAGGAATCCCTTTTATATTTACAAATTCTTCTATTACATCTCTAGTAGTACCCGGTATATCCGTAACTATTGCTCTATTTTCTCCTAAAATAGAATTTAATAATGATGATTTACCTACATTTGGTTTTCCTACTATTACTGTTTTTAATCCTTCTCTAAGGATTTTTCCGCTTTCAGCTGTATCATATAATTTTTTGATTTCATTTCTAATTTCTTCAGATTTTTGTCTAAGTGTCTTATAAGTTATTTCTTCAACATCTTCTTCTGAAAAATCTATTGAAACTTCTAAATGAGCTAGTACTTCTGTTACTTTAAATCTTAGTTCTTTTATTTTGTTTGATAGCGAACCTTCTAATTGATTTTGAGCTACCTCATGAGCCATATCTGTTTTTGCTGTTATTACGTCTATAATAGCTTCTGCCTGAGATAAGTCTATTCTTCCATTTAAAAATGCTCTTTTTGTAAATTCTCCTCTATCAGCTAACCTTACATCTTTAGATAATATTAATTCTAATATTTTCTTTACTGAAATAAATCCACCATGGCAATTTATCTCAATAACATCTTCTGACGTGTATGAATTAGGGCCTTTCATATATGCTAATAGTACTTCATCTATTACATTTTCATTATCTACTACTTTTCCATATATTAATGTTCTTGTGTTATAATCTTCAATAGATTTTCCTGACATTGATCTGAATATTTGTTGAGCAACAGAAAGTGATCTATCTCCACTTATTCTTATTATTCCTATTCCTCCTTCGCCAGGAGCTGTTGCAATTGCTGCTATTGTATCATCTATAAACAAATTTTTCACCTCTCGTTATCTTAATTTATCTATGTTATCTTAATTCTTTCCTTAATCCTAATATTATATAAAATAAATTTCAAAAATAAAACCCCCTATAATCTAGGAGGTTAAGTTTTATCTTTTATACTCTATAACTAATCTTCTGTAAGGGTCTGTTCCTTCACTATACGTAATAACATATTTGTCGTTTTGAAGAGCTGAATGAACAATTCTTCTTTCATAAGGATTCATACAATCTAATTTTTTAGTTTTTTTAGTTTTAGCTACTTCTCTAGCTACTTTACTTGCATATCTTACTAAAGATTCTTCTCTTTTAGATCTATAATTCTCGATATCCACAAGAACTCTCATATGAGAATCTTTATTTACTTTGTTAAGTGCTAGACCTGTTAAAAATTGAATAGAATCTAGTGTTTCGCCTCTTCTACCAATTAAACTTGCAGCATCATTGCCTTCAATGTTTACTTTAATTAAATTGTTTTCTTGGGTTACATTAACCTTAGCTGTAATATTAGCATTTTTAAGTATATTTTCTATGAATTTTTTAGCTATATCTGTTTCTCTTTCTATAACTGTAAATTTATAAGTTCCATCTTTTGAACCTATAAATCCAAGAAATCCTTTTGTAGGATTTTCTATAATTTCGACTTCTAAGTCTTCTAACTTTACATTTAGTTGTTGTAAAGCTTTATTTATTGCCTCTTCTTTTGTTTTACTTTTTAATTCTAGGCTTCTTCTCATCTATTACTACCTCCTTAGAGTTAGCTAGCTTAGCTTTTAAAGGATTCATTATTAAGTAGTATTGAGCTATTGAGAATAAGTTACTTACTGTCCAATATACTGCTAACCCTGCTGGAAAAGTATATCCCCACCAAAAAGACATAGCTGCCATAACATATGACATAGTCTTCATTGAAGCTTGTTGCTGATCACCTGGCGTCATTACAGATTGCATTACATATGCACTCACCCCTGAAAGTATCCCCATACTCAGATTATTCGTTCCTGTTAAACTTGCTAGCCATAAAAATCCGTTATCTGATGCTACAAAAGCTGCTTGATCTGCGAAAACACTATATTTTACAGGATCTCTTAAAACACTAAATAATCCAAATAATATAGGCATTTGTATTAATAAAGGTAAACATCCTGATAATGGATTGAAATTAGTTTCTTTGTAAAGACTCATAATTTCTTGTTGTTGCTTTTCTGGCTTATCTTTATATTTTTCTTGTATTTCTTTTAATCTAGGTTGCATGTCCTGCATTGCTTTTGTAGATTTTGTTTGCTTAATTGTAAGCGGTAACAATAATACTTTTACGAAAATTGTAAATAACACTATTGATAGTCCATAATTATTAACAAATTCAAATATTATTCTTAAAGCATGTCCTAATACATTGCTTATTATATTCAATTTTTATACCTCCTAAAGTATCTTATCAATTTATTTCAAAGGGTCATAACCCCCTGGGTGGAAAGGATGACATTTCAATATTCTTCTTATTGTCAGATACATACCTTTAAATAATCCATATTTTTTAAATGCCTCGATTGAATATTGTGAACATGTAGGATAAAATCTGCAAGTTGGACCTTTTAAAGGAGATATATATTTTTGATAAAATCTTACTAAGCAAATACATATTTTCGATAAATACATATTAATTTCCTTCAATATATATTTTATTTTATTCAAAGTAAAGACCTCCATGCTTATTATATATCCTAATTGTCTTATCTATTCTAAACAAACATATCTGATTTTTTCACTAAATGTTTTAATGATTTTTGTATATCATTAAAGCTAGCATCTTTACTAGATACTCTTGCTATAAAAACTATGTCATATCCAGTTTTTACTTTTTCATCAATATATAATCTATAAGATTCTCTTATTAATCTTCTAACTTTGTTTCGAGTAATCGCTTTTCCTACCTTTTTAGATACAGATATTCCAACTCGACTACAATCTGATTTATTTTTAAGTATATACATTACTAAATATTTATTTGCAAAAGATTTACCGTGTTTATATACTTTTCTAAAATCAGAGTCCTTCTTTAACCCTTGTGTCCTATTAAAGTCCATATACTATTCCTCCATAAACACAGCTAATAATTATTTTTCTACACAAAAAGGCCACTTTCACAGCGGCCTTTTTTAATTATTAATGAGTTAATCTATTTCTTCCTTTAGCTCTTCTTCTTCTTAACACGTTTCTTCCGTTAGACGTCTTCATTCTCTTTCTGAAACCATGTTCTTTCTTTCTTTGTCTTTTCTTTGGCTGATAAGTTCTTTTCATTTATTGCACCGCCTTTCAGATTGTTTTTCCGTTTATAAAAATAATAACTTTACCCTCAAAGTAAACATAACACATACAATTATAAATGCTTTTATATTCATTGTCAACGTGTTTTTGACCTCTCAAAACCACAAATTACTATCTATTATATATAGTATACGCGTTTATTAAAATTAGTATATAGGGGATATAATATTTTTTTCTATATAATCCACATATTTAATCTAATTTATACTATTTTATTATAATATTTGATTCTTATCAACAGCCTCTTGATATTGTGGATAAATTCCCTATATCGTATTGAAGTTTGACATATATTCTGATATTATTAATATACTTGTTGATAATGTTTATAAAAGTTATCAACTTATCAAGTTTATTCACAAGCTGTGGATATAAATGTGTATAACTTATAAATTTCAAGACAATACTTTAGTTATAAAGTACCTTTATTCTATGTTTAGACTATTTATAACTTTATATACATATTGTTTATATCTTTCTCAATTTATGTAATAAATTTTTTTATTATAACTTTATCCACATCCTTATCCATTAGTTTAGTTATTTTGTCAAATTTATATAGATTTTTTCTTTTTTTGTTAATAACTTTGTGGAAAATGTTAATTATTTTGTTCGGAGGTTTATATTATGGATATAGTTTCTTTATGGAACAAAACACTGCAACTTATAAAAGGAGAACTATCTCCCCCTAGTTTTAATGCTTTTTTTAAGCAAATTATACCTTTAAAGATATATTTAAATGATTTAATACTTTTAGTTCCAAATGAATTTACAAAAAGTATATTAGAAGATAGATACTTGAACCTTATCGAAAGTTCAGTAAATCAATTATCTCTAAAAAAATACAATATAAAATTCGTATTAAGCGAAAAAGAAGTTGAGGGATTAGATGAAGAAAATAAAATTTCTAATGTGAAAAAAAATTATCCTAATTTAAATCCTAAATATACTTTCGATACTTTTGTTATAGGAAGTAGTAATAGATTTGCTCATGCTGCATGTGTTGCAGTAGCCGAATCTCCAGCTAAAGCTTACAATCCTCTTTTCTTATATGGAGGTGTTGGATTAGGAAAAACACATTTAATGCATGCTATCGGGCATCATATAATGACTCAAAAAAAAGATCCTAAAGTTGTTTACGTTTCATCTGAAAAATTTACAAATGAACTTATAAATTCTATAAAAAATGATCGAAATGAAGAATTTAGAAACAAATATAGAAATGTAGATGTATTACTAATTGATGATATTCAATTTATAGCAGGTAAAGAAGGAACTCAAGAAGAGTTTTTCCATACATTTAATACTTTACATGAAGCTAATAAACAAATAATTATTTCTAGTGATAGACCACCAAAAGACATTCCTACACTAGAAGATAGACTTAGATCTCGTTTTGAGATGGGACTTATAACAGATATACAAGCTCCTGATTTTGAAACTAGAATTGCTATTTTGCGCAAAAAAGCTCAAATGGAAGATATAGAAGTGTCAAATGAGGTTATGACTTATATTGCTAAAAACATAAAATCAAATATTAGAGAATTAGAAGGTGCTCTTACTAGAGTTGTTGCATATTCTTCTCTTACTAATAGAATGATTTCATTTGATCTTGCAACAGAAGCTTTAAAAGATATTATTACATCCTCTAAAAATGAGGAAATTACTGTAAATAGAATAAAAGAAAAAATATCTTCTGCTTTTAACTTAAAAATGGAAGATTTCAATTCAAAAAAGAGAACACGATCTATAGCGTATCCAAGACAAATAGCTATGTATTTATCTCGTGAACTTACAGATTTATCTCTACCAAAAATAGGTGAAGAGTTCGGAGGAAGAGATCATACAACTGTTATTCATGCTCATGATAAAGTAGCTAGAGATATACTAGAGAATGAAGATATAAAAATCAAAATAGACAAAATAATATCTGATTTAAAAGGATAATTTATTAACATTTGTCTGTTAATAGTCTGTTAATAGAATGTGCATTGTTTTTTTGTCAATATTTTATACACATAATATTATAAGAAAATCAACAAAGATATTAACATTTTATACACATGTTGATATCTTTGCGCTTATTACGGTGTATATACTTATTCACATTATCAACAACACCTACTACTATTACTACTATTATTTTTATTTATTTTTTTATATAAAATTCGCAAGGAGGTTATCCACATTGAAAATAATTTGCAATCAAAAACTCTTAGCTCATAAGATAGGTATCGCTCAAAAAGCTATCAATGGAAAAACTACTTTAGAACTTTTAAAAGGGATTTTATTATCTGCTAAAGGAGATCAATTGACGTTGACTGGATATGATTTAGAAATAGGAATAGAAACACATGTCCAAGCAGAAGTAGTAGAAGAAGGTGAAATTGTAGTAAATGCCAGACTTTTTGGAGATATAATTAGAAAATTACCAGATTCATTTGTAGAAATAGAAGTTGATTCTGAAAATAATATATATATAAATTGTGTAAACTCTAGATTTAAAATAAAAGGAGAATCTGCAAAAGAATATCCTAGATTACCAGAAGTGAATGAAAATGATTTATATAGTATTCCTCAAGACTTATTAAAAAATATGATCAAACAAACTGTATTTGCAATATCTCAAGATCAAACAAAACCAATTTTAATGGGTGAACTTTTAGAAATTGTTGAGGGAAACATCAGCCTTGTTGCAATTGACGGATATAGACTTGCGGTTAGAACTTGTTTTGTAGATAATATAGATAACAACGCCAAAGTTATAATTCCAGGAAAAACACTTACTGATGTTAATAGTTTACTTTCATCAGAAGAAGATGTAAAACTTGGTTTTGATGATAAAAATGCTATATTTATCATCAATGAAACAAAAATAATAACAAGGCTTCTTGAAGGAGAATTTATAGATTATAAAAAATTACTTCCAAGAGAACATAACTCAAGAATTAAATTGAATACTAAAGATCTTTTAAACAGTATAGAAAGAGCATCTTTACTATCTCAATCTGAAAAAAATAACCTTATAAAATTATCTATAAGAGATAATGTAATGGCTATAACTTCTAATACTGACAAGGGAAATGTTTATGAAGAAGTTTCATTAGAATTAGATGGAGATTATTTAGATATAGCTTTTAATTCAAGATATTTATTAGAGGGACTAAAAAATATTGATAGTGAAGAAATTTTTATTGAATTCACTACAAATGTTAATCCTTGTATTATAAAGCCAGTAGATGGAATTAATTATACATATTTACTATTACCAGTAAGAATATCATCAAATTTATAGAATAGACAAAAAACCCAACTTTTTATTAGTTGGGTTTTTGTTACTGATTTTGTGATATAATATACTTTTAAACCGTTATTTAGAAAATATTATAAAAATATTGAATAGGAGGAGTCAACATGATTGAAAAATATATAGACTCAGAATATATAAAATTAGATCAATTTCTTAAACTAGTTGATCTTGCTTCTACTGGAGGACATGCAAAATTCTTAATACAAGAAGGTGTCGTTAAAGTTAATGGAGAAGTAGAAACTAGAAGAGGTAAGAAATTAAGATCAGGAGATATAGTTGAAGTAGAAGGAAATAAAATAAAAGTAGTATAAAAAGGAGCGCCTTTTATGCGACTAAAGAATTTACAATTAGTCAATTTTAGAAATTATAATGATTTACACATAGAATTCAATGAAAAAATAAATCTTTTAGTTGGGAAAAATGGCCAAGGAAAGACAAATATAGTAGAATCTATATATATGCTATCTTTTGGAAAATCATTTAGAACGAACAAAGACAAAGAAATTATAAAATTTAATAGTGAAAATTTATATGTTGGAGGAAATTTTTTCAAATATGGTAGTATGCGTCTAATAGAAGTAGCTATTGGAAAAAATAAAAAAGGCATAAAAGTTAATAAAATTCACATACAAAAAATACATGAATTACTTGGAAATTTAAATGTTGTAATATTTTCGCCAGAAGATTTAAAATTAGTAAAAGAAGGACCTAAAGAGCGAAGATTGTTTATAGACAAAGAGATTAGCCAAATCATACCTAAATATTATAATTATTTGACTAGTTATAATAAAATTTTATTTCAAAAAAATAAATTATTAAAAACTAATTATATTGATAAAAATTTGTTAGATGTATATGATGAAAATTTAGCAAAATACGGAAGTTACATCTATATTTTAAGAAGAGATTTTATAAAAAAAATATCAGATATAGCTATGAAAATGCATGAAAATTTAACAAATGGAATTGAAAAATTATCAATATCTTATAAAAATCAGCTTGGTATTTGCGAGGAAGATACAGTTTCAAGTGTATATGACAAATTTTTAGATAAGCTTACAAATAGCAGGGAACATGATATTGAAACTAGAACAACTAGATATGGAATACACAAAGATGATTTAAATATATTTATAAATGATTTGGATGTAAGACTTTATGGTTCTCAAGGACAACAAAGAACAGCTTCAATTTCTTTAAAATTGTCAGAAATAGAATTAATAAAAAAAGAAGTAGGAGAATTTCCTATTTTGATACTAGATGACGTATTTAGTGAATTAGATGAAACTAGACAAAAATTGTTAGTAAATAATTTAAGTAAAGTTCAGATGTTTATAACAACTGCTGAAGTTTCACATAAAAATATATTTGATAAGAGCAATACAACTATCTTTAATATCGAGCAAGGACAAGTTATAAACATAGAGAATGGAGGGAACTAAATGAAACAAGAATACGGTGCAAGTCAGATACAAGTATTAGAAGGATTAGAAGCCGTTAGAAAAAGACCTGGGATGTACATAGGTTCAACAGGACCTAGAGGTTTACACCATTTAGTTTATGAAGTAGTAGATAACAGTATAGATGAGGCATTACAAGGTTATTGCTCAGAAATATACGTGTCTATAAACGAAGATGGGAGTATTTTAGTAACTGATAACGGAAGAGGTATACCAGTTGAAGTTCACCCAAAAACAGGAAGGTCAACTTTAGAAACAGTTTTAACCGTTCTTCATGCAGGAGGAAAATTTGGAGGCGGAGGATACAAGGTATCTGGAGGTCTTCATGGAGTTGGTGTTTCTGTAGTTAATGCTTTATCGGAGTGGTTAGTTGCAGAGGTATATAGAAATGGAAAAATATACAGACAGACATATGAAAGAGGAGTAGCAACATCAAATCTTGAAGTTGTTGGAGAAGCTTCTCATACTGGAACAGTAGTAAAATTCATGCCAGATGCTACTATATTTGATGAAGTTGATTTCAAATACGAAACTCTAGAGCATAGACTTAGAGAGTTATCTTTCTTAAACAAAGGGATAAAAATAGTATTTGAAGACAAAAGACATGATATTGAAAAAAAGAAAGAATTCCATTACATGGGTGGACTAATAGAGTATGTTAAATACTTAAATAAAACAAAAACAGCAATACATGAAGATCCTGTTTATATAGATAAGAAAATTAAGGATTGTGTTGTAGAATTAGCAATGCAGTATACTGATGGTTATACAGAGAACATATATTCTTTTGCTAATAATATAAGTACTCATGAAGGTGGGTCACATTTAAGTGGATTTAAGGCTGCACTTACTAAAACAATAAATGATTATGCAAAAAGAAATAAATTATTAAAAGAGAGCGAGCCTAATTTATTAGGTGAAGATATAAGAGAAGGTCTTACAGCTGTAGTTTCTGTTAAGTTACCAGAACCTCAATTTGAAGGTCAAACTAAGACAAAATTAGGAAATACAGATATGAGAGGTATTGTTGATAGTGTAACAGTAGAAGAGTTAGGATCATTCTTAGAAGAAAATCCAGTAACAGCTAAAATAATAGTTGAAAAAGGTCTTAGAGCTCAAAGAGCAAGAGAAGCGGCAAAAAGAGCTAGAGAATTAACAAGAAGAAAAAGTGTATTAGAGAGTACTTCTTTACCAGGTAAGCTAGCTGATTGTGCTGAAAAAGATCCTTCAAAAAGTGAAATATTCTTAGTCGAAGGGGATTCTGCTGGAGGTTCAGCAAAGCAAGGTAGAGATAGACATTCTCAAGCAATTTTACCTTTAAGGGGTAAAATACTTAATGTTGAAAAATCTAGATTAGATAAAATATTATCTTCAGAAGAGATAAAAAATATGATAACTGCATATGGTTGCGGTATAGGAAATGATTTTGACTTAGAAAAGGCGAGATACCATAAAATAGTTATAATGACCGATGCCGATGTAGATGGAGCTCATATAAGAACATTACTTTTAACATTCTTCTTCAGATATATGAGACCACTTATAGAGAATGGTTACGTTTATGTAGCTCAACCACCTTTATATAAAGTGAAAAAGCAAAAGAAAGAACATTATGTTTACTCAGATGAAGAGTTAAATATTTTATTAGAAGAGATTGGAAGAAATGGAGTAGAGCTTCAAAGATATAAAGGTCTTGGAGAGATGAATGCAGAACAATTATGGGACACTACAATGAATCCAGAAACTAGAACTTTATTACAAGTTTCTATAGATGACGCTGCTATAGCAGATGAAGTATTCTCTATGCTTATGGGGGATAAAGTTGCTCCAAGAAAAGAATTTATACAAGAAAATGCAAAATTTGTTAGAAATTTAGATATATAGAGAAAGGGGATGAGTATCCATGGAAGAAAATAACAGAATACTCCCTATTGAAATAGCCGATGAAATGAAAAAATCGTATATAGATTATGCGATGAGTGTTATAGCTGGTCGTGCTCTTCCAGATGTAAGAGATGGATTAAAGCCAGTTCATAGAAGAATATTATATTCAATGAGTGAATTAAATTTAACTCCAGATAAACCTTATAGAAAGTCTGCTCGTATTGTCGGGGACGTTTTAGGTAAGTATCACCCACATGGAGATACTGCAGTATACCTTGCAATGGTCAGAATGGCTCAAGATTTCTCAACTAGAGGACTATTAGTTGATGGTCATGGTAACTTTGGTTCTGTAGATGGAGATTCACCTGCCGCAATGCGTTATACAGAAGCTAGAATGAGTAAATTATCTCTTGAGCTATTAAGAGATATAGATAAAGAAACTGTAGATTATATACCAAACTTTGATGAATCGTTAAAAGAACCGTCTGTATTACCATGTAGATATCCAAATCTTTTGGTAAATGGATCAAATGGTATCGCTGTTGGTATGGCAACCTCAATACCTCCTCATAACTTAGGTGAGGTAATAGATGCTACTGTACACTTAATAGACAATCCTGAGTGTAGTATTGAAGAATTAAGTGAATATGTAAAAGGGCCAGATTTCCCAACATCAGCTATCATAATGGGAAAAGAAAATATAGCTGACGCATACAGAACTGGTAGAGGTAAAGTAAAG
This sequence comes from Romboutsia maritimum, assembly GCF_002251085.2. Lineage (GTDB taxonomy): Bacteria > Bacillota > Clostridia > Peptostreptococcales > Peptostreptococcaceae > Romboutsia_B > Romboutsia_B maritimum. The sequence continues at coordinate 4,295 of NZ_NOJZ02000012.1, read as the reverse complement.
GTTAGAGCAAAGGCATACATTGAAGAACTAGCTAAAGGAAGACAACAAATAATTGTTACAGAAATACCATATCAAGTAAATAAAGCTAGATTGGTTGAAAGAATAGCTGAATTAGTTAAAGATAAAAAGTTAGAAGGTATCTCTGATTTAAGAGATGAAAGTAATAGAAATGGTATGAGAATAGTTATAGAGCTTAAGAGAGATGCAAATGCTAATATAGTATTAAATAATCTTTATAAACATTCTCAAATGGAAGATACTTTTAGCATAATAATGCTAGCATTAGTTAATGGTCAGCCCAAAATATTAAATCTTAAACAAATTTTATATCATTATGTTAAACATCAAGAAGATGTTGTTACTAGAAGAACACAATTTGATTTAAATAAAGCTGAAGCTAGAGCTCATATATTAGAGGGATTAAAAATAGCTTTAGATAATATAGATGCAGTAATAAGTTTAATAAGAAGTTCAAAAAATGCTCAAGAAGCTAAGGCTGGATTAATAGAGAAGTTTAGTTTATCAGAACTTCAAGCTCAAGCTATACTTGATATGAAACTTCAAAGGCTTACAGGATTAGAAAGAGATAAGATTGATGCTGAATATGAAGAATTAATCAAAAAAATAAATAGATTAAAAGAAATATTAGCAGATAAGAGAATTCTTTTAAATGTAATCAAACAAGAAATGCTTGTTATAAAAGAAAATCATGCAGATGAAAGAAGAACAGAAATAAGACATGCTGAAGGTGAAATAGATATGAGAGACCTTATAAGTGATGAAGAGATAGCGATAACTCTTACTCATTTTGGTTATATTAAAAGATTACCATCAGATACTTATAGAAGTCAAAAAAGAGGTGGAAAAGGAATTGCAGCTCTTACAACAAGAGAAGATGACTTTGTAAAACACCTTGTTACAACTACAACACACAGTAGATTGTTATTCTTTACAAATAAAGGTAGAGTATTCAGATTAGATGCATACGAAATACCTGAAGGAAAGAGACAAGCAAAAGGAACTGCTATAGTTAACTTACTACAGTTAGGTCCTGACGAAAAAATAGCAACATTAATACCTATAGATGGAACAAGTGAAAATAGTTATTTATTATTAGCTACTAAAAAGGGTATAGTGAAAAAGACTAAGAGAGAAGAATTTAAAAATATAAATAAATCAGGTCTTATAGCTATAGGACTTAGAGAAGATGATGAACTTATTGATGTTAAAATTACTGATGGAGAAAAAGAAGTTCTTTTAGTTACTAGAAAAGGAATGTCTATCAGATTTGATGAAAATGATATAAGACATATGGGTAGAACAGCTATGGGTGTTAAAGGTATAACTTTATCTAAAGGAGATAAAGTAGTATCTATGGGACTTTGTGATGAAGGTACAGATGTACTCGTAGTTAGTGAAAATGGATTTGGAAAGAGAACAGATATTGAAGAGTATAGAAGTCAAATAAGAGCTGGAAAAGGTATAAAAACTTACAATATATCAGAAAAAACAGGTGAAATTGTTGGAGCTGAGTTAGTAAATGAAGATGATGAAATTATGATTATAAATTCTGATGGAGTATTAATAAGAATTAGAGTTGGTGAGATTTCATTATTCGGAAGAGTAACAAGCGGAGTAAAACTAATGAAGACTGAGAGCGAAGTTAATGTAGTTTCTATTGCCAAAATAAATATAGAAGAAGAATAGGATATTATCCTATTCTTCTTCTGTATACTTATATATAATATAAATAAAAAATAATATCAAGATTGGAGAGGAATAGCTAGTATGAAAGGAAGAAGTGGAAAGTATTTATTTTTAGGAGCTTTATTTGGATTTATAGCTGGGTTATTTTTTGCCCCTAAAAAAGGTTCTGAATTAAGAAAGCAAACAAAAGATAAATTTGAGGAAGTAAAAGAGAATCCAAAAGGAGTTCTACGTGGAACGTTTGAAGAAGTAAAAGATAAAATAACAAATATAATAGATGAAAATTCTGAAGATGATAATATAAAAATTTCTGAAGATGAAATAGTAATAAGTAAGAGCTTTAATGATGAGGGAGAGAATAAATAATGAATGCATTAGGTTGGCAAATTGGAGCGGTATTATTTGGCGCATCTGCATTAATTATAGCTATATACATAAGCAAGTTATTGAATAGCGCAAATAAAGTTGTTGAAAAGGTATATAAAATAGTTGACTATGATGAAAGATATATACACGAAACGATAGAAAATGTTGCAGCAATAACGAAAAGTACAGATGATATTATAGGTTTATTTAGTAAAGTAGCTAGTTTAACAAAAATTTTTAAGATTATAAAAAGATAAGCGTGTATGATGAGGAGGTATATCTATGTCAATAAATATAGATTCTAAATTAAATGATCAAGAGTGTCTATGGGAAGTAGCTTTAAAGGGAGAATTGGATGTTTCAACAGCAGATAAGTTGAAAGAATATTTACATGGATTAGCTGACCAAGACATGATAGACATAAAAATGGATTTTAAAGATTTAGAGTATATAGATTCAACAGGGTTAGGTGTTATGATAGGTGTTTTAAAAAAGCTAAAAGTGGTAAATAAAGAAATATACATAATAAATCCTAGAAATAATGTTAGAAAGATTTTTACTATAACAGGTCTAGATAAAATATTTAAGGTGGAGGGATAAAATTTGACTTGTGAAACTATAAGAATGGAAATAACTTCCAATCCACAGTATGTAGGAATAATAAGATTAACTACATCAGGTATAGCAAATAAGATTGGATTTCCGATAGATGATATAGAAGATATAAAAGTAGCTGTATCAGAAGCATGCACAAATGCCATAAAGCATAGTAATGATGATATATTTAATATAACATTTAAGATATTAGATAATGGATTAAATATTGAAATACAAGATAATGGACAAGGCTACGATATTAGTAAGATAAAAGCACCTGATTTAGAAAATCCTAAAGAAAATGGATTAGGATTATTTATAATACAATCATTAATGGATGATGTAAGTATTGAATCTAATGACAAAGATGGCACAATAATAAAAATGACTAAGTATTTAGGAGTTGATATTTAATGAAAAAAGTAGCTAATGCTACGACTTACCTAGATATGGATACAAAAGAACTGTTCAAGATGTATAACAAGGATAAGGATAGAGAAATTAGAAATATTTTAATTGAGAAAAATTTATACTTAGTAAATATATTAGCTAAGAAATATATGAATAAGGGTGTTGAATTTGAAGATATTTATCAAGTTGCATCATTAGGATTAATATATGCAATTGACAGATATGACATAGATAAAGGTTTTGAATTTTCTAGTTTTGCAACTCCAACAATAATGGGAGAAATAAAAAAGTATTTTAGAGATAAAGTTTGGACCTTAAGAGTTCCTAGAAGAGTTCAGGAATTAAGTAAGAAAATAAGTGAAGCTAGAGTATTTCTTGAACAGAAAAATAAAAAACACCCTAAAGTTAAAGAGATAGCAGAGTATATAGGGTGTAGAGAAGAAGATGTTTTAGAAGCAATGGAAGCTTCATATGGATATCAACCAATATCTTTGGATGCATCAAGTAATGATGATTCTGAAGATAAGGATATAACTCTAATTGATAAAATAGGAAAAGAAGAAAGTAGTTTTGGAAATATAGAACAAAAAGATTTTATAAATAAATTCATGGAAAATTTAAATGAATTAGAATTAAAGATATTTAAAGAAAGATTCTTCTTAGACAAAACTCAATCAGCTATAGCAAATGAATTAGAAATATCTCAAATGACTGTTTCTAGAATAGAAAGAAAGATAATAGAAAAGCTAAAAAAAGAATATGAAAAAAATGTTTAAAAAAAATGAAAAAACTTTATAAAAACTATTGACCTACTGTTAAATGTATAGTATATTATTACTTGTCCTTAAGAAAAGGGACAGCAAGAAAAAATGAACTTTGAAAATTAAACAGTAGGTTAATTTATAGAATTTGAAACAACCAAACAAAGCCAGATATATAACAGTATCTGAGCCCATCAAAACTTTTATTTGAGAGTTTGATCCTGGCTCAGGATGAACGCTGGCGGCGTGCCTAACACATGCAAGTCGAGCGATTTCCTTCGGGAAAGAGCGGCGGACGGGTGAGTAACGCGTGGGTAACCTGCCCTGTACACACGGATAACATACCGAAAGGTATGCTAATACGAGATAAAGTGCTATGAAGACATCTTCGAAGCACCAAAGCTTTAGCGGTACAGGATGGACCCGCGTCTGATTAGCTAGTTGGTAAGGTAA
>NZ_NOJZ02000011.1 GCF_002251085.2 Romboutsia maritimum | reverse complement strand
CCCATAGGACCAGTTTCACCTTTAAGTCCTTGAGAACCAGCAGGGCCCATAGGACCAATTTCACCTTTAGGTCCTTGAGGTCCAGTAGGGCCCATAGGACCAGTTTCACCTTTAGGCCCTTGAGGTCCGGCAGTCCCAGCAATAGCATTATTACAATATGGATTTACATATACTTCTTTTCCGAAATCTATATACTGAATAGAGCTTATTTTAACATATATAGGTCCCTTACCAGAACTAGTTTTCCCCATAACAGCACATTGATTTACTTCGCAAATACGAAGTCTTAAAACACAGTCACTATCTTCTAATTTTAATCCAACGACTTTCCCCATAGCCTTGCATAATAAATTATAAATCTGATAGTCTGCGCAATTTATTGGATATACGAATAGAGGACAACTAGGTTTATCTATATTTCCTAAAGAGCTAGCTTTTTTGTTTTTTAAAGATTTTTCTGAAAATTTACATGACTTATTATAATATTTCGATGTATTACAATTTGAAAAATTTCCATCACAAATATTATCTTTACAAATATTATCTTTATGCATATACAACACTCCATGTTAAATATTTTAGTAGAAGTTCTACGTAATATATTTATATGATTAAAATGCTAAAAATGAGACAGTATATACTATATAAAGTTAATAAGTAAATTAGATATATAGTCAGTGTGTTCGTTAAATATATTTATCCCAATTAATATAAGTATGATTCCTCCTAATAACTCAGCATAATTTTTAAAAATACTACCCATTTTGTTACCAGCTAATGTTCCTACAAGACATATTAAAAAAGTAATAGTGGCAATAGAAATAGAAGCAGATAGTATATTAACCTTTAAAAAAGCAAAACTTATACCGATAGCTAAAGCATCTATACTAGTGGCAATAGAGAGCATAGTAAGCTCTTTATTAGAAATATCACTAGTTTCATTTTTTTCTATATTAGAATCTATATCTATTTTATATTCAGAGTTATTCTTTTTATTTTCTATAAATTCATAAATCATTTTTAAACCAAGGCAGCTAAGTAGTATGAGAGCTATCCAATGATCAAAAGATTTTATAGATTGTTCAAAGCTAATTCCCAAGATCCATCCTATAAGTGGCATACCTCCTTGAAATAGCCCAAAAAAAGTTGCTATTTTAAAAGCAGTCTTTTTAGTTAAATTTTTTAATGTCATACCTTTTGTGACTGACACAGCAAATGCATCCATAGAAAGAGCAAAAGATGTTAATAAAATCGATAAAAAACTCATAAAATTTCTCCTTATAATTTTTTTAAAAACAAAAAACGAGACTTATGCATACTAAAAAAGCATGCATGAGTCTCGTTATTTAAGATTAGACCAGACCGAAGTCATTATGTTGACCTAATCACACATTTACGTGCTAACTACTCCCTCAGCAGAGTTAAAGTTTTATCTACACAATATTACATTAAAATGTTAAAATTGTCAAACATTATATAATCTAAAAATAAAAAATTAATTAATATATAATATATTTAATTAGAGTTTACAAAAAATATAATCTATTTATTTTATAAAATAAAGGATATTTGCAAAGAAAGAAAGTATTTATAATAGGATAAATATTACTTACTAGGGGGCAGTAAAATGTATAAGTCTATAAATTATGAACGAGAATATAAAAGTTTATTAGATAAATATGTTAATTTGATAGAAAAAAAAGAATATAGTATATATATAAAGCAACCCTATTTAGAATATGAATACTTATTGAAATTTTCAGAACTAATGAAGGAAGAACTTAAGATTTATATACATGTAAAACAATTAAGGAAAAAAATAGATATAATATTGTCTAAACAAAAAAACAATGAAAATTTAAATGATGATTATGATATCGGATTTTTATTAAAAGATAATTTAGATATAGATAAAATATTTGAGAAAAGTAAAAATTCCGTTAATTTAAAAAAAGCAAGTGATTTAGAAATGTATGAAGCCAGAAGAATATTTAAATTGTTAATAAGAAGACTACATCCTCAAGTAAATAAGAATATTACAAGTGCAAAAAAGAAATTATGGAAAAGAAGCAAAGAGGCGTATTATGCAAATGACTTATCCACTTTAAGAATGATATCTAATATATTTGATCATGAAATTGAATGTGAATTTATTTATTCTATTGAAGAATTAAAGGAAGAAATTTTTATCATATCTAAGGAAATAGAAAGTATAGAAGATGGATTTCCATTTAATATAGAAAAGGATATAGATAATTCAAGTTGGGTGGTAGAATGCAAAAATGTTATAAGGGAAAGAATAAAAAAGTTAAAGGAAGATGAGTTGAATTTAACAAATATATTAAATGATTTAAAGTAAAATTAAATAGCAATGCAATAAATATATTTAAAGACAAATATGTTTATTACATTGCCATTTTTTAATTGTAATTATAAAGTTTATAGTAAGTTAATAGTAAATTAACCATTTTACCATAGCTTTGAGTACCTTCTTTAACTCCGTTAGCTTTTAAGTATGAATTGTTAAATTTGTTAGATAAATTATTTATTTTCCCTTCATATTTTGACCAAAATTCACTATTATTTTTTAAGTCATTTATAACATCCTTAGATATAGTAGAAGTTAGAGACTTATAAGATTCAAAGTCAATTTTTTTTAGTGCAGATGAAGTATATGTTAAAGCTAATATATATCCTGAATAATTAAAATCAATATCAGGATGATTTATACATGCTAAGTATCCAATAAAATTAGCTTCATCTTCATTAGCAAACCCTCTTTGATGAGCCATTTCATGCAAAACAGTTGAAGGTATGTTAATATCAGGAATAGCAATATTTATGTTAGCTTCGCCAGTAAAAGGAAAATATATACCGGTTATTCCACTATAGCACATAATTTTAGAAGAAATTACATACTTAGGTTTAGCAAAATTTCCATTAATTCCAGGAATTTTATCTGAAATATTGTCATACCCAAGTTTACTTCGATTTATTATATTTTTAAAATCAGAGTTAGCTTTCATAATATTATTATTGTCTACTAGAGTAAGATTTCTAGTTTGATTGGTTTTAGTAATTAAATATTTATAAAGACTTTTTAAGTCTTCTTTGTTATATTCTAACGATATTGTTTTTTTATCGTTATATAAAGTGTGAGTTTTTAGTAGTGTATCTTCTAATACAGGCCTATTATAATTTAATCCCCATAAAACTATAAAAAGAAAATAAGCTATAGATAATATAGAAAATACATTAAGTATACACGACTTTAAAAATTTTATTAGTAATTTAGGAGTCTTAAAAATTATAAATAGTGTATAAAATATAAACAATATTATTGATATAATAATACAATAAACAGATAATTCATATAATGAAAATGGAAAAATACCTGTTATTTTACTTAAAATTTGAATTAAAAATTTATTAACTAAATTAGAATAATATTTTTCAATAAAATATGGAAACTTAGAAGCTAAATAGTTAATTAAAATACTTAGTGGAAATAAAAGTAATGAAAAAAAATTAAATTTACTAATAACAAATCACCTCTACCGATATATATATAAATATATTATATCAATAAATTTTTTTTAGGTAATAATTAAAAAATAAAAATACATAAAACTTTATATTAATAATTTAATAAGTTATAATATATTTAAAATTGTAAATAAGGAAGGTAAAATATGAAAGAGATAAATATAAAACTTACTAGAGATGATTTTAACTTTAAGTTCAAGCAATATGAAGGTATGTTTTTTAATGCAATTATAGATGATGAAACAGATATTGTAAAATATAAAATAACTAAAGATACACAAGGATTAGAACTTAAGGAGTTCGGAAATACACACATAAAGGATAATATGCTATATATTCCTCAAATAGAGGCATATTTAGATTTAAAAAGCATAAAATAACTTATATATAATTTATAGAAAATCACCGTGCCACCAATTAGAATTTATTGGTGGCAATTTGAATTTTTATAAAAACATTTTATATAATAATAAAAGTACAAATAAAATTAATGCAATCTTGAAAACCGCACCACTAATTAATTTTATGACTTTTATGGTAATTCCAAGTAATACTATAAGAACTACTATTTTAAAAAGTAAATCAATGTCCATATATTTTCCTCCTATAATTTAAAAATCAGTAAAGTTGAGGTAGAAAAACTACTAATAGTAGTTTTTGACAATAAAAATAAACCTTATACATAACATTATACAGTATGTAAATAATAAAATCTAATAGTTGATTAAATTTATCAATTATTATTACAATATAATTACAAAAGAAAAAATAACATTATACACTAGAACTTATGTTATATAATTATGTATATTACAATTATGGATATTATGATATCTCAAATGATTAGGAGTTTGATATGAAGGGTACAAAGTTTTCTATACGAAAAATAAGAAATATACCAAATGATCCCAAGGTTGTTTATGCAAAAGGATCTTTGTATGAAAAAATGGGTAAAATAGAACAGGCTATAGATGCATATAAACAATCAGCTTTAGATGAATATGTTAAATCACAATATAAATTAGGGGAAATATATGTAGAAAAAGAGTACTATAACGAAGCTGAAAAATGGTTTAATATGGCATATAAAAATGGATATGAAGATGCAGCTTTTGATTTAGGTAATATGTATTATAAATTAGATGGATATGAATATGCTCTTTATTGGTATGAAAAAATAGCGAGCTTAGGTCATTTACAAGCACAAAATAATTTAGGAACAACACATTTTAAACTTAAAGATTATCAAAGAAGCGAAAAGTGGTTAAAAGAGGCAGCAAATTCAAATTTAGGAGTAGCATGTTTTAATTTAGGGGTATTATATACTGTTTTAAATAGGAAAGAAGAAGCTTATGAATATTATAAAAAGGGTTCAGTACTTTTAAATGATGATTGTAAATATAACTTGGCCATTTTAGACAAAAAAAATGATGAAAAGTATACAATGTCTTTATACAAGCAACTATATAAATCAGGACATATAGATGGTTGCTTTAATCTAGGTGTACTAATGGAAATGGAAGATAACTTGGATGAAGCTAAGAAATACTATGAAAAAAGTGCTAAGTTAGGTGATGAAAAATCTCAATATAGAATTGCATACATATATGATAGACAAGAAAGCTTATCTGATGCTATAGAATATTATGAAATGGCTATTGATAAAAATGATATGTTATCTAAGTACAGATTAGGAAATCTCTATAATAAAGAAAATGACATAGAAAAAGCTAAATTATATTATCAAATGTCAGCTAATGATAATATGTTAGAGGCTAAAAATAATTTAGCAGGGTTATATTTTGAAGATGAAAATTATGAAGAAGCTATAAAGTATTATGAGGAAGCTATAATAGATGGATGTAAAGTAGCTCTTGAAAATATTGGTGACTTATATTATAAAAATAATGAGATAGAAAAAGCAATATCTTATTATTTAAAAAATTCAACATATATATCATGTCAAATTAAGTTAGGTAATATATATGAGGAATTAGAGAATCTAGAAGAAGCTATAATTTGGTATGATAAAGCATCTAAAGCTGGGGATGCTCAGTCAAGTTATAAAATTGGATGTATATATGAGAAACTAAGTAACAAAGAAAAATCAAGAGAATATTTTCATTTAGGAGCACAACAAAATCATGTAAACTCTAAAATACATTTAGGAAGAATGTATTTTGAAGAAGAATTATATGAAGATGCAAAAAAAATGTTTGAAGGCCCAGCTAATGAAGATAATATATATTCACAACATATTATGGGTGTATTACATGATATTTACTATAAGGATTCTGACAATGCTAAATATTGGTATGAAAAAGCTAGATCAAAAGGATGTATTGAATCTATTTATAATTTAGGTCAGTTGAATATGAAATTAAATGAAGATTTAGAAGCTGAAAAATATTATAAAGAAGGACTTAAGTTAGGAAATAAAAAATGTGAATATATGCTAGCAAACGTATATTATAAAAGAAGCTTAGATATGTATAGTATGTTAGCGATTGAAGGTTATGATAATTGTAAAGAAATAGTCGAAATTATGCCAGATATTGATATGAATTTTAATGAGTTTTTATTGGCACCATTTAGTCTACAAGAAAAAGTAGATGAAAATGAAGATGAAGAATATGTACCAAAGTATATATTAGAAATAAAAGAAAACTTGGAAGATATGCTACGAGGTATGAAACTAGAAATGGAAATTGATGATGAAAAAGAATCTTAAAAAAATCGTCTCAAAATTAAAAAATTTTGAGACGATTTTTTATGCTGTAAGAAGTAAATATGCAATATAAGCTATATATAGCAATATCAATATACAACTTTCTAATTTATTAACATCTCTTTTTCTATATCCAAATATATAAACTAAAGCTGTTGATATTATCATAATTATAGTATCTATAAAAAGTTTTGAGTTTATAGTCAAAGGAGATATTATAGCTGATATACCAAGTATAAATAAAATATTAAACATATTAGATCCAATTACATTACCTAAAGCTATATCAGATTCACCTTTTGTAGCAGCGATTATAGATGTTACAAATTCAGGAAGTGAAGTACCTATTGAAACAATAGTAAGACCTATTAACTGATCACTAACTCCGAATGTAGAAGCAATAGCTGAGGCACAATCAACTACCATTTTACCACCTATTATTATAGCTATCATACCTCCTAGTGATATTATAGCTGGTTTTGTTAAAGAAGGTTGCTTTAATAGTCCTTCACTTAAAGTATCGCTAGAACAATCCATATGAGATACATCAGCAGATATAGAAGATTCTTCTAGTGAAGATTTATTTCTTGAATTTAAAGCTGAATTAAGTAAAGAATACATAAATATAGCAAAGAACATAAGTAAAACTATACCATCAGCACGAGTTAGCATATTAACAGCATTTTCTTGGAAGAATATATCTCCTGTTAAAACAAAAATCAATAATGACGTTAGTAATAAAAACGGTAATTCTTTTGATAAAATAGATTTATCCACTGATAAAGTTTTTATAAATCCTGACATACCTACAACCATTAATAAGTTAAATATGTTAGAACCTATTACATTCCCCATTGCCATACCATTTTGACCTTTTAAAGAAGCAGTAAAACTAACTGCAGCTTCAGGAGCACTAGTACCAAAAGCTACAATAGTAAGGCCTATTATAAGTGGCGGAATCTTTAATACCTTTGCAATTGTAGATGCTCCATCTACGAAATAATCAGCACCTTTTACTAGTAATATGAAGCCAATTATAAGTAAAATATAATTCATGTAATACCTCCTAGAAATTAAAAAATTAAAAAAACCTTCAAAACAAATAAAAATCTATCTGTTTTGAAGGTCTTGCTTTCAAGTTTGTAAACCTGCTAATCAACCGAGTGAAAACACTGGAATGACGATTGATTATCCACTAAAAGTGTAAGCTACTCCCCTTCAGGGCGAATAATGTATTTATATATTATATTATATATATAAATGTAAATATTTACAACTAAAATTTTGTAATTTTATAAATATATTACAAAAAACATAATTTTTAATAAAATATTGTTATAATAGCTTATTTCTAGACATGAAAAATGTGATTATTAAACACATCAGAGTAGTTATTAATAGAACTAACCAAAATCCATTTACATCATTAGCAAATGGTATTCCTTGAACATTCATACCAAAGAAACCTGATACTATAGTGGGAATGGAGAATATTAGTGTAACAGAAGTTAAAAATTGCATAACATTATTTTGATTATTACTTATAATAGCACTAAAAGCATCCATTATTCGACTTAGTATATCTCCATAAATTGTAGCCATTTCGACTGCCTGTCTATTTTCGACTATAACATCTTCTAATAAATCTTCATCATCTGAATATTTTTTTATGCTAGTAGTTCTAACCATCTTATTAAGAACTAATTCATTTGCTTTTAAAGATGTAGAGAAATATACTAAAGATTTTTCTAATTCTAGGAGTTGAATAAGTTCTTTATTCTTCATAGATTTATGAATTTCTCTTTCTATAATAGTAGTCATTTTATTTATTCTTCTTAGATAATGTAAATAATAGCTTGCATTTTTATGAAGAATTTGAAGTATAAAACGAGTTTTTTTATAAGTATAGAAATCTTTAATATGACCTACAATAAAATCATTTAAAATTTTACTTTGAGCAGTACAGACTGTTATAATAGCATTGTCTACTATAATAATACCCAAGGGGATAGTAGAATAATGAGAAGATTTTGCATCACTTTCATCCACAGGTATATCTATAAGTATAAGTGTGTGATTATCTTCAACATCTATTCTTGAACGTTCTTCTTCATCCAAAGCAGATTTTATGTTTTCTACATCTATATCTAACAAATTAGAAATTTCATTAATTTCACTTTGATTAGGTTCAACAAGATTTATCCAACATCCACTTTCAAAAGAATTAAGTTTTTCTAATTTAGAGTCGATGCTCTTGTAATATCTTATCATGGCAACACATCCTTTATTCAGTTTTATATAAATGTCATCACTTAATATTATCTATTAAATAACTAATTTATATAAATGAATAAACGAATTAGTTTAGTTTATTAGATAATAATAGTGATGAAATATGAGATTTTGTCCGCAACGGACTATGGTCCATCTCCCATCACTCTCCTTATTTTTCAAATTTGTAGTATTTTCAAAAAATTTATAAATACTATATTATATATTTTACCACAAAATTAGCTTACATTTTAATTTTTTTTATGGCAAAACTGACTTTTAATTCAGTACTTTAACATCAGTTGTTTTTTAAATCTTAGGATATTAAAAAAATAAATTGTTTAGATGTATAAATCAAGTATAAGTATTATATATAAATACTATTAAAAAAGTAATATAATATGCAACAAAGAATAATTTTTATAATAGGGGTGAATTAAAAAAATTCAAAGTTTTAGGGAGGTTAACATGATATATAGAAAATTAGGGAAAACTAATGAATTAGTGTCTTTATTAGGTTTTGGATGTATGAGATTTCCACAAATAGGTAGTAAAATAGATGAAGAAAAATCTTATGAAATGATAAGAGATGCTATTGATAACGGAGTGAATTATATAGATACTGCTTACCCATATCATGATGGAGAAAGTGAACCTTTCGTAGGTAGAGTTCTAAAAGGCGGTTATAGAGAAAAAGTAAATTTAGCAACTAAGCTACCAACATGGCTTATAAATAGTAGGGAAGATATGGATAAATATTTTCAGGAACAATTAAAAAGATTACAAACTGATTATATAGATTTTTACTTAATTCATAATTTAAATAAAGATAATTATAAATACATTAAAGATAAGGGTTTATTTGAATTTTTAGATAAGATAAAAGAAGAAAAATTGGCTAGATTTGTTGGCTTTTCATTTCATGATACAGTAGAGTTATATAAGGAAATAATAGATGACTATAATTGGGATTTTACTCAAATACAGTATAATTATATAGATGAAGAGTATCAAGCTGGAACAGAGGGACTTATGTATGCAGCAGATAAAAATTTAGGAATAATTATAATGGAACCTCTTCGTGGAGGTGGATTAGTAAATAATATTTCAGATAATATAAAAGAAATTATAGACAATTCACCTGTAAAAAAAACTCCTGCTCAATGGGGATTTAAATTTTTGTTTGATAAAAATGAGATAGGGGTTGTTCTTAGTGGGATGTCTAGTATAGAACAAGTAAAGGAAAATTTAAAAATAGTAGATATAGAAGGAAAGCCAAATACTATGACAACTGATGAAAAAGAAACTATCAATAAATTAAGGGATGAGTTTAAGTCTAAGATAAAAGTTAATTGCACAGGATGTAAGTATTGTGTACCATGTCCAATGGGCGTAGATATACCTTCATGCTTTGAACTATTGAATAATTTTTCCATGTTCAATAATCTTGAACAACTAAAATTAAATTATTATAGTGTGTTGCAAGAAGAAAAATGTGATGCATCTAAATGTCAACAATGTGGAAAGTGTGAAGAGCAATGTCCACAACATATAAAAATTAGAAATAAGCTAAAGGAAGTAGAGGATATTTTTAAATAGTAAATAATTTAATGTAAAAATTATATCAAAATTTAAAATTAAATATATAAATATGCTGAAAAACTTCTAAATATTACAAAACTTTAACTGGAAAATAAACCCTAAAAAGAATTATAATATATATATGATTGGATGAATTAAAAATTATAACCTGAAATATATAAATATTCGATTTAAATTCATAAATATTTCATATAAGTTGGATATAATAAAGTAAAAGGAGGGATAATAAAAATGGCAATTGTGCTTATTACAGCTGCATTAGTTGTAGTTATGTATGGACTTTCTTTATTGTCATACATATCTGAAAGTCATATATTAGATGATGTATCATATGAAAATTAATAAAGAAATTAGTAATTAGAACTTATATAAATCTTAAAATAAAAACTCACTATTAATTAAAATAGCGAGTTTTTTTATTTTATTAATAATTTAATTATTTAGATTGTCTTGATTTATTATATCTTAATCTGTCAGTTTCATTTAAGAATCTTTTTCTAAGTCTTATAGCATCTGGAGTTATTTCAACTAACTCATCATCATCTATAAATTCTAAAGCTTCTTCAAGTGTAAATATTCTTGCAGATTGTAATTTAACAGCATCATCAGTACCAGAAGCACGAACGTTAGTTAACTTTTTGTTTTTACATGGGTTAACAACCATATCGTCTTTTCTAGAGTTCATACCTATTATCATACCTTCGTAAACTTCAACACCTGGATCTACGAACATACTAGCTCTATCACTTAAAGCACTAAGAGCATAAGCCATAGTTGAACCTGGGCCTTGAGCTACTAAAACTCCATTACTTCTTCCTGGTATTGCACCTTTATGTTCTTCATATCTTTCGAATGAACGAACTAAAGTACCTTCACCACGAGTATCATTTATAAATTCACTTCTGTAACCTAAAAGTCCACGAGTAGGAGCGATAAATTCTATTTTAACGTAATCTCCTTCTATAGACATAGATTCCATCATACTTTTTCTAAGGTTTAGCTTATTTATAACAGCCCCTGAGTAAACTTCTGGACAGTTAACTATAACTCTTTCCATAGGTTCCATTAATTTTCCATTTTCTTTGTGCATTAAAACTTCTGGTTTAGATACACCTATTTCATATCCTTCACGTCTCATGTTTTCAAGAAGTATAGATAAGTGAAGTTCTCCACGTCCTGAAACTCTGTATCCGTCAGTAGTATCCATAGGCTCAACTTTAAGTCCTACGTTTACTTCAAGTTCTTTGTCTAATCTGTCTTTTATATGTCTTGTTGTAACAAATTTACCACTCTTACCACAGAATGGAGAATCATTTACTAAGAAGTTCATAGAAAGAGTAGGTTCTTCTATGTGTATCATTTCCATTGGATTAGGATTTTCCATATCACATAAAGTTTCACCTATAGATATATTAGGCATACCAGCGATAACTACTATTTCACCACTACCAGCTTCCTCTACTTCTACTTGCTTTAATCCTTCATAAATTGAAAGTTTAGATATTTTTCCTTTTGAAACGAATTCTTCACCTCTGTATATAGATACTTGAGAACCATTTTTAACAGTTCCTTTGTAAACTCTACCTATACCAAGTCTACCTACATAATCATCGTATGCAAGTGCAGATACTTGAAGTTGAAGAGGCTCTTCATCGTATGCAGGATAAGCTTCAACATGATTTATTATAGTTTCAAATAATGGAGAAAGATCATTACTATCGTCATCCATTTCACGCTTAGCTATACCTTGCTTAGCTATACCATATATTATAGGGAATTCACATTGCTCATCAGTAGCATTTAAGTCTACGAATAAGTCAAATACTTCATCGACTACTTCTTCAGCTCTTTGATCGTTTTTGTCTATTTTATTTATGAATAATATTGGTCTTAGTCCAAGTTCTAAAGATTTTTGTAAAACGAATCTAGTTTGAGGCATTGGTCCTTCACTTGCATCAACAAGTAATACAACTGTATCAACAGTTTTTATAACACGTTCAACTTCAGAAGAGAAGTCACTATGTCCAGGAGTATCTACTATATTTATTTTGTAATCTCCGTAATTTATTGCACAGTTCTTAGAATATATAGTTATACCTCTTTCTTTTTCAAGGTCGTTACTATCCATTACACAGTCTTTTACTACTTCGTTTGATCTGAATACACCACTTTGAGAAAGGAATGCATCTACTAGTGTAGACTTCCCAGCATCAACGTGGGCAATTACTGCTATATTTATGATTTTATGTTTTAATGACATTTTTATTGCTCCCTTCGAATAAAATAACTTATTAAGTATATCATAGTCTAAACATGTATACAAGATTATATTGAAATTGGTTAGAATAAAAAACAAAAAATTGCATATATAAGACTAAATATATATTAAATTATATAATAATAGAAAGCAATTATTATAAATATAGTATTAATGAAAGAAGATAAAAATAGTACAAAAAAACAAAAAATAATTATGCAAAGTAAGGTAAATTGAATAAAAATTGAAAAATATAAAATGAAGTTTATTATTTATTATCATAGAAATGCTTCATAAATTCCTAAAATTATTATTACTAAACCAGATATTAATTCAGCGTATTTACCACATAATTTTGATAAATAACTATTACCTATAGAAATTCCTAATAAAATACTCAATATAGTAACTATAAATGTGCAAAAAGTATTTAAGTAAATATTAATTCCAGCTATACTAGCTGCAATACCAATACCAAAATTATTAATTGTAAGGGCAAGAGCTAATGTTATAGATTCTTTAAAATCTATATCTCCAGAATTATCTTTATCTGCAGTAATAGGGTTAGTTAATATTTGAGAATAAGTTGAATTGTTTTCTATTAAATAGGTTTGTTTATTTTTGTGAGATTCTTTAAAAAAATTTATAAAAATACAAACACCTATACATATTAGCATTAAGCTACCAATTAAATTTGCTATATATATAGAAATGAATTTAGTAAGGACAAGCCCTAAGCTCATAGAAATAAATGTTCCAAGCGTTGTTATAAGTGAAATCAATAATACAGTTGCAGTACTTAATTTTATTTTTTTTAAGCCATAAGATATAGCAACAGTAAAAGTATCTAGATTAGCAGATATAGAAAGTAAAATTGCTGATATTAAATTCATAAGATTTCCCCCTAATGATATTTTCTTAAAGTGTCATAATGTTATAGTATAAATAAATTAAGAAAATGTGATTTATAGAGGGATTAAGGTTACTTTTTATACAAATAAATATTCTTTATGAAGAAGCCAAGTATTATTTTCCCATTTGTATATGCAGACATTATCAAAAGTACATTCAAAATCGCAAGGTATACTGTTTACATAAGTCCACAAATCATTAAATATATTTTGTATCTTTTTAGAACTTAAAGTAACATGAAAAATTTTATTTTTGCCATCTTTTTCAGTGAAATTTATATAGTTGATACTAGATAAAACATCAATTAATTTATCATGAAGAATTTGTCCTTTTTTACTCATTATAACTTTCATAAAAATGACCCTATTATCGAAAGAATCATATCCTTTTATATAGTAATTTTCTGATTTATTAGAACTAGTAAATAAAGATAAGGTATTTTCTAGTTCTTGTATAGTGTCACTTTCAAAGGGAGCTTTTATAGTGAAGTGAGCAGGAAGTTTTGAAGATTTTGTTTTAAATTTTTCGAAAATTTCTTTTCTTAAGTTGTTATTAAAGTTGCCTGCATTACCCCTAAGCACACTAACGATTACATATCTCAAATATATTACCTCCAATAAAATTTATTTTTACAAGTAATATTATACAAGTGAAGCATAATATATGATATTATATATACTATTAATATGAACAAAATAAAAAATTTTATAATTTTTTATAAGTAAAATTTTTCTATTATTATATAGAATTTTACTTACTTATAAATGAAATGGAGAGAAAAAAATGAGTTTTTTTAAAAGATTAAAAAATGTGGTAAGTGCAAAAGCAAATAAGGCTTTAGAAAAACATGAAGATCCAATAGAATTATTAGATTTATCTATAACTAAAAAGGAACAATTATTTCAAGAGGCTAAAAAACAATGTGCAAATTTCATGGCATCTGTAGACAGCATAAGAAAAGAAAAAAAAGATTTACAAGATAAGATAAACAAATATGAAGAAGCAACAAAATCTGCAATACAAAAAGAAGATACTGAAAAAGCACAATCATTTGTAAAACAAAAACTAGATTTACAAGAAAAATTAGTTCAAACAGACAATAGAATAAAAGAGCAAGATGAAAAAATACAACTTATAAAAAATAAAATACAAGACTTAGAAATTGAAATATCAAAAATGAAATCTAAAAAGCAAGAACTAGCAACTAGACTAGATGTAGCTGAAATAAGTAATGAAATAAATGAAACATTAGCAGGTCTTAATGATGATAATGGAATAAATTTAGATGAATTAGAAAAGAAAGTTTCACAAAAAGAAAGCTATGGGAAAGCATTAGAAGATTTAAAACCAAAAGATGAAGATGCTATGTTAGATGAATATATAAAAAGTTCACCAGCAGTTGATTCAAAAGTAAATGATGAATTAGAAAGAATAAAACAAGAAATGAACAAATAATAGTAAAGGGTAGATGGTTAAAAGCTATCTACCTTTTTGAAATGTGTAAGTATTAAGGGGGTATTTTCTTGAAAAGTGAAAAAATAGAAAAAGAAAAAAATAAATATAATAAAATTTATACAGATTTAGTGTTTGCTTGTGATGATTTAAAACAAATATTAGATGAAGAAGAATTAAATAAAAGAAGTTTTATAAAAAAAGTTGATGTATTAAAAGAATACATGAATTTTTTAGATAATATAGAAAAAGAAGAAAATAATAATAAAGGATTATTTCAGAAATTATTTAATTCACAAAAAAATCCTGAAGAAAAGATAGATGCTTATTTAGATAGGAAAAAACTTGTAGATTTAGATAAGTTGGATAAGTGTAGTAAATGTGAATGTAGAAACTGTGTAAAAGTTTGTAATATGAATCATTGTTTTAATTGTAGAGAAAAAGAATATGTGTCTGGATGTAATAAAGAAAATGCTTTACTTACAAATTCAGATGATACAGTATCACTTTATCAAGGAGACAAAGAATTCGTATTTAATGTAAAAGGATATTTAATTGAAAAAGATAATGAAGGAAGATACTCAAGATATGTTTATTTAGTTGATAAAGATGATTATGACAATCAACATATACTTAGATATTCTAAACTTAAAGGTGAAGAATACTATGATTCAGTAATAGAAGGAGATAATCAAGATGAATTAATTAGGGTTAATGATAAATTTATAGAAATGGGGTTAAGGGTATAATATGAAAAATAATAAAAAGAAAATTTTATGTTTTTTAACTACATTTTTGCTTTTATTTACTTATATTTCATTTTTAGTACCTAGCAGTGATGTATATGCCCAAAATAACAATCAATATATTGTTGCAAAATCATATTCAAGCTCTAAACCTAGTTCGGGAAGTTTTAAATCTGGTGGAAGTAGTAGTAAGAGTTATTCGACTAAACCTAAAACTTCTATAATAAAGCCTGATTCAGGTGGATTTTCAACAAAACCAAATGCTACAACAACAAAACCAAATACAAATAGTAGTATAAAACCCGATTCTGGATCTTTTACTAAAAAACCGAATAATAGCAGTAGTGAAAATAATTCAAATAACAATAATGATACTAGTAAAAAGAATAGTGGAAGTGGTTATGGTGGGGGAAATTATAGACCTATTTTTGGGAATAGAGGATTTTATGGATTTTCAAACCCATTTTATGGAATGATGCACGGGTTTAGAATGAGTTCATGGATAACTAAATTAGTAACCATAATAATGGTAATAGTAATAGCATATATTGTAATTGATTTTATAAGAAGTAGAAGAAAATAGAAATTATTAAATTGTCTTTTTAAATTATTTAGAAAGACAATTTTTTTTTATAAAATATTTTTCATATTTAGTTAGGAATTGATGAATACTAGTAATAATCTTATATTTTAAGTTTGTATCTAAAAAAAACAAAAATAATCGTTGACATTTTGTTTTGGATATAATATATTTTGATTATCGAAATAATTAAACGTCGAAATATTTTAATTAGAAAAATAAGAAACATACAATACATTTTAATTATTTTGATAAGGAAGCTGATAAGGATGTATTTAATATAAAATTTTCTACTTTTATAGTTTGATAATCGAAATATAAGTACATCGATAAAGGAGAATGCTTATGGAAGAAATAATCATAGAAGGATTAGGCTCATATGTACCTTCTAGGATAGTTACTAATTTTGAAATTAGTAAAATAGTTGACACTAATAATGAATGGATTTCTGATAGAACAGGAATAATACAAAGGCATATATCACAAGGAGAAGATACTTCTTATATGGCAAGTAAAGCTTGTGAAAATGCAATGAAAATGGCAAATATATCACCACTAGATATAGATTTAATAATTGTAGCGACATGTACACCTGATATGTTCACACCATCAACGGCGTGCATTGTACAAAAAAATATTGGTGCTAAAAATGCACTAGCTTTTGATATTAGTGCAGCTTGCACAGGTTTTATTTATGGACTAGACATAGCTTCTGCTATTATGAAAAGTAATAAATATACACATGCTCTTGTAATAGGAGCAGAAAATTTATCTAAGGCAATTGATTGGAATGATAGAAGTACATGTGTTTTATTTGCCGATGGGGCAGGAGCTGCTGTACTGTCTAAAAGTAATGATAAAGGAATAATAAAAAGTTTATGCAAATCACAAGGCGAAAATCATGAATTTATAACTATTGGAGCAAAAGACGTAGAAAATCCATTTTTAGAAGAATCAGTTTCAAGAAATAAAAAACTACAGATGAATGGAAGAGAAGTTTTTAAATTTGCTACATCAAAAATTGTGGAATGTATAAAACAAATTTTAGAAGATGAGAATATGACAATTGATGATATTGATTACATAGTTCCTCATCAAGCAAATGTAAGAATAATAGAATATGCAGCTAAAAAATTAAATATTTCTACTGAAAAATTCTATACAAATATACAAAATTATGGAAATACGTCAGCTGCATCTATACCAATAGCTTTAAATGAGATGAATGAAAAAAGCTTAATAAAGAAAGGTAATAAAATTATTTTAGTTGGATTTGGTGGAGGATTAACTTATGGTGCTTCACTTATAAATTGGAATATATAGTATAAAAGTTAAAATTTAAATTAAAAATAAAAATAAAAATTTTGGAGGTAACAAAAATGATATTTAACAAAGTAAAAGAAATTATGGTGAGCAATTTATCTATAAATGAGGAAGACATAGCTTTAGAAAGTACTTTTGAATCATTAGAAATAGATTCATTAGATTTATTTCAATTAGTAATGGAAATAGAAGAGGAATTTGAAATAACAGTTGAAAATCCTGAAAATATAAAAACAGTAAAAGATGTAGTAAATTATATACAAGAAAATCAAAAGTAATATAAGAAAAATTAAGAAATAGTAAGAGGTATTTACAGGAGGAATTATGAAAAATTCTAGAATTACAGAATTGCTTAACATACAGTTTCCTATTATACAAGGTGGAATGGCATGGATTAGTGACGCATCTTTAGCTGTAGCTGTGAGTGAAGCTGGAGGATTAGGAATTATAACAGGTGTAGGACCTACAGATGTTGTAAGAGAAGAAATAAGAAAAGCTAAACAATCAACTAATAAACCTTTTGGAGTTAACATAATGTTAATGGAACAAAATGCAGGTGAAATAGCTAAATTAGTTTGCGAAGAAAAGGTTCAGGTTGTTACAACGGGAGCAGGAAGTCCAGCACAGTATATGGATATGTGGAAAGAGCATAATATAAAAGTTATTCCTGTTGTACCTTCTGTTGCTATTGCTAAACGTATGGAAAAATATAAAGCAGATGCAGTTATTGTAGAAGGAATGGAAGCAGGAGGACATATTGGTCAATTGACCACTATGTCCTTAGTTCCACAAGTTGTAGATGTGTTAGATATTCCAGTAATAGCAGCAGGTGGAATAGGAGACGGAAGAGGATTAGCAGCATCTATTATGCTTGGAGCAGAAGGTGTTCAAATGGGAACAAGATTTTTGGTAGCAAAAGAATGTACTGTTCATAAAAATTATAAAGAAAAAGTTTTAAAAGCTAGGGATATAGATAGTGAAATAACAGGAGCAAGTACATCTCATCCAATTAGATCGATAAGAAATAAACTTACTAGAGAGTATTTAAAACTTGAAAAATCAAATTTAAATAATATACATGATGAAAGTTTAAAAAAATTAGGCAAAGGTGCTTTAAAAAGAGCTGTAAGAGACGGAGATATTGAAAATGGATCTGTTATGGCAGGTCAAATAGCAGGCTTAGTAAAAAAAGAACAAAGTTGTAAAGAGATAATAGATGAAATAATAAACGAAAGCATTAAGTGTTTTAGGAGGGTAAATGAATAAAAAAATTGGATTCCTTTTTCCTGGGCAAGGTTCTCAATATATAAATATGGGAAAAAGTTTATATGAAAATATAGATGAATGTAGAAAAATATTTGATAAAGGTGAAAAATTATTAGATATGCCTATAAAGAAGATAATATTTGAAGGACCAGAAGAAACATTAATGGATACAAAGAATAATCAACCGGCTATATTATTAGTTTCTTTAGCTTGTTTAAAAGCATTAGAATTAGAAGGCATAGAAAGTGATTATGTTGCAGGACTGTCTTTAGGTGAGTATAGTGCACTTATTTATAGTGGAGTTATTTCATTTGATGATGGAGTTAAATTAATAAAAACAAGAGCTTCTATTATGGATAGCTATTTAGATAAAGATACAGGTGGTATGGCAGCTGTTTTAAAGTTAGATAAACAAAAGATAAATGAATTATTAGAAAGAGCTTCTGAATTTGGAGTAATCGAAGCTGCTAATTATAATTGCCCAGGACAAACAGTAATATCTGGGGAGTTACCAGCTATAAAAGAAGCAGTTAAGATAACAAAAGAATTAAAAGGAATATGTATACCTCTTAAAGTAAGTGGGCCATTCCATAGTTCTTTATACAAAGAAGCAAGTTATAAATATTATGAAGAGTTGAAAAATATAGATATTAAATCTTCAAAAAAAGTAGTGTATTCAAATGTAAAAGGGAAACCTTATTTGGAAGATGACGATATAAAGGAATTACTAAGAAAACAAATAATGTCATCTGTATTATTTGAAGACAGTATAAGAGATATGATTTCTAAAGGAGTTAATGTATTTGTAGAAATTGGGCCTGGAAAAACTTTAAGTAATTTTGTTAAAAAAATTGACAAAGAAGTTACTGTTTACAATGTGGAGGATATTGATTCTCTTAAGGAAACAGTTAAGCTCATAAAAACATCTATTTAGTAGGAGGAGAAATATGTTAAGTAATAAATGTGCAATAATCACAGGTGCTACTAGAGGGATTGGAAAGTCAATTGCTTTAAAATATGCCTCACTAGGTGCTGATATAGTGATTAATTATAGAGGAAACAAAGAAGAAGCTTTAAAACTACAAGAAGAAATAAATCATTATGGCGTTAAGTCATTATTAATAAAGGCAGATGTGAGTAAATTTGAAGAAGCTGAAAATTTAATAAATAAAACAAAAGAAGTTTTTGGAAAAATAGATATATTAGTTAATAATGCAGGAATAACAAGAGATTCTTTAATTGTAAGAATGAGTGAAGAAGATT
This sequence comes from Romboutsia maritimum, assembly GCF_002251085.2. Lineage (GTDB taxonomy): Bacteria > Bacillota > Clostridia > Peptostreptococcales > Peptostreptococcaceae > Romboutsia_B > Romboutsia_B maritimum. Next base: position 51,781 of record NZ_NOJZ02000011.1, on the reverse strand, counting down.
TTGATAAAGTAATAGAAACAAATTTAAAAGGAGTATTTAATTGCCTAAAGGCTGTTACTCCAATTATGATAAAGCAAAGATGTGGCAAAATAATTAATATGTCATCAGTAGTAGGAGTAGTAGGTAATCCAGGGCAAGTTAATTACTGTGCTTCAAAGGCAGGCGTAATTGGTATGACTAAATCTTTAGCAAAAGAACTTGGAAGTAGAAATATAAATGTAAATGCAATCGCACCTGGATTTATAGATACGGATATGACAAAAGTGTTGAGTGAATCAGCTAAGAAAGTTTTACTTTCTCAAATACCATTAAAAAGACTTGGAAATGTAGATGATATTGCTAATCTTGCTGCATTTTTAGCAAGTAATAATTCAGATTATATAACAGGGCAAGTAATTAATATTGATGGCGGAATGGCGATGTAGAGGAGGTTTTTATGAGTAATAGAGTTGTAATAACGGGAATGGGAGCAGTAACTCCTGTTGGAAATGATGTAGAGAGTTTTTGGAAAGGAATAAAATCTGGTACATTAGGTATAGATTTTATTAAATCTATAGATACTTCAGAATTAGATGTTAAAATTGCTGGGGAAGTCAAAGACTTTGATCCACAAGATTGTTTAGATAAAAAAGAAACAAGAAGATTAGATAAATTTACTCAATATGCAATAGTAGCTAGCGAAGAAGCTATTAGAAATTCTGGATTAAATTTAGATCAAATTGAAAATGATAGATTTGGTGTAATGGTTGGTTCGGGTATAGGAGGTTTTCATACCCATGAAAGTGAATTTAAAAATTTACACAATAAAGGTGCTAAAAGAGTATCACCTATGTATATACCAATGACAATAATAAATGCAGCAGCAGCAAATATAGCTATAAGATACAAAGCAAAAGCAATTTGTACATCAGCAGTTACAGCTTGTGCAACTGGTACAAATAATATTGGAGATGCATTTAGATATATAAAAGATGGATATGCAGATGTAATGATATGTGGAGGAACAGAAGCGTCTATTACTCCTATAGCAATTGCAGGTTTTTCTAATATGAGAGCATTAAATAGTGATAATAATCCTAAAAAAGCATCTATACCTTTTGATAAAGAAAGAACAGGATTTGTTATGGGAGAAGGTGCTGGAATTTTTATAATAGAAAGTTTAGAGCATGCTCAAAAAAGAGGCGCTAAAATATTTGGAGAGATTGTTGGTTATGGATCTACTTGCGATGCTTACCATATTACATCACCAGATCCAAATGGAGAAGGTGCAGCAAAAGCAATGTCTTATGCTATTAAGGAAGCTAAGATAAATGAAAATGAAATTTCATATATAAATGCTCATGGAACATCGACTACTTATAATGATTTATTTGAAACTATAGCAATAAAAAAAGTATTTAAAGAAAATGCATATAATATTCCAGTTTCATCTACTAAATCTATGACTGGTCACTTATTAGGAGCAGCAGGAGCTATTGAAGCTATTGTATGTATTAAAGCTCTTTGTGAAGGATTTATACCACCAACAATAGGTTATGAAAATAAAGATGAATTATTAGATTTAGATTATGTACCAAATGTTGGGAGAAATTGTGACTTGAAATATGCAATTAGTAATTCATTAGGATTTGGTGGACACAACGCTTCATTACTTTTTAAGAGATGGGAATAATTTAGGAGGCAGTTATGAAATTTAGTGAAATCAAAGAGTTAATAGATTTAGTTGATACTTCTAATTTATCGTATTTTGAAGTGAAAACTCAAAATGATTATATTAAGATGGATAAATCATTGGATAGAAATAATAAAAGTATAGATAATATTTATAATGAAAAAGAATTGTGTATTTCAAATGATAATATAAATAAAGAAATCAAAAATGATAATGAAGTTATAAAAAATATTTCAAATAAAGATGATAGTAAGGATGATGGAGAAAACTTTGATTATATAGAATCACCAATGGTTGGAACTTTCTATGAGGCTTCATCTCCTGATGCAAAACCATTTGCAATAAAGGGCCAAAAGGTTTCAAAAGGAGAAGTTTTATGTATAGTAGAAGCTATGAAACTTATGAATGAAATCGTTGCAGAATTTGATTGTGAAATAGTTGATGTTTTAGTTGAAAATTCAGATATGGTTGAATATGCACAGCCAATATTTAAAATAAGGAGATAAATTATGTTAGAAGTTGAGAACATAAAAAAGATTTTACCTCATAGATATCCTTTTTTAATGATTGATAGGATAGAAGAAGTTATAGAAGGAAAAAGTGCAAAAGGATATAAAAATGTAACTATTAATGAAAATTTCTTTAATGGACATTTTCCTGAGTATCCAGTGATGCCAGGGGTGTTAATATTAGAAGCATTAGCTCAAATGGGAGCTATAGCTATATTATCTATGGAAGAATACAAAGGTAAAATAGGATTTTTAGTAGGAGCAGATAAAGTTAGGTGGAAAAAGCAAGTTACACCAGGTGATAAATTAGAATTATATGTTGAAATAGTAAAAATGAGAGGAAATATAGGTGTTGGACGAGGAAGTGCAACAGTAGATGGAAAATTAGTTTGCGAAGGTGAAATAATGTTCGCTATTGGATAGGTGATATTATGTTAAAAAAAATACTTATAGCAAATCGAGGAGAAATAGCAGTAAGAATAATTAGGGCTTGCAAAGAACTAGGAATAGAGACAGTAGCAGTTTATTCACAGGCAGATAAAGATGCTCTACATACACAGCTAGCAGATGAAGCTGTATGTATAGGAGGCCCATCTAGCAAAGACAGCTACCTAAATATTGCTAATATATTGAGTGCATGTATACTAACAGGTTGTGAAGGTATTCATCCTGGATTTGGTTTCTTATCTGAAAATCCTAAATTTGCAAAGATGTGTCAAGAATGTAATATTAAATTTATTGGGCCTGATTATCAGACCATTGAACTTATGGGAGATAAGGCGATGGCTAGAAAGGTAATGAAAAATTCAAATATACCTATTGTAGAAGGATTTGAAGATGAAATTAAATCTCAAGGTCAGGCTTTAGATATTGCACTTGAAATTGGATTTCCTGTAATGATAAAAGCTGCAGCTGGTGGTGGAGGTAAAGGTATTAGAATTGTTAGAAATGCTAAAGAATTTGAGCATAATTATAATACTGCGAAATCAGAAGCAAAAGCATGTTTTAATGATGACAGAGTTTATATTGAAAAATATATTGAAAATCCAAGACACATAGAATTTCAAATAATAGCAGATCAATTTGGAAATGTTATTCATTTAGGAGAAAGAGAATGTTCTTTACAAAGAAATAATCAAAAAGTACTGGAGGAAGCACCATCTTCTTTTCTAGATGAAAAATTAAGAGATGAAATGGGAAAAATTGCAGTTAAAGCAGCTAAATCTGTAAAATATAATAATGTAGGAACTATAGAATTCCTAGTAGACAGTTCTAAAAATTATTATTTTATGGAAATGAATACAAGAATTCAAGTAGAACACCCAGTTACTGAAATGGTAACAAATGTAGATATAGTTAAAGAACAATTAAAGATAGCATCTAATTTAAAATTAGAACTTACTCAAGAAGATATTGTTATAAATGGTCATGCTATAGAATGTAGAATAAATGCGGAAAACCCAAGAAAAAACTTTACGCCATGTCCAGGAAAAATAACAGAATTAAATATGCCGGCTGGATTAGGAGTTAGGGTAGATAGTGCAATTTATTGTGGTTATAGTATACCTCCTTATTATGATTCTATGATTGGTAAATTAATAACTCATGGAAAGAATAGAGAGGATGCAATAGTAAAAATGAAAAGGTCTTTAGGTGAGTTTGCAGTTGGTGGAATAGACACTAATATAGAATTTCAATATTGGATATTAGAACAAAAAGATTTCATTAAAGGAAACTATACAACATCATTTTTAAATGAAAAGATGGTGAATGAAGATGCTTAAGAGTCTATTTAAGAAAAAACAATACGTAACTGTCAAAAAGATACCTTTAGATAAAGATGATAATTATAGTGTGAAGCCAAACATACCTGAAGGAAAATGGATTAATTGCAACAAGTGCAAAAATATAATTTATATAGAAGATTTAAAACAGAATAATAATGTATGTATAAATTGTGGATATCATTTTAGAATAGGAGCAAAAGAGAGAATATCACAGATATTTGATAAAAATACTTTTGTAACTTTGTTTGATGATATAGTACCTCAAAATCCATTACAATTTGAGGGGTATGAAGAAAAGCTAGCTTTAAGTGAAAAAAAATCAGGCTTAAAAGAAGCTGTAATTACAGGTTATGGAAAAATACATGGAAAAATGGTTGCATCAGCTATAATGGATAGTTATTTTATGATGGGTAGCATGGGAAGTGCAACTGGAGAAAAAATAACTAGAATTATTGAGTATGCAACAGAAAATGAATTACCACTTATAATATTTAGTGCATCTGGAGGAGCTAGAATGCAAGAAGGTATATTTTCCCTTATGCAAATGGCTAAAACATCAGCAGCACTAGCAAAACATAGTGATAAAGGACTTCTATATATAAGTATAATTACTAATCCAACTACAGGAGGAGTAACTGCTAGTTTTGCTACATTAGGAGATATAATAATTAGTGAGCCAAATTCTATAATAGGATTTGCAGGAAGAAGAGTAATTGAGGGAACGATAAATCAAAAGCTTCCTGAAAATTTTCAAACAGCTGAATTTAGTAAGGAAAAAGGTTTTATAGACATTATAGTAGAAAGAAAAGATTTAAAAACATATTTGTCTAAAATATTAATCTTACATGGGGTGGTTGAAAATGTATAGCGAAATAAAAGAAAAAGCATCAGCTTGGGATAAGGTTAATATAGCAAGAGATAAAAATAGACCAAATTCTAAATTTTATATAGATAATATTTTTGAAGATTTTTTAGAGTTGCATGGAGATAGAACTTTTAAAGATGATCAAGCTATCATAGGTGGAATAGGAAGATTAGAGGAAATTAATTTAACTATTATAGGAATTAATAAAGGTAGCAATACAAATGAAAATATAAAAAGAAATTTTGGAATGCCTCATCCTGAAGGGTACACAAAAGCACTTAGGTTAATGAAACAAGCAGAAAAATTTAAGAGACCTATAATATGTTTCGTAGATACACCAGGTGCATTTTGTGGTTTAGAAGCGGAAGAAAGAGGCCAAGGGCAGGCGATTTCGAAAAATTTATTTGAAATGAGTAAATTAAAGACTCCTATAATAACTATATTCATAGGAGAAGGAGGAAGTGGAGGTGCCCTAGCTCTAGCTGTAAGTGACAAAATTTATATGCTAGAAAATTCGATTTATTCCGTTTTATCACCAGAAGGTTTTTCTTCTATTTTATGGAAGGATAGTACTAGAGTAAAAGAGGCAGCTGAGGTTATGAAAATAACAGCAGTAGATTTAAAAAATTTTGGAATAATCGATAATATAATACAGGAACCACAAGGAGGAGCTCATAAAGAACCTTACTTGATGGCAAAAAAAATAAAAGATGTAATAAAAGATGAAATATATAAGCTAATAGAGTTTGATGAAAATCAACTTATAAATAACAGATATGATAAATTTAGAAATATGGGCAATTTTGGTTATTAGATACTTTGAATGTAAAAATATTTTACAGTCGAAAATAATTGTATCAATTGAATTTATTTATAAACTTTATTATAATTAAATTAAAGTAATAAATTATAAGTTATGGAGAGCGTAAAAACTATGAGAAGTACAGAAATTTTATTAAACAAACTATTGGTACAATTATTTAATGATATTTTACACATTGAAGAAAAGTCTTTAAAAAACACAAAGTTCATAGATTTATCAATAACAGAAATACACACTATAGAAGCTATAGGATTAGATAAATCTAGGACAATGGGAGAAATAGCACACGATTTAAGAATAGCAGTAGGAACTCTAACTACTGCAATAAATAAACTTATAAAAAAAGGATATGTTGAAAGAAAGAGAATAGAGGAAGATAGAAGAGTCGTTTTAGTAAACTTAACAGAAAGAGGAAAAGAAGCTTATAATATTCATTATCTTTTCCATGAAGAAATGATTAAAGCTATGATTTCTAATTTTACTACTAATGAAGAAGATACATTAGCTTTAGCCCTTGAAAAAGTGAATATATTCTTTGAAGATAAATATAAAAGCTTCCAATAGGAGGCTTTTTTATTTATAATTAAATTTTAAACAAATGAAAAATAAGGAATCTAAAAAATATAACTTTTTAGATTCCTTATTTTTATTTGGTCTAAAGCTCTGAAATTAATTCATCTATAACTTGAGATACAGAACTTAATTCATTAATTTTGTAAGCATCATGTCCACAAAATAGAAGTGCATTATCTATGTCGCCTTTTGCTGCATTAATAAGAGCTGTAGATATACAGTAAGGTGTAGTCTTTGGATTACAAGAGACTAAGCAATTGTAACATTTAGCTATTTTAGGAGTATTAGAATTAATTTTTTCTAAGAATTTATTGTTAATAGCTCTTCCAGGAAGACCAACAGGACTTTTAACTATTTGAATATCTTTTTCAGTAGCATTTACATATGCTAATTTAAAGTTTTCATGAGCATCACATTCATAAGTTGTTACAAATCTAGTTCCTACTTGAACACCACTTGCACCCATATCTATAAATTTTTTGACATCTTTGCCAGAAGATATACCACCAGCAGCTATAACAGGTATTTTTTTGTTGTATTTTTTTTCGTATATTTTAACTATTTCTAGAATATTAGTAAATTCACCTTCATAATCTATCGAATCTAAATTTTCAAGATCATTTTTATTGTAGCCAAGATGTCCACCTGCTTTTGGTCCTTCTACAACAATTAAATCAGCAGTTGTATTATTTTTTTTATCCCATGTTTTTAGTATAAGATTTGCTGCTTTAGCAGATGAAACTATTGGACAAATTTTAACATTGCTATCTTTTGCTAATGAAGCTAATTTAATTGGAAGCCCTGCACCAGATATTATAATATCAACTCCACATTTTATTGATTCCATTACAAATTCTTCATAATGATTCATAGCAACCATAAGATTTATACCTATAATTCCATCATTAGAATTAGCTTTTGCAATTTCTATATGTTTTTTTAAAGCTCTTAAATTAGCAGCTAAACAATTATTTTCAAAATCATCTTCGTCATATCCTATTTGAACACCAGAGATTATGCCTATTCCTCCAGCTTTAGCAACTGCACTTGCAAGTGAAGATCTAGAAACTCCAATACCCATACCACCTTGTATTATTGGAACTTTAGCAACTAAATCTCCTATTATTAACGGTTCTACCATAATTTCACCTCTCATGTATATTTATCAGTTTAAAAACTGGATAATAATGTCAAGTATTAATACTAGGTACTAATACTTAATATTATACTATAAATATGTAATAAAAAACATATAAAATATAAAAGTTATTAAATATATTTATTAAAATAGTTGATTTTGAAAATAAAATATCATACTATACCTATAGGGGGTATATTTAAGAATATTAAGTAAATTGAAAAGTAACATAGAAAGGAGAAATTATGAGTTCAAACAATAAAAATGAAACATATAAAATTAAAGGTATGACATGTGCAGCTTGTGCTAAAGCAGTAGAAAGAGTAGTTAAAAAGTTAGACGGAGTTTCTAATCAAAGTGTAAATATAGCAACAGAAAAACTTACAATAGAATATGATACTTGTAAAATTGAGTTTAATGATATAAAACAAGTTATAGAGAAGGCAGGTTATGAAGTAGTTATAGAGAATAATTATAAAAAAATAGATATGAAGATTACAGGTATGACATGTGCAGCTTGTGCAAAGGCAGTAGAAAGAGTAGTTAAAAAGCTAGATGGAATAGACAATATTAGTGTAAATATAGCTACAGAAAAAGCTAATATATCATATAATCCATCAAAAGTTAAATTAACTCAGATAAAACAAACTATAGAGAAAGCCGGATATAAAGCTATAGAGGAAAATGAAAATAAATCTATAGATGAAGATAAGCTTAGAAAAGAAAAAGAAATTAAAAGTTTATTTATTAAGTTTATAATAGCTGTGGCATTTGCAATACCATTATTTTACATAGCTATGGGTCCAATGATAATAAAACCAATAGGACCTTGGCCTCTTCCAAAGATAATAGATCCTATGGAAAATACACTAAATTATGCTTTAATTCAAGTTATATTAGTACTTCCAATAATGGGTGCAGGATATAAATTTTATATACATGGATTTAAGTCTCTGTTTAGTAAAAGTCCTAATATGGATACATTAGTTGCTATAGGTACATTATCAGCATTTTTATATAGTTTATATACAACGCTTCAAATAGTTAATAAAAATGTAGTTAAAATGCATCATCATCAATTATATTATGAAAGTGCAGGAATAATAATAGCTTTAATATTATTAGGAAAATATTTAGAATCACAATCAAAAGGTAAAACATCAGAGGCTATAAAAAAACTTATGAATCTTCAGCCTAAGACAGCGATAATAATTATAGATAATAAAGAGATAGAAACACCTATTGATGAAGTTCAAGTAGGAGATATTATATTAGTAAAACCAGGAAGCAAAATACCTGTAGATGGATTAGTTTTAGAAGGTCATACAGCAGTAGATGAATCAATGCTTACAGGAGAAAGTATTCCAACTGAAAAAAATATAGGAGATACAATTACTGGTGCAAGTATAAATAAAAATGGTACTATTAAATTTAGAGCAGAAAAAGTAGGAAGTGATACAGCACTTGCTCAAATAATAAAATTAGTAGAGGAGGCACAAGGTACAAAAGCGCCTATTGCTAAATTAGCAGATACTGTATCAGGATATTTCGTACCAGTAGTAATTGGAATTGCTATAATATCAGCATTATTGTGGTTATTAATAGGAGGAAAAGATATTGTATTTGTACTTACAATATTTATATCTGTATTAGTAATTGCATGCCCGTGTGCATTAGGTTTAGCTACACCTACAGCAATAATGGTTGGAACAGGAAAAGGCGCTGAAAATGGAATTTTAATAAAAGGCGGACAATCTCTAGAATCTGCTCATAAAGTAGATACTATAATATTTGATAAAACAGGTACAATAACAGAAGGAAAACCTAGAGTTACTGACATAATTGTAAATAAAAATATAAATGAAAATTATCTTTTAAAAGTAGCAGCTAGTGCTGAAAAAGGATCTGAACATCCATTAGGTGAAGCAATCGTTAAATTTGGAGAAGAAAGAAACATTAAATTTGAAGAAACTCATAAGTTTAAAGCTATACCTGGTCATGGTATAGAAGTTAACATAGATGGAAAAAATGTATTACTTGGAAATAAAAAACTTATGCAAGATAGAAATATTAATTTAGATGATTTTGAAATTAAATCTGATAAATTAGCTAGTGAAGGAAAAACACCTATGTATATTGCATTAGATAACAACTTAGCAGGAATAATTGCTGTTGCAGATGTTGTAAAAGTAAGTAGTAAAAAAGCAATACAAACTCTTCATAGTATGGATATAAAAGTTGCTATGGTTACTGGTGATAATAAAAAAACAGCAAATGCAATAGCATCTCAGGTAGGAATAGATATAGTTCTTGCAGAAGTTTTACCAGAAGAGAAATCAAATGAAGTTAAAAAATTGCAAAAACAAGGTAGATTTGTAGCAATGGTTGGAGATGGAATAAATGATGCACCAGCACTTGCAGCGGCAGATATAGGAATAGCTATAGGAAGTGGAACAGACGTGGCTATGGAGTCTGCAGATATAGTTTTAATGAAAAGTGATTTAATGGATGTTCCAACAGCTATAAAATTAAGTCATGAAACAATAAAGAATATTAAACAGAACTTATTTTGGGCATTTGGATACAATACAATAGGAATACCTATAGCAGCTGGAATACTTTATTTATTTGGAGGTCCGCTTTTAAATCCTATGTTTGCGGCAGCAGCTATGAGTCTAAGCTCAGTTTCTGTTGTGTCAAATGCACTTAGACTTAAAAAATTTAAACCATATAAGTAACAAAATAATAAAAACAACAAAAATTTTTTTATAAGGAATTTTTGTTGTTTTTATTAATTTATAAAAAAATTATTATTAAGTAAAATATCAGTTAGGCTTTAATAATTAATAAGAAATCTAACTAAATTGAACTAGTAATTAATTATATTCACAATGTAGCTTATAATTTGATTTTTTGTAAAAAACCAGTAAATTCAATGGTTTGTAATTATAAAAAATATATATTATAATAACTCAAAAGACATAATTACATATAATAAAAAGGGGGAGGGCTTTATATATGAAATTAAAAGTAGAGATTGAAAAAGTTACAAATACAAAACTTGAACCAGAGGTGTTAACCAGGCGTTTTATTAACTATGTCAACTTTATTAGCTATTATAGTAGCTAACACTCCTTTGAATAAAATATATCAATATATTTTTAGTGGAGTAAATTTAATCGGGGAATTTAATTTACACATGATTATAAATGATTTTTTAATGGCAATATTCTTCTTGTTAGCTGGGTGTGAAATTAAACATGAAGTTTTACATGGACATTTATCTACAGTAAAAAAAGCTACTTTTCCAGTTATGTCGGCTTGCGGAGGCGTAATAATACCAGCATGTATATACTTTTTATTTAATCATAATACTAAGTTTGTTGGAGGCATAGGAATACCTATATCAACAGACATTGCATTTGCAGTTGGAATATTTATGCTTTTAAAAAATAAGTTAGAGCCTAGTTTAAAAATATTTTTATTATCTTTAGCAGTTGTAGATGACTTGATTTCTATATTAGTTATAGGAACTTTTTATTCTTCAAATTTAAGTGTGAAATGGATTATAGGTTCTTTAATTATAGTATGTATTTTAGCGTATATGAATAAAAAGTTAAAAATAAGTGATTCTTATCCATACTTATTATTAGGATTAGTATTATGGTATTTTGTTTATAGAAGTGGAATACATTCTACTATAAGTGGAGTTCTATTAGCTATAGTTATACCAGCAAAATCATATGGAGGAAGAAAACCTTTACTTGAAAGATTACAGGAAAAAATAGCGCCTATATGTAATTTTTTTATATTGCCTTTATTTGCATTTTCTAATACTGCAATAAAATTAGGAGTAAAAATAAATTATGCTGAATTAGGCACTATGGTTCATGGAATAATAGTGGGATTAGTTGTAGGTAAACCACTAGGAATTATGTCTTTTAGTTATATAGGAACTAAACTTCATATAATTGAAAAACCAGAAAATTGTAGCTGGATTTCATTATTACAAGTAGCTATGTTGGCAGGAATAGGATTTACAATGTCTATATTTGTTGCAGAAATTGCATTTGTTAGCAATGCTCAATTAATAGATACAGCTAAGATATCTATATTATTAGCAGCAGTTTTATCAGCTAGTTTAACTTATATAACTACATTGGTTAAGCCATTATTTCATAAAAAACCTCAATTTAAGCATGCACATGCGTTAATAGGTAAACTTAGATAAATAATAAATTCAGTGTTAAGGAAGTGTTTAAAGGTATATCTTTAAATACTTCCTTATTTATTTAATTAAGCAAAAATTTTAAAAATTTATTATTTAGGAAGAAATAATTTATAATTTTATTATGAAAAATAAGATAATGAAAATATTGTTTATTATTATATAAATAGTGTAGACTTAAGTATGTCTATAAAATAATAGATTTTATTTGGTCGAGATATAAGGATAGTACCAAAAAATTTCATATTAATTTCATATATATAAAATAATATTTATATATATAATTTAAAATAGGAGAGTATAAACATGAGCGAATCTATATTAGTTGTTGAAGATGATGCAAGTATACAAGAGTTGATAGTAGAATTTTTAAGTGCAGAAGGATATGATGTAAATTATGTAAATGATGGATTAGAAGGAGTAAAAAAATTTAAAGAGAAAGAATACGATTTAATAATATTAGATATAATGATGCCTAATTTAGATGGATACTCTGCATGCAAGATGATAAGAAAATCTTCAAATGTACCAATAATATTTTTAACTGCATTAAATGAGGAAGTAAACCAGTTAAAAGGTTTTGAATTAGAATGTGATGATTATATAACAAAACCATTTTCATTTAATTTACTTATAAAAAGAGTAGAAGCTATTTTAAGAAGAAGTGGTAAAAGTGATAATGGTAAATTTATTTTATTTGAAAAATTAAGACTTGATTTAGATACATATATGGCAAGTATAGATGGAAATAATATTGAATTAACATTAAAAGAATTTAATATTTTAAAGACTTTGATACAAAAATATCCTCAAGTTATAACAAGAGAAAGCCTTTTAGATAGTATCTGGGGGTATGATTATTATGGAGACACTAGAATAGTTGATGCACATATAAAAAATATAAGAAAAAAAATAACTTTACCATATATAAAAACTGTGAAGGGAATTGGATATACTCTTGAAAAAAATATTTAATAAATGGGAACAGTTAAGTATAAAATATAAACTATTCTCTATAACTACTGGATTACTTATAGCTTTAGCAATGATAATTTATTTAATATTATATTGTTTATTACCATCATATTATCATAAATATAAAATAGATATTTTGGATAAGAGCTTAAAAACACTACAAGAAGATTCAGGGAATTATGATACTGAGACTTTAAAAATGAGACTTTATTATATGTCAAAGGACCAAAACTTAGTTATTTTATTAAGAGATTATACTGGAAGAGTAGTACATGGCAAAAACGAAATTTTATTATCTAAATATAGAAATTATATATTAAGAAGTGGAAAAGATGAATATAGAGTTTCTACTTTTATAAAAACTAGAGATAGTGAATTACCATATAACTTAGATATAATTATGCCCCTGCAACCTATAGATGAGGCTAATTCGGTTATTAGAAATCTAATGCCTTATATTATATTTGTTGCAGCTATAATAGGTATAATAGGAGCATACATATATTCAAAAGTAATAACAAAGCCATTGATTAATATAATAAACAGTGAAAGAGAAGAAGAAAAAAGAAGAAAAGACTTTGTAGCTACTATATCCCATGAATTAAAAACTCCGATAACAATAATTAGTGGTCAATTAGAGGGTATGATTTATAACGTAGGAAAATACAAAGATAGAGATATTTATCTTAAAAAATGTTATGACAGTACACAGGAGTTAAAAGACTTAGTAAATGAGATGATAGAAATATCAAAATCTGAAATTTTAGAAAGAAGTTTAACTTTAACCACGATAGAAATAAGTACTCTTTTAAATAAGTTAGTAAAACGACAATTATTTTTAATCGAAGAAAAAAATATAAGTACGATACTAGAGATACAAGACAATTTAGAAATAAAAGGAGATAAAGAAAAAATAACTAAGGCTATAAATAATATAATTAATAATGGAATAAAATATTCTCCTCAAGGACAGAGTTTAATTATTAGACTTTATAAAAAGAATTCCAAATCTAAGCGTACCACATCAAATAAGATATATTTAGAAGTAGAAAATACAGGAGTTACAATAGAGGAGCAATATTTAAGTGAAATATTTAATCCTTTTTTTAGAATAGAAAAATCTCGTTCTAGAAAAACAGGAGGAAGTGGACTTGGATTATATATAGTAGGTCAAATTTTAAAAAGTCATGGATTTGAATATAATATAAAAAACAAATCTAATTGTGTTGTATTTTCGGTTATTTTTTGAAATTTCAATTTTGATTCATAAAAAACTCACAATAAATTCATATAGGAGATATATTATATTAAGTATAAAAGACTAGCTTAAAAATATAATATACTACCAGATTATAATGATAACCCTCCCTCACATTCTCAAATGGAGTTATCATTATAATCATTATTTATTATCCTGCAAAACAAATTTTGTAGGATTTTTTTTGTTTACAAAATAATCAACTAAATATCCCATAATAATAACTCCAGGTATATCAATAAATAACCTAATCATTGTAAATTTATATCCAAGTGCACCAATTTCAAATAATAGTGTAGATAATTTAACAACACACCATGCATTCATAAAAATTATTACATTAGAAAATTTAACACCTTTTTTTAATAAAACTGCTGTGAAGGGAAATGCAGCATACATTGGACCAGCAGCAAAGGATGCTATTAAGATAGATAAAACTATTCCCATAATTCCTGAATTTTCTCCCATAAACTTAATCATAGATTCTCTAGATACCCAAACATCCATTAATCCAAGTAAAAGCATAATAGGCGGTAAAACAGCAAGCATTTGAAACATACTAGATTTTGATATTTTGAAAACTTTGATACTTAAATTTTTATTAATCAAAAAGATAAAAAATAAAACTAAAAGAGATATTAAGAAATACTTATATCGATTTAAAATAAATTTTAAATTACCCATCAAGCACCACCCCAAAAATCAAAGCAACTATAAAAGAAAATAAAAATGCTATGAAATTTCGGTAAAAAGCAGCCTTCTTACCGATAAATTTTGATTCTAGAGAGAAAGTCATTATACCTACTAATGTAAGCGTAGACACTAAAGCTGCAACTTGAGCATATCCAGCACCATAGTTTAAAAGACTATTTCCGGTAGAAAAAGCAACAAATGTAGGCATCATAACGATGGAACCTACGATAGAAGATATTGTTATACCTAAAAGACCAGATTCTTTTCCTAAAAGATCTGAAATAGTTTTTGCATCAAATACAGCTAAAATTATTCCAACTATTACAATTATAGTAAGAAATTGAGGCATTATATTTTCAAAGGATTTAGCCGCATTTTTTAATGCTTTTTTTGATTTAGCTTTATCTTTTATAAATGAAACTGTAAAAAGAACTATGGCAAGTCCGTACAAAATAAAAGATGTCATTTATATACCCCCTATAAAAATATATTATATGTTATGAATGATAATAGAAATTAGTTAATTTTATTAGAAATAAAGTTTGGTTAAATCTACAACTTATATTTATGAAATTAGTGTTTATGTACATAGAATATGAGAAATTCACTAATAATATAAATAATGTGTAGTATTTTGGAAAAAATAATACAAACTTTTATTATATAGGAGGTCAAATAATGGATAGATTAAAAAGAGACATGGAAAATATGAAGGAAGATGTATCGAAAGGATTTGAAAAAGCAGGACACGTATTAAAACATACAGCTAAAGATCTTAAAGCAGATGCAGAGGGTCTGAAATCATCAGTAGAAATGAAAGTAGAAGATATGAAAGATAAATATGAACAAAAGAAGGTTTCAAAGGAATTAGAAAATCAAATGGAAAATGAAAATAAACAAAATTTTAAATAATATAAATCTAATAAACTGTACTCATTGGGTACAGTTTATTAATTATACACTTTGATATTGGTTAAAAAATCATTCCTGAAATTAAAAAATCGAATAATAAAATGATTATGAATACATTTTATACGTATTAGTTGACAGTGAAATGTATATATACTACAATAATATTCGTAAACACTTAATATAAATATAAAAAATCTTTATAAAAATATCATAATGTTTCAAATCTTATTTTCAATATATTTTAAAAATTTAATGGGGGTGTTGTTATGCAAACAACAGAAGGGAGTTTGACAACAACAAAGGAATTGACTGCAATTCAAAAGATTTTTCCTATTTTATCAAACAATGAAGTTGACATGAAAAAAGAAGTTATGGCAGGTGTAACTACATTTTTAACTATGGCGTATATAATTGCTGTAAATCCTAACATATTATCAAAAACGGGAATGCCAGCAGGAGCTCTTGTTACAGGAACATGTTTGGCGGCTGGATTTGGATGTATATTAATGGGGTTGATAGCAAATCTTCCATTTGCATTAGCTTCAGGTATGGGACTTAATGCATTCTTTGCATTTTCAGTTGTCTTAAAAATGGGTATTTCTTGGCAAATAGCACTTACAGCAGTGTTTGTAGAAGGTATAATTTTCATTATTTTATCTTTATGTAAAGTACGTGAAGCAGTGGTAAATGCAATACCTAAAAATATGAAGCTAGCAGTAACTGGTGGAATAGGGATATTTATAGCATTTATAGGTTTAGTAGGGTGTGGGCTTGTAGTTGGTGACGAAGCTACACTTGTAAAAATGGGAACATTTACTCCAACAGTAATTATATCTTGTATTGGGTTAGTAATAATTGCTGTTTTAGATAAAAAAAGTGTAAGAGGTTCTATACTTTATGGAATAGTAATAAGTTCGTTAATTGCATGGGGATTTGCATTAATTAATCCTGAATATGCACAAAAATTAGGAATATATTTGCCAAAAGGAATATTTAAATATGAAAGTATGGCACCTATAGCTGGAAAGATTGATTTTAAATATATTTTCCATCCAGGAAACATAGGTACATTTATAGCAGTAGTATGTACATTTTTATTTGTTGATTTTTTTGATACAGTTGGAACATTAGTTGGTGTATGTTCTAAAGCGGATATGTTAGATGAAAAAGGAAATGTTCCTAATGCAGGAAGAGCATTACTAGCAGATGCTATAGCAACTACAACAGGAGCTTTTATGGGAGTATCTACAGTTACTACTTATGTAGAAAGCTCAACAGGTGTTGTGGCAGGTGGAAGAACAGGATGGACTGCAATAACGGTAGGAATACTTTTTATAATTGCAATGTTCTTTTCTCCTATATTTATATCAATACCTGGGTGTGCAACAGCACCAGCTTTAATATATGTTGGATATTTAATGCTTGGAGCAGTTAAAGGAATTGAGTTTGATAATATTACTGAAGGTGTTCCTGCATTTATTACAGTTGCAACTATGGCACTTACATATAGTATTGGTGATGGACTTACGTTAGGTATATTATCATATGTGTGTATAAATATATTATATAATGTATTTAGAACTAAAAAACAAGAAGATAAAAAAAATGTATCTATTATTATGGTGGCTTTAGCAATTTTATTTGCGATTAAACTAATATTTTTATAAAATATAAAGAGGATATTTCATTAAATTTTTAAATATTGAAATATCCTCTTTAATATTTATGCTTAAATATAGGTATAAAAAAATTAATAAAAATGATATTATATAATATGGATTGTATAAATGGTAAAACTATAAAAAATGATTTTTATAGTGTTGTATTTGAAGAATATATTATAACATAAGTTTATTTAGGCCTTTAGGCTATGAAAATATATAGAAACAAAGGAGAACAGATGAGAAAAGTAGAATTATTAGCACCAGCAGGTGACTTAGAAAGATTAAAAATAGCTTTTACGTATGGAGCTGACGCAGTATATATTGGTGGAGAAATATTTGGTATGAGATCTGCTGCCAAAAACTTTACTAAAGAAGATATGCAAGAGGGTGTAAACTTTGCTCATGAAAGAGAAAAGCAAGTTTTTGTTACGGTAAATATAATACCTAGAAATGCAGAATTAGAACAATTACAAAAGTATTTAATAGAACTTGAAGAAATAGGTGTAGATGCGGTTATAGTTAGTGATCCAGGAGTGTTTACTATAGTAAAACAAACTATTCCAAATATGGAAATACATATAAGTACTCAAGCTAGCACAACAAATTCAGGTGCAGCAAACTTTTGGTATAATCAAGGTGCCAAAAGGGTAGTAATGGCAAGAGAATTGTCTTTTAAAGAAATAAAGGAATTAAGAGATAATACTCCAGCTGATATGGATATAGAAGCTTTTGTTCATGGAGCTATGTGTATGTCTTATTCAGGGAAATGTGTAATAAGTAATTATACAACAGGAAGAGATGCTAATAGAGGAGCATGTGCACAATCTTGTAGATGGAAGTATACTTTAGTTAAAGAGGAAACTCCAGGAAATTATGAACCGGTAATTGAAGGAATAGATGCGTCATTTTTCTTTAATTCAAAAGACTTATGTATGATAAAATATATTCCAGAAATTTTTGAAAGTGGAATAACAAGTCTTAAAATTGAAGGTAGAATGAAAACGGCTTATTATGTAGCAACTACAGTTAGAGCATATAGAATGGCGATAGATGAATATTATAAAGATCCAGATAATTGGAAATTTAATCCTATTTGGTTAGAAGAACTTAAAAAGGGAAGTCATAGAGATTATAGTACAGGGTTCTTCTTTGATAGACCAGATTCTAATGCACATAACTATAAATCAGCATCGTATATAAGAAATTATGATTTTGTAGGCATAGTTAAAGGTCATGAAGAAGAAACTGGACTTGTAATAGTAGAACAAAGAAATAGAATGTTTGTAAACGATAAGATAGAAATCATAGGACCATTTAAAGAAACTATGCATGCTACAATATTAGAAATGTATAATGAAGAAGGAGAACCAATAAAGTCAGCTCCTCATGCAAGACAAGTTGTTAAAATGAAATTAGATATAGAAGTAGGCAAAGACTATATATTAAGAAAACCTATAGCTTCTATAACTACTGTATAGATAACTTAGTGTAAATAAAAAATGAAACTGACTCAAAATACTAAATGTAAAGATTAAATAGTATTTTAAGTCAGTTAATTTAATTATAAAGATAATTTAAAATTCTAAATTTAAAGATATTAACCTCAATTTCAACTCATTCATGACAATTAGTTCATCTTCAATATTGTCAGCATCATAAGTAACAGAAAATCTTAAAAAAGCACCACAATCATCCCATGGTACAGTTGATATAAGAGAATTAGATAAGATATATAAGCTGGCTTCTTCAGCACTATTGAATCTGATACCTTTTTTTACACCTTTAGGAATAGGTACATAACAGTAAAATCCTGCTTTAGGTTTTTTTGCTTTAAAACCGACTTCCTCTAAAACTTCAACTAGTAAATTGAATCTTCTAGAATAGCGTTCACGATTTATATCGGTAAGGTAATAATTGTCAAGAGCATAAGCACCAGCTTTTTGAATAGCTCTAAATTGGCCAGAATCAGTATGTCCTTTTATTGTAGAATATAACTTAATTGCTTTTTTAGAACCAACGACAAAAGCTAATCTCCACCCAGTCATATTAAATGACTTAGAAAGAGAATGTATCTCCATACAAATATCAATGCTACCATCTATGTTAAATATACTCAGGGGTTTATAACCATCATAAGTTAAAGTACCATAAGCTAAATCTGAAATAATAAAAATATTATTTTTTTTGCCAAAATTAACTACATACTCATAGAATTCTTTAGTAGCAACTTGACCAGTAGGGTTATTAGGATAATTGATATAAAGTAACTTAGATTTTTTTAATATATCTTTAGGAATGTTTTCTAAATCAGGAAAAAATCCATTTTCCTCGCAAAGAGGGAGATTATAAACTTCTCCACCTAAAAACTTGGTATATGTTCCAAGGATAGGATATCCAGGAACGGTCATTAAACATATATCACCAGGGTTTATAAATCCTAGGGGAATCATTGATAAAATTGATTTAGAACCAATACCATGTATTATATTTTCTGTAGTTAACCAATCTATATTATAGATGTTTTTCATATATTTACATGCAGCTTCTTGAAATTCAAGTATACCATTATCTGCATAAAATCTATTTTCAGGCTTTCTAGCTTCTAAATTAAGGATATTAATTATTGATTCATCAGCCATTTTATCTGGTTCTCCAACACCCATATCAATTAGATTTATATTAGGGTGTTTTAATTTAACACGTGTAGTTATATTTTTTATTTTTTCGAATTTATATAACCTACTACTAGTTGAAAAAAAAGATAAGTTTCCAAAACGATTAGCAACAATGCTATCTATACTGTCCATTTTATTTCCTCCAAATATTCTGATATAATATATAATATTTATATATTTTAAATTTGATACAGTTATTTTAATTAAGATTAGAATAATTTGTAGAAAAAAAGTTTTTGTTCATCTAGATATAGTATCAGGTGTAGCACCAAATCCAGTGATAGTAGATTATAAAAAAAAGAACTTCAAATAGATGGGATAGTTACAACTTAGATAGTTTATCTCTTGAAAATGCATTAGAGAGCTTAAAAAAAGTAACACCAGGGACTATAGAAATAATGCAAGTTTTATAACATGGAGAGATGGCTGTATCTACAACAAATTCAATAGTTCTCTCTTTTTTGCGTTAAGAAAATAAAGGGGATAAGTAATGTATAAAAAAATATTTAGCTAAAGAGGAGCTAGTAGAAGAAGCAAAATAAAAATCCAAATTTTCATTATAAGTACTTTTAAAATTATGAAATAAACGTTATAATACGAAAATATAGGAGGAATTATGAATGGAAAAGAAATATATAATGGCATTAGATCAAGGAACTACTAGCTCAAGAGCTATAATATTTGATATACAAGGAAATATAGTTAATACAGCACAAAAGGAATTTACTCAAATATATCCACAAGTAGGTTGGGTTGAGCATAATCCGATGGAAATATGGGCGACTCAAAGTGGTGTTATGAGAGAGGTTTTAGAAATGTCAGGAATAAGACCAGATGAAGTAGCAGGTATTGGGATAACAAACCAAAGAGAAACTACTATAGTTTGGGATAAAAATACTGGAAAACCAGTATATAATGCAATAGTATGGCAATGTAGAAGAACAGCAGATATATCTGAAGCTCTAAAAGATAAAGGATTAGAAGATAGTATAAGAGAAAAAACTGGTCTTTTAATAGATGCTTACTTTAGTGGAACTAAAATAAAATGGATACTAGATAATGTTGAAGGTGCAAGAGAAAAGGCAGAAAGTGGAGATTTATTATTTGGGACTGTAGATACGTGGTTAATATGGAATTTAACTCGTGGAAAGGTACATGTAACTGATTATTCAAATGCATCAAGAACAATGTTATATAATATAAAAGAATTAAAATGGGATGATGAAATACTTGAAGAACTTAATATACCAAAGAGCATGTTACCAGATGTAAGACCTTCTAGTGAAATTTATGGATATACTGATAAGGAAATGTTAGCAGGAGCTGAAATACCAATAGCAGGATCAGCAGGAGATCAACAAGCAGCATTATTTGGTCAGGCGTGTTTTGACGAGGGAGTTGCTAAAAACACATATGGAACAGGATGTTTTATGTTAATGAATACAGGTCAAACTCCTGTAAAATCTAATAATGGACTTTTAACTACAATAGCATGGGGTGTAGATGGTAAAGTAGAGTATGCACTAGAGGGAAGTATATTTATAGCAGGAGCATCGATACAATGGTTAAGAGATGAACTTAAAATAATATATAATGCAAAACAAAGTGAATTTTATGCAAGTTCTGTAGAAGATACTAATGGTGTTTATGTGGTTCCAGCATTTACAGGTTTAGGAGCTCCACATTGGGATATGTATGCAAGAGGAGCTATAATGGGTCTTACTAGAGGTGCTAATAGAGAGCATTTAGTAAGAGCAACCTTAGAATCGATAGCTTATCAAACAAAAGATGTATTAGAAGCTATGCAAGATGATTCAAAAATAGAATTAAAAGGGTTAAAAGTAGATGGAGGAGCTTGTGCAAATAACTTCTTAATGCAGTTCCAAGCTGACATATTAGATACAGAAATATATAGACCACAAGTTATAGAAACAACTGCTTTAGGTGCTTGTTATTTAGCTGGATTAGCAGTAGGATTTTGGAAAAGTAAAGAAGATATTAAAAATAAATGGAATATAGATAAGAAATTTGTACCATCTATGGAAGAAGAAAAGAGAAATCAATTATACAGAGGATGGAAAAAAGCAGTTAAAAGATCTCTACAATGGGCAAAAGAAGATGAAGAAGAATTATAAATGCTAAAAATATTAATATAGGCAAGAGAATGAGAGAGCCTTCTATATAAAATATATAGGGGGGTCTCTGTTTTTTATAAATAAATATATGCAAGGTGGACTAAGTGATGTATGATGTAGCAATTATAGGAGAAGGTACTAACTTAGTTGGAAAAGAAAACTTTAACCCTATTAGAAAGAAAAGCCATTTGTATTAATGACTAAAGATGAAAGAAGAGAAGCTATTAAAAAAGATGAAAAATATAAAAAGGTTATTTGTAGATATGAAACTGTTACAGAAGCAGAGATAGTAGATGCTATAAATAGACCAGCAGGGCTAGGTTCAGCTATAGAATCAAAGAAAAATGGAGCAGAGAAAGTACTTATAATTGAAAGAGATAGAGATCTTGGAGGAATATTAAATCAATGTATACACAATGGATTTGGACTACATGAGTTTAAAGAAGAATTAACAGATCCAGAATATGCAGGAAAATTTATACAGATGGCAAATAAAGAAAATATATAGTATAAGTGATACTTATTTAAATTTATTACCAGTAAAAACTAGAGATTCAGTTCCTAAAGAAAAGATATTTGAAATAATGGAAGTTTTAGATGATGTCAAAGTAAAAGCACCAGTAAATGTTGGAGATATAATAGTTGAAAATGTGTTAGGAATAGGTGTAGATATAGTTGCTACTAAAACTTTAGAGGCTATCTTATAAAATTTTAATAGGATGCTAAAATTTAGTTAAGTTAGAAACAAAATTTTAGCACCCTATTAGTTTAATTTATTTATTTAGCATCAATTATGGTACCTTCTTTTATAGTTTTAGGTTTAATGTTTATATTAAACTCTCTTTTGTATCTTTTTATATCAGCTAGTTCAGCTTTAGTAACTATAGATATAGCATCGCCTTTTCTATTACCTCTAGCAGTTCTACCTGCTCTATGAATATATTCATTTTTACTTCCAGGAAAATCTAAATTAAATACATGAGAAGTATCAACAACGTCTAGCCCTCTAGCAGATAAATCAGATGAAACTAAAACTCTAGCTTTACCAATTCTAAATTTATTAAGAGCATTTTTTCTATCTTCTTTAGTCATTTGACCAAATATTCCTATAGCTTTGTATCCATGATAGTTTAATTTAGATGTTATAACTTCTATACTTTCTTCATTATTTACGAAAACTATAGCTCTTTTAGGATTAGCTGAGGCTAAAGCTTTTCTAAGTAATGTAAATTTATCTCTTTTTTCACCTAATAAATACATATGATTTATTTTAGGGTTAATAGTCATTTCTTTAGTTGCCCTTATAACAACGGGTTCTTTCATTAAGTCAGTACATATATCTATTGTTTTTTCATTTAAACTAGCAGAAAATCCTAATAATTGTCTATCTCTTAAAGTACATTTTATTATATCTTTAACAACAGATATGTTTTTACCACTAAGCAAACTATCAACCTCATCTAATATTATAGTTTTAATATTATGAGCTTTTAATTTCTTTTGCTTAATTAAGTCTAGTACCCTTCCGCAAGAACCTACTACTATATGAGGCTTTATTGACTTTATATTTTTTATTTGTTTTTGAATATTGACTTCTCCTATTATAGGAAGACATGTTACAGGTATAGTTGAGTTATCAGCAAGTAAACTAATTTGATTAGTTATTTGAACTACTAATTCATGAGTTGGAGCAAGTATTAATACCTGAGTTTCTCTCTTAGTTGTATCTATTTTTTCAAACATAGGTAAAAGATAAGCTAAAGTTTTACCACTTCCAGTTTGTGCATTAGCTAGTATATCCTTGTGTTCTAGTATATTTTTAAATGTTAAAGATTGAACTTCTGTAGGAGAAGTTATATCTTGTTTTTTTAATCCATCTATTAGTTTGTTATTTAAATTTAATTGTTCAAATGTGTTCATTCTAAACTCCTTTTATATTGAAATACAGGAAATTAATATAAGTTTCCATATTAGTATACTTAATTATACACTTATTATTAAATTTTTCATATAAAATAATTCAAATCTCTAAATATAATCAAATTATAGACAAATATAAGGAGAAAACTTTAGTAATAGCAATAAATAAAGAAATTTAGTTATATTAAATTGAAGAAAAAACAATGAAAATATATAATATTAATACTAAAAATTTACATAATATGATAAAATTAGATATTATAATTTTTTAAAGAGTATCTAAAAACAATATTAAAGATTTTTTTGTTGAAATATTGTTACAATATATAAATAAGGAAAGACAAACAAGACATTTAAGTAGGAGGATAAAATGAAAAAAAATAAAGTAGTTATAGTTGGAACGGGAATGGTTGGAATGAGTTATGCTTACTCTATGTTAAATCAAGGGACATGTGAAGAATTAGTATTAATAGATATTAACAAAGATCGTGCTCATGGAGAAGCTATAGACTTAAATCATGGACTTAGTTTCGCTCCTAGAAAAATGAAAATATATGCAGGTGATTATAGTGATTGTAAAGATGCATATATAATTTGTATAACAGCAGGAGCAGTACAATTAGAAGGTGAAAAAAGATTAGACTTATTACATAAAAACACAAAAATAATGAAGTCTATAATTGATGAAATAAAAAAATCAGGATTTAACGGAATAATATTAATTGCAACAAATCCTGTTGATATAATGACTTATGTTGCGTGGAAATTGTCAGGCTTAGAAAAATCGAAAGTGATAGGATCAGGTACTACATTAGATTCAGCTAGACTTAGATATACATTAAGCGAAAAATTAGATGTTAATCCAAAGGATATAAATGCATATGTAATGGGTGAGCATGGAGACTCTCAATTTGTAGCATGGAGTTATGCTTTATGTGGGGTTCAACCAATTTATCAAATCGCATCAAGAAAAGAAAGCAAAATAAAATTTGATGAGTTATCTAGTATAGAAGATGAGGTGAAAAATATAGCTTACAAAATAATTGAATGTAAAAATTCTACTTATTATGGAATAGGGATGGCCTTAACTAGAATAACTAAAGCTATACTTGAAAATGAAAATAGTATATTAACAGTATCATCATATTTAGATGGACAATATGGACATGAAGATGTTTATATAGCAGTACCTAGTATTGTTAACAAAGATGGGGTTAGAGAGGTAACACATTTAGCATTAGATACAACTGAAAAAGCTAAATTAGATAAATCTATAGATATAATGAAAGAAAACATAAATAAGCTTGATTTATAAAATAATAAAATAAGGGGCATCTTAAGATTGAAATTATATTTAAACTCTTAAGATGGTCTATTTTATTTATTAAAGTATTTATTAAATGTTTTGGCAAAGCTAAAAAGTTTGAATTTTTAGAAAATAAAAAAGTATCTCAGTGTAATGCATTGAGGTACTTTTTAATTTATAAAAATTATATATACACTAAATTGATTAAAAAGTTAAAAAACTATAATAATAAATAATAGTAGTAATGATAATAATCTATATAAATAACAAAAATTAATAGTAGTAAAAGAAGTTTATATGGATAACTTAATGTTATGAAGTAAATTTATATTGAAAGGAAAAAGATTATGAAAAACAAAAAAGAAGCTTTAGATAATAATAAAACTATAGAAAAGCTTTTAAAAGAGAATAATACAAAAGAAGAAATAGCAAATGAAATTCATTCTAATAAAAAAATAGCAGATGTATTAGGTGACAGATTAGCTAAGAAAAAACATTTTCCTCCATGCTAAAATAATAAAATCAATACTAGAGGAGTGAAGTAAATGACAGAAAATAAATTTAGAAATGGACCTTATGAAGATGCATTACAATTTACTAAAAATGTATTGAGTATTAGTTCCTCTATTGATGAAATTATGATAAATGCAGATATAAAAGAAGAAACAAAAGAGGAGATGGAAGAGAGATTAAGTAATTATAAATAAAAAATATTTATAATTATTTAAGGCTATATAATAAAAATTTAGGCTGAAAATTTCAAGGGAGCTTTGATACAAATGAGAATTTGTATTCTTAGTTATTGTTGAATTTTCAGCCTTTTTGTTGTTTAAAATTAAAATGTTAATTAAATGGCAGTAATTATCTGTATATATGTTTACTATTGTTAAAATAAAATTTAAATTTTGTTAATATAATCAATTAATTTAAAATTTTGATTACTAAATAAAATTAAAAAAATTATAAATCTCTAAAAGTACATAGTTATACTGAATGAAAATATGAAATACAAATATTTTATTTTGTTATATAAATGACAAAAAAAATGGTGACAATAAAAGTAAAATTAACTATTATCACTATAATTAATCTTGGTGATATAATATAATAAAGTAAATTTAAGGGGATGTTTGAATGGAGTCGTCTATACACACAATTGCATGCAATAACTTATTGATAATATTTGCAATAGTTTCTATGACGGGGATTATTTGTAGTAAATTAAGTGAAATTATGAAAGTACCAGATGTAGTATTATTTTTAGTGGTGGGTATATTAATAGGACCATCAATTATGAAATTTATTAATATAAGCCAATATCAAGTGGAAAATCAATTAATATTAACTTTTGGATCAGCATTTATATTGTATTTAGGTGGAAAAGAGATTAGTTTAAAAGTATTAAAGAATGTAAAAATATCAGTTTTTTTATTATCTACATTAGGTGTATTTATATCTGCATTTATTATGCAAAAGATAGTAGGTTTAACATTTGAAGTTAGTACAATTACTGCATTACTTGTTGGGTCTATAATAGCATCAACTGACCCAGCTACTTTAGTTCCTATATTTAATCAGGTTAAAATAAATAATAAAGTTAAGCAAACAGTTATAAGTGAATCAGCTTTTAATGATGCAACAGGAGCAATATTAACCTCAGCTGTATTAGCTATAATATCATTAGGAAAGTTTTCTTTGATAGATAATGTATATAATTTAAGCGTAATGGTTATTGTTGGAGTTGTGATTGGGATAGTAACAGGTATCCTACTTTTAAAATTAGTAAACGACCAACCATATGGAATATTTAAGGATTTTGCTCCAATAATATCAATAATATCTGTAGTAATAGCATATGAATTATCTACAAAGCTTGGTGGAAGTGGATATATGTCTTGTTTCATAGTAGGAATAATTAATGGAAATAAGAAGAATTTTAGAATATGGCTAACTAAAAAATCATATGATGCAGATTATTATGTGGCAGAAACCGTAGGGAATATTTGTAGAATGGCAATATTTATAATATTAGGAAGTCAAGTAGATTTGCAAGTTTTAGGTAAATATTTCTTACCTTCACTAGCTTCAGTATTAGGATTAATGTTTATAGCTAGACCAATATGTGTTTTAATTTGTACTATTTTCGATAGAAAAGCTAAGTGGAAAAAGAATGAAATATTATTTATGATGTGGGTTAGAGAAACAGGGGTAATACCTGCTGCACTATGTGGGATAATATCAGCAATGAAAGTAGAAGGGTATGAAATAATATCATCTATAGTATTTATGACTATATTAGTTACTTTAATAATACAAGGAAGTACTACAAAACTAGCAGCTAAGAAACTTGGATTATTAGAGGAGCAGGAAAGTAAAGAAGAATTAAAAAATATTTAAAATAATAAAAATTTTGTGAAGTAACCTAGCGAAGAGGGGGGAGAATTTATACTCAGCCCAAGCGGTAGGTTAACCACAAAATTTTATTTTAAGATAATCCATTTTATTTGTATACAATTAAAATTATGTATATATAAAATCTATCATAAATTAATTTACATTTTTTCATTTTTGATAGTAATAGTTATGGTTATCATTAACCCTCCAAAAAGGATAGTCGATCCTAATATCAAAAATGCTATAGCATAACTTGTCATTTATAAAGCCTCCTTTTTCCAAGGTTTCTTGCTTATTAGTACTGCACATATAATTCCAAATGCTATAACTGACCATCCAAATAAAAATAATGATGTTAAAGTATATCCACCATATGGAGTTTTAAACTCTGTTATAAGACTTTGAATTAGTGTTAGAGTTAATAATGTAGGTGTAATATATTTTATAATTATATTCCACCACTTTCCTATTTTAAAATACGAAATAGCATTTGTATGATCTCTTATTACGTTAGGATTAAGAACCCAACCAATAACGAAGGATTCTAATAATCCAACTACAACTATTCCATAGTTATTTATAAAATTATCCATAATATCTAGCAAATATAAGCCTGCATTTGTTGCAAAAACTGTGCTTATTAAAAATCCAACTAAACACATAATTGTAACAACTTTTTTACGCTTTAATCCAAATTTATCAATTATAGATGCTGAAATTGCTTCAACTAATGATACTGATGATGTGATTCCTGCAAACATTAAACAAGTAAAAAATAAAACTCCTAAAATATTTCCCCATACACCCATTATTGTAAATACTTTAGGAAATGCTATAAATGCTAATCCTATTCCACTTGTTACGACTTCATCTACACTGACACCTTGACTAGTCGCCATTGCTCCAAGTATTGCAAATACACCAATAGCAGATAAAAATTCAAATCCACAATTTGCAAATGCAGTCATAAATGCACTATTATTTATATCTGTTTTTGGTGGAAGGTAACTAGAATATGTCATCATAATACCAGTTCCTATACTTAAAGAGAAAAATACTTGCCCATACGCTGATATCCAAACTTGAGGATCTTTAATCTTTTCTAAATTTGGTGTAAACAATGTATTTAATCCAACTTCTGCACCTTTTAATGTAACTCCTCTTATAACTATTATTATCATTATAATTAATAAACAAGGTAATAATATTTTACTTGCTTTTTCAATTCCAGCTTTTATACCTTTGTAGCATATAAACCAATTTATAATCCATATTAATGCTATTCCCATTAATATTGGCCAAACTATTCCTCCAAAATGAAGAGGAGACTCTGATAATTTTAAGAAATCATTATAAAAGAATGTATCAGAATCTTGACCCCAGCCTTTGTTAAAACTCAAAGTTAGGTACTTAACAGACCAACTTAAAATCATTGAATAATAACATAATATAATGGCAGAACTAATTATTGGCCACCATCCAAGCCATTCGAATTTCTTATTAACTCTTGATAATGAAAGGGGTGTAGAGCCTTTAAATTTATGACCTATCCCATATTCAAGTATTAAAAGAGGAATTCCTGCTGTAAATATAGCACAAAAATATGGTATTAAAAAAGCACCTCCTCCATTAGAATAAACTACATATGGAAATCTCCATATATTACCTAAACCTACCGCTGATCCAATTGCGGCAAGTAAAAAACCCATCTTGCTTCCCCATTGTTCTCGACTTTCTTGCATTTTAAGTCCTCCTAAGTTATTTTAAATAAATATAAAATAAAAAGTCCCATAGCTTATGTATGGGACTTTTTAACCTAGGATATAAAAAAAGCCCCATACTAATCTATGAGACTTTTTATATACAAAATAAAAATTAGCCGTCATAGATGCAATCATCTTAAGTAGCAATTGCATCTATGACAGTAATAAATAAAATTTATCTATTCATAAACACAATTGCTAAAATAAGTCGGCTAATAAGAGTACTCTATTAAATTGTGGTATTATCTTAACTTGTGATTTTTTAATTTTCATAATATTTCCTCCTTTTTCTTATATTAATTATAGATTTTAACACTAATATTTGTTATTTGTCAATAATAATATTTAATTATAAAAATATGTATATAAAAGATATTTATCTAGAAGTTTAGTAATTTTATTGACAAGAAATTTTCAAAATAGTATATTTAAAGTATCACAAAGATGTGAATTTAAAGCAAAGAAGCTTCATAGACGAGAGTCTATGGAGCTTTTTTTGTATTCATTTAAAGGGAGAGTGAGATCGTGTACAGCTTTGATATTAAAACAAAAATTCGTTTTGGAGAAGGATCACTAAAATATTTAAACTCTATAAAGGAAAAGAAAGTACTTATAGTTACAGATCCTTTTATGGTGAAATCAGGTGCTATAAATAAAATTTTGGATAATTTAAATCAATTAGAATACGAAATTTTTAGTGATATAGTTCCAGATCCACCTATAGAAATTATAGTAAGTGGTATTGAAAAAGTTAAAAATTTTAAACCTCAAGTTATTATCGCTTTAGGAGGAGGATCTGCAATAGATGCAGCTAAAGCTATAATGAACCTTTCAAAGAAAATTATAAATATAGAAGATGTAGAATTTATAGCTATACCAACAACAAGTGGTACAGGATCTGAAGTAACTTCATTTTCAGTTATAACTGATAAGCAAAAAGGAACTAAATATCCATTAGTTTCAGATGAGTTACTTCCAGATGTAGCTATACTTGATTCAGAACTTGTAAAAACTGTTCCTGATTTTATAACAGCAGATACAGGAATGGATGTTTTAACTCATGCACTAGAAGCATATGTATCAACAAATGCAACTGATTTTTCAGACGCATTAGCTGAAAAAGCTATTACCATAGCATTTGAATATTTAATAAAAGCATATAAAGATGGAGAAGATGTAGTAGCTAGACAAAAAATGCACAATGCTTCTTGCTTAGCAGGACTTGCATTTAATTTAGCATCTTTAGGGTTAAATCATGGAATAGCTCATGCTTTAGGGGGAAAATTACATATACCTCATGGAAGAGCTAATGCTATTTTACTACCTCATATTATAGAATACAATGCAGATATTTCAGGATATAATCAAAGAGAATATTCATTTGCAGCGAAAAAATTTGCTAATATATCTAAAATATTAGGATTATCATCTTCTAATATTAGAGTTGCAGTAAAAAGCTTAATAAATGAAATTAATAAACTTGAAAAGTCTATGAATATGCCTATGACATTAAGCCAATGTAAAGTAGAATCTTCACAATTAACTTCGCTAGAAAGTGAAATTGCTACTTTAGCTTTAAATGATGCTTGTACAATTACGAATCCAAGAAAACCAAGTACAGAAGATGTTATAAAAATATTAAATAAAATCAAATAAAATTATATAAAATTATATAAAAAAGTGAAAAAACTGAAATTATTGAAAATAAACTCGATTTACTAAAAATAAGTAAAAAATAGTGGAATAAATGTTGACATTAGGAAAACGCTAATTTATAATTTAAGTATCACAAAGAAGTGATGCAAAAGAAGTTATGAACTTTTAAAGAGCAATGAAGCTCCTCGATATAGTGTAGAAAACACTTGATTGGGGAGCTTTTCTAATAATAAGTAAAATATTGGATTCAAAAGAAAAGAGGATAGATGCTAAAATGACTGAGGAAAAGAAACAAAGAGTAGTTCAGGAATATGTTCCTGGAAAACAAGTTACTTTGGCACATATAATAGCAAATCCTAATGAAGATATTTATAAAAAATTAGGACTGGTAGTAGAGAAAAAAGATGCCATTGGTATTTTGACTATTACTCCTAGCGAAGCATCTATAATAGCTGCAGATGTAGCAACAAAAGCATCTGATGTTAGCTTAGGATTTATAGATAGGTTTAGTGGATCTGTGGTTATATCAGGTGATGTAAGTTCAGTAGAATCAGCGTTAAATGAAATATTAACTGTATTAGGTGATATTTTAAACTTTACATTAACTAAAATAACTAGGTCATAATGGATGAGGTCAAAATATGAAAAAAGTAATATTTATGGGAAAAACAGGGAGTGGTAAAACCACACTATGTCAAAAAATTGACGAACTAGAATTAAAA
Source organism: Romboutsia maritimum (assembly GCF_002251085.2). Lineage (GTDB taxonomy): Bacteria > Bacillota > Clostridia > Peptostreptococcales > Peptostreptococcaceae > Romboutsia_B > Romboutsia_B maritimum. Next base: position 20,113 of record NZ_NOJZ02000011.1, on the reverse strand, counting down.
TATAAAAAAACTCAATCTGTAGAGTTATATAATAATTCTATAGATACACCTGGAGAATACATGGAGAATAGAAAATTATACAGTGCACTAATGGTAACATCAGCAGATGCAGACATTATAGCGTTAGTATATGATCCAACTCAAGGTGAAAATTACATAGCTCCAGGATTTGCAGGAATGTTTTGCAAAACTGTGATAGGAATAATAACTAAAATTAATAAAATTAAAAATAAAGAAGAAATTGAACTTGCTGTAGAAAAATTAACTATGGCGGGGGTAAGTGAAATTTTTAAGGTTGACACTATAGATGGCTTAGGAGTAACTGAGCTACTAGATTATCTAAATTAAATTTAGTTGGGGGAAATAAATATGAATAGTAAAATAGTAATAGTCGATGATGAGCCTATTACAAGAATGGATGTAAAAGATATCCTAGAAGCTAAGGGTTACGATGTTGTAGGAGAGGCTTCAGATGGTTTTGGGGCAATAGAACTTTGCAAAAAATTTAAACCTGAATTAGTTGTTATGGACATAGATATGCCTATGTTAGATGGAATTAAGGCAGGTAAAATAATATCAAAAGATAACTTAGCAGGGGGTATTCTTTTATTAACAGGATGTGAAGGCGAAGAATACATAGAAAGAGCAAAGAATATAGGAGCTTTTGGATATTTACCAAAGCCAATCAATGAAAAAGTATTTATACCAACAATTGAAATGTGTTTATCTAAAGTAAATGAATTTGAGAAAATGAAAAAAGATTTAGATAATATAGCAAATAAACTAGATGAGAGAAAAGTAATAGAAAGAGCAAAAGGGATACTTATTAGAGAGTTTAATATACAAGAAGATGAAGCTTATAATAGAATAAGAAAGCTGAGTATGGATAAAAGAACATCAATGCTCGAAATTGCAAAGATAATTATCATAGGATATGAGGATTAATAAGTGATAGAAAATCTTTGTAAAGAATATACAAATTTAAACTCTCATGACATAGAAAAGATTATAGAAGTATCTAAATCACTAGACTTAATAGCTCAGTTTCATGAAAGTGATGTTTTTATAGATGTTCTCTGTAAAGACAAAGAATATGCAATAGTAGTAGCACATAGTAGTCCCAATGATAAATCATTATATAAAGATATTGTTGTTGGAAAAAAAGCATATGAAGAAAATGAACCAGGAGCTCTTAATACGTTAAAGACAGGTGTTCCAAGTAAAGATATAAGAGCATTAACTCAAGAATATAAATTAGTTAAACAAACAGTTCATCCAATAAACTTAAATAGCAAAGTAGTAGCTGTACTTATAGTTGAAAAAGATATAAGTGAAGAATTAACTAATAAATTTGAAATAAATAGCTACGATAAAAAAGATTCAGATGATTTTATGAACCTTATAAATAAAAATAGAGTTATTACAGATCATTTGAATTCAGGAATTTTTATATTTGATAACAAAGGAATTTTAAAGATTGCAAACAATAATGCGGCAGATATATATAAATCTTTAGGATATACAAAAGAGATAAAGGGCATGCATTATGACGATTTATCTTTACAGTGTGACAAATTTGAGAATATAGTAAATCTAAAAAGTTTGAGTTCTAGTAGTACAGAAGAAAAAATAAAAATAAAAGATTATTATTTAAAAATAAAAACTTTACAGATGTATGATGGAGAATTTAAGCTTGTAAAAATAATACAAGATTTAACAGAGGAAAAGAAAAAAGAAGAAGAACTTGTATTTAAATCAGTAGCTATAAAAGAAGCTCATCATAGAATAAAAAACAACTTACAAACAGTTGTAGCCTTGTTAAGAAAACAAAGTAGATCAACTGATGATGAAAATGTAAGACAGTGTTTAGAAAATACTATAAGCAGAGTATTCACTATATTATCAACGCATCATTTATTATCTAAAAGAAATGATAATACTATAAATGTATTAGAATCTATTAATTTATTAATAAGTAATATACAAAGTGGATATAACGATAATAAAAACATAAACATATATGTTACTGGCGATGATTTTGAAATAAGTGGAGATAAAGCAACAGCTCTGCTGCTTATTATAAATGAAGTGATACAAAATTGCTATGATCATGCTTTTAAAAATCATGATAGTGGAAATATACAAATACTTATAAATACAGATGAAGATTATAAAAACATTGTTATAGTAGATGATGGGGTAGGATTTAATATGGACAATGTTGATAAAAAAAGCTTAGGAATGTATATTATTAATAGTTATGCAAAAGGAGTTTTAGATGGAGACATTGAAATAAATTCTGATAAAAAAGGAACAAAAGTTATATTAAAAGTTAAATTATAAAATTTAATATTATATTCTTAACTATAAATTACAAAGGCGTAGTTTGAATTGAGCAGTGAGGCTTAAGGTTATAAATAAACGATACTTATAAAGTTTTTGATTTCGTTTATTGTAGCTTTAAGCCTTTTTGTTCTTTTAAATTGATTTATATATGGGAGGTGAAAGAATGAGGGATCAACTTTTGAGTGTAGGTATTGATATAGGAACTAGTACAACTCAACTTATATTTTCAAGGCTAACAGTTGAAAATATGGCTTCAAGTTTTTCAGTACCTAGAATTAGCATAGTAGATAAAGAAATAATTTATAGAAGTGAGGTCTACTTTACTCCCTTAATTTCTAATAATGAAATAAATGGAGAACAAATTAGGGAATTAGTTCATAAAGAATATATTAAAGCTGGAATTAATAAAGAAGATATACAAACAGGTGCAGTAATAATTACAGGAGAAACTGCTAGAAAAGAAAATGCAAATGATGTTTTACATACATTAAGTGGATTTGCAGGTGATTTTGTAGTTGCAACTGCAGGACCTGATTTAGAAAGTATAATTTCAGGAAAAGGAGCTGGTGCTCATATATATTCTAAAGAACATTCTACAAGTGTTGTAAATCTAGACGTAGGTGGAGGAACCAGTAATATAGCTCTTTTTAAAAGAGGTGAAGTTTGCGATACTGGATGCTTAGATATAGGCGGAAGGCTTATTAAAGTAGACAAAGCAACTAAAAAAATAAATTATATATCACCTAAAATAGAAAAAGTAATACAAGATAATAATCTAGAGATAAAAATTGGTACAGTAGCTACAAAAGAAAATATTAAGCCAATAGTAGATATTATGGTTGATTTATTAGCTGAGAGTATAGGTTTGAAAGCTAAAGGTAATTTATTCGACTTTATAGTTACAAACAAATCCATAAAATTGGATGAAGAAATAAAATGTGTATCTTTCTCAGGTGGGGTTGCTGATTATATTTATTATGATGGAGAAATAGATGATTATTTTAAATATGGGGACATAGGTATATTACTTGGTCAAGCTATTAAAAATTCTGATTTATTTAAGCAAAGACAAATAATAAAATCTATAGAAACAATAAGGGCAACTGTAGTTGGAGCTGGAGCACATACAACAGAAATAAGTGGAAGTACAATAACATACACAAATGAAGTATTTCCTATTAAAAATTTACCAATATTGAAGTTATCTTTAGAAGATGAGGTTAATGGAAGTAACTATTTAAGTGAAGCAATAAAAAGTAAACTTAATTGGTTTAAGCTTGAAAATGACTTACAAAAAGTAGCCATAGCAATAGAAGGAAAGAAAAACCCTACATTTATTGAAATCCAAGACTATGCTAAAGGGCTTTTAGAAGGAATGAAAGAGCTTATAGATAGAAAATTACCACTAATTATTATTGTAGAAAATGATATAGCGAAAGTTTTAGGACAAGCTATTTATTCATTATTAAATTTTGAAAAAGACATAATTTGTATAGACAGTATTAAGGTAGAAAATGGAGATTACATAGACATTGGAAAACCAATAGCAGAAGGAAAAGTTTTACCAGTAGTAATAAAAACATTAGTTTTTAATTAAATGGAAGGAGGATATACAATGATTTTAAAAACAATTTTATTTGGACAAACATATCAATTTAATAACTTAAATGAAGTAATGGCTAAAGCTAATGAAGAAAAATCTGGTGATAAATTAGCTGGATTAGCAGCTGGTTCATCAGAAGAGAGGGTAGCAGCTAAAGTGGTATTATCTAATATAACTTTAGGAGATATAAGAAATAATCCAGCTGTACCTTATGAAATAGATGAGGTAACAAGAATAATACAAGACGCTGTTAATGAAAAAATATTTAATGAAATAAGAAACTGGACAGTTGCTGATTTAAGAGAATGGATACTTGATATAAACACAACAGGTGCAGATATAAGAAGAATATCAAGAGGATTAACTTCTGAAATGGTATCAGCAGTAGCTAAATTAATGTCAAATATGGACTTAGTTTATGGAGCAAAAAAAATAAGAGTAACAGCTCATTGTAATACTACTATAGGTAAAGATGGAACTTTATCTGCAAGACTTCAACCAAATCATCCTACTGACGATCCTGATGGTATAATGGCTTCTGTTTTAGAAGGATTAACATATGGGATAGGTGATGCTGTAATAGGTTTAAATCCAGTTGATGATTCAGTTGAAAGTGTTAACACAATTTTAAAGAAATTCGAAGAAGTTAAACAAAAATTTGAAATACCAACTCAAAACTGTGTATTAGCACATGTTACAACTCAAATGGAAGCTATTAAAAAAGGAGCACCTGCTGATCTTATATTCCAATCTATAGCAGGATCTCAAAAAGGTAATGAAGCTTTTGGGTTTAGCGCACAAACTTTAGAAGAAGCTAGAGATTTAGCTCTTAAAGAAGGTACTGCTACAGGCCCTAATGTAATGTATTTTGAAACAGGACAAGGTTCAGAACTTTCTTCAGAAGCTCATCATGGTGTAGACCAAGTCACTATGGAAGCTAGATGCTATGGATTTGCTAAAAAATATCAACCATTCTTAGTAAATACTGTTGTTGGATTTATAGGACCTGAATATTTATATGATTCAAAACAAGTTATAAGAGCAGGGTTAGAAGATCACTTTATGGGTAAATTATCAGGAATCCCAATGGGATGTGATGCTTGTTATACAAATCATATGAAAGCAGACCAAAATGATATAGAAGACTTATCAATATTATTAACAACAGCTGGATGTAACTATTTCATGGGAATACCTCATGGGGACGATGTAATGCTTAACTATCAAACAACAGGATATCATGAAACTGCTGCATTAAGAGAAATGTTTGGGTTAACAGCAATTAAAGAATTTGATGAATGGTTAGAAAAAATGGGATTCAGCAAAAACGGTAAGTTAACTGATAAAGCTGGAGACGCATCTATATTATTAAGATAGGAGGTTTGAGATATGAATGAAAAAGATTTAAAACAACTAGTAGAACAATTAGTTAGCCAAATGGTTGGACAAACAAATACAGATGACATAGAAAGTGCTGTAAAAAAAGCTACAGAAACAGTAATTGATAATGAAGGTTGTATACCAGATATAACAGAGATAGATTTAAAGAAACAATTATTAGTAGATAATCCTCATGATAGTGAAGGATATTTAGATATGAAGAGCAAAACTCCTGCAAGATTAGGAACAGGAAGAGCGGGTGCAAGATATAAAACAATAACAGCTCTAAGAGTAAGAGCTGACCACGCAGCAGCGCAAGATGCAGTTTTCTCAGATGTATCAGATGAATTTGTAAAAGAAAATAATTTAAAATCAGTTCAAACTTTATGCAAAGATAAAGATGAATATCTAACAAGACCAGATTTAGGAAGAAGATTCTCACAAGAAACTTTAGAAGAAATCAAACAGATATGTAAAACAAATCAAAAAGTTTTATTAGTAGTTGGAGATGGATTAAGTTCATCTGCTATAGAAGCAAACTTAAAAGATTCTATACCATCTATAAAACAAGGTTTAAAAATGTATCAAATAGAACTTGGAGATATTTTATTTGTTAAGAATTGTAGAGTTGGTGCAATGGATGCAATAGGAGATGCTACAGGTGCAGAAGTTATATGCCTTTTAGTAGGGGAGAGACCAGGTCTTGTAACTGCTGAATCTATGTCTGCTTATATAGCATATAAACCAACAATAGGAATGGCAGAAGCAAAAAGAACAGTAGTATCTAACATACATAAAGGTGGTACAACGGCAGTTGAAGCTGGAGCTCATATAGCAGAATTAATAAAGACTATGTTAGACAAAAAAGCGTCAGGAATAGATCTTAAATAATAGTTAGGAGGGATACTTATGAAAAATGATGTAATACGCCCAAATGTATTATCAGTAAAGATAATATCAAATGTTAGTCCAGAAATGGGTAAAAAACTAGGATTAGAATCAAATCACAAAAGCTTAGGATTAGTAACAGCTGATTGTGATGATGTTACATATACAGCACTTGATGAAGCGACAAAAGCAGCAGAAGTAGATGTTGTTTATGCAAAATCTATGTATGCAGGAGCAGCTAATGCTTCAACAAAACTTGCTGGAGAAGTTTTAGGTATTATAGCAGGACCTAGCCCAGCAGAAGTTAGAAGTGGATTAAATGCAGTACTTGATTTTATGGAATATGGATCAACTTTTATAAGTGCTAACGAAGATGATTCAATAGCATATTATGCTCATTGTGTATCAAGAACAGGTTCTTATCTTTCAAAAGTAGCAGGAATAAAAGAAGGAGAAGCATTAGCTTATTTAGTAGCACCTCCACTTGAAGCAATGTATGGATTAGATGCAGCGTTAAAGGCAGCTGACGTTACACTTTGTGAATTATTTGAACCTCCTACAGAAACAAACTTTGGAGGGGCTTTACTTACAGGTTCACAATCAGCTTGTAAAGCAGCATGTGATGCTTTTGCAGAAGCTGTAAAATCTGTGGCAGAAAATCCAACAGGATTTTAGTAGATGCGAGCATTAGGATTAGTTGAAGTATACGGATATATAGCTGCTATAGAAGCTGCTGATTCTGCATTAAAAGCTGCAAATGTAGAGCTTCTAGATATTGAAAAGGTAAAAGGTGGTATAGTTACAGTTCAATTAATTGGAGATGTAGGAGCTATAAAAGCTGCTGTAGAAGCTGCAAATGAATCAGCATCTAGAATAGGTACAGTTTTATCAAATCATGTAATACCTAGGGTAGATGATGATTTAATAGGAAAAATTATTAAATTAAATAAAGTAGAAGAAATTGAAGCTAAAGAAATTAATGAAGTTAAAGAAATTAATGAAACTGATGAAGTTAAATTAGTTGATGAAGTAGAAGTAGTTAATGAAATTAGTGAAGTTAATGAATTAGAAGAAGTTGATGAAAATTTAGAAAATGATATTTGTGAAGAAGAAACAGAGCAAATAACTGATGATATCAATATTGAAAAAGAGTTAACAAAAGCAAAGCTATTAGAAATGAACACTAAACAGCTTAGAAATCTTTTAAGAAAATTAGATAAAGATATTTTATGGAAAGATATAAATGCTTTAAAGAAAAACGAAATTATAGACAAATTAATTAACATAACTACAGGGGGTGAAGATAGATGACGCTTATAGATAGAGATTTAGTATCTATTCAAGAAGTTAGAGGTCTTATAAAAGAAGCAAAAACTGCTCAAGAAGAATTATCAAATATGAGCCAAAATCAAATAGATAAAATAATAGAAGCTATTGCTAAAGCGGGAAGTGATAATGCACAAAAGCTTGCTAAAATGGCACATGAAGAAACTGGATTTGGTAAGTATGAAGACAAGATAATAAAAAATATATTTGCATCACAAATGGTATATGATGCGATAAAAGATATTAAAACAGTTGGAATAATCTCAGAAGATAAAGAGAATAAAGTTATTAATATAGCTACTCCAGTTGGAGTTGTAGCAGGACTTATACCTTCAACAAACCCAACATCAACTGTTATTTATAAAGCAATGATTTCAATAAAAGCTGGAAATTCAATAGTATTTTCACCACATCCAAATGCAAAAGAATGTATATTGGAAACAGTAAAAATAATAACTGAAGCAGCTATAAAAGCAGGTTGTCCAAAAGGAGCTATACTATGCATAACAACTCCAACACTACAAGCTACAAATGAATTGATGAAGCATAAAGATACATCATTAATTTTAGCTACAGGTGGGGAAGCAATGGTAAAAGCTGCTTATTCATCAGGAACACCAGCTATAGGAGTAGGGCCAGGAAATGGACCAGCATTTGTAGATAAGAGTTGTGATGTTAAATTAGCAATAAAAAGAATAATAGATTCTAAAACTTTTGATAATGGTACTATATGTGCTTCAGAACAATCTATAGTTATTGAAAAATCTATGGAAGATGAAGTTTTAAATGAACTTAAAAATCAAGGAGCTTATTTATTAAATGAAGAAGAAAGCAAGAAACTTGAAAAGTTCATAATGAGAGCAAATGGTACTATGAATCCACAAATAGTTGGAAAAAGTGTTGAGAATATTTGTAAGTTAGCTAACTTAGAAAATGTTCCAAAAGAAGCTAAAGTTTTAGTAGCTAGAGAAAGTGAAGTAGGTAAAAATAAGCCATACTCAAGAGAAAAACTTACTCCAATACTTGCACTATTTGTTGAAGAAGATGTTAGGAAAGCTTTAGATAAATGTAGAAAAATTTTACTAAATGAAGGTAGCGGACATACTTTCTCAATGCATGCAAATGATGATGAATTAGTTAAAATAGCAGCTTTAAAAATGCCTGTATCAAGAATACTTGTAAACACACCATCAGCTTTAGGTGGAATAGGTGGATCAACTAATTTAATGCCTGCACTTACTTTAGGATGCGGTGCAATTGGAGGTAGTTCAACTTCAAATAACATAGGACCACTAGATCTTATAAATATAAAGAGAGTAGCTTATGGAATCAAAGAAGTAGAACAATTAAGACAAGGAAATTCTAAAGAGCAAAAGTTAAGTATGGATTTATATGCTAAAGAAGAATTAATAAACATGTTAGTTAAAAAGTTATTAGAAGAAATATGCTAATTTAAATTTATACAAATTATATTAGGTTAGTTAGAAATTAAATTTAAAATAAATTTATAAATAAAAATTTGGAGGTAATTATTATGGCAAGCGCAAATGCATTAGGAATGATAGAAACTAAAGGATTAGTAGGAGCAATAGAAGCAGCAGATGCAATGGTAAAAGCAGCAAACGTACAATTAGTAGGAAAAGAACATGTAGGTGGAGGACTAGTTACTGTAATGGTAAGAGGTGACGTTGGAGCAGTTAAAGCTGCAACTGATGCTGGAGCTGCAGCAGCAGAAAGAGTAGGAGAATTAATATCTGTACACGTTATACCAAGACCACATTTTGAAGTAGATGCTATATTACCAAAAGTTGTTGAATAATTTAAAAATAATAAAATGTGCTGCCACAAAAGGCGGCACATTTTATACATCTGATAGGAGATGTGGATTATGGGAGTTTTAACTGAGAGCGAAGTAAGAAGAAAATTAAGCCAAAAAGAATTTCAAAATAAAAAAGAATTTTGTGTTAAAAAAGGAGCAATAATAACTCCTTCTGCTAAGTCTTACTTATCTGATAGAAATATAGTTTTAAAATATATTGATGATAATGAATGTGAAGATGATACATCAATAATTAAGGAAGTCATAAAAGAAGTAGTAAAAGAAAAAAACTATAAATATACTACTATATTTGGTGGAAAGCTAGATGAAAAACCAGAACATATGACACATCTATATGGAAATACCCTAGTATTTAAAGATCATAAAAGAATATTACTTAGAGGTAAGGTAGATTCACTAGAAGCTAAAATATTAGAAACTCAAATAATATGTCAAAAAAATAATTTACCTAAATTAGTAGAAGAACTACAAGAAATTTTAAGCTTTGTAAGAACAATAATGAGATGCGAAGTTTTAAATGAAAAATTGGATGATTTTAAATTAATAGGATTAACTCCTGATGAATTAAGAGAAAGATCTCATCATCCTGAAAAATATTTTGGAATAGGACATGAATTCCCTGATTATAAAATGGGAGAAATTGTAGTAGCTATAAATTCCATAAGAACTCTTACTAGAGAAGTAGAACTTGCTGCATATGAAGCTTTTAAGTTAGAATATGGAAATGTTGAAAGAAAAGATTTAATAAGAGCATTAAATAGACTATCTTCAGTATTTTGGATTATGATTTTTAAAGTTAGGACAGATAAGTATAAGTAGGTGAGATATAATATGCAAGATTTAATAAATGAGATTATAGAAGAAGTTTTAGATAGAGTAAAAAAAGAAGCTTTCATACAAGTAGAAGCGTCAGGTAGACATGTACATTTAAGTAAGGAACATGTAGAAGCTTTATTTGGATACGGATATAAACTTAATAAAGCAAAAGATTTATCACAACCAGGTCAATATGCTTGTAAAGAAAGAGTTATGATAGTCGGACCTAAAGGAACTTTAAAAAATGTAGTAGTTTTAGGCCCTGAAAGAAAAGAAACACAAGTAGAAATATCATTAACAGACTCTAATGTTTTAGGTGTTAAAGTACCTATAAGACAAAGTGGAGATTTAAAAAATACTCCAGGATTAAAAATATTAGCAAATGACAATGTTGTTAACTTAGAAAATGGAGCTATATGTGCAAGACGACATGTACATATAACTAATGAAGATGCTAATAAATTTAAAGTAAGTGATAATCAAGTTGTAAGTGTTAAAGTTTTTGGAGAAAGACCGTTAGTATTTGATGATGTAGTAGTTAGAGTTAGCGATAATTTTAATACTTCTATGCATATAGACTATGATGAAGCAAACGCTTGTGGTTTTTCAAAGGGAACACTAGGAAGAATTTTAAAAAAATAGACCTCTAGGGAGGTGAAAACATGGATTATGATAAACTTGTAGACTTAATTGTAAATGAAGTTTGTAAAAAATTAAGTATAAAAGAAGAAAAAGAAAATAACAACAAAGAAAAAGTTGTAGTTCTTTGGGAAAAGGATTTAAATAATTTTAAACAACTAAAATCTGAATATAATGTAAGTTGTTATAATGAAAAAATTGAAGAATGTGATATTTTAATAATATCAAAACTTTGTTTAAGAGGTCTTAGCAACATGTCTTTAGGAATAAGTGTTTCAAATGAAGAAAGATTTATTTTAAGTATGCTTATGCAAGGTAAAAAGGTATATGCTCTTGAAGAAGGACTGGAATATAGAAAATATAAAAAAACAGCACCAAAAGCTTTATATAACAAATTCATAGATCATGAGGAAAATATAAAGACTTATGGAATTCAAATTATTAAAAATATAGAGGATATTCAATTAAAAAATAAACCATTGTATAACAATCAACCAATAGGAAATGAAGAAGTAGTTATAAAAGATTTAAAAAATACAGGTGATGATTATAAGTTTATAGATTTAACAACTAAAAAGCTTATATCTGAATCTGATTTAAAAAAGCCTCATTTAAATGGTATTAAAATTGTGCATATAAACAAGAAATGCATAGTAACACCACTAGCTAATGATTTTATAAGAATATATCATTTACAGCTAAAAAGAATTTAGTGGAGGTTAAATTATATGAGAATTGGTAAAGTGGTAGGAAATGTATGGGCAACTAGAAAAGACGAAAAGTTAAACGGTCAAAAGTTTTTAGTAATTAAGCTTTTTTTAGATAAAGAAAATTATCAAGAAGGATTATTTGTAGCTAGTGATAATGCAGGGGCTGGAATTGGGGATACAGTACTAGTAACAAATGGTTCAGCAGCTAGAGCTTCTGTTGAAAATACTCAAATACCAGTTGATTCTACAATAGTTGGAATAGTAGATTCATTTGAGGTTGAAGATGAATAAAAGCATCGGAGCTATAGAATTTAGAAGTATAAGTAAGGGTATAGAAATTAGTGATAAAATAGTTAAAAAAGCTTTTGTAGAGATTATTTATTTAAAGAGTATATGCCCTGGGAAATTATTAGTTATAGTAGCTGGCGATGAGGGAGAAGTAAAGGAATCTATAGAATATGGTGTTGAAATATCTGAAGGTTATATGTTAGATAGCTTTATAATAAACTCGGTGTCAGATGCTATAATTAATGGTTTGAAAAATAAATATGAAAAAAATAATAGTGTATTATCAATTGGAATTGTAGAAACTTCAAAGGTATGTTCAGGAATAAAATCATTAGATAAAGCTTTAAAGAGTAGTAATGTTAAATTAATTAAGTTACAATTAGCTTTTTTAGTAGGTGGAAAATTAGTTTATATGATTTCTGGTGATTTAAGTAGTGTAGAATATGGCGTACATGAATCTAAAAAAGTACTAAGTCAAAAAGAAATAATAAATATATCTATAATTCCATTTCCTGATATTCAAATAATAGACAATTTGATAAATAATAAATAAGGGGGGATATTTAATGGATAAGATAAGTGAAATTATTATGTACATAATGGTTATATTTATGGTTTTAGGTGCATTAGATAAGTGCTTAGACAATAAATTTGGATTAGGTGCACAATTTGAAGAAGGTATAATGGCTATGGGATCTTTAGCAGTTGCTATGGTTGGGGTTATATGTTTAGCTCCTGTATTAGCTAATATATTAAGACCTGTAATAGTTCCTGTATTTGATATTTTAGGTGCAGACCCAGCGATGTTTGCAGGTTCTTTGTTAGCTTGTGATATGGGTGGAGCGCCTCTTGCAGTAGAACTTGCAAAAGACCCTCAAGCAGCAATGTTTGGAGGATTAATAATTGGTTCAATGATGGGACCTACTATTGTATTTACAATACCAGTAGCACTTGGAATAATAGATAAAAAAGACCAATCATTTTTAGCAACAGGTGTACTTGCAGGAATAATAACAATACCAGTAGGAGCATTTGTAGGTGGTTTAGTTGCAGGATTCCCAGTTATGATGGTTATTAAAAACTTAGTTCCAATAATAATATTCGCCATATTAATAGCAATTGGAATATTAAAGTTCCAAAATGCAATTATAAAAGGGTTTACATATTTTGGAAAAGGTGTAGTTATAGTAATAACTTTAGGATTAGCTGCTGGAATAGTTGAAAGTTTAACAGGAATAGTAGTAATACCAGGTATGAAACCTATTTCAGAAGGTATAGAAGTTGTTGGTGGAATAGCATTAGTTTTAGCTGGAGCATTCCCATTAGTTGTAGTAATAACTAAAGTATTTAACAAACCTTTATTAGCACTAGGTAAAGTATTAGGTATGAATGATGTTGCAGCTGCAGGTTTAGTTGCAAGTTTAGCTAATAGTATACCAATGTTCCAAATGATGAAAGACATGGATGATAAGGGTAAAATAATAAACGTTGCATTTGCAGTATCAGCAGCATTTGTATTTGGAGATCATTTAGGATTTACAGCAGGATTTAATAAAGAAATGATAGCTCCTATGATAGTAGCTAAGTTAATAAGTGGTATAACAGCAGTAATACTAGCTATATTTATTGCAAATAAAGTTCTTAAAAAGGAGAATGCATAAAATGGATATAAAAAACTTAGACAAATCTTTATTAGAAAAATTAGTTAGACAAATAATAGAGGATCAAATAAATGGAAAAAGTGATAGTGTTGATTTTGTAAGAAATAAAGACATAAGTGGAATAACATCTGTAAAATTACCAACTGTAAAAGTAGATGAATCTAATAGAATGGATACAGGTAATCCTAGTGATGTAGTTTATACTAAAGATTTATTTACATTAGAAGAAAGTCCAAGACTTGGTTGTGGAATGATGGAAATGAAGGAAACTACATTTGATTGGACTTTAAACTATGATGAGATTGATTATATAATAGAAGGTCATTTAGATGTAATTATAGATGGAAGAAAAATATCTGCTGATGCAGGGGAATTAATATTTATACCAAATGGAAGTTCAATAAAATTCTCTGTAGAAGATTATGCTAGATTTATATATGTAACATATCCAGCAGATTGGGCATCTCAAAATTAAAATTTGATAGAATCTTAGCTAGGGCTGAGAATATGAGTTACTTTGAAACTTATATTCTCAGCCCTTTACTAGGTTACTTGAAAAATATTTTATTAAGATACATGGCTTTTATTAGAAGTTGTTTTTTTAAAAATATCACATAATGTAATAACAATTGTAGTAGATAATATAGAAATTATAGATGAAATAAGAATTGACATTTTTGCTATATTAATCAAAGCTGCATCATGTATAAATGCTATTTCAGATATAAATATAGACATAGTAAATCCTATTCCAGCAATTAATGAAACAAGAAATACTGACATCCAACTTATATAATAAGGCTTTTCTGTAATACCTAAAAAACAAGAAATAAAACTAAAAAGCATTATTCCTACAGGTTTTCCAATACACAGACCTAAAATTATACCTAAAGACAGACTTAAGGCACTAGTAAAGTCTAAGTTATAGCTAAGAGATATACCAGTATTAGCAAATGCAAAAATTGGAATTATTAAAATGCTATTTATAGGTACTAGAAGTCTTTGAAGTTTTTCTAGACAATTTAAATTACAAGAACTAGATGTAGAAGGTATAATTATTGACAAAAGTATACCACTTATAGTAGAGTGAACTCCACTTAAATGGACAAAATACCATAGACACAATCCGGAAATTAAATAATATGTAACACTTTCAATTTTAAATACATTGTTAGCTAAAAATAGTATTATTAAGATAAAAAAGGCAATTGATAAATATGTAAAGTTTATGTCAATTGAATATATAAGTCCTATTGCTGCGATAGATATTAAATCATCGACTACTGCTAATGATAATAAAAAAACTTTGAGGTTAGGATTTAATTTTTTTCTAAAAATAAAATAGACTCCAACTGCAAAAGCTATATCGGTAGAAATAGGTATGCAAATACCATATAAAAAAGGAGTGTTTTTGTTGAAAATAAAAAATATTATAGCAGGAACTATAACTCCACCAATTGAAGCTATAACAGGAAAAGAAGCTTTTTTAAAAGAGGACAAATTTCCATGTAATAGTTCATATTTTATTTCAAGTCCAGCAACTAAAAAAAATACAGCCATCAAAAAATCATTTATAAACATATGTAGTGAAAAATTTGTGGTTATATAAAAATCATTGAAAATATGTTTATAAACACTTCTTAGTGGGCTGTTATATATTAATAGTGCTGATATTGTGGAAATTATAAGCAGTATACTTGTAATTAGTTCCAACTTAACAGGTCTTCTATAAGTTCTAAGAAGTCTCACGTAATCACCCACTAACAATAAATAGTTATTTAAAGAAATGTATGTTTTCTGTTTTCTAAATATGAAGAAAAATAAAAACTTTATAGGAAATATACATTTATTAATAAAAAATCACAATTTGTATTAACTAGAATATTGAAACCTCAAATGCAAATAATCTAAGTATGTAGATATTTGTATCCATTTAAAAAAGAGGTGTGATTTGTAATGAGAGAACGTAAAGTAAAGGACCCTGTAGTAGCTATAACAAAATCATTAACAGAAAGTAATTCACTTGAAAAAGCTCTAGATATGCTACCTATGGATAAAATAATAAAAAAAGGAGATACAGTAGTAATTACTCCAAATTGGGTGAATGAAAAAGGGCCTAAAGCAGGTGTTTGCGTAGGACCTAAAACATTGAAAAAATTAATACAATATATAAAGAAAAAACAACCAAAAAAAATAGTTATAGCAACTGGTTCAGGTGGTGCTAAAACTGTAGATGTTATGGAGAAAGTAGGGTATTCAAAAGTTATAAAAGATGAGGAGGTTGAATTTATAGATTTAAATTATGGTCCATATATAGATTTAAATTTAAATCATCATATAATAAAATCAACGCCTATTAATAAAATAATAAATGAAGTCGATGTTATAATATCTTTTACACAACTAAAGCAACATGAAGAAGCTACTGTAACTGCTAGTATAAAAAATGTAGCTATGGGATGGCCTCCAGCCGAGGTTCATGGATATCCAAAAAAACAAACAGGCATACATGATGACTTACATGGGTTTATAAGAAGTTTTGCTAATAAGGTTCCTATAGATTTATCAATAGTAAGTTGTGATAAGGCTATGATAGGGACAGGACCATCAAATGGAAAGGCAGTAGATACACCAGGTCTTATAATCGCATCTACAGATCCTGTTGCAGCTGATAGTATAGGTGCTAGATTGTTAGGATTTTTACCACAAGCAGTATGTTACCTGTATGGACTTTATAAAGATGGATTAGGTGAAGCTAAACCTGAAAATATGATAATAAAAGGATTGAGTATACAAGAAGCTGAAGAAATATTTAGTAAAGCAGCATATGGGAAGAAAGATATAATGCTTGATAAAGAAAAAATTAAAGATATTCATGGAGAGTAAGTGGATGTCTTAAGATAGCATTTTAATAGTAACTTGAAGCTTCGGTATATAATATAAATTAGCTGGCATGAAGGTAAAATAACACCTTCAAATGTCAGCTAATTTACATTTATATACCTTCGCGGAGTTACTTATAAAATTTAATACATCTTTTGGGTGAGTAGGTATTATTGACTAAGACAATAAAAAATGTATAATTTAAGTATATTGTCGAAAGAATGTGAGGGGAGATATGAAGAAAAATAGGAGATTAGAAAATTATATGAAAAAAAATATTAAAAAAGGTATTTTATTAATTACATTGATATTAATAATCTACATAATGAGCAAGGTTATGACTTCTAAAATGGATATATATAAAATAAAAGAATATGTTAATTCCTTTGGAATTTTATCTCCAATTATATATATAATAATGTTTGCTTTAGTTCCATTAACATTTTTTCCAGACTCGATTTTAGCTATAGCTGGAGGCTTGATATTTGGTTTATTTAAAGGCTTTTTATTCACATCTATAGGAGCCTTGATTGGAGGAAGTATTGCATTTTTTATATCAAGATACTTAGGCAGAGATATAATAAAAAAAATATCTAAAGATAAGCTACACAAAATAGAAAAACTAATAGAAAAAGATGGTTTTTATATAATATTTTTACTGAGATTAATACCATTGTTTCCATTTGATATAATAAGTTATGGAGCTGGTCTTACAAATGTTAAGTATAAACATTTTTTGTTAGCAACTTTTATAGGAACAATACCAGGAATAGTTGTTTTTTCTAATATTGGAGCAAAATCTGTAAATATGGCTAGTAAAGGATTTTATGTATCAATAGCTATGCTTATATTACTTCTTATCACTTCAATTTTTTTAAAAAACAAAATTTTAAGTAAATCTATAAATAAGCTAGATTAATACAAGTAAATTAGATTAAAATAAGCAAAAAATAGAAAGGAAATAAATATGTTAGATACACATGGAAGAAAATACGTTAGTCCGATAATTGAATCAGGGGCTAATTTTTTCATAAAATTAAAACTAACTGCTAATAATGTTACGTTGTTAGCTTTAGTATTTGGGATATTAACTTCAGTGTTTATCTATTTTGATAAACCTATTTTAGCAGTTGTAATTTTATGGTTTTCTGGATATTTAGATGCAGTAGATGGGTCTATAGCTAGAAAAACAAAAACTAGTTCTAATTTTGGTACATTAATGGATATAACATTTGATAGAATAGTAGAGATTGGTATGATAATAGCAATAGGGTTAAAATTTAATGATGTTAGATTTTATTTGATAATTCTTTTATCGTGTATATTAATATCAATGGTTATATTTTTAACAGTAGGTGCATTAACAGAAAAAAGTGGAATGAAATCTTTTTATTATCAAGCAGGAGTAGCTGAAAGAAGTGAAGGATTTATAATGTTTTCTTTAATGATACTTTTACCTATATATTTAAATATTATTATTAATATATTTTCTTTGATGATTTTAATTACGGCAGTACAAAGAGCGATGGAGGCAAAAAAAATATTAAAATAAAGAAATGTTGAGTTTAGATATTTTATGTTATATAATATTTAAGTGAATTTAATAAGACAGTTCGTAAACCTCCTGTCTTTAAATAAAACTACGGTAACCTGTATTAAGAATACATTATAGTGGTATTATATTAATTATAATACTATAACTTTGTGTGGAAACCGTAGTTTATTACGGTTTTTTTGTGTGTTTTGAAATATATTTTAATCCTAGTTTTTATAAATTTACAGATATAATACAATTTAATTTGTATGAAATCGACAGCACTAACAAAATATAAATATATAAAATCTTTAAAATAAAGACTTGAAAAATTAGGAGGAAAAAATGACTAAAACTACGAAATCAATAGTAAAAACAGCAGTGCTTGCAGCGGTGTATGCTACTTTAACACTAGCACTAGCTCCTATAAGTTATGGAGCAATTCAATTTAGAATTTCTGAAATTATGGTATTATTACCTTTTTTAGGTAAAGAATATATATTAGGGCTTACATTAGGATGTTTTCTTGCAAATGTTATAGGTCCATATGGTGTACCAGATATCATACTTGGAACATTAGCAACACTTATAAGTACATACTTAGTTTATCTGACATCAAAGATTATGAAATATAGTATTTTATCATTAATTATTGCATCTTTATGGCCAGCACTTATAAATGCTATAATTATAGGAGGAATGCTAAATGTATTTATGGGTATGCCATTAATACTTTCTATGATACAAGTAGGCTTTGGAGAGTTTGTTGTAATAAGTATTGTTGGAGTTCCATTATTTAAAATTTTTTATAACAAATATGGCAATTTAGTAAAAGATGTATTTTAATATATTTAATAAATTAGAAATTGTGAGGAGATAATATGAACACAAAAGATGCTAAAAATGCAAAAATAATAGGCATAGGAGGCGAAGGAATAAAAACTATAGATTCTATATTAGACAAAGTTAAAGGCAATATGGATTTTGAAAAAATAAATATTAACCAAGATGTAGATAAGGAATATGTAAGAAATCTACTAGATGGAGTTGAAATATTAATATTAACTTATTCTAGCGAGGATAAAAGAGCAAAAGAAATAGTTAAAGCAATATCATATATGGCTGGTGAAAGAAGAGTATTATCAATAGGTTTAGATACTTCATCTACAGAAAATAAAGATGAATTAGGATTAAATAGAGAATTTAAATTATTTGAAGATAATTTTGAAAAAGTATTAAATTTAATAAATATGATTATAGAATCAATATCTTATTCATGTATGATAAATATAGATTTAACAGATTTAAAAGAAGTTTTAGCAGCTGATAAAGGTATAAAATATTCTTATGAAGAGTTTGATAAAAATAAAGGCATTGATGAAATAGTTCAAAATCTTGTAAATAACTTAGATCAAATAGGAAATGAACTTTTAGGTAAAAAGGCAATATTATTTGTTGATATGGATAATAATTATTGTGAACATGAGACTATATTAGTAAATTTAAATGAAATAATTACTAAAATAGAAGAATTATCGGAAAATACATATGAGATGATATTCTCATTATATATAAAAGAAAAATCAGAAGGAAAAATAAGATTTGGATTAATATATAATTAAATATTTTTAAAGTTTAAATGAGTTATTTCAAAATTTTTGTATTTTGAGATAGCTCATTTTAACATTTAATATAAAAATATAGAGTTATTTTTATGATATTATATATTATAGGTAAGAGTAAGTTTTTAGCGAATCTAGTATATATTGATTAAAAGAATTAGGGGGGATAAAATGAAAAAAATAAAGACTACAGATGCTGTAGGTCATGTACTATGTCATGATATTACACAAATACTTCCTGGAGAATTTAAAGGTAGAGCTTTTAAAAAAGGACATATTGTAAAAGAGGAAGATATACAAGTTCTTTTATCACTAGGAAAAGACAATCTCTATGTTTGGGAAAAAACAGTAAATAATAGTTTATAAAATCTTACAAGAAGATTGTAAAAATATAAACTATAAGCTGCGTATGTAGAGAAATCTGCATAGGACACGACTTTAAAACCAGTAAATCCTAAAGCTCTACTACCACAATAGAGGATAGAATCAGAAACCTTTATGAAGGTGAGAAATCATAACAAATGTAGAGATGGCATATGGTTAAATCCTAAGTGCTTTTGCAATGGAGATTTGGTCG
>NZ_NOJZ02000010.1 GCF_002251085.2 Romboutsia maritimum | reverse complement strand
GCTGAAAGCATCTAAGCGCGAAGCCTACTTCAAGATAAGATTTCCCACCGTAAGGGTAAGATCCCAGGAAGACTACCTGGTTGATAGGTCGAAGGTGTAAGTGCAGTAATGTATTTAGCTTAACGATACTAATAGATCGAGGACTTGACCAAGAATTAAAATGATAATTCCTAAATGTATGCAGTTTTTAGAGTATTAACTCTAAAACTTAATAGAAATGTTAAGCATAAAGATTATGTGGTTATAATAGCAAAGAGGATACACCTGTTCCCATTCCGAACACAGAAGTTAAGCTCTTTAGCGCTGATGGTACTTGGAGGGCAACCTCCTGGGAGAGTAGGACGTAGCCACGTAATCTTTTTTATATATCTTAAAATTCCCGAGGAAATTAAATTTTCATGGTTATTTTGGAAAAATTAGAAAATCCTATAAGAAATAAATATTTCCTAAGGAGTGATATATATGAAAAAATTTGCATTAGTTTTGGTTATAATAGGAGCTTTTGGAGTAGATTTACTGGGAAATATATTTGAAGGAACATATGAACTAGCAAGTAGAATAATATATTTTTTAGTAGGGCTAGCGGGTATATATTTAATACCTACATTAATGACAGATGATAATAAATAATTTCTACTTAATATTAAACCTAAACCGTTGATGTTTTTATATATCAACGGTTTTTATGTTTAATATTAAGTTTTATTATAAGGAGATAAGTATGAAAAATTCAATTATTGGAGAATTAACAAATATAGAAAGAAACAAATTAATTTCGTTTCATACTCCGGGACATAAATTAGGGAAAATATATGATAAATTAGGATATTCAAGTTTACTAGAAAAATTGTATAGAATGGACACAACTGAGATAGAAGGAACAGACAACTTACATTCACCAGAAGGGATAATTAAGGATTCTCAAGAAAAAGCTTCTCAGATATTTAAAAGTGAAGAAACATATTTTTTAGTGAATGGAAGTACTTGTGGTATAAATGCAGCAATTATGTCTGTATGCAAACCTAAAGATAAGATAATAGTTAATAGAGATTGTCATCAATCAATAATCAATACATGTATCTTAGGTGATATTGATCCTATTTATATAAAGTCAAATATAGATAGTGAGTTAAATGTATTAAAAGGAGTTAATGTAGAACATGCAATAGAAGTTATAAATCATAACCTAGAGGCTAAAGCAATAGTACTTACTTATCCAACGTATTATGGTATGGTATATGATTTAAAACTAATATGTGATTATGCTCATAGCAAAGATATTACAGTAATAGTAGATGAAGCTCATGGAGCACATTTAGGATTAAATGATAATCTTCCTAAAACAGCTTTAGAACAAGGAGCAGATATTGTAATTCAAAGTACTCATAAAACACTACCAGCATTTACACAAGCATCTATGTTACATACACAAGGAAACCGAATTAATAAAAATAAATTAGTAGAGGTTTTAAGAATGGTGGAATCATCGAGCCCTTCATATATGCTAATGGCATCTTTAGAATTAGCAACTGATATATTAGAAATTAATGGAAGAGAATTAATGGAAGAGCTTTTGTTTAACATAGAAAAATTTAAATCAAAATTTCATAATAATAAAAATATAGAAGTATATGATACTGATGATAAAACCAAAATATTTATTTCGTGTGGAAAAATAGGAATAACAGGGTATAAATTAGAAAGTATTCTTAGAAATAATTATAATATTCAAGTAGAGCTATCTAATTATTATGGAGTTTTATTGATTTGTACAATATCTAATGATGATAATGATTTTAATACTTTAGAAATTGCATTGAACGAAATATTAAAAAATAATTTAAAAAATAATAGGTTATTACAAATTATAAATTATCCACAAGAAATACCATTAAAATTAATAAGTCCTAGAGAAGCATTTTATAAAGATAAAAAAAATGTTAAAATATATGAAAGCATAGGAAAAGTAAGTGGAGAATATATAATACCTTATCCACCAGGAATAAGTTTAATATCTCCAGGAGAAGTAATTACAAAAGATATAATTGATTATGTTTTACTGTGTAGAGAAAAAGGAATGAACATAAGTGGAATAAAAGATACTAATTTAGAATTTATAGATATAATAGACTAAAACTCATGTAATGGAGGATATAAATAATGAAAGGTAAGTTAATAATTATAGAGAGTGGTTCGGATGCAAGTGGAAAAGCTACTCAAACAAAAAAACTATACGAAAGACTTTTAAAGGATGGATATAATGTAAGAAAAGTTGAATATCCTAATTATGAATCTGAATCATCTGCATTAGTAAAGATGTATTTAAGAGGTGATTTTGGAAAAAATCCTTCAGATGTAGATCCATATATATCATCAACTTTTTTTGCAGCAGATAGATATGCATCATTTAAAACACAGTGGGAAGAATTTTATAATCAAGGTGGAATAATTATTGCAGACAGATATACTACATCTAATATGGTGCATCAGGCATCTAAAATGGACATTCAGGATAGAGATAAGTATTTAGATTGGTTAGCTGATTTTGAATTTAATATGTACAAAATACCACAACCAGATTTTGTTATGTTTTTAGATGTTCCAATAGAGTATAGTAAAAAACTTATGGAAAATAGAAAAAATAAAATTACAGGTAGTGATAAAAAAGATATACATGAAAGTGATATGGAATACTTAGAAAAATCATATAAAAATTCTTTATATATAGCACAAAAATTTAATTGGAAGAAGATAAACTGTGTACAGAGTGAGAATTTAAGAAGTATAGAAGATATACATGAAGAAATTTATAACTTAGTTAGAAATGCAATTGAATCCATGGAGATGTAGATATGTATTTTGAAGATATTATAGGACAAGAGTTTGCAAAAAAATATATTATAAACTCAATTAAAAATAAAAAAATTAATCACGCATATATGTTTAATGGTATAGATGGAATAGGAAAGACTAAATTTGCACAGGAATTTTCAAAAATTTTACTTGATGTTGAAAATATAGATAATAGTCCAGATTATATAAGCATAAAACCAGATGGAAATAGTATAAAGATAGCTAAAATTAGAGATTTACAAGAAGATATAATTATTAAGCCACACAAAGATTATAAAATATATATTATAAATCAAGCTGAGAAAATGACAGTAGAAGCTCAAAATGCACTGTTAAAAACGCTAGAGGAACCTCCTGGATATGCAATGATAGTATTAATTACAAAGAATAAAGAAGCTATGTTAGATACAATAAAATCTAGATGTGAAATAATTAAGTTTTTACCAATACCATTATTAAGTTTAACTGATTATTTAATAAATAGGGGAATAGAAGAAAGTAGAGCGAAGTTATTAGCTACATTTTCAAGGGGAAGTATAGAGAAGGCTTTAGAATTATCTAATTCAGCAGAATTCTCAATAATGAGAGAAGACATACAAAATTACATTCAAAATATTTTAGATAAAAATTTAGTGGAAATTTTAGATATACCAAATAATATGGAAAAATATAAAAGTGAAATTATCAATTTATTAGATATGATGATTAATTATTTTAGAGATATAATGATTTCTAAAGAACAAGTTAGTAAAGACATGATGATAAATGGGGATAAAATGACTTTTATACAAAATATGAGCAAAAAAATTACCTATTCGCAAGTGTCTAAGATTATTGATATAATAGAAGAAACAAAGAAAAATATAAGAAGCAATTGTAACTTTAATATGAGTATACAAGTTATGGCTTTAAATATATATGAGGTGATTAAATGATAAGGATAGTGGGAGTTAGGTTTAAAAATGCTGGGAAAATATATTATTTTGACCCAGTCGATTTAAATATAGAAAAAAATATGGATGCAGTTGTAGAAACTGCAAGAGGATTAGAATATGGAACAATAGTAGTTGGACCAAAGGAAATAGATGAAAATGAATTAATTTCGCCTTTAAAACCAATTATAAGAGTAGCTACTCCTGAAGATACTAAGATATATCTTGAAAATAAAGAAAAAGCAAAAGAAACATTTGAACTATGCCAACAAAAAATTAAACAACATGATCTTACTATGTTTTTAATAGATTGTGAGTATACATTTGATAGAAATAAATTGATATTTTACTTCACAGCAGAGGGAAGAATAGATTTTAGAGAACTTGTAAAAGATTTAGCAGCTATATTTAAAACAAGAATAGAGTTAAGACAAATTGGTGTTAGAGATGAAGCTAAATCAATAGGCGGTCTAGGTCCATGTGGAAGAAGACTTTGTTGTTCTTCATGGCTTGGAGATTTTCAGCCAGTATCTATAAAAATGGCAAAAGATCAAAGTTTATCTCTTAATCCAACAAAAATTTCAGGAATATGTGGTAGATTGTTCTGTTGTTTAAAGTATGAACATGATGTATATAGTGAAGCGTTAGATAAAATGCCAGTAGTTGGTTCACTAGTCCAAGTTACTGACGGAAAAGGTAAAGTAATTGAAATTAATCCATTATTAGAGCAAATTAAAGTTGAATTTAACGATAAAACTATAAAGATATATACTAGAGAAGAAGTTAAAGTACTTCAAGAACCTAAAAAGTGTGGCGGAGGTTGTTGTGCATCAGGATGTAAGAATGATGAAATAGATGCAGCGACATTAAGAGAATTAAAGAAATTAGAAGATTAGGGGGGTAGGATTTTTCCTACCTTTTTTAAAGGAGATATTTATGAATATAAAGCTTAAAGAGACAGAAAGAATAGATGACTTACAATTAAAAGGATTAAAATTAATACAAGACATTAATGGATTTTGTTTTGGAGTAGATGCAGTACTTTTAGCTAACTTTGCAAAAGTTAAAAGAGGAGCAAATGTTGCGGATTTAGGAACAGGAACAGGCATAATACCTATTTTAATAGCAGGCAAAAGTGAAGCAAAAAAAATAATAGGTGTAGAAATACAAGAAGAAGTATATGAGATGGCTACACGTTCTGTAAAATTAAATAATTTAGAAGATAGAGTACAAATAATAAATGCAGATATAAAAACGATAGATAAAGAATTAGAAGTTCATGGATATCATGTAGTAACTTCAAATCCTCCATATATGCATATTGATGGAATAAAAAATCCTAATGATAAAAAAGCTATATCTAGACACGAAGTAAAGTGTAATTTAGAAGACGTAATAAAAGCTGCTTCTAGGCTGGTTATGCCAAAAGGAAAGTTCTTTATGATACATAGACCAACTAGATTAGTTGATATAATAGAATTAGGAAGAAAATATAAATTAGAACCAAAAGTAGTTCAATTTATACATCCAAAGCCTAAAAAAGCACCTAATTTATTATTAGTTGAGTTTGTAAAAGATGGAAGACCAGAATTAAGAATACTAGACCCGTTATATGTATATGGAGAAGACGGAAATTATACAGAAGAATTAAAAGCTATATATGATAATGAAGATATAGGAGAGATATAAATGAGTGGAAAATTATATATATGCCCAACACCAATAGGGAATTTAGAAGATATAACATATAGAACATTAAGGATATTAAATGAGGTGGATTTAATTGCAGCTGAAGATACAAGACATAGTATAAAGCTTTTAAATCATTTCGAAATATCAAAACCTTTAACTAGTTACCATGATCATAATAAAGGTACAAAGGGAGATTATTTAATAGATAAATTGTTAGAAGGAGAAAATATAGCAGTTATAAGTGATGCAGGAATGCCAGGAATATCTGACCCAGGAGAGGAAATAATAAGACAAGCAATAGAAAATAATATAGAAATAGAAGTACTTCCAGGAGCAACTGCATTTGTTACAGCTCTAGTTGGGTCAGGATTAAATACATATAAATTTATTTTTGAAGGATTTTTAGATAGAGATAAAAAAATTAGGAGAGAAAGACTAGAAGAATTAAAAGAAGAAAATAGAACTTTAATTTTTTACGAATCTCCACATCGATTAAAAGAAACATTAAAAGATATGTTTAAAATATTAGGAAATAGGAAAATATCTGTAAATAGAGAACTTACAAAAAAATATCAAGAAATAATAAGAGAAGATATTGAGGTTGTAATAAACATATTTAATGAAAGAGAAATAAAGGGTGAGTTTGTATTAATAGTTGATGGGTTTAAAGGAGAAAAAACAGTACATAATACATATGAAGACCTTAATGAAAGAGAATATGTTTTAAAATTAATAGAAGATGGAATGAACAAAAAAGATGCAATAAAAGTAGTATGTAAAGATAGAAAATTAAAAAAAGATATAGTTTATAAACAAGTATTAGATTTATAAAAGATAAATTTTTGGGGTGATATATATGGAGTTACAGAAGAAATTAATAGATAGCTTATGTAATGAAAATACACATGAAGAATTTAAAAAACTTGATGAACAAAATTTACTAAAAAAAATAATCCCGGAAACCGAAGATATGAAGTTAGTTGGAGAATGTAAATATCATGTAGTTAATTGTGAAGAACATTCGTTAAATGCATTACAAGAATTAGAATATATCTTAAAAGATGAAACTTTTTTTCCAAATCATATAAAAGATAAAATTTGGGACTATTTAAATACTAGCATAGATAAAGATATTACAAAATTACAACTATTAAAATTAGGCGTATTTTTACATGATATAGGAAAGCCAAGTGCTAAGACTATTGATGAAACAGGAAGAGTTCACTTTAAAAATCATGAAAAAATAGGTGCCCAAATAGCAAAAAATCTAGGTATTAGATTAGGATTATCTTCAGAATCTATTGATGTACTATATAAATATGTAAGACATCATATGGCACTCTTAGTATTTTATAAAACTAATGATTTAACAAAAGAAAAGTTATACAACACATTTTATACCCTAAAAGATGAAATAATAGGTGTTATGCTTTTAGGTTATGCAGATATAGTAGCAACACGAAAATTATTAAATCCTAATGAAAATTCAGGAACTATAAAGACATATATGGAATATATCATAACCAATTATGAATATAGATTTAAAAGAAAATAATGTTTTAATACAAATGAATATATAAAAATTCACATAAAAAAGATGATTCTAATTAATAAAGAAATCATCTTTTTTATGTGAATTTATTTGTATTATATTTAAATTAATCTATAAGTTTTTAATATTGTTAAAGTATAGGCTTGGATTGTATAGGCGTAGATAAAACGACAGATGTTTTAGTTGAACCTATAGTTTTAACTGTATCTATTACATTTTCTAACTCATACATATCTTTAACAATTACTTTTAAAAGAGAACAATCATTTCCAGTTATATGATGATACTCTACTATTCTTGGATCTTTACGTGCAGCTTCTAAAAAATCATGATACTTATCACTTGGTAAAGAGATATGTATAAAAGCTTTTATAACTCTACCTAATGTATCTGGATTTACAATAGCTTTATAACCTTCAATAACTCCAGACTCTTCTAATCTTTTAACTCTTTCAGAAACAGCAGGAGAAGTTAGACCAACTATTTTCCCTAAATCTTTCATAGAAATTCTTCCATCACTTTGTAGTATTTCTATGATTCTGTAATCTGTAATATCCATATTTTAATCCCCCTTAATTAAGATAATATTTTTATTTATAAGAAATTTTAGCATCAAGTAAACTAGCTTTTAAAATCCAGAGTTTTTCAGATAAATCAATCTTATAATCTTTAGGATTTGATAACCTTCTATACGCATCCCATAAAGTATTTAACTCAGTTTGTACATAATCACGTATTTCAAGAACTGGTTTCTTAATATGCTTACATTTTCCATTTATAAACAAAGGTTGTTGAAGCTCTCTAATATTATAATTTTCAAAAATCATAGATTTCCAAGTATAAATAGGATGAAATACAGATAAAGGTTTACTTGAATCTATATGTTCGTCATGTAACATTATTAAATCTGCCTCTGCTTTATTTTCTTTATTATAAATTCTTACTACTTTTTTATATCCTGGATTGTTTATTTTTTCAGGATTTTCAGAAATTTTTATCTTAGGTACTAAAATATCATTTTTATATGATGCAGCTAACTTATAAACCCCACCTAGAGAAGGTGATTCGGCTGATGTAATTAGTTTGGTTCCTACACCCCAAGAGTTTATAGCAGCACCTTCTGATTTTAAAGAAGCTATAGTATATTCATCTAAATCATTAGAAGCTGTTATAGATAAATTTTTAAATCCTGCATCATCTAACATTCTCTTAGCTTCTGTTGATAGATATTTTAAATCTCCAGAATCTAATCTTATGCCAAGAGGTTTATATCCTTTTTCAGATAAATTATTAAATACCTTTATTGCATTAGGTATTCCACTATTTAGTACATTATATGTATCTACAAGTAATAAACATTTACTAGGGTATACATCTGCATAAGCTTGGAATGCATCTAATTCTGTATCAAATTTTTGAACCCAACTATGAGCATGAGTTCCAACTACTGGTATATCAAAAAGTTTACCGGCCAAAACATTTGCAGTAGCATTGCATCCACCAATTACAGCAGCTCTTGCTCCATAAGTACCTGCATCTGGACCTTGAGCACGTCTAAGCCCAAACTCAAATACAGGGTCACCTTGTGCTGCAAAGCAAACTCTAGATGCTTTAGTAGCAATAAGTGACTGGAAGTTTATAATTGTTAGTAAAGCTGTTTCTATAAGTTGAGCTTGATATAGAGGCGCTTTAACTGTAATTATTGGCTCATTAGGGAACATAATCGTACCCTCGGAAACAGAGTATATATCACCAGTAAATTTAAAATCTTTTAAAAATGCTAAGAATCTGTCAGAGAACAGGTTTAAACTTTTTAGATATTCTAAATCATCATCTGAAAAATGAAGATTATTTATGTAGTCAACAAACTGTTCTATACCACAAACTATGGTATAACCACCGTTGCAGGCATTTTTTCTAAAAAACATATCAAATACAACTAAGTCTTCATGCACATTTTTTTCAAAATACCCATTTAGCATAGTTAATTGATATAAATCAGTAAGAAGTGTTAAATTTCTCATTACTTTTCTCCTTAAATATTAAAAATTATAAAAAACCCCACACTTATACTAAAACACAATATAGTACAACTTTCAAGTATAAAGTATAGACTGGATATCATAAAATTATATAGAGAGGGGGAGGTAAAAATAGGAAAGATATGGTTCTATATGATCGCGATAGGTATTATAGGTAGTATTTTTTCAGATAGCTTAGGGGAGTTGAATAAGGTCATATTAACAGAAACCTCCAAAGGAGTTGAATTTGCAATAAGTTTGGCTGGGGTAATGGCGCTTTGGATGGGTATAATGAATATAGCAAAAGACTCTGGGCTTATAGAAAAAATAGGACAAAAATTAAATCCAATAATGAAGAAATTATTCCCTTCAGTTCCAAAAGGACATAAAGCTATGTCTTATATAGTAATGAATATAGCACTAAATATGCTGGGGGCAGGCAATGGAGCAACTGCTTTTGGACTTAAGGCTATGAATGAATTGCAAACATTAAATAATAAAAAAGATACAGCAACTGATGATATGATAATGTTTTTAGTAATAAATATATCCTCAGTTCAAATAATTCCGTTTACTATGTTAAAAGTAAGAATGGATATGGGGGCTAAAAATCCTAGCGAAATAATAGTAACGACACTGTTTGCTACAATAGTATCTACAACTATAGGAATAATAAGTTGTAAGCTATTCCAAAGGAGGTATAAGTAATGTTAAATCAATTTTCAAACTTACTAATACCTTTAATAATATTATTTATTGTAGTTTATGGTAGATACAAAAAAGTTGATATATATGACAGCTTTATAACTGGAGCTATTGATGGACTTAAAGCTACTTGGTCGATACTGCCGTATATAATAGGTATATTTTTAGCAATAGGAATATTTAAAACAGGAAAGGGTATTGAAATTCTAGAGTACATATTTATGCCAATAGCAAAAATCATGAGCATACCAAAGGAATTAATAGGATTAATAATAGTCAAACCTTTGTCAGGAAGTGGTGCACTTGGAATGTATACGGAATTAGCTCAAAGAGTAGGGATAGATTCTATAACAGAAAAAATGGGTTCAACAATAGTTGGAGCTTCAGAGACAATATTTTATACAATGGCAATATATTATGGAAGTTTAAAGATAAAGAATACTAGACATACATTGATATGTTCTATGTTAAGTCATATATTTGGTGTGATTGCTGCAGTATTTATATGCTATGTTATATTTACATAGAAAACAGACAAATATTTATTATCCATAGGTTGACAATATTATATAAATTTAATAGAATTAATTTTATATAGTATAGAAATAAATTAATAACAATTTTTTGTATAGTACATAGAATATAAGTGAATAATATTATAAAAATAGAAAATAAAAAAAGCAAAGAAAAGAAGAGTAAATAATAAATTTTTCTACAGAGAGCTAGATTAGGTGAAAGCTAGTGTTAAATGAATTATTGAAGATGGCCTTGGAGCTTCTTATTTGAAGAATAGTAGGATAAGACGTATTGACTCGTTATAGTCTACTAAGATATTTATATTTTAATTGGAATAATTTAATAAAATATAGATAAATTAGGGTGGTACCGCGTTAATTATCTCGCCCCTATGAATAACATAGGAGGCGAGTTTTTTAATTTAAGCATATAAGCTTAAAGATATAGATTTAACATTAATAAAGGAGGTAATAAAATGAATAAGCCTAAGTTTTATGTTACAACACCTATATATTATCCAAGTGGAAATTTACATATAGGTCATACGTATACTACAGTTGCAGCAGATGCAATAGCAAGATTTAAACGTTTCAGTGGTTATGATGTAAAGTTCTTAACAGGAACTGACGAGCACGGAGAAAAAATTCAAAAAACTGCTAGAGAAAAAGGTATGACAGAAATGGAATACTTAGATGGAATGATAGCAGGTATAAAATCTTTATGGGATACAATGGATATATCATATGATGATTTTATAAGAACTACTCAAGATAGACATAAGGAAGTAATACAAAAAATATTCACTAAGTTATATGAACAAGGCGACATATACAAAGGTTCGTATGAAGGAAGATACTGTACACCATGTGAAAGTTTCTGGACAGAATCTCAATTATTAGAAGGAAACAAATGTCCTGATTGTGGTAGAGAAACATATCTAGCGAAAGAAGAAGCTTACTTCTTTAAACTATCTAAATATGAAGATAGACTAAAAGAATTATTTAAAAATGATAAATTCTGTTTCCCAGTATCAAGAAAAAATGAAATGGTTGCAAATTTCTTAGATAAAGGACTAGATGATTTATGTGTAACTAGAACTACATTTGACTGGGGTATAAAAGTACCTTTTGATGAAAAGCATGTAATATATGTTTGGGTAGATGCGTTATGTAACTATATAACAGCTTTAGGATACATGAGTGATAATGATGAAGAATTTAAAAAATATTGGCCTGCCAATGTACAAATAGTAGGTAAAGAAATAGTGAGATTCCATACGATTATATGGCCAGCATTACTTATGGCACTTGATTTACCAGTACCAGAACAAGTATACGGACATGGTTGGATATTATTCGCTAATGACAAAATGAGTAAATCAAAAGGAAATATAGTTTATCCAGAACCTATGATAGAAAGATATGGAATAGATGCTCTTAAATATTTCTTATTGAGAGAATTTGCTTTTGGACAAGATGGAAGTTATACTCATAGAAACTTCGTAACAAGAATAAACTCAGATTTAGCTAATGATTTAGGAAATTTAGTAAGTAGAACAGTAGCTATGGTAGAAAAATACAATGGTGGAATAATACCTATGGCTAAAGTTGCAACAGCTTTTGATGACGAGTTAAAAGCACAAGCTAAGTTATCGAGAGAAAACTTTGAAAAAGAAATGGATAAAATGCAATTCCACGAAGCTTTAGAAAATGTTTGGAAATTAATAAGAAGAACAAATAAATATATAGATGAAACTATGCCATGGGCTTTAGCTAAAGATGAAGCTAAGAAAGATGAACTAGATACAGTTTTATATAATTTATGTGAATCTATAAGAATAGTAGCTACTTTAATAAACCCTGTAATGTACACAACAGCTAATAAGATATATGACCAATTAGGAATAGCAGGTCAAGAAAACTTAACTAACTGGGAAAGTACAAACACATTTGGACTTATAGTAGAAAATACAAAAGTATTCAAGGGAGAGTCTTTATTCCCAAGATTAGATATTGACAAGGAGGTAGCAGAATTGGAAGAATTATTCTCAGGAAAACCAGAAGTAAAGGAAGAGCCATTAACTCATAAGGAAGAAATAACTATAGATGATTTAGATAAAGTAGAGTTAAGAGTAGGAAAGATATTAAGTTGTGAAAAACATCCAAAGGCAGATAGATTATTAGTTTCTCAAGTTAAATTAGGATCTGAAACAAGACAAATAGTATCAGGTATAGCTAAGTGGTATAAGCCAGAAGATTTAGTTGGTAAAGAAGTTATAGTAGTATGTAACTTAAAACCAGTTAAATTAAGAGGAGTTGAATCACAAGGTATGATATTAGCAGCTGGAGATGATGGAGATGACTTAATATTACCATTAGCTACTGGTGCTAAAGATGGAAGCGAAGTTCGTTAAGGAGTTGATAAATATGTTATTTGACTCACATGCTCATTTAAATGATGAAAGATTTGATGAAGACAGAGAAGAGTTGATTCAATCGTTAAGAGAAAAACAAGTAGATTTAGTTGTAAATCCAGGCGCAGATATACAAAGTTCTATAACAAGTGTAGAACTTGCAAACAAACATGATTTTATATATGCAGCTGTAGGAGTTCATCCTCATGATGTAGGAGAACTAAATGATTCAGCAATAGAAACACTTAGAAAGTTAGCAACTGAAAATGATAAGGTGGTTGCAATAGGAGAAATAGGATTAGATTATTATTATGATAATCATCCTAGAGAAATTCAAAAAGAGTGGTTTAAAAAGCAAATAGAATTAGCTAATGAATTAAAACTCCCTATAATAATACATGATAGAGATGCTCATCAGGATACTTTTGAAATTATAAAAAATACAAAAAATCCTGAGATAGGATGTGTTCTTCATTGTTATAGTGGAAATGTAGAATTAGCTAAAGAATATATAAAAATGGGTTGTTATATTTCTATACCAGGAACAGTAACATTTAAAAATAATAAAAAAACTAGAGAAGTAGCAAAAGAAATACGCCTAGAGTATTTATTAATAGAAACTGATTCTCCATATATGGCTCCAGAGCCACATAGAGGAAAAAGAAACGATCCATCTTTAGTAGCTTTTGTAGCAGATAAGATTGCTCAAGAGAAAGGTATATCTTATGAGTCTGTATGTAAAGCTACAAAAGAAAATGCAAAAAAATTTTTTAGTATAAAATAAAGTTTTTAAGTGTAAAATCCGTTAAAGTAGATAGCTATCTTCTTTAACGGATTTTTTTCATTACAAAAAATATAAAAAATTTTTAGTGAATGATAATATTGCATATGAGAGATTATGGATATCAGGAACTAAAGGAAGAGATAGATATACCGTATAAAAAGTTATGAAGTTAGATGCATTTAAATACATTTTTTATAATAAATAGCTAATATAAGCAAGATACAGTATAAAATATAAAAGTATTAAAAAATTAACCTTATTTTCTATGAGAAAGAGGGGGTTAGGGGGGATTATGGAGACATTATCTAAAAATAATGATAGATATAATTTTTTTTATGATCTAAAAAACACTAACTACAAGTATACTATTTTATATATAGATATAATTAAATTTAGATTAATAAATAATGCATATGGAATAAATGAATCTAATCTTTTATTAAAACAAATCACAGAGAAAATAGACAAAATAGGAAGCAATTTAAAAATGGATATAAACATATGTATGTATGAGAAAGATATAATATTAATTAAGTTGTCCAATTGTAATAATAAAAAATTAACTGCTTTAATAAATTCTATTGTAATGTCAAAATATAAATATAGCATTAATTTTAGAATGGCATTTATGGAATTATATGAGTATGGGGATGTACTTAATTTTATAGAAAATATAAAGTATGTATTTAAATGTAAAAAGTATGAAGTAACTGATGAAAATTACAATATAGAAGATTTAAATATTGAATATCATATAAAAAGATATCAAGAATTAAAAAATGATATTTTATCTAATAATAATAGATTTTTTAGTTTAGTATATCAGCCAAAAGTAGAGTTAAAATACAATAATATAATATCTTGGGAAGTTCTAAGTCGATGGAATCATCCTAAATACGGATTTATATCTCCTATAGAATTTATAAAAATTATAAAAGATTTAGATAGAGAATATGAATTTGATATATATATATTAGAGCAAATGTGCAAGGAGATAAGTAGACTTAATTTTGATCATAGCATATACTCTATAAATATATCAGTAAATACGCTAAAAAACCCTAATATATATGATAAAATTTTAGAAATAACATCAAAATATTATATTAATCCTAGTAAAATAACATTTGAAATAGTTGAAACATCTCAGGTAGAAGACTATGATATTATTACAGAAATAATTAATAATTTAAATAAGATGGGATATAATATCTCAATAGATGATTTTGGAACTGGATATTCTTCATATTATAGATTATGCAACATAAATTTTTCTGAAGTTAAAATACCAAGAGAGTTTTTGCCAAGTAAAAAAGATAATAGGGAAAAGAAAATGGCTGTATTAAAGGGAATAGTTAATATGTGTAAAAATTTAGGGTGTAAGACAGTTATAGAAGGAATTGAAACTAAAGATGATCATGAATTAGCGAGTTATTTAGGTGTGGATTATGCTCAAGGCTATCTTTACTCTCATCCTGTTACTATTGATGAATCATTAAAAATGATTATAAACAGTTAACTAAAATAGATACAATATATATTAGATTAAAAATTAACATCTAATTTAAAATTATGAATTAAATATTTATATACTTATAAAAGGATATATCAAAAATATTTTGAAGTATCCTTTTTATTGTTACTTAAATTTATATAATGAAGTTGTCCTTTTTATGTAATAAAAATATCTTTATAAGAATATAATTTAAAAACATAAGGATAAAAAAATAAAGAATTACGTAAGAGAGGAGAAAATTAAATGAAGTCAAAAAATGAATTAAAACGTCCTTTAATTTTCATGGTACTAACAACAGCTATTATATTGGGAGTATATTCAGATTTAAATAAGAGAATAATTTTAAATGTAGATGGACAAACATCAAAAGTAAACACTTTATCAAAAAATGTAGGAGATTTTTTGTTTAATAAAAAAGTGGGTTTAAAAGAGAGTTGTATGATTGAACCATCAATAGACTCTAAGTTAAAGGATAATATGGAAATAAAAATAACAAATCAAATAATGGTTAATATATGTGATGCTGGTGTTAACAAAGAATATAAAACAACAAAACAAAAAGTTAAGGATGTTTTAAAAGAGTGTAAAATAATTTTGGATGATGCTGATATTTTAAATAAAAGCCTAAATGATAAAATAAAATCAAATGATACAATTGAGATAATTAGAATAAAAGAAGAAGTAGTGGTATCAGAAAAAGAAATACCATTTAAAACCGAAATTGTAAAAGACAATAGTAAAGTAAGTGGAAATAAAGAGCTAAATAACAAAGGAGAGAATGGTATAATAGAAGAAAAGTATAAAATTACATATAAAAATGGCAAAATTTCTTCAAAAAAATTAGTTTCAGACAAAATAATTAAAAATCCAGTTAATGAGGTTATAAAAGAAGGAACACTAAAGGTGGATACTATTTAAAGTATAAAAGCTATGGTAACTTTACTATAGCTTTATTCTTATGGTCTTGATTAAATTATGTAAAAACCTTAAAATAGAAAGATGTAGTTCAAAAATAGATAAAAAGGTGAATTTATAATGATAAAAGAAATTATAGTAGTAGAAGGAAGAGATGATGTAACAGCAGTAAAAAGAGCTCTTGATGCAGAGTTAATAACTACCGGTGGATTTGGATTTCCAAAAGGGGTTATGGAGCGTATAAAATCAGCTCAGGAAAGAAGAGGAGTTATAATATTTACAGACCCTGATTTTGCTGGAGAAAAAATAAGAAAAAAAATAGCAGCAGAAGTTCCGGGTTGTAAACATGCTTTTTTACCTAGAGAAGAAGCTAAAAAAGATGGGGACATAGGAATAGAAAATGCAACTCCAAAAAGTATAATAGCAGCGCTTAATAAAGTTAGAACAGAAAGTATTGAAAAAAGAAGTGAATTTAAACAAGTAGATTTAATTAGAAACGGTTTAATAGGAAATGAAGACGCTTCTACAAGAAGAGATGAATTAGGTAAAATATTGGGTATAGGTTATGGAAATGCAAAGCAATTTTTAAATAGATTAAATAATTACGGAGTAACAAGAGAAGAATTTTTACAAGCATTAAAAAGTATAGGTAATAACTTATAAGTATTATGTAAAAACTATTAAATAAATTAAAATACATAAAGGAGATATATGATGGACAGACTTTCGTCACATAGAGCAACCAAAGAAGTGGTTCAAAAACATAATTTTAAATTTTCAAAGTCTTTAGGCCAAAATTTCTTAATAGATGATAATGTTATAGATAAGATACTAGATGGAGCTAGACTTTCAGAAGGAGATAACATAATAGAAGTTGGACCAGGAATAGGAACACTTACACGTGAAATGGGAAAAGTAGCTCAAAAAGTTGTCGCAATAGAAATCGATAAGAGTTTAATACCAATATTAAAAGAAACATTAGATGAATTTGATAATGTAGAAGTAGTAAATAAAGATATATTAAGAGTAAATATACAAGAATTAGTAGAAGAAAAGTTAAATGGAGGTCCAGTTAAATTAGTAGCTAACCTTCCATATTATATAACTACTCCAATAGTTATGAAATTTTTAGAAGAAGATATCCCTGTAACAGATATAGTTGTTATGGTTCAAAAAGAAGTTGCAGATAGAATGAATGCTAGTCCAGGAACTAAAGATTATGGTGCGTTATCTATAGCGGTACAATACCACTGTGACACTGAGATAGTAGCTAAAGCACCAAGACATATGTTTGTTCCACAGCCAAATGTAGATTCTACAGTAATTGGTTTACATGTAAGAGAAGAAAGAAAATATAAAGTTGATAATGAAGAAATATTCTTTAAAACTGTAAAAGCATCTTTTGGACAAAGAAGAAAAACGCTACTTAATTCATTAGGAGGATTAGGATTTTTAACTAAGGATGAAATAAGAGAAGTTTTAAACCAAGCTAATATAGATGAAAAAAGAAGAGGAGAAACTCTTAGCATAGAAGAATTTTCTATTCTTTCAAATATAGTAAATTCAAAAGTACCTTCAAAATAGAAGGTACTTTTTTTATTAATATGGTCATATACTATCTAGAGAAGTTATGTTAAGGGGGGATTAGAGTGGGTTCTAAAAGAAAGTTTAAAAGAGATTATATAATTCTAGAAGCCAAAGATATGAACTTTAGATATAAAGAGCGTGTATTACCTAAAGCTTTCGCAAAAGTAGAAATAAATGATGAAAAATCAGTAGTAGCCTTATATGTAGAAAATCTTAAATATATGAGAGATGGATATAGAGTTATGGCTATACAAAGTGATTATGAAACACTAGACTTAGGAAAAATAACAGTAAATCAACAAGGTAAAGGTGAATTTGTTTTAGATTTAAAAAATGATGAGTGTGATATAAAGGCTATAGCAATGTTATATGAAAAGTCTGTTCCACTTATAGGATTTAAAGGTAATAAAATTGAAAATTATGAAGAAATATTATTTATGGGGGAAGAAGAGTATATTGAAGAAGATAACGATAGGGAATACGAAGAAATAGAGTATATTGAAATTGAAGAAGATGATGACATAGACGGAGAGTTTGATGAGTATGATGAAATGGAATATATAGAAGTAGAAGAAGATGAGATAGATGATGTAAATAATGAAGAAGATGATGAAGATGAAGAAGATGATGATGATGAAAATAATCAATATTATGAATTTGATGAAGAAGATGAAAATGAAGAAGATGATGAAGAAAATGATGATGAAGAAGATGATGAACATCAAAATCAAGAGAATGAAGAATATAGAGTTCCGCAGTATAATAAAACAAATAAGTTAAGAAATACCCAAAATCAAAAGAAACAAAGTAAAAAAAATAAGACAAATCAAAATAAAACTCACAATCAAAAACCAAGACAATATAAACAACAATCAACAAATTCTACTTTATTGATGCCAAGACAAATAAAAAAAGGATTAAAGTATTTTAAAGAAGTTAAACCATTTGTTTCAGATTATATAGAAGATACAAGATGGTGGAAAATAGAAATAAATCCAGCTACTTTATGTGGATATACAATGCCATACTTAGGATATGTAAATAGTTTGAATTATACTATGTATAGTGATGCAGTAATGCAATCTTATAAATATAGACATTACTTATTTGGAGTTCAATATGATGAATATAACAAGAGAAAAAATTATATATATGCAGTTCCGGGAGGGAAAAGTGAACAACCAGATAAAGGCCATACAGGATTTATGATTTATCAAGCATGTGATAATAGAAATAATAGCCTAGGATACTGGTTATGCTTTATAGATTCAAGATCTAGAAGAATCGCAAAATAAGCATTGTTTACTTATGGCTATTGATAATATTTTAATATTACTTTAAAATATATCATAAGATTAAAATATTTTTGGAGGAAATCTTATGGTAAATAAACAAAGAGTTATAAATGAATTTCTTGAGTTAGTACAAATAGATAGTCCTTCTTCAAAAGAGGGCAAGATAGCTCAAATACTAGTTAAAAAACTAGAAGAAATAGGTTGCTCTGTTATAATAGATGACGCTGGTAATAAAGTTGGTGGAGAAACTGGAAATGTAATAGCTACATTAAAAGGAAATAGATTAGGTAAAAAAATATTATTTAGTTCACATATGGATACAGTTAGCCCAGGAATAAATGTAAAACCTATAGTTGATGAAACTAAAGGAATAATTACAAGTGATGGGACTACAGTGTTAGGATCAGATGATAAAGCAGGTATAGCAGCTATATTAGAAGGATTAAGAACAATAAAAGAAAAAGATATTCAACATCCAGATATTCAAGTGGTATTTTCTATTTGGGAAGAAGGTGGACTTAGAGGTGCTAAGTGCCTAGATTATTCTAAAATAGATGCAGAGTATGCTTTTGTATTAGATAGTGGGGGAGCTCCTGGAGAAATAATAATAAAAGCGCCAGCACAAGATGCAATAAAAGTTAAGATAACAGGTAAACCAGCGCATGCGGGTCTTCAACCTGAAAATGGAATAAGTGCAATAATGGTAGCATCTAGAGCAATAGAAAATATGAATTTATTAAGAATAGATGAAGAAACTACTGCTAATATAGGTATAGTTAAAGGTGGAGTAGCTACTAATATCGTTATGCCTGAGTTAGAAATATTAGCAGAATCTAGAAGTTTAAACGAAGAAAAATTAAATAATCAAACTCAACATATGGTTGATACATTTAAAAAAGCAGCCAAAGATTTTGGCGCTAATATAGAAATCCAAACAGAAAGAGCATATAATCCATTAAATATAGATGAAGATGATGAAATAGTTAAACTAGCTAAAAGAGCTTTATCTAATTTAAACATAAAAGGGAAGACTGCTTCGACTGGTGGAGGAAGTGATACTAATATTTTAAATAAAAATGGTATAAAAGCTGTAAACTTAGGAATTGGTATGAAGAATGCTCATACATTAGAAGAGTATATAGCAATAGAAGATATAATAAATTCAGCGAGAATGGTAGTAGAGATAATAAAAGAAGCATAAAATTAAAAATTAGTATATAATATAGATAATATCACCTAGCAAAAGCTAGGTGATTTTTCGATTTTTAGCATACTGATAATCTTTATTGAAAGTAAAATAAAACCAATTACATATGAGTTTAATTTAATTAATAATATATAAATTAGGGGGGATAATATGGAAACAAGATATGAAGAGGCTAATAAGGTTACAATAAAATCAATAATGTGGAATATTATTTTAACAATAATAAAAATATTTGCAGGAGTAATAGGTAAGTCTAATGCAATGATTGCAGATGGAATACATTCGGCCTCAGATATAATAAGTTCAATAGGTGTTTTAATAGGAAGTTTTGTATCTTCTAGACCTGATGACAAGGAGCATAATTATGGTCATGAAAAGGCAGAAACATTAGTTTCATTTATTTTAGCGATATTACTTATAGCTGTATCAATAACGATAGGTATACAGGCTATAAAATCTTTATTTAATTTAGATTCTCTACAAATACCAACAATATTACCTTTAATAATTGCTGTTATATCGATTATTATAAAAGAATATCAGTATAGAATAACCATAAAAGTTGCTAAAAAAATTAATTCACCAGCTTTAAAAGCTGATGCATGGCATCATAGATCAGATGCACTATCATCTATAGCTGCATTTGTTGGGATAGGAGGATCAATTCTTGGATTTAAAGCATTAGATCCAATAGCATCATTAATAGTGGCGATGTTTATTGCTAAAGTAGGTATTGAAATTTTAATAAATTCAGTTAATGAACTTATGGATGTTTCTGTAGATGATGATGAAGAAACTCAAATAAAAAGTATAGCGAAAAACACACAAGGAATTAGGAATTTAGGGAAATTAAGAACTAGAAAACATGGAGCTATGGCATATATAGATTTAACTATTTGTGTGGATGGAAAATTAACTGTTACAGAAGGTCATGATATTGCAAATAAGCTTGAAAAACAAATAATAAATGATATGGAATTTGTAAAAGGAATAACGGTTCATGTAGAACCATGTAATCATTGCCCTGGAAATAGTTGTTTTAAATAATTATATCTTAAAAAATGTTGAGAAAAGTAATATAATTATTTTATAATAAAAGATGATAGGGGGCATTAAATGGCTAAGAAAAGAAAATTAAAGAAAAATGCAGCGTTGTTAATTGGAGTAATCGCCTTTTTTATAGTATATTTTGTGTTTTTTAATTGGGGTAAAAGCTTGGAAGTAACTCCAGAAGATACACCTAAAAAAACAGAAGCTCAAGAAGAAGATTCTAGATCTTTATTAACACAAATAAGCAGTAAGAAGAAAATTTATATATCTGATCAGAATATAGAAAATATCAAAGTTGAAGAAGAATATTGGAATGAAATAAAATTCTTCTTTAGTGAATTTAGTAAAGTAAGAGAACCTGAATCATATACTAAAAAATATGAAGGATACTCAGATGATGGAATAAAATTTTCTACAGATCTTAATTATTTTAGGGTATATACTGTAAATAATCAAGAATATTATAAGGTTCCAATTTCAATAAAAAAAGAATTTGAAGCTCTTATAAAGGAAAGTATATACACATCCTTTGATTTTATAAAACAATATAAAACATGGGAAAATGTAACCATAAGTTATAATAAAGAAACTAAAAAAATTAGTGGATGGAAATATGATGATTTAGCTTATAAAATGGCATCAAAAAGACTTGTAGGTAAAGTTCAACCAGAAAAAAGCAAGGAAAGAAGTAAGTATAACTTTACAATAAATATAAAAGGTGAAGATTATGAAGTTAAAGTAGAAACAATGGGACAAGACTATGTTAAAATAATTTCTAAAGATGCACAGTCATATTATGAAGTTCACAATGGACTATATGAATATATTAAAAATGAAATATTTGAAATAGGGAAATAAAAATAAGCTATCTCAAAATACCAAGTTATTTTGAGATAGCTTATTTTGAATTTTAATTTTCAACTAATAAGTCTGCAATTTTATAAACTGTACCAGCTCCTGCAGTTATAACTAAATCATTGCTTTTTATGTTTTCTCTAAGGTATTTAGCTATATCTTCAAATTCACTAATGTACATTGCATCAACATTATTTTGATATAATTTTTCAACTAAATCTTTTGAATGTATATCTCCAGGATCATCTTCCCTAGCAGCATATATATCAGTTATGATAACTTTATCTGCTGAATAGAAAGCATCTGAAAATTCATTTAGTAAAGATTTGGTTCTAGTATAGGTATGTGGTTGGAAAATACACCACAATGTTGATTTTTTCATTTTTTTAGCAGCAGCTAAGGTTGCTTTTAATTCTGTTGGATGGTGAGCATAGTCATCTATAATTAAGGCATCATTACAATAGCCTTTAGTTTCGAATCTTCTACCAACACCTTTGTATGCATTTATATTCTTTCTTATAGTTTCTAAATCTATATCAGAAACTAAAGCAGCAAGAATTGCAGCACAAGAATTATATATATTATGAAGTCCAGGAACTGAAAGTTCAAATTGACCTAAATTTTTACCATTGTAGTCAATTTCATATATTCCATATCCATTTTCGTTAAATCTTATGTTTTTTATTACAGCATCGTTAGATAAATCAGTTCCATATTTTATGATTTTAGCTTTAACATCATGTAAAATATCTTCTGTGTTTTGGTCATCTCCATTTATTATAAAATGTCCATCAGTAGGAAGTAATTTCCCAAATTTATTAAAAGAAGCTTTTATTTCATCTATGCCAGAGAAATAATCAAGATGATCTTCTTCAATATTTAAAACAATAGATATTTTAGGGTTGAAATTTAAGAAGCTATCAACATATTCACAAGCTTCAGTTATAAAATGATCTGAGTTACCTATTTTAACATTACCACCTATTACACTTAAGTTTCCACCAACTAAAATAGTTGGGTCTAAATGAGCATATTCAAATATTGTAGATAACATAGAAGTTGTTGATGTTTTACCATGTGTTCCAGATACAGCTATTGAGTTTTTATATTCTCTCATTATTTGTCCTAAAAAAGCTGCTCTATTCATTGTTAATTTGTTTTTTTCTTTTGCTGCAATAAGCTCTTCATTATCAGCATGAACAGCTGCTGTATAAACAACCATATCTACATTATCTGATAAATGTTCTTTTTTATGTCCTA
Source organism: Romboutsia maritimum (assembly GCF_002251085.2). Taxonomy (GTDB): domain Bacteria; phylum Bacillota; class Clostridia; order Peptostreptococcales; family Peptostreptococcaceae; genus Romboutsia_B; species Romboutsia_B maritimum. The sequence goes on along the minus strand of NZ_NOJZ02000010.1, from coordinate 54,222 downwards.
TAAATATTTCGGCACCTTGAGATCTTAGTTTATCTAAAAGGTACGATTCATTTGAATCAGAACCAGACACTTTATAACCTTTATTAAGGCATATTTCAGCCAATGCACTCATACTAATGCCACCGATTCCAATGAAATGTATATTCATAACAAAACCACCTTTCTTTTTAATTAAGTTCTACAATATGAACTATATCTGTGGTATAATAATATAATGTTCAATATTTTATGATTAATATACATATACTAGTTATATATACAATATATTTAAAAACTCAATAAAACATAACTAATATTATATCACAATAAATATTGTTATGCATTATTTAGTTTGTACGTAAAGAGTAGTAATTGCAGGAGGTATTTTAATGAAGTTTAAAAGAACGGAAAGAATTGGAGCGATAGTTAAGATATTATCTGACAATCCAAATAAAATATATACATTAAGTTATTTTACAAATCAATTTAATGCAGCTAAATCTACAATAAGTGAAGATTTATTAGTTGTTAAAAATGTATTTGAGAAATTACATTTAGGTAAAGTTATAACTATATCTGGTGCGGCAGGTGGAGTTAAGTATATACCTAAAACATCTAAAGCTGAAAATGAAGAATTTTTAATGGAGTTATGCGAGAAAATAAGTGACCCATCAAGAGTTTTATCAGGCGGATTTTTATATTTAATAGACTTAATATATGATCCAACTATAGCTGCTAAAATTGGTAAAATATTTGCATCTAATATAGATTATACAGAAGCTGATTATGTAGTTACGATGGAAACGAAGGGAATACCAATGGCTCTTATGACAGCTAAAGCTATGAATTTACCTTTAGTTATAATAAGAAAAGATATAAAAGTATCTGAAGGTCCTACTCTTAGCATGACATATGTAAGTGGACATAATTCGAAAGTTGAAAGTATGAGTTTACCTAGGAAAGCTATAAAGCCAAATAGTAAGGTAATACTTATTGATGACTTTATGAGGGGCGGAGGAACTATACAAGGAATGACAGGACTAATGAATGAGTTTGGAGCGGAAGTAATTGGAACGGGGATATTTATTTCTACAACAAGCCCATCGAATAAAATGGTTCAAGATTATATATCATTGATTCAACTAGGTGTAAAAGATGACAAAATAATTGTTGAACCAAATTTAAAGACCTTTAAAGATGAATATAGAAATGAAGATTTAGAAAATTCTGAATTGGGAATTGAATTAGAAGACGAAGATGAATAATAAAATAAAAAAATAAAAATTATGAAAAATAAAAGAGGATATCTTAATATTTCATAGAATTATTTAAAAAAACAGTTTATATTAATATAAATTAATTTTGTCAAAATCAAAAGGGGGATATTGAGAAATGAAGATAACTGACGTAAGAGTGAGAAAAATAACTGATGAAGGTAAAATGAAATGTATAGTTTCATTAACTTTCGATAACCTATTTGTTGTACATGATATAAAAGTTATAGAAGGCCATAATGGATTATTTATAGCAATGCCAAGTAGAAAAGTTGGAGAAGGAAACTTTAGAGATATAGCTCATCCTATAAATGCTGAGATGAGACAAGTATTAGAAGATGCTGTTTTAAAAGCTTATCATGAAGCAGTAACTCAATTAGAAGTTGCAGCAGAATAATTTAAGACTAATAAAAAATTAAATAATAAATTATAATTGAGCCGAACTATTCGGCTCTTTTTGTATACAAAATTTCTCTTATAGTATGTACTTTTAAATGAAAAAGTGCTATATTAGTTAGTGTTAGAAGAGACTTTGTATACATAATATAAGTTTAATTTATTATAATATAATAGGAACAAAATCAAAATGTTATTGAATGGAGTGGAGAAATGAACTTTAAAGCTATAATCCTTGCTGCAGGTAAAGGAACAAGAATGAAGTCTAAATATCCAAAAGTTATACACAAGGTATGTGGCAAAGAGATGGTTAACCACATAATAGATGTTTCAAAAAAATCAGGAGTTAATGATACTGTTGTAATTTTAGGACACGAGTCAGATGTAGTAAAAGAAAGACTACCTAAAAATAGTATGATAGCTATGCAAACTGAACAATTAGGAACGGGTCATGCTGTTATGATGGCAAAAGAATATATCAAAGATGAAGACACTATAGTTGTGTTATGCGGAGATACACCTTTAATAAAAGAAGAAACTTTAAAAAAATTATTTAATTATCATATAGAAAATAATTATCATGCAACAGTTTTAACTACAAAAGTAGAAAATCCAACAGGATATGGAAGAATAATTAGAGATGAAAACCAAGATTTACTTAAAATAGTAGAACAAAAAGATGCAAAAGAAGATGAAAAATTAGTAAATGAGATAAATTCAGGCATATATTGTTTTAATGGAAAGAGTTTAAGAGAATCTTTAGATTTAATAGATAATAATAATGCTCAAGGTGAGTACTATTTAACAGATACTATAAAAATAATGAGAGAAAAAGGCCATAAAGTAGGTGCATATGCAGGTTCTACTATAGAAGAACTCATGGGAGTTAATTCTAGAGTTGAATTATCTAGAGCTGAAGACATAATGAGAAGAAGAATAAATGAGTCTCATATGGTAAATGGTGTTACAATAATAGATACTAATTCTACATACATCGAATCAGATGTTAAAATAGGAAATGATACAATAATATATCCAGGAGTTATGTTAAGTGGAAACACAAAAATAGGATCAGGGTGCATTATAGGTATGAATTCATCTATAACAAATTCAGAAATAGGAAATGATACAGAAGTTAAAAATTCAACAATAATAGATAGCGTTGTTGGAGATAATACTACAGTTGGACCATATGCTTATTTAAGACCAAAAAGTAATATAGGAAATAATGTAAAAATAGGTGATTTTGTAGAAGTTAAAAATGCTATTATAGGAGATAATTCTAAGGCATCACATCTTTCATATATAGGAGATGCTAGTGTTGGCAAAAATGTTAACATTGGATGTGGAGTAGTATTTGTGAATTATGATGGAAAGAAAAAATTCAGATCAGAAGTAAAAGATGGAGCTTTTATTGGCTCAAATTCAAATTTAGTTGCACCAGTTACTATAGAAGAAAAAGGATATATAGCTACAGGTTCTACTATAACAAATGATGTTCCTGAAGGTGCTTTAGCAATAGCAAGACAAAGACAAGTTGTTAAAGAAGGCTGGGTAGAAAAGAAAAATAATAAAGACAATAAGTAATATTAATTCAGTTTACCATTCTAGGTTAAAAAAATTAATTTAGAATTAATTAATAAATTTATTTATCATAGTTTTAAAATTTTCGGGAGGATAACCAATGAATACTAGCGGAAGCGAAATCAAAATACTAGCGGGTAATTCATCTAAAGAATTAGCTAAAAAAATAGCTGATTACATAGGTGTACCTTTAGCAGATTGTGAAGTAGGAACATTTAGTGATGGCGAAACATGTGTGAACATTAATGAGACAGTAAGAGGATGCGATGTATTTGTAGTTCAATCAACTAATAGTCCAGTAAATGATAATTTAATGGAATTATTAATCCTTATAGATGCATTGAGAAGAGCATCTGCAGGAAGAATAACGGCAGTTATTCCTTACTACGGATATGCTAGACAAGACAGAAAAGCTAAGGCGAGAGATCCAATTACATCTAAATTAGTTGCAAACTTAATAACTGCAGCAGGAGCTGACAGAGTATTAACTATGGATTTACATGCTGCTCAAATTCAAGGATACTTTGATATACCATTAGATCATTTATTAGGAGGAACAATACTAGCGAACTATTTTAATGAAAAACAAATAGAAGATTTAGTAGTAGTATCTCCAGATTTAGGAAGTGTTACAAGATCAAGAAAATTTGCTAATAGCTTAGAGGGAGAAGTTCCAATAGCTATAATAGATAAGAGAAGACCTAAAGCGAATGTATGTGAAGTTATGAATATAATAGGTGATGTTCAGGGGAAAAACGTTATATTATTAGATGATATGATAGATACTGCTGGAACTATAGTTAATGCGGCTAAGGCATTAAAAGAGTTTGGTGCAAAAGATGTTTATGCTTGTTGTACTCATGGAGTATTATCAGGACCTGCTATAGATAGAATTGCTAACTCTGAAATAAGCGAATTAATAGTACTTGATACTATACAACTTCCTGAAGAAAAGAAAATAGATAAAATAAAAGTTATGACAGTAGCACCTTTATTTGGAGATGCTATAAAGAAAATATTTGCTAATGAATCAATTAGTATGTTATTTTAATTAACATTAAGTTAGCATATATGAATGAGATTTTAATCTTATTCATATATGCTATTTTTATTTAAACTTAAGTTATATATAATAAATAATTTTTAAATGTTTTTAAAGTTAGTTTATTGTCAATGCTCATAATGTAATGACTGTAGTCTAATATACAGACATATTAATTATTATTTATAAGGAGATATATAATGAGTATATTTGATTTGTTAAGACAAGCAGTAAAATTAAAAGCATCAGATGTACATATAACAGTAGGAGCTAAACCTATAGCAAGAGTAAAAGGGAAATTTATAGATTTAAATGATTTAATTTTAACGAAGCAAATAACTAAGCAAATGACAAAAGAAATAGCTAGAGATAAATTGATTGAAAAAGTAGAAAATCATGGAGAAGCAGATTTTTCAGCATCATTAGAAACAGGAGAAAGATTTAGGGTAAATGCATATAAACAAAAAGGTAATTATGCAATTGCCATTAGAACTATAACAGCTGAAATACCTACTTTTGAACAATTAGGATTACCAGAAACGATAAAAAATTTTACACAAAAGTATAAGGGATTGGTATTGGTAACGGGACCTACTGGTAGTGGAAAGAGTACAACTTTAGCAAGCATGATTAATATAATAAATGAAAATCAACAAAAACATATAATAACTTTAGAAGATCCAATAGAGTATGTTCATAATCATAAAAGAAGTTTAGTAAATCAAAGAGAAGTTGGGACGGACACAGAGAGCTTTAATGTTGCATTAAGAGCAATACTTCGTCAAGATCCAGACGTGATACTTATAGGGGAAATGAGAGACCCTGAAACTGTATCAATAGCATTAACAGCTGCAGAAACAGGACATTTAGTATTTTCAACACTTCATACAATGGGAGCATCTAAAACTATAGATAGAATAGTTGATATGTTTGAACCAGCTCAACAACAACAGATAAGAACTCAATTATCAACAGTATGTGAAGGTGTAATATCTCAGCAATTAATACCATCTATAGATGAAGAATCGAGAGTTGTTGCCTTAGAGATAATGATGGCAAATCCTGCTATAAAAAATTTAATAAGAGAAGGTAAAACTTATCAAATACCGAATGTAATTCAGACAAGTACAAAACAAGGAATGAAAACTATGGACCAAGATTTAATAGAGCTAAGTAAAAGTAGCAAAATATCAAGAAATATGGCTCTTAGTAGATCTACAGATCCAGATTTTGTAAATAAAATGTTAGGTGGATTGATTTATAATGGAATATATAATTAAAGGATATATATTTATGATAGGAATAATTTTTGGAAGTTTTTTTAATGTATGTATTTATAGAATTCCAAAAAATGAATCTATAGTTAATCCACCATCACATTGTACAAGTTGTAATACTAGGCTTAAACCTATAGATTTAATTCCGATAATAAGCTATATATGTTCAAAAAGAAAGTGTAGATATTGTAAAGAAAAAATATCGATTAGATATTCATTAGTAGAATTTATTACAGGTATTTTATTTCTTTTAGTATATAATTTATATGGATTTACATTAAAGACGCCTTATTTTTTATTATTAGTATCATTATTAATAATAATAACTTTTGTAGATATAGAGTATTTTATAATTCTAGATGAATTACTTATTCTAGGTGCTATATTTGCATTTATATCTAATATGTTTGGAGTACAAATTAATATAATAGATTGTGTTTTAGGAGCTATTATTTCAGGTGTAGGAATGTTAACACTAATAAAATTAATAGAAATAATAATAAGAAAAGAATGTATGGGTAGAGGCGATATAAAGTTGTTTGGAATGATAGGTCTATTTTTAGGTGTAAAAGACGGATTACTAACAATACTTATAAGTATTTATGTTGGAGCAATCTATGGATTAGTAGTAATTCTATATAGTAAAATAAAAAAAACTAAGTATAACTCCATGATTCCATATGGACCATTCATATCTATTTCAGCTATTATAGTCATGATATATGGAAATAATATTATAGATTGGTATATATCTTTAATTTAATTTCTTAAATACATTAAATTAAAGATACCAAAAAAAGATAAAGCGTCTATTGGTGACGTTTTATTTTTATATTATGAAACAAATAAATATTTATACATTTTGGAAGAGAAAATCAATAAAAGTTTATTTAATACTATTATAATTTATGTATCTATAATAGATTACCATGTGACATATATATATGATATAACAATAGTTAGTGGTATAATTATTCAAGGTGTGATTTTTATAGTAATAGTATATTTGGAAAAGATTGTAAAGATAATACAATTTTATTTAAAGGTAATATCATTTGCTCCATTTATATATTTAGCTACAATTATAATAATGCTAACTAGATATGAATTATTTAACTTTTATTTTGGCATATTATACAGGAACTCATGAAGGAGGAGAATAAATGTACGTAATAGTAGGGTTAGGAAATCCAGGAAAGCAATATGAAAATACTAGACATAATGTTGGATTTAATGTTATAGATATTCTATCAAAGGAATATGGCATAAGTGTGACGAAAATAAAACATAAGGCATTAATAGGTGAGGGTAGAATTGGAAATGAAAAAGTTCTATTAGTTAAACCTCAAACATACATGAATTTAAGTGGAGAAACTTTAATAGATATATATAAATATTATAAAGTAGATTTGAATAACATAGTAGTAATCTATGATGATATAGATTTAGATGTTGGAAAAATAAGAATAAGAAAAAAAGGTAGTGGAGGAACTCATAATGGAATGAGATCTATAGTAAAATGCTTAGGATCTACAGAGTTTCCTAGAGTGAGAGTAGGTGTATCTAAACCAGCTTTAGGACAAGATTTAGCTGATTTTGTTCTTTCTAGATTTAGAAAAGAAGAAAATGATTGTTTAGAAGAGGGGCTAGAAAAAGCATATCGTGCTGTTGATTCTATAATTAAAGAAAATATAGATACAGCTATGAACAAATATAACGGATAGTGAGAGGGAGATTTATATGAATGACGTTTTTGTATACCCTTTGCAAAACTCCAAAGAATATAAAGATGTAATAAACTGCATACAAACAAATAAAGGCTCATTATTAATTAATGGCCTTTTACCAATGCAAAAGCCTCATATAGCATATTCAATATTTAAAGATTTGCAAAGACAAATAGTATTTGTGGCAAGTAGTGATTTAGAGGCAAAAAAAGTTTATGAAGATTTAAGTTTTTATATTAAAGATAAAGTAGAATATCTAGGTTTCCAAGATATATATTTTTATCATTTAGATGCAAAGGATAGAAATGAAGAAGCAAAAAAATTAAAGGTATTACTTAAGCTAGCTAAAGAAGAAGATATAATTTTAGTTACTTCGGTTGAAGCTATATTGAAAAAATATACTCCTAAAGAAATATTATTAGATAATGTAATTACTTATAAAGTGGGAGATATTATAAATTTAGATAAACTAAGTGAAAAGCTAGTAAATTTAGGATATGAAAGAGTTTCAAAAATAGAGGGGTTTGGTCAGTTTAGTATAAGAGGAGGGATTATAGACATATTCTCTCTAGAGTATTCAAGTCCAATTCGTATGGAATTATTTGATGATGAAATCGATTCTATACGAACTTTTGATGTGTTTACACAAAAATCTATTGATAAGATTAAGCAATTTTTTATAACACCTTCTAGAGAATTTATATATCCAAGTAATACATCAGATTCTGTAGAAAGATTGAAGAAAGATACAACAAAATATACAGATGAAGATGTATTTAAAAATATAGACAATATAAGTAGTAAGACTTATTTTGAAGGTATAGAAAATTATATAGATTATATATATACAGAGGAAAATAAAAGTTTATTTACATATTTAAAGGACAATGCGCTAGTATTTATAAATGACATATCAAGGCTTAAAGAAAGATGTGATAATTATGTAAATGAATTCAAAGAAAATTATAAGTTGAACCTTGAAAGAGGTCTATCTATTAAGAATCAAGGTAAATTATTATATCATTATACAGATTTAGAATTTATTACAGGTAATAAAAAAATGGTAATAAATACATTGTTACCTAAATCAATAAATGACTTTTCAATAAAATCTATAGTGAATTTTGAATCTAGAGAAGTTCCTACATTTAGTGGGAAATTAGATGTTTTATCAGAAGAGCTAAATAGATTAAAATACAATGGATACAAAATTTTATTAGCTACAAATACTTTTGAAAGAGCTAAAAAATTAAATTCAGAATTATTAGATTTAGGAATAGATACAATAGTTTCTAAGAGTAGAGATGTAGAAATAAAATCATCTCAAATAATAATAGTTCCAGGACATATAAGTAGTGGGTTTCAATATAAAACTATAAAATTTGCTGTAATTACAGATCATGAAATGATAGGAGTTCATAAACGAACTTCAGCAGCTAAAAATAAAAAAAATAAAAATGGAAAGAAAATAGAATCCTTTTTAGATTTAAACATAGGTGATTATGTAGTTCATGAAAATAGTGGTGTAGGTAGATATACTGGAATTGAACAAATCACAGTAAATGCAATAAAAAAAGATTACATGAAAATAGTTTATCAAGGTGGAGATAACTTATATGTACCTATAGATCAAATGGATAAAGTCCAAAAATATATAGGTGCTGATGTAGAAAAAGTCAAATTAAATAAATTAGGTACAAATGAATGGTCAAAGGCTAAGGCTAAAGTAAAACGAGAAATAGAAGATATGACAAAGGACCTTATAGAACTTTATGCTAAAAGAGAAAAAATAAAGGGATATAAGTTTTCAAAGGATACACCTTGGCAAGGGGAGTTTGAATCTCTATTCCCGCATCAAGAAACAGAGGATCAATTAAAAGCTATTGAAGAAACTAAAAAAGATATGGAATCAGATAAAGTTATGGATAGGCTTATCTGTGGGGATGTTGGATATGGTAAAACAGAGGTTGCTATAAGGGCAGTATTTAAAGCTTGCATGGATCAAAAGCAAGTAGCATTATTAGTACCTACAACGATTTTAGCACAACAACATTATAATACATTTAAAGAAAGATTTGAAAATTATCCTATAAGAGTAGAAGTTTTAAGTAGATTCAAAACTCCTAAACAACAAAAGCAGATAATAGAAGATGCTAAAAAAGGATTAGTAGATGTTTTAATAGGAACTCATAGAATTATATCTAAAGATATTAATTTATCTAGTCTAGGACTAGTGGTTATAGATGAAGAACAAAGATTTGGAGTTAAACACAAAGAAGCTCTTAAAAAAATAAAATCTACAGTAGATGTTCTTACACTATCAGCTACACCGATTCCAAGAACACTGCATATGTCATTGAGTGGAATAAGAGATATGAGTGTTATAGAAGAACCTCCTCAAGAAAGACATCCTGTCATAACTTATGTTACAGAAGGAAAAGAAAGTATAATTCAGGATGAAATAGAAAGAGAATTAAGTAGGGGTGGTCAAGTATTTTTTGTATATAATAGAGTTGAGCATATCGAAGAAATGGCTAGTATGATACAAAAATTAGTACCAGATGCAAAAGTTGCAGTAGCACACGGTAGAATGACTTCTAAAACTTTAGAAAATATAGTGTTGGGATTTTTAAATAAAGAGTTTGATGTACTTGTATGTACTACTATAATTGAGACAGGCATGGATATATCAAATGCAAATACTATGATAGTATATGATGCAGATAAAATGGGATTGGCTCAGTTGTACCAATTAAGAGGAAGAGTAGGAAGAAGTTCTAGACAAGGATATGCTTATCTTATGTATGAAAAAGATAAGGTCTTGAGTGAAATAGCAGAGAAAAGATTAAAAGCAATAAGAGAGTTTACAGAATTTGGTTCAGGGTTTAAAATAGCTATGAGAGATCTTGAAATAAGAGGAGCAGGAAATATATTAGGATCTCAACAACATGGGCATATGGCGGTAATAGGATATGATTTATATGTAAAAATGTTAAATGATGCTATCAAGAAAGTAAAAGGAGAATCTATAATTGAAGAAATAGATGTAGAAATTGATTTAAGCGTTAGTGCATATATACCAGATAATTATATAAGCGATGAATTAATTAAAATTGAAATGTACAAAAAGATTGCTTCAATTGGAAGTAAAGAAGATATGGTTGAAATACAAGAAGAGTTAGAAGATAGATTCTCAGATATTCCAAAGCCTGTACATGCATTAATTTCAATAGCTTATATTAAATCGCTATGTAAACAATTAAAAATAGAAAAAGTTAGACAGGTTAGAGATGAAGTTTTATTAGTTCCTTTAACTAGATACAAAACAAAAGAAAAAGTTGGTTATAATATAGTAAAGGAATTAGAAGAACTATTAGAAAAGATGTGTAATGTAAAATAACTTAAAACTAAGAGAGGGTGTTTGAATTTGAAAAGAATAGGGTCGTTAATTTTGGCAGTTATACTAGGAATATCTATGGTAGGATGTAAGAGTGAAAAAAAAGATGATACAGTAATGACAGTTAATTCGCAGAAAATTTCTTTAGATAATTATAAGAAAATATTTGCTTTAAATAAACAGTCAATAGAGTATATGTATGGTCCAACAATATGGGATCAAGAAATTGAACCTGGTAAAAAATATTCAGATAAATTTAGTGAAATGGTAGTAAATCAAATTGTCTCAACAGAAGTTTTATATGAGCAAGCTAAAAAAGAAAAACTTTTACCAACAGAAGAAGAAGTAAATAAAAGTTTAGGAGAACTTAAAAAAGCTATTAATGCTGATGAGAAATATAAAAAACAACTTAACGATGCAGGATTGGATGAAAAGTTTTTAAAAGAACAACAAGAAAGAGATTTAGCTTGTCAAAAGTATAAGGAAAACTTTAAAAAAACAGCAAAAGTATCTGATGAAGAAATAAAAAAATATTATGAAGAAAATAAAAGTAGTTTTTACAAGGATGAAGTAAAAGCATCTCATATATTAATATCTACAAAAGATAAAGATAATAAAGATTTATCAGAACAGAAGAAAAAAGAAGCTAAAGAAAAAGCAGAAGGAATTTTAAAAAGAGCAAAAAATGGAGAAGAATTTGCAGAGTTAGCAAAAGAAAATTCTGATGATAAAGCATCAGCAGAAAAAGGCGGAGATTTAGGATTCTTTGCAAAAGGTAAAATGGTTGAATCATTTGAAAAAGCTGCATATGCACTTAAAGTGGGAGAAGTATCTAATATAGTTGAGAGTCAATTTGGATATCACATAATAAAGGTAACTGATAAAGTTGCTGAACAAATTCCTTTTAAAGATGTAAAGGATAAAATAAAAGAAACTTTATTAGAACAAAAGTATTCTGAAAGCATTTCAAAATTAGTAAAAGATGCTAAAGTTGATAAAAATGAAAGTGCTTTAAGTAAAATAACAGTAAAATAATATACAAAAAAAGCTATGTCTTAGTAAGACATAGCTTTTTTTGTATAATTTTCTTAGCAATGGTAAAAATAAACCTAAAGTTACTAATGGAGGGATTAATTATAATATGAGAGCTACAGGAATAGTTAGAAGAATAGATGATTTAGGAAGAGTTGTAATTCCAAAAGAAATAAGAAAAACATTAAGAATCAGAGAAGGTGATCCTCTAGAAATATTTACAGCAAAAGATGGAGAAGTAATATTAAAAAAATATTCACCAATAGGAGAATTAAATGAATTTTCCCAAGAATATACAGAAACTTTAGGTGAAACACTTGGATATGGAGTTTTAGTAACAGATTTAGATTCTATAATTGCTGTATCTAAGTTACCAAAGAAAGATTATAAAGAAAAAAGTATAAGTAACGAATTAGAGCAATTAATAGAAAATAGAGAAATAAAATTCTCTAAAGATAACAAAATAGTACCATTATGTAAAGATGATTCTATGGAATATACAGCTCAAGTAATTATGCCTATTGTGAGTTCATCTGGAGACTGTATAGGGTCTATATCATTGGTTGCAAAAGACAATGAAATACTTTCAGAAACAGATGAAAAAATACTTAAAATAGCTGCTAATTTTTTAGGAAAACAAGTTCAGTAGTTAATAAAAAAATAGGGATTGTCTCAAGAAATAGATATTTTACATTAAGTAAATCTTGATTGAAAAATATTAATTTTGAGATAATCCCTTTTTGAAGTTTTATACTAATCTATTGAATATACTATTACAGATGTGATATATTAAAATTTGTTACATAAATATTATGGAGGTTATGTTATGAATAATAACAAAAACAAAGACTCGTTTTTAAAGGGTGCACTTATACTTGGAGCAGCAGGTATAATTGTAAAAATAATAGGTGCGTTTTTTAGAATACCACTTGGAAACCTAATCGGGTCAGAAGGTATGGGATATTATCAAGCAGCGTATCCTGTGTACACCTTATTTTTAACATTAGCTACTGCAGGATTTCCTACTGCATTAGCAAAGTTAGTATCAGAAAAAATGGCCATAGGAGATTATAGAGGAGCCAATAAGATATTTAAAGTATCATATACAGTATTATTTTTAACTGGTTTAGTAGCCTTTTGTATATTCTTCTTTGGAGCAGAATACATAGTAAAAAATATAATGGAAAATGAGAATGCTTATTTTGCAATGGTAGCAATTGCACCAGCATTATTATTCGTACCAGTAATGTCTTCGTATAGAGGATATTTCCAAGGTAGAAGAGATATGAGTAAAATAGCAATATCTCAAATTCTTGAACAGTTATTTAGAGTAGTATTAGGAATAGGCTTAGCTTATTACTTTATGAATTCTTCTGGAGAAGCGTTAGGAGCTGCAGGAGCAATTTCAGGGGCTACAATAGGGGCTATAGTATCAATTGCTTATTTGATAATAGCATATTTAGGAGAATCTAAAAAACGCAAGGCCGAAGTGAAAGCAAGTAAAAACTTTAAAGAAGAAAGAGTTTCTAGAATTTTAAAGAAACTTTTAGTTGTTGCGATACCTATAACAATAGGTGCTTCAGTGATGCCTTTAGTAAATATGATAGATAGTGTGTTAGTTATAAAAAGACTAATGGTAGCAGGGTTTACTAAAGCACAAGCAAATGCTATGCTTGGTCAATTAACAGGTATGGCAATGGCTATAATAAATTTACCATCTGTTATAACGATAGCGATGAGTATGAGTTTAGTTCCTGCTATATCTGAATCTTATGCTTTAGGAAACAGAGGAAAAGCTAGGAAAGATACAAAAAGTGCTTTAAAGGTGACTTTACTTATAGTACTTCCAGCAGCTTTTGGAATAGCGGCTTTGGCAAGTCCAATAATGAAACTGTTATATCCTAAGGAGTCGGTAATAGTAGGAACTATATTATTTTCACTTACACCATGTGTATTATTTTTAGGTTTAATGCAAACCATGAATGGAATACTTCAAGGTATAGGAAAACCAATAATCCCAGTAATAGCACTATCAATAGGTATGATTGCTAAAATAGCAATAAGTTATACTTTAACAGCGATTCCGAGTATAAATGTTTTAGGTTCTGCAATGGGTACGGTAACGGCTTATTTAGTAGCAGCTGTTTTTGAAATTATTTATGTAAAGAAATCAATGAAAATAAGATTCTCAAAAAAAGAATTTATTATAAAACCACTGATTACAGTTTTAACAATGTTTGTAACTGTTAAATTAAGTTATGGTATTTTATCTGGAATACTAGGTAATTCTATAGCTACAGTATTAGCTATAGGAGTAGGAGCTTTAGTATATGGATTGGTATTACTTGGAATCGGTGGAATTAGAAAAGAAGAAATATTAACAATGCCAAAAGGTAATAAAATATATAAAATACTTAAGAAATTAAATCTTATGAGATAATAAAAAGTATATATATACAAATAAAGGAAATACTTATATATGTTGGTTTTTCCTTTGTTTGTGTAAATGAATAATTGAAATCTACTATTAGGAGTGATATTATGGGTAAGATAAGTATTGTAGGACTTGGCCCAGGGGATTACTCTCTTATAAGTCAAGGAGCATTAGAGACTTTAAATTCCGGCTCTAGAATATACTTAAGAACAGAGAAGCATCCAACTTTAGAGAAGCTTAAAGAAACTATAGAGTATACTTCATTGGATTATTTTTATGATAATGAAGATGATTTTGAAAGTGTATATAATAAAATTTCGGAATTTATAATAGAAGCATCTAAAGAAAGTGATATAGTATATGCAGTTCCTGGTCATCCTAGGGTCGCAGAAAAAACTGTAACAATTATAGAAAATATAGCAAAACTAGAGAATATAGATGTGGAAAGTATACCATCTATGAGCTTTGTAGATGCTATGTTTAACTATCTAAAGATAGATCCTGCAAATGGATTTAAACTATTAGATGCTTTCGAAATAGAAAATTCATATATAGATACTAATACAAGTATGATTATAACTCAAATATATGATCAATTTATAGCATCAAATGTAAAGTTAAAGCTATTAGAATATTATGATTATGATCAAGAAGTATGTATAGTAAACGGTGCAGGTGTCAAAAATCTAGAAAGTAAGAAATATGTTAAATTATATGAGTTAGATAGATCTGAAAATTTATTTAATTATTTAACAAGTTTATATATACCAAAAAGCTCAAAAAAGATGTATAATACAGTACATGACTTAGAAATGATAATGGATACTTTAAGAGGTCCATCAGGATGTGATTGGGATAAAAAACAAACACATGAATCATTAAAGAAATATATCATAGAAGAAGCATATGAGCTTTGTCAGGCTATTGACAACGATGATTTAGATGAAATGATTGAAGAGTTAGGAGATGTCCTTTTACAGGTCATATTCCACTGTCAAATAGGACAAGAACAAGGTAGTTTTGACCTAAAAGAAGTAACGAATAGTATATGCAATAAGCTTATACATAGACATCCACATGTTTTTAAAAATGTTGAATTAGATATGAATAAATTTGAAAGAACATGGGAAGAGTTGAAGAAGGAAGAAAAAGGTGAAACTACTGTAACTGAAGGTTTAAGAAGAATACCAAAAAATTTACCAGCTCTTACAAAATCAGAAAAAGTGCAACATAAAGCTGCTCTTGTAGGGTTTGATTGGGATGATATATCTCATGTTTTCAAAAAAATTGAAGAAGAATATCAAGAACTACTTGACGAATGTAAAGCTGGAAATATAAAATACATAAAGGAAGAACTAGGAGATTTATTATTTTCAGTAGTAAATTTATCTAGGTTTTTAAGCATAGACCCAGAGGAATCTTTAAATTCTACAATTAATAAATTTATAAATAGATTTGAATTTATTGAACAAAGTGCCATTCAATTACATAAAAATTTGGAAGACATGACACTTGAAGAAATGGATGAATTATGGGAAAAAGCTAAATTGAAATAAATTAATAGAAGGAAGTTTGTCAAAAATCTAGAATTTTTATCAGAAGTAAGAATTCTATATTATAAACATTTTAGGAGGTAGGTACTGTGAACAAAGCTGAATTAGTATCAAAGATGGCAGAGAAGAGTGAATTAACAAAGAAAGAAGCAGAAGCTGCATTAAACGCATTTATGCAATCTGTTCAAGAAGCTTTAGTAAACGGAGAAAAAGTTCAATTAGTTGGATTTGGAACATTTGAAACAAGAGAAAGAGCTGCAAGACAAGGTAGAAACCCAAGAAATCCAGAAGAAGTTATAGAAATACCAGCTTCTAAAGCTCCAGTTTTCAAAGCTGGAAAAGGATTAAAAGATATAATAAATGCATAATTAATTCAAAAGTGTGGTGTTTATAACCACACTTTTATTCATATATAAGAAAATTTTTTATTGTATTTTATTAAAAAAATATAATAAATTTATATAATAAATTTATATAATAAATTTATATAATAGATATTAGGTAATAGTTTGTTATGTAGGAGGAAATTAAATATGAGATTAGATAAATTTTTAAAAGTATCTAGAATAATAAAGAGAAGAACAGTAGCAAAAGATGCATGTGATAAGGGGATAGTAACTATAAATGGAAAAGTAGCAAAATCTTCATCAGAAGTAAATACTGGAGATTTATTAGAAATCCAATTTGGTGAAAATAAGATGAAATTTAAAGTGAATGAAATTAGGGAGCATGTCTTAAAAAATGATGCTAAAGAAATGTACGATATAGTAGAATAAAATTCATAAACTCTCAGTATATTTATAGTAGTATTATATTGAAATATTTACTGGGGGGATATTATGGAACATAACATAAGTTTAAAAGAAAGGACTAATCTAGTCGTTTCAGGTGTAGAACATATATATTCATTTAATGATAAGAAGGTAGAGGTAAAAACGTCTGCAGGAGAGATGGTTATAGAAGGAGAAAACTTAGATATGAGTAAGCTTAGCTTAGACGAAAATTTAATTAGTATAGAAGGAACTATAAATTCTATTATGTATGCTAAGCCTAAAAAGCCACAAGAAAATTTCTTTAAGAAAGTATTTAAGTAAATGATACCTTTTACTCAAGATGTAAGTGTATTTTATGGGACTATTTATGGGGGTATAATTATAGGTTTATTGTTTGATATCCATAGAGGTTTAAAACATAATTTTAAATTTATAAATTATTTTTCATTATTTTTTGATTTACTTTTTTGGATATTAGTAACACTTATAACTTTTATAACAATAAATGCTATAGAATTTTTTGATTTAAGATATTATCATTTTGTGGCTTTATTTTTAGGTTTTATCTTATATTACAACACCATAAGTAAGTTTGTTTTATCAGTAATAAATAAAATAATTTTGTTTACAACAAATTCATGCAAGAAAACAGTACATTACATAGTCGCTATTTTGAATAATTTGTATTACGTAATAATCTATTCTATACACCTAATGTTTGATATTATATTTTATATACCGAATATATTTTTATCAGCTATAAGATGTATCAAAAGAAAATCTATAAAGCGTATTAAAAATTAAAAGAGGTGTATAAAATAATGAACGTAAGAAAAAAATTTTGGGGTCAGATTGTGATTTTACGTATGTTTTTAGTAGTACTAGTTTTTAGTGTTATAACTGGATTTGTGTTTCAACTAGTTAAAAAGAAACAGTATAATTCTGAAATGGTAAATTTAAAACAACAAGTCAAAGATACTGATGTAGAAATAAATAAGTTGAAGAAAATTAAAGCTGAAGGAAAAAATGACGATTTAGAATATATTGCTAGACAAAGATTAAATATGGTTAAATCTAATGAAACTATATATGTAGATATGGGAAAGGGGGGTAACTAAGTTACCCCTTTTTGTTTTATAATAAATTTATTGTTTGAAATTTAAGAAGGAGGGTTAAAATTATGAAAATAGGAACTATAGATATAGGAACAAATTCTATGAGATTATTAATAGCTGATTATGAAGAGGGAAAAATTTATAACAGACAGAAGTTTGTGAATACTACTAGAATTGGTCAAGGAGTAGATAAAGAAGGATTTATATCAGATGAAGCTATACAGAGAAATATAGATGCATTAAAGGAATTTTCTGATATATGTAATGATAAAGGATGTGAAAAAGTATACTGCATGGGTACATCAGCTCTAAGAGATAGTAAGAATGGAAATGTATTCGTAGATTTAGCAAAAGAAAATACTGGAATAGACGTTGAAATTATAAGCGGACAAGAGGAATCTAATTTAGGGTTTCAAGGCGTTTTACAAGGAGTATTACAAAAAGAAGAAATATTAGTTATAGATATAGGAGGAGGATCAACAGAATTTATTATAGGAGATGAGAATGGAATTAAATTTTCAAAAAGTGAAAATGTAGGTGCTCTTAGAATGACTGAGAAATTTTTAAAACATGAAATTATTCAAAATGATGAATTTAATGACATGTCTATTTTTATAAATAAAGAGATATCAAATACTTTAAACTATATAGAACAAAAAAATATTAAAAAACTTGTAGGTATAGGGGGAACGATAACGTCATTATCTGCAATAAATCAAGAATTAGAAGTGTATTCTATAGAAAAAATTCACAATAGCGAGATTACTTTAGAAGATATAGAAAAAATTCTACAAAATTTAAAAAAGATGACATTAACTGATAAAAAAGCTTTAAAAGGATTACAACCTAAACGAGCGGATATTATAACTGCTGGTGTAAAAATTTTACATATAATAATGAAAAAACTAGAATTAGAAAGTATAGTAGTAAGTGAATACGATAATTTGGAAGGCTTAATATGTCATAAGTTAAAAAAGATGTCTTAATTTTTTGAGATAATACAAACCTATTATGACAAAAAAAATATCTCCTCTTTGTTACAATCACAGTATAAACAAAAGAGGAGGTTTTTTTATGCAAAGAAATGCTACGGCGATAAAAGACAAATCTTTAAAATCATATGACATAAAAATAGGTAGATATATTGATTCAAATACAGTTATATTTGCAATTATGGGATTTTTATTAAGTAGATCAATTTTAGTAGAATCAATTGCCCCTTTAGGAGTGGCATTCTATATATATATATCGAAGTTTGATAGATATAAAATACCAGTTTTTATATTAACTTTAGGGGGAATACTTTTATCAACTAATGATTTAGGATCTATAATAAAGTATTCTATATGTTTAGTTATAATTTTGGCTATTAGTAAAAAATTAAAACAAGTAAATTCTACAATGAAGGTTGCCATTATATGTAGTATGATTTTATTGCCGATATCAATAGGACAAGCTTTTTTATCAAGTAAATATATATATGATTTACTTATTACAGGAATAGAATGTGTAGTTACATTTATAGCAGTTTATATTTTTTCATTTGGAATTAATTTATTAGTAAATATTAATAATAGAATATCGGTTAGACTAGAAGAAGCTATATCTATAAGTTTGTTGATTACTTTCAGTATAATGGGCTTAGGTAATATAGCTATATTTGGAATTTCTATAAGACATGTTTTAGCTACTATGCTAATTTTAATTGCATCTATAATTGGGGGCCCTCCTATGGGGGCTACAAGTGGAGTATTAGTAGGTTTAGCATTTATTATTAACAATATAATATCTGCTATTTACATGGGGGTTTATTCATTTGCAGGGTTGATTGGTGGAGCCTTTAATAAAGTAAATAAATATTTATGTATATTAGGATATATATTAAGTTGGATAATAATGTATGCCTATACATCAGGATTAAGTTCTAACATTATGGCAATTAGGGATATTTTAATAGCTAGTTTAATCGTAATTTTACTTCCTGAAAGATTTTTTGCAAGGATAGAAAAAGTTATGAAAACAAATGTGGGTTCAAATGAAGTGATATACGACTATATTATGAGAAGTAAAAATCTAACAAACAATAGATTAGTTAGTATGTATAAAACTTATGATGAGTTAGCCAATACATTTGATAGGATTAGGGAAAAAGACAAGATAATGGATCATAGAGATATAGCAAATGTAATAGATATGATTCATAATGATGAGTGTAAAAATTGTAGTATGAGAAGAATGTGTTGGGAATCAAGGTTTAATCATACATATACTATGATGTATAAAATATTAGAATCATTTGAAGAATATGGAGATATAAATATAAATAATATACCAAATGATTTTAGAAAAGAATGTATGAAGCCAGAGGAAATTGTTAAGGTAACTAATTATTATTACAAAATGTTTGCACTAGATTATGAATGGATACTTAAATTTTCAGAGAGTAGAAAGTTGATTGCAAATCAGATTAGAAGTATATCAAAATCTATTGAAGGATTATCTAAGGACTTAGAAAATAATATTTTTTTAGATTTAGAAAAAGAAAAAAATATTTATGATGAACTAGAAAGATATGATATTTACGTGGATAGAGTGAGTTACTTAAGCAAAGGTAAGGATGACTTCGAAATAACAATAGATAAAAAACTTTGTGATTGTGGATGTTTATGTGAGAATAAAATTATAAACGTAGTCTCAGATTTAATGAATTATAATTTAGCAGCTCAAAAGATTGGATGTAGAGGTTTAGGTGAAAAATGTAAGATAATATTAACAAAAGCAGAAAAATACAAAGCTATAACAGATGTTTCTATTATGTCTAGAGATGGTTATATGTTATGTGGTGATAATTATACGTATATGGATATAAATGACGGAAAATATATGATGGCAATAAGTGATGGAATGGGAAAAGGCAAGAAGGCTTATGAAGAATCATCTATAACTATAGATATATTAGAAAAAATGATGGATGCAAAGATTGAAAATGAAATAGTTATAAATACTATAAATAATATGCTTTTACTAAAATCATCTGATGAAATGTTTTCAACCATTGATTTAGGTATCGTTGATTTGAAAAAAGGAATGTTGGAAACGGTGAAAATGGGAGCTTGTTCAACTTATATAAAAAGAGAAGATGGAGAAGTAGATTTGATTTCATCGTCGTCATTACCAGTAGGAATACTTTCTGACGTAACACTAGACCGAAAAACTGTTAAACTTTCTGATGGTGATTATATAATTATGGTATCTGATGGAATAGTAGATGCAGGAAAAAATAAAGATTTCGGAGACAATTGGTTGATTTATTTTTTACAAAATATAGAGACGACTAACCCAAAGGAGATATCTAATTTAGTGTTAGATAGAGCATTAGAAATACAAATGGGAGAAGTTGAAGATGATATGACAGTTTTAGTGACAAAAATATATTCAAATTAGATCGATTTTAATATATCAACAGCACTTTAAATAAATGTTAATAAAATGTGGATAAATTAAAAACTCAGAAAATACTCTTCAAAATATTGGAATTTCAAAGTTCGACAAAATATAACAATATGCATCATGTCTGTAAAAATCTAATTATCTTAAAAAAAATTATATTATCAACAAAAAAATGAAATTAAGAATAAAATTTGTTGATAAATACAAAAAAAATGTTAATAAACCAGTGAATTAAGAAAAAAGTAAAAAAATATCACATATGCATAGATATTGAAATAACTAAGATTTAAAAATGATTCAAGCTGTGAATATGTGTATAACTATGTGGATAAGTAATATAGATATAAATAGATTTATTAATGGTAAATGTTGAATAATATGACTTAAAAAAGCCATCCTAATAGTAAGTAAACTTGGTGAAAGGATGGCTTTTTATGGGGAAAAAATTATGCAAAGTAATTATAATACCTTTATTTATACTTATTTTTTATATTATACAAATAAATAGTAATATCTATGGAACTTATTTTTCTAAAGAGAGCGATACTACAACAGTAATGAATAATACGAAAGAAGACAAAGAAAATCAAGAAAAGGTAGAGCAAAAAAAAGAAGCACAAGATAAATCTAATATAGATTACACAAAAACATACTGGAATTTACAATCGCTGTATAAGAGTGATGATGAATGGAAAGCTGATTTGAAAAAATTTAATAAAGAAACAAAAGAATTAAAAAATTATATAGGTAAAGTTACAAAATCACAAACTCATTTGTACTTTGCACTAGATATAAAAGAAAAATTAGACACAAAAATTAACAAACTTTCAGCATATTCTAAGTTAAAGCAAGATACTAATAAAAATTCATATAAATACTTAGATATGAATGAAGAAATGAATAAAGTTTATAGAAGTTATTCTAATATATGTTCACAACTAGAATTAGAAATTTTAAAATTATCTGATGCTGATTATAAGAAATTTGCATCAAGTAATAAGATAAGTAAAAAATATGGGATGTACTTAAGTGATATAAGAAGAAATAAAAAATATTATTTAGATGACAAGTCAGAAAATTTACTTAGTAATATATCTAATATAGGAAGCTTACCAGGAGAGATATATGAAATGTTTAGAAATATGGATAAAAAGACCAATATAACTCCGGCTCAATACGCAAGTGAAATAGAATCTTCTAGTAGAGAGAGTAGAAAAAAAGTTTATCAAAATGAATTTATTGCTTATAATGATAACATAAATACATTGTCTGGTTTACTAACAGGTCAAGTTAAGAAAAATATATTTTATTCAACACAAAGAGGATATAAATCTTCTCTTGATATGTATTTAAAATCAGATGACATAAATGAGAATGTGTATAATCAATTAATAAAAACAATAAATAAAAATACACAAAGCCTTCACAAATATATAAGTTTAAGAAAAAAAGTTTTAAATTTAGATAAGGTATATTATTATGATATGTTTGTTCCTATAGTTGAGCCAACACAACAGGATATTGCTTATGATAAAGCTCAAGGACTAATATATTCTGCATTATCTCCATTAGGGAAGGAATATGGAGATATACTTTATAAAGCATTTAATGAAAAATGGATAGATGTATATTCTAATGAAAATAAAGTAAGCGGAGGTTATTGTTTATCTGTATATGATAATCATCCTTATATATTATTAAACTATAATAATTCATTAGGAGCTGTATCTACATTAGCACATGAATTAGGTCATGCTGTATATGGATACATGAGTGATAAAAATCAAAATTATTTAAATTCAAATCCATCAATATTTACTCATGAGGTAGCATCTACAACTAATGAAGCTTTATTATATGAAATGCTTATAAAAAACTCAACTAATGATAAAGAAAAAGCATATTATATAAGTAAGTATTTGGATTTAATAAAAGATACTTTATATACTCAAACTATGTATGCAGAATTTGAGAAAAGCATACATGAAATGATAGAAGACGGAAAGAATGTAAATGCATTGGTTTTAAATGATAAATGGAGTCAATTATTAAAGCAATATTATGGACAAGATTATGAGGTAGATTCGTTAGGTATGGTAGGTTGGTCTAGAATACCTCATTTCTATAATAGTTTTTATGTATATAAATATGCAACAGGTTGTAGTGCGGGTGTAAGCTTTGCACAAGATATATTGAAAAATGGACCAGATAACTATACAGAATTTCTTAAAAAAGGAGGATCTGATTATCCTATAAATGTACTTAAAAGTAGTGGAATAAATCTAACAAGCACTAGACCTATTCAAGACACTATTAATAAATTTGATTCTTTAGTTAAAGAATTAGAAAAAATAATTTCAAAATAATGTACATGACAAACATAGCTGATTAGTGTTAAAATATATTAAAAAGTCCTAATATTTAGGGCTTTTTAATATGGTAGTTAATCTAATGGAGGTAGTAATAGCTATGCAAAGAAAAGTGAAGAAAGCTGTAATACCTGCAGCTGGTTTAGGTACTAGATTTTTACCAGCTACAAAAGCTCAACCCAAAGAAATGTTACCCATAGTTGATAAACCAACGTTACAATATATAATTGAAGAGGCAGTAGATTCTGGAATAGAGGAAATACTTATAATTACTGGAAGAAATAAAAAATCAATCGAAGATCATTTTGATAAATCTGTAGAATTGGAATTAGAACTAGAGCAAAAAGGAAAGTTAGAATTATTAGAAGTTGTTCAAAGTATATCCAATATGATTAATATACATTATATAAGACAAAAAGAACCAAAAGGACTAGGAGATGCTATTTATTGTGCCAGACATTTCATAGGAGATGAACCATTTGCTGTAATGCTCGGTGATGATATAGTTGATAATGAGGTTCCTTGTTTAAAACAACTTATGGATGCATATGACGAATATAGAACTACAATATTAGGAGTTCAAGAAGTAGATAAAGAGGATACAAGTAAGTATGGAATTATATCTGGAAAATATATAGAAGACAGAGTATATAAAGTTAAAGATTTAGTTGAAAAGCCAAGTCCAGATAAAGCACCGTCAAATATAGCTATATTAGGAAGATATATAATAACTCCTGAAATATTTGATATACTAGCTGATTTACCAGCAGGAAAAGGTGGAGAGGTTCAGTTGACAGATGCATTAAAAGAATTATCTAGAAAAGAAGCAATGTATGCATATTGTTTTGAAGGAAAAAGATATGACGTAGGAGATAAATTAGGTTTTTTAGAGGCAACTGTAGATTTTGCATTAAAAAAGCCTGATCTTAAAGATGACTTTATAAAATATCTAGAAGTGATATGTAATAAGTATAAAGAATAAATTCGTAATAATTTTCAGTTACTAGTGGGGTGATTTAAATTGTCAAAATCTAAAAAGAAAAATACGAATAAGCTAATAGCTATGGGCATAGTTGCAGTTCTTGTGTTAACAAGTATAACGACCGTTTTAGGTTTATTAGCGAATATGATTTACTAAAAAATAGTCCTTTTTATAGGGCTAATTTTTTTGTGTAGATAAACTTTAGAATTATTTTAAAAAATATTTTTATTTAATCTAATTGATTTGAAATCTAATTTTGATTCAACCATATTTTATGGATACTAAATTGAATTATGACTCATATATATCTAAAAAACATAAAAAGTATACACTAATTAGCTTTAAAATGGTATTTATGTTTACTAAATAATGAATGTGATATATAATTTATTGTAACATTATTATAAGGAGATGTATGTATGGATAGAAATTTAGCATTAGAACTTGTTAGAGTTACAGAATCGGCAGCTTTGGTATCTTCTAAGTTTATGGGAAAAGGAGATAAAAATGGAGCTGATGGAGCTGCAGTAGAGGCAATGAGAAAAGCATTTGAATCAGTTAAGATTAGTGGAGAAGTAGTAATTGGAGAAGGAGAACTTGATGAAGCTCCAATGTTATATATAGGAGAAAAAGTAGGTATTCAAAATGATGATTGCATGGAAGTTGACATAGCGGTAGATCCTTTAGATGGGACAACTTTAATTGCAAAAGGACTACCAAATGCTATATCAGTAATAGCTATGGGAGCTAAGGGAAGTTTGTTAAATGCACCAGATACATATATGAAAAAAATAATTGTAGGGCCAAAAGCTAAAGGGCATATAGATTTAAATAAAAGTACGAAAGAAAATATAATAAATGTAGCAAAAGCATTAGGTAAAAAAACAAATCAAATGACTATAATAGTACAAGATAGAGAAAGACATAAAGAGATAATAGATACTGCAAGAAGTTTAGGGACTAGAATAAAAATGTTTGGAGATGGTGATGTAGCAGCTGGAATAGCTACATGTTTCGAGGAGACAGGAATAGACATGCTAATGGGAATAGGTGGAGGTCCTGAGGGAGTAATAACAGCAGCGGCTATAAAATGTATGGGCGGAGATATGCAAGCTCAAATATATCCATTAAGTGATCAAGAAATAAAAAGATGCTATGAAATGGGATTTTCAGATACTGATTTGAAAAAAGTGTTAAGTATAGAGGATTTAGCAAAAGGTGAAAATTTATTTTTTGCAGCAACGGGAATAACAGAAGGAGATTTACTAAAAGGGGTAATAAATATAGGCAATAATAAAGCAAAAACACAGTCAGTAGTAATGAGAGCAAAGACAGGTACTATAAGATTTGTTGATGCAATACATAATTTAGACAAAAATGATATATTAATTGAGTTGATGAGGAAGTATAATATATAGTGATTGTAAAGTAGACAGTGTTATTAATAAGCTGTCTATTTTAATGTTTATAAAATGTTAATTAAAAAGATATTTATATACATTTTAATTTCTTATTGATACAATATAAAATAAGAGAATATAATGAATGAAAATATTTAATATATCTAGATAAGTAGTTTAGAAATCTCGAATCTAGTCTAAAATATAATCAATAGAGTATGGTGTAAAAAATACATTATATGATTTTTTATTCATTGACCGAGATGACCGAGATAATCGAGAAGTGATAATATTAGAATTAGATGTTTAAACAAAACTTTTCTTTTTCACACCTTCAATTTCCGAAGATATATATAATATAAAAAGTCATAAGTAAATGAGGAGGATTTTTTTGAATTTAGATAAAATAACATTAGATGAATTGAGTAGTAAGACATTGGCTCAATTAAGGGAGATAGCAAAAGAATTAAGTGTAAAATCTGTTAGCAAATATAAAAAAAATGAATTAATTGAAATTATAAATGAAAATATGAGTAGTACAAATCAAGATAAAAAAGTGGACGATAAAGAAGAAACTCAGAGTATTAAAACTAATATAGATGTTAAACCAAACAATAGACAAGAAAATAGAAGTTATGTTAGACCTTATAATAAATCAGATAATCAAAAATTGGATAATAGACCGATTAGGAATAATAATAAACCATACACTCCTAAAGTAGTTAATGAATCCAAAATAGTTGATGAGTTTAACACTTCAAAAGATGATGAGGTAATGGGAGTACTTGAAATATTACCAGATGGATTTGGTTTCTTAAGAGGATCAAATTATTTATCAACAGAAGGTGATGTGTATGTATCTCCATCTCAAATAAGAAGATTTAATATGAAAACAGGAGATAAAGTAAAAGGGATAACTAGACATCCAAAAAGTGGAGAAAAGTTTAGAGCGTTGTTATATGTTCAAAAAATAAACGATGAGAATCCGGAAACTGCAATTAATAGAAGATCATTTGAATCGTTAACGCCAATATATCCAGAAGAAAGATTGACATTAGAGAAAAATCAAAATGAAATCTCAACAAGATTAATTGATTTGATTTCTCCTATAGGTAAAGGTCAAAGAGGGTTAATAGTTGCACCTCCAAAAGCTGGGAAGACTATATTATTAAAGAGCGTTGCAAATAGTATTGCAAAAAATTATCCAAACGTAGAGCTAATAGTTTTATTAATAGATGAAAGACCAGAAGAAGTTACTGATATGAAAGAATCTATAAATGGAGATGTTATATACTCAACATTTGACCAAGTATCAAGTCACCATGTAAAAGTTGCAGAAATGGTTTTAAACAGAGCACAAAGATTAATTGAGCATGGAAAAGATGTAGTTATTTTATTAGACAGTATTACGAGACTAGCTAGAGCGTATAACTTAAGTATATCACCTACAGGAAGAACTTTATCAGGAGGTCTTGATCCAGGGGCATTACATGGTCCTAAAAAATTCTTTGGAGCTGCTAGAAATATAAGACAAGGTGGATCACTTACAATATTAGCAACAGCATTAGTAGAAACAGGTTCAAGAATGGACGATGTAATATTTGAAGAATTTAAAGGAACTGGTAATATGGAGTTACACTTAGATAGAAAATTAGCTGAGAAGAGAATTTTCCCAGCAGTGGATATATATAAATCAGGAACGAGACGAGAAGACTTATTACTTAAAGATGAAGAGAAGTCAGCTCTTTGGAGATTAAGAAGAGAAATGAGTAATAATTCAGTTATGGAAGTCACTGATAAAGTACTAGAATTATTAAAAAGAACAAAGAATAATGATGAATTTATAAAATCTATAAAAGCACTTTAAACTAATGCAAAAACACCTTGAACCACTAAAAAACTTGTGATATAATGGTGTAGTTGATAATGTAAAAACAAAAATTAATATAATTAATTTGAATAATGAAGAGAAGAGGTGACTATAATGCAAAAGGATATACAACCAAAATATAACTTAGTTGAAGTACGTTGTGCTTGTGGAAACACATTTGTTGCGGGGTCAACTAAAGACGAAATAAAAATAGAAACATGTTCAGAATGCCATCCTTTCTATACAGGAAGACAAAAGAATATCGAAAAAGGTGGAAGAATCGACAAGTTCAAGAAGAGATTCAAAATCGACTAATTTTTATAAAAGTGGAGTTGGGGAGCCAACTCCTATTTTATTGTAATAAGGGGGTTCTAAGTATGTATAGACCAGTTAACCATGGGTATATTGAAGCAGTAATTGGACCTATGTATAGCGGTAAAAGCGAAGAGCTTATAAGAAGATTAAAAAGAGCTAAAATAGCAAAACAAAATGTTGTTGTGTTTAAGCCTAAAATAGATGATAGATACAGTAAAGAAGATGTTGTTTCTCATAGTGGGGATAGTATGAATGCTATACCTATAAGTAAACCATCGGAAATATATGATTATATAGATGAAAGAACTCAAGTAGTGGGAATTGATGAAGTTCAATTTTTCTCTGAGGAAATAGTTGATGTAGCAATTGAATTAGCAGATAAAGGAATAAGAGTTATTGCTGCAGGACTTGACATGGATTTTAAAGGAGAACCTTTTGGTCCAACTCCAAAACTGTTAGCTATAGCTGAATTTGTTGATAAAATACAAGCTATTTGTTCAGTATGTGGTCAACCAGCTACTAGATCGCAAAGATTAATAAATGGTGAACCAGCTAGATATGATGATCCTATAATAAAAGTAGGAGCAGTAGAGAGCTACGAGGCAAGATGTAGGAAATGTCATGTAGTATATAAGTAAAAATAATATAGTTAATCTATCCCTTTTGAGTAATATATATAAATACTACTTTAAAGGGAATTTTTATATTATAATATATATAATAGCCTATGTGAGAATAAAAAGAGGTGAACATATGAAAAAACAATCCGTAGGGGGACAAGCTGTTATTGAAGGCGTAATGATGCAGTCAAAACAAAAAAGAGCCATTGCAGTAAGAAAAAGTGATGGAGAAATTATTGTAAGAAAAAATAATATAAAAAGTTGGATAAATGAGAAGAATATAGATAAAATTCCTTTTATAAGAGGATCATTTGTTTTAATAGAAACTATGATAGAAGGCATAAAAAGTTTGAATTATTCTTCAGATTTCTTTTTACAAGAAGTTGAAGAAGATAAATTTGATATTTTTATAAAAAAAGTGTTTAAAGATAGAGCTAATGATGTGATGATAGGTTTTTCTATGATTTTAGCGTTGATTCTTTCT
This sequence comes from Romboutsia maritimum, assembly GCF_002251085.2. Classification (GTDB taxonomy): domain Bacteria; phylum Bacillota; class Clostridia; order Peptostreptococcales; family Peptostreptococcaceae; genus Romboutsia_B; species Romboutsia_B maritimum. Next base: position 25,149 of record NZ_NOJZ02000010.1, on the reverse strand, counting down.
GTTGGATTATTTATTCTTATACCTACTACTGTGGGAGGCGTATTTTCAAAATTAGTACCAAATAATTTGTTATTAAATTTAATTGAAGGATTAATAAGGATATTTATATTATTTGGATATATAGTAATAATATCTAAGAATAAAGATATAGAAAGAGTATTTCAATATCATGGTGCAGAACATAAATCAATATATTGTTATGAAAACAATTTAGAATTAACAGTTGAAAATGCAAGGAAATTTATAAGATTGCACCCTAGATGTGGGACGAACTTTCTGTTTATAGTAATGTTTACATCTATAATATTATTTTCTTTTTTTGGATGGCCAAATCCTTTTTTTAGAATTTTAATGAGGATAGTGTGTATTCCAGTAGTAGCTGGAATATCATACGAGGTTATAAGATTTCTTGGGAAATATAATAATAAAATGACTAAAATTATTGCATACCCAGGAATGATGATGCAGAAATTTACTACAAAAGAGCCTGATGATTCACAGTTAGAAGTAGCTTTAGAGGCTTTAAAAGCTGTAATAGATGAAAAATAGAGGAGATATTATGACAATAAGAGATATAATTATTAAATACTCAAACGAGCTTAATGATATAAGTGATACTCCGAGATTAGATGTAGAGTTATTGCTTCAAAAAGCTCTAGGGAATGTAGATAGATTATATATACATTTAAATTTAACCCGAGAATTAACTAAAAATGAAGAAGAGGTATTCTTAAATTTAATAGAAGATAGATTAAAAGGAAGACCAATAGCTTATATTTTAGAAAATAGAGAATTTATGGGAATGAAATTTTATGTAAAAGAAGGAGTCTTAATTCCTAGACCTGACACAGAATGTTTAGTTGAAGAAGTTATAGAATTATGTAAAAACAAAGAAAAAGTTAAGATACTTGATATAGGTACAGGTTCAGGTGCTATAACTGTAAGCTTAGCTAAATATATAACTGAATCAGAAATTATGTCGTTTGATATATCAGACATAGCTTTAGAGGTGGGTTATAAAAATGCTGTTTTAAATGGTGTTGATAATAAAATTAATTTTTTGAAATCTGATTTATTTTCAGTTGTCAAAAATAAAGAAATTAAATTTGATATTATAGTATCTAATCCTCCATATATAAGGAAGTCTGATATTAAAGGTCTACATACTCAAGTTAAAAATTATGAACCATATAATGCTCTAGAGGGTGGGGATGATGGATTAGATTTTTATAGAAAAATAACAGAGGAATCTAAAACTTATCTTAAGGTAAATGGAATACTAGCTTATGAAGTGGGTCATGATCAAGCTGAGGATGTAATTAAAATTATGCAAGAAAATGGATATACTAGTATATATACAAAGAAGGACCTACAAGGTATTGATAGAGTTGTTATAGGTTTTAATGTATGATATAATGGAAAATTGATATGCTACAATTAAAGAGGTGAAAAGTATGCTAAAAAAATTAGAAGTGCTAGAGGATAAATATAGAGATTTAACAGAAAAAATAAGTGATCCTGAAGTAATAAGTGATCAAAAAGTTTGGCAAAAATACATGAAGGAACATTCTGATTTAGAAGCTATAGTAATGAAGTATAGAGAATATAAAGTTGTTCTAGATAGTATAAAAGATTCAAAGGAAATATTACAAGAAGAATCAGATGAAGAATTAAGAGAATTAGCTAAGATGGAAATTTCTGAAATGGAAGAAAAAGTAGAACCATTAGAAGCGGAATTAAAGATATTATTATTACCTAAAGACCCTAATGATGAAAAGAACGTTATAGTTGAAGTTAGAGGTGGAGCAGGTGGAGATGAAGCAGCTCTATTTGCAGGTGACTTATTCAGAATGTATTCAAGATACGCTGAAAGAAGAAGATGGAAAATAGAATTATTAAGTACTAGTGACACTGGTGTTGGAGGATACAAAGAAGTATCGTTCATGATAAAAGGTAAAGGTGCGTACTCAAGATTAAAATACGAATCAGGAGTTCATAGAGTTCAAAGAATACCTTCTACAGAGTCAGGTGGTAGAATCCATACATCTACAGCTACAGTTGCTGTTTTACCGGAGGTTGCAGATGTTGAAGTAGAAATAAATCCAAATGACTTAAGAATAGATGTTTTCCGTTCTTCAGGAAATGGTGGACAAAGTGTTAATACTACAGATTCAGCTGTTAGGGTAACTCATTTACCAACTGGAGAAGTAGTATCATGCCAAGATGGAAAATCTCAATTAAAAAATAAAGAGCAAGCATTAAAAATATTAAAAGCAAGATTATATGATAAAGCATTGGCTGAACAACATGATGATATAGCTGCAGAAAGAAAAAGTCAGGTTGGAACAGGTGATAGATCTGAAAGAATAAGAACTTATAACTTCCCTCAAGGAAGAATAAGTGATCATAGAATAAACTTAACTTTATATAAGTTAGATTCATTCTTAGATGGAGATATCGATGAAATGATAGATGCTTTAATTACCGTTGATCAAACAGAAAAGATGTTAGCAATATAAATCCCTAATCTATTAGGGATTTTTCTATAACTACTTTGAGGTTATGTTATTAAAGAGTACTGTATATAATGGTTATATAGAGGAACAAGGAGGTTAGCATGATACTTAAAGTAACTTTGATAGGACTACTAGCTGGAGTAATAGGAACAGGATTTGGAGGCGTAATATCTGCTCTTTTTAACAAAAAAGTAGATAAATATTTAAATTTCTTCATGGGATTATCTGGAGGGATAATGTTAGCGGTTGTAGTATTTGACTTAATGAAGGAATCTATGGAAATTATGGGGGTATTTTACACTGTAATATTTACATTTCTAGGAGTCATAATGACTATGCTTATAAAAAATATTTTAGATGTATCTAATGATATGAAATCAGGGTATTTAATATTTATAAGCATATTAATACATAATTTACCAGAAGGATTAGCTATAGGGTCATCATTTATGTCAGCAGAATCTTTAGGAATTACACTAGCTATAGTTATAGGATTACATAATATACCTGAAGGCCTAGCAATGGCATTAGGTTTAGTTGGAAGTAAAATTAAAATAAGCAAAATAATTTTATTTACCATGATAGCAGGAATACCTATGGGAATAGGAAGTTTTTTAGGTGCTTACTTTGGAGGTATATTTAGTTCTTTAATAGGTGTGTTTTTGGCTATCGCAGCAGGTACAATGATGTATGTTGTTTTAGAAGAAATATTTCCAAAATCAAGAAGCCTATATTGTATAATAGGGTTCTTAGTAGGAACAGTACTTGTAAGTTGCATATAGAAACAAAATGAAAGTAGGTGTACAAAAGATGAAAACAATTATAAGCAAGATAAACGCAGAAGATATTGATTTAAATGAAATAAAAAAACAAGCAGAACTTTTGAAATCAGGAAAAACTGTAATATTTCCAACAGAAACGGTTTACGGTTTAGGTGCAAATGCATTAGATGAGTGTGCTGTAAAAAAAATATATGAAGCAAAAGGAAGACCGAGTGATAATCCACTAATAGTACATATATATGATGAAAAAGAAGTTTATGATTTGGCTAAAGATGTAAATGAAAAAGCAAAGTTAATAATGAAAGAATTTTGGCCAGGTCCTATAACTATAATTTTAAATAAAAAAAGTATAGTACCAGATACAACAAGTGGAGGATTAGATACGGTTGCAATAAGAATGCCTTCTCATAAGATAGCTAGAGAGATAATAAAACAAGCGGGGATTCCTATTGCAGCACCTTCTGCTAATATATCAGGTAGACCATCACCTACAAAGGCTAAACATGTCTATGAAGAGATGGATGGAAGAGTGGATGGAATGATCTTAGGAGGCGATAGTAACTTTGGCGTAGAGTCAACTGTGTTGGACTTAACAGAAGATGTACCTATGATTTTAAGACCAGGAAGTGTAACTAAGGAAGCATTAGAAGAAATAATAGGTAATGTTCAATTAGATCCATCATTGAGAAACAAAGAAGATAATAAAAAAGCTAAAGCACCTGGAATGAAATATACACATTATTCTCCTAATGCACAAGTATATATAGTTTCTGGTAACGATATAAATGTTATGAATAGAATTAATGAATTAGTAAAAATTAATAAAGAAAAAGGTCTAAAGACGGGAGTTATGTGTTTAGATAAAAATAAAGATAAATATAGTGGAGAAATAATAAAATTAGGAAATACATTAGAAGAAGTTGCTAGTAATTTATTTGATGCACTTATAGAAATGGATAAAAGAAAAATAGATATAATTTATTCAGAGGAATTTCCAACTTACGGAGTAGGTCAAGCTATAATGAATAGACTACTTAAATCAGCTGGATATAAAATAATTCAGGCATAAAACAGAATTGACATAAAAAATATACAGTTGCATACGAATAAAATTTAAAAATTTAGTAGCAACTGTATACATAAATATAATATAATATTATTAAATTATTTTATTTAATAACTAAAAATGTAAAAATAATTAAAAAAGGGCTATTTTATGTAAATTAAAATTGTAAAATTGTCAGTGTATTTAGCAAGGGATAATAAGAATTCGGAGGAAGTACATATGAGAATAGGATTAGGAAGTGACCATGGAGGATACAATTTAAAATCAGAGATTATAAAGTATCTTACAGAAAAGGGTATTGAGTGTGTGGATTTTGGAACTAATAATAGCACAGAATCTGTAGATTACCCTATGTATGGAGAGAAAGTAGCAAGCGCCGTAGTAAGTAAAGATGTAGACTATGGAATAATATGTTGTGGAACAGGAATTGGGATATCTTTGGCTGCAAATAAAGTACCAGGAATAAGATGTGCTGTTGTTTCTGATGTGTTTTCTGCAAAAATGTCGAAAGCTCACAATGACGCAAATATGTTATCACTAGGAGAAAGAGTATTAGGAAGAGGTTTAGCTTTAGAAATAGTTGAGGCTTGGATAAATACTGAATTTGAAGGAGATAGACACTCTAAAAGAGTTGATATGATAAAACAAATAGAGAAGAGATATAGTAAGTAGGAGGAATTTAAAATGAGTAAAGTAGTAATAACAGACCATCCATTAATACAACATAAGTTAACATTAATGAGAGATAAAAATACTGGATCTAAAGATTTCAGAGAACTTTTAACAGAAATAACAATGCTAATGGGATATGAAATAACAAGAGATGTTCAATTAGAAGAAATAGAAATAGAGACACCAGTAGTAACAACTAAATCTAAAGTTGTAGCTGGTAAAAAATTAGGAATAGTGCCTATATTAAGAGCTGGTTTAGGAATGGTAGATGGATTAGTTAGTTTAATACCAGCTGCTAAAGTTGGACATGTTGGATTATATAGAGATCCTGAAACTTTAAAACCTGTTGAATATTACTGTAAATTACCACAAGATATAGAAGAAAGAGAAATGATTGTAGTAGATCCAATGCTTGCTACAGGTGGTTCAGCTGTTGCAGCAATAGATGTACTTAAAGCTAAAGGAGCGAAAACTATAAAATTAGTAAACTTAGTAGCAGCTCCAGAAGGTATTAAAGAAGTTCAAAAATATCACAGTGATGTTGATATATATGTTGCATCTGTAGATGAGAAACTAAATGACCATGGTTATATAGTACCTGGTTTAGGGGATGCAGGAGATAGATTATTCGGGACTAAATAATAATTTAATATTGAGTAAGGGGGTCTATATATAATATAGATTCCTTTTTTATATTAGACAAATATTTAACTGGTGTATATAATAGTATTTATGTAGCATTTATCAAATGAATTTAGGAAAAGAGGCGGTGTATTATGAGACCTTCTTGGGATGAATATTTTATGGAAATTGCTGAAATCGTAAAGAAAAGATCTACATGCATGAGAAGACAAGTAGGAGCTATTATAGTAAAAGATAAACAAATATTAACGACGGGATATAATGGATCACCTAAAAATTTAGATCATTGTGAAGAAACTGGGTGTAAAAGACAAGAATTAAATATTCCATCAGGCGAGAGACATGAATTATGTAGAGCTTTACATGCAGAGCAAAACGCAATTATACAAGCAGCTCATAATGGTGTCGGAATTAGTGGATCAACATTGTATGTAACAACGAAACCATGTGTATTATGTGCTAAGATGTGCATAAATGCTGGTATAACGAAGATAATATACAAAGGTGATTATCCAGATGATATGTCAATGGAGATGTTGGTTGAAGCGGGTGTAGAACTTATAAATTTTGAATAGTAAGTAATTATGTAGGTTAATTTGTCTAAAAAAAGATTTTTGTATAAAAAAAATAATAAAATTGTTTAAAAAAAATATAAAAAGTGGTAAAATTAAAATACATTTTAAAATCGTTTTATTTTAAAATGTATTAATATGAAAAATATTCAAAATATAAACGCTCCTAAATGAGTTAGTATTAATAATTGATATATAAAATAAGCTAATTATTTCATGATAAATGAGGGATAATATTTATGAGTAAAAAAAATAATTACATAGAAGTAGCTAAGATGCTTTCTTTGGTGAGCCAAATAGGATGGATGATGATAATACCTATAATGGGATGTACTTTTATAGGAAAATTTTTAGATGACAAGTTAAAAACTAGCCCTATATTCATGCTAATATTTGTTGTCCTAGGGGTTGGTGGAGCATTTACAGGTGTATACAAAACTTTACGGGTATATACGAAAAGGAAGTGATATCATGAATATAAAATTGCAGGATGAAATAAAATACATAACAAAAGGAGTTATAGTATTTGATGTTATTTTAATGATAATTCTGTTGATTACATCAACGTTTAGTAAAAATATGTTACTAGGAATTATATTTGGTAGTATAATAGGATTGTTAAACTTTAGATTGTTAGCTATAACTATAGAAAAAGCGGTAGATATGCCTGTTAATAAGGCTCAGATATATACAGCAAGTAGGTATGTATTAAGAATGACTATAGTAGGAATAGTTCTAATAGTTTCTGCTAAAGCGCCGTATTTAAGTATAGTTGGAGTAGCAGTAGGATTATTAAGTCCTAAATTTGTTATATTAGCAAAAAAATTATTGATAGACAAACTTAAAAGAAAGGAGGCGTAGGAATGAGATATGCACAATGGGTTCTTTATTTTGGAAACTTTAAATTAAGTGAGACAGTAGTGGTAAGTTGGATTATTATGGCTGGTCTAATTATAGCTTCTTATTTTTTAACTAGAAATTTGAAATTAGTCCCAACAAGTAAGGTACAAATAATGTTAGAATTTGTTATAAAAAGTATTGCTAACTTAGTTACAGATACTATGGGAGAAAAAACTATAAAAAGAATGCCAAATATGATACCGTACCTAGGAAGTTTATTTTTCTTCTTTGCATGCTCTAATCTTATAGGATTACTAGGATTTAAGTCGCCAACTACAGATGTAGATACAACATTAGCTTGGTCACTAATTACAATATTCCTACTTTATTATGCAGGGATTAAATTTAGAGGTTTATCATACTTTAAAGATTTAATGGAGCCAATACCTCTTATGTTACCACTTAACTTAGTTGGTGAAATAGCTAGACCGATATCATTAACTTTCCGTCCATTTGGTAATATATTAGGTGGATCAGTTATTATGGGACTATTATATAGTTTCTTAGGCTATGTATCAGAATTAATACCAGGAATATCAATACCAATTGGTCAATTGATAATACCAGTACCACTACATTTATACTTTGATATGTTTGCAGGAGTATTACAAGCATTTATATTTGTAATGTTAACTATGGTATTTGTAGGAAGTGCTGCAGAAACAGAATAGGAACACATCATTAGATTAAATTTAATAAAAATTAAATTATATTAAATAAAAAAAATTATAAAATTTTAAGGAGGAATTAATTATGGATATGTCAACAGCAATAGTAGCAGCAGGTTCTGCTATAGGAGCAGGTCTTGCAGTTATAACTGGTATAGGAGCAGGTATAGGACAAGGATTTGCAGCAGGTAAAGGTGCAGAAGCAGTTGGTAATCAACCAGAAGCAAAAGGTGACATAATGTCAACAATGCTACTTGGAGCTGCAGTAGCAGAATCTTCAGCTATATATGGATTAGTTATAGCTATAATCCTTATTTTTGCCAATCCGTTATTTAACAAATAATAAAAAAATAGTATTGGTGAAAAAAATCATATGAATTAGGAGGTGGAGTTCCATCTCCTAATTATAAATTGTGATTTATAGAAAGGAGGATCATGATGGAAATCAAACCGCTAATAGGTGTCACATACGAATTATTATTTCAACTTGTAAATACTTTTTTACTTTTTGTAGTTTTAAAGAAACTTTTATTTAAACCTGTTTTAGGAATAATAGAAGCTAGAGAAAGAGAAATTAAAGCTAATTTAGATGAAGGTGAAAAAGCTAAGACTGAAGGGTTAGCTTTAAAGCAGGAGTACGAAGAAAAAGTAAGTACTGCTAAGACTGAAAGTCAAGAAATAATAAAGCAAGCGACTTTAAGAGCAGAGCAAAAATCAGAAGGTATATTATCTACTGCTAAGCAAGAAGCTCTTAACTTAAAAGAAAAAGCTAGCAAAGATGTAGAACAAGAAAGACAAAAAGTTATGAATGAAATCCAAACTGAGATATCTGAAATAGCTTTACTAGCTGCATCTAAGGTTATTGAAAAAGATTTAGATAAATCTAAACATGAAGAATTAATAAATAACTTTATAAAAGAGGTAGGCGAGGCTAAATGATAAATGTAATCGCAAGTAGATATGCTGAAGCCCTATTTCAAGTAGGTGAAGAACAAAACCTAACTAATAAGTTATATGAAGAACTTAAAGAAATTGTAGAAATAATGAAATGTAATGATGATTTATATAGTATTCTAAAATCTCCTCTTGTAGCAAAGAGAGAAAAGAAGGATTTATTAGAAAAAATCTTCAAAGGGCATATAAGTGAAAATTTAAACAATTTTTTAAAGATATTAATTGATAGAGATAGAGTGATAGCTCTAGACTCTATACAAGTTAGTTATAAAAATTTATTAAATGAGAAAAATAATATCATGGAAGGTACTGTAATAAGTGCTATATCTATGGAAGAAAACGAAATAAAAGAACTGGAAGCTAAGCTTTCAAAAAAATATAATAAAAATATTACTTTAGAAAACAAAGTTGATAGTACTATACTAGGAGGGGTCCTAGTAAGACTTGGAAACGAAGAGATAGATGGTACACTAAAAACTCGTTTAGCTAAAATGAAAGATCAATTATCTCAAGTAATATCTTAGGAGGGCGGTGAACCCATGAACTTAAGACCTGAAGAAATAAGTTCTATAATTAAACAACAAATAAAAAATTATGAGAATAAAGTTGAATTAACTGACACAGGTAGTGTTTTAAAAGTTGGGGATGGTATAGCTAGCGTTTACGGATTAGAAAAAGTAATGTCTGGTGAACTACTTGAATTCCCTGGAGAAGTATATGGGATGGCTCTTAACTTAGAAGAAGATGTAGTTGGAGCAGTTATCCTTGGTGATGACGATGGAATAAAAGAAGGTGACATCGTTAAAAGAACTGGTAAAATAGTTGAAGTTCCTGTTGGGGAAGCTTTAATAGGAAGAGTTGTGAATTCATTAGGTCAACCAATAGATGGTAAAGGACCTATAAACTCTGACAAAACTAGACCAGTTGAATCAGAAGCACCTGGTATAATGGCTAGAAAATCAGTTCATGAGCCACTACAAACAGGTATAAAGTCAATAGACTCAATGATACCAGTTGGTAGAGGACAAAGAGAGCTTATAATAGGTGACAGACAAACAGGTAAAACATCTATAGTTATAGACACTATATTAAACCAAAAAGGTAAAGATGTTATATGTATATATGTTGCTATAGGACAAAAACGTTCTACAATAGCTCAATTAGTTAACACATTAGAAAAAGGCGGAGCAATGGATTACACAATAGTTGTATCTTCTACAGCTTCAGAATCAGCTCCACTTCAATATTTAGCACCATATGCTGGAGCAGCTATGGGTGAAGAATTTATGTACAATGGTAAGCATGTACTTATAGTATATGATGATTTAAGTAAGCAAGCAGTTGCATACAGAGAAATGTCATTACTACTTAGAAGACCACCAGGTCGTGAAGCTTATCCAGGAGACGTATTCTACTTACATTCAAGATTACTTGAAAGAGCAGCTAAGTTATCAGATGAATTAGGCGGAGGGTCTATGACTGCTTTACCTATAATCGAAACTCAAGCTGGAGACGTTTCTGCATATATACCAACTAACGTTATATCTATAACAGATGGACAGATATATTTACAACCTGAATTATTCTACTCAGGTGTAAGACCAGCGGTTGACCCTGGTATATCAGTTTCAAGGGTTGGTGGATCGGCTCAAATAAAATCAATGAAAAAAGTTGCAGGGACATTAAAACTTGCTTACTCACAATATAGAGAACTTGCAGCATTCTCTCAATTCGGTTCTGACTTAGATGAAGATACTAAAAAGAGACTTGCTCAAGGGGAAAGAATAGTTGAAGTATTAAAACAAGGTGAACATCAACCAGTAAAAGTTGACCACCAAGTTATGATAATATTCGCTGTTATAAATGACTTCTTAGAAGACATAGCTATAAAAGACATAAAGAGATTTGAAGCAGAATTATATGATTTTGTTGATAGCAGCTACCCAGAAATATCTGGAAAAATATTAGCGGGAGAAGATTTCTCTTCTGATTTAACAAACGCAATAAATGAATTCAAGAAAAAGTTTGTTGTTGAAGCGTAATCCTTTTTGAAAAAGGAGGTAATTTAATTGGCAGGTGCTGGAATTAAAGCAATTAAGACTCGTATAGGTAGTGTTGAAAGTACTAAACAAATAACTAAAGCTATGGAACTTGTTGCATCTTCTAAATTAAGAAAAGCAAAAGAAAAAGCTGAGAGTTCAAGACCTTACTTTACAACTTTATACGATTCAGTAAAAGATATAGCGCAAAATACGCGCGGAGTTAAAGATGACTTCTTAAAACAAAGAGAAGTTAAAAATAAATGCTATATAGTAGTAGCTGGGGACAGAGGTCTTGCTGGAGGGTACAATTCAAATGTACTAAAATCAACAGTTGCACATATGGAAGATAAAAAAGAAAAAGTCATGACTATAGGGAAAAAATCATATGAATTTTTCTCAAAAAGAGGATATGATGTAGTAAAAAGTGTAAGCTCTGTTGAAGAGTGTGGATATAATGAATCATTAGAAATTGCACAAGGTGCAATGGATTTATATAAAAAGGGTGAAGTAGATGAAGTATATATGGTATATACAAAGTTCATATCACCACTAGTTCAAGATGTGAAACTAGTTAAACTTCTTCCATTAGCTTTTGATAAGGATGAAAATCTAAATGAAACTAAGAAAGAAGAAAACTCAAGAAAACCTAGAGTTCAATATTTACCATCTGCAGAAGCTGTTTTAAGTTATATAATACCTAAATTTGTTTCTGGAACAGTATATGGTGGAGTTTTAGAATCTTTTGCTTCAGAGCAAGGTGCTAGAAGAACTTCTATGGAATCAGCAACGGATAATGCAAATGAAATGTTATCTAAACTGGAGTTAAGTTATAACAGAGCTAGACAATCAGCCGTAACTCAAGAAATAACAGAGATCGTTGGTGGGGTTGAAGCTCTAAAATAAGGAGGTTAGGAAATGGCAAACGTAGGTAGAATAGTACAGATCGTAGGAGCGGTACTAGATGTTAAGTTTGATAGTGAAAAAGGCCTACCTAACTTATTAAACGCGTTAGTGATAAAGTTAGGAGATAAAGAAATAGTTGCCGAAGTTGCACAACATATAGGCGATGATACAGTAAGATGTATATCTATGAGTGCTACGGATGGACTTGTAAGAGGTATGGAAGTTGAAGATACAGGAAGACCTATAAGTGTTCCAGTTGGAGATGCTACTTTAGGTAGAATATTCAATGTACTTGGAAAACCAGTTGATGGTAAACCAAGACCTGAGTCTGCGCCAGAATTACCTATACATAGACCAGCGCCAGCTTACGATGAATTAGAAACTACTGCAGAAATACTTGAAACAGGTATAAAAGTAGTTGACTTATTAGCACCTTACTTAAAAGGTGGTAAGATCGGTCTATTTGGAGGAGCAGGAGTAGGTAAAACTGTTCTTATACAAGAGCTTATAAACAATATAGCTAAACAACACGGTGGTATATCAGTATTCGCTGGAGTTGGAGAAAGAACAAGAGAAGGTAATGACCTTTATCATGAAATGAGCGACTCTGGAGTTATAAATAAAACAGCTCTAGTATTCGGTCAAATGAATGAGCCACCTGGAGCAAGAATGAGAGTTGCTTTAAGTGGACTTACAATGGCAGAACATTTCAGAGATGAGCAAGGGCAAGACGTTTTATTATTCGTAGATAATATATTCCGTTTCACTCAAGCAGGATCTGAGGTTTCAGCATTACTTGGACGTATGCCATCAGCAGTTGGATACCAACCAACATTAGCTACAGAGATGGGTACTCTTCAAGAAAGAATAACATCAACTAAAAAAGGGTCAATAACATCAGTTCAAGCTGTATATGTACCAGCGGATGACTTAACTGACCCAGCACCAGCTACTACATTCGCTCACTTAGATGCGAAGACAGTTTTATCTAGAGAGATAGCTTCTTTAGGTATATACCCTGCAGTTGATCCATTAGAGTCAACTTCAAGAGTACTAGATCCAAACATAGTTGGTAAAGAGCACTACGAAGTATCAAGAGGAGTTCAAACTATACTTCAAAGATACAAAGAACTTCAAGATATAATCGCTATACTTGGTATGGATGAATTATCTGATGAAGATAAATTAACAGTTGCTCGTGCTAGAAAAATCCAAAGATTCCTTTCTCAACCGTTCACAGTTGCTGAGCAGTTCACAGGAATGGATGGTAAGTACGTACCAGTTAAAGAAACTATAAGAGGATTCAAAGAAATACTTGAAGGTAAACATGATGCTTTACCAGAATCAGCATTTATATTTGTAGGAACTATAGAAGAGGCTGTTGCAAAGGCAAAGGAGAGTAGATAGTTATGGCAAATGAGTTTGCATTAGAAGTCGTAACTCCTGATAAAATCTTTTATAATGATGAAGTAGAAATGATAATAACTAGAACAACTAATGGAGATAGAGGTATATTAAAAAACCATATACCATTTGTATCAGGACTAGTTGAAGGAAACCTACGTATAAAGAAAGATGGAAAATTTAAAGAAGCTAAAATATCTGGAGGATTTATTACAGTTGAAAAAGAGAAAGCTGTAATATTAACTGAATCTGCACAATGGATATAATAGTATAATTTAATATATAAAGGGCTAGGTATTTTACCTAGCCCTTTTCTGTGTAAATAAATTTATATGATTTATATATAACACGTTGTATATAATCATATAATAGTAATACAATAGTAGTATAAGCACTTTGGAGGGACATATGAATATATTAGATATTGGAGTCGATGTTATAGAAATAGAAAGAATAAAAAAAGCTATAAGTAAAAATGCTAAATTTATAGACAAAATTTTTACTGAAAGAGAAATTGAGTATTTTGAGAGTAAGGGATTTAAAGCAGAAAGTATAGCAGGTAATTTTGCAGCGAAAGAAGCAGTAAGCAAATCTATAGGCAAAGGCATAAGAGGATATGATTTTAAGGATATTGAAATTTTAAGAAATGAGCTAGGAAAGCCTATTGTAAAAACTTATAATAATTTAGAAAGAATATGCATAGACTATAATGTTTTAGAAATAAAAATTTCTATATCCCACTGCAAAGAATATGCTGTAGCTAATGCCATAGCTATAATTAAGGAGTGATAAAAATGGAAATTAAAACTGCAAAAGACATAATGACGTCTGAAGTTATAGTTGTTAAAAAAGGTGATACTATAGCTAATGTGGCAGACTTATTAATTAAAGAGAAAATAGGGGGATTACCTGTAGTTGATTCAAATAATAAAGTTATAGGAATTATATCTGAAACAGATATAATGAAGAAAGAAAAATATGTAGAAGCACCTCAGTTTATTAATATACTACAGGGACTAATACTCTTAGACGACATAAAAAAATTTGAAAATGATATTAAAAGAATAGCAGCATATAAAGTTGAAGACATAATGTCAACAGATATAGTTAAAGTATATGAAGACGATACCTTTGATGACATTGCAAATATTATGATTAAAAAATCAATTAATAGGGTTCCTGTAGTGGATAAGAAAAATACATTAAAAGGAATTATTTGCAGATATGATATAATAAGAGCAATGTATAAAGAATAAACTTACTATAGGAGGGATTATGTGAAGAAAAAGTGGACTGTACTAATACTTACAATTTTGAGTATGCTTATTATTATAATAGGATGCCAAAAAAAAGAGTCCACAAAAGAAGAGGTATACAAAGAATTTCAAAATCAGATTGCAAATATGGTATCATATAATTGTATAGCGAATATTGAAGTTATAGGAAATAAAAGTCCAAGTAATTATGTATTAATTCATAGCTATAAAAAACCAGACAACTATAAATTAGAAGTTATTTCACCAGAACATTTAAAGGGAAAAACTATGGAATATAAAAAAGATAAAATTTTAGTTAAAAATCCTGATTTTAAAGATTTAGTTGAATTACCTAATGCAGGAAAAAATGAACAATATCTTTTTATAGGAGATTTCATAAAAAATTACTTACAAAATGAAGAAGTAGATATAAAACTTTCTAAAGGAAGATTAGCTTTAGAAACACGTATACCAGGAGAAGATAAATACTTTAATAAACAAGTATTATATGTTGATGCAAAAACTAAAAATCCCGAAAAAATGGAAATACTAGATGATGAAGGATCTCCTAGATTTATAGTTAACTATAAGGATTTCAAAAGCAAAAAATAAGGGGGATAAAAAAGTGAAAAAAATAACAGCTCCAACGTGGGCAGAGATAAATCTAGATAACATAAAATTTAATTTAAACAATATAAAAAGTTTATTAAATGAAGATACTAAGGTTTGTGGAGTAATTAAAGCTAATGCATATGGACATGGCTCAGTGCAAGTTGCAAGATTATTAGAAAAAGAAAAGGTAGATTACCTTGCAGTTGCAAGACTTGAAGAGGGTATAGAACTTAGACAAAATAACATAACACTTCCTATACTATGTTTAGGGTATATTCCAGAAGAATCATTAGAAAATGCCATAAAAAATGAAGTAACTATAACTGTTTATTCATTAGAAATGGCTCAAAGAATTAATGAAATATCTAAAGGTATAAGTAAAAATGCTTGTATTCATATAAAAATAGATACAGGAATGAGCAGAATAGGATTTAAACCAACTCAAGAATCAGTAAAAGCAATTTTAAGTATAAATCAACTAGAGGATATTAATTTAGAAGGAATGTTTACTCATTTCGCTAAAGCAGATGAAACAAGTAAAGAATTTACTTATACTCAATTAAATAGATTTAAATTTGTTGCAGATGAACTTCAAAATAAAGGATTAAATATACCTATAAAACATGTATCCAATAGTGCTGCTATAATGGATTGTCCAGATTTAAAACTAGATATGGTTAGATGTGGAATTATATTATACGGTCATTATCCATCTGATGAGGTATTAAAAGAGAGACTAACTCTTAAACCAGGGATGACATTAAAAACTAGAGTAGCTCATATAAAAGATTTAGATTCAGATATAGGCATCAGCTATGGTTTGAAATATAAAACTCATGGCAAAGAAAGAATAGTAACAATACCTATAGGATATGCAGATGGATTTACTAGGATGCAACAAAATCCAAAAGTATATATCAAGGGAGAGGCCTTTGATGTAGTTGGAAGAATATGTATGGATCAATGTATGGTAAGAATAGATAAGGATATAGACATAAAAATCGGAGATGAGGTTATAATATTTGGAGAAGGTAACAAGAGTGTCGAAAGACTTGCCGATGATTTATGTACTATAAATTATGAAGTGTTATGTATGATATCAAGAAGAGTTGATCGTGTTTATATGGAAGAAAATGGAATTGCAGAAGTAAGTAGTTATTTGGTAAAATAAAAATGATAGAATACCCTGGGAGGCGATTTTGTGCACAACAAAAGTAAGGAAAAAATTGTATTTACTTTACCCGATTCTCTTATGTCTGAAGTGGATAATATTGTTCAGATGGAGAACAGCAATAGAGAAGACTTTGCAAAGGCTGCTTTTCAATTCTATATAACCCAAAAAAGAAAAATAGATTTAAAAGAATGTATGATAAAAGGTTATAAAGAAATGGGTCAAATTAACCTATCATTAGCTGAACTAGGTATGACAAATGAGGTATCTTCAAATGACGATAGAAAAGGAAATATCGCCCAAGGTGAGTATTAACTTGGATATAAAGCGAGGAGACTTATACTATGCTGATTTGAGTCCTGTTGTTGGGTCGGAACAAGGTGGAGTACGTCCTGTGTTGATAATACAAAATGATATAGGAAATAAATACAGCCCAACAGTTATAATAGCCGCAATAACATCTCAGATTAATAAAGCTAAGATGCCTACGCATATAGAGATTAGTGCTAATGAGTATGGACTTAATAAGGATTCGGTTATTCTCTTAGAGCAAATCAGGACTATTGATAAGAAGAGGCTAAGAGAAAAAATAGGTTGTCTAGATGATAACATGATGTTAAAAATAGATAATAGCCTTCAAATTAGTTTAGGCTTATTTAATCTATAAAAAATTATTGGTATTATTTTAATATCAATAATTTTTTTATTTTTCAAGAATTTTGACAAACTTGTATTGTACAAATAATATTATTTTTAATAAAGTTAAAAATTAGTTAAATGATGTTTTTATACAAGTACATTGATTTTTATTTTAAAAATAGAGAAAAAAATGTGCCAAAAGTGATATAATAATATGAGATAAATATAGAAATGTATAATACATAATAGTAATTTTTAACATACAAACACAGGGAGGTAATTACATGAGAGACCATAAAGGATTAAATGAGATTACACGTATCATAAGAAGAGATATAGTCTCAATGATACATGGAGCTAAATCTGGACATCCAGGAGGGTCATTATCAGCAGTAGAAATCTTAACAGCTCTTTATTTTGATGAAATGAATGTAGATCCTACAAATCCTAAAATGGAGGATAGAGATAGATTTGTATTATCAAAAGGACATGCAGCACCAGTGTTATACTCAACACTTGCTAACAAAGGATTCTTTGACAAGGAAGAATTAAAGGGATTAAGAAAGATAGGAAGAATGCTACAAGGTCATCCTGACATGAAAGGAACTCCAGGAGTAGAAATGTCTACTGGTTCATTAGGACAAGGTTTTTCTGTGGCATGTGGAATGGCAATGGCATCAAAGTTAGATAATGCACCTTGGAATGTATATACTTTACTTGGTGATGGAGAAGTTCAAGAAGGTATTGTATGGGAAGCAGCTATGAGTGCGGCTCACTATAAACTTGATAATATGGTTGCTTTTTTAGATTTTAATGGACTACAAATAGATGGACCTACAGAAAAAGTAATGAACTTAGGATCTATAGTTGATAAATTTAAAGCGTTTGGATGGAATGTAATAGAAATAGATGGACATGATTTTGATCAAATATTTGCAGCTCTTGATATGGCAAAATCTACAGTAGGAAAACCTACAATGATAGTTGCTAAAACTGTAAAAGGTAAAGGTGTATCTTTCATGGAAAATCAAGCTGGATGGCATGGAACAGCTCCAAGTGATAGCGATTTAGAAAAAGCATTAGAAGAATTAGGAGGTGCTGATAATGAGTAATATGGCAACTAGAGAAGCGTACGGAAAAGCATTAGTTAAATTAGGTCAAGTTAATGACAATGTTGTAGTTTTAGATGCAGACTTATCAAAATCTACTAAAACAAATGATTTTAGCAAAACATTCCCTGAAAGATTCTTTAATATGGGAATAGCAGAGCAAAACCTAATAGGTTCAGCTTGTGGATTAGCAACAGCGGGGAAAATTCCTTTTGCGAGTACTTTTGCTATGTTTGCTACAGGGAGAGCTTTTGAAGTAATAAGAAATTCAGTATGTTACCCTAAATTAAACGTAAAAGTATGTGCTACTCATGCTGGTCTTACAGTAGGAGAAGATGGTGCATCTCATGAAAGTATAGAAGATGTAGCTATAATGAGAGCTATACCAAATATGACTGTTTTAGTTCCTGCTGATGATATAGAAACTGAACAAATGATATTTGAGGCTGCTAAATACAACGGACCTATGTATGTACGTTTAGGAAGAAGTGCAGTTCCTACAATATTAGATGAAAATTATAAGTTTGAGATAGGAAAAGGTGTAGTAGTCAGAGAAGGAAATGATGCTACTATAATAGCTTGCGGAATAATGGTAAATGAGGCTGTTTTAGCTCATGAAACATTAAAAGAAGAAGGCATAAATGTTAGAGTTATAAATATGTCTACTATAAAACCTATAGATAGAGAATTGATAATAAATGCAGCGAAAGAAACTAAAGTAATAGTAACTGCAGAAGAACATAGTATAATAGGTGGATTAGGATCAGCTGTAACTGAAGTTGTAACTGAAGAGTGTCCAGTTGTTGTAAAGAGAGTTGGAGTAAGAGATTCTTTTGGAGAATCTGGAAAGCCTGCTGAATTATTAAAGAAATATGGTTTAACAAGCAGTGATATAATTGCATCTGTTAAAGAAGCAATATCTAAAAAATAATATTAGTTTGTAAAAAATAAGACTACCTCAAAATTAAAGAAGTAATTTTGAGGTAGTCTTATTTTAATTTAAAGTAAATTACATTGAATATAACTTAAATTGTTCTTCGTATTATGCTAATAATATTCTTCTAACATAGATTAATTCTTCATATATTTAAACTATATGGAGGTGATAAGTATGAATGTAAAGTTTAATATGAAAGGTGTAATCTATGGTATGTTATTTTTAGCTTTATTGATTGGAGGATTTATATTTATACCAAATATGTTTATGGACCAGTCTAAGCCTGTAGATTATACTATGGTACAAAGAGAGGCTATACCAGAAAAAATATTAGATATTATGGATAAGTATACAGATCAAGAAAGAGCACTAGCAGTAAAGTTAGATGGAAAAATATATGTCGTTGTAACAAGGGGTAAAGATAATGACAAAGGTATAGAAATAGAAAAAATTAGAACTATAAACGAAGAAGATAAAATAGTTATGAAAGTCAAAGCTGTATATAAAGATAAAAAAGAATCTTATCCATACGTAGTTGTAGAAACTAATCTTAAAGAATTGCCACATAGAATAGAGTTGGAGACATCAATAAGTGGGAATTGATAAATAAAAATTACATAAATTAAAAATGAGGTCTACCTTAATAAAATACTTTGTATATTGGGGTAGACTTTATTTTTGTGTATACGTTTTTTAAGAAATCTTTATATTTGATAGTATTTAATGAAAAGTAGGGAAAAATAAAACTTAAAATAATGCGAAGAGGTGAATAAATGTTAAATATAGATAAATACAAAGTGGATGTAGAAAACTTAAAATGTAATCAATGTTTAGATGATATAAAATTTAATACAACTGAGGAAATAACACCAGTAAGAGAGATAATAGGTCAAGATAGAGCAGTACAATCTATTGAATTTGGTTTAAAAATGAAACAAAAAGGTTATAACATATATGTTGCAGGAGCTAGTGGGATAGGTAGAACTAGTTATACAAAGTCTTTAATAGTAAAAAATATAAAAATAAATGAAAATTTAAAAGACTGGTTGTATGTAAATAATTTTAAAAATCCGAATGAGCCAATAGCATTATCTTTTGATGCAGGGAATGGAAAAATATTTAAAAAAGACATAGATGATATTATTGAAAAGTTAAAATATGAAATTCCTAAAATATTTAATTCTAAAGAGTATGAATATCACGGTAGAATTTTAATGAGTGATTTAGAAAATAATATTCAAAATGTAATAGAAGAATTAAATGAGTTTGCAAAACCTAGAGAGTTTAGATTTCAAGTTACCGAAAGAGGATTAATGAGTGTTCCTATTAAAGAAGATGGAACTTTGATGCAAGAAGAGGAGTTAGGCAAACTAACACCATCCGAGATAAAAGATTTAAGAGAGAGAGGATTGCAACTAAATCAAGATAGCAAAGAATATATAGATAAAATTAAAATGTATGAAGATGAGTATAAAAGTAAAAGTGAAGATTTAGACAGAAATGTAGGAAGAAGTTTAGTTGGTTTTTATGGTCAATACTTATTAAGTAAATATGGTGAAAGTAAAAAAGTTGAAAAATACATAAATGATTTATGTAATGATATTGTAAATAACATATCTAAATTCAAACCAGAACCAGAACAAAATCAACAAAATGCAATGGCTCTATTAGGTATTATGACTAACAAAAACGATACAAAATTTATCAATAAATACAAAGTGAATTTATTTATTGATAATAGTGATTATGATGAATGTAAAATTATTGAAGAGAATAATCCTACTTATTATAATTTAACAGGATCTATAGAATATAAAAATGAAATGGGATCTCTTAATACTAGTTTTATGGAAATAAAACCAGGAGCTTTACATAAGGCCAATGGTGGATTTTTAATTTTAAATGTTAAAGATGTACTATCTAATCCATTTTCATGGGATTGCTTAAAGAGAAGCTTAAAGACACAAAAGATAACTATAGAATCTTTAAATAAACAGTATGGTTATCTAGTTACGTCAACTTTAAAGCCGGAGCCTATAGATTTAGATATAAAAGTAATATTAATTGGAGACAATTATTTTTATAGCTTGCTATATTCCTATGAAGAAGATTTTAGAAACTTATTTAAGATAATGGCAGATTTTGATATTGAAATAGATAAAAATAAAGATAATATATATAAAACAGTACAGTTAATAGCAAATAAATGTAATGAATCTAATTTAAAACATTTTGATAAAGAAGCTGTAGAAAGATTAATAGAGTATAGTACAAGAATCAGTGATAGTAAGGATAAACTTACTGCAAGATTTAATAAAATAGTAGATATAATATATGAATCTGATGCTGTTAGTAGTAGTGATAGCAAATGTGTGACAAAAGTAGATGTAGAAAAAGCAATAAGTCAAAAAAAATATAGAAGTAATAAGTATGAAGAAAAGTTAAACGAAATGTTTGAAGATGGAACGATTTTAATAGATATAGAAGGTGAAAAAGTAGGTCAAATAAATGGTTTAGCAGTTATGGGTACTGGTGAGTATTGTTTTGGAAAACCATCAAAAATAACAGCATCTACTTATAAGGGAAGACATGGAATTATAAATATAGAAAGAGAAATTAAAAAAAGTGGAAGTATACATGACAAAGGAGTTTTGATATTAAGTGGATACTTAGGAGCTAAATATGGTAAAGAAAAGCCATTATCAATATCAACATCTATAACATTTGAACAAAATTACAATGGAATTGACGGAGATAGTGCTTCTAGTACAGAACTTTATGCAGTTATATCAAGTATATCTAATATACCTATAAAACAATATATAGCTGTAACGGGATCAGTTAGCCAAAAGGGAGAAATACAGCCTATAGGAGGAATAAATGAAAAAATAGAAGGATTTTTTGATGTGTGCAATATAAAAGGATTAACAGGAAATCAAGGAATTATGATGCCTATACAAAATGTTAAAAATTTACTTCTTAAAGATGAGGTTATTGAAGCTGTCAAAGAAGGTAAATTTAGTATATATGCTATATCTAATATTGAAGAAGGTTTGGAAATTTTAACAGGTAAAAGTATATCTGAAATAGATAATGTTATTAATGAAACTTTAGAAAAATATAGAGAAGCTGATAAAGATGAAAAAGATGAAAATAAGGATAAGTAAGTAAAGTAAAGTAAAAGTATTCTTATATATAACAAAGAATACTTTTACTTTATAAGGTATTTACTTATGTGGGGTTAGTATTTTTGATTCGGTTATAATATAGTCAAGTTGTGCATCATGAGGCTCTTTAGGTACGTTATCGAATATTTGTAAATCGAAAGCAATTCCTATGGTTGTAGCATCATCTCTTAAATTTTCAAGAAATCTATCATAAAATCCGCCTCCATAACCTAATCTATAACAATTTAAATCGTAAGCTACAGCAGGAACAATAACAACATCTAAGTTTTTTATATCAATAGAATTAGAGTATTTAGGATTTGGTTCACGAATTCCATAAGCGCCAAATTTAATTCCATATTGTAGATTTAGGATTTTATAAGGGAGAAGCTTTCTTTCTTCTTTTAAAGTGATAGGAGAAGCTACTGTTTTTCTTAATGAAATTAATTTAGTTATTAAATTATTTGTGGAAACCTCATTATTAAAGTCTAAATAAAGCATTATTGTTTTAGCATTTTTTATACAATCCATTTGAAGTAATTTTTCTGTAATTAAATTTGAATTTTTATTAATAAACTCAGGTGTTTGATTTTTTCTTTCTTTTATAACCTTTTTTCTGAATTCAGTTTTCATAAAATCCACTCCTTGCGTATGGTATAATATGGACATACTATTTGTATATCTAATATAAAGTTTAGTATAAATGAATATATATCAGCAACATAAATAGTAAATAGTAATAAAAAGTACAGCTAGTAATATAATATAGAGTAGATTATTTAAAGGAGATGCAAAAAATGATATCAAAGAAAAAAGCTATTATATATTCTATAGTTCTTGTAGTTGTAACGGCAATGATTACATCAACACTCCAAATTACTGTAGGAAATAAAGTCGTAATGTCTAGGGATATGTATGAAAGTTATGCGAAATACAATAAGTTAGTAGGACTAGAAGGACTTGTGAAAAAAGATTTTTACAAAAAAACATCTGAAAATAAATTGGTTGATGGAGCTATAAAGGGGCTATTTTCAGGTCTTGAAGACCCATACTCTCAATATTATACAAAAGCAGAGTTTGAGAGATTAAAGGAACAGACAAGTGGAGCATATGTGGGAATAGGAATTTATATAAGTCCTACATCAGATGATAATCTGATAACTATAATAGCACCTATAGAAGGTTCTCCGGCTGAAAAAAGTGGTATAAAGGCAGGAGATAAAATAGTTAAAGTAAATAATAAAACAGTTACAGCTAAAAAATCTGATGAAGCAATTGGTATGATGAAAGGAAAAGCTGGGACAGAAGTAAATTTAACATTAAAAAGAGACAATAAAGAGTTTGATGTAAAGGTAAAGAGAGAAGAAATTGTTTCAAAGAGTGTAGAAAGTAAAGTAATAGATGAGAATATAGGATACATAAAAATAACTTCATTTAATGAAAATACATATAGAGAGTTTAAAGAAGTTATTGATAATTTAAAAGAAAAACAAATTAAAGGATTAGCTTTGGATTTAAGAGATAATCCAGGTGGTTTACTAGATGTTTGTAAAGAGATAGCAGATGAGTTGATTGGTGAAGGGACAATTGTTTATACTAAGGATAATAAGGGAAATACAGAATATCTAAAATCTAATAAACAAAAATTAGGAGTACCTATAGCGATATTAATTAATGGAGGAAGTGCATCTGCCTCAGAGATACTTACAGCAGCTATAGTAGATAATAAAGAAGGAGTAGCAATAGGAACTACAACATTTGGGAAAGGTTTAGTTCAAAGTGTAAGAGAGTTAAAAGATGGAACAGGATACAAACTTACAACTGCGCAATATTTTACTCCTAATGGAGACTACATAAATGGAAAAGGTATAAAACCTAATATAGAACAAAAAGATGAAGAGAAACAATTGAATACAGCAATAGATTGGATTAAAGAACAAATTAAATAAGATAATAAAAAAGAACGTGTTTAAGATAAGGGTCTATTTATCATAGGTTCTAAAATTTATTGTTATATATTTAAAATATAATTAAATTATAAAAAAAATTTAAAAACTATATTTTAATATATTTCGAAGTTTTAGTGATTATAAAATGGATTTATTTAAGAAAATTTGTATTATAAATAGAGGAAATAAATATGAAACATAGAATTATTAAGTATTAAGTTAATAATGTTAAAGTAGGAAGTGATTTTTATGAAAAAAACTATGGGAGAAGTTGTTAACTTTCAAGAATATAAAAAAAAGAAGAAGCAATTAGAAGTGGATAGAGTGGAACTTTTGAATCTTATAAAAAAAGTGGTTATGTCAAAATAGGGAGTATTTTTACTCCCTATTTTTATTTTGAAAATGATTTATTAAGACATTCTAAGTCCACTAATGTAATTTTTAAATTGAGAAAAATCATTTTCATTATTTAATTCAACTACCTCGGATCCTTCAGTATCAAAATTTTTTAGATATACTGTATGGGTACTATTATCACTATTATCATGATATATACATCTGTATCCATCTTCATACAGTTCTTTTAATTTATTGAAGTCAGACATGATTAATTCATCTCCTTAAAATATAGTTGTTATTATTCTTACAAATAATATGTGATAGTATTCTACAGTAATTAGGAAAAAAGATAATTAATTGTAAATATATTAAGTTAATTGTAGATTTATAGGTAAATATGAATAAAATTCCATAAAAAGAAAAAATATTAAAAAAAGTGTTGACCATATATTAAAAGGATGGTATAGTTATACTTGTCCTTAAGAAAAGGGCGAGCAAGAAAAAATGAACTTTGAAAATTAAACAGTAGGTTAATTTATAGAATTTGAAACAACCAAACAAAGCCAGATATATAACAGTATCTGAGCCCATCAAAACTTTTATTTGAGAGTTTGATCCTGGCTCAGGATGAACGCTGGCGGCGTGCCTAACACATGCAAGTCGAGCGATTTCCTTCGGGAAAGAGCGGCGGACGGGTGAGTAACGCGTGGGTAACCTGCCCTGTACACACGGATAACATACCGAAAGGTATGCTAATACGAGATAAAGTGCTATGAAGACATCTTCGAAGCACCAAAGCTTTAGCGGTACAGGATGGACCCGCGTCTGATTAGCTAGTTGGTAAGGTAA
>NZ_NOJZ02000108.1 GCF_002251085.2 Romboutsia maritimum | reverse complement strand
CTGTGTATTTTCCTACTGAAAAGATGGTATACAAAGAGGCTCGTGATAGAGAAATTATTGAACAGTTTAATGGTGTTAATATAAAGAATCTTGCTAGTAAGTATAATATGAGTGAGAGTTATGTTAGGTCCATTATTAATAAGAAAATTAAATCTGATTAATTAGAATTGATTTTAATACTTATGTAAGGTAATATATTGTACTTAGATTAATTCTAGATTTTTGAAACGAAAGAGCTACACAACTAAAGCTGTGTAGCTCTTTTTACGTATTTTTATTATTAAATTGGTGGATATTTAGGCTTAGGGCGTTTATGCTTGAACTTAGGCTTTCTAGTTTCCCTTCGATACGAATCAAAAGATACATTGTAACGATTGCGGGGAACCCCATATTCGCTATCAGTTGCATAAAATCTACTTTCAATGATAATTACCTCCAAATTTATTTTCTAAAAGCTATATACGCCTCCTATGGATTCTAGGAGGCGTTTCATTTGTTACGAAACTATTAAATCGTAATCTGTTGTTCT
>NZ_NOJZ02000107.1 GCF_002251085.2 Romboutsia maritimum | reverse complement strand
ATATGCCAGAAATAATCCAAACTAAAGACATGTCATCACTAAACATAAAATTTGACTGCGGTCTAAATGACAAAGGAAAATCAATCATAAAATCAAGAAACTTCTCAAACATAAAAGCAGATGCAGCAGCTACTGATCTTTACGATGTAGCACAAAAGATAACAGCACTACAAGAACATGACTTATTCAGCGTAGCAAAAATAGATAAAACTCAATTAAATGCTTAATAAAAATTCGCGTTGCTCAAAAATAATTAATGAAAAGGAGAACTAAACTATGCCTAAAAAAGAAACTAAACTTTTAATGACATTCTCAGGAACAGCAGGAAAGAAATTTAGTATAGCAGTACCTGACCCAAAAGAAGACTTAACAGAAGCACAAATAAAAGAATCAATGGAATTTATAATATCTAAAAATATATTTGCCCCTAGCTTTGGGGAAGATTTACAAAGTGCCCTAGAAGCAAAAGTAGTACAAACTAGAACAACAGATTACGATTTAATAGTTTCGTAACAAATGAAACGCCTCCTAGAAT
>NZ_NOJZ02000106.1 GCF_002251085.2 Romboutsia maritimum | reverse complement strand
CGCCTCCTAAAGAGTAACGGAGGCGCTCAAAGGTTCTCTCAGCACGGTCGGAAATCGTGCGAAGAGTGTAAAGGCAGAAGAGAGCTTGATTGCAAGACATACAGGTCGAGCAAGGACGAAAGTCGGACTTAGTGATCCGGTGGTACCGCATGGAAGGGCCATCGCTCAACGGATAAAAGCTACCCTGGGGATAACAGGCTTATCTCCCCCAAGAGTCCACATCGACGGGGAGGTTTGGCACCTCGATGTCGGCTCATCACATCCTGGGGCTGTAGTAGGTCCCAAGGGTTGGGCTGTTCGCCCATTAAAGTGGTACGCGAGCTGGGTTCAGAACGTCGTGAGACAGTTCGGTCCCTATCCGTCGCAGGCGTAGGAAATTTGAGGAGACCTGTCCTTAGTACGAGAGGACCGGGATGGACGCACCTCTGGTGTACCAGTTGTTCTGCCAAGGGCATAGCTGGGTAGCTACGTGCGGAAAGGATAAGCGCTGAAAGCATCTAAGCGCGAAGCCTACTTCAAGATAAGATTTCCCACCGTAAGG
>NZ_NOJZ02000105.1 GCF_002251085.2 Romboutsia maritimum | reverse complement strand
TTATAGTTTCCAACTGGTAGCCTACCTTCATCTTTCATTTTCACATAACCTATTTTTTCAAGTTTAATATGATTATCTTCAACGATAAATTTGTTATTAAGATGAAAGAAAGAAACTTCACATTTACCTTTTTTCTTAAATTTAGGATACAGCGATTCTTTTTTAAAGAACTTCTTAAATGATTCTCCTAAGTCTTTAAGTGCTTGTTGTGGTATTTCTGACGACACTTCCTTTAACCAAGTAAATTCATTATCATTTCTTAACTTTGTAAACTCTTTTCTTAACTCACCAATAAATAAGGATTTATTATTTTCCTCATAATACTTATTAAGAAAACTCAATCCCCAGTTGTAAGAAAATCTTGCAATACCTGCACTTTTAAACATTAGTTCTTCTTGATATATAGTAGGATATAACCTTACTTTGATTGCCTTAATCATTTTTACACCTCCTTGGTAATATTTTACCTTAAGGTGTTATTTTATACTACTTGAATAAATTGTATTAATTTAGCATAGACATTAAAATTTATAAAGTATTTATTTTTTTTATAG
>NZ_NOJZ02000104.1 GCF_002251085.2 Romboutsia maritimum | reverse complement strand
TTGATATGAATTCAATTGATTATAATGAGAGAACTTGTATAATTATAATTGAAAACAACATGAATAAAATTGGATTAATAGTTGATGCTGTAAATGAAGTTATGGGTATTTCACCTGATAAAATTATGAAAACGAACTCTAATAAAGATGAATGTAAGCAAGATTTCATAAAAGGTGTTAGTGAAATAAATAATGAAATTCAGCTAATATTAGACTGTGATTTATTAATGGAAATTGTAAAGGATGTGAATAATAAAATTAACGAATAGAGATTTTGCACTATTGAAAAATTTTATGTATAATAATTAAGGAATAAATAAAGTAAAGTCATGGGTTTACTTAGAAGATAAAATATCTAAATTACCACAGCTATGTGTTAAAAATTTCTTTCAAAAGATAAATGATAAAAATTATGTGGTTATTAAAAAAGTCAAAAATTTAATTGATAAAAATGGAGGAAATGTTATGAAAAGAGTATTAATAGTTGATGATGCAGCATTTATGCGTATGTCTATTAAAAATATGCTTTCAAATTATGATTTTGAGATAGTTGGAGAAGCAGAAAATG
>NZ_NOJZ02000103.1 GCF_002251085.2 Romboutsia maritimum | reverse complement strand
GAGGTTTTTATGGATGAGAAAAAGCTTTGGTTAAAGATTAGTGGTAGTATTAATTATTATTTACAGTATTACAGTAAAAGGTTAACCAATGAAGAATTATTATTAGATTATATGGAGTATGCGTTACCTGATATGGATGGGGATGGAGTACATACTTATTTGGACAAGCAGACTTTAGAAAGAGTTGTTGTAGATGTTGCAATGATGGATAGAGCTAAAGTTGCATTTATGGAAAGGTTAGAAAAAAGAAGAGCTAAGGAAGTACCTGTTATAGAAGAAAAGAAGGTATTAGCTAAGGTTATTGATTTTTCTAAATATAGAAAATAAATATTATTTAGAATAAAAAAATAGATTTATAGTAGGTAAAATATATTTTTTGTAGAATATCCAATATATAAATGAGTTTATAGGAGGATATTTTATATGAAATTAAAAATAAGTGATTTACCTCCACAATTTGAAGATATAGCTAATGAAATTGGAATAGATCATGCAAAGATATTATTTAGAGAATTTGGAGGGACATCTGTGTATTTTCCTACTGAAAAGATGGTATACAAAGAGGCTCGTGATAGAGAAA
>NZ_NOJZ02000102.1 GCF_002251085.2 Romboutsia maritimum | reverse complement strand
AATTAATACTA
Organism: Romboutsia maritimum; assembly: GCF_002251085.2. Lineage (GTDB taxonomy): Bacteria > Bacillota > Clostridia > Peptostreptococcales > Peptostreptococcaceae > Romboutsia_B > Romboutsia_B maritimum. The sequence goes on along the minus strand of NZ_NOJZ02000102.1, from coordinate 700 downwards.
CCACTAATCTTTAACCAAAGCTTTTTCTCATCCATAAAAACCTCCTCCAAAACCACTCTTTCTATAATTAAAAGCGAAACAGGACTAAAGTCCCCCCAATACTAAGAGCATAAAAATGAGGGTATAAAAGCCGCCATTGATAAAGGTATTAAGTTTGGTAGACGAAAAATAGAACCAGGAGATAATTTTGAAGAAGTTTATATAAAATGGAAAAATAATGAACTAACAGCCGTTAATGCTATGAAATTGCTTGATTTAAAGAGTAACACGTTTTATAGAAGAGTTAAGGAATATGAATCTAAAAAATAAGTAAATAAACCAGTCATATCAATGTGTTTACAGAAGATGTGGCCGGTTTTCACACGTATCTCGGTGTCCCCCGTATATGACATGTAGTGAGTAGTCGTTAAGCACTTAAAATTACGTCAGGTGAGTTCAGCCAATGCAAAAAGTGAACCTCCGTACAGACAAGCCTAGTCCCTTTTTTTAGGCAGTACGGGATCGAGTAGTGACGACAACTTAAAGGTCGGGTGTGGGAGTTCTAGGATACTAACGTATCGGGAACCATGGACAGATAACAGCACTAGGATAGAACCATAGTGTAGAAAGTTTATGGGTGTTTACACGTAATAAAAAGGGTGCGAGAAGATTAAAATGGATCCTATATAGTGGACACGAGAAAAAACGTGTCTATCTATAT
>NZ_NOJZ02000101.1 GCF_002251085.2 Romboutsia maritimum | reverse complement strand
AGATAAGCCTTTTAAAAACATTAATAAGACTAAAGAAGTTAAGAGATTAAATAAGAAACTTAAAAGACTACAAAGACAGATTTCAAGAAAATATGATATGTTGAAAAGTGGAACTACTTTTAAAAAAGGTGAAAAACTTACTAAAACTCAAAATATCATAAAACTTGAAAAACAAATAAAACTTGTTCATAAAAGAATTTCAGATATTAGATTAAATCATATTCACCAAACTACTAATACAATAGTAAAAACCAAGCCTTGTAGAGTAGTTGCTGAAGATTTAAATGTGAGAGGTATGTTGAAAAACAAACATCTATCTAAATCAATTTCAGAACAATGTTTTAATAAGTTTATAACTATACTTGAATATAAATGTAAATGGAGTGGAATTGAATTTATAAAAGCAGATAGATTCTTTCCAAGTAGTAAAATGTGTTCTTGCTGTGGAACTATCAAGAAAGATTTAAAACTTAAAGATAGAACTTATATATGTTCCAATAAAAAGTGCAATCTTGTAATTGATAGGGATAAAAATGCAAGTATTAATTTAGCAAATTACCAATTAGCATAGAAAATCAACTAAAAAGATTATGCTAATATGTAGACATTGACGAGGTCGAATTAAAGCCTTTGGAGTATTATATCAAACGAAAGTAGATTGTTATTTATAACTTTTAAAATCGGATACGTTGAAAAAGGAAGTAAATCTATGAAATTTATAAAGTATTTATAA
>NZ_NOJZ02000100.1 GCF_002251085.2 Romboutsia maritimum | reverse complement strand
ATCATATATAGATATTGATGTTTTACTTGATTTAGTTTCATGTATAACTGTTGACTTTTTCGTTGTAGGAACTTCTTCATTTAATAAATTCATATCTATCTTAGGCATCTATAACACATCCTTTTCTTTTAATTCTTCTATCATATTTTCAACTTCTTCTTTACTAAAATGAGTTTGATTATTCTTTTTAAGGTAATCGCTTATACTTAATTTACTTAATAATGATTTCTCAACAAAAGTATTTCTTCTTATAAATGAATTTAACATCATATCTTTTAAATCATCAAATTTTTGAAGATATTGATCAAATAAATCAGATACTTGAGTTTTTTGTTTTTCATATCCAACTAAAATAGTAGCCTTGATATCATCATCTTCTTTTTCTAAATAAAATTTATCTCTGCTCCATAGTTCTTTAAATAAAGCAGCTCCTCTTAAAGAAGAAATATTCTTGTCCATGATAGGAACTATTATAGAATCTGATAAATAAAGTATATTTTTAGCTGTTAAATTATAACTTGGTGATAAATCACAAATAATATAATCGTATTTCTCTAGAGCATCAATGTTTTTCATATACCATCTTGCAAGAACTTTTTCTCTTGCTGGTTGTAAACTTATTTTTTCATCTAACATAGCTAAACCTATATCTGATGGAATTATATCTATATTAGGATAGTTTTGATTTGGACACTTCACAATTACATCTTCTGCACTTAATCCATCCACTATATCTATAGT